>NZ_CANMAU010000001.1 GCF_947495925.1 uncultured Algibacter sp.
TTTTTTTCTTTGTTTGCTTAACTTGTTTCCTTGCTAAGCGGGTGCAAATATAAAACCCTTTTTTTATTCCACAATAGCTTTTTGATATTTTTTTTAAAAGTTTTTTCTAACTCTTTTTAAATCTCAAAATCAACTTCCTTATGAACTTTTACCTCAAACAACTACTGCCGTTTTTAGCGGCTGCAAACATACAACCCTTTTTTATTCTCACAATGACTTTTTTGAAATTTTTTAAAGTTTTTTTAACCTTATTTTTACACCTCAAAACTACTTATGAACCTATCGCTTTCTAAACAACTATACTGCCGTTTTTAGCGGCTGCAAATATACCACCATTCCCTCATACTAAACAAACTTTTTTTAAGCTTTTTTTGCCTTTTTTTTACCAAAACTTTTAACTCCCTAATAAACCGTAGTTTATCAATCCACTTTTTTTAATATAACTAAACTTAATAATACACTCATAATCTTTTTTGATACTTTAATACGAACCTATACCTATTATATACCAAACTAAACACTGAAACTTATTATAGAAGACTATCCCTCATATAAAGCGATTGAATATTTAATACCTTAATAGAAATACATAATCCCCACTTCCCAACAAACGGCCAAACCATCTCATAATAACTTAATTCATAATCCATATACATTAAGTATAGTATATAAATAGAACGTAACGAGGCCCAGACAAGACTTATAATCAATAATCCTAAACCCTATTTGAACGCCTTTAGAATAATTAAAACATTACATGAAAAAATTCCACACTAAACCAAACCGTATTATAGAATCTCTGTAGGGGTTATAGGGTGCAGAATAATAATTATAACCCGTAAAGGGAGAATTGAAATGTTCAAATTTTAAATACAACCGTGCTGTTCGCAGCTTTGCATTAATAAAAAAATCTAATCGCGGGAAGTCGCCAAACTGTCTATCCCTCTGGACATAAAATTCTGCCAATATAGGATTATAGGCATTCATGTAATACTTGGTGAAATAATTAAGCGTTATTCCTGTTTGTAAAAACAAGGCTTTTTTAAACACATGCGAAGAGAAATACAATGTATTACGTGTATTGAATTCTGGCACATTTAAAATAGTATCTTGATCTTTTACATTTTGGTATTCAATAGTATTGTTTAATGCAAATTTGCCAAACTTAATTTCGTTTTGAAAACGAACCCTTAAATAATTAATAGTTTTACTGTTTTGAAATGGTGCTACTTGTCCTGTGTTCTCATCTTCCTTAAAATAAACATAATTATCAATAGTGGAATAATCAACTGTAACTTTTGCTATCTTTTTAGATTCAATTTCAAAAGCTATTTGTTGAGTCTCTTCATTATTAAACTTATTCTGCCAATTATAATGAATATAATTACTTTGATATAATAAGGTATTGAAATTAGGCGCTTTTGAACTATGATTTATAGAGCCTTTTGCAGAAATATCATCAGTGATTTTAAACATTGCGTCTCCCTTGATATAATTACCATCAAAATCTCCAGATACATTAAGCCCAACATCTCCATTAAGTTCAAAACCTTTATAGTATTTATGATATTTTGCTCCTGCTGCGAATATATTTCCTTTAAGCCTATTGATTATGGTCTCGCCCTCAAGAATTACTAGTTTATTATAACCATAGTTGTAATTGTTATTGCTAACGTTAACTTGTAAATCTCCAATAATATTATTACTATAATTTAACCGAAATTGATTGTATAGATCTGTAATCTCAGATCTATCAAGTAAATTACTCCCGTTAAAAGAATCTCCAAATAGATCCGTCTGAGCTGTAACTTGGCTATAAGAAAATTGTTTATCACTATACGAAATGGTATGACCTACACTTAAATCATTATTTACTAATGAATCATTAGGGTTTAAAACCGCATAACTATGATCTAAATGAAATCGTTTCCCTTCAAGCAGACTCTCAGCATCTTCGAAATTCACTTCCAACAGGGATCGTTCAATGAATTCTGGATCGCCGCTCTCAAAATTTTCTACACTAAAGTCATCAAGTCCACCGTTTTCCTGATTCAATAAATCCTGAATAGTAATATGTCCTTTAACATTATACCTTTTATTTTTAGTTTGGTAGTTTGATGTAAATCTAAAATTACCAGTACTTGTAAGTATGTGTTGATATTTACCCAAAGAACGCAACCCTTTATAAGCTACTGAAAAATTATACTGGGGAGACATATTAGCCGTAAAAAAAGCATCTAATAATTGACCTTGTTCAAATGCAGTTCTTGCGAATAGCTCTGTAAACGGAGTTGGAACACGGTAATATTTAATATCTTCAACTTCCATGTAATTGAAGTGCCTCGCTCTTGCACCAAATTCTGGCATTAATCTGGTATTTTCAAAGTTATACGTTAATGTGTTATAGGTTTGCCCAAGATTTGAAAATGGAATCAATCCAAAATTATCCTTTCTTAAATAATTATGCTTGTAATCTTTGTATACCGTTAATGAGGTATCCACATAAGTCGTATCATTCTCATGAGATATTATAAGATAATCCTGAATTTTAGGCACCTCATCTTCTTCCCCTTCAGGTTTATTAGAAGACATTCTTTTAACAGGAGCAAGCGAATCGTTTTGTATAGTATTTTCATTGGATTCTCCCTCATTTAGAGTTACTTTATCTTGAGCATTAACATTGCTTATAAAACAAACCAAAAGTAAAACACAAACAAATCTTCCCATAACTGTTATAAAACCCCGCAAAGGTAAACACAAAATATGATAACGTTATAATTTGAAAAAATTATTTACATCACTTTTATTTAACTCTAAAAGCTTTATTAATTTAACCACAAGCCATAGGTTCTTAAGTTTGATTGGCTCAAACTTGTAAAGGTTCCTGAGGAATTTGGGTAAGATACAATATCACTAGAAAAAGTACCTTCATCTGTATAATACATACCCTCAACACTAGCCCAGAATTGCACAAAAGGAGATAACTGCTGGAACAATTCAAAACCGAGTTGATTTGTAACTCCTTCAAAGGTCAAAAATAGTTTATTATCTTCTGTTACCGGTTTTAACAAGTATATGGCTCTTTCAAGATTAGGATTACTAGGATTAGAAAAAAATACATCTACGCGAACATCGCCAGATGGGTCAGGTACTGCAAAATAGGCCAGTCCAGAATAGACCCAATCTGAACGACCGTCGGTTTGAGTAACATTAAACTCCATAGTCTCAATAAGATTGTTAAAGCCTGGTGACGTAAGAGGATTCACCCCATCTTCAATAAAAGAAATGAAAATTTGACGCCCCACCTTTCCTATACCATTTACATCATCTTTAAAAAATGACGGTGTATTACTCAAGTAAACGGTTGCTGTAGTACCATTAACTGAAGACACATAACTAGATGAATTTTCGTCATACAAAAATTCTTCGTAAACCTCTCCTTCATATTCAAATGCTGGACTAACAACAAATCCAGTTTCATTAAAATTTAATCCAAAATTATACTCAACTACATTACCATCTGACAATGTAATTTGTGGGTTAGCATATAACCTCAAGGCATCGTAATTAAAGTCAAAATTAGAAGTACCTGTACTGTTTTGAACTGTAAGCAACTGAAATACGGAAGAATCAATAGTTGGTAAAATATTTTGCCTTTGAGCAAGAGAAGCTTCAGCCTCCATTATACTTTCTGCTTCAAAACTTGCAAAACCTGTTGGCGAAAGCTCTAAGAAACTGGAATTTTTATTCCGTACGTCTCTAAAAACTAGATTCCCATTTTCATTTCCATAATATTGAAACACTGAAGTTCCTTTAAAACCAGTTCCAATTAAGCCATCAGTTGAAGGATCGCTAACCTTTTGAATATGGTTTCTTGTAGTAAAAACTAATTCGGTAGTTGTGCCAAGCCTGACCTCAAATGAAGATGATTCTATTGCGGTTTCTAAATCAAAATCTGAAGTCATATCCACGGTACCATTCGTATTAAACTTCAAATAAAATGTAAACCCACCAAACTCATCATTTTTAGTAAAATAGACGCCTCTATAACCTTGCGCTTCTGATGTCAATAAACTTAACACTTCTGAATTTCCTTGAGCAATCCGTTCTGCTGGCGAATCCTCAAAAAGTACTTGATTGTCATCATTATTACATGAGAAAAAACATAGAATTAATAAACTAATTGCAAAATATTTTCTATACATACTTTTCATAAGTTCTTATTTTACCAGTTCTACCATTCCTTTATAAGCCAACTCCTGTAATTCATAGATATCAATCCCAAAATTTGTACTATAGTAATCTGCAACCATCGCTTCTTTTTGTCTAATAATTGCTTTAGATTCTGGATTAAGAATACTATTTACAATCGCATCAAAACCTGTTTTGGAGTTAGTAAGCATTTCAGAAACCATTTCCACAAAATCCTCACTACCTTGGCTCGAAGCATATGCCGTTATATAACCTAGTTCCCTAGCTTCTTCATCAGTTCTATTAAACCAATTTGCATTATAATTCTGAGGATTAATTTGATTATATATGGGATCATACGGAATATTTTGATTTAGAATATGTCCGTATTCATGTTGTACTGTTTTTAAAGGCTCCTTAATACTATTAATATCACTAAAGTCTAAATAATCAATATTAAATAAAGTAATTTTAGTGCCAGCCTCGGCTATACCCAAAGTGATTGTTGGCGTGTTCGGGTTAAAATTAAAACTACCCACAAATGTAAATTGTCTGGGTGCAATATTTTTAATAAAATCCACACCACCAACCTCGGTATACGGCTCTACCCATGCTTTCTGTAAAGCAATAGCAACTGGGCGAACACTAGATTGTAAAGGTGGATGTAAAAACCTATCTATATCAGTATCATTTATATCCCATTTATACAATACTTCAATATTATAAGGTTCTACAAAATTTGAACGCAACCAAACGTCTAATCTATTTAATATTGGAGTACTTGTATCAATTTGACTTTCTCCTACACTATCACCACTATTGCTACATGACATAAAGCTCAAGACACTAACAATAGCTAGTATAATTCTCATATATTTTTTCATAACTCTATTTTTTTTTAAAAACATATTACCTTGGGTTTTCTGCTATTCCAAAAGATTGAGCTGCCTCCGGAATTTGAATTACTCGTCTTAAATCGTCCTTAGGCAATTTATAACTATTACCGAAGATATCTCGATGGTTAATTTCAATATTATGCCGCTTAACATCGAACCACCTCAACCCTTCATTATAAAATACAGTTCTTTTTATATCGAGTACTGCAGCTACCAAAGGAAGTGATGGGCTCGGTATATTATAATAAGGAGTATATTCAGTACCTGTTAATCCTTGATAAAAGTTGTTAATTGTATTTATGGATAATAAATCTGTTAAGGAATTATAATTCGTAGTTTTAACCTGAAGTGATATATTAATATCGTCGGTAGCTTTTTGTAATTCTCCCTTCATTGCATAGGCTTCCGCCCTGTTCAACAAAACTTCATCTGTTGATAAAAGAACAAAGGTCACAAAAGGAATACCAATACCTACCGCTTGGTTGGTTACTTTAAAATATTCTTGATATTTGGGTGTAAGATTGTTTTCTCCTCCACCTCGTGTAAATATATTATAGGCCCAAGATTTTCCAGTAATGTTTGCGCTGAATATCGTATTCACTAAATTTTGACTCAATTGATATTGAGCTACACCCTCCATTCGATTATAAATAGAAGCACATGAAACCAATAACAAATTTGCAGATTCCAAAGTAGAATTTGTGTACAGGCCTACTTGTTGCTGAAATGTTAGTCCGCTTCCTGTTATATTTGCTATATTTCTCAATTCATTTATCTCATTCGAACTTCCCAAAACCTTATTGCTATGTTCTATTACTTTATCCCAGTTTGCCGTTACTAAATAGAAGCGTGATGCAAAAGCACTCGCCGCACGTTTGGTAAAATGAAATGTAGGAACAGAATAATCATCCTCAATGAGGTTTATTCCTTCTTCTAAATCTCTTTTTATATTTTCGTAAACATTAGCAATAGTTCCCCTAGAATAGTCCCCTAATAAAACCGTTTCTGGTTTAGTAATATATGTTATGCCCAGATCTGAGCCTGCAGTTGTCGGATTATATGGTTTACAAAATATAGTTACAAGCATAAAATGTGCATACGCTCTGCACAACAAAGCCTCTCCCTTTAAACTATTTAACTCATCTCCCCCGCCTAACTCTTCAATTGAGGCTAACGCCTGATTTGCCTGGGCTATGGCTTCATAAGCCTCATTCCAATAATTGGTAGGTGTATCTTCGTCAATATCATTAATATCCTCCCAAAAGTACATGAGTTGGTTTACTCTAAACTCACTAGTTTGACTAAATCCCTTATCTCCCGCATTATCAGACATTGGTTCTAAAAACGGAACATAAGCCGCTTCAGGGTAGGCTCCTACCAATAATTCTGCAATTTTTTCAGGACTATCAATTGTTGTTCTATTATCGGGTGTTTCGTCTAAAACCTCATCACAAGAGGATATTAACAAAAACAAAAACGCCACTTTTAGTATGTTATATTTGATGTTTTTCATTGTACTTTTTTTAGAACCCAACATAGAGTGAAAATGTAAATAATCTTGAAATTGGATACGCTACACCTCCAGATCTAAAAAACTCGGGGTCTTGACCTCCTAGTTTAGAATCTGAATAAATCAAAAATGGGTTCGTTGTTTGTAAAGTCATTCTAAAATTAGAAAGTCCTAACTTTTTAATTGTTTGTTGATCTAAAGAATATCCCAAAGTTATATTCTTCATTCTAACAAATCCTCCGTCGGCAACACGTTCGGTTGAATAATTATACGCATTATAAGCTCGCTCCAAATTATTCTCTCCAAAAGATTGAATTACACTTTGCGAAGCTATAACTGGCACATTAGTAATATTCTCATCTCCAGGAGCAATCCATCTATTTACAAACTCTCTCGGAAATACATCTAAATCTGTATACTCGGAGGCAAACGATGGTGTAAGCCTTATTTTATTTCCCGCTGAAAATGAAATAAAGAAACTAAAATCCCAATTTTTATATTTAAAGTTATTTGATAATCCACCTGTTAAATTAGGGTCTGTGCCCCCCTCATAAACTAAATAATCTAAAACATTATCAGTGTCTTGAAAATCTATCAAATCATAAGGATTTGCTGGATCATAGTCTGGAAGCTCTGTTAGAAACTTTGGTAAACCAAACTCATTTAAACCTTCAAACTTATATGAAAACAAGGATCCTTTAGGAAAACCAACAGCATTTCCTCTTCCTGTTCCTGTAATTAAATCAAAAACATTAGCTTCTTGCTTTAAAGAGGTAACCTCCTGTTTAAAATGTGAAATATTAAACCCTGTTCTCCAGCTAAATTTATCCGTGTCAATATTTACAGTATTAATTTGAAACTCGATACCCTTTGTAGACATTTCTGAATTGTTACCTAATTTAATAGACTGCCCACCAATTCCTGTGGTTCGTATAAGATCAATTAAATCCTTACCCTTTCGAGAATACAGATCGAGATTCATCATAATTCTATTATTAAAGAATCCCATATCTAGCCCTAAGTTCAATTCTAGGGTTTTTTCCCAAGTTAATTCCGTATTCTGCAAATCCTCAATTTCAATAAGATTCTCTCTATCAGCAGAAAAAAGCCTATCTGTTATTTGATTTCTAAATACTGGTAAATTATTCGTAGCATTATCAGCCAATAAAGCCACTAACCCATAACTGGGTCTAAATGCCATACTGGATACTATATTCGATTTTTTTATAAAATCTTCCTTATCAACATTCCATTTCCCGCCCAAGGTATACGTTGGCAACCATCTTGAATCTTTAGATTTTCCAGCTCTATTTGAGCCCTCATAATTTCCTGTAACATTTAAAACGTATTTCTTATTATAATCATAAGTTACATTAGCGAAAAAAGACATCTCACGTTGGCGAGTTTCAAAAGAAGAAAAGTAATCATTGCCTTCTAAAATAGCCTTTTTTAGAATATCAGGATCAGTAAATACAGTTCCACCTCTAGAAAATTGATATCCGTATCCTGTATTAGAACTTCTACTTCGATCGGTATATCTGTATTCTTGTCCACCATAAATTCTCAAACCATGTATATCATTGTAGGTTTTATTAAAATCTATAGTGTTCCTGAAGGTATAAGTAGTTAATGTATTCTTACTAGTTGTTAAAATCCCTCCAACTGGCAACACTACTCTGGGCCTTGAATTTGGCTGATCGGGATCACTAAACAAAAACGTATTTGAATCTTGAACAATCGTTGTTTCATCGGCTCTATATGCAGCCGCTACGTTAGAATTTTCAGTTTGCGATTGTTCACCATTTGAAGTTACAAATCTTGCAGATCCTAAAAAGTTATAAGTTAAATTATCATTAATCTGATATTCCGCCTGCCCTTGAAATTTAATATCAGACACATTCAATTCTAGTGAATTATTCTCAATTTCTTCTAAAATATTAAAAGGAGCCCAATTATATCTTGAGTATTCCAAGTTCCCATCATTGTCTCTTGGTCTTAACGCTCTACTCGTATTAAGTGCATAACTAAACGGGTTAATATCAAAATCTCTAGTAAACGAGCCGCCTACAACATCTTCTTGTCTACTATTTGAACCAGGAGCCAATTGATTTCTTAATGAACCAATAAGTTGGGTTGTAATTTTTAATTTATTATTTGATAAATAATAAGTGTTCCTTAAGTTCCCTGTAAGTCGTCTCACCCGATCTGCAATTGTCCATCCAGGATCTGAGTAATATCCTATAGATGCATATGAAGTTGAATTATTACTTCCACTTGAAAAACTTAAAGTATGCGTTTGTGTTGGTGTTGCCCTAAACAGGGTATTAAACCAATCTGTATTGGCTAATTCGTACTGTTGAAGAAATTTTGCTCTTGCCTCGGGTGTGTTTCGCAGCTGAAATTGCCCAGTATTTGAGTCAAAATTATCAATAGCCCGATACATAATATTATAAATCCCACCATATCTGCCCTGAAAAGAGGTCGGTAAATCTAAAAACCCTTTAGATTCCATTTCTCTATATATAGAAACCGTTTCTTGGGAATTCAAAAGATCATAATTATTATACCTAGGAACATCCCTTACTGCTACTTCCACAGAGTAATTAACCGTTGGCTTTTGGTTTTTCTTACCTGTTTTTGTGGTAATTACCACAACCCCATTTAAAGCTCTCGCACCGTACAAGGCTGAAGCTGATGCATCTCTCAAAATTTCAAAACTTTCTACATCAGAAGGATTTAAACCTGCTACAGCCGAACTTAAAAGTGTGTTAGGGTCTCCAGAAACCAAATCTGATACAGATAAATTCACTATTTCTTCTTGAATAACCCCATCAATAATCCAAATTGGTTTGGTATCTCCTAAAATAGACGACGCCCCTCTTATGGTGATTCTAGGAGCCGCCCCAAAAGTTCCTGTCACATTTTGCACACTCACACCAGCAGCACGACCTTCAAGAGCTCTAGAAATATCTGCTACTCCATCCAACTTAATGTCTTTAGCTTTAATCGTTTGAGAAGCACCGGTAAAAAGCTCTCTTTCTACATTTTGATACCCAGTAATTATTACTGCTTCCAAATCTTCCAGATCTTCTCTCATCGTCAGGTTAATAGTTGTTTCAATACCAACAACTACTATTTGAGTTTTCATACCAATGAAACTGACTTTTAATTCTTCTCCCTCGGTGGCGAAGATGGCATAAACTCCATCAAAATCTGAAACAACTCCCCTGTTTGTACCATCAATCACAACGGTAACCCCTTCTAGAGGCAATCCGTTTTCATCAGAAATAGTACCAGAAATTTGATTTTGTTGAGCATTGATCAGTATAGTTATTGACATGAAAAGATATGTCAACAACCAAGTCAATTTCAATTTCATAGATTTTTTTTTGAATTAATCAATTGTAAATTTCTTAATAATTTCTTTAAGAAACAAAGAGATCTAGGAAACAACTAAACATTCAGTGAATTTAATGGATATTCTAATAAACATATTCTTCTTTAAAGCACTCCCTCAAAAGTCATTCAAATAAATAAAGCCGGCTATAACAGCAGGCTTTATTTTAAATATTTATTCATTTATCCTAAAGAGGAATGAATATTTATTATGAGTTAGTCCTTACAAACTTGCAATTTTTTTCATGGAAAAACAAAAATCATAACCAAAAAAAGAAGTAAACACGAAATTTAGCCTGTTGGTGTTTTACGGAATTATCAAAAACAATATCTTTATTATGACAAAATCATTAAAAAAAGTTAACGAAATTGTCAATTTTCAAAAGTCAATTGAAAATATGATAAAATGTCTAGGATCTTTTTTAGGTACACATAATAATTCATAGATCATATTATTATTTTATCAATATTTTAGCCTTATGTTATTAAAAAATCATTCAAGCTTTATTTTAGAATGTGGCACAGACGAGGCTGGCAGAGGGTGTTTAGCAGGTCCAGTTACTGCGGCTGCGGTTATACTACCAAAGGATTTTAGCAATGGTATTTTAAATGACTCCAAACAAATAAGCGAAAAAAAGCGTTTTGCTTTAAAACCTGTTATTGAGCTACAGGCCGTAAGCTTTGGAGTTGCCCATATATTTCAGGAAGAGATTGATAATATTAATATTTTAAATGCGTCCATTTTGGCTATGCACAAATCTATAGATAAGCTAGAACCAGCACCTGAGTTTATAATTGTGGACGGGAATAAATTCAAATGTTACAATAGCATCCCACATAAAACCATTGTGAAAGGAGATAGTAAATATCTAAGTATTGCGGCAGCTTCTGTTTTAGCCAAAACCTATCGTGATTTATACATGAATAAAATTCATGAAGAATTTCCAATGTATAATTGGAAACAAAATAAAGGTTACCCAACCAAAGAGCACAGAGCCGCTATACGCACCTATGGTATTACCAAATATCATCGAAAATCGTTCCGATTACTCCCAGAACAATTAAAGTTAGAATTATAAACTTTTAATGCATTAAAAAAAATACTAGGTTTGTAAAAAACTAAAGGTATTCATGAGATTTTTTTTCATTCCCCTACTAC
The DNA here is from genome assembly GCF_947495925.1 of uncultured Algibacter sp. GTDB lineage: Bacteria > Bacteroidota > Bacteroidia > Flavobacteriales > Flavobacteriaceae > Algibacter_E. The sequence continues at coordinate 11,153 of NZ_CANMAU010000001.1, forward strand.
TTATATTAATTGTTAGTTGCGCTGATTCAAAAACAAAAAAAACAAAACTTCTTGATTTTGCACCCTCAAATGCCTCTATAATCATTAAAGCTTCAAATATTGAAAGCCTAAAAAGTGCAGTTAATAATAATGATTTTTTACAAAAATTTTCAAAAACTAATTCTTTTAAAACACTTCAGAATAAACTAACCAATTTATCTGTTTTAAAGCCATCTGAAGAATTATTGATGTGCTTTTCTCATGACGCTCAAGATAGTTTACAATTCTCAGTAATCACTCAATTTCATGATGAATTATTTCATACTGATTCCCTTACAGATTACAAAGAAGAAAGCCTACTTTATAATAAAAAAACGATTATTAAATCAACAATAAACGACAAGTCCATTTATAGCACCGTAATTGATAGTACATTTTTTGCGTCCTCATCTAAGTCCATTGTTGAAAACGTTTTTACTCCCTCTAAAAAATTTGTTACCCTAGATAAAGTATTTAATACAACCAGTAATGATAAAACGTTCTCAATTGGTTTGAGGCCGAATAGTGAGTTTGTTAAGTCTATGTTTATTGAAGATTCTATTGAGCTAAATAGCTTTACTGAATATATAGTAGCAGATGTTGAACTCAATCAAAATGAGATTTATTTTAATGGCATTACCAAAGCAGAAGATTCTACAAAAAGCTTAATCAATATTTTTAAAAACACCGTTCCTCAAGAAAATCAAGCTCATAAAATCGTACCTTCCAATAGTGATGGTTTTATGAGTTTCACATTCGATGACTTCGCCATCTTCCGAAATAATCTTGCAAAGTTTAGTATGCAAGACTCAATTTCAAATAATCGTTCTACATTATTTAATGATATCGTTGAAGTGGGTGTCGTTTATCAGGATGAAAAACGTGCAATAATTTTAAATTCTTTAGATATTATAGCAACAAACGATGCACTATTAAATGAAAAAACACCCATAGATACTTATAGAGCTGTCGACTTATTTAACTTTAGCGAGCCTGCTTTATTTGCTAAAACTTTTACACCATTAATTACGTACAACAAGGCTAAGCTATATTGCATGATCGATCACTTTTTTGTATTTGGTGATGATTTGGAATTAATGCAAAATATTATTGCCAGTTATCAAAACAAAACAACACTGGCTGATAAAGCCTATTTTAAATCGTCTACAGAAAAGTTAAGCGACGCATCTTCTCTACTTCAAATTATCAATGCTTCAAGCTTGAAAACTATTTTGAATAAGAACCTTAGGGAAGATACACGAATTAACCTAAATAGCTATAATGCTTCTGGTATTCAATTTATTTATGACAACAATTTTGCACATGTAAATGGCATCATTCAAAAGGTAAAAGGTAGGATTAAGGTTAACTCTGTTTCAGAGGAACTTAATATAAAGTTAAGTGCAGATATATTAACCAATCCACAATTCGTAACAAATCATATCACAAAACAAAAAGAGATTGTAGTTCAAGATGTTACTAATAACCTCTATCTAATTTCAAACAAAGGTAAAATACTTTGGAAAAAGCAACTACAAGGAGCCCTTCTAGGCAAGGTAGAACAAATTGACATGTATAAGAATGGTAGACTCCAACTTGCTTTCGCAACTAAAAATAGAGTATATGTTATTGACAGAAATGGTAAAGATGTTGCACCATTCCCATTAAAATTTAATGATGCTATTAGTCAACCTCTAGCTGTTTTTGATTACGAGAAACGTAAAAATTACAGATTAATGGTTACACAAGGAAACTCGGTTTTAATGTATAATACTAAAGGAGAAATTGTAAAAGGTTTTGGTTTTAAATCTGCGAACAATGCCATAATTAGTCAACCCAAACATTTTAGAATTGGCAGTAAAGATTATATCGTTCTCAAAACCGTCAACAAAATTTATATATTAGATCGAATAGGAAAAACACGAATTAAAACTAATTCAGCATATACCTTTTCATCTCAGCCCATATTTTTGTTTAAAAACACATTCACTACGACAACTAAAGAGGGTAATCTAATTTCTATTAATAACAAAGGAGATGTTTCTAAACAAAACTTAAACCTAGCAGAAAACCATTTTTTAGAAACAACAAGTAAAACTTTAGTAACACAAAGCGAAAACAAACTAGGAATAAAACATAAAACAATTGAATTGGATTTTGGAAATTACTCGAATCCAAAACTATTTTATATTAATGATAAAATCTATGTTTCTACCACAGATTTACAATCTCATAAAGTTTATCTATTCGATAGTCAATCTAAACTACTCCCCAACTTTCCTGTATACGGAAACTCGCCAATTGTTTTAGATAATATTAACAAGGATAACAATTTAGAATTTATCACAAAAGGAGAAAGTAATTCCATAATTTTATATCAAATGAATTAATCAGTCTTTGCCGTTTTTACCCTACTTAATTAAATATCATAAATTTAGGTCTACATTTTTGTAGGGGAAAAACTAATTTCTATCTTTAAGGCAGCTATTAATTAATTCTCAATAAATGAAATCCATTAGATGTGTGCGTAGCATCATTGCTTTTTGCATTGCTTCCTTATTGTTCCTAACCGTTTCTCATGCTCAGACTAAAAAATTAAAACGACCCAAAAACACTGTTGGAGTTTCAAGCGTAGATACCTTTGTATCTGAGTCTTTCGACATTTATGAAAAGGTCTATAAATATGATGGTTATGCTAAATCCAAAACACCACTTCAAGATGAAGATTTTGACTCTTTGGAATCGGCTCTAAGTGATTTGGAAGGATTAAGTGACAGCGCTCCTGATATTTTAGGTGATCTTGACGGACTGAGTGTTATTACACAAGGACGGGCAACATTAAGCATGAACAAAGCTAAAAAAGCCTTAAAGTATAGTATAACTACTGCTAAAGATTTGTTGCTTAATAAGAATAAAAATACAGGAGAACCTCAAAAAGAAAACTCTGAGTCTTCAACCTCAAAAAATGATATTAATAAAGATGAATCGACTTCACCGGTAATAACTGATAATGAACTTCCAGAAAATATTTCCGATGGCTTAGAAGCTTATAGTAAATATGACTTTGTACCAGGGGATAAAGTCTTGTTTTTTGATGATTTTTCGCAAGATTTTGTTGGTGATTTTCCAAGTAAATGGAATACTAATGCCTCCGGAGAAGTTGTAAAATTCAACAAAATAGATGGCAACTGGTTCGAATTTAAACCAGGTTATAATTTATATTATATTCCAGATGTAAAAGAACTTCCAGAAGATTATACCATAGAGTTTGATATCCTTACTCAAGGTATAAGCCAACAAACATCGTCTACAGCAAGATTGAATCTTTTTATAAGCGATAACGACAAATTTACCACAGGAACTGAGCATTATGTTTCGGCTTCAATACCTTTTGGCCAATTTGGGGTGTTTAATATTAGAATGTCAAATTACTTTAATCGTGGTGGTGGTGCTATTAATTCTGCTATTAAAGCAGATATTCGTAACGAAATAAAAAACCAACCACATATTGCAATTTCGGTAACAAAAAAACGATATCGCTTATGGGTTAACCAAACAAAATATGTGGATATTCCCAGATTTATAGAAGAACTCAACGTTTTAAACTATATTAAATTCCATATCAATAATTTTAAAGATGGAGAAGAACGGGTATTCATTAGGAATTTAAAAGTTGCTGAAGGCGGTGTTGATTTAAGACGAAAATTACTTAGTGAAGGAAAAATTTCAACCAATGGAATTTTATTTGATTCAGGGTCCGCTACTATACAACCGCAATCTTTAGGTATAGTCCGTCAGATATCTCAAGTTCTTGTTCAGGATGAGAGTATAAAATTAAATATTATTGGACATACTGATGCCGATGGATCGGACACAGCTAATTTAAAACTTTCAAAAGCTCGTGCAAAAGCTGTTAAAGAAGCTCTTATAAACATTTATAAAGTATCTGGTGATAGATTAGAAACCGATGGTAAAGGAGAAAGCGAACCTGTTGATGATAATAGCTCTGCTGCAGGTAAAGCACAAAATAGACGTGTAGAATTTATAAAAATATAAAATCATGAAAACAAAGTTTATAGTATTAGTACTTACTGTATTTATAAGTTTTTCTTCGAAAGCTCAAGATGTTTGTAATGCTTATTATCCTTTTGAGGAAGGTGCTAAATTTGAAATTACTAATTTCAATAAAAAAGGGAAAAAAGAAGGTTATGTAAGTTATGAAGTAACCAATGTTGACAATAATGTAGCCTCACTTGAAACGAAAATTTTTGATACCAAAGGAAAAGAAATAACTACGACTGGATATGATGTAACCTGCGAAGGAAACAGTATTTCTATTGATTTTAAGTCCTTAATGAGTCCTGAAATCTTCACGAAATACAAAGACATGGATGTTGATATGACAGGTACGAACGTTGAATTCCCAAAAGAATTAGAAGTTGGTAAAACTCTTAAAGATGCTAATATGCAAATGGCTATCAACATGAGTGGTATGAAAATGAATATGACTATTAATATGATAAACCGAAAAGTAGATGCTCAAGAGTCCATTACAACACCTGCAGGAACTTTTGATTGTTATGTTTTAAGTTACACCTCGGAGATGAAGATGGGCGTGAAATATACTTTTACAATTAAGGAATGGGTGGCAGAAGGTGTTGGTATGGTGAAAAACGAAACCTATAATAAAAAGGGAAATCTCATGAGCTATTCAGAGCTTACAAAATTTAGTAAATAAGGTAATTATAAGCAAGTCCTCAAATCTTGTGAGCGTCAAAGTTTTATGCTTTGGCGCTCTTTTTTTATAACAATTCCAAGTTAATTTAATAGTATTGCAATCTTAAAACATCATAAATGATTTCAAGAAAAAACGCCTCAATTTCTCAATTTATAATTCATAAAGTTGGAAATAAATTTAATGATACTAAAAATGCTTTTTCTAACAAAACTGTTGATTTTGACGAAGCCAGTTACGATTTAATGCTGCCTTTCTTGTTAAGACCATTTGGGAGTGTTGTACAAAGCTATCGTTTTAACCATCATGCAAATATTTCGCTAAATGAAATTAATAGTTATAGCACTCAATTGTTTGCAGATGAATCTGATTTTATTGATGTTTCTAAACATATTGTTACCCACTTATACGAACAATCAAGTTCGGCTAATATTAAAACAGGTGATGTATTGGTAGTCATGTTTGAAGGAATAGAATTTAGAGATATAACGACTAACGCAATTGGTATATTTAAAATTGAAAGCAAGGTAAATTTCTTCCAAACTTATCTAGAAAATAATAGTTATGATGTTCTGGTTCAAAAAGGTATCAGCTCAAAAAAGGTGGATAAAGGCTGCTTAATTTTAAATCAAACAGATGGCGAAGGACCCATAATTTTCAGTGTAGATAATAATAGTTATGATACGCAATATTGGATTAATCATTTCTTAAATATTAAATATGCCGATGATGCAAACAACCATACTCAGCAATACATTGAGTTATGCAAAGAATTTTCAACCGAAGTTTTAAAAACAAGTTATGGCGCACAAGAACAAAATACATTTCTAGCCCAGACTATTGATTTTTTTAAAGAAAATGAAGTCGTAAATGTGGAGCGCTTTAAAGATGAATTATTTGAGGAAGACAAACACAAACGTGAATTTGACAACTACAAAAAAGAGTTTGAAGGTGAGCAAAATTTAATTATTAGAAATCAGTTTGATGTTGCCGAAGCTGTAGTTAATAAAGAAAAACGTAAGATAAAAACCGATATTAAATTAGACACTCATATTCAAATAAAACTAGATATAGATGCTCCGGATGCCTCAGCCGAATACTTAGAGCGGGGTTATGATAATGAGAAAAAAATGCACTATTATAAAGTGTTCTTTAACGCTGAAGATTAAACAAAAGCTTTGATTTTGGTTAACAGCCTAAGCAAACTGAAGGAACTTTTATTCTGAAAAACAAAACCTTATTACAAGTATAACTTTTCCAACAAAGCACATTAAAATCTCTTAACTCACATTTTTTGAGATTTAATCATTCATTTATAAAATAAGAAATAAACGTGTTATTAGTTCTTGCTATAAACACACGAAAAAAAGGAAATTACAGCTTAAATAACCTTAAAAATCAATTTTTGGAATTTTCCAATAAAAAGAGATTATACAGGCAAAACACTCGATGAAATACCATTTTTTAAGACAAAAAACAATATTTCATCGAAAAACTCTTCCTTTAAGGAGCAAATAATCAATCTTTTTTTACTTTGTGAAAAAAAATTATGGCGTCCCTAAATCCGCTTTCTGGTAGTTTAGATTTAAGAAAATCAAAACACTTACTAAGACGAGCTACTTTTAATTATACTAAAGCACAATTAGAAGTGTTTACAGGCATGACAGCAGCTGGAGCCGTTAGTAGTTTAATCTCACAAACAGCAAATATATTACCAGAACCTTACGACCCTCTTCCTGTAGAAGCTCCTGATGGATTTTGGACTTCTGCACCGGAATTACCAAACTCTTTTGATGACCAGCCAAGAAAACGAGGCATAGTTACCGGCTGGTGGTGGTACAATGCCATGAATCAAATAAGTTTAAAACATAAATTATCGTTTTTTTTACATACATGCTTTACTGTTGGTAAAGACGATGGTGTTGGTGCATCCACATATTTTTTCGACTACGTACGGTTATTAGATTTCCATGCCTTCGGAAACATTAAAACCTTGGCAAAAAAAATCACTTTGGATAATGGTATGTTAGATTATTTGGACAATACCCAAAACAACAAAAACAATCCAAATGAAAATTATGCCAGAGAATATTTAGAACTCTTCACTATTCTGGAGGGCAAACAAATTGGCCAAGGAAATTATACAAACTATACCGAAATTGATATTCAACAAGCTGCAAAGGTATTTTCTGGGTTTAGAATACAAGAAGACCGAAGCATTCTTGATCCAGATACAGGAATCCCTATGGGTTACGTAAATTCGGATTTGCACGATACAGATAATAAAACATTTAGCGCTGCCTTTGGTAATCAAATAATTACAGGAAGAAATCTTGAAGCAGATATATTTGGTGAGTTAAGTGATTTTGTTGAAATGGTATTCGCTCAACCAGAAACTGCCAAATCGTATTGTAGAAAGTTATATCGATATTTTGTAAAAAGCACCTGGGACGAAGAAGTAGAAACAGATATTATTGCTCCATTGGCACAGCTATTAATTGACAATAATTATGAAATCTTGCCAGTTGTACAAACACTTCTTTCGAGTGAACATTTTTATGATAGTGATGATAGTGATGCCACAGATGAAATTATTGGCAGTATTATAAAAAGCCCTTTACAATTAGTCTCAGAGGTGTGTTCCGTATTTAATGTGTCATACCCTAATCCGAATACAGATGCCTTAAAATTTTATAATGACTTTTTCTATAAGTTTATTCATAACTCCTATTTTAGAGCAGCAGGTATGGATTTTTATAACCCTGAGGTTGTTGCCGGTTATCCTGCGTACTACCAAGAACCAAATTTTGATAGACACTGGTTCTCTTCAAATACGATTATTGGAAGGTATAGACTTATTGAAAGCTTGGTTGAAGGCAAAAACACTATAAATTCAGGAGATATGTACGCATCACTGGATACTGTTCTCTTTGTGAAAAATCAAATCTCCAATGCCTCAGACCCCAATTTACTAATATCTGAAATGGCCGATTTATTATATACTGAATCTATAGATACCGATAGAATAAATTATTTTAAAAGCTTTTTACTAGATCAAGGTTTTCCAGACTATTACTGGACAACTACATGGAACAGTTACTTAAGCAATAGTGATGATATTACGGTTAGAACTCGTTTAGATGCTCTTGTCATTGCCATGATTAATGCAGCTGAATTTCAATTAATGTAAGCTATGAAAAGAAGAAATTTTATAAAACTCTCGGCATCAGCTTCGGTCATTGGTTTAACACCTTTGCAAATACAAGCTGCACTAAAAACGTTTATGCCATATGTAGAATGTCCAGATATTTCAAATCGAAAACTGGTACTAATTAATTTGGCTGGAGGAAACGATGGCTTAAACACTGTAGTTCCATTAAACCAATACGATATATACAGTAATTTAAGACCGACCATAAAAGTTCCAATTTCAGGAACAAATAAATATATTAATTTAGATAGTTCTCTACCTGACAATCAACAAATAGGTCTAAACCCAGCACTTAAAGGATTTAAATCGTTGTATGATAAAGGTTGGCTTCGTGTTTTACAGTCTGTAGGCTATCCTTCTCAAAACAGAGGTCATTTTACTTCAACAGATTTATATCTAACAGGAAATGATGGAAATAGTCTTTTAAATGGAGAAGATACAGGCTGGATGGGGCGCTTTATGGAACATTACTATCCAGATTTAATTGTAGAAACCTATCCGCTTGCTATAGAAATAGGTTCGAATAAAACTTCATTAGGTTTTCACGCCGAAGAAGCACATGGCTTATCAATTAACCTTACAAGGCAAGACCCTGCAGGTTTTTATTCCATTTTAAATGGGTTAGCAGGTGCTCCGCCTATAAATTTCCCAGACTCAGATTACGGAGAACAGCTAAAGTTTTTAACCGATACGGATTCATTAACTAACACCTATGCACAATCTATTTCTAGCTCCTTTAACAAAGGCCGAAACGATGTGACTTATCCAGATTCTGATTTATCCAATCAGTTAAAAACAGTGGCAAGATTAATAAGTGGAGATTTAGGTACAAAAATTTACATGGTTCGTATTTCAGGTTTTGACACACATGATGCACAAGTACAAGGCCCTGGAGATGCCATAGGAAAACATTATAATTTATTATCAAGACTATCTGACAGCGTTGAAGCCTTTATAAACGACTTAGAAGGTCAAAATTTAGCCGACGATGTTGTAGGCCTTACTTTTTCGGAGTTCGGTCGAAAAGCTGCTGAAAACGGAAATTTTGGAACAGATCATGGCGAAATTGCTCCTATGTTTGTTTTTGGAAAAGCAGTTAAAGGAGGTGTTTCTGGAAACAACCCAGATCTTAAGGAAGCTACCAGTATGAATAACTACCAGCTAAAGACTGTTCAATATGACTATAGGCAGACCTTTGCTACACTTCTTCAAAATTTTCTTGGTGCTGATGATGCTGTGATTGACACCACATTTTTTAATCATACATCAAATGAAAGCTATAATAATTTAAAAATAGAGGAGTTAATAAAAGGAACGTACGATATTTCCACTGGTTGTGTACCAAGAAGGCCCGCTGCTTTAGATGAAAATAAACTATGGTTAGTATACCCAAATCCATTCAGAGATACGGTTAATATTGCAGGAGTAAGTACAGCTGATACTATTTCATATAGAATATATAATGCTGCTGGGAGGCTTTTAATTGAAAAAACCGATGCCTTAATTGATGGAAAGGTACGCTTAAACCTTTATAACTTAAGCAGTGGTATTTATTTTTTTGAAATTCTATCTGGAGCTAAAAAAGAAGTCCATAAGGTTGTCAAAATATAAATTCAGTTAAAATCTCTATGAGTAATTAAGAAGTTTATGAAAACTCTAAAAACATTTTTTGGTTTAATCGCATTTACAATTTTGATTTCTTCTTGTAATAGAAATTTACCAGAGGATTTCCTTTTTGGTAATTCTATTGAAAATGAGGACATAGAACAAAGATGGTGGATTTTAACGCATAAAAAGTATGAAAGCCCAGGAATATATCTTTATAACGAAACAACCTCGACTATTGAATTAGAACTTGAGTTACCCGAAAATTTAGAATCCCCTCATGCGCTGGCCTATGATGGAACATCTTTATGGGTTGGTGGAAATGGTGAAAACGAATCCATTTATGAGCTCAACCCTGAAACCGGAACCATTAGGTCCGAAATTAGAAACATAAGTACAGAAGGCATAGCTGTTCAAGATGAATATTTGTATTACTCCAATTTTAATAGCATTAACAAGATTGAAAAAAACGGCTCTCTTATTGAAGAAATACCAACAGACAACTCTACTTTAAATATTCCAGATATAGCAATTGATGGTAACAATCTATATTATTTACGCTATTCGGAAAATGAGTCTGTTATAAGACTAAATTTAAACAGTAAAATAGAACATACATTATCTGGGGTTGAAACAACAGGAACTTATTGTTTAGCCATTTTTAACAATGAAATAATCACTGTAACTGCGCTAAATGAAATAAATCATAATATCCTACGCACAGGTCAATCTATCTCAACCAATGCTACAGAAATAAAAGGGTGGATTACTGCCATAGCTCCTTATTTTGATAAATAATCATCAAGTATTACATTCTCTCTGGAACCTGAATACCTAGTACACTAAATGCACTTTTAATTGTTGCTGCCACTTTTTTGGAAAGTTGAATTCTAAAAGACTTTTCAATATCATTATCTGCTCCTAAAATAGATACATTTTGATAAAAAGAATTAAATGCTTTAACCAACTCATAGGTATAATTAGCAATTAAGGCAGGACTATGATTATCTGCTGCATTTTGCATAACCTCAGGAAATAATTGAATTTGCTTAAGCAACTCCTTTTCTTTAGCCTGAAGCACCAACCCTTCAAAACTTAAAGTTGTATTTAAATCTGCTTTTCTTAAAATAGATTGTATTCTCGCATAGGTATATTGAATAAACGGACCTGTGTTTCCTTGAAAATCTATCGATTCTTTTGGGTCAAATAAAATGCGTTTTTTGGGGTCTACTTTTAGAATATAATATTTTAACGCTCCCAAGCCAATTGTTCTGTAAAGCGCCTTTTTTTCTAATTCGGAATAGCCATCCAGTTTTCCTAATTCTTCAGAGATTTCTTCAGCTGTATTTGCCATATCATCAATCAAATCATCCGCATCCACAACTGTACCTTCTCTACTTTTCATTTTTCCACTAGGTAAATCAACCATACCATAACTTAAATGGTATAAGTTATCGGCCCAATCAAAACCAAGCTTTTTCAAAATTAAGAATAAGACTTGAAAATGATAATCTTGTTCGTTTCCAACGGTATATACCATACCTCCAACATCAGGGAAATCTTTTATACGTTGTATAGCAGTTCCAATATCCTGGGTCATATATACTGCAGTTCCGTCAGCTCGTTGAACTATTTTTTTATCCAATCCTTCATCTGTTAAATCACACCAAACAGATCCATCATTTTCTTTCTGGAATACACCAGATTTCAATCCTTCAGCAACAAATTCTTTACCTAACAAATAGGTATTACTCTCATAATACAGGGTATCAAAATCAACTCCCAAATTTTTATACGTTTCACCAAAACCTTCATATACCCAACTATTCATTTTTTCCCAAAGCTCTACAGTACTTTTATCTCCCGCTTCCCATTTTAAAAGCATTTTTTGGGCTGCAATTAATAAAGGAGCGTTCTTCTTAGCATCTTCTTCACTGCTTCCCGCCTCTATTAAATCTTGGATCTGCTTTTTATATTCTTGATCAAATTTCACATAGTAGTTCCCTACTAACTTATCTCCTTTTAAACCAGTACTTTCAGGAGTTTCACCATTCCCAAATAAATCCCAAGCCAACATACTCTTGCAAATATGTATGCCTCTATCATTAATAATTTGAGTTTTATAAACTTTCTTTCCAGAAGCTTTCAAAATTTCAGCAACACTATAACCTAAAAGGTTATTTCTTACATGACCCAAGTGTAATGGCTTGTTTGTGTTTGGTGAAGAATACTCAACCATAATCGCCTTATCTTCAGGGTTTGGCTTCAAAAAGCCATATGTCTCTTCATCTTTAATATCATTAAAGAATTCAATAAAATAGGAATCGTTTATTTCAATATTTAAAAACCCCTTAACTACATTAAAAGCTTTAACATCTTCCGCATGTTCTACCAAGTAATTACCAATCGTCTCACCTATTTGAACTGGATTCCCTTTTACAAAACGTAACATAGGAAAAACAACTAAAGTAATATCACCTGCAAATTCCTTTCTGGTTGCCTGAAATTCAACAGAATCAAGATCAATATTATATCCAGATTTTACAGCTTGTTTTACGTAATTTAATAGGGTTTCTTGCAGACTCATTTCTTAAAGTATTTTAAGGCTGCAAAGATAACAAGATTTTTAAGTTTTATAAGAATTTAGTAAAAAGCTTAAATCTATAATACTCCGTATTCTTTGAGATTACAAAACCATACAAAAAACATATAAAACAACCGTGTATTTCATCGAAAAATACACCTTTTTTCCATGATATTTACCGTTCATCTATTCATCGGTTTTTTTGTTAATTTCTCTATATCCTTTCGTCTAATTTTTTGGTATTAAAACCCGTAAATTAGATTTTAACCAGCCTTTTTCCAACTTTTGTGTGGTAATGCTATTAATTTCCATTTGTATGGAAAAAATAAACAAACTAACAGTCACAGCTTAACTAAGCCGTCTTACTTTCCCTCAAACTTAAGACTATTTCGCTTTTTTACGTTCGGTGATTTATTATGTTGTATGAGGAGAATAATTACTTATGTGATTGTATTATCTATGTCCTTTGGTTTTTCACAAACTAATGAGATAGACAGTCTTGCTTTAGAACTTGCTTTTCAAAGTCAAGATTCGCTTAAAATAGATACTTCGATAAAACTTATTGAATCGTTATATGAAATTAATGATTACGATAGGGCTATGAAATATATTCTTGCTATTGAAAAGCTTTCTAATACATTAGATTATAATCATGCAACAGCTAAAATAGCTTATTACAAAGCTTTAATTTACGCAAAAAAAGGAGACTATATTAATGCTGTAAGCGGTTATGAAAAGTCCAAAAAGCTTTTTGTTTCTCTAAAGGACACCTTAAGTATCGCAAGGGTTAATAATAGTATTGGGTTAATAGAAATAGAACGTGGCAACTACAAAAAAGGCCTAAAATACTCTATTAATGCCGTTAATGTACTGGAAAGAGGTCGTCTTAAAACTGAGCTTAATCTAGCCTACTCTAATCTAGCTAAAGCCTGCTATAACATTCAAGCTTTTGATGAGGCAACTGATTTTTATGAAAAAGCACTCCAAATACAAGAAGAGTTAAATGATTCTGAGGGTATTTACGAATCAAGCAGCAAATTAGCGGAGTTATATTCTAATAAAAAAGAGCACAGAAAAGCTATTGACTTTTATGAAAAAGTATTAGAAAGCAATATTTCGGTTAATGATTCCATCAAAGGTCGTATTTACACCAAATTAGGAAGTGAATATCTTCAGTTTAAAGATTATGATAAAGCCACAAAATATTTAGTTAAAGGCTATAATGTTAACACCAGAATAAAAAACAAAAGTGGTTTGCTAATGGCTTTAAATGGCTTAGGTGATTTAAATATTCAACAAGGCAGATTAAAAACAGCTGAGAAACAACTCAGAAAATCTGGAGAATTTGCAAAGCAATTGAACAACAAAAAGGAATTATTAAAACATTATAAGTTGATGAAATCTTTGGATTCCATTCGAAAGCGTTTTAATAGTGCCTTTACATGGCAGCGAAATTATTATGAATTACGTAATAGTTTGAAGCAGCAAGAGGTTTCTTTAAAACCCGATATGATTCTTCCAACAGAACCTGGGTTTGAATCACCTAGCATATCGGAAATAAAAAATGCAGAAGATAAAGCAATTATAACTCCTAATACGAACCCCTTAGAATCTACATCTACTAAACAGCTAAATAAATTCAAAATTATTTTTTATGGTTTATTAGCAGCACTTGCCATTGTATCTACGTTTTTAGTTTTAATTTATTTAAAACGAAATAACAATATAAAGTATATGCAAGAACTTGAGGAGAAAAACATCAAGATTGAATTGCAAAATGAAGCCTTCCTTGAACAAACTAAGCACTTAGAAAATGTTAATAATGTTAAGGATAAACTTTTTTCAATTGTTTCACATGATTTAAAAGATTCACTCTCTTCTATTAATGGTTTTATAGATCTTTTAAAAGATGGTTCCTTATCTAGAGAAGAATTTGATAATTTAATTCCTGAATTAAGCGAAAATGCAAATAACGCATCCTTATTATTATTTAACTTATTGAATTGGTCTAAATCTCAGATGCAGTCTTTAGAGCCTAAACCAAGTTTATTTGATATACAAGAAGTCTTTGAAAGTAAAGTAAGGTTAATTGAACAACGTGCTGAGAACAAAGGGATTTCCATAGTTGATCATTCCTTGAGGGATTTCGCCTATGCAGATAGAAGCATGTTTGAAATTGTAATACAAAACCTACTAGCAAATGCTCTGAAATTCTGTAAAGCAGGAGACACTTTAACTGTTTCAAATCACATTAGTAATGGAAGTTGTATTGTTAGTGTTGCAGATACTGGTATTGGCATATCTAAACAAAACTTAGATAAGTTATTCAAGAGTAGTTCCTTTACAACCATGGGTACCGATAACGAGAAAGGTACTGGTTTGGGGCTTTCAATTTGTAAAGAGTTAGTAGAATTGAATAATGGTAAAATTTGGGTTGAAAGTACACAAGGTGTTGGTAGTACTTTTTATGTACAGCTACCTAAATCAAGACCTTCCTCTTAATGATTCAAGTTTAAAGGTTTAAGATTTTGGCAAAAACACTTCCGCCATCATACATCTTGCACTTCCACCTCCACATGCTTCAATAGTCTCCAAAGGACTTGATAATATGTTAGTGTACCTTTTAATAGTTTCTATTTGCGACTTCGTTAACGAATTATAGGCTGCCTGACTCATTATTAAATAAAGTTCATCCTGAGTTCCTTTAACCTGCAGCATATTACCTGCAAAGGTATTCACTTGACTTTCTGTAATATCAATAATTTCCTTACCATCTTCAACCAAATACTTAATCACATTTTTGCGTTCCTTCTTATCATCAATACTACTCAGACAAATTATAGCAAAGTCTTCGCCCAAACACATCATGACGTTAGTATGATATATGGCCTTTCGTTCTCCATTAACAGTTTGATTTGACACAAACACTACAGGTGTATACTCAAAATCTTCACAAAACTCTATAAATAAATCTTCATCTGCGCGAGGGGAAATTGCACAATATGCTTTTCTATTAACTCGATCTAATATGACACTACCTGTCCCTTCTAAAAAAACATGCTCATCCTCCGCACTTGTATAGTCAACAATATTGTTAATTATAAAGCCTTTTTCTTCCAGAACATCCAATATATCTTCACGACGTTCTAATCGTCTGTTTTTAGCAAACATTGGGAACAAACCTACATCACCATTTTCATGAAAAGACACCCAGTTATTTGGAAATATAGAGTCTGGAGTATCTGTTTCTCTCGTATCCTCTACCACAATGACGTTTACACCAATAGCCTTTAATTTTTCTACATAATTATCAAACTCCTTTTGAGCTATAACATTAACCGTTTCAGGCATCATATTATCCAATACTTTCTGATAGTAGTTGTTAACAGCAGTTTGTTCATTCATCCTAAAATTCACTGGACGAACCATCAATATTGTATTTGTAGTTTGTTGCATACTTTTAAAATTAATCTCTTAATAAAGGCATTGTGGAGCAGCGTAATAAACCTTCTTGCTTAGCTATTTCCGAATAAGATACTTCTTCAACTGTAAATCCTTGCTCACGTAACCAATTATTTAATCTTGTAAAATTCTTTTCTGAAATAATAACATCCTCAGATATTGAAAAAACATTACTAAACATGGCGTACATTTCATCTTTTGAAATTTCAAAAACGTTTTCTTTACCAAAGAAACCGCATAACCAGTCATACTCCTTCTCAACCAAAAATCCATTTTTATGAATAATAGCTTTCCCTTTTCCAATAGGCTGAAAACAACAATCTAAGTGCAATGCATTCTCTTTTGGGTCGGTATTTGATTTCCTTAATTCGAATGATTTAACCGTTTTATCAGGAAACAACTCTTGAATAGCAATTACTGCGTCCATATTTGTTCGGGCTGTAATAAAATCTGCATAGTTATCTCCGGAATATGTTCCAATAAAAATGTAATCATTCCAAGGCATAACATCTCCTCCTTCTACATGACACTCTTCAGGCAAAATAACTCGTTTGTCCTTAGCAACTTGGTTCCATATATAATCAATGGCATGAACCTCCTCTTCTCTATGCGGTAGTATATTCGCCTCAATCATAATATCATCTATTACAAATGCAATATCTCTAGAGAAAATCTGGTTGCAATCTTTGATGATTTCTGGTCTGTAAACTTTAACATCATACTTCTCAAAAACTCGGGCAACAGATTCCATTTCGCGCAACATATCGGCTTCTTTAGGATAAGTACCTGCAAGAATATGCTCTATACTTTTGGGATCGTAGCAATTCTCAATTTTTGGAGTTGGTCCGTTCTTTTCTGCAGTTCCAAGGACCACAGCCCTTAAACGTGAGACTTCATTCTTTACATTTAAATTCAACATAAATACGCATTAAATGTTTTTAGTTATCGAAGCCAAAACTATGAATAATTATATTATTCTTATATAATATTCATATAAAAAAGAAAAGTTTCATGAAAACTTCATGAAACTTAACAATTCTTAAAAAATTATATCATTTATTATCTCTCCTCTACTGGAACAAACTTTCTTTCAGTTGCTCCAATATATATTTGTCTTGGCCTTCCAATTGGTTCTTTACGTAAACGCATTTCTCTCCATTGTGCAATCCAACCAGGTAAACGACCAACAGCAAACATCACCGTAAACATCTCTGTTGGAATTCCCATAGCTCTATAGATAATACCAGAATAAAAATCAACATTAGGATAAAGCTTTCTATCCACAAAATATGGATCTTCTAGAGCTTCCTTTTCTAACCCCTTAGCTACTTCTAAAATAGGATCATCAATTCCTAAATCATGTAATACCTGATCTGCAGCTTTCTTAATAATTTTAGCTCGTGGGTCGAAATTCTTGTATACACGATGACCAAAGCCCATTAATCTAAAAGGATCACTTTTATCTTTTGCTTTCGCCATATATTTTTTAGTATCGCCACCGTCAGCTTGAATAGCTTCTAACATTTCTAAAACGGCCTGATTTGCTCCACCATGAAGCGGACCCCATAATGCAGATATTCCAGCCGAAAGTGATGCAAATAAACCAGCATGAGATGAACCTACAATTCTTACTGTAGATGTTGAACAATTTTGCTCATGATCTGCGTGTAATATCAATAACTTGTCTAAAGCATCAACTAAAACAGGGTTTTGCACATAGCAGCTATTTGGTCTTGAAAACATCATCTTTAAAAGATTCTCAACATACCCTAAAGAGTTATCTCCATAATCTAAAGGTTGTCCTTGTTGCTTACGCATAGTCCATGCTACCAATACAGGCATTTTCCCAAGTATTCTAACAACAGACTTATACATATCTTCTTCAGAATCTACATTTACCGAAGATGGATTAAATGCTGTTAAAGCACTTGTTAAAGAAGAAATAACTCCCATTGGATGTGCAGCCTTAGGAAAAGCATCTAAAATCTTCTTAATATCTTCATCTACAGCTGACTCCGCTTTAATATCATCATGAAACTTATCATTCTGTTCTTTCGTAGGTAATTCTCCAAAGATTAGTAAATATGCTACTTCCAAAAAGTCAACTTTATCAGCAACATCCTCTATAGAATAACCACGATATCTTAAAATACCTTTTTCACCATCTAAAAACGTTATAGCACTTTCACAGGAACCCGTATTCTTAAACCCTGGGTCAACTGTAATAACACCATTTGTAGAAGCTCTTAATTTAGAAATATCAATTGCAACTTCATTTTCAGTCCCTTCAACTAAAGGAAACTCATACTTTTTACCATCAATCTCAATTGTAGCTGTATTTGCCATATGTTTTTTCGTGAATTTATGTTATTTTTTGCGGAACGCTAAATTACGAAATATCACCCTATTTTTAAAGATTATTCCGAATGATTTAATCAATTAATAGATTATCATAATTAATAGCAAATAAAAAAGCGATTATTAAAAAATAACCGCTTTTTTGTAATAAAACTTAATTAGTTTTTACTTTATCTTGAATGCGTTTTCTTGTGGAAAATAAGCAACATCTCCTAATTCTTCTTCAATACGAAGTAATTGATTGTATTTTGCCATACGGTCACTACGTGAAGCCGAACCTGTTTTAATTTGGCCACAGTTTAAAGCAACTGCTAAATCAGCAATAGTATTATCTTCAGTTTCTCCTGAACGATGCGACATTACAGATGTATAACCTGCATTTTTAGCCATATTTACCGCTGCAATGGTTTCAGTTAACGATCCTATTTGGTTTACTTTAATTAATATTGAGTTAGCAATACCTTCGTTAATACCTCTTGATAAACGCTCCACATTAGTAACAAATAAATCATCACCAACTAATTGTACTTTATCCCCAACTAACTCTGTTAGGTAAGACCAACCTTCCCAATCGTTTTCATCCATACCATCTTCAATAGAAATGATAGGATATTTTGATACTAATTCAGCTAAATATTCAGCCTGCTCTTTACTAGTTCTAACTACCCCAGAATCTCCTTCAAACTTCTTGTAATCGTATTTACCATCAACGAAAAACTCTGCAGAGGCACAATCTAAAGCGATCATAACTTCATCACCAAATTTATATCCAGCATTTCCAACAGCTTTCGCTATAGTATCTAAAGCATCTTCTGTTCCTCCTGCCAAGTTTGGAGCAAAGCCACCTTCATCACCTACAGCAGTACTTAAATCCCTGTCATGTAATACCTTTTTAAGGTTGTGGAAAATCTCAGTTCCCATTTGCATAGCATGAGTAAAAGTTTTTGCCTTTACTGGCATAATCATAAACTCTTGAAATGCAATTGGAGCATCAGAGTGAGAACCTCCATTAATGATATTCATCATTGGTACAGGAAGCGTATTAGCAGAAACTCCACCTACGTATCTGTATAAAGGCATATTCAATTCATTCGCTGCTGCTTTTGCAACTGCTAAAGAAACACCTAAAATAGCATTGGCTCCTAGTTTTGATTTATTTGGTGTTCCATCTAAATCAATCATTATTTTATCAATAAGATTTTGTTCGAAAACAGAAACCCCTAACAGCTCTTCAGCAATCGTCGTGTTTACATTCTCTACTGCTTTTAAAACAGCTTTGCCCATATAAGTATTTCCGCCATCACGTAATTCAACAGCTTCGTGTTCTCCTGTTGATGCTCCTGATGGTACAGCAGCTCTTCCTAATATGTTATTTTCAGTTACTACATCTACTTCAACTGTTGGATTCCCTCTTGAATCTAGAATTTGTCTTGCGTGAACGTTAATTATTACACTCATAATGGTTTATTTTAAATCTTTTAAATTACTTCAAATTTACGGCTAAATCTTGTCTTATCTTAAATGTTTCCTTAGAAATTAAAGAAATAACATCTATAACGTTTTAGTAAAAAAACCTCAATAATAGCCGTATATTAATGAAGTTTAAATAGGAAATTATTTCTTAATATTCTCGATAAACTGATCGAACAAATATGACGAATCGTGTGGTCCCGGACTTGCTTCTGGATGATATTGTACAGAAAAAACGTTTTTGTTTTTCATGGCTAATCCTGCAACAGTGTTATCATTTAAATGCACATGAGTCACTTCTAAATCCGGGTTTGCTTCGGCGTCTTCTCTATTTACAGCAAAACCATGATTTTGAGATGTAATTTCACCTTTTCCTGTAATCATATTTTTTACTGGGTGATTAATACCTCTATGCCCATTATGCATTTTATAGGTTGACACACCATTAGCACGTGCTATAACTTGATGTCCTAAACAAATACCAAATAGCGGTAGATTTCTTTTTATAATCTCTTTAGCCACTTCCTGGGCTTCAACCAGTGGTTCTGGATCTCCAGGCCCGTTTGATAAAAAGTACCCATCTGGGTTAAATGCTTCCAAATCTTCAAACTTAGAATTATATGGAAACACTTTTATATATGCATCTCTACTTGCAATATTTCTTAAGATATTTTTCTTAATACCTATATCCAAAGCAGCTACTTTATATGTCGCATTTTCATCACCAAAATAGTAAGGTTCTTTTGTGGATACTTTCGAAGCTAACTCCAAGCCTTTCATATTAGGTACTTCGGCTAGTTGTTTCTTTAAACCTTCAACATTATCAACATCTGTAGAGATCACAGCATTCATAGCTCCATGATCTCTTATATAACTTACTAAAGCACGAGTATCAACATCTGATATTGCTAATAGATTATTATTATCCAGAAATTCTTCTAAAGATGCGTCTGCATCGTCTCTCGAATAATCATAACTAAAATTTTTAACGATGAGTCCAGCAATTTTAATTGAATCAGATTCCACTTCGTCAGCATTGGTTCCATAGTTCCCAATATGTGCATTAGTAGCAACCATTAACTGCCCGAAATATGAAGGATCTGTAAATATTTCTTGGTAACCCGTCATACCAGTATTAAAACAAACTTCTCCAAAAGAAGTACCTTGTTTATTCCCGACTGCTTTACCGTAAAAAATAGTCCCATCTGCAAGTAATACGATGGCTTTTTGTCTTTTTTGATATTTCATTCTAAAAAAAAGTTTTACAAAATTGCATAAAAAAAAGGATAAACTAAAATAGTTTATCCTTAATATATTAAATGCTTATTAACATTATTCTTCTTCGTTTGATGCTTGAGTTTCAACTGGAGCAGCTACAGCAGGTTTAGTACCACCTCTTCTACTTCTTCTAGTTGTTTTCTTCTTAGCTTTCTCAGCGTTATAGATTTCGTTGTAATCAACTAATTCTATCATTGCCATATCAGCGTTATCACCTAAACGATTACCTAATTTAATAATTCTAGTATAACCTCCTGGTCTGTCACCAATTTTTACAGCAACATCTCTAAACAATTCAGTTACAGCATCTTTTTGTCTTAAACTAGCCATAACAATTCTTCTGTTGTGCGTTGTATCAACTTTAGACTTTGTAATCATAGGCTCCACAAATTGTTTTAAAGCTTTTGCCTTAGCAACAGTTGTATTAATACGCTTATGCTCAATTAATGAACATGCCATATTTGCCAACATTGCTTTTCTGTGAGCAGTTTTTCTACCTAAGTGGTTTACTTTTTTTCCGTGTCTCATGACCTTTGTTTTATCATCTTGCTACCAAACTCGTTTATCGAGGAGCAAAATATGATTAATTAATCTTTATCTAATTTATATTTACTTAAATCCATTCCGAAGTTTAAACCTTTAACATTAACCAGCTCTTCTAGCTCAGTTAAAGACTTTTTACCAAAGTTTCTGAATTTCATTAAATCATTTTTATTGAATGATACTAAGTCTCCTAAAGTATCAACTTCAGCAGCTTTTAAACAGTTAAGCGCACGAACAGATAAATCCATATCGATAAGCTTTGTTTTAAGCAACTGTCTCATATGAAGTGATTCTTCATCATAAGTTTCAGTTTGTGCAATTTCATCAGCTTCTAAAGTGATACGTTCATCAGAGAATAACATGAAATGATGAATAAGTGTTTTAGCGCCTTCTGTTAAAGCATCTTGAGGTGTAATAGATCCATCAGTAATGATTTCAAAAACTAATTTTTCGTAATCAGTCTTTTGCTCAACACGATAGTTCTCAATGCTATACTTAACATTTTTTATTGGAGTATATACTGAATCAGTAAAAATAGTTCCTATTGGCGCAGAAGCTTTTTTGTTTTCTTCAGCAGGAACGTATCCTCTACCTTTTTCAATAGTAATTTCCATATTAAAATTAACTTTAGGATCTAAGTTACAGATAACTAATTCTGTATTTAATACTTGGAATCCTGAAATAAATTTTTGAAAATCTCCAGCTGTAATTCTTTCTTGACCAGATATTGAAATAGAAATTGACTCATTATCTATATCTTCAATTTGTCTTTTAAAACGTACTTGCTTTAAGTTTAAGATGATTTCTGTTACATCCTCCACTACTCCAGCAATTGCCGAAAATTCATGATCTACACCTTCTATTCTAACCGATGTAATTGCAAATCCTTCTAAAGAAGATAACAAAACTCTTCTTAACGCATTACCTACTGTTAAACCGTAACCTGGTTCTAATGGTCTGAATTCGAATTTACCTTCGAAATCAGTAGAATCAATCATGATTACTTTGTCGGGCTTTTGAAAATTAAATACTGCCATATTGTTCTTCGTTTTAATTGTTATTTAGTTGCGCGGTCTATAAGTTTGAAGAAGACTAATAAACCCTTTGGCCAAATACCAATATGATTAATATATTATTTAGAGTATAATTCTACGATGAATTGTTCGTTTATGTTTTCTGGAATTTGAATTCTAGCAGGAACTGAAACATAAGTCCCTTGCTTAGTATCACTATTCCAAGTAATCCACTCATAAACAGTACTTGAGTTAGAAAGTGATCTTTCAATAGCCTCAAGTGATTTTGACTTTTCTCTTACAGCTACAACATCTCCAGCTTTTAAAGAATAAGAAGGAATGTTTACCAATTCCCCATTTACAGTAATGTGCCTGTGAGATACCAATTGTCTTGCACCACTTCTAGTTGGAGCAATTCCCATTCTGAATACCACGTTATCTAATCTAGACTCACATAATTGCAAAAGCACCTCACCAGTAATCCCTTGTGCCGCTCTTGCTTTTTTAAATAAACCTCTAAATTGACGCTCTAAGATACCATATGTATACTTAGCTTTTTGCTTCTCTTGAAGTTGAATTGCATATTCAGATTTTTTTCCACGTCTTCTGTTGTTACCATGTTGACCTGGAGGGTAATTTCTTTTTTCGAAAGATTTATCTTCTCCGAAGATAGCCTCGCCAAATTTACGAGCTATTTTAGTTTTAGGACCAGTATATCTTGCCATTTTAAATTTGTTTTGAGAGTGATTATGAATTAAGGTCTTAATCTTATCCTTCGATAATCGTTGATCTCTCGTTAATACTTGTTATTTTTTTCAGTTTGCAAATTTATACAAAAAATTAATACCATCTATATAACAGATGATATTAATTCTTGCTTTGCATTATTCTAATCGCGCTATCTTAAAGGCGATTAAACTCTTCTTCTTTTTGGTGGACGACATCCATTATGTGGTAATGGCGTAACATCAATAATTTCTGTTACTTCAATTCCCGCATTGTGAATAGAACGAATAGCAGATTCTCTACCATTTCCAGGCCCTTTAACATAAACCTTTACTTTTTTCAATCCAGCTTCTGATGCCACAGCTGCAGCATCTTCAGCAGCCAATTGAGCAGCGTAAGGCGTATTTTTCTTTGAACCTCTGAATCCCATCTTACCAGCAGAAGACCATGAAATTACGTCTCCTTTTTTATTAGTAAGCGAAATAATGATATTATTGAAAGAAGCTGTTACATGCGCCTCTCCAACAGAATCAACAATTACTTTACGTTTTTTTGTGCTTGTCTTTGCCATATTTTCTAGTGCTTAGTATTAGTGATAGTCGCTAGAATCCTAAACCGTAATTTCAAACAGATTCCTTCCAACGTCTAAAGACTAAAGACTAAATTAATTGTTATTAATTATGCTTTCTTCTTGTTAGCAACAGTTTTTCTTCTACCTTTTCTGGTTCTAGAGTTGTTTTTAGTACGTTGACCTCTTAATGGTAAACCAGATCTGTGACGAATTCCTCTGTAACATCCAATATCCATCAATCGCTTAATGTTTAATTGTGTTTCAGAACGTAATTCACCTTCGATAGTAAAAGCTCCTACAGCTTCACGAATTCCGCTAATCTCATCATCCGTCCAGTCTTGAACTTTAGTACTTTCATCAACTTTAGCTGTTGCTAAAATTTCTTGAGCTCTACTTCTACCTATTCCGTAGATATAAGTTAAAGAAATTACTCCTCTTTTGTTTTTTGGTATGTCTACACCTGCAATTCTTGCCATAATTACCCTTGTCTTTGTTTAAATCTAGGATTCTTTTTGTTTATCACGTAAAGTCTGCCTTTTCTACGCACAATTTTACAATCTGCGCTTCTTTTTTTAACTGATGCTCTTACTTTCATCTTGTTAGTATCTATAAGTTATTCGAGCCTTAGATAAATCATAAGGACTCATTTCTAATTTTACTTTATCCCCTGGTAATAATTTAATATAATGCATACGCATCTTACCCGAGATATGAGCAGTCACAATGTGACCATTTTCTAATTCAACACGAAACATAGCATTCGATAATGCCTCTATAATTGTTCCGTCTTGCTCTATTGCTGCTTGTTTTGCCATAGTATAATAATTAAGCTACTGCTTTTCTATTTTTACCTGTTTTCATCAAACCATCATAGTGTCTATTCAACAAATAAGAGTTTATTTGTTGCATAGTATCAATTGCAACTCCAACCATAATTAATAACGAAGTACCTCCGAAAAATAAGGCCCATCCTTGTTGTACTCCCATAAGCTTAACAATAAATGCTGGAAACACAGCAACTAGAGCTAAAAATATAGAACCTGGTAAGGTTATCTGAGACATTATTTTATCTAAATATTCAGAAGTTTCAGAACCTGGGCGAATACCTGGAATAAAACCACCACTACGTTTTAAATCGTCCGCCATTTTATTGGTAGGAACTGTTATTGCAGTATAGAAATATGTAAATACTATAATCAATAAAGCAAATGTAATGTTGTACCAAAACCCGAACATATCCGAATAATTGGTTTGCATCCAAGCTCCAGCTGCCGTTTCTTTTAAGAATGAAGATCCTCCAATCCAACTCGGCACAAACATAATAGCTTGAGCAAATATAATTGGCATAACTCCTGAAGCATTAAGCTTCAACGGAATGTATTGTCTTGACCCTGCCATGGCGCTTTTCTCATAACCACCAGTAGCAGTTCTTCTAGCATATTGTACAGCAATCTTTCTAACTCCCATTACTAACATAATAGAGGCTAAAATGATTACAAACCAGATTACAAATTCAATTAATACCATCATTAAACCACCATTTCCACCACCTTCTAATCTAGTAGCCGCATTTTGTAAAAATGCTTGAGGTAAAGTAGCAATAATACCAACCATAATTAATAAGGAAATTCCATTACCAATACCTTTATCGGTGATTTTCTCACCTAACCACATGGCAAAAATACATCCTGTTACTAAAATAGTTACTGATGAGAAATAGAATAAAAATCCTGTTCCTAATAAAAATGCACTTGAAGGAATACCCAATGCTGGTAAACTTGCCAAATATCCAGGAGCTTGTAATAAACAAATAGCTATTGTTAACCAACGCGTAATTTGATTTATTTTCTTTTGCCCACTAGCACCTTCTTTTTGAAGTTTTTGCAAGTAAGGAATAGCTATACCCATTAATTGTACAACAATAGAAGCAGAAATGTAAGGCATTATACCTAGAGCGAAAACCGAAGCATTAGCAAAGGCGCCACCTGTAAAGGCATTAAGCAAACCTAACAAACCACCGTCTGTCTTTTCTGCCAAGCCTCCTAATTGAGCCGCATCAATACCAGGTAAAACGACCTGCGCACCAAAACGGTAAACCAATAACAGACTCAAGGTTACTATGATTCTGTTTCTTAGTTCTTCTATTTTCCAAACATTCTTTATTGATTCTATAAATTTCATACTTATAATAAGTCTTATATCGTTACAGCTTCTCCACCTGCAGCTTCAATAGCAGCTTTTGCTGAAGCCGTAAATTTATGAGCAGATACTTTTAATTTTGCTTTTAATTCACCCCTACCTAAAATTTTAACTAGATCATTCTTTCCAGCTAAACGGTTAGTAAACAATATTTCAAAATCTACGGTATCTTTAATTTTCTTATCATCAACCAATTGTTGTAGAGTATCTAAATTGATACCTTGATACTCCACACGGTTGATATTTGTAAAACCAAACTTAGGTACACGTCTTTGTAGTGGCATTTGACCACCTTCAAATCCTAGCTTCTTAGAATAACCAGAACGAGACTTAGCTCCTTTGTGACCACGAGTTGCCGTACCACCTTTACCAGAACCTTGCCCTCTACCTATTCTTTTTCCTTGGCTTTTTACTGAACCTTCTGCAGGTTTTAAATTACTTAAATCCATTTTTCAGTTTATATTTTTAAGCTTCTTCAACAGAAACTAAATGTGAAACTTTAGCAACCATACCAAGAATATTTGGTGTAGCCTCATGCTCTTTTACTTGACCAATCTTTTTAAGACCTAGAGCTTCTAAAGTTCTTTTTTGTCTTTGCGTACGATTGATTGCGCTTTTAACTTTCTTTACTTTAATCTTTGCCATTTCTGTCTATATTAAGCGTTAAAAACTTGTTCAAGTGTAATACCTCTATCTCTAGCAATAGCATTCGCGTCTCTTAGCTGTAATAAAGCATCAAAAGTTGCTTTTACCACATTATGAGGGTTAGAAGATCCTTGAGATTTAGATAATACATCATGAACACCTACAGCCTCAAGAACAGTTCTTACAGCACCACCAGCAATTACACCTGTACCAGGAGCAGCAGGAATGATATTTACTCTAGCTCCACCATATTTACCTTTTTGCTCATGAGGTAAAGTTCCTTTAATAATAGGAATTCTAACAAGGTTTTTCTTAGCATCTTCAACAGCTTTTGCAATCGCACTAGCTACATCTTTAGATTTTCCTAAACCTTGTCCTACAACACCAGCTTCATCTCCAACCACAACGATTGCTGAGAAACCAAATGCTCTACCACCTTTAGTTACTTTTGTAACTCTTTGTACACCAACTAAACGATCTTTAAGATCTAACCCACCTGGTTTTACTAATTCTGCACTTTTATATTTTTTAAACATAATTTCTTAGAATTTTAGTCCTGCTTCTCTAGCTCCTTCCGCTAATTGTTTAACTCTACCGTGATATAAATAACCACCTCTATCGAAAGAGATTGTTTCTACACCAGCTTTTAAAGCTTTTTCAGCAAGTGCTTTACCTACTAATTTAGCTACTTCAGATTTAGTTGCTTTTCCAGCACTAATACCTTTATCTCTTGAAGATGCTGCACTGATAGTATTACCAGTAACGTCATCTACTAATTGAGCATAAATTTCTTTATTACTTCTATAAACAGCCAATCTTGGTCTTGCTTCTGTACCAGAAACAACCTTACGGATTCTGTTTTTTATTCTTAGTCTTCTATCGTTCTTTGTCAATGCCATAACTTAATTATTAAGCTGATTTACCTGCTTTTCTTCTTATTTCTTCACCAACAAACTTGATTCCTTTTCCTTTGTAAGGTTCAGGTTTTCTAAATCCGCGGATTTTCGCAGCTACTTGACCAACAAGTTGTTTATCGAATGATGTTAGTTTTACTAATGGATTTTTTCCCTTTTCTGAAACCGTTTCAACTTTTACTTCAGGAGCAATGTTTAAAACAATATTATGAGAAAAACCTAAGGCCAAATCTAATTTTTGTCCTTGGTTTGATGCTCTATAACCTACACCAACCAATTCTAATTCCTTAGTCCATCCTTTAGATACACCTTCAATCATATTGTGCATTAAAGATCTGTATAAACCATGTTTAGCTTTTTGATCTTTAGTATCAGAAGAACGAGTAACCCAAACGCTACCGTCTTCAACTTTAATTTCTATAGAATCGTAATTTTGCGTTAACTCTCCTAATTTTCCTTTTACAGTTACTACGTTATCTTTAACGTCAACTGTTACACCTTCTGGAATGGCTACTGGATTATTTCCTATTCTTGACATTTCTTTCTGGCTTTAAAATTAGTAAACGTAACATAAAACTTCTCCACCTACGTTATCCCTTTTAGCTTGTTTACCTGTCATAACTCCGTGAGAAGTTGAAACAATAGCAATACCAAGACCGTTAAGGATTCTAGGTAACTCATTAGCACCAGCATACTTACGTAGACCTGGTGTACTAATTCTTTGAAGTTTTTTAATTACTGGTTCTTTTGTTTCTTTATTGTACTTAAGAGCTATTTTAATAGTTCCTTGTACAGTAGAATCATCAAACTTGTAACTTAAAATATATCCTTGTTCGAATAATATTTTAGTAATGTCTTTTTTAAGATTAGAAGCAGGAATCTCAACCACTCTGTGGTTAGCACGCACTGCATTTCTAATTCTTGTCAAAAAATCCGCAATTGGATCTGAGTACATAATGAATTGATTTTGTGGTCTTGGTTTTCGAACTATTTCGAACCTTAAACCCGATTATTTAAATAATATTACCAACTAGCTTTCTTTACTCCAGGTATAAGACCTTGATTGGCCATTTCTCTGAAAGTTACACGAGAAATTCCAAACGTTCTCATATACCCCTTTGGTCTTCCCGTTAATTTACATCTATTATGCTGACGTATAGGTGATGCATTTTTAGGTAACTTCTGTAATGCTTCATAATCTCCAGCTTCTTTCAAAGCCTTACGTTTAGCTGCATATTTAGCTACTGTTTTAGATCTTTTTACCTCACGGGCTTTCATTGATTCTTTAGCCATAACTTAGTTCTTTTGAAAAGGTAATCCTAATTCAGTTAATAATGATTTTGCTTCTTTATCAGTATCGGCAGTAGTTACAAATGTAATATCCATTCCAGAAATTTTATTCACTTTATCAATGTTTATTTCTGGGAAAATAATTTGTTCAGTAACTCCTAAATTATAGTTACCTCTACCATCAAATCCTGTAGCTTTAATTCCGTTAAAATCTCTAACACGTGGTAGTGCTGAAGTTACTAAACGATCTAAAAACTCATACATTCTTTCTCCACGTAAAGTTACTTTTGCCCCAATTGGCATACCTTTACGTAATTTAAAAGATGCCACATCCTTTTTAGATAATGTAGATATCGCTTTTTGCCCAGATATAGTTGTTAACTCTTCTACAGCGTAGTCAATTAACTTCTTGTCTGCAACTGCTGCTCCAACACCTTTAGATATCACTATCTTACTAAGCTTAGGAACCTGCATTACATTACTATATCCAAATTCGTCTGTAAGAGCTGCAATTACTTTGCTTTTATACTCTTCTTTAAGTCTTGGTGAATATGCCATAACTATATTACTTCATTAGATTTTGTTGAAAATCTTACTTTTTTTCCATCCTCTATTCTATATCCAACTCTAGTTGTTTCTCCTTTTGAAGTTAACAATGATAAGTTAGAAATATGAATAGCTGCTTCTTTCTCTACGATTCCACCTTGAGGATTTTGTGCACTTGGTTTAGTATGTTTCTTCACCATGTTTACACCCTCAACAATCGCTTTGTTCTTTTCTATCAATACTTTTTGTACTTTACCTTCAGATCCTTTATGGTCTCCAGTAATAACTTTTACAGTATCTCCAGTTTTTATTTTAAGCTTTGTCATCTTAATTTTAATGTATTAAAGCACTTCTGGTGCTAATGATACAATCTTCATGAATTGCTTATCACGAAGTTCTCTAGCAACAGGACCAAAAACACGCGTACCTTTCATCTCACCTGTTGGGTTTAATAAAACACATGCATTATCATCAAATCTTATATAAGATCCGTCTGGTCTTCTTACTTCTTTCTTAGTGCGCACAACAACTGCCGTTGAAACCGCTCCTTTTTTAATGTTTCCATTAGGAGTGGCATCTTTTACAGAAACAACAATTTTGTCTCCTACAGAAGCGTATCTTCTTTTAGTTCCACCAAGAACTCGGATAGTTAAAACTTCCTTTGCTCCAGTGTTATCTGCTACTTTTAATCTTGATTCTTGTTGTACCATAATTATTTAGCTCTTTCTAAAATTTCCACTAATCTCCAACATTTAGATTTACTTAAAGGTCTTGTTTCCATGATCTTAACAGTATCTCCAATATTACAATCGTTTGTTTCGTCGTGTGCAACGTATTTCTTCGTTTTTAACACAAACTTACCATACATAGGGTGCTTTACTTTTTTAACCTCTGCAACAACAATTGATTTTTGCATTTTGTTACTAGTAACAACTCCTATACGTTCTTTTCTTAAATTTCTTGTTTCCATCTTTCAGCAGAATTATTGTAATTCTCTTTTAGTTAATTCAGTCGCAATTCTAGCTACAGTTCTTCTTACTGAACGTAATTGAATTGGATTTTCTAAAGGAGATATTGCATGAGCCAATTTTAGGTCTGAATAACTCTTTTTTGTTTCACCAAGTTTTTCTTGTAACTCAGCTACTGATAATTCTTTAATTTCTGATTGTTTCATCATCTTAAATTATTATGCTTCGTAATCGCGAGCAATTAAAAACTTAGTTTTTACAGGTAGTTTTTGTGCTGCTAAACGTAATGCTTCTTTTGCAACGTCTAATGGCACACCACCTATTTCAAATAAAACACGACCTGGTCTACATACAGCTACCCATAATTCTACAGCACCTTTACCTTTACCCATACGTACTTCAAGAGGCTTTTTTGTAATAGGCTTGTCTGGAAATATTTTAATCCAAAGTTGACCTTCTCTTTTCATGTAACGTGTAGCGGCAATACGAGCTGCTTCAATTTGACGAGCGGTAATAAACGTAGCGTCTAATGCTTTTATTCCAAAAGTACCATTTGAAAGTTGATGCCCTCTTCCAGAGAGACCTTTCATGCGTCCTTTTTGTTGTTTACGAAATTTTGTTCTTTTAGGCTGTAACATTTTTCTTTACTTTATAAAAAATTACTTTCTACGACGAGGTCCTTTGTTTCCACCTCTTCCGGCTCCACCTTTTCCTTGCTTCTTAGATAATCCAACAAGCGGAGAAAGTTCTCTTTTACCATATACTTCACCTTTCATGATCCATACTTTTACACCTAATCTACCATAAGTAGTATGTGCTTCAACTAAAGCATAATCAATATCGGCTCTAAAGGTTGATAAAGGAATACGTCCCTCTTTGTAGTGCTCAGAACGTGCCATTTCAGCACCATTTAAACGTCCACTAATTTGGATTTTAATTCCTTCAGCATTCATACGCATTGTAGCAGCGATAGCCATCTTAATTGCACGTCTGTATGAAATTCTGTTTTCAATTTGACGAGCAATACTAGATCCTACTAAAAATGCATCAAGTTCAGGTCTTTTAATCTCGAAGATGTTAATCTGAACTTCTTTTCCAGTAATTTTCTTAAGCTCTTCTTTTAACTTGTCTACCTCTTGACCGCCTTTTCCGATAATAATACCAGGTCTAGCCGTAGTGATAGTAACGGTTACAAGTTTTAAAGTTCTCTCGATGATTACTCTACTTACACTAGCTTTAGATAAACGCGCGTGAACGTATTTTCTAATCTTATCGTCTTCGGCAAGTTTATCACCATAATCGTTTCCTCCGTACCAGTTAGATTCCCATCCTCTGATAATTCCTAAGCGATTTCCGATTGGATTTGTCTTTTGTCCCATACTTTTATTAAGCTTGTGTGTTATTATTATTAGCTCCTACCACTAATGTTACATGGTTAGAACGTTTTCTAATTCGGTGTGCACGACCTTGAGGTGCTGGACGCAATCTTTTTAACATAGATCCGCTATCCACTTTTATCTCTTTTACAAATAATTCTGCAGATTCAACATCAGCATCTTCATTCTTAGATTGCCAGTTAGCGATAGCTGATAATAACAACTTCTCTAAACGACCAGATGCTTCTTTTTGGTTGAATTTCAAAATATTAAGTGCATTCTCTACCTTTTCGCCTCTTACTAAATCGGCTACTAAGCGCATTTTTCTTGGTGATGTAGGACAATTATTAAGTTTAGCAAAAGCAACTTGCTTTTTAGCTTCCTTAATAGCGTCTGCCATTTGTTTTTTACGACTTCCCATAGCTTACTACTTTTTACCTTTGTTTTTAGCACCTGCATGTCCACGGAATGAACGTGTTGGTGAAAATTCTCCTAACTTATGACCTACCATGTTTTCAGTAACATATACTGGTACAAATTGACGGCCATTGTGCACTGCTATAGTTTGCCCAACAAAATCAGGAGTAATCATACTGGCTCTAGACCAAGTTTTAATTACTGTCTTTTTGTTAGATTCAACATTTGCAGCTACTTTTCTCTCTAATTTATAATGAACGTAAGGTCCTTTTTTTAATGATCTTGCCATGTCTTATTTCTTTCTACGTTCTACAATATATTTATTACTTGCCTTAGTCTTAGAACGGGTCCTGAAACCTTTAGCCGGAATACCGTTTCTAGAACGAGGATGTCCACCTGCAGATTTACCTTCACCACCACCCATCGGATGATCAACTGGATTCATAACTACTGGTCTTGTACGTGGTCGTCTTCCTAACCATCTTGTTCTACCAGCCTTACCACCAACTAATAATTGATGATCTGAGTTAGACACAACACCAATTGTAGCCATACAGTTAGCAAGAATCAATCTTGTTTCTCCTGAAGGTAATTTAACTGTAGCAAACTTACCATCTCTTGCCATTAACTGAGCAAATGCACCAGCACTACGAGCCATAACAGCTCCTTGACCTGGACGCAACTCAATACAAGAAATAATTGTTCCTAATGGAATTTCACTTAATGGCATTGCGTTTCCAATTTCTGGAGCAACACCTTCTTTACCAGATACTACATTTTGCCCTACTTGAAGTCCATTTTGTGCAATAATGTATCTTTTCTCACCATCTTGATAATTCAATAAAGCAATAAAAGCTGTTCTGTTTGGATCGTATTGGATAGAAGCAACTTCACCAGGAATCCCTGCTTTGTCTCTTTTAAAATCGATAATACGATACTTTTTCTTATGACCTCCACCGATATAGCGCATGGTCATTTTTCCTTGACTGTTTCTACCACCAGACCTTTTGTTCGGAACGAGTAAACTCTTTTCCGGCTTATCAGTAGTAATGGCGTCATAACCATTTACTACTCTAAAACGCTGTCCTGGTGTGATTGGTTTTAATTTTCTTACTGACATTTTTGTCTAATTACATGTTACTGTATAAATCAATCATTTCACCTTCCGCCAGTTGTACAATTGCCTTTTTAACAGCATTTGTTTTACCATGTTGAATACCAGTTTTTGTAAACTTGGTACTACGATCTGGACGGACATTTATAGTACGAACTTTTTCAACAGAAACACCATAAGCAGCTTCCACCGCTTTTTTGATTTCTACCTTGTTCGCCTTTGTGTTCACCGCGAAAGTATAGCAGTTTCTTAACTCGCTATCTGCAGTCGCTTTTTCTGTGATTATAGGTTTAAT
This sequence comes from uncultured Algibacter sp., assembly GCF_947495925.1. Classification (GTDB taxonomy): domain Bacteria; phylum Bacteroidota; class Bacteroidia; order Flavobacteriales; family Flavobacteriaceae; genus Algibacter_E. The sequence continues at coordinate 44,491 of NZ_CANMAU010000001.1, forward strand.
TAAGATACTCATCTGTTTCTTATTTACTTAAGTTTGTTTCAATTCCTTCTAAAGCACCTTCTAAAAGTATTACTTGATTTGCATTTAAAATCTTGTAAGTACTTAATTCTGAAGAAGTTATAACCTCAGAGCCTTTTAAATTGCGCGATGACAAATATACGTTATTATTTGACCCACCCAACACAAACAGAGATTTTTTGTTTTCAAGCTCTAAAGCCTTTAAAACCGCTGTAAAGTTTTTTGTTTTTGGAGCGTCAAAATTAAAGTCTTCTAAAACCATAATTGACTTCTCTCCTGCTTTGATACTTAAGGCAGATTTACGTGCTAAACGCTTTAAGTTTTTATTAAGCTTGAAGTTGTAATTTCTTGGTCTTGGACCGAACATACGACCACCACCTTTAAATACACCAGACTTAATACTACCTGCTCTTGCTGTACCAGTTCCTTTTTGCTTTTTAATCTTACGCGTAGAACCAGAAATCTCCCCTCTCTCTTTAGATTTATGAGTTCCTTGCCTTTGGTTTGCTAAATATTGTTTAACATCCAAATAAACTGCGTGATTATTAGGCTCAATAGCAAACACATCTTTAGAAAGGTCTGCCTTTCTACCTGTGTCTTTTCCGTTTATATCTAAAACTGCTACTTTCATTATTTTCTAATAATTACATAAGCGTTTTTGTGACCAGGAACACATCCTTTAACCACAAGTAGATTCTTTTCAGTAACTACTTTTAAAACTCTTAAATTTTGAACTTTAACTGTATCTCCACCCATTCTTCCTGCCATTTTCATTCCTTTGAAAACACGCGCAGGATAAGATGCTGCTCCAATAGATCCTGGTGCTCTTAAACGGTTATGTTGACCGTGCGTAGCTTGACCTACACCACCGAAACCATGACGCTTTACAACACCTTGAAATCCTTTACCTTTAGATGTTCCTGCTACATCAACAAATTCTCCTTCGTTGAAGTGTTCTACAGTGATAGCATCTCCTAATTTGTACCCCTCATCAAAACCTTTGAATTCAACAACTTTGCGTTTTACAGAAGTACCCGCTTTTTTAGCATGACCTAAGTCTGCTTTAGTAGCGCTTTTCTCTGTCGCGTCATCGAAACCTAATTGAACAGCTGAATAACCATCAACTTCCTCAGTTCTGACTTGGGTAACTACGCATGGCCCAGCTTCAATTACTGTACAAGGAATATTCTTCCCGTTTTCATCAAAGATGCTGGTCATACCGATTTTTTTTCCAATTAACCCAGACATAATTATTTATTTAATTTATTACTATTTGCTATTTAAAATTCAAGGCCGAAATACATTTCAGCCTTGAATTGTATTTTTCCGTTTTTCCCGCGACCGCATCGGTGGGACATGTTTAAATTCCTCCTTTCGAAGGAAAGGCAAACTATACTTTAATCTCTACTTCAACACCACTTGGTAACTCTAGTTTCATCAAGGCATCAATAGTTTTTGATGATGACGAGTAGATATCCAATAATCTCTTGTAAGACGACAATTGAAACTGCTCTCTTGATTTCTTGTTTACGTGAGGAGAACGTAATACAGTGAAAATTTTCTTGTGTGTTGGTAATGGAATTGGCCCAGTTACCACAGCACCAGTACTTTTTACTGTTTTTACAATCTTATCAGCAGACTTATCTACCAAGTTATGATCGTAAGATTTTAATTTTATTCTGATTTTTTGACTCATTTTCTTAGATTTTAAGCTTCTACACCTTTAGCTGCTTTGATAACTTCTTCAGAAATATTTGAAGGCGTTTCAGCATAGTGAGAAAATTCCATTGTTGACGTTGCACGACCAGACGATAATGTTCTTAATGTTGTAACATATCCAAACATTTCAGATAATGGCACAGTAGCTTTAACTGTTTTTGCACCAGCTCTATCTCCCATATCACTTACTTGTCCACGACGTCTATTTAAATCACCTACAATATCACCCATATTTTCTTCAGGAGTAATTACCTCAAGTTTCATGATAGGTTCCATAATCACTGCTTTTGCAGCTTTTGCAGAGTTTTTAAATCCAAGTTTCGCAGCTAATTCAAAAGATAATTGATCAGAATCTACATCATGGTAAGATCCGTCTTTCAATGTTACTTTCATAGCATCAACTTCGTAACCTGCCAATGGTCCGTTAACCATTGCCATTTTAAATCCTTTTTCAATTGAAGGGATAAATTCTTTGGGAACGTTACCACCTTTAATTATAGATTCAAACTGAAGTCCTGTAGCACCTTCTTCAGCTGGCTCGATTGTAAATACAATATCAGCAAATTTACCACGACCACCAGATTGTTTTTTATAAACCTCTCTATGATCAGCAGCTTGAGTAATTGCTTCTTTGTACTCAACTTGTGGTTGACCTTGATTTACTTCAACCTTAAACTCACGTTTAAGACGGTCAACAATAATATCTAAGTGAAGCTCACCCATTCCAGAAATAATAGTCTGTCCTGAAGCTTCATCAGTTCTAGCAGTAAATGTCGGATCCTCTTCTGCTAATTTAGCTAAAGACATCCCTAATTTATCAACATCTGCTTTTGTTTTAGGCTCAACCGCTATACCAATTACTGGATCAGGGAAGTCCATAGATTCTAATACAATAGGATTCTTTTCATCAGACATAGTATCACCAGTCTTAATGTCTTTAAATCCAACAGCAGCACCTATATCTCCTGCTTCAATATAATCGATAGCATTTTGCTTATTAGAGTGCATTTGATAGATACGAGAAATACGTTCTTTTTTACCAGAACGGTTATTCAAGATGTAGGAACCAGCATCTAAACGACCCGAGTATGCTCTAAAGAATGCTAAACGACCTACAAAAGGATCTGTAGCAATTTTAAACGCTAAAGCCGAAAATGGATCTTTAACATCTGGCTTACGTATCGCTTCCTCTCCTGTTCTTGGATCGGTACCTACAATGTTATCTCTATCTGTAGGAGATGGTAAGTAACGACAAACAGCATCTAATAAAAATTGAACCCCTTTATTTTTAAATGCAGAACCACAAATCATTGGAATGATAGCCATATCCATTACAGCAGCTCTAAGCGCAGCATGCACTTCTTCTTCTGTAATAGAATCTTCATCTTCCATGAATTTTTCTAAAAGATTCTCATCGTAAGTTGCAACTTCTTCAATTAAAAGTGCACGATACTTACGCGCTTCTTCTTTCATATCTTCTGGAATATCGATCACATCAAAAGTCGCCCCTTGAGTTTCATCATGCCACACTATAGCACGATTCTTAACTAAATCAATAATCCCTTTAAAGTCCATCTCATCACCAATGTTTAAAACAATTGGCACAGCGTTAGACTTCAACATATCTTTTACCTGCTGACAAACACCTAAAAAGTTTGACCCTTGACGGTCCATTTTATTAACAAAACCGATACGAGGCACTTTATAGTTATCTGCAAGTCTCCAGTTAGTTTCAGATTGCGGCTCAACACCATCAACTGCACTAAACAAGAATACTAACCCGTCAAGCACACGTAAAGAACGATTTACCTCTACAGTAAAATCAACGTGCCCTGGAGTATCAATTATATTAAAGTGATACCCTTTAGTATCAGGAGTTGGTTGTCCATTTTCAATTGGAAACTTCCACTCACAGGTTGTAGCAGCAGAAGTAATTGTAATACCCCTTTCTTGCTCTTGCTCCATCCAGTCCATTGTAGCAGCACCATCATGCACTTCTCCAATTTTATGAGACACACCTGTATAATAAAGAATACGCTCTGTAGTAGTAGTTTTTCCTGCATCAATATGTGCAGCAATACCTATATTTCTAGTGAATTTTAAATCTCTTGCCATGTCCTATTAAAATCTAAAGTGAGAGAACGCTTTGTTTGCTTCAGCCATTTTATGAGTATCAACTCTTTTCTTAACAGCCGCTCCTTCTTCTTTAGCCGCAGCTAAAATTTCCGAAGCCAGACGTAAGGCCATAGATTTTTCATTACGTTTTCTAGAATAACCAATCAACCATTTCATAGCTGTTGATACTTTTCTATCCGGACGAATCTGCATTGGAATTTGGAATGTTGCACCACCAACACGACGACTACGTACTTCTACGTGAGGCATCACATTTGATAACGCATCTTTCCAGATCTCTAAAGCTGTTTTTTCTTCGTCTGTTTTTTTCGAATCTACAATATCAATTGCATCGTAGAATACTTTAAAAGCGATAGACTTCTTTCCATCCCACATCATCATGTTAACGAAACGAGTTACTAACTGATCGTTAAAACGTGGATCTGGTAAAAGCGGTCTCTTTTTTGCTGCTCTTTTTCTCATGTCTTCTTCTTAAAGTTTTAATTACTTTTTAGGGCGTTTAGCACCATACTTAGATCTACGTTGCGTTCTACCTGAAACACCTGCTGTGTCTAAAGCACCACGTACAATGTGATATCTAACTCCTGGCAAATCTTTTACCCTTCCACCTCTAACCAATACTATCGAGTGCTCTTGTAAATTATGTCCTTCACCACCGATGTATGCATTAACCTCGTTTCCGTTTGTTAAACGAACCCTTGCTACCTTACGCATTGCTGAGTTAGGTTTTTTAGGAGTTGTTGTGTAAACACGAGTACACACACCACGTCTTTGCGGACAAGAATCTAAAGCAGCCGATTTACTCTTCTTGGTTATTTTGGCTCTTCCTTTTCTTACTAATTGCGAAATTGTTGGCATATATATTAATATAAATTTTATTATCCTCTTCTAAGAGGGGTGCAAATGTAGAAATTAAAATTTGAAATTCAAACCCTAAATCATTAATTTTCAATAGAAAGTAAAAATTACTTCTACACCTATATTATAAGCTTAGATTTTCCGTTAGATTTACAGAAAAAATAGCTTTTAAAAATTGCAAAAACCTTCCCTTTTAATCCTAATAATATTTCTAAGTTTCCTTTCAAAAGGATTAGGTCAAACTTTGCATTTAAAAATTGACGGATATTCCAAAGGAGAAACCAAAATATTAGACTCCTTAAATTATTCAAAAAGCCATATTAACTTTATCTCTATACAATCAGAAATAGATTCTATTCAAAACACTCTCAGAACCATTGGCTATATAGAAAATAAGTTGCTCGCCATAAAAAAGAAAAACGACAGTAGCTTTCACGCCCAAATACACCTAAAAAAACAATTCAGCAGTATACATATATATTATAGTAAAACAGATATAAAAAAGGATCACTTAAATTTTATTTCTAAAGATGTTCAAGACAATTACTTTATTCTTAATATTTCTGATGTTGAAAACGCATTAACTTTTATTAATAATGAAATATCGCAAAACGGACAACCTTTCTCAAAATTGAAGCTCGACAATTTTAGAAAAGATGATAAATCTAATTTCTTAAAAGCCGATTTGATTCTTAGTAAGAATAACAACAAAAGAACAACCGATAAAATAGTTATTAAAGGTTATGAGAAGTTTCCGCGTTCATATTTAAGACACTATTTAAAAATTAAACGAAAGCAAGAATTTAATTTAGAAGCTATTAGAAAGAAAACGGCAGAACTCAATAGTTTAAATTTTGCCAATGAACTAAAATCTCCTGAAGTATTATTCACTAAAGATTCCACCACATTGTTTCTTTATCTTGAAAAATCAAAGAGTAATGCCTTTGATGGTTTTCTAGGTTTTGGTACAAATGAAGAAACTAATAAACTACAATTTGATGGTTATTTGAATTTAAATCTTATCAATAATTTAAATTTCGGAGAATCTTTCCACTTATTATATAAGAGTGATGAAAACGACCAACAAACATTTGAAGCCGATGTTTCACTGCCCTACCTATTTAAATCCCCCATAGGAGTTGATCTTCAATTACGCATCTTTAGAAGAGATTCATCATTTACAACTACAAATCAATCTGCAAAACTCCATTATCAAATTAATTCCAAACATAAGATTTTTGGTGGTGTTATTACCTCAGAATCAAACAATCTTTTATCCGAAGACATCGTATCATCAATAACAGACTATAAAACTCAATACTTTACATTTGCCTATCAATTTATAGAACCTCAAAATCGCAACATACTTTTTCCAATAAATTCCAGAGCTTTCATAGAAACAGGATTCGGAGAAAGAACGAGTGTTAGTTCTTCAGAACAACAAACACAACTATTATTGGATGCCAATAAAATCTTTAATCTTAATTTAAAGAATAGTTTCTTTTTTAGAGTGAATGGCGCTAGTTTGATTTCAGATTCATACTTTGAAAATGAATTATTGAGGTTTGGAGGAATTAATTCCATTAGGGGATTTGAAGAAAACAGTCTTTATGCGACACTCTATGGTGTTATTAATACAGAATATCGTTACCAAATTTCCAATTCTATTTATGTGCACACCATAATAGACGCGGCATACTTTGAAAACCAAATAATCAATTCTAATCAAAAACTCTTTGGTTATGGCTTTGGTTTTGGACTTTTAACCAAAGCAGGATTATTCCGATTCAATTATGCAAATGGCAAAAGTGAAGATGTTTCATTTAAGCTATCAAACTCAAAAGTTCATTTAAGTTTAACTTCAAAATTTTAGTTTTAGCTTACAATTTTTCAACGATTTTGCACAAATTGGTAAATTTTAACCATTATTTATTGTTTTATTAACTTTTTATTATGATTTTTGGCATTGACTAATTCAAATAATTATAAAATGAAAACAAAGTTTAGTGGAATTCTAACGCTACTACTAGCGTTTGTCGTGCAAATAACGTTTGCACAAGAAAAAACTATTTCAGGAACAGTTTCGGATGGATCAGGTTTACCATTGCCAGGAACTACTGTTTTAGTTAAGGGTACAACAAATGGTACCTCAACAGATTTTGATGGTAACTATTCTATTCAAGCTAATTCTGGAGATACTCTAGTTTATAGTTTTGTTGGTTATTCAACTCAGGAGGTTGTTGTTGGATCGTCAAGCACACTCAACGTAACATTGACTGAAGACGCGGAGTCCTTAGAGGAGGTTGTTATTACTGGTAGTGCATCAGGAAAATCAATTAAGGAATTAAGTTTTGCTTTAGGACAAGTGAACAATGAGCTTCTGGATAATGTTCCACAACCAAATGCAGGCCAAGCCCTTCAAGGTAAAATTTCAGGTGTTTCCGTTTCTCCTTCTGGTGGACAACCAGGTAGTGACGTGAACATCCAATTAAGAACAGCCAATTCATTAGCAACTGGTCAAAACCCTTTGATTATCTTAGATGGTGTTATCTTAGAGGGAGGCTTAGCAGATATCAATACGGAAGATATCGATCGTATTGAGGTTGCCAAAGGTGCAGCTGGAGCCTCATTATACGGGTCTAGAGCGGCAAATGGTGTGATCCAAATATTTTCTAAACGCGGTAAATATGGGGATAAAGTAAATGTTACATATAGATCTGAAATTGGTTGGAGAAATGTGAATGCTGAATATGATTTAGCAAACACGCATAAGTTCTTAATGCTTCCTGATGGTTCCGATTTTGATTTATCTACAGGCTCAAGACAACTTGATCCAGATGGATTTGCAGATAATCCTTATCCAGCAGGCAGTCCCTTGTATGATAATCAAGATAGAGTCTTTCAAACAGGTCAATTCAATTCGCATTTTGCCTCTGTGAATGGAGGTAGTGAAAGTGTGAGATATTTATTCTCTTATTCAAGACTGGATGATGAAGGAATTTTCAAGGAGGTTGATAATTACAGAAGAGACAACTTCAGATTAAACTTAGATAGTAAATTATCTGAAAAATTGAACTTAAAAACATCTCTTTTTTATGGTAACTCAAGAAGAGATGCTGGGATTAATTCTGGATCCACTGCGAATGTTCTTTTTGCTACCTTAATGTCAGAACCAATACATGATATGCTTGCTCCTAATGAAGAAGATGGCTCGCCTTACAATTATGACTTTGACACTATTGATGGGAATAACAGAAACCCACTTTATCAATTAGCTAATAATGACAGACAAGAAAGAAGAAATAGAGTTTTAGGTAATGTAGCTTTAGACTATAAAATTATGCCATGGCTAACCTTAAATGGTTCTTATTCTTATGATTACGAAAACAACGCCTTTGAAAACTATATACCAAAAGGTTATTTGTCTGACAGCCCTGATGGACAAGCTAAGGATATAGGTTTTATCCAAAGATCTAATTTCAACGGTCGTGCACAAAATATTAGGTTTAATGCATTATTCTCTCAAGCTTTTGGTGAGGATGACGCTTTTAATTTAAACTTTAGATTAAGTTACTTAAATGAAAGATATAATAGTTCATTTAATAATGCCGAAGGTTATAATTTAGCTGTCTCTGGTATTCGTTCATTAGACAATATCAAAGATAGACCAGCTTTAGCTTCAGAAGCTCAAACCATTATATCTGATAGTTATTTTGCCATTGCAGATATTGATTATAAAAAGAAATATATATTTAGTGGGGTTGTAAGACGTGAAGGATCTTCTTTATTCGGCCCCGACACTAGATGGGCGAATTATTTTAGAACGAGTTTTGCTTACAGGTTAACTGAAGATTTTGAAATCCCAGGTATTCAAGAATTAAAATTAAGAGCATCATATGGTACAGCTGGTATTAGACCAACTTATGAAATGAGATTTGAAACTTTTACATTAAGAAATGGAGCAGCAACTAAATCAACTATTGGTAATAATCAATTAAAACCTGCTAAAACAGGTGAACTAGAATTAGGTATTAATGTTGACTTCTTAGATCGTTTTAATTTTGAATTTAATTATGTGAGAGCAGTAACAGACGATCAAATTCTTAATGTTCCATTATCTGCAGCTACAGGCTTTGGTTCTCAGTGGAGAAATGCTGGAGAAATAGAAGGTACAACTCTTGAAGCTTCTTTAAACTATGATATTATTAGAAATGAGAATTTCTCATGGAATTTAGGAATCGTTTGGGATAAATCTAAACAAAAAATCACACGCCTAGATGTTCCTTCATACCTAACGGGACCAGGAACTCAGAACACAACTTTCTTTAGAGTAGAAGAAGGTCAAAACTTTGGTATTATGTATGGTACGGATTTTATTAGATCTTTATCAGATTTGCCAGCAGGTCTTAATCCTAGTGATTATGTCGTAAATGGTGAAGGTTATGTGGTTGATGCAGGAACTGGATCAACACCTGTTGCCCGAGTTGATGATGAAGGTAATGCCTTTTTCGTAATTGGTGATATTACTCCAGACTTTAGAATGGGTATAAACACCTCTCTGAAATATAAGAATTGGGCATTTTACTCCCTTTTCGACTGGAAACAAGGTGGTGATATTTATAATAGAACTAACCAATGGTTATATCGTGATACAAGGCATGCAGTTTCTGCAAATTCACAGACTCCAGCAGCCTTTTACGCAGGTCTTTACAATACTGGTAACCCAAGTTCTGGTTTTATAGAAGATGGTTCGTTTGTTAAACTTAGGGAACTTTCTCTTTATTACACGCTTAACGGTGACCAAATGGGTAACGTTGGTAAATTCATTGAGAGTGTTAGACTAGGTTTTATTGGTAGAAACCTAATCACTTGGTCAGACTATAGTGGTTTCGATCCGGAAATTACAAATCAAGCTGAAGCATCTAGATCGGACTTAACAAGTAGAGATACTAATGGTCTTGGTAATGACGCGAATACCCCTGGTGGTGACCCTAATGTATTTAAAGTGGATAACTTTCCTTATCCTACTACTAGATCGTATAGCTTTTCTGTGCAATTAAACTTTTAAAAAAAAACAAAATGAAAATATTAAAATTTAATAATATTGTATACATGAGTTTTGTACTTATGTTTATATCATGTGCTGATGACATGGATGCGGTTAAAAACCTTAACAATCCAGATAGACAGCAAGTAGTAGCTGTAGGTGCAGATTTAAATGCAGTTGTAGGTGGTGGTTACACAACCTGGTGGCAAGCTAATAATAGAGATACATACGCAGCTCTATGTGTTGCCGCTGATCATGGTACTGCTTCTTGGGGTAACTATGGAATGCGGTCTTTATCGTGGGAACCAAGAAACCCAATGCTTAACGCTGCTTCTTGGGCAGACGCCAATGTTGTGGAGCAGCCATGGCAAGGTAATTATGCTTCTATATCTTCTGCAAATGATGTTTTGGGTGCCATAAATAATGACGGTATTGAATGGATTGAAAACGATGTAGATAGAACACCTCAAGTTAAGGCCTCTGCTCATTTTTTAAGGGGTATAGCATACGGTTACTTAGGATTACTTTTTGAAAAAGGATTCATTGTTGATGAGAATACTGATATTTCGCAAAAATTGCCATTTGTTACTTATCAAGAATTAATTGCTCAAGCCGTAGCAGACTTAGATGCGGCAATAACTATAGCGTCAAGTAATGATTTTACGCTAACTGACAACTTTATCAATGGTATGACGCCTAATAGCGCTGGGTTAATCAAAATGTGTAATTCTTTTAAAGCTAGATTCATTGTTCAATCAGCAAGATTTATGGATGAAACTAATGCTATTGACTGGAACACGATAAAAACACTTACTCAAAATGGAATAACGGAAGACTTTGGACCAACAGGAGATAATGGTGTAATTTGGTGGAGTAATGTTTTTGTTTTTAGCGAATCGCCAAATGGTTTTGGAACTTTTGGAGGTAGATTAGACATGAGAGTAGTTAATTTGCTAGATCCTAGTCAACCAGAATTCTATCCAGCAACTGCAGGTGATGTTTTAGAGAACCCAGAAATGACTACCGATGATGCCAGAGTTGGAGAAGGCAAGGATTTTGAATTTAGAGAAAACATTGTCTTCTTTCCAGATAGAGGTCAGTTTCATTTCTCTCACTATATTAACATGCGTTATAAAAATGGTGATAATTTTTCTGATGGCGTAGATTCTAAACAACTCAAATCCTTTATGCTTGAAGACAATAGATTATTGTTAGCTGAAGCGCAAGCTAGATTAGATCAACTTGGAGATGCAGTTACTACTGTTAATGAAAGTTCTAGGGTAACTAGAGGTAATTTGCCTCCTTTAGCTGCAAGTGCATCTAAGACTGAAATCATGGACGCCATTTTTTACGAGCGTTATGTAGAACTATTCAATTCAGGTTGCGGAACTGGATTCTTTGATAGAAGAAGAACCAATCAATTACAAGTTGGAACTTTCAGACACTTCCCAGTACCTGCAACAGAATTACAGGTAATTGAAGAGGAATTATATACTTTTGGGGGTGTAAATGCTGATCCAACTGGGGTTGTTCCTCATTACGATATTAGTACTGTACCAGCAAGAACAGATGATTCAAATCTTCCTACTTTCAATTAAAAGAGTAGAAATTTACAATACTAAAAACCACTTTCTATAAGAAAGTGGTTTTTTTTATTTGATTAAATAAAACTCTAATCAATTATTAAGAGTAAAAAGTTAAACTATTTATCGGACAATCTTCTTCTTAAAATTGATTTACTACCTTTACCCCAATGGAAAATCAAACACAAATATTCGGAATAAGAGCCATTATTGAGGCCGTTAATTCAGGAAAAACCATAGATAAAGTATTTCTTCAAAAGGGGCTAAAAGGCGATCTATTTTCAGAACTTGAATCCTTGGTAAACAAAAAATCCATTAACAAGTCTTATGTGCCTATTGAAAAATTAAACCGCCTAACTAACAAAAATCACCAAGGGGCAGTTGCTCAAATATCTCCTATTGAATTTTTTGACATGGAGAATTTAGTTATGAATGTTATAGAATCTGGTAAAACGCCATTATTTCTACTATTAGATCAATTAAGCGATGTTAGAAATTTTGGTGCCATTATTAGAACTGCCGAATGCACAGGCGTTGATGGTATTATTGTGCAAAAAAAAGGTGGAGCTCCTGTTAATGGAGACACTATAAAAACAAGTGCCGGAGCAGTATTTAAAATTCCCATTTGCAAAGTTGACCACATAAAAGATGCTGTATTTTTCATGCAAGCATCAGGTATCAAAGTTATTTCTGCTACAGAAAAAACGACCAACACTATTTACGATGTGTCATTTACCGAGCCTTGCGCTATTGTTATGGGTTCTGAAGGCCGCGGAATTAACCCATCTATCATTAAAGTTTCGGATGCAAGAGCAAAACTCCCATTACTTGGTGAGATTGAATCTTTGAATGTATCTGTAGCTTGTGGTGCTTTTTTATATGAAGTGGTAAGGCAAAGGCGTTAATCTGATTTATTTTCTTTGTAGGTATAATTAACTACTGAAGACTCCTTGTCTTCCTCTATATTTTCTATAAAATTCCCATTTTCATCAAAATGTTTTAGGAACGGATCATCCTCTTCATTATAGTTTTCTTGTTCCCAAACATATTTCTTAGGTTTTGCAATTTCCTTTCTAAAAAACAAAGCGAATACCAACCCTGTAATTAATCCTGAAAGATGACCCTCCCAAGAAATTCCTTTTTCAATAGGTAATGTATACCAAATCATACTGCCATACATAAAAACCACTACAAGAGATAATGCAATAAGCCTATAATATTTAGCAAAAACACCCTTAAAAAAAGTGAAACTAACCAAAACATAAATAAGGCCACTAGCACCGATATGATACGATGGTCTGCCAATACACCATGTAAAAAAACCAGAAAACAGAATACCAAGCAAGATAACTTTCCAGGCAATAGGCCTGTAAAAATAAAACAATGCCATTGAGAGCACTAATAATGGCATCGTATTATGATAAATATGCTCTATATCACCATGAAAAAAGGGACTTACCATAATTCCTCTTAGGCCTTCTAATGTATGAGGGTAAATTCCGTATTTACCAAAGTTATAACCAAAACGCACTTCAAACCAAAATACCAACCAAATAATAAGCACAAAGAAAACAGGGTAAGCCACCACTCCTGTTGAAAACCTAAATTGACTGCTATTATCCATTAAATTAAATATAACAAATTCTTAACCAACATAAACTTAAATGCTAAATTGTCAGACATTGAGGGTAAGTGATAAAATAGCTTGTTTGAAATCCTTTTATTTTTCACGAAAAGAAATAGTACTAGAAGGAGTACCATATTTTTCTGAAATGTAGCCCTAAAAACTTAAATAAATTACATTAATTTTACAGTTATGAATGCCAATGAACCTTTAGCCGAACGCCTTAGACCAAAAAACCTGAAAGACTATGTCAGTCAGAATCATTTGATAGGTAAAAATGGTTCATTAACCCAACATATTCAGCATGGCTTAATTCCATCAATGATATTCTGGGGTCCTCCAGGAACTGGTAAAACTACTTTGGCTAATATTATAGCAACAGAGTCTCAACGTCCTTTTTATTCCTTAAGTGCTATAAATTCAGGGGTAAAAGATATTAGAGACGTTATTGAAAAAGCCAAACAAAGTGGTGGCTTATTTACCACCAAAAACCCTATTTTGTTTATAGATGAGATTCATAGATTTAGTAAATCTCAACAGGATTCACTTTTACAAGCGGTGGAAAAAGGTTGGATTACTTTAATAGGAGCCACCACTGAAAACCCAAGTTTTGAAGTTATACCGGCTCTTTTATCGCGCTGTCAAGTCTACATACTCAATGCTTTTAATAAACAAGATCTAGAAACCCTATTAAAAAGAGCAATCACCACTGATGACCTACTGTCCAGAAAAAAAATCACTCTCAAGGAAACTGCTGCATTACTAAAAATATCAGGAGGAGATGCCAGAAAATTGCTTAACATATTCGAACTCATTGTCAACACCTTTGATAGTGAAGTAATTGAAATTACGAATGCAGTTGTACTTCAAAAAGTTCAGAATAATACCGTTCGTTATGACAAAACAGGAGACCAACATTATGATATTATTTCTGCATTTATAAAATCTATTCGTGGTAGCGATCCTAATGGAGCCGTTTATTGGTTGGCACGCATGATAGAAGGCGGCGAAGATGTTAAATTTATAGCCCGCAGATTGTTAATCTCGGCGAGCGAAGATATAGGTAATGCAAACCCTACGGCCTTAGTAATTGCTAATAACACGTTTCAAGCAGTTTCCACAATTGGATATCCAGAATCAAGAATTATACTGAGTCAATGTGCAACATATTTGGCTTGCTCACCTAAAAGCAATGCCTCTTATATGGCTATTGGTAATGCACAAAAATTAGTTCGAGAAACTGGAGATTTAAGTGTGCCTCTTGAAATACGAAATGCCCCCACTAAACTCATGAAAGAACTAGGGTATGGTGACAATTATAAATATGCTCATAACTACAACAACAATTTTGCAGATCAGGAATTTCTACCAGATGAAATAAAAAACACAAAGTTTTATGAGCCAGGAAACAATTCTAGAGAAAATGCACACCGAGAGTTTTTAAAGCAACGTTGGAAAGACAAATATAATTACTGAACGTTTAATCTCTTACCTTCAATTTATTTCAGATTTGAATTAGCCGAGAATATCTAAAACACTACTCTAACTACAAAACAATATCTTAAATCAGCCTTAAAACTTAATATTTAAAGTTTTTTGTTTTAACACATTGTTTTCATAATACTCAACCACCCAATCATCACCTATCTTAAAAACTACAGCACTTTTACCTTCTACTAAAAACACATTTTCAAGGTTTGTTTTTTTTACTTTATAAACCACCTTTGGTGAACTATCAACTAGCTGATATCCATTTTCAATTTTTTGAGCATACAGCACACTATCTAAGACTTTCTTCGAATTTTCCTCCACGGTTTCATTAACAGGCTTTGGAGTTTCTTTAGCTACCACAGCCGTTGTTGCCACAACCGCAGGAACAGCTAATGAAGCATTAGATGAATTCTCACTAACTTTACTAGCTCCAACCTCTTTTTCACTTTCCAATTCTTGAATCTGTTGTTTTAATTGCTTGATTTCCTCTGACTCACTTTTTACAACTGCCGTAGCACCTAAGCCTATGACACCATCATCTGGTCTATACGAATAATTAACAGTTTCAAAAGACTTAAAAGCTTCACGCAGCGCTTTATTATAAGCTATTTTAAATTCTTTTTCCCTACTTATTCCTAGTACCGACTCATAAACTAGCTTACCATTACAATCCTTAAGTACAACTTTTAACTTAGTTGTAAACATGCTTGAATCCTTAATAACATCAGAATCTAATGCTAAACACCTATTAAAATTCAAATCTTCGGGATAATCAGTTCCTTCCATAATAGCTTCAAAACCGTACTTCTCAAATAGAAATTGAGTTAGGGAATTCAATTGATATTGATCATTCTCTTTCAAAAAATCATACTTATTAGGAACAATCACATATTTATAATTGTTAATACTTTTTTGAGCAAAGACAGAAGAGATTAGAATACATGTAATTAGTGAAGAAAAAAATTTAGTTCTCATTTTTTTTAAAAATATAGTTAAACCCTAGTTGTAAAGATACTCCTTCTGCATCATATATGTTTTTATATTGGATAAAATTATCTGCCATTGCATAAAAATTCATTCTTCCAATATGCGCTGACAACCCAATGCCCAAATTATAAAAAGAGTATGAATCTATAGTGTAAGTTGCTTTTAATCTTAATCCTTTAAACAGATATCTATAATAATAAGTTGTTAATGCTAATTGGGGTCGTCTTGGTCTATTAACAGCATATAATTGAACCCCTGTAGCGTTTAAATAACCTAACTCCTCCTTGATGCAATTACAGTCCTCTTCTTTTTTTTCGCCGAACGCATAGTTTAAGGATGCATTCAGCTTAATTGGCCTCCAGGTTGTATAGCTTTTATTAGTAACGTCAATATTAAATAACTCTTCAAAGTCCTCTTCAATTTCACTCCAATAATCATCTGCCGTTTCACTACCGTTAGATTCTGGAAAAATTGGATTAATTCCTTCAAATACATAATCCCCTTTGAGTTCATGATTTTCAACATCTTTACTGTGGTGAATAAAACCAATATCTAACAAACTACCATCTACTGTCCATTGTTTGGTTATGTTATAACTAAACCCAACATCAAACCCTAATCCAAGGTTACCTCCAAATAATACCCGGTTAGCAATTGTTTTTATTGCGCCCTCCGAATCTGAATTTTGATCATCATCTAAACTAGCTATTCCTGACGTTCTCAGTTTAAGGTTTAAATCAAAAATATGATCATAAACATTATCATTGCCAGGCACAGTAACAAACCTGCCTTTATTTCTAGTTGAATTTACATTAACTATACTTGAATAAATTTTTCCTCTAAAGCCGTAATTAAGTTTGCTGTTTACTTTCTTATTATAACCCATATGAAAAACAGATATAACTTCAGCACTTAGGCTAAAATCACTCAAATCGAACACCTTATTTATATTATTCTGATTACCTTCTAGAGCTAAAATGGCATAATCTTGCGGAAAATAATTAATCATATCTAATTCCTGATACAACCCAAAACTGAGATATTCATTTTTTTCATAGCTACTTCCAAAGGCAAACCCTGCGGAAAACAGATCCAATTGTTGATTAAAACTTATATAATCATTATCATTCATGCTATTAACTGCATTACGAAGTTTGGTGTTGAAATTAACACCATCATTGGCAAAAACATCATATACCGTTGCCCCAGTAGTTCCACCATTAACATGAATATGAGATAGTAGTGGCACCCCAATATAGCCTTTATTACCAACCTTACCCCCAGGATTAAGTATTAAAGATTGAGGGATTTCTAAAAACCCATAAACGATTTGTTTGTTCTGAGAAAAAGAAACAAACCATAATAAAAATAGTATTAAAGTGCTTCTAATTTTCATAATGCATCTTCAATTTCAAAATAAAAAACAGCTTTTGATTTTAATTGAATGGAGCCAGGGGTATCCTCATTTATAGTAGGCCCGGGTAATAACCTGTAAGTAAATAAAATGAAACTCGTGTTTTTAAGAGCTTGGAGGGAATCATCTTCAAATGTTTCAATATGTGATGAAAGTACATCTTCTCCTGTTTGAGAAGCCTCTTGAATAACTGTAAATGTATGTTGCAATTGATTGGCTACATCGAGCATATCTACACGTAATTCAAATCTTCTATTTATAGAATTTATAGTTTCAAAATCAAACTCCGCCTTAACTAAATTATCTAAAATAAAATCATCATCAAAAAATTCAATGAAAACAAAGTCTTGAATAATTTCAATTTCGACACCCGAGTCCAAAAATGATGGAGCTGGTTCGTCAAAAAACACCAGACTTGATTCTATTACTGGAGTAAACACATAGTCCCTAGCTTGTTCAAAGTCCACATCTTTAGCACAAGAACCGAATATTATTAAAATATACAAAACATAGATTATCTTACTCAGGGCTTTTCTTATCATAAAGAATCTTTAAATATTTTATGAAGATTACAAATAAAATTTCAATTTAGTGAGCTCATTTATTTGTTTGACATCTTTATCAATTCCAATACCTTTAGCATCAAAAAGAATGACATCCATTCCTATGTTTTTAGCACCTAAAATATCAGCTTCATAACTATCTCCAATCATAACGCTTTCATTTACGTTTGCGTATGCGCTTTCTATAGCATAATTAAATATCTTAGGATTAGGTTTTTTAACACCAACCATTTCAGAATTAGTTACTGTTTTAAAATACTTAATAATATTTGACAGAACTAATTTTTTATGTTGCACCTCATCAAAACCATTCGTAATGATATGCAAATTATAGTTCAAACTCAAATAATCAAGAACATCGCACGTATTATCAAACAAATAATTAAAGGAGGTTAAGTGATTTATATAATCATCTGAAAGCTTATAAATTATATGTTCATCTATTTTAAAATCAATAGCTTGAAACGTTTCATTGAGTCGAACAAATCGTAACTCTTCTTTTCCTATTTGTTCTTCCCTATAAAGTTTCCAATATTTAAGATTAATAGGTTCGTAGTGAGAAATAAACTCTTGTAGAGGTATTTCTAAATTATTTATTTTAAAAATCTTTTCAAAAGCTAGAGCAGAATTTTTATCGAAATCCCAAAGTGTATGATCTAAGTCAAAAAAAACATCTTTTATATTTTTAAGCTTCATTAGCAGAATCTATAATTATATTAAATAATTCTTTAAACCCCTTCCATCTAACATCATCGTTGAAAGTGTAATTATGAAAAAGAGGAATAAAAGTACCATTAACTTTTTTAACCGCCTCTATTATTTCATTCATAACTTTCTTCTTATCAAGAAGTGATTTGTGCATTAATAAGGCATTATCCATAACCTGATATGGAAATACCACTAATGGAGTTTGCACCTCATAATCTAAATCGTAAAACAAAAAAGGTGTACATGATCCAGCTCTAAATCCAATCTGATTTACATAACCCATGGTATAATCTTCCTGAATTTCTAATGAAATAAGGTTTCTATACGAATCTGGTAAATTAAGCTTTGAGAAAGACTGTCGTGAGGCTCTTAAATTCGTATTCAATATGTCTTCAATTTTAATTTTCTCTTTTTTTAGAATAGCCTCGTCTTCAATCGCAAGAAAAGAAATTTTAAGACCTACTTTACAATAGTCTGCAACATGCTTAATAAGTGAAACATACTTTTTCTTATTCGGGTTTATGCCTTTATCATAAGTAGAATAATCTCCAATTAAAAAAAACAAAAGAAATTTAAACTTAGACACTTTCTGCCTATTTATAATATATTTAAATGTATCATCTGGGTCATGTTTAAAGCCAAGCAAGACCGCAAACCTAAAATACAAGTTTTTAATTCTCAATCTAAATAAATCAAGAAATATACCTCCAAAAGACCGCATCAATCCCTTCAACTTATAATTATACGGGCTTGGTACATCAATAATAGGAACAACGTTGTATTGTCTTTGAGGGAATTCAAACTCTGGAAATTGTTTTTGTAACGCTTCTTTAAACTTGTAAGCCCAAATATCAACAACAGGTTGTTTCAAAAAGCCTTCTTTAAAAGCTGAGCTTTCTTTTGCTGTAAAACGTCCATATTCATCCTTTACATGAGGCATATATTCCTCATATCTAGATAACATATAGAATGCTGCAGAAAAAATATCAAAAGGCATAGAGCTCTTTTCTCCAACATAAAAGAAACACTTAGTCTCATCCCATTTATGAACGTTAATCTCTACATCACTTAAACCTTGCTCAAACAATATGTCGTGACTTTTTATAAAAAACTCATTCCCTAGTTGTTGTTTAGCGTATGACATTTTCAAGCCATCATGTGCTATAAATTCTTCAATTTTAGCAGTAAAACCAACCTTTACACCAAGTACTCTGGTACAAATATGTTTGAAAATATAATTTAATCTAGGTGATTTTTTATGTGTATAAACTAAAAGCATTACAATAGGATTTTATCAGCAAAACTAAAATATGCTTTCTCGGTTATAATTAAATGATCAAGTACTTTTATGTCCATACTTATAGCAGCCACTTTAAGCTTTTGAGTAATTTGCTTATCGGCTTCACTGGGCTTTAATGTTCCTGAAGGGTGATTATGCACAAGGATTAAACCCGTAGCCCCAACTTCTAAAGCCATTTTTAAAACCAATCTAACATCAACAAGTGTTCCTGTTATGCCTCCTTTGCTAAGCTGATTTTTCTGAAGCACCTTGTTTGAATTATTCAAATAAATAATCCAAAATTCTTCATGTTGTAAATCACCGAGAACGGGGTGCATCATCTCAAAAACTGAACTACTGGAAGTAATTTTCGTTTTCTCCAAAACATCTTCTGCCCTTCTCCTCCTTCCTAACTCCAAAGCAGCCACAATACTTATAGCCTTTGCCTCTCCTATTCCCTTAAACCCCATAAGCTGTTTAACAGAACGTTTACCTAATTCATTGAGGTTGTTATTTGTACTTACCAAAATACGCTTACATAAAGCCACAGCGCTTTCTTCTTTATTACCAGAACCGATTAAAATCGCAACTAATTCGGCATCACTTAATACCGCTTTCCCTTTATGTAGTAATTTTTCTCTAGGTTGATCATCTTGACTCCAATTTTTAATTGAAAAGGACTCTGGTTTTTCTTGCATTTGATAAATATAAATATTGTAATTTTCACAAACAATAGAAAAGTTTTGAAATATCCACCTAAATACCATCAGTCAGATAACATAACTCAAATAATTGAAGTTATAAAGGCATATCCTTTAGCTACCATTATTTCGACTAAGAACAATGTCCCCTTTATAACCCATCTCCCTCTAATCTATAATGAAGAAGGGAAACTTATTGGACACATTGATAAACACAACCCACAAACTCAACTATTAAATAATAACGAACCCATTACGGTTGTTTTTTCTGGACCAGATAGTTATATTTCACCTAGCCTATTTGAAAAAAGTCGATTACCAACATGGAATTATATTAAAGTACATTTAAAAGGTAGCGTAAAAACGATTAAAAACAAGTCACTCTTAAAACAGTCTTTAATTGACATGACTGCATTTTTGGAAGGGCCAGAAAACAAATTCATCTTGAATAGTGACAACTCAAGCATGGCAAAATATATAGAATATATTAGTATGTTTGAAATAACTATAATGAATTGGGAAGGGAAATTTAAATTGTCACAAGATAAACCTAAAAAAGATATAATCGTAGCTAAAGAAGCCCTTATTGCAAATAACCAAAAAGATATTGAACCATTTCTTAAAAACCTTATATAGTCTATACTTGTTACTAACTTATATTCAAATCAATATGATAAAAGCATTTTCAAGAATATTTTTAGCCTCTTTTTTGATTTTATCCCAATTTGTCTGTATTGCTCAAAGCGGTGAAACAAAACTCTTTACTGATTCGACAACAGTAACAAAGCCAAAAGCTATACCTGTATTAGAGGTTGTTAGAGAAATACAAATTGCGAATGAGAACTTAAAGAATTTTGAAACCCGAATAAAGCCTAAAAAATCAATTAAAAAAATTGATTCTCTTTTTCCTTTTCAAAAAACACTAATCGCTACAAAACAAAAAGAGGCCAAATTATTTTTAAAGGCAAACCCTAACAAACAAAAAATAAATAACCTACTTAATAAATGGTATCGATTTAATGATTACTTAAATGTCTGGCAAACCTCAGTAAATGATAATATTCAGCGCAATGCAAGAATTCTTAAAGATGCCCAATATTATGAGGAGACATGGAAACTTACCTATGAAAAAGCCAAAACAGAAGGTGTACCAAAGGAAATTATAAAAGACATAGGTGCTACTTGGCAAAGTTTTAAAAAAGTTAAAACCGCTTTCAATACTGAAAACAATAAATACCTCAGTCTTGAATCGAAAATAAATTATCAGATATCTATAACGAATAACATTATAGACGAATTAGAAAACTTAAAAAGTTCCGAAATCTATGGTATCTTTTATCGTAGACATGCCCCAATTTGGAAAACCTCTATGGATAAAACTAAAATTGAACTTCCTACAGGAAGCGAAGAATCAGGTCTTATTAAGTTTAAAAACACTATTGATTTTTTTAAAACATTTGAACACTTAATCTATTTATACATTGTTATAGTACTTCTAATTATTGCATTATTTCGATATCTAAAAAAAGGAATTGATTTATATAAATATGATGAAAGTAACGCATTCTTAAAAAAATCGTTGGAGCTCATTTATCATAACACTTGGGTATCTATAACCTATGTCTGTTTAATAATTGCTAAGTTTTATTTCACGAATGCACCTCAGTTACTCGACAATATAATCTCTTTGCTCATACTAATTCTTACCGTTCCAATTGTATATAAAAGCCTGGCAGGGAAATTTAGAAATATTATATATGTAATCATCTTTTTTTATGTTTTTAATTCTATTAAAACTTATGTTTGGTTTGAGTCTTATCAGTATCGTGCCTATTTAATAGTTGGTGCGCTTCTTGTAATACTAACCCTTTTTCATTTTACTAGACCATACATCCATACAAGGAAGCTACCGTTTAAAAAAATGGGGGTGTTTTTTGTAAGACTTACTCCTCTTATTTATGTTCTTGGTATTACCTCGATAGTTTCAAACATCTTAGGATACACAAACCTTGCTGATATTTCATTAAAATTTTGCACGCATGGTAGTGCCATTTCTATTGTGTTTTATGCTACACTAAGAATTTTGGAGGGCAGTGCTTTAGCGCTAGTACATAGGCATTTTGGACCAAAGAATCGTATCAATACAACGCAGAAAGATATTATTGAAAAGAAAATTTTAAAAGTCATTCAATATGGTGTCTTCATTCTTTGGGTACTTTTCTTTCTTAATATACTAGATCAGTTTAGTACCATTATTGATTTTTTTGACAATTTTCTGACTGAACCATACATTATAGGTAGCATCTCATTTACCATAGGTGATATTTTATCTTTTCTATTCATTCTAACAGGTTCTTTTTTAGCAACCAGTTTCATAAGCTTTATAATAGACGGCGATGAAGGTGCATTACAATTTTTAAAACTCCCAAAAGGTGTCCCGAGTGCCATTTCATTAGTATTACGATATTTAATATTAGCCTTTGGGATTGTTTTTGCTTTATCCTCATTAGGTATAGATTTGAGTAAATTTAATTTAATGGCTGGAGCACTAGGACTTGGTATTGGATTTGGATTACAAAACATAATTTCAAACTTTGTTTCTGGTATTATTTTAATTTTTGAAAGACCCATATTACCAGGTGACACTATAGAAGTAAATAATTTATTAGGAAACGTAAACAAAATAGGTGTACGCTCTTCAAGCATTAGTACTTTTGATGGTGCCGATGTTGTGGTTCCTAATAATAATCTAGTGTCTAATGACTTGATTAACTGGACGCTTTCAAACAACATTAAGCGTGTTGAAATTTTGGTAGGAACTACTTATGACTCAGACCCCAATAAAGTATTAGAAATTTTACTCAATTGTGCCAAAGAATACAAAGAAACTATGGCTGACCCTGGCCCAGTAGCCTTATTTAGTGATTTTGGTAGTAGTTCTTTAAATTTCAGATTACGTTTTTGGGTGCATTTTGAAGTTGGTCTTCAAGCTAAAAGTGATGTTTCTATTGCCGTGTATAACAAGTTCAAAGAACACGGCATAGATATACCGTTCCCTCAACAGGATATTTATATTAAAGACACTCGTAAGAGTAAAGAAGACTAGTTAATTAAATTTTTAACCTCATCGAAGTCCAATCCTCCATAATTACCAGAACTCATTAAAAGCAAAGCTTTGTTATCAAAGCTTTGTTTGAAAAGAAAATCCTTAAAATCATCAGGGTTTGTATAAATAATTAAATCGTCCCGCTCAAATGCATCTGCTATTTGCTCGTGTGTAACTTCTTCTAATTTCTTAATTTCAACGGCATGCGGAGAATAAAAAACAACAGCCACATCGGCAGCATCTAACGCCCCTTTGTATTCTTTTAAAAATTGCGCATTTAAACTGCTATATGTGTGCAATTCTAAACAGGCTACCAAAGTTCTGTTCTCATATTGCTCTTTAACCGCCTGAGTAGTGGCTTCTACCTTACTTGGTGAGTGAGCAAAATCTTTATAAGCAACACCCGTTTTGCCTTCTGCAATTTTCTCTAAACGTTTACTTGCACCTTTAAATGTTGAGATAGCTTCAAAAAAATCATCTTCGTCAATGCCCATATGTTGGCAAATCCACTTGGCACCCGCTAAATTATTCAGGTTATGTTTCCCAAACACTTCAATAGGTAGAGGTCCTTCAGGAGATTCAATTAAAGTCTGCCCATCTTCAACAGTATATTCTGGTGTTCCATACGCAATTTTTCGAATCGTATTTTCGCTAGTCTCAACCACACGCTTCACCTCAAGATCTTCTTCATTATAATTAATACTTCCCCCCTTTACAATAGAGTCTACAAAAATGCTAAATTGCTCTACATAGTTCTCATAAGTGGGAAACACGTTAATATGATCCCAAGCAATACCACTCAACAATGCAATATTGGGTTTATATAAATGGAATTTTGGGCGTCTATCAATTGGAGAACTTAAGTACTCATCACCTTCTAAAACGATAAAATCATTATCTTCAGTTAGCTTTACCATAACATCAAAACCTTCTAACTGAGCGCCCACCATATAATCTACGTCCCTATCATGATAATGCATTACATGGAGAATCATTGAGGTAATTGTTGTTTTTCCATGACTTCCTCCAATAACAACTCTTGTTTTATGCTTTGACTGCTCATACAAGAACTCTGGATAACTGTAAATTTTAAGACCAAGTTCCTGCGCTTTAAGTAACTCTGGATTATCTTCTTTTGCATGCATTCCTAATACAATAGCATCTAAACTCTCAGTGATTTTTTCTGGAAACCATCCAAAATTTTTAGGCAACAGCCCTTTAGCAGCTAATCTGGATTTTGATGGTTCAAAAATGGTATCGTCACTTCCGGTTACTTGATACCCTTTATTATGTAAAGCCAAAGCTAAATTATGCATTGCTGCACCACCAATAGCAATAAAATGTACATTCATGAATTATAATCTTTATATACGCTTTCGGCTTCTTTTTAAAGCCTCTTTTAAGAATAAGTAAATATATGAATTGAACGGATAAAGATGATGACAATATCTCAAGTTTTTGCGTTAGGGATTGAAACGAAAATCCTTTTTTGTATATATAAATCCGCATGAGACCTTTACTCCTAAAATGCACACTCGCAGAATAAGCTAACTAAAACTTTATAACAAAAAAGATTGTATTGCAAAGCCCGACCCTTGTGGTAACGCTTAAATATCATAAAGCTAAAATTTCCACCTTTTGTTTTTTAAATAGTTTAATGCTAGGAAGCTCAGTAATAGCTAAGTTAATATACTTCAAAGCCTGTGCTTTATATTTTCTATGTGTCTGTATTTGAGCCAACCTGTAATAAGCCCAAGCCTTTGGAACACCATCTTCGGCAGAATAGTTTTTAATATAAATATGTAAACACTTTTCACCTTTATGAAGTTCTACATTATACTCCGCAGCCACCTTACCTATTTGATAATGCAAAGCGTTACGTTGATGCTTTTTGTTGGCAGATTCAATATTTTTTATGGCTTCTTTAGGCTTATTTTCACTTTCGTAAAGTTTGGTAAGCTTGTCATAACAAGTTAAAGACCCGCCTTCTGTAATCGCCATTTTATAATACTTCTCAGCTAACTCTGGTTCATCATCATACTCATAAATATAACCTTTAGCTAAATAGCCATCAACCTTTGACAAATTCTCCAACTCTTGAGCATACTTCATAGATTTTTTCATACTCCCTCCAACAAAACTAGGTAATTCCATATACAGCTCTACCAAAGCCCAACGTGTATCAATATGGTTTTTATCTAATTCTGCTGCTTTTTCAAAAGAATACTTGATGTCCCCAATAAATCCAATCGCTTTTAATTTGTTTTCCAAGGCTTTCATACCTAAAACACCTCCATATTTATAATGGTAATTCGCATTGTTGTCATCAGCTTTCACTAATAATTCATAAACATCTATAGCTTTGTCCCATTTTTTTTGATGCCCATAGGCGTCACCTAATAACTCTATAGCTTTTAAGTTATCTGGATTTTTATTTATGAATTCGGACAGAAAAACTTCGGCTTTTCCATATTGTTTATTTTCAAAAAGGGATTCAACACCATCAAAACTGGTTTGACAAAACACTAAAAATGGGCATAGAAAAAGAAAGATTATTTTTTTCATAACATTAAAGTTGGTGGTGCAAAAATAAACTTTCATTTTTTTTTAAAATCAATCATTGATAGTTTATTTGAAATGCTATTTTATATACTATAATTATTTCACACACAACAATGGTACCTTATTATACCCCTATTTAATTGATAAAATAACTAACTTCACTCAATCAAACATATGGTTTACTCAGTTGTGATTTTTTGGCATCCCTTTTGAAAGTAATTTAGAGACAAACTTAAACTATGAAACGCACAATATTATTAATGATTATACTTCTTGCTCACTTTTCCCAAGCCCAAAATCCTTGTTATGATGACTTATGGAGTAAAGTTGAGCAATTTGAAATTAAAGGCTTACCAACTTCCGCTTTAAAAATTGTTGAGTCTATTAAAAAACAAGCTATAAAAGATAAAAACTCGCCACAACTTATTAAAACCATGCTATTTAAAAGCAAGTATGCCTTGGTTTTAGAAGAAGATGCACAACTTAAAATTATAAATGATTTTAAGAAACAAATTGAGCTTAGTACGTTTCCAACAAAAAATGTTTTAGAAAGTGTTTTAGCGAATTTATATTGGCAATATTTCCAACAAAACCGATGGAAGTTTTACAATCGTACTAAAACTTCTGAAAAAGTAGATAATAAGGATTTTAGAACTTGGGATTTACAAACACTTTTTGATGAAATTCATTTGCATTACCAAAAGTCTTTAGCAAACGGATTACTTTTACAATTAGAACCTTTAGAAAAATTTAATGTATTACTTAATGAGCAAAAAAACTCTAAAATTTACAGACCAACTTTATTTGATTTTTTAAATCATACCGCTTTAGAGTTTTATAAAACTAATGAAACACATATTACTAAACCAGCCTATAAATTTGAGATTAATGATCCTGATTTTTTGGCTGATCCAGAAAGCTTTTCAATATTAAGAATAGAATCAAAAGATTCGATGTCTTTACAACTTAATGCCCTTAAAATTTATCAAAATTTAATTCAATTTCATTTAAAAGATGAATCTTTTTTGGCTTTGGCTGATGTGAATATTAAGCGTTTGCAATTTGTAAATCGGCATGCCTCTTTTAATGACAAACAAAACATTCTTCTAAAAGCTTTAAAAAGTGAAAAGGAACGATTAAAAACACACGAAGTTTCTGCGTTATACAATTTTGAAATTGCATCGGTTTACTATAATCAAAGCAAACAATATCAACCCACAACAAAAGAGGAATACCGTTGGAAAGTAAAAGAAGCTATCGACATCTGCAATCAAGTTATTGCAAAATTTCCAAAAAGTAAAGGTGCAGAGAAATGTAACATTTTGAAAGTGCAAATTGAACAACAAACACTTCAAATTACCACTGAAGAGTTTCTACCAATTCAGCAGGATGCAAGGTTATTGGTTGAGTATAAAAATATAGAAACGCTCCAATTTAACATTCATAAGCTTTCTGAAAAACAGTTTAAAAAGTTTAATAAAATCTACCAAAGAGAAGAACAACGTACGTTTATTTCAGGCTTATATGCTCAAAAATCTTGGAGTACTCCTTTAAGAAACGAAAAGGATTATCAAACACATACTACAGAAGTACTTCTACCAAAACTCAATAACGGAAGGTATTTAATAGTAGCTACTACCAATATGAACGATTCCAGCACTTTTGCGTTTTCAAAAATTCAAGTTACCAATATGGCTCTTGTAGAAACAGACACTGAAGATTACAAAGTTTTTCAGGTTATAAACAGAAATAATGGTGCTCCTATAGCCAACACATCTGTTAAACTAACATGCACCAATAGGAATAACCAAAACAACATATCTAAAAATTACACTACGAATACTCTAGGGGAAATAAGGCTAGAAAAGACTAATGAATGGTATAGAAATATAAATCTTGAAGTTAAGACAAATGCAGACAAGGCCTATTTTGGTGATTTCTACTTGAACCGTTTTTACAGCGATACTGAAGAAACTGTTAACTATAAGTCATTTTTATTTACAGACCGTAGTATTTACAGACCCGGACAAACAGTTTACTTCAAAGGCATTGCTATTCAAACTGAAAAAGCTAAATCCAAAATTGTTGCTAACGAAAAAGTATATGCTGTTTTATATAACATCAATAATGAAGAAATAAAAGAACTTGAATTAATAACAAATGAATTTGGATCAGTTTCTGGTGAATTCATTTTACCAAATTCTGGTTTAAATGGACAATACCGTATTGAATTTGACGCAGAATCAGGGGATAAAGATTTATTCTCGGAACACTATTTCTCTGTTGAAGAATACAAACGCCCTAAATTTAAATCTAAATTCAACCCGATTACAAACACCTATAAAATTAATGATTCCATAACGCTGAAAGGAAACGCAATAGCCTATGCGGGAAGTAATATTTCTTATGCCAAAGTGATATATCGTGTACATCGTAAAGTTGAATATCCAGAGTGGTATTTTTGGTATCGCCCTTGGTCCAACTCTAACCCTCAAGAAATCACTCATGGACAAAGTATAACAAACGACAAAGGTGAATTTGAAATCACGTTCAAAGCGATTCCAGATCAAAATATAGATAAAAACAGCTTACCTATATTCCATTACGAAGTAACTGCTGATGTCACCGACCTAAACGGAGAAACTAGAAGCACTACAACAATAGTTAATGTTGGCTATCATGCGCTTTCTGCTAAGATGAGTATAAATGAGCGTATTGATAAAACTAAAAAAAAACATTTCATTACGGTTGATACTAAAAACCTAAACGGTGAGTTTGTGCCTGCTAAGGGAACCATAAAAATCTATAAACTAAAATCACCTGAACGTGTTTTAAGAACACGTCCATGGCCTGCTCCAGATTATCAAGATATTTCTGAAAAAGATTTTAAAACTTTATTCCCTCATGATACCCATAGCGACAAAAACCCGGAAGGAAGAGGGAAACTTATTTTAGAAAAGCCTTTTAACACAGAAACATCTAAAAACATCAAACTTGGTAAAATAAAAAAGTGGAAATCTGGCACCTATCTTATTACTTTAGAAAGTAAAGATAAATTTGACCAACTTGTAAAGGATGAAATAAAAACAACTGTATTTAGTGATGCAGATAAAGTGCCCTCCGATAATAAATTGTTTACTATTTCAACTGATAAACCCTCTTATACTATTGGTAATGTTGCTAAACTGACTTTAGGGTCTTCGGCTGAAAATATAACTGTAACCCTCTCCATTGAGAAAAACAAAAGAATTGTTAAAACAGAAACTATTGTCTTAAAAGGAAATAAGCAGGTTATAAACATACCTGTGCAGCCAAATGATTTAGGTGGATTCGCTATACACTATAGCTATGCAGCTTTTAATAGTTACCAATCAGGCACGCTAAATATTTCGGTCCCATACCCAAAAACTAATTTAAATATTGAAACTTTAACTTTTAGAGATAAACTACAACCGGGAACTGATGAAACTTGGCAATTTAAAATTAAAGGTCCTCAAGGTGAAAAAGTAAGTGCCGAACTATTAGCAAGTATGTACGATGCCTCCTTAGATCAATTTAAATCCCATCAATGGAGCTTCAACCCAGTTCAAACTTTTATAT
Organism: uncultured Algibacter sp.; assembly: GCF_947495925.1. Lineage (GTDB taxonomy): Bacteria > Bacteroidota > Bacteroidia > Flavobacteriales > Flavobacteriaceae > Algibacter_E. The sequence continues at coordinate 73,887 of NZ_CANMAU010000001.1, forward strand.
ATTCTTCTCAAAGTCGTAATGCAGCACACCAAAGTTTTGGAACACAAAAGTTTAGAGTTTATAATAAGCATTCAAGGTTAAGCTATCCACATCAATATTATGATCAATGGAATTGGTTTGGATTTAATTTTGGAAGGCAAGACATTATGATTAGAGGGTACTCCAGCATACCAAGAACGCAAAGTGACAGAGTTGCAGGTGTTCCAATTATGGAAATGGATAGGGAAGTTGAAGAAAGTGTAGTACTTAATGTCGAAGACGACTTAGACGAAGTTGTCGTAATTGGTTATGGGACTATGAAGAAAAAAGAATTGACTGGAAGCGCTGTAACTGTTACCGAAGACGCAATTAATTCTCAAGAAAAACTGGAATTCGACAATATCAAAATTCGTGAAAACCTTAAAGAAACCGCCTTTTTCTTTCCAAACTTAAAAACAGATAATGAGGGTAATGTAAGTTTCAGTTTTACAACACCTGAAGCTTTAACCCAATGGAAGTTGCAGTTATTAGCACACACCAAAACTTTAGAAAGTGCTACTCTAAATTTAACTACGGTAACTCAAAAAGAATTGATGGTTATACCCAACGCACCACGATTTTTAAGAGAAGGTGATCAAATTACAATTAGTACAAAAATTGCAAATTTAACAGATAAACAATTATCTGGTGACGCTATTTTGCTTTTATCAGATGCTATTTCAGGAAATACTATTGACACAAATCTTGGTAATTCTGAAAACAACAAAACGTTTTCTATTGATGCAAAAGGCAATACTCAAGTATCTTGGAGTTTATCAATTCCTGAAGATGTTCAAGCCGTTCAGTATAAAATAATTGCCAAATCTGGAGAATATAGTGATGGTGAGCAAAATGCTTTACCAGTTTTAAGTAATCGCATGTTAGTTACAGAAACATTACCTATGTGGATTAAAAGCGATGAAACTAAAACCTTCACTTTAGATAAGCTAAAAAACAATAGCTCAACAACTTTAAAACACCACAAGTTAACCTTGGAAATGACTTCCAATCCAGCTTGGTATGCAGTACAGGCACTGCCCTATTTAATAGAATATCCTCACGAATGCAATGAGCAAACATTTTCAAGGTATTATGCCAATGCTTTAGCAAGTCATATAGCAAATTCAAACCCCAGAATTCAAGAGGTATTTAATCAATGGAAATCTCAAGACGCTTTAGTAAGTAATCTTGAAAAAAATGAAGAATTAAAATCTATTCTTATTCAAGAAACACCATGGCTTCGTGATGCTGAAAGCGAAACTGAACAGAAAAGACGTATGGCTTTATTATTCGATTTGAATAAAATGAATAACGAATTACAATCGGCCATTAACAAGCTTAAAAATAACCAAATGAGTTCTGGAGCATGGTCTTGGTTTAAAGGTGGGCGCGAAAACAGATATATTACACAACATATTATTACTGGTTTTGGGCATTTAAAACGGCTTAATGTTGTTTCAGATCAAAATTCAAAAATGACTGAAAACGCTATCAAATATCTTGATTCAAAATTTATAAAAGAATACAAAGACATTAGAAAATATAATAAAGACGTTGATTTAAACAAAGACCATTTAAGCTATACACAATTGCATTATTTATACATGCGAAGCTTTTTTACAGAGGTGAAAAAATCAAAAGAAGTAGAAGGTATTATTAAATATTATCAAACTCAAATTCAGACCTATTGGTTAAGTCGCTCCTTATATTCTAAAGGATTGATGGCTCTGATATCTCATAGAAACAAGGATTCTAAAACGGCTTCAAAAATTATAAAATCGTTAAAAGAAACGAGCATCACTTCAGAAGAATTAGGCATGTACTGGAAAGCTAATGCCAATTCGTGGTATTGGTATCAGGCTCCAATTGAAACACAAGCTTTATTAATTGAAGCGTTTGGAGAAATAGAAAACGACACCGAAACAATTGACAACCTTAAAATTTGGCTACTCAAAAATAAACAAACTAACCGATGGAAAACAACTAAAGCAACTACCGAGGCTGTGTATGCTTTATTATTACAAGGCAGCGATTGGTTGAGCATAAATGATATGGTTGAAGTATTTTTAGGCGGACAAAAAATAGAACCTAAAAAACTAGAAAATATAAAGGTAGAAGCTGGAACAGGTTATTATAAAACGTCTTGGAATATTTCTGAAATTAAACCAGAAATGGGAGAAGTAAAACTCACAAAAAAAGGAAATGGTATAGCTTGGGGAAGTTTATACTGGCAGTATTTTGAAGATTTGGACAACATTACTTCTGCTAAAACTCCTTTAAGCTTAAAGAAAAAGTTATTCCTTAAAAGGAATACTGATACTGGCGAAGAAATTTCAGAAATCACATCAGGCACCAATTTAAGGGTCGGTGATTTAGTGCGAGTTCGGATAGAATTAAAAAGTGACAGAAATATGGAATTCATTCATATGAAAGATATGCGCGCCTCTGGACTTGAGCCTGTAAATGTTTTATCCAAATACAAGTGGCAAGATGGTTTAGGTTATTATGAAAGTACTAAAGATGCTTCAACAAACTTCTTTTTTGATTATCTACCAAAAGGCGTTTATGTTTTTGAGTACGACTTAAGAATTAATAACGCTGGTAATATGAGTAATGGTATTACTACGATTCAAAGTATGTACGCTCCCGAATTTAGTAGCCATAGTGAAGGTATTAGGATTAAGGTGCAGTAATTATGAAAATTTAAATTATTAACTTTACAAAGTTATTATTTATTGCACCTAAATCGTAATCTCATTGAAAAAATACGCTATACAAAAAAGCCTTATTAATTTAACTACATTAATTTCTTTTGTAATTATTTGTCCGTCTTATTCTTGTAGCAGTACAAAGAACCCCGCGGAGAATAAACAAACGGTTGAAAATACTCCAAAAATTATTTTTTTAAATTACAGCATAAAGCATGAAAACAATGGCCATGTGTTGGTAAAGCTTATTAATACAATTAAGACTGATGGTAAACTAAAAAAAACAATCAACGCATATAATCAAGAAGGTATTCCTGGTGATTTAAAATGTAATCAACTCAATAAAAAACAAAAACCTTTACAAAGTGTTTTAATAAAAAACCCACTATCAAAAGACTTTGAATATGTCGATGACTTTAAAGAATTTAAAATTGCCCATGTAGAGTTAGATAGTACTGAGTTTTCGGTTAGATTGCAGTTACTGCCAGACACCAAATACGTATCTATTACTAATTATCAACAGAAACCGTCCGACAAACCCCTTATTTTAACCCAAGTCAATTAATTATGAAGTTTACTTTACTTGTCTTTTTAACGTTCCAAATAGTTTCCGCTCAAGTTTTCGATAAAGAAAATATTAAAGTATCTGGAGATGATAACAAACGTATTAATCTTGTCATATTAAGCGAAGGCTATCAGGCCACAGAGTTCTCTAAATTTATTGAAGATGCAACGATTTTCTCGAATGCTTTGTTTAGTCAATCTCCCTTCAAAGAATATGCAGATTATTTCAATGTTTATGCTTTAAAAGTCCCTTCTGTTGAAAGTGGAACAGATCACCCAGCTACAGCTACAGATGTAACAGAACCTGTCTTTCCTCAAGCCAGTACAGATACTTATTTCGACTCTTCGTTTGACTCTTCAGGAGTCCACAGATTGCTTTACACATATAACTCTTCTGCTATTTATAGTGTTTTAGCCAATAATATACCTGAATATGATCAAGCCATTATTTTGGTAAACACTTCCGAATATGGAGGGGGAGGTGGCGCATACGCGGTGGCTTCTACTGGAAATTATGCTGATGAATTAGCTATTCATGAATTAGGACACTCCCTCTTTGATTTAAACGATGAATACTATCCAGGAGATACTCGCGCAAGGGAATCAATCAATATGACTCAAGAAACAAGTCCTAGTGCCGTCCGATGGAAAAACTGGATAAACGATAACGGTGTTGGGGTTTACCCATACGGAAGTATTGGTTCTGCTGCGACTTGGAATAGACCTCATCAAAGATGTAAAATGCGCTATTTAGGCGATCCTTTTTGTTCTGTTTGTAAAGAAGGAATTATAGAAAAAATACATAGTTTGGTTTCCCCCATTAACTCCTTTATCCCAGATAACACTACCATAGAAACACCAACTTTCCCTCTTGATTTTGAACTTGATTTAATTAAAACCATTCCAAATACTTTAGAAAACAGTTGGACATTAAATACTCAAGAGATAGCCAACAATGTAGACAATGTTTCTTTAGTTGAAAATGATTTATTAGAAGGTACAAACATTTTAACAACAAGTATTGAAGATAAAACTACAGCGCTTAGGATAGACAATCATTACAACATTCATATTTATACAATAACATGGACCATCAATTATGACGTTCTAAGTGTACTTGATATTGAAAGTGAAGTTAACAATTTCTTTATATCTCTATACCCCAACCCATCAAACACCGTTGTTAACTTAAAAGTTGAAAGCGACTATAACGAAAATATAAAAGTAGATATCGTTGCTCTAGACGGTAAAAAACTAAAATCAGTTTCTCTTTTAAATTTTCAAACGAATCAAATTGATATTAGTGATTTGAGCACAGGAGTTTATTTAACAAATATTTATTCAGGAAACAGATTAATTTCTAGTGAACGTTTAGTTAAAAACTAATTACTTACTAGGAGGGGTTGTTGGTCTTACCTCAATTTTACTTGGTAAAGTTCTAGGGTTCATTTTCAACAAATCGACAACTAATTCACCAATATCTTCAATTTGAATTTTCCAAGCATCTTTTTCATCTGGAACATTCCCATTAAAATATGTTGATACAGAACCAGGCATAATTGTACTCACCTTAACCCCATACTGTCTTAAATCTAACATAACTGATTGTGTAAACCCAGTAAGTCCAAATTTACTTGCATTGTAAGCTGATCCCTTTGCAAAGAAATTTGTTCCTGCTAAACTAGAAATAGTGATGAAATATCCTTTGGTTTGTTTTAAGGCTTCAACGGCTGCCTTAATAGTATAGAATACACCTGTTAGATTCGTATCAATGGTATCTTGCCATTGCTTAACAGATAAATCTTCAATACTTGCAAAATAACCTAAGCCAGCATTAGCAATTACAATATCGAGGTGTTTAAAACGTTCTAACACAAGTTCTACTCCTCTTTGTTGGCTTTCATAATTACGAACATCAACAGTAATTCCTATAGCTTTTCCAGCAAAACCCAACCCATTCAATTTCGAAGCAGTTTCATTAGCGCTGTCTTCGCTTCTACTAGTAACAGCAACGTTAACACCTTGTTCTAATAAAGACTTTGCAATACCATAACCAATACCTTTTGATCCTCCTGTGATTAATGCAACTTTACCATTCATAGTTTCTGTTTTTAGTAAAACTACAAAATGATCTAATTATATTAGTATACATTACACTAGCATTTTAAAAATATAGTTATTTATCTTGCTCTGGAGGATACTGAGATAGCACTTTACCTACTATGGCATTAATCATATTATTTCTTATTTCTGGTGTAGCATCAGGGTTAAAACTAGATTCGCTAATTGCTTGCCAAAAGAGTTGTTTCTTACCATGATCCACAAAATCAATCGTTATTTCTCTATTAACATTTCCTTGACCTACCGGAATTCCTACTGATACGCCTCCGCCCATATTACCGCTTGTGCCACCCATTCCTATACCAACCGTACTTTTGGGAGCTTCTTGATATGATCTGCTTTTTATATCAATGAAAAAATCTGGAGTTTTAGAGATACTATATCCTTTTTCAGCCATTTTAGCATCTAGTGCGTCTAACAATCTATTCGTATCCAGTTCGCTTAAACCAGTATTCATATCAGCAAAGTACTGGTAAGTCTTATAGTTTTCAAAATTGGTTGTTCTGTCATAATCATAATTAACACGGATAGGTGCGCATGATACCAGAACTAACAATACAATAATAGAAAGCAAACGCATAGGTTATGGTTTTTGATAAAAATAATCAAAAATTATTCCATAATAAATAGGAAACTCCATTTAGTAAAAGTCTATAACATTTGAATATAGTTATTATATAGTAACCATCAATCTTGACAAAACAACGCCTAATTATTTAGCATGTTCCAAAGCGTGTCTTTAAGCTCGGTAATACCTTGCTGTGCAACTGAAGAAATAAAATGATAAGGAATTGGTAATTCTTTATCTAGTTCTTTTTTAAGTTCTGCCTTAAGCTCATCGTCTAGCATATCACATTTAGAAATGGCTATGATACGTTCTTTATCAAGCATTTCAGGATTATATCGACGTAATTCATCTAATAAAACATCGTATTGCTTTTTAATATCATCTGCATCCGCAGGAATTAAAAAAAGTAAGATTGAATTACGCTCAATATGTCTCAAAAAATAATGACCTAGCCCTTTTCCCTCGGCTGCACCTTCAATAATTCCAGGAATATCAGCCATTACAAAAGTTTGAAAATCACGATATTCAACTATACCCAAATTAGGCTTAAGGGTTGTAAATTCATAATCGGCAATTTTAGGTTTTGCCGAAGTAACTACTGAAAGTAAAGTTGATTTCCCTGCATTAGGAAAGCCTACCAATCCAACATCGGCAAGTACCTTCAATTCCATCGTAACGTACTTTTCTTCTAAAGGAATTCCAGGCTGCGCATAACGTGGTGTTTGATTTGTTGAAGATTTGAAATGCCAATTTCCTAGACCGCCTTTTCCCCCTTGAGCTAAAACTATTTCTTCTCCATCTTCGGTGATTTCGAATAAAACATTATTAGTTTCTGTATCCCTAATTACAGTTCCTAATGGCACATCAATATAAACATCGTCTCCATCTGCCCCAAAGCTTCTACCACTACTACCATGTTCTCCATGGCCTGCCCTAACATGTTTTTTAAATTTCAAATGAAGTAGTGTCCAAAGGTTAGCTTTTCCTCTTACTATAACATGACCTCCTCGACCACCATCCCCTCCATCGGGTCCGCCTTTAGTGATATACTTTTCACGATGTAAATGCGCAGAACCTTTACCTCCGTTTCCGGAGCATACATACATTTTTACATAATCTACGAAATTCCCCTCAGTCATAATTATTGTTTATTTGTTTTTTGTAGAATTGCTTAGTCGTGTTTAACCTCTATCTAAACAACTAAACGAATAAACGTTTCAATTAAAGACTATCAATTACAGTACTTAATCGCTCTGTGATATCCTCTATACTACCAACGCCATTAACACCGAAATACTTACCTTGAGCAGAATAAAAATCCTTTAAAACAGCCGTTTTATCGTAATATTCTTTGATTCGGTTTCTTATAATTGATTCATCGGCATCATCAGCTCTTCCACTCGTTTTCCCTCTTCCTAAAAGACGCTCAACTAAAATCTCATCTTCTACTTCTAGAGCAATCATAGCATTAATTTGAGAATCTTTACTATCCATTAGTTTGTCCAAAGCATCAGCCTGAGCATTTGTTCTGGGAAAGCCATCAAAAATAAATCCATTAGCATCAGCATTCTTTTCTACCTCAGCATTTAACATGTCTATAGTTACTTGATCTGGAACTAATTCGCCTTTATCCATATATGATTTAGCTAACATTCCCAGTGCCGTTGCATTCTTAATGTTGTATCTAAAAACATCACCTGTTGAAATATGTACTAAATTATATTTCGTTTTTAAAAATTCCGCTTGCGTTCCTTTCCCTGCTCCTGGAGGGCCAAATAGCACTAAATTTGTCATGTGTTGTGTTTCTTTTATTTGATATACTTCTGGTATATTACGTCCCAGCCCATCATAATCTAAGCCGTAACCTACAATGAATTTGTTTGGAATTTCAATACCAACATAATGTAATTTAAAATCTTTTTTATAAGCTTCAGGTTTGTAAAACAGTGTTGCTATTTTAAGCGATTTTACTTTTTCATTCTTAAAAATCCTGTGTACTTCCGCTAATGTATTACCCGAATCTATGATATCCTCTAAAATCACTACTGTACGCCCTGTTAAATCTTGAGTTAATCCAATAAGTCTTTGAATATCTTCGGTTGATTTTACACCTTCATAAGAAGCTAACTTGATAAATGTTACCTCACAAGGCTTAGGATATTTTTTAACGAAATCGCTAACCACCATAAAAGACCCATTCAAAATACCAACAAAAACGGGTATTTCATCTCCAATATCTTGAGCAATTTCTAATGCCAAACCTTCCATAGCATCATCTATTTGCTTTGCAGAAATAAAAGGTTTAAAATATTTGTCGTGTAGCTTTATCACCGGTAATAAATTTTGGCAGCTGCAAAGATAATCAATAGATTAACGAATTACCATTTTTTGATTTATGAATTAGGAACTAATTTAAGATTTAAGTGTATTTTTGCCTATCCTTATTTTGCTTTAGAAAAAAAACAGATAGATGAATTACTTTTCTTCAAATTTTAAACTTGGTATACTTGGTGGTGGCCAATTAGGTAAAATGTTACTTTACAATACACGTAAATTTGACATTTATACCGCCGTTTTAGATTCCAGTGAAGAAGCTCCTTGTAAAATAGCGAGTGACGAATTCCACTTGGGAGATTTAATGAATTATGATGTCGTTTACAATTTTGGGAAACAGGTTGATGTTTTAACTATTGAAATAGAAAATGTAAATGTAGATGCCCTTGAAGATCTAGAAAAAGAGGGGGTAAAAGTATATCCAGCATCAAAAACACTAAGAACTATTCAGAATAAAGCGAAACAGAAGTTGTTTTATATAGATCATAATTTACCAACGGCTCCGTTCACAAGGTTCGCTTATCTTTCGGAAATTGAAGATGCCATAAAGAATGGTAGTTTAGAGTTACCTTTTGTTTGGAAAGCAGCACAATTTGGTTATGATGGTAATGGCGTGAAAATCGTTAAAAAGCTATCCGATTTAGAAAACTTGCCCAAAGGAGAATGTATTGCCGAAAATTTAATCCCATTTAAAAACGAATTAGCCGTTATTGTAGCAAGAAACCCATCTGGTGAAACAAAAACCTATCCAGTAGTAGAAATGGAATTTCACCCGGAAGCTAACCAAGTAGAGTATGTGATTTGTCCGGCTAGGATTTCTAATGAACTTGCTAAAAAAGCTATGAATATAGCCTTAAAAGTTTCAAAATCATTTGAACATGTTGGCCTTTTGGCTGTAGAAATGTTTCAAACTCAAAACGACGAAATACTTATCAACGAGGTAGCACCAAGACCACATAATTCAGGCCACCAAACTATTGAAGCTAGCTATACATCGCAGTTTGAACAGCATATTAGAGCTATTTTAGATTTACCTTTAGGGAGAACTGATAATAAAGTTGGAGGTGTAATGGTAAACTTAGTAGGGGCCGAAGGCTTTACAGGAAACGTGGTTTATAAAAATATAGAAAACATCATGAAAATGGATGGAGTTACCCCTCACATATATGGAAAAAAACAAACTAGACCTTTCCGCAAAATGGGACATGTAACCATAGTAAATGAAGATTTAGGTGAAGCAAGAAGAATTGCCCAAGAGGTAAAACATAATATAAAAGTAATAAGCGAATAGTTATGAGTAAAGTTGGTGTAATTATGGGAAGCAAAAGTGATCTTCCTGTTATGCAAGATGCCATAGACATCTTAAAAGGTTTTGACGTAGAAGTAGAAGTAGATATTGTTTCGGCACATCGTACGCCAGAAAAATTGTTTGATTATGGAAAAAACGCACATACACGCGGATTCTCAGTAGTTATTGCAGGTGCTGGTGGAGCGGCACATTTGCCTGGAATGATTGCCTCCTTATCGCCTTTACCAATAATTGGTGTACCTGTAAAAAGCAGCAATTCCATTGATGGCTGGGATTCTATTCTCTCTATTTTACAAATGCCAGGTGGTGTTCCAGTTGCTACTGTTGCTTTAAATGGCGCTAAAAACGCTGGTATTTTGGCAGCTCAAATTATAGGCTCAAGCGATAAATGTGTCTTAGATAAAGTCATAGCCTACAAAGAAGGCCTTAAAATAAAAGTAAATGAATCTGCAAAAGATTTATAATGAAAAAAGCCCCGAAAATAAATTCAAGGCTTTTCAGCTATTAACAAATAATTCTATTGAGTTAGTCACTCAGCAATTTGCTGCCGCAAAAGTATAAAAAAATCTATTATGCATACATAGCAAATTAGATTTTAACATATTCTCTGACAAAATGATAAAAAAAGAACTCGTTACTCCGTTTAATACTAAGTATAATACGCCTCCTTTCTCAAATATTGAAAACAGCGACTATCTACCTACGTTTAAAGAAGCCATTAAATTAGCCAAACAAGAAATTAATGCTATCATCATTAATGAGGACTCACCAACGTTTAAAAATACTATTGAAGCGTTAGATTTTTCTGGAGAGCAATTAGACCGAATTTCAAGTATCTTTTTTAATCTAAACTCAGCTGAAACGAATGAAACCATACAAAAGATAGCACAAGAAATTTCGCCGTTACTATCAGAATTTAGTAATGACATTACATTAAATGAGGACTTATTTAAACGGGTTAAAATTGTTTATGATTCTAAAAACACGTTAGATTTAACCACTGAACAACGAACATTACTTGAAAAAAAATATAAAGGGTTTTCAAGGAACGGCGCTAATTTACCTGAAGATGAAAAATCGCAACTCAGGGAAATTGACAAAAAACTAAGTCAGCTTAAATTAAAGTTTGGCGAAAATGTTTTGGCAGAAACTAACAAATTTGAAATGTTAATTACTGATGAAAGCGATTTATCGGGATTACCAGAAGGCACCAAAGAAGCAGCAAAACAATTAGCAGAATCAAAAAACAAAACTGGTTGGTTATTTACATTAGACTACCCTAGCTATATTCCTTTTGTTACTTATGCAGACAATCGGGAATTGCGAAAAAAACTCACACTTGCCGCAGGGAGTAAATCTTTTAAAGGTGATGATTTAGATAACCAAAACAACGTACTCGAAATTGCAAAACTAAGGCATGAACGTGCCAACCTTTTGGGTTATAAAACACACGCACATTTTGTTCTAGAAGAACGCATGGCTGAAACTCCAGAAAAAGTTCAATCCTTTTTAAATGAACTCTTAGAAAATGCAAAACCAGCAGCCGAAAAAGAATTTAATAACCTAGAAGTATTTGCTAAAGAATTAGAGGACATAAACAGGTTAGAAAAATGGGATGGTTCTTATTATTCGGAAAAATTGAAACAAAAGTTATTCAGTTTAGACGACGAATTATTGAAACCATACTTCAAACTAGAAAATGTTATAAATGGAGCTTTTATAGTCGCCAACAAATTATTTGATTTAAATTTTGAAGAGATTCAAGATATCGATAAATATCATGATGACGTTTTAACCTATAAAGTCACAAACACTAATGGCGATTTAGTTTCTATTTTTTATGCTGATTTTTTTCCAAGACCGGGAAAACGAAATGGAGCTTGGATGACATCGTACAAACCGCAATACATACAAGACAATAAAAATAGCAGACCACATATTTCAATCGTTTGTAATTTCACGAAACCAACTAAAAGCAAACCCTCTTTATTAACATTTAATGAAGTTGCAACCCTATTTCACGAATTTGGTCATGCGCTTCATGGCATGCTTGCAAATACAACGTACCCTAGTTTATCTGGAACAAGTGTATATTGGGATTTTGTGGAGCTACCGAGTCAAATTCTTGAAAATTGGTGTTATGAAAAAGAAGCTTTAGAATTATTTGCTACACATTATGAAACTGGTGAAGTCATACCCATGGATTTGATTGAAAAAATCAAAGAGTCCGCTACTTTTCACGAAGGTATGCAAACGCTACGTCAAATTAGTTTTGGATTATTAGATATGAGTTGGCACGGTCAAAACCCTTCTCGTATTAAGGATGTTAAAACTCATGAATCTAATGTTTTCAAAAATGTTTCTCTTTATCCTGAAACAAAAGAAACTTGCATGAGTACAGCATTTTCTCATATATTTCAAGGTGGTTATTCCTCAGGCTATTATAGCTATAAATGGGCTGAAGTGTTAGATGCTGATGCTTTTGAATATTTTAAAGAAGAAGGCATATTCGATAAAAATGTTGCAACTAAATTTATGGAAAACGTACTAAGTCAAGGTGGAACAGATAACCCAATGACCCTTTATAAACGTTTTAGAGGACAAGAGCCAAAACCTGAGGCTTTATTAAAACGAGCTGGGTTATTAAAATAAACACCTCGTTATAATGTTTTAATGTAATCATACATTTTTTCTCGCATTTTACTATCAGGTATTTCACCATACCCAGCCATCATATTATCAATCATATGATGAGGTTTGGATGTTCCAGGGATTACACATGTTACCAATTCGTTCGATAAAATAAACTTTAAAAAGAATTGTCCCCAACTATTAATGTCACATTCTTTAGCCCAATCGGGTAGTTCCTTCCCCTTAGTAATCCCAAATAATCTTCCGCTTTCAAATGGTCGATTAACCAAAACCGCTGTATTATTATTTTTCGCAACATTAAATAATGATTTTTCGGCATGCCTTGATCTAATAGAATAATTGAATTGAACAAAGTCTGGTTTCTCAGACTTAATTATTTTTTCAAGTTGGGAGTGGGAAGAATCCAAATAATGTGTAATACCCCAATATTTAATATTGCCTTTTTCTTTCCAATCCTTAAGTGTTTTTACATGAGTCTTCCAATCAACCAGATTATGAATTTGCATTAAATCAATTTGATTCCGCTTCATAGCTTTAAAGGAATTTCTCATCTGTTCGATTCCTGCTTCTTTACCACTTGTCCATACTTTAGTCGCATAGAAATAATTATTTTGATACTTAAAACTATTTGTCAAATCACCAACCACACTTTCTGAAGTCCCATACATTGGAGAAGAATCTATAACTGTACCTCCCAAATCGTACATTTTACTCAAAACTTCTGTTAAAATATCTCTATCCAATTTAGCATTCCCAACATCAAAAGTTTGCCATGTTCCAAGGCCAATGCTTGCCAAGAATTCATTACCAGATGGAATTTTTCTTTTTAAAATTTCTCTTTTTAAATTAATAGATGAAATCAAAGGCATCAAAAATAAACCCAGCCCAGAAAGCCCTATAAGCTCCAAAACTTCTCTTCGTTTGTAATTATCTATCATAATTTATTGCATGTATTATTAACACTTATTTATTTAACTACACTTTTTCATATTGACCTCGAACAATTTCACAATAGTGAAGACAATTAAAGCAATGTCCGAAATTCATATTCAAAGCATTTAATCAGTTAAATAACTAGCCTATATCATTTTTATACTCCAGTAAATTACAAATCAATAAAATATTGATAATTCGTTTTTACGTAACCTACTCATATTCATGCAAATGAATACTATTTAAAAGTAGCTATTTCTTTAATTCAAATTATCTATGTTTTAAAAATTATGATAACTTTAGCATATAGAAAGGTGCTACTAGAATTAACTATAAATTCATTTTTTTAACCTATTTTTGGTATTCAAAAAATTGCTAAATAATGTCTAACCATCAAATCAACCCAAACAAGTGGATTGACTCGTATTCAGATTACTTGTTTAATTACACCATTTCAAGGGTAAGTGACAGAGAAATTGCTCAAGATTTGGTTCAAGATACTTTTCTGGCTGGTTTAAAATCCATGAAAAATTTTAAAGGTGAAGCTAGCGAACGTACTTGGCTTATTTCTATTTTGAAGCGAAAAATTATAGACCATTATCGCAAAATAAATTCGAATAAAGGAAAAGCGGAAGTTAGAATTAACTATAAGGATTCTGAAAGCGAAGGTGATTGGTTGGAAGAACGTGTTGCAGATCCTTTTGACAAAACTGCCGAAGACACCCTACAAAATGCAGAATTAGGAGATGCCATTCATAATTGCCTAGGCAAATTACCTCAAAAACAGGCTAATGTTTTTAAAATGAAAACAATACTTGGTCATGAAACGGAAGCGATTTGTAATGAACTAAATATTACTGCGTCTAACCTTTGGGTAATCATTCATAGAGCACGAACTGCTATGGCTGATTGCTTAAAAGAAAATTGGTTTTAATTATGAGTAATATAAAGTTTGTAATTCCTTGCAATGAAGCAAATCATGTTTGTGACAAAACACAATATAAGGATGCCACACTATGGGAAAAGATAAAACTGAATATCCATTTAATATACTGCAGAGCTTGTAGAGAATATACCAAAAACAACACTAAGCTTACAAAAGTTTTGAAAAGGTCTGACACTGACTGCCTCGATCCTGAATGCAAAGAAGCGATGAAAAAAGATTTCGAGAAAGCTCTAAATGAGTATAAGCAATAATACAAGCCAAAATATGGGTAGCGCTTCCACCCAAAAAGAACTATAATATTTGCCTTGTTCAACTCTAGAAAAAATTACGAAGCCCCCTGTGAGTATCGTTATTAAAAGTAACGTAATAATACTAGAACTTATTAAATCGTCTTTAAAAAACTCCAGAGCAGAACATATCAACAACATGAATATACCCAAAGTTTTAGTTTGATTTACCCCTATACTTTGAGGTATTGTTTTCAACTTTGAATCATCAAATTTTAAATCCCTTATTTCAAAAGGAATCATTAAAACTAGCACGTATAAAAAACGCTGTGTACCCAGTAAAAGTACATCCGTACTTAACTCATATTCAATATTAATTAATGGAATAAATACCGTTGCTCCTGACCAAACTAAGGCAATAACATAAACTTTTACACCATTAATATTTCTAAGAGTATATTGCCCCTTTTTAAAAAATGGAATTGCATAAAAGAACGTTACCACTGCAAAAAAAACTATAACCCATAGTGTTTTTATTTGGAGTTGATAAGCATAAAAGCACATAAACAAAAAGCATACAAAAGATAAAACCTGAATTAGTCTAAGCCACTTGGCCAGCCGCCTATGGCGAAACTTTGCAATTCCAAAATACTTAACAAAATTATACCCTGTAATAGTAGCATAAAACATAAAATATAAAACTACCTCATCGTATTTTAAACCTAATTCCAATAGTGTAATCCAAGTTAATGCATATACTGCCAAGGCTACATGAATACTACTATTGATATAAAAATTAAATAGACTTTTTAGAATCCTCACGCCGCAAAAGTAATTATATCATTTTACTACCTCAGGTTGTTTTGGATATAACCACCATAAAATCATTATTAAAAATTCAAAATAAATCCACATTTATGTTAATAAAGCCTTAAAATGGTTAAAAACTTTCCACATAGTGCAATACAACAACATTTTTATTACTTAATTTTGCGAATTACTTAATAAAAAAAATGCTAATGAATACAAATGCTTTTGCACTGCGTCACATAGGCCCAAAGGAAGAAGATCAAAACCTTATGTTAAATGCCCTAGGCCTTGACTCATTAGATCAATTAATTTATGAAACTATTCCTGATGATATTAAATTAAAGTCTGCCCTTAACTTAGACGAACCTATGACAGAGCATGAGTATTTATTACATATTCATGATCTATCTAAACTCAATAAAGCGCGCAAAACATATATAGGCTTAGGTTATCACCCAACGGTTATGCCAGCAGTAATCCAACGCAATATACTAGAAAACCCAGGTTGGTATACAGCCTACACGCCTTATCAAGCTGAAATAGCTCAAGGAAGACTAGAAGCTCTGTTAAATTTTCAAACTATGGTTATTGATTTAACAGGTATGGAAATTGCAAATGCATCTTTACTCGATGAAAGTACGGCAGCGGCTGAAGCTATGAGTTTATTATTTGCGGTTCGTGAAAGGGATCAAAAGAAAGCAGGGATAAATAAGTTTTTTGTTTCGAAAAATATTCTACCCCAAACACTTTCTTTACTTCAAACTAGAGCTATTCCAATAGGAATTGAATTGGTAATTGGAAACGAAGATACTTTTGATTTTTCCTCTGATTTCTTTGGAGCCATATTACAGTATCCTGGTAAAAATGGACAGATTACAGATATCAAATTATTTATTAATCAAGCCAATAATGCCCGAATTAAAGTTGCTGTAGCGGCTGACATTCTTAGTTTAGTAAAACTAGAGGCCCCAGGCCATTTTGGAGCTGATGTGGTAGTAGGCACCACTCAACGTTTTGGCATCCCTATGGGATATGGAGGACCTCATGCTGCGTATTTTGCAACTAAAGAAGCTTATAAGCGGGACTTACCTGGACGTATAATCGGGGTAACTAAAGATGCTAATGGTAATCGTGCTCTGCGAATGGCTTTACAAACCAGAGAGCAACATATTAAAAGAGCTAAAGCCACTTCAAACATTTGTACAGCTCAAGTACTTTTAGCTGTTATGGCAAGCATGTACGCCGTTTATCATGGTCCTAAAGGATTAGAGTTCATTGCAAATAAAATCCATAATAAGGCAGTCACATTAGCCAATGCTTTAGAGGCGTTGGGTTACAACCAAATGAATGACTCTTATTTTGATACCTTAAGAATAAAAACAAAAACTAAAAAAATAAAAAGAATAGCCTCTGAGAAAAAGGTTAACCTTTATTACCCAAGTAAAAATACTGTTGCTATCTCAATTAACGAAACCACGTCCATAAGAGATATTAACTACTTAATCTCTGTTTTTGCGGAAGCGGCTGGGAAAGAAACAATTGTAATCTCTTCGACTGAGCATCACAACAATATTTCAGATTCTCTGAAGAGAACTTCTGAATTTTTAACAGAGCCCGTTTTTAATACACACCATTCTGAAACAGAATTAATGCGCTATATTAAACTTTTAGAACGTAAAGATTTAGCATTAAATCATTCTATGATTTCTCTTGGATCTTGTACCATGAAATTAAATGCAGCGTCAGAAATGCTTCCTTTAAGTTGGTTTAAATGGGGAAATATCCATCCATTTGCACCATTAAAACAAGCTAAAGGGTATTTAACAATCTTAAAGGAGCTTGAAGATCAATTAACCGAAATTACGGGTTTTGCAGCTACTTCATTACAGCCCAATTCTGGTGCTCAAGGTGAATTTGCTGGACTAATGGTTATAAAGGCCTACCATGAGTCTAGAGGTGACCATCATAGAAATATATGTTTAATCCCTTCTTCTGCTCATGGAACAAATCCTGCCAGTGCTGTTATGGCAGGAATGAAGGTTGTTGTAACTAAATCCACTGCCCAGGGAAATATTGATGTTGATGATTTAAGAGAAAAAGCAGAATTACATGCAGAAAATTTATCTGCTTTAATGGTAACCTACCCTTCTACACACGGTGTTTATGAATCTGCAATTAAAGAAGTCACTAAAATCATTCACGATAATGGTGGGCAAGTTTATATGGATGGTGCTAATATGAACGCTCAAGTAGGATTAACCAATCCAGGAAATATTGGAGCAGATGTTTGCCACTTAAACCTGCATAAAACTTTTGCCATTCCTCATGGAGGAGGTGGTCCTGGTGTTGGTCCTATCTGCGTTGCTAAACAATTAGTCCCGTTTTTACCTGGAAACCCTATTATTAAAACTGGAGGAGACCAAGCGATTACAGCTATTTCAGCAGCACCTTTTGGTTCTGCACTAGCCTGTTTAATTTCCTATGGCTATATAAAAATGCTTGGTACAGAGGGACTCACTAAATCCACAAAAATAGCTATATTAAATGCTAATTATATTAAACATCGCTTAGAGGGAAGTTTTGATACATTGTATTCTGGTGAACGTGGTCGTGCTGCACATGAAATGATAGTAGATTGCAGGCCTTTCAAAGCTAACGGCATTGAAGTTACCGATATTGCGAAACGACTTATGGATTATGGCTTTCATGCGCCAACAGTATCGTTTCCAGTTGCTGGAACTTTAATGATTGAACCTACAGAAAGTGAAAGTAAAGCGGAGATTGACAGGTTCTGCGATGCAATGATTTCAATTAAAAAAGAAATTGATGCTGTTTCAAAGGACGATTCAAATAACGTTTTAAAAAATGCACCGCATACTTTAGCAATGATTACTGCTGATGAATGGCTTTTACCGTATTCGCGTAAGGTAGCGGCCTTCCCTTTGGATTATGTTCGTGAAAATAAATTTTGGCCTAGTGTAAGACGTGTAGATGACGCATACGGTGATCGAAATTTAATATGTTCATGTACTCCTATTGAAGCTTACGCCGAGGCTTAAAAATAGTAGTTGAACATCGTAAAATGAAACTAAATAGATTTTAGCTTTGATTTAAAGATTTTATATTGCTTGTAACCTAATCAATAAAGGCATTTTTTTATTTATGAATATAAAAATAACAGGGACAGGAAGCTACATTCCTTCTGAAATTGAGAAAAATGAAGATTTTCATAATCATGAATTTTTAAATAGCGATGGCTCAACGATTAACGCACCTGCAGAAGTTATTGTCAAAAAATTTAAAGCCATTACAGGAATAGCTGAAAGACGTTATGCAAAAAATCATCTTACTACTTCAGACATAGCTTCCTTTGCTGCTGAAAAAGCCATTGAAAAAGCCAATATAAATCGCGAAGATTTAGATTATATTATTGTTGCGCATAATTACGGAGACGTAAGACATGAGAGCAAACAAAGTGATACCGTACCTAGTATTGCATCAAGAGTAAAACACCTTTTGCAAATTAAAAACCCAAAATGCGTTGGCTATGACGTTCTTTTTGGTTGCCCCGGGTGGATAGAAGGTGTTATTCAAGCTAATGCATTTATAAAATCGGGCATAGCCAAGAAATGCTTAGTTATAGGTGCAGAAACGCTTTCTCGCGTAATTGATCCGCATGACAGAGATTCCATGATATATAGTGATGGAGCTGGAGCCGTAGTTCTTGAATCTACAAATGATGAAGGGGGTATCATAACACATGATTCAGCGACTTTTGCATTAGACGAAGCACATTTTATATACTTCGGCGAAACGAATAATTCAGACATAAAAGAAGACAGAAGATACATTAAAATGTATGGTCGTAAAATTTACGAATTCGCCCTTACAAATGTGCCAATGGCAATGAAATCTTGTTTAGATTCTAGTGGATATCACATTAAGGATGTAAAGAAAATACTTATTCATCAGGCGAATGAGAAAATGGACGAGGCTATTGTGAAACGTTTTTATGAACTTTTCAATCAAGAACCTCCAGAAGGTATTATGCCTATGTCTATTGGGAAACTAGGGAATTCTAGTGTTGCTACAGTCCCGACTTTATACGATATGATTTTAAACAATTCCCTTGAAAATCAAGAAATAAATAAAGGGGACATTATCATTTTTGCTAGTGTAGGTGCTGGCATGAATATTAATGCTTTTATTTATAAGCAGTAATCCATGTACGAAAAAACATTTCCCAATAAACGCTTTAATCATACCTTAGAGTTTTTAGAAAAGCATGTTTCACATGAAAAACCCATATTAGACTTAGGAGTTGTAAATCCGTTTACGAAAATTATGCTAGAGCAAGGCTATAAGGTTGAAAACACCAAAGGAGAAGATTTAGATACAGACGTATCGACTATTCAAAACTCGAAGGCGCAGGTAGTTACTGCTTTTGAGATTTTTGAACATTTACTATCTCCTTTTACTGTTTTAAAATCCATTAAAGCAGATAAATTAGTAGCTAGCGTACCTCTTAAACTCTGGTTTTCAAAAGCCTACAGGAGCAATACTGATATGCTAGACAGACATTATCATGAATTTGAAGATTGGCAATTTGATTGGCTATTAGAGAAGGCTGGCTGGAAAATCATTGATTGCCAAAAATGGACTAACCCAACAAAAAAAATAGGTATTCGTCCTATTTTGCGTTGGTTTACCCCTAGATACTACATAGTATACGCAGAAAGAGTTTAACTTTGAATATTAACTTCTTTTTACTTTGAACTTCTATATTGTCATTCCCGCGCATAACGAATCTGATTCCATAGGGTTGACTCTTTACTCTTTAGTCAATCAAAACCTTCTACCAAAAAAGGTGGTTATTGTGGATGATAATTCAACAGATAACACATCTGCAATTGTTAATAGTTATGCTGAGAAGTATGATTTTATTCATTTAATAAATCTAAAATCTTCTGATGAGCACCTCCCAGGTTCAAAAATCATAAATGCTTTTTACAAGGGTTTTGAAACCTTAGACTCGAACTATGACGTGATCTGTAAGTTCGATGCCGATTTAATCTTTCCTAATGATTATCTAGAATGTTTATCTAATCATTTTGGTAAAAACGAAAAACTTGGTTTGGCTGCTGGCTTTTGTTATATTGAAAAAAACGACCATTGGATATTAGAGAATTTAACACGGAAAGACCATATTCGAGGGGCACTTAAGGCTTATAAAAAAGAATGCTTTCTTGAAATTGGTAAACTTAAAACCTCAATGGGTTGGGACACAGTAGATGAACTTCTTGCCAAATACAATGGATGGGATATTCTTACCGATGAATCTTTACATGTAAAGCACCTCAAACCAACAGGTATTAGTTATAATAAAGCATCTAAACATTTACAGGGAGAAGCCATGTACAAAATGCGCTATGGATTTAAAATAACCTTGATTTCAGCATTAAAATTAGCTTACAAAAAAAAGAGTTTTAATCAGTTTAAAAACTATATGTCTGGGTACTTCAAAGCAAAAAAAGATCATCTTCCTTTTTTAGTTTCCAAAGCCGAAGGAGAATTTATCAGAAACCTACGCTGGAAAGGTATATTGGGTAAATTTAAAGCTTAAATCCTTTATTAAATTTAACTATCCTTTATTAAAATTCCAATCTTTGTAATCAATAGAAGCTTCTAATACATTCTCAAGTCCATCTTCTAATTCAGGAAAAAAGTCTATACCTGTTATTTTTTCTATATCATCAACACTCACGACAAATTCGTAAAGCGGTTTATTTGAATTTTCGTGAGGCATTAAAAAAGCAATTATCTTTATACGACCAGAATTATTGTCTAGAATAATTTTGTAAAAAGAATTTGGAACAGACACGTGTTCATCACCAATACTATCCATTTCACCAGCTAACACACCACCTGTAATAATAAATACTCCATCATATTTTCTGGCCCAGTAACGTACTTTTTGTTCTAAAGTGTTCCATATACCCGCATTAAACTGATGCTCTTGAGGTGAAATATTACTCGTTAAAAACGTTTCATCGTGTGCTTCCTTGGTGTATTTCCTGTCTCCTGCAGGACATAAATGCCCGCGATCAAATCCAGAGTTTTTATAATTGCGCCAATGTGCAGCTCCGGTTTCAACAGCATGATCAATTTCAAAATAGGGTCTTTTATGGTTGATATTTGAAAGATGCGATTTCTTTAGCTCATAAGCTACCCATTCTGCCTGCTCATGAGTTTCACTATAAGATAACGAATATCCTTCATGATGAACGACATACCCGGTTGTAGTAGATGGCAAAAAGTATTTGTTCGTATTTTTCTTAACCTCCCTTCCGGTTTCAACAACTTCTGCTTTTATTTCTTCATCTAAAATATACTCATAAAAATAAACACCAAAAAGAATGAGTCCCCCAGCAATATAATATAATGTTCGCTTTTTCATATTAATCAAATACAAACTCTAAAGGTTTCCCAGTTGAAACATTAGGGAAGCTAATTCCTAATAAAGCAGACATAGTTGGTGCAATATCCGTAATTACTGTTTTTTGAAAAGTCTGACCATGCTTAATGCCTTTACCAAAAAACAAAAGCGGAACATGGGTATCATAATTGAACCCTGAACCATGGGTGGTCCCAGTTTTCCTATAAAAAATGTACCCTGGAAAAGGAATCGTTAGTATATCACCTGAACGCTTTTGATTATATCCATTTTGCAATAGATGTTCAACACCTGCAGGAAAAGAATTATTACTAAGTGCAGTTGCCGTATAAGCTTTATATATCTCTTTATAACTAATAATTTCGTTTACTATTTCTTGCTGAACAGTGGACAATTCTAACCCCTTATCTCTAATCTTTGTTCTATTCAAAAATATTTGGTCATTACTAATGTTTTTTATCAGATCTGTAGCTTTAAACTTTTCTAAAATGAAAGCATTTAACTTTTCTTTGAATTCTTTATATTTTATGTACCCTGAAGGAATCTTTAAGCTTTGCAAATAATGAGGCACATCCACTACGCCATGATCAGCTGTCAAAAAAACGGTATAATCTCCTTTACCAACTTTCATGTCAAGAACATTAAACAATCGTTCTAAATCCTTATCTAATCTAATATAAACATCTTCAATTTCTTTGGAATTAACCCCAAAGTCGTGTCCAACTTTATCTGTACTAGAGTAGCTAATCGTCAAAATATCAGTTATATCATCTTTCCCTAATTCTTCTCCATCAATAGCTGCTAAACTAAAATCTGTTGTCAAATTATTACCATAAGGCGAATCCGCAATAATTTTAAAATTGCCATTAGACTCTTTAAGTTCATTTAAATCGTAAGGAAATATAGGTTGATTTTTACCCTTAAAAACTCGTTCATAGTTATTTTCATCACTACCACTTTCTGTGTATGTGTTTATGTCATAAAATGTATCCCAAACTTTAAAATAAGACTCTGCAGCATCTGAAGAATTGAAATCTTGGACCCATTGAGGCAGTTTATTCATATAAAAAGTACTACTAATCCAGTTCCCTTTTCCGTTATGCTCATAATCAAACCAATATGCCCCATTTGCCGTATGTCCTGCAGGTAAAATAGCTCCTCTGTGTTTAATGGAAATACCTATGGTTTTACCTCTCATTTGAGTAAATAGTCTATTTTCATCTGGGAAAGTTGTGGCAACCATTCTTACTGGTGACTTTTTTCCATCAATACTCGTTGTACCTAATGGATCTACAGTATTATCTTCTACGCAGTTAACGGATCTATTCAATACTTTATCAAACCAATCATTTGCTATAACACCATGATTTTTAGGTGTAGTTCCTGTAAAAACAGAAGCATGTCCAGGCCCTGTGTAAGTAGGGATATAGTTAAAATGATTGTTTTTACAATTAAATCCCTCAGAAATCATACGCTTAAACCCTCCCTCTCCATATTTATTAATAAACCGTGTTAAATAATCATAACGCATCTGGTCAACAACAATCCCAACAACAAGTTTTGGTCTTTTATTTAACTCACTCCTACGTTGAGCAAAACTTGCATTTACAAGTAAAAAAATGAATAAAGCGTAAAGAATATATTTCATTTTACCAATTGATTTATATGCTTCAAAAATACATATATAATACCATCATAATTGAAAATTAAAGTTAAATACCTCCAAGTTTTTTTTACTTTAGCAACATTAATATTTGTCTATGACATACCTAAGTAATATTGGAGCCTATTTTTTAATGATTGCCGAAATGTTTCGCAAACCAACGAAATGGTCCGTCATGAAGCAACTCATCTTAAAAGATATTGATGACTTAATTATTGGTTCCCTTGGTATTGTTTCATTTATTTCATTTTTTGTTGGAGGTGTTGTTACTATTCAAACCGCTTTAAATGTAGACAGTCCTTTAATTCCGAAATACCTGGTAGGATTTGCTACAAGACAATCTATAGTTTTAGAGTTCGCTCCAACTTTTATGTCTATAATTATGGCAGGTAAGGTGGGATCTTTTATAACATCAAGTATTGGTACCATGCGTGTTACGGAGCAGATTGATGCTTTGGAAGTCATGGGAATTAACTCATTAAATTATTTAGTATTCCCAAAGTTTATTGCTCTTATGCTATATCCTTTTGTAATATCAATAGCCATGTTTTTAGGAATTCTAGGTGGTATGGCAGCCTGTGTTTATGGTGGGTTTAGTTCCCTTGAAGATTATATTGTAGGCATTCAAACTGATTTTATTCCGTTCCATATAACGTATGCCTTTATTAAAACTATAGTTTTTGCATTTCTTTTAGCCACGATTCCATCCTTTCATGGATATTATATGAAAGGGGGAGCTCTTGAGGTGGGAAAAGCGAGTACCACATCA
Source organism: uncultured Algibacter sp. (assembly GCF_947495925.1). Lineage (GTDB taxonomy): Bacteria > Bacteroidota > Bacteroidia > Flavobacteriales > Flavobacteriaceae > Algibacter_E. Next base: position 97,963 of record NZ_CANMAU010000001.1, read on the forward strand.
TTTGTTTGGACTAGTGTTTTAATTATTCTTTTAAATTATTTGCTAACTCAAATGTTATTAAGCTAATGATTGAAGTTAAAAATTTACAAAAATCATTTGGAGAATCTCATATTTTAAAGGGAATCACGACATCTTTTAATAAGGGTAAAACAAATCTTATTATTGGACAAAGCGGATCTGGTAAAACCGTTTTTTTAAAATGCTTACTAGGGCTTTTTGATTATGAATCGGGTTCAATTTCTTATGATGGAAAAATATTTTCTCAGCTTTCTGAGGATGAAAAAAGAAATTTACGCGCAGAAATTGGCATGGTTTTTCAAGGTAGTGCTTTATTTGATTCCATGACTATTGCTGAAAATGTTATGTTTCCTCTCCGTATGTTTACCAAGCAAAGTAAAAGTGAAATGTCTGAGCGAGTCGATTTTGTTTTAAATCGTGTAAATCTAGAAAATGCGCATGATAAAATGCCCAGTGAAGCTTCAGGAGGAATGCAAAAACGTGTTGCCATTGCTCGTGCTATAGTAAACAATCCTAAATATTTATTTTGTGACGAACCAAATTCTGGTCTAGATCCAAAAACAGCTATTGTAATTGATAATTTAATTCAAGAAATTACCGAGGAATATCAGATAACTACAGTGATTAACTCACATGATATGAATTCGGTGATGGAGATAGGAGAAAAAATAGTTTTTCTTAAAGATGGTCTTAAAGCCTGGGAGGGCTCAAATAAAACAATTTTTAAAACAGATAATGAAGTCGTTACAGATTTTGTTTATTCTTCAAATCTTTTCAAGAAAGTGCGTAAAATGTATTTAGAAGAAAACGGGTAAAAGCCGAATTGTTTCTTTTATAGATAAGTTGAAAATGCGCCATAACAATTTGGCGTTTATTCAATTTATCATTTAAAATATGTCCGGTTTTTAAAATGAATTAATTGAATTATCCTCAGATTTTTTACGGTTGTAAAGCTTGCCCACATAAATAGCTACTCCACCCCAAATAGCCGCTACAGTAGCCCCAATAATTCCAACAGCAGTGAGACCTAAACCAATTCCTTCGGTTAAACCTGTAAAAATCCAAGCAGTAAGCGTATCACCTCCTCTATAAACAACCACATCAATAACGGGTTTTGCTTTAAACCTCGTCTCTTTATCAACCTCTGTAAAAAGCATTTCTCGCCCTGGTTTTGTAATCGCGTAATTGCCCGCCCTTCGACTAACCTGAAGGGCTAATAATACTAATAGTATTGGAGCAAAAGCCAAAACTAGCAAGCCTATACAAATAATTAAAGGCATTAAAGCTAGGGTATAACCCATACCTAGCTTTTTAACAATTCTCGATGTAGCAAAAAAAGCAATGCAAAATGTTAAGACATTTACAATCCAATCTATGCTTCCTAAAATTTGAGTTCGAGTTGCCCGATCATATTCTGAAAGCAAATTCTTTTGTTCAAAATACACAAACGTACTTATCATTGTATAAAGGAGAATAAATATGCCTATAGCAAGAAGATAAGGGTTGGTGATGAAGGCCTTAAATCCAGCGAACGGATTACCACCTATTTTAAACTTACTGATATCTATATTCGCATCCAGATGCTTCAATTCCCTCTCCTTAAGCTTTGAAAGATGTAATATTATAGGAACAGGAATTATAAGTAGCACTGATGCTACCAAAACTAGGCTGTCTGTCCCAGAAATCCCCGCAAATAACGCTGGAACTAAAGGGCCTATTAAAGCACCTGCACTTGCACCCGTTGCAATAGTAGCAAAAAGACGCCTCGCTTGATCTTTATTAAATAAATCGGACATAAAGCTCCAAAACACAGAAAGGTGAAACATCCCAAATACACTTATCCAAATGTAAAAGGATTTGTCTATAAGTATTCTATCTGAAACCGTTTTCATGAAGACATAGAAAAGAACAAAGGATACTGCAAAAAACATATAAACACTTGGTACCAAAAGCTTAAATTTAATTCTAGAAACGGCAATACCATAGAGTGCCACAACTCCAGTACTTATGAAAAAATTAAGTGTCCATAATTGACTAACTTCAGAATCTGACCAATCGCTTGCCATAGCATCTCTTACGGGTCTAAGAATATAATAGGCTATCATTAAAACAAATACAAACAAAAATGATAAGGTTGTAGACTTAATTTCATGAGCTTCAATTTCTGTAGCTCTTTTTAACAACTTTTCTATCATTTTTCTAAAATTTAGACTTATTATAAATGGCAATTTTTAATGCACATTAAAAACCTACCATAAAAGTTTAGATCTGTTTAAATGTGATTTATACTATTTACCATGGCATAACCTTGCCGTCATTATTTATAAAAGTACCGCTATCCTTAATAGTAAGCTTTGAAATTGTTTCAGACATAATAGCTATAGCTTCTGTTACTGATAACTTTCCATTTGGGTTCATATCTGTCAACACACCTCCTGGGTTTATTGATACAACAATAATTTTACGATCTTCCAACCTTGCAGATAAATTTCTAGTTAACATATTTAAACCCGCTTTGCTTATACGGTAAGCATCTAAAGGACTACTTCTTTTTTGGTATGTAATGCTACCTGCTCCTGATGACAACTGTATTAACTTAGCCCCATCTTTTAAATAAGGTGCAATTGCCTGTGCAAATAATGCGGCTCCCATTGTGTTTACTCTAAAATTAGTTTCAATACCTTTTGCTGTCCAATTACCAAAATCTTCTTCAATGGTTACACCGGCATTACTAATAGCTACATCAATTTTGATATCTTCAGCCTTTAGTTTAGTAGCTAAGCTCTTCATATCAAATTCGCTTGTTACATCCAGTTTTTGTATTATTAGATGTTTCTTATATTCTTTCTTTAATTCAATGAGAGCCGTCGACTTCTCAGGTTTACGCGCGGTAGCAATAACTTGATAACCTTTTTTTAAAAAGTGTTTAACCCAGCCAAGACCCTGTCCTCTATTCGACCCGGTTATTATTGCCGTTTTAGCCCCTCTTTTAATTTCTACAGTTAACGGTTCTAACGTAGGATTTGCAAAAGCATTAAAAGTACTTAAGCACAAAATAATCGCTGTACTTATAAAAAAAGGCCTGTAGTTTTTGTAAATAAATTTTAACATAATGTTTTATTAAAATAGTTGATAACAATTAAATTTTACTTAATAACACCTATTAAGCTAAGGACAAATTAGCTAACTAAAAGCTTGTGATGATTACTCTAAAATTCTCAAACTTCAAGAAAGTTATTCTGGCTCTTCTAAAATAACCCCTTGTACATCTGAACTATAATCAACATAACTATGCCAAGGTCCGTTAAGCCATAACAATACTTTGTAACCTTCATCTGTCACAATAATGGGTCGAATATTTCGGTAATTAGAATTTGATGTAATAGCCTTCCATTTAATAGTATTTATATCGTCATTAGAGGTTATAGTAGCTTCATAAATTTCATGAACACCACCCAAATCTTCACCAGTAGAAGGGTTTACATCTGTAGAAATATAAACTTTTGTTGGATTATCTGGATCAAAAGCCATTAAGCCTGTATAACTACTCTCAACCTTGTATAAATATTTTCCAGCATAAGCTATCTCTCTATCGTTCCATTTTTCACCATCCCAAGATGCAATTCTGTATCTATGATCTTTATCATTTAAATATAGTGAATAACCAACATGAGGATTATCATTGGCGTCTTTTGCCATTGCACAGGTCCATGCACTATTAGGCACACTCTCATTTATGATAGACTTCTCTTTAGTACCACTTCCTGAATACAATTTTTCTCCTTCAGATGCCCTCAAAGACCCTTTTGAGATGTCTTTAATTTTGGTTCCATCTACCTTATAAAACGCATTATTCTTATACTCTACATAAAACAGATTATTTCCATAATTACGGGGGTGTCCATCAGTATAAGAAACCCCAATTGTGTTTTCATCTATTTGAGAGTATCGTGCATAAGGTCTTTGACGCCCTCCTATATCACTAGTAATGAAATGGGTAGAATTACCCCAGGTTTTACCATAATCTTCAGATGTTATAAATGAAGGATTAAACGTTAGACCGCTTCTAAAAAAATTATATAACCTATTTTCATTCTTCAAATAATAAAGATTAGTATAGGTCACTCCTCTTGTATCATTATATTCATGATGGTATTGTTTTGGTATTCCCCACTTTAAATAATCATTTGACGTTGAAATATTATAATGATGTATCTTTTCATCACCATGCTTTGCCCAAACTGCTAGTACACTTTTATCTGGTCTTTGATATAATGCGGGTACATCATGATCATCTCTTTGAAATTTTTCATGTAAAACTAAGGCACTATCATTCTTTTCATTTTCAAGGTCATAAACCCCCAAACGCACGTCTCCACTTTGTCCGCTTAATCCTGAAATAAGTAATTTCCCATTACTAATAATAGCACGAGGATCTTGATACCAGCACCAGCCACCATCTTTCATGAATGTTTGATGTTGCGTATCTCTTGCTAAAGGATAAAACTTATTAAGATATTTATAAAGTTCTGAGCCCGCTGCTAAAAACGCACCAATCCCGTAAACTTCTGAGTAGTCCTTAAAACTCAACCCTGGTGCTGCACCAATTGGTTGAACATAGCCTAGCATACCATCTTCATTAACACACTCTTCTAATGCTTTCCACGCTCTAAATAAAACAGGCTCATAAGTTTCTTTATCTAATAACCCATTATTTATACCCCAAGCAATTCCATAAGTGAAAAAAGAAGAGCCACTAGTTTCAATATTGGGGTATGTATTTAAATCACCTAATAATCCTGCTGACCAAGTACCATCTGGTCTTTGACTGCTTTTTATAGTTTCGGCAATTTGCTTAAAAATGGTTTCATAAAAAGGCTTATGCTCCCAATTTTTCGGCATATCAGGAATCATAAGTGCTAAACCTCCAAAAACCCATCCATTGCCCCTAGCCCAGAATAGTTTTTCACCATTTTTTTCTATTCTCTTAAGATAGGACTTATCCCTAAAAAATAAATGATTTTCTTCATCCCATAATTCATTATATGTTTTTAAATATTGAGTATGCATGTACTCCAAATAAATACTGTCTTTTGTTACTTTAGAAAGACCAGCCCAAACAGGTGGTGCCATAAAAAGAGCGTCACACCAATCCCAATGATAATTATCGGCTTTATCACTTTCTATTATAGAATCAAACCTATTTTCTATTGGTTTTATGGAGACAAATCTTCTCAATCTATGATGATTCTTGAGATTCAAATACAATTGTCCAACGGCATGATCATCTGCATGATACATACGCTTATAAAGTTTCCAATTATTTTTTTCACCTAAACTAGCAAGCCAATTAATATATTTGGGATAATGAGACACTTCACTCAACTGAAACATACCTACATAAAGGGCTGCATTAGTCCATTCTAATTCATGGTGCTTATCTCTGTTATGCCAACTTTTGCGTTCTTCCTTAACAGGCAACGCTCTATATTTACCCATTTCCTCAAAAGTATCTATTTGCCAATTAGCAACTTTCTCAGTAAGTTTCAGCACCTCTTTTGCCAATGGCGCCTTAATAGATTTTTCAGAAGTACAACTAATTAATGTACATTGACTTATTAAAAAAACAAATACTACAGTAGTTTTACTGAAATTCATAATTAAATATTAACATGCTTTAAACAATGTAAACCATCGTAAAGTTAGATTTTATTTTTCAGATAAAAAATTAACAAAACAGCTTTCTACCAAGGTAGTTCCTCTCCATTTTCAGACAAGAACTTTCCGTTATCTTTTAAGGTTAATTTCTCAATTACAATTCCAAGTTTAAAAATAGCTTCATCTATAGTTAATGTGGCCTCTTCACCACCCATATCCGTTTTTACCCAACCTGGGCTTAATGCTAAAACAATTATTTTTTTAGATTGAACCTTATTTGCTAACCGTCTACTGAAACTATTTAGAGCAGCTTTACTCATGGCATATGCATCTAGTCCTATTTCAGGATTTATATTAAGTGCTATTGATCCTAAACCAGAGGATATATTGATTAATTTCCCATGTGGTTTTATAAGTGGTAAAATTATTTGTGAAAAAAGAGCAACACCAATGGTATTCGTTTTAAAAATATCCTCAAAGGTATTAGAAGACCAACTTCCTAGATTTTGTTCAATACAGATACCAGCATTATTAATTACTATATCAAATTTTAAACTTTCAACCTTTTTAGAAAAATGAGTTAGAGAGGTTTCTTTAGAAACGTCTAATATTTCAATTTGTAAATTATCTTTATGTAATTTAAAAAGTGAATTTAGGTATAAACTTTTATCAATATTTCTTATACACGCTATGACTTGACACCCTTTATTAAGATAATAATTAACGAAGCCCAAACCTAAACCCCGATTTGCACCAGTAACCAAAATCTTAAGATCAAGTTCTTGAGATATCATACATTCGTTCTTCTAATTCAATCGATTTACAACTAAGGTATCTAAGTTTAGTTTTTGTTTAAATAGTTTTTCTAACACCTCAGTATTCTTCTTTCTTTCTTTCTCTTTTGTTTTAGACTTATCCCATTTCACATAAAAAACGGAGATTGTATCTTTTTTAGAAAAATTAGTAGAAACAACGTTGGCATATGAAATCTCTTCCAAGGTCTCATAAACAATTTTAACCTCTTTAGTCAGTTCATCAAATGACGAATAACTTTTATCTATTTTTGAAAGCCGTCTAACCTTTTTTTGCAAATAACTAATTTGCTGCGTCTGAGATAGCAAGTCCAAAGAATCACGTGTTCTTAACTCTTCCATATAACGCATATTATCAAGGTTCTTACTTTTATTTTGGTTGACAATTAATTCTGTATTATTTAGAGAACGATAGTCTTTTAGCCTACTTCTTAATAGACTAATTGAGGTCTCAGGAATTTCGTCTAAACCAAAAGTATTTAATTCTATGGTAGATATTTCATCATCGCCATAAATATAAGATGCGTTTTTTTTAATAAACTCAGAATGCGGTAATTCAGAAAGTTCTTTTTTTATAAAAGCTGCAGCATCTCTTTGAAAATTACTTTCATCTAAAACAATTAAAAAAGTCCAAATAGCAGGTATCATAACTACTATTGCCAAAATGGTTGCTACTCTCGAAATAAGTAAACGCTTTTTTGAATTTGCGTACTTACGCATTGGAAACCTAAGTAGTTTTAGTACCAAAAATGTGGCCAGGGCTATGAAAATTGTATTTATTGTAAACAAATACATAGCCTGTCCAAAATAAATAAAATTACCTTTTGCTAATCCATAACCGGCAGTACACAAAGGTGGCATCAATGCTGTCGCAATAGCAACTCCAAATATTACTGACGCAATAGTTCCTTTTTTAGTACGTGCAATTATTAAAGCTAAACCTCCAAAAAAGGCAATTAAAACATCTCGAATATCAGGTCTTACTCTACCTAAAAGTTCGGAAGTATCCTCGCTTAAAGGAAATAACCAAAAAAACATAAAGGCTGTTATTAAACTCAAAACTATCATAGTAGCTAAGTTTATTAAGGATTTTTTCAGTGTATCAATATCATTAATAGCTATTGAAAGGCCTACACCTAAAATTGGTCCCATCAATGGAGAGATTAACATTGCCCCAATTACAACCGCTGTAGAGTTAGCATTTAATCCTATGGAAGCCACAAATATTGAGCATACCAAAATCCAAGCAGTTGCCCCCTTAAAAGAAATATCTCCCTTTATCGCTTGAATTGTAGCATCCCTATCTGTATCATCTCTAAAATCTAATAGTTCCTTAAGAAATTGTACAACGCTCTGGAATAATCCATGAGCATCTTTTTGTACAGCTTTTTTAGAAGCTTCTACTGTTTTTGTTTTCCCAGATTCGGAAGACTCTTCCTCAGAAAAATTAAATTTACTTTCTTCATTCATAATTATTTATCCATACTGTTCTCCATATTTGTTCTTTACACTTTGAAGAACCTTTTTTATATCCTGCTCTTTGGTTTTAGGAAAGATAAGCAAAACTTCATCTTTATCCACAATTATATAATCTTTCAACCCATCTATAACAACAATCTTATCGTTTTTAGTTCGAATCATATTTCCCGATGAATCCTCCGCTAGAGTTCTAGCGTTTACTACTGCATTGTCAGTTTCATCTTTATCAAGTTTGTCATAAAGACTTCCCCAGGTCCCAAGGTCATTCCAATCGAATTCTGCTGTAATAACATAAACATTTTTAGAGGTTTCCATAATCGCATAATCAACCGAAATATTCTCAGCTTTAGGGTAATTCTCTTTGATAAATTCAGCTTCTAAACTAGTATTATATGAAGGTATTCCTAATTCAAAAAGCTCAAAGAGCTCTGGCTGATTCTTTTGAAAAGCATGAACAACACTTTTTACACTCCACATGAAAATCCCAGCATTCCATAAAAAATTACCTTGATTTATAAATTCTTTTGCGGTTTCATAATTTGGTTTTTCCCTAAACTGATTAACTGATTTTATATCTTTATTTGAAGACTTGTCAAACTCGATATAACCATACCCCGTATTTGGAAAGGTAGGCTGAATACCTAAAGTCATTAAAGCATCATTTTGAGAACAGAAATCGAAGGCTTGCTGTACATTTTTAGAGAAGGTTTGCTCGTCTTCAATCCAATGATCACTTGGTGCTACAATCATAACCGCATCTTCATTCTCTTTTTGAATTTTTAAAGACGCATATAAAATACATGGTGCTGTATTACGCATTGCAGGCTCTAAAACCACTTGTCTCTGAGTCACTTCGGGAAGTTGCTCTAAAACTAAATCATTATAACGCTCATTAGTTAAAATAAATATATTTTCTTTTGGAATGAGCTTAGATAATCGCTGAAATGTTTTTTGAATAAGAGTATCTCCAGTTCCCAGCATATCATGAAACTGTTTTGGAAAATCTTGTGTGCTTATTGGCCAAAACCTAGATCCTACTCCCCCAGCCATTAATATGGCATAATAATTTTTATTCATTTCGTTTATTTTACATCAATTCTACTTCTGCATTAGGATTAAATAAATACACTTTCCCAGAATTCAACTCAACGCACTCATATCGTTTTACTCGTTTTTTGCCCATTTTAAAGACCTTACCATTATATAATTTGAAATGGTTCCCTAACGGTACCTCAAAAATAAATGTTTTATCGTTAGGTTCATCAAATTGTTTCAAAGCTAAGGCTAGTTTAATATCTGTATCGCTACTTGCTTTGGGGTTCTTAAAATGACTGGCTAGTAGGGGCAATAATTCAATTGAGAATATATCGGGATTTAAAAAAGGTAGCATTAAACGTTGAAATGTGCGCTTCCATTCTATACCATGCGGTTTAATAAACTTTCCATAAACTTTATAAGCTTCGTAATGAGCCACCTCATGAATTAGTGTTATCAAAAACCTATATGGGTTTAAGTTAGAATTGATGGTTATTTGATGCTTCCCATTTGGCAAACGTATATAATCTCCATGACGAGTTTTCCGCTCTTTTTTAATTTTTATGGTTAGATTATCATCCTCCAAAAGTTTTAAAACTTGAGATAATGCGTTTTTTGGAATATAATCTTTGAGCCTAATGCACATGTTGAGCAAAAATAATAATTTAACTGGACTTAAGTTATGCGAATAATAGATGTTCCTACGCTATTTCAATATCCTTTATACCCCTTGGGTAAAAAGTTTTCATGCAAATTAATAAAATACAATAAGAGCGCTTCCTTGATATGGGAAAGAGCAAACTCTACTTGGGGTTTCGTCTCATCATATTCAAAATCAACCACTTTTTCTTTTGTACATGAGCTAAATAATAATAAAAAAACTGCCTCTCATAATTGTATTTGTAAGTTGATTTCTTAAATACAACAAAACTAATAGCTATTGAAATATGGAAAAGACGCTTTCTAGAAGTAAAACAAGATAATTAAAAGTCAATTTTTGATAATTATAAGTTTAGATACATTATCAACTTTTAATATGTAGACACCTGACCTTAAGTTTTGAGAAAATTCTATTCGATATTTCTCATTGAATGCATCTTTTTCAGGTATTGTCTTTTTAATAAACCTACCATTTAAGTCAAATATTTCCACAACGTTTATAACCTCACTGGTTTTTATAAAAACTTCCTGATTAATAACAGGGTTAGGAAATATATTAATGGAAGCATCTGATACTGATTCTTTTGAAAAATAAGGTAAAGCAAAATTATATGCATCAACCCCTATTTTCTCACCAATTATACGACCTGGTAGGTCATCTGCAGGCGGATGAATTCCTCCCCAGACTCTTGACAAACTAGTTTGATCGGAAGCGTCTCTGTAGGTGGCCCATTGTAAAGTTACATCCATAGACGGCCCTTTCTCAAACACCAAAAACTCATCCTTTTTAGCGACAAACTCTCCCATACCTCCAGGAAAAAACTCATCTCCTGTGATCAATGTCATAACTTCGGCTGCTGCCCTCGAAAAAGTTGAATGCCCCGATACATAGCCAGCAAAAGGTGGTGTTACAAAAGAGGGTCTTTGATAAGGCCACCATTTACTTGCCAAAATCCAGCCAACGCCAGCTACATCAGTCTCTGCTGAAGTTATAAAATCGTGCCCTTTCCAAGCATATAGCTTTATCTTTCCTACATTTTCGTTATCAATTCCACTTAAAGGGTCTCCTTCTTTAATTTGTTCTATAAATCCATCTATCAATGGAATGCCTCCAACATGAAAATTTGGCAAACCTTCATTAGTACTCTGTCCCAACTCGGCCATATATCTGATAGCCGAAATGGGTCTAACATAATCGTACCATCCCTTTATACTCCATGCAGCAATGGCCGCATCGTGCATTGCGCCACCTAAAATAAAATAAGACTTTACATCCCATTCTAATGAATCTAAAACCTCTCCATTACCGTTAAATTTCTTTTTAAATAGAGGGTGATCACTTACGTAATTAAGGATAGTAAACCAATGACCTGGTGGTGTTTCGGAATCAGGTCCATCTGCCCAAAACTCTGCCAAAACCCGAGCATAATCAGCTCTAGGAACCATTTGAATATCATATGGATTTCCAGTAATGGGATTCATTTCATGACCTTTACTAATGTCTCCTCCTTCTAATAAATTATAAAACTGATCGTAATCTGCAAATGATTCTGGTATAGAAGCTATATCAATATTACCTATAGATCTTGGAGAGATATCCCACATTACACCATCCTTTGGATCTAACTGAGAACTCCAAATAGAGACTAACGAAAAATTCCATTTATATATCTCATTTAAATTGGATGCCTCTGTAACATCCAATTGGGGAGGTGCTCCTGGATCTAGGTAAACATCATATGCCGTTTGCTCTCTTTCTAAAACCGTCTTGTCCTCTTGAGACAACGAAAAAGGAAATACACTTCCCCACTCGGCACCTAAAAATGCGGGAATAGAAGCCGTAATTTCGTTTCCACTTTGATCAATAAATGTCCTAAAACTTAAAGGTTGCCATCTATTGGGATCAACAATCTCGGTGTCTGTAGATTCAACCGTCAAGCGTAATGGTGGATTAACTGGAATATAGTACCTGTTATTATATAAAGAGGCTTCATTTGATTGATCTTCTTTTCCATAATCCAAAATAGTCTGAGCAATATAATTCCCTAAAGCCTCAGGACTTCCCGAAGAATAATCAACAGAAGAAAAGTTAATATCATAACCTAACTCATCCATTAATAAATCAAATTCTTGAAGACTCTCTTCAGCCCCTGGAGAATTTTTAAACCGTTCAGATAAAACCCTGTAGGCAGCGTAACTCAAAGTAGCTAACTGCGCTTCTTTTTTATCTTCTGTAGTTGAGAAAGGATTTAACACATTATTAATACCATTAAGTGTATTACCTATAAGGTATGGCTTTGCATTGTCATCATATAAAGCCCAACTATCATATAAAGCCACAGCTGTGTGAAATAGGTTTCTAGCGTGTACTGTGGGTCTAGCAAAATCATTGCGAATAGCCTCTAACAGAACTTCATTCCATAATCTTGCCACAGAATAGTTTCCAGGAGTATCCTTTACACCTTGAATAAAACTAGAATGATTATGATTAAACGTACTATTATCATAACGTTTTGTTTTATTCTTCTTTTGAGCAATTAAGAAAGTGCTAAATAAAAAACAAATAAATAATGTTGAAATTGACCTCATGTGATTCTCGCCGTACATTTTTATCCAAGAATTTCTAAATATAATAAAAATCAACGTCTATAGCTTGAAGGATGAACATCATATCAAAACTTGACTAGAAGACACAGAAGTATGAACTTCTATGACTAGAAATAGAATTAAATATTAATCATTTGTAGCAATTCATTCATATGACTAAATGTTTTGCTAGCATGTTCTTTCAATTCGTCTTTATAATCATGTTCGGTATACCCATAAACATCAAAGCCTCCTCTTTTAGCTCCCATGACACCAGAAACGCTATCTTCAATTACTAAACATTCCTCTGGCTTAAATCCCATTGTTTTGGCAGCCCATAAATAAATATCTGGCTCTGGTTTCCACTTTTGTATTGCATAGCAACTAAAAATGTTACCCTCAAAAAAAGGCAGTAAACCAGTAACTTCTAGATTCAATCTAATTTTATTTTCGGGACCACTAGATGCCACACAAAATGGAATATCTAAACTCTCTAAAACATCTCTAATACCAGTAATGGGTTGGATTTTTTCTCGAAAAGCTTCGAACGTATTGATGCGATAATCTGATTCGAAATTAATTGGTAATGGCTCTCCTATTCGGGCTGAAATTAAATTCATACAAAGGTTTAGTGCCTTTCCCTTTAAGGTAATTAAAGATTCTTTAAAGTCCATATTAGCCCCTAAATCATTGGCCATATCCACTAAAACTCCTATTGCTATAGATTCGCTATCTATTAGTACGCCATCGCAATCAAATATGATGCATTTGTATTTTTTCATTATTTATCTTTTTAATGTAAAATGCCCTTTAACCCTTCTCGTAGAATTCAAATTTGCCACAAACCAATAATCAGAGGGTAATAATTTTACTCCATTAAATGTCCCATTCCAGCCATTAGAACTTGCTGAAAACTGCTTAAGTAGCTTTCCGTATCTATCGTAAACAAATATCATAGCATTAGGAAATTTTTGTAAGCCTTCAATTCTCCAAATGTCATTAACTCCATCCCCATTGGGAGTAAAAAATCTAGGGTAATCTAATATAAAAACATCCTCTATTACCGTATTTAAGCATTTTTTATCTCTAAAATAAACCTTATACTCTCCCCCTGCCAAATTATAAAATACATTAGAATCTTGATAATTAATACCATCTAAAGAATACTCTAATAAGCTACCCATTTTAGATATTATTTCTATAGAATTTGCCCCAGATACTTCGGTAACTTTAACATCATTTATTTCAGGAAATTGATCATATTTCAATTCAAAGTCAAAACTATTTTCGCAAACCGAACCATTAATATCGCTGGTTACATAAACAGCATACGTTCCTTTTTCTGAAATTGAAACTTCAAAGGTATCGGATATTAGACTACCATCTTCATAAGTCCATGAGTAGGTTAAGAAACTTGAGTCTAACCTCAAATTTAATGACTGTTGAGACTCACATATTGAATAAGACTCTTGAAGTTCAATGTTAGGTTTGGAAATAGAAAGTGAAATCAAATTACTTTCCGTACAGTTCTCCGTAGATTGAAATTTAATTTTATATAAGTCACTACTTTCCATATCAGATGGCAGTGTAACTTTAATATTTCCACTAATATCAGTTGAAACCGAAGCGAGCAACGTACCATTACTAAAACTTCCATTACTATCGCTTAAAAATACTGAAAACTCGGTGTTCATTTCAAACTCTCCAAGTAAATTATACGTGAAGTCAATGGAACTCCCTGAACAAAGCGTACCTAAGATTGGACTTTCGATAGTAATTCCTTTTAAAATATTATCATAGACCGAAGCATAGATTTCGTTATTTTTAGAATAAACAACTACCACATCATTAAACGCTTGATTTATTTCTAAATTATGACTTCTGCCTTCTGCGACCAGTACAGGCATTCCGAAAGTCTCTCCCTGATCATAACTAACATTAAATAGCAATTCCCCATTAGAATTTTTATAACCATCAATCAAGGTCCCTTTATTATCTGCCACTAAAGTGCGGCCAGTTTCACTTCCATCATTCGCACCTAGATTAAGCTCCTCTGATTCACCCGAGTTGACATCAATTTTATATCCTGTAGTATTAGTAGTTGCTCCTCCCCCTCCCACAAAAATAAAATCACCACACGGTCCTTCACTAAGAGCATAACTTGAAAAAAAAACTGAAGGGAAATTTTGAAAATTTATGGAAGAAAAAGTTATACCCGAATCCTCACTTTTAAACAAAAACAATCTTGGATCATCGGCAGGAACATAAACAATTCCATTAGAATCCGTTCTTACATCGGCATAAACGTAACCGTCAAATTGTTTTGTTATAAACGCCCCTTCACCATAATTATCATTAAAATAAACGACTTTACCAAGCCTGTCAATTATATAGATCATGTTGTCATAAGTTGCCATATGCACTGCATCCCCTTCACCACTACCTAGAACCCTTGGATCACTATACGTAATCCCTCCATCGGTACTCTTTGAAAATTGTACAGAATTACCTCTTAGCCATGCAATAAAAACATCCCCCCTTTGATTAATTGCTATTTCTGCTTCACCATAAGTATTTGAAACCAAAACGCTGGGAGAAAAACTTTGTCCTCTATTTGAACTTTTAGAAACCTTAATTCCGGAAGATCTACTTTGATATACAATATAAATCTCTCCTTTAGAGTTAACAGCAATATTTCGACTCGTATTTGCCTCTCCAATACTATTATCAACAGACGAGTTATCACTTATCTTTACATCCTGATATAAAGGGGTTTGGGCAAATGCATAAAACTGATAAAAGCTAATAACCAAAAGAACTATTACCCTTTTCTTTGTTATTAGATAACAACCAAACACTTTATATGAAATTAAACACCAAATAATAATACCCTCTTTAAATTTTATTCTCTAAACGTCAAAAACAAGCTTTCTCTTTGTTTTTATTTCTTTTTAAGGTGTAGAATTAGAAACCTGCAATAGCTTTCCGTTATAATATTTATTTCCATTAAGCGAAAAATCAAAAACGTATTGCGCCATTTCTAAAGCTGTAGTTGGCGCTTCGTATCCAGGGAAAGCCTCTTCTAACATTTCAGTCTGTACGGCACCTAAAGCCAATACATTAAACGACATCCCAGAATCTTTATATTCCTCAGCTAACAACTCCGTTAACGTAATAACGGCAGCTTTACTAGAACTATAAGCTGCTAAACCTGGAAACTTCATACTGCCTTGTACACCACCCATTGAGCTAATAGTTACAACATGACTGCTACTTTTCATAAATGGCAACACTATTCTTGTTAGTTCAGCTACTCCGTAAACATTGGTTTTGTAAACGCTCTCAAAATCCGATATAGACGTTTCAGCAAATAGTTTATTTAAAAGCATTCCTGCATTATTAATTAACACATCCACATGCTTCCATTCCAATATTACAAAATTTTCAACTTTCTTATAAGCCTCTTGACTACTCAAATCAAAAGGAAAACATGTCACATTTTCTAAATTTAAACTTTGAATTGGCTTTTCATTTCTTGAAAGCGCTAGAACATTATGTCCAGCTTTAGCAAACAATTGAACTAATTCAAAACCAATACCTCTACTTGTTCCGGTAATAATTATGTTTTTACTCATTGTTCATCATAATTTCTTTAGTAGTCGTATTTGTCATTGTTTCTATTGCAGGAATCAATTTATTAATCAAACTTGCCATAAACTGATAATCTAATTTATCCACCTCATCATCAACATGATGATAATAGTCAAAATTAGACATATCACATGAAGAAATTGTTTGGCAAGGCACTTTAAATTCTTGATAGAACGGGTAATTATCTGAACGCTTAAACAAACTATATTTTATCGCCACTTCTGACTTTCCTATTACATTTGATTTGGTATAAGCATTTATCCTTTCAGCCATATTAGACATATCAAAACCGGTTACAAATGCTTCGTAATCTCGATCTTTAAAAGGCACGCCTATCATTTCAAAATTAACCATGGTATATAAGTTCAAATTTTCCGCCTTAAGGCGTTTAGCTAAATGTTTAGATCCCAAAAGCCCTTTTTCTTCTGCAGAGAACAATGAAAATATTATGCTTCTTTTATTATTTTTTTTAATTGAAAAATATTTAGCCAAAGCAATTACCGCACTGGTTCCTGCTGCATTATCATTTGCTCCATTGGCAATCGAATCACCATCAACAGTTTTTCCATAACCAATATGATCGTAATGAGCTCCTATGACAACAAACTCATTTTTGAGTTTTGCATCACTCCCTTCAATAAACCCAACAACATTGAACGCATCCAAACTATCAACTTTAAAATTATCCCGATATGTTTCAAAATATGGTTTTATTTTATTTTTCTTAAAAATAGTCTCAATATATACGGCTGCTTTTTCAATTCCTTCGCTCCCCGTATCTCTTCCTGCTAGATCATCAGAAGCTAAATAAGCTACTGTGCTTTTTACATCGTCTGGGGTAATTGTAATCAATTTGGATTTTTCTTGGCCGCCACAACTAAAAACAAGAAGCAAAGCCACTACATATATTATTCTATTCATAAGAAAATTTATTAAAGTTTAAAGATAAAAAACTCTTTACAACGATTCTACTTTTATGCCTATTTATACGAGAAGATCGCCTGTTTCTCTTTTAAACAAAAAAACCTGTTTCAAATAATATGAAACAGGCCTATATATTAAAAAAATAAACTTTTTAAACTAACATCGTCACTGGGTTTTCAATGTATCCCTTTAAGGTTTGAAGGAATTGAGCTCCTGTAGCTCCGTCAACCGTTCTATGGTCGCAGGCTAATGATAATTTCATAGTGTGTCCTACAACTATTTGACCATTCTTAACAACTGGCTTTTCAACAATATTTCCAACAGAAAGAATTGCCGAATTTGGTTGATTGATGATAGAGGTAAATGTATCAATACCAAACATACCTAAGTTAGATACCGTAAAGGTACTTCCTTGCATTTCATCCGGTGTAAGTTTTTTGTTTCTAGCTTTTCCTGCTAACTCTTTAACAGCAGCTCCAATTTGCGGTAAGGTTTGCTCATTTGCAAAGCGCACCACTGGCACAACCAATCCATCAGGAACTGCTACTGCAACACCTATATGCACATGGTTATTCAAACGCATTTTATCAGCAAACCATTGTGAATTCACTTGAGGATGTTGCTTCAAGGCTAAAGCACAAGCCTTAACTACAATATCGTTATAAGAAATCTTGGTATCAGGAATGGAATTAAACTGAGTACGGAATGCCATGGCATTTTCCATATCAAACTCAACACTTAAATAATAGTGAGGAGCAGAAAACTTAGAATTCGTTAAAGCCTTTGCTATTGCTTTACGCATTTGCGAATTATCTACATCATCAAAATCTTCCTGACCTGATGGCACAAATTTTCCAACGGAAGCCGCAGATACTGCTGGCTCATAATTCTCTATATCCCGCTTAATAATACGTCCATTTTCACCAGAACCCTGAACTTTAATTAAATTAATACCTTTTTCTTCTGCCAATTTTTTAGCTAAAGGAGACACATACACTCGCCCATTAGCGGTCACTGGTGTAGGAGCTGGTGCGCTGGTTTTAGATGCTACAACCGGAGCTGCTTTTGGAGTCTCTTTTTTAGCTTCTACTTTTGATGCTTCCTCCTTTTTAGCTGGTGTCGAAGATGAAAAGTTAGCAGACACTCCAGAAATATCTGTTCCTGCAGGTCCAATAATAGCAAGTAACTCATCAACCTTTGCAGATTCACCTTCCTGTAATCCTATTTCTAATAAAGTTCCTGATTGGAATGATTCAAATTCCATAGTTGCCTTATCTGTTTCTATTTCAGCTAAAATATCACCTTCTTCTACAACATCACCTACTTTTTTCAACCATGTTGCCACAGTTCCTTCTTCCATGGTATCACTTAGACGTGGCATAGTAACCACAATAACACCTTCAGGCAATTCAACAGCTTCGCTTGATGAATTGTCAGCTTCTACAGTCTCAGTAACTTCGGCTTTCGTTTCTTCAGCTTCAGCAGGAGCAGAACTCCCTCCGCCACTTAATATTCCTGAAATATCTTCTCCATCATCTCCTATAATAGCTAAAAGTTCATCAACTTTAGTTGTTTCTCCTTCTTGTACACCAATATGAAGTAAAGTTCCTTCGTTGAAGGATTCAAATTCCATTGTTGCTTTATCTGTTTCAATTTCAGCCAGTATATCGCCTTCTTCAATTTTATCTCCTACTTTCTTTAGCCAAGCCGCAACAGTACCTTCTTCCATGGTATCGCTTAAACGCGGCATATTTACTACTATTGCCATAGCTTATAATTTGTGTTGAATAAATGGATAATCTTCTTGCTCGTATACCATATCATAAAGTTGTTGCTTCTCTGGATAAGGTGATTCATCTGCAAATTTTTCACACTCTAATACTCTAGCTTTAACACGTTTGTCAATAACTTTTATGTCATCTTCAGTTGCATACTTCTTATCTAAAAGCACATCCTTAACTTGAGTAATAGGGTCAATTTTTTTGTACTCTTCTACTTCATCTTTAGTTCTATAGTGTTGGGCGTCGCTCATTGAGTGTCCTCTATACCTATACGTTTTAAGCTCTAAAAATGTAGGACCTCCTCCTTTTCTCGCTCTCTGAATAGCTTCATCAAAAGCTTCAGCAACTTTAATTGGATTCATTCCGTCAACGGGCGCACAAGGCATATCATAGCCCAACCCTAATTTGTATATATCTTCATGATTTGCTGTTCTTTCAACAGACGTTCCCATGGCGTAACCATTATTTTCACAAACAAATACGACTGGTAAATTCCAAAGCATAGCCAAGTTAAAGGTTTCGTGAAGAGAACCCTGTCTAGCAGCACCATCACCAAAACAGCATAAAGTTACACCATCTTCACCATGATATTTATCTCCAAAAGCAATTCCTGCTCCTAAAGGAATTTGACCACCAACAATACCGTGCCCACCGTAAAAGCGAAATTCTTTAGAAAATATATGCATAGAACCTCCCATTCCACCAGAAGTTCCAGTTGCTTTTCCATAAAGTTCAGCCATAACACGTTTTGGATCAACACCCATACCAATAGGCTGAACGTGGTTACGATATGCAGTTATCATTTTATCTTTAGTCAAATCCATAGCATGTAAAGCACCTGCCAATACAGCTTCTTGACCATTATATAAGTGAAGAAATCCTCTTACTTTTTGTTGAATGTAAACAGCAGCAAGTTTGTCTTCAAACTTTCTCCAGAATAACATGTCCTCATACCACTTGAGGTAAACCTCTTTCGTTATTTTTTGCATCGAATAATGTTAAATTATTAATTAGCGGATTACAAAAGTAATACTTTGTCAGTTACTGAAAAAACTCAATCTTATTAAACTAGAAAAAATGTGAAAAAACAGACTCTAATTCCCTCCAATTATTTATTTAATAATTTTAAGAATACATTCTTAGATATCTGAAAAACATCATAAGAAAAAATGCTATAATTCTGATTTATCGAATATGAAAGGGAGTAAGTTTGAAAGTGAGTTAGACTTAGCAACATTTCCAATTTCACCCATAAAAAAAATCTCAATAGGTGATTCCTGTTTAAGTTCGTATTCAGAAATAGCTTGCCTACAAGCTCCACAGGGAGGTATAGGTTTGTCTGTTTGTTTATTTAAAGATGCCGCCGATATAGCGATTTGAAGAATTTTAGCATTTGGATATTGAGAACCAGCATAAAAAACTGCTGTTCTTTCAGCACATAAACCTGATGGGTATGATGCATTTTCTTGATTATTTCCGATAACGATCTCATTATTGTCTAACAACAAGGCAGCACCTACTTGAAATTTGGAATATGGTGCATAGGCTTTTTTTCTTGCTTCTACAGCATGCTCCATTAAATTAATAGTAGCTTTGGGAAGCGTATCTAAAGACTCGTAAATATAAAGTACCGTTTCCTTCTTAATTTCTTTCATAACTACCGATCTTGTAAAGTTAAAAAAACGATTAGAAACAAAAAACTATTGCGAATGCAATAGTTTTTAATATTATTCTGCATCAATAAGGACTAGTACTCAACATATTCGCCAGCACCAATATTAAACGTTAATGAAAAACGCAAGGTTCCTTCTAAAGGACTCTGTACTTTTGACGTTGAAAATAAATAGGATAAATCTATATTTACAACATTAGCCTTAAAACCTGCTCCTAAAGCAAGAAATTTTCTTGCCCCCTTTTCTTCAGCCTCATTAAAATATCCAGCTCTAAAAGCAAACGAATCTTGATACATATATTCAGCTCCTAACGCCCATGTAACTTCTTTCATCTCTTCTTCAAAACCACCAGGAGCATCGCCAAAAGACTGAAACATTCCAGATAAGAAACTTACATCATTCGACTTACCTTTGTATATAATTCCATTCTCTGCAGAGATAGCCTCTCCTAATTCATCAACCTCTGGATCATACATTCCGCTGCCATTATTATCTGTATACTCATATAATGTTCCTAAAATCGGAGGCGTAGGCACTAATAGTTTAGTAAACTCAGCAGTTACAGCCAATTTATTATAATCATCAAATATAAAATCGAAACCACCACCTAAACGCAAGTTCGTAGGTTGAAAATTCTCTACGCCACCTTCATCATACTTAAATTTTGGTCCAATATTTTGAATAGCAAATCCACCTCTCCATCGTCCGTTAAAATCTGCATAGGCTTCTTCTTCACTTTGATAATATCCTGAAATATCAACCCCAAAAGTACTTGCGGCCGCGGCGTCAACATCTCCAACATTAAGCTTTAAATCTGACCTTAAATAACGCATACCAACTGACATAGCAAACTGATCACTTAAACGCAACGCATAAGAGAGGTCCAGAGCAAACTCATTTGGCCTTTGAACAAGGGGAGTCGCATTTTCGTCTGGAACAAACTCAATATCTCCTAAAGAAAAATATCTTAAACTTCCCGCAAATGCACTTTTCTCATCTATTCTATTAAAATAAGTTAAGCCACCTAAAAATATATCATTAACCAACTTACTTAAATAAGGTGTATAGGTAACTCCAACCCCCGACTTGGTTTCAGAAAACACATATTTTGATGAATTCCATTGTTGAGAAAACGCATCTACCGAAGTTGCAACTCCCATATCTCCCATACCAGCCGCACGAGCATCAGAAGCAATTAATAAAAACGGCACTCCCGTAGTGATAACTCTTGAATCATTCGGGTTTGGTATTATGGTTGTTGGGTTTTGAGCTTCAATCTTTATTATAACAGCAAAAGCTAAAAGTAGCAGTATTCGATTCTTCATGAATTAGTTTTTAATTTAGCAAATATAATTTTTTATTACAGTATTACAAGTTTCTCTATCTTTTCAACAGTTTTATTTAAGGCACTAGAATGAACTTTAAGTTTATATATATAAACGCCTTTCCCAATTTTTTCACCAAAATCATCTCTCCCATCCCATATAATATCTCTTGAAAGCGAGCTGGTCGATTTAATACCTCCAATGGTTTGTCCATTCAAAGTTCTAACCAATTTACCTGAAACAGTAAATATTTGTATAGAAACGTCCAAAGGAATTGAACTATTGTGATTAAACCAAAATTCTGTATAATTAACAAACGGATTTGGATAATTAAGAACGTTATTAATCACTAAATCTTGATTTTCATTAAATACTACAAACTGGATCTCTGAGGTAGAAGAATTATTATATACATCCCAAGCTTTTAAGGTTAAAGTGTGCAAGCCAGCTTCTAGATCCCGCAATGGAAAACTAATAGTTCCTTTTGAATAATCATCAATTTCCGTTTCGTAATAGTCATTTAAAATAATTGGATTTTTCTCATCACCATCAATAATAGCAACAATATCATGTCCTACCCCACTTGCTGTATTTATACCATTAATATCTTCAAGCTTAGCTAATAATGTTGGAGATTCATTGGTAATACCTCCTGAAACAAAATTTTCATCGTTCATATATATAGTTACCACTGGACCAATATTATCTTCCTCTGCATTCTCATTAATTCCACCTATTCTAATTGTGTTTACAACCGCTCCTGATTTATCTTGAGATAATTCTTCATTTTTAGAATAAAAACTCACCTTTCCAAAACCCACTGGAATTCCTATATCCTTTGGAACAACAAAATCAAATTCAAATTGTCCATTCTCTACTGAAGCCTGCCCCCTAAATATAATTTCTCCTAATGTATTAAAATCCATTAAAACGAGCTCACCATTTAATCGTGTACCATCATTAGCCAAAGTACTTCTCTCTATATATTTATCGTAAATGGTAGTTGAAAGCGTTCCATTGTAATTTGGCAGTAAATTACCTGAAGCATCTGTTACTTCTCCGGCTAGCTTTACATAACTCAATGCTTTCAAAGTATCAGTAGCCTGGGTAATTGGAGTGTCATTAATTTTGGTTAGCTTAATATTGGGTTGAGAAAAGGCTAATTTCATAGCCGGATCTCCAATAAAAAATATTAAACGCCTTTGGGCTGAATTTGCGACCATAGGATCTGACTTTGCTAACCTAAGAGCCTCGGCCATAGTCGGATACTCGTTACTCACTATATCATTGTCATTATTATAAGAAAACAAATACTGCCCCAAAACTCTATTAAAAGACACTGCAAAACTCACAAATATTTGACGTGTAGTAGTTATTAAACCAATAGCTCCTGTTTGTTTATTCCAATAAGTAAACTCGCCCGCTGTTGGTCTAAAAGGATTATCAAATCTTGTAAACTCACAGGTTACGGTTACAAAGCAATTAAGTTTACATACATTTCTAAAATCATTAATATCTGGCTTTAATAAAATACGTTCTTCTGCTAGACCGTCTTCGCCTCCATGACCAAAATAGTTCAATACTAAAGCACCTTTATCTACAGCATTAGATATTTCTGTATTAACTGCAGGATATCTATCTCCTCCAGCAGATGATTGCTGTTCAAAAGAATCTGAATGAATTTTTATTACATTAATAAAAGGTTTTTTATCATTAACCAAATTACCCACTTCATCCGTTGTACCCTGCAATATACCTTCCCAATCTTTATCTACATCATCAGATACAACAACAAAATTGTTCCGCCAACTTCCAAAAGCTTCTTTTATATAATAGGATTCGATCTTATCAACCATTTCTTTGGCGCGCTGTGGCGTATCAGCTAAAATTCTACCGACAGCTATATCCAATTTATCTGCAGATACCATGGTACCTTCATTAAAATCCATCATACCATAAAAGTCATCAGAAACATACGAAGTCGCTAAACTAAAACTGTTATAAGAATACCAAGATGGAACAATATTAGTATTGTTTGGAATTCTATCTTTATAATCATAAGAACCATCTCCGAATAAGCACAAATATTTCAATCTCTTCTCAGGAGTACTTGCATTATCATAAACATATTTTACCATATTACGAATAGCTCCGACATCCTGGTTACCTGAACTAAATTCATTATATATTTCGTTTAACCCCAAAACTTTAACATTTAAACCGTATTGAGTTCTATTAATATTGGCCAATCGACCTGCTTGATTAAGCATATTGTTAGGTACTACTATAATGTAATCTACATCTTGAAAATTTCCTTCCGAATTTTTAAAAATACTCCCTTTTATATTTTGGTTACTTAATGAGGTATTGGAATCTGAACTTGGATTAAAAAAATCGGAAGACGACAAAGCCACATAATGTTTTAAAACTCCTAAGGTCGATTTAAAACTAAAACTAGCATTCCCATCAGTATTCTGAATATTTGAAACATTATATAAATCGGTAACATCCCAAACTTCTGATAATTGAGAAGCGTTACTAATAGTATACTCACCAATTCCACTAGATGAAATAACATCGTTTTTTTTAAATTGAAATTGCTTGTTGTCAAAATTAAGAGCTCTTGTTGCCTCTACCGACACAAAATCTAAATATCCTATCGTACTTGGATTACCTTGATTATTAAAATCAAGTTGAACACTAACTTTTGATGAGTTAACACTAATATCGCCATTAAACTGAGCTCCACTTCCAAAAGTTGGAGAAGATACTCCTGCCAAGTTAAATGTTGTAATATTAGCTCCATTTACATTCACTCCCATAGTACTAGATGAAGTGGAAGCCGCAGCGACAACAACATTTAAACGTACAGGCTCTGATGTGACTAAGTCAGGAAAATCAAAAACAAACTCCTTTTTATTATCAATATCAAATTTATCTCCAAACCAACGCCTACCTAAAGACACTAAATTATAGGTGTCAATTTCATGGTACTGATAATCATCAAAAGAATCAATAACAACATCGGCAATCCCATTAGGTTCTGAGAATGGTTGAATACGTTTTCCATTACCAGAGCTTATGTTTATGTAATAATATGTTTTGTCGGTATAACAATTAATATGCGTTCTACTATCTTCACTATAACCTTTAGGACCACGAGCATAAAACAATATGTAATCTTCATTATTAAAAACACCATCTTCTTCTCCTACAAACTTTATGGCGTTTTCTGGAACATCATAAGGGTACGGAACCGAATTAGCGTAAGGAATCATGCTTCCTCCATGACCATACAATTTTATATTTCTCGGATTTACACTGTTAACATTAACACCTAATTTCTGTAAAAAATCTTTAGATAATTTAAACACGCCTGTAGTATCAACATAAAACCGATACCACTCTCCATCATTTAAAACCGAATTAGAAATAACTTTTGAGGTAGCATAACCTTTACCTGTCCTAGATGCTTTTTTAAAATTTACGCCTCGCTTATAATTAATTTGAAATCCCGTTACTTTTTTATAGCTCTCAATACCCGTTCTTATAATAGGCACCAATTGAAAGTGCACATATTTCTTATCTCTAGCACTAACATTTACAAGACTATATTTTAATTCATTAGGAATACTTGAAATATTCAAATCCTTTAAATCTATTTCAGAAATAGGCTCATAAATTACATTTGTTAATGAAATAGATGTCTCTATAACTTCCCCTTCTCCTTGCCATTGATCAACAAAAAGCAGTTCATCATCATTATAAGTAAAATGTTCTTTATCGAAAGATGGCACTTCAATTGAAAAGTCGGCACCAAAAAGTTTTTGCGTACCCTCCCAATTAATAGTATACTTTTTTTGTTGCGCAAATAAGTTTACTGAAGTTATCAGTAATAAAAACAAAATTTCCTTTTTCATTGCTAGAATAACGATATTAGCGACTTGTTATTATTTAAAAAACAACAATTTTAAAAACTAGGTCAAAAATACAATAATAAAATAGTTATGCCTACGTTTATTACATATCAAAACAACGTTGAATTGGACAAAAACATCGTTGTAATAACCCAAAAACAGGATGAAATACACTTTTTTTGGTTAAAATGTAAAAAACAGCTTGCCTTATTCGGTTTAATTCTTATATTGCAGCACCAAAAATATTATTAGCTTACTTAAAATTATGGATATGAAAAAAGTAATATCAATAAAAGTTCTATTGATTTTAGCGCTAGCAGTAGTTTCTACTAGCTGTAAAAAATCCTCAAGTTCAAAAAACAGCTCCAGAGCTACAGGATGGGAAATCAATTCTAGAGATGGTGGTTTTCAATACAACACCGACTTTAAAGAACAAGAAACCGCACCCGGTTTAGTTTTTGTTGAAGGAGGAACGTTTACAAAAGGACGTGTGCAGGACGATGTTATGCATGATTGGAATAATAGCCCCAACCAACAGCACGTTCAATCATTCTACATGGATGAGTCTGAGGTAACAAACTTAATGTATGTTGAATATCTTGACTACATGAAGAAACTTTACCCACCAGATGATGACCTATATAAAGAAATTTATAAAGGAATTTTACCTGACACTCTTGTTTGGAGAAATCGTCTTGGTTTTAATGAAGTTATGACCGACAACTATTTAAGACATCCAGCATACGCTGAATATCCAGTAGTTGGAGTAAGTTGGATTCAAGCTGTTGAATATGCCAATTGGCGTACAGATCGTGTTAATGAATTGAATTTACAGAGAAATGGATATCGAGATATTAATGTCTCTGAGATGGATCCTGAAAATTACTTCAACACAAGTAGATACCAAGTAGACCCAAGTGCATATGACACAGGAGATACTGATGGTAGAAGAAACAGAAATGTTAAAGTTGATGAAGATGGTAATGAAACTGGCGTTTATGCTTCTATGGAAACGGGAGTAATTGGACCAAAATACCGACTACCAACTGAAACAGAATGGGAATATGCTGCTTTAGGTCTGAGTGAATTAAGAAGTTACAATCTATATCGTGGACGTAAAAAATATCCATGGGACGGACAATATACACGTTCTGACAAACGTAAAATTAAAGGTGACCAATTAGCCAACTTTAAACAAGGTAAAGGTGATTATGGTGGTATAGCTGGATGGTCTGATGATGGAGCCGATATTACAAACGCTGTAAAGTCATACGAACCAAACGACTATGGATTATATGATATGGCAGGAAATGTTGCTGAATGGGTAGCAGATGTTTACAGACCAATTATTGATGATGAATTTAATGATTTCAATTATTACCGTGGAAATGTATACACTAAAAACGCTATTAATGAAGATGGCACTGTAAAAGTTGTTACTTCTGATGATATTGTTTACGATACTTTGTCTAATGGTAAAGTTATTGCCAGAAATTTACCTGGTGAAATTGCTGAAATTCCTATTGATGAAAACGAAACATACTTAAGAACTAATTTCGATAAAAGTAACGCTGTTAACTTTAGAGATGGAGATAAACGTTCTTCTAGATACTTTGAGAGCTTTAACGATGATGAAACAGTAGACGGCTCTGATTCAGACACTAGAAAAATGTATAACTCTCCGAAGCATTCTATTTCAAGAGATTCTTTAGGAAATATCGTAAGAG
Organism: uncultured Algibacter sp.; assembly: GCF_947495925.1. Taxonomy (GTDB): domain Bacteria; phylum Bacteroidota; class Bacteroidia; order Flavobacteriales; family Flavobacteriaceae; genus Algibacter_E. The sequence continues at coordinate 125,209 of NZ_CANMAU010000001.1, forward strand.
AATACGATAAACGAAATAATAGAACGTCTTTAATAAATGATGAAGTTAGAGTATACAAAGGAGGGTCATGGAAAGACAGAGAATACTGGTTAGATCCTGCTCAAAGACGTTATTTCCCTCAAGATATGGCAACCGACTATATTGGTTTTAGATGTGCCATGTCTAGAGTTGGCTCAAAAAGCAAGACTAAAAACAAAAGCAAAAACTAATAGCTTTTAATAGATATGTAAAAAAGTCCTAACTGAGTTAGGACTTTTTTTATACTTTTATTTAAAAATAATTTCCATTGAAAATAGATCAGATACACCATCTTTTTTTATCCTGTAATTCCGTATGTACAGACACAAGAGCTATTAAAGAAAATGATATGTTTTTCGCCCTAAAAGGCGACAATTTTAACGGTAATTCATTTACTGAAAAAGCATTAGAATCAGGGGCAAAATATGCAATCATTGATGAAGCAAATTTTAAAATATCGGAAAGGACTATTTTAGTTAAAAACGTACTAAAAACATTGCAGGAACTTGCTGCATATCATAGATCATACTTAAATATTCCAATTATTGCGTTGACTGGTAGTAATGGAAAAACAACCACTAAGGAACTCATCAATGCCGTATTATCGCAGAAGCATAAAACAACAGCTACTTTAGGAAATTTAAATAATCATATTGGGGTACCCCTTACTTTGTTATCAATGACGCCAACTACCGAAATAGGCATTGTTGAAATGGGGGCCAATCATCAAAAAGAAATAGAGTTTTTGTGTGATATTGCAAAGCCAGACTTTGGATACATAACCAACTTTGGAAAAGCGCATTTAGAAGGTTTTGGAGGTATAGAAGGTGTTATAAAAGGAAAAAGTGAAATGTATGAATACCTAATTCCAAACGATAAAACCGTATTTATAAATAGCTTAGACCAAATTCAAGTTCAACGAACAAAACATGCTCATAATATTTTCTCTTTTGGAAATTTAAATACAGATAATGTAAAAGTAAATTTTGTTAAGGCTGCCCCCTTTGTAAAGTGCGTTTACAATAATATAGAAATTAAAAGTCAACTCATTGGGGATTACAATTTTAATAATATCGCTTCAGCTATAGCAATGGGGATTTACTTTAAGGTTGCTAATTCTAAGATAAAATCATCCATAGAGAATTATAGGCCTTCAAATAACCGTTCTCAAATTATTGAAAAGGGAAGTTCCAAAATTATTCTAGATGCTTATAATGCAAACCCAACAAGCATGAATGCAGCTCTATTAAACTTCGAAAAACAACAGGGGCAAAAACTAGCTATTTTAGGAGATATGTTTGAGCTTGGAAAGGAAGCTGCTCAAGAACATCAAAACATTGCGGACCTTGCGATTTCTTTAAATATAGACCAGATTATATTTGTTGGTGAACATTTCCATAAAACCAAACTTACCAATGAAAAAGCAAAAAAGTTTAAAACTTATGAAGACTTAAAAAACGATAGTGATCTTTATAAAATAAAGCAAAATACCATTTTAATAAAAGGCTCTCGAGGGATGGCTTTGGAGCGCATATTGGAAGAGTTATAATTTCAAATAAAAAGTGCCTGTTTAAATTAATAAACAGACACTTTCTAATAAATTCTCCCTAAGAACTAATTAATAGCACTGTAAAGATGCAAGAATTTAGTGCTCCATGCAATACTCAAATTGAGTATTTTATTTTTTTTTCGACAAAATACACCACTTATAAGATAACAGGTGTTTCTAATTCCTAAAAAAGGTTCTTATTAATTTTTAACATACCCACCAATTCTCCCGTTGAGGATATGTTTAGTTTCCTTAATATATTTCTTCGGTGCGTATCTACAGTGTTAGAACTTATATTTAGTTTTTCTCCAATAACCTTACTAGAATGATTCAAAACTAAAAGCCTTATAATATCTCGCTCACGATTGCTAATGCCTGCAGACAGAAGCTTTTGCGAAAAATTATTGAAGTAAACCGTTTCGTATTCATCATTAATATTCAATAATTTTGCTGAAGCGCAAACCTGCATTTCAATTTCTCCTGATAATACTGTATAATGTGCAAGACCTATCACAGGTTTATCATCCCCATCAAATTCAAGTGGTGTTGTATTCTGAACTATATTTACATATTCATCCTGAGAATTTTTAAACCTATAATTCCATGTGTAACTCATTCTGCCTCTATCTTCAGTATTAATTTCATTTAAAGTAAAATTCATCAGTTCATTTAAGGCTTGCAACCATAATTCTAGATCATCTGGATGCATTCTACTCCAAAAATAGCGCATCCCCTTAGTTTTCATTTCACTTCCTTCCAGCCCTATACATGCCTTAAAATTTTTACTTATATACTCAAATGACAAATCTTGGGTGTTCGTAATGCAAAAGAATGTTGAACTATATGGCAAATAAGTATCTAGCTCAATTATCTTCTCAATATGTTTTTCAAGAGCGGGCCGATTATGAGATTTAAATATTTCCTTATAAGCTTCTTTAATGCGCGTATTCGTCATTTACCAAAGGTTTTTTTAAAAATAACAAAAATCAAGTAAATAAAGCCTAAGCCCTTAACTTTAAAGCATAAAAAAACCTGATGCATAACATCAGGTTTTCTTTTAATTCTGTGGGCGACAAGGGATTCGAACCCCTGACCCCTTGGGTGTAAACCAAGTGCTCTGAACCAACTGAGCTAGTCGCCCTATTATTAGGAGGTGCAAATATAACCTAGTTTTTAAAACTGCAAAAGCTTTTTTAAAAAAAAATCAAATTAATTCAGCAACAACAAAAGTGCTTCCTCCAATAAAAATAAAATCATTAGATCCTGCTTTAGCAATAGCAGATTTATAAGCTTCATTTACAGAATTATAAGCTTTACCTTTTAGGTTATACTTTTCAAATTCATTCTTCAACGTTTCAGCATCCAACCCTCTTGGAATGTCTGGGCTACAAAAATAATATTTTGCTTTTTTCGGCAATAAATTCGCAATTGAGCTCAAATCCTTATCATTTACGACTCCAAAAACGATGTGAAGCAAATCAAATTTTTCATCCGCCAATTGTTTCATAACATGAATTAAACCTTCCTTATTATGCCCCGTATCACAAACAATCTTTGGGTTTTGATTTAAGACTTGCCAACGCCCTAGTAAACCTGTATTACCCACAACTCTATTTAAACCATTAATCAATTGTTCTTCAGAAACATTATAGTCTTTTTTCCTAAGTTCCTTTATGGATTCAACAACTGTTTTTATATTTTTAGATTGGTAACTACCCGTTAAATCAGATTTATAATCTTCCACTACTTCCTTATCCGCGAAAACTATTTCAGCTTCGTTTTTCTTGGCCAATTCCAAAAACACTGGTTTCGTTTCGGATTGAGTCTCACCTATAACTACAGGAACACTTGGTTTTATAATCCCCCCTTTCTCGAAAGCAATAGCTTCAAGCGTATTTCCTAAAAATTGAGTATGATCTAAACCTATGTTCGTAATTACACAAACTTCAGGTATAATAATATTAGTCGAATCTAAACGCCCTCCCATACCAACTTCAATAACTGCTATATCAACCTTTTGCCTCGAGAAATAATCAAATGCCATGCCTACCGTCATTTCAAAAAAGGACAATTTATTCGTTTCAAAAAAAGCTTTATTTGTTTGGATAAAATCTACTACAAATTCCTTATTAACTTCCTCTCCGTTAATTTTAATTCGCTCTCTAAAATCCTTTAGATGTGGAGACGTATATAAACCAACCTTATAACCCGCCTCCTGTAAAACAGAAGCCAGCATATGACTTGTAGATCCCTTTCCATTCGTGCCAGCCACATGTATGGACTTAAAACCTTTCTCAGGGTTACCCAAATTATCTGCTAAAATTAAGGTGTTTGATAAATCTTTTTTAAAGGCTGTACTGCCTTGATTTTGATACATTGGAAGCTGAGAAAACATCCAATTTAGTGTATCTTGATACGTCATGTATTATTCACTTATTTTGAAATTCACACTAACAAAACCTATCTGTCGTGATGGCGCTTTAGAATCGGAAGGCCATTTATGGGATAATGCTATTTTCTTTGCTGGATCTAATAAACATTGTGCTGTGTTAGTAGTTCCTTTAACACCGGGAACGGCTTCAATTACATTTCCTTTTCGATTAACAACAATACGCACGATGACCATTCCAGACTCATTACAATTTTGTGTAAGCCTTTTAAACGAAGCACCTCCCCTTCCATTCAATCCGTAACCAACACCTCCACTTCCAGAACCCTGCCCACCAAAATAACTTGCAGCATATGGATTACCATCTAACTGGCCTTTATCACCAGCTTGATTATCATTACCCTCGCTACCTATTTCAGTTCCTTCAGATTTACTTACTCCACCTATCAAAGCATCCAACTTTTTTTTCTTCTCTTCCTGCTCTCGCTTTTCTTTTGCAACTCTATCCGCTTCCGCTTTTGCCTTAGCATCTGCAATGGCTTTGGCTTTCGCTTCGGCTTCTTTTTGCTTCTTAATGGCAATAGCTTCAGAATTATCCTCGGTAAGAACTTCTTCTTTGGTTTCAGATGATTTTGAAGGCTCTGACTTTGAAACATCAGGTTGCGGAAGCTCTTCAATTTTTATTGGCTCAGACTTAACAGGTTTTAAAGGCTGTACTTTTCCTCTACCAACTGCCGAATTCCCGAAATTTACAGCTACACCATATTCCTCTGGTGGATCCATATAAGTTGTTCCAACCACAAACAATAAAAGCAACAATATTATAGCAATTAATGTTGTTAATTTTGCTGAATTGCGTTCATGTTTGGTTCTTAAATACTTCATTCTTTATTTAGGTTTTACTGCAAGTATAACCTTAAACTTATTTCTATTCGCAATGTCCATAACCTTAACCACATTCTCAACAGGCACAGATTTTTCCGCTCTTAAAACTATTGTTGGTTTATCTTTTGAAGACAGTGCAGCTAATAACTCATTTTCTAAAACACTCTCACCAACGCGTTTTTGATCAATATAATAAGTCAAATCTTTTTTAATACTGACAGCAACAGATTTCTTATTCTCAGTTTTTCCACTAGCTTTTGGCAATAAAATATCTATAGCATTTGTAGTAACCAAGGTTGAAGCAATCATAAAAAATATAAGTAATAAGAAAACAATATCTGTCATTGACGACATATTGAATTCTGGAGTAACTTTATTTCTACCTCTAAAATTCATATTAAGTAGGCTCGTTTAGGTGATCTAAAAACTCTAAAGAATTAGCTTCCATTTGATACACCACTTTATCGGTTTTAACAACCAAATGATTATAGGCCATATAAGCAACAATTCCAACAATTAAACCAGCAACTGTAGTAGTCATTGCCGTATATAAACCACTCGCTAACACATCCATCTGGATTGTTCCTCCTGCATTTGCTAATTCGAAAATAGCCAAAATCATTCCTATTACAGTTCCCAAAAACCCAATCATTGGTGCTGCCCCAGAAATTGTAGCAAGAATACTCACGTTTTTTTCAAGACCGTAAATCTCCAATCGCCCAGCATTTTCTATAGCTGTATTAATATCTGCCAAAGGTTTTCCAATTCTAGAAATCCCTTTACCTATTAATCTGGATACTGGTGAATTGACCTGAGCACATAACATTTGAGCCGAATCAATTTTACCATTACTAACATGGTCTTTTATTTGATTCATAAAATTAGCATCAACATTCGATGCTGCTTTAATGGCAAATATGCGTTCAAAATAAATATAAATAGCCCCTACGAGAAGTAAAAACAAAACAGCAATGATGACTTGACCTGCAAGCCCTCCACTACTAATTAATTCTATAATTGAAAGTGTTTTTTCAACTGATTCTTCATCAGTAATAACCTCCGCTCCGTCTTGAGCGTCTTGTATTAATGTACTTAGCATATAATATTAAATGTATTGAATTGTATAACGTGCCTTTTACATTTAAAGTATAGTTATTTATATTCAACATCTATACTTTTTATGAATTTCAAAAATATATACTTTTAAATCAGACCTCTTATTACCATAAAGGCTGCTGAACCAACTAAGAAACCAATTAAAGCAAGCCAAGATATTTTTTTAAGATACCAGAAAAAATCAATTTTCTCCATCCCCATAGCAACAACGCCTGCAGCAGAACCAATAATTAACATACTACCTCCTGTTCCTGCCGAAAATGCTATAAAATGCCATAACTGGTCATCTAGAGCTGCACTAAACATACCAAGACTTGCAGCAACTAATGGTACATTATCAATCACCGCAGATCCAACTCCTAGCAATAACACTACTAAGTCTGATACTTTGGCACCAACTACTTCCGTTCCTATCATCGGAACACCTTCTTTTAACGATAAGGCAAATCCGTATAAAGTACCTAAAGACTCTAAAGCAGCTACAGCCATTAAAATTCCTAAGAAGAATAATATACTAGGCAACTCAATTTTAGATAACGAATGATGAACAGGGCTATGATGTGCATGCGCATCACTTTCCGCAGAATCATGGTCTGTCATACTGAATTTTGAACTACTATAAATCTCTGCAAATGTTGCCACAACACCTAAAGACAGCATCATACCTACATATGGAGGCAAGTGCGTAACAACTTTAAAAATTGGAACAAACACTATAGCTCCTAACCCCAAATACAACATAGTTGCACTAAATTTACTCTTTGGCTTATCCTCAACAACTTCAACATCCAAATCCCCTTTAAACACAGGCAAAAATGTAGCTATAAATGTTGGTACGACCATACACAAAAGTGAAGGTAAAAACAAAAAACCAAATAACTTTCCAGTTGAAACTTTATTACCAATCCAAAGCATTGTTGTTGTTACATCTCCAATAGGAGACCAAGCTCCGCCCGCATTTGCCGCAATAATTATTAAACCAGCATACCAGATACGAATGTTTCTATCTTTCACTATTTTTTGCAATATAGAAATCAGAACAATAGTAGCCGTTAAATTATCAATTATAGCTGATAAAATAAATGCAAGAACACCAAAAATCCATAATATCTTGCTCTTCTTTTTAGTCCTTATAAAACCTTTGATAGTAGAAAAACCATCAAAATAATCAATAATCTCAACAATAGTCATGGCTCCTAACAAAAACACCAATATTTCGGAAGTTTTACCTAAATGGTGCAATAAAGTTTCCTCCATTAAATGCATCTTATCCTCATGACCGAGCAACCCAAAACCATCTATCAATGCATGTTCTCCAGAATCAAACCAATGAGGAAAACTCTCCAAACCTAATGCTATTAAGGCCCAACAAATAGCCATCATGACTAATGCGGGAATTAACTTATCAATTTTTATACTGTGCTCCAACGTAATAGCTAAGTAACCTATTACAAATACCAAAATAATTGCTGCTTCCATAAATTAAGTGTTAAAAAAAAGTTGTTAAATAATTAATTGTTAATGTAATCTAAATTGGTACTTGTTTGTTTTGGTTTTTTCTGGCACTAAATTAACTGTTTTAGCGCAATTTCAAATGCCGAAGCACTTATTTCTGTCTTTGATTGATCAATTTTATATATTTTCTCAATTGCTTTCTGTATTGTTTTTGAAATATCATTAAAAATAGCTTCATCTGTCATTTGCACTTTGCGCTCCATAAAATACGCAAAAACTCGAGCCATTCCACAATTTGATATAAAATCGGGTATTAAGCTCACTTTATAATCTGTGTGCTCCATAATTGGCCCGAAGAAAATCTCTTTATCCGCAAAAGGCACATTAGCACCGCAGGATACAACTTCTAATCCGCTATCTATCATTTCATTAATTTGATGTATAGTTATTAACCTAGATGCCGCGCATGGAGCAAAAACCTCAGTTTTTAAAGCCCATATGGCTTTGTTTATTTCCTCAAACGGAATTAAATCCTGTGCCACTAAAGTATTACCTTTTTTGGCCAAAAACAACTGTTGGATCTCTTCAAAAGAAAAACCCGATTCATTAATTAAACCACCAGCAATATCAATAATTCCAACAATTTTCGCTCCCATTTGAGCTAAATAGAATGCCGCAGCGGCGCCAACATTCCCAAAACCCTGAACAACGGTTCGCTTACCTTTTACAGATCCGCCATAAATATTATAATACTGTTTTACAGCTTCAGCGACTCCATAACCGGTAATCATATCTGCAATGGTGTATTTTCTAGAAACATCGGGTGAATAACGCGGATTTTCAATAACCTTTATAACACCTTGACGCAGTTGACCAATCCTATTTATTTTATCGGCCTCAGTAGGTTTAAAATGACCGTTAAAAACACCTTCCTGAGGATGCCACACACCACTTTGCTCTGTAATAGGAATAACTTCGTGTGTTTCGTCAACATTCATATCGCCTCCCGTACCATAATAACTCTTTAAAAGCGGTGAAACAGCGGCATACCATCGTTGCAATACTCCCTTTTTTCTAGGATCTTTAGGATCAAAATTAATTCCCGACTTGGCACCTCCGATAGCAGGACCTGAAACCGTAAATTTAATTTCCATGGTTTTAGCCAACGACAATACCTCGTTCATATCAAGCCCTTTCCGCATTCTTGTACCTCCACCAGATGCCCCTCCACGTAGGGAATTAATAACCACCCAACCTTCAGCCTCTGTTTCAGAGTCTTTCCAATTAAAAATAATTTCAGGTGCTTTATTTTCGTACTTTTTTAATAATTCTTTCATTTCTATATCTAAATTGATTCATAAAATAGCCTATCTGTGTTCTGTATATCTAAACCAAACGTAGCTAAAGCTGAGTCATAAGAAAAATGTTAAATTATTGTTGTAACAAATATAAAAAACTAAAAAACCAATGAGAATAAAAAACTATTTTATGGTAAAAACACCCTTCCAGAGCTATGATTTTCAGTAGCTCCTGTCACACTTTTAAGACAATTCACCTCTTCTCGAAGTTTTAAAACTCCCAAAAAGCCAAAAATTAGAGCCTCTTTAAACTCAATAATATCTTTTGATGGAATTATTACCATACTATCGGTATACTCTCTTACCCGATCTATCAAAAAGGAATTGTAGGCACCACCTCCTGTAATCAAAATAGATGACGAGACATTCGAATTTATTTGATTAGCTAATTGCATAGCAACATGTTCTACAAAAGTCCGGAGTACATCTTTAACATCTAATTCGAATGACTCAATTAACGGAAACACATTAACATTTACCCATTCTAAACCTAATGATTTAGGATGAGGCTCTTTATAGAATGAAAGCTTATTCAACGCCTCCAATAATTCATCATTTAAATGGCCCTTTGAAGCATTTACTCCTTCCGCATCATAGTCTAACCCAAGTTTTTTAGCATAATAATTTAACACAATATTCATTGGGCAAATATCATAAGCAACCCGCACCCCATCAATGTCCATAGAGATATTAGCAAACCCACCCAGATTAATGCAATAGTCATACTCCGAAAACAAAAGCTTATCCCCAATAGGCACTAACGGCGCACCTTGCCCATTAAATTCAACATCTTGAACTCTAAAATCGCACACCACCTTTTCATCTAGAAAACTGGCTAACTCAGATCTATTACCTATTTGGTACGTCAATCTTCTTTCTGGTTGATGAAGTGCAGTGTGGCCATGAGAACAAACCGCATCAATACCATCAATTTTATGCTTTTTTAAAAAGGTGTTTATAGCATCACCAAGATAAGCGGTGTAATCCATATCTATATTTCGTAACTCTTCCATGGAATCACTAACCAAACCTTCCAGTTTCAGCTTCCAAGAGTCAACATAATCCATCGTTTCAGCATTAAGTATTTCGAAACGCCAGTCTCCATTAAAATAAAACTTGGCCTGAACCAAATCTATTCCGTCTAGTGATGTACCTGACATCACTCCAACAACATGATATTCTTTTTTATCCATAGGGACGTAAAAATAATAATCTGAATTAAATAATTCGCACTAAAATCTTATATTTGTAAATATTTTTTATCAAAACAATAAAATAATTACGAATTATGAATTTTAGCCTCACTGAAGAACATATTATGATTCGAGATGCCGCTCGTGATTTTGCGAAAACAGAATTATTGCCGGGAGTTATAGAGCGAGACGATAAACAAGAATTTCCCAACGAACTTGTAAAAAAAATGGGCGATTTAGGTTTTTTAGGTATCATGGTAGACCCTAAATACGGTGGAAGTGGTATGGACGCTATTTCATATGTTCTTATAATGGAAGAGCTTTCAAAAATTGACGCTTCTGCATCAGTCATTGTTTCGGTAAATAACTCATTAGTTTGCTATGGTTTGGAAACTTATGGCACTGAAGAACAAAAGGAAAAATACCTGACCAAATTAGCAACAGGAGAGTTTGTTGGTGCTTTTTGTTTGAGCGAACCCGAAGCAGGCAGCGATGCTACCTCCCAGAAAACAACAGCAATAGACAAAGGAAGCCACTATATCCTAAATGGCACTAAAAATTGGATTACAAATGGAGGAAGAGCTGATGTATATATTGTAATTGCACAAACTGATAGAGATAAAGGATCGCATGGAATTAATGCGTTTATAGTTGAAAAAGACACTAAAGGTTTTCATATTGGCCCTAAAGAAGACAAACTTGGTATTAGAGGAAGTGACACACACACTTTACAATTTAATGACGTAAAAGTTCCTAAAAAAAATAGAATTGGGGTTAACGGATCTGGATTTCGATTTGCCATGAAAACCCTTTCGGGTGGACGTATTGGTATTGCCGCTCAGGCCTTAGGCATTGCATCTGGTGCTTATGAGTTAGCGCGTAAATACTCGAAAGAACGTAAAGCTTTTGGTACTGAGATTTGCAATCATCAAGCTATTGCTTTTAAACTTGCAGATATGGCTACTGATATTGAGGCCGCCAGACATTTGGTTATGAAAGCAGCCTGGGAAAAAGACCAAGGAAAAAATTATGATTATTCTAGCGCTATGGCAAAACTGTATGCTTCAAAAGTGGCCATGGAACACACCGTAGAGGCTGTTCAAATTCACGGTGGCAATGGTTTTGTAAAAGAATACCATGTAGAACGCTTAATGCGAGATGCTAAAATCACACAGATTTACGAAGGCACCTCAGAAATTCAAAAGATAGTTATCTCAAGAAGCTTACTAAGAGATTAGATTTTAACCCTTTGAACTAATTTACCAACAGTTAAGCCTTGTACTAAAATAGAGAATACAACAACTACATAAGTAATCACTAAAAATAAATCGCGATGCATAGCTTCGGTTAAACCGAGCGCCAGTGCTATAGATATACCACCACGCAATCCACCCCATGTCATGATCAAATTGGTTCTTGGCACGAAATCTAATTTTTTCTTAAAAAAGTTAATAGGTAGCAGCAACGAGGCATATCTGCAAATAAGCACTGCTGGTATTGCTAATAACCCAGCTAATAGATATTTACCCTCAAAGGATAATACTAGAATTTCCATTCCTATCAAAACAAAAAGAATATTGTTCAGTAAAATATCTATCAACTCCCAAAATTTATCCACATAACTCTCTGTTATTTTTGACATAGCACTACCTCTAATCGTATCATTACCAATTATTAAACCAGCAGTAACCATAGCCAACGGTGCCGATAAATGATAATGGTGTGCAATTACAGTCCCTCCCATTACAGCTGCTAAAGTAATTATCACCTCGATATCATAATCATCTATTGAGCGCATGAGTCTATAAGTTATCCAACCTAAAACTCCACCTAAAATAATACCTCCTAAAACTTCTTGACCAAATAATTTAACAACATCAAAAGCTTCAATATCACCATTACCTAAGGAGGCTATCTGAAAAATAGTTAAAAACACAACTACTCCTACACCATCATTAAATAGTGACTCTCCAACAATTTTTGCCTCTAAATTTTTAGGCACACCAGCCTTTTTCAAAATTCCTAAAACCGCAATAGGATCGGTAGGCGAAATTAACGCTCCAAACAACAAGCAATGCACAAAACTTACATCTAAACCAACAAACTTTAGCACATAAAACATTAATATTCCCACAAGAAAAGTAGATACCAATACCCCAAAAGTAGAGAACACTAAAACTGGCCAACGTTGTACTTTTAATTGCTGAAAATTAGTATGCAATGCCCCCGCAAAAAGCAAAAAGCTCAACATAACATCCAACAGAACTTCTTTAAAATCAATATGTCTGATAATATAACGCTCAGCATCTAAAAGTGTAGAATCCACAAAACTAAGTGCGAAAACACCAAAGGTGAAAACAATAGTAATTAGCATTAATCCAATACTATTTGGCAATTTCAAAAAGCGTACATTCAGGTATCCAAAACAAGCCGAAAGAAATATTATCACTGTAATTATCACAAAATAGTCATCCATAGCGTTTTCTTTTTACAAAAAAATAAAACTATAAAATCTTTATGAATAAATTGTGTTAAGTCTCAGGATTTATATCGACTTAAGTTTTTACATTTATATCTTTAGACAAAATTAATTTTATGCAAAAGACATATTACGACCCTGCCGACTTAAAGAAGTTTGGAAAAATAAGTGAATGGAATCAAGAATTAGGAGATAAATTCTTCGAATACTACGGAAAAGTTTTTGAAGATGGTGCTCTAACAGCAAGAGAAAAAGCACTTATAGCTTTAGCGGTATCACACACAGAACAATGCCCGTATTGCATTGATGCCTACACCAAAGACACCCTACAACGGGGTGTTACTAAAGAAGAAATGATGGAAGCCATACATGTAGGTGCAGCCATAAAAAGTGGCGCAACCTTGGTCCATGGTGTTCAAATGATGAACAAAGTCAATAAATTAGATGGTTAATATTTAAGCGTTACCGCAAGGCTTGTACCCTATATTACGCGTCCAGACTCGTACTTCGCCATGGGCTTTTTATTGCAATCCCTAACGCACATAACGAAACTATTTTAACCAAATTGACTGATAACGAACAACACATAATTAATGGCAACAAAGTCACTACATAAACGCGAAAGCGACTTAGCTAATAGTAATAGACAATTAGAAATTCTATCTAATGGTATTTTTCAGAATGGCGAATTGCCAACCTTTAAAAACAAAATTGCCGAGACCAATCAGTTTCCTTTAAAAGCTAAAAAATTAGAAATCCTTCAAATTAATGTAGGATACATGTGTAATCAAGTTTGCGAACATTGCCACGTTGATGCAGGGCCTGATCGAAAAGAAATCATGACCAGAGACACCATGCAACAATGCTTGGAAGTTATTAAAAATACAGGTGCAAATACTTTAGACTTAACAGGAGGCGCTCCTGAAATGAATCCAAATTTCAGATGGTTTGTTGAAGAAGCTGCTAAAGCAGGTATTAAAGATTTTATAGTTCGTTCTAACTTAACCATAATAAGAGCTAACAAAAATTATTATGATTTACCTGAGTTTTTCAAAAAACACAATGTTCATGTTGTAAGTTCTATGCCTCATTGGACTCGCGGGAAAACGGACAAACAAAGAGGCGACGGTGTTTTCGATAAATCCATAAGAGCATTACAAGATTTGAATGCTATTGGCTATGGCATGCCCGAAAGTGGCTTAAAGTTAGACCTAGTATATAACCCCTCGGGGGCCTTTTTACCAGGAGACCAAATGGCTATGGAGAAAGATTTTAAAAAGGCTTTAAAAGAAGATTTTGACATTCAGTTTCATAATTTATTTGCTATTACTAATCTACCCATTTCAAGGTTTCTAGATTATTTAATAGCCTCTGAAAATTATGAAGATTATATGTACAGCCTCGTTGAGGCTTATAATCCTGCAGCGGTTGAAAACGTCATGTGTACCAATACATTATCTGTAAGTTGGGATGGCTACCTATACGATTGTGATTTCAATCAAATGCTTGGATTACCGGTAAACAGTAAGGATAAACACATTTCAACATTTAACGAAGAGTTACTTGAAGGACGGGATATTGTTATTTCTCAACATTGTTATGGTTGCACTGCTGGTGCTGGAAGTAGTTGTCAAGGTAGCGTTGCATAAAAATCTATTATGAAAAATATTGTTGCTTCCACTTTTTTCATGTTTTCAACATTTGGATATGCTCAAAAAAAACTATCCAAATTACTCAAGCAAGAAAATACTGAAAGTATACCCTATATAATTGTTGATTCTTTAGCAAACAAGGAATCAACATACGTTTTATTAGACTCTAGAGAAAAACAAGAATATGAAACCAGTCATATCAAAGATGCTATATTCGTAGGGTATGATTTCTTTAATTTAGATAGTATCACAAAACAATTACCAGACAGAAATACCGATATTATAGTTTACTGCTCATTAGGTATTCGATCTGAGGATATTGCTGAACAATTAAAAAAAGTAGGATATGTAAATGTTATGAATTTATACGGTGGTATTTTTGAATGGAAAAACAACGATTTACCAGTTTACAATATGTCTGAAAAAGAAACAGATAGCATCCATACTTTTTCAAAAGCATGGAGTAAGTGGTTAAAAAAAGGCGTAAAAGTATATGAATAAAGAATTAGTTATTGTTTTTGTAAAAAACATAAAACTAGGTAAGGTTAAAACCAGACTTGCCAAAACCATAGGTAACCAAGGTGCTTTTGAGGTGTACAGCGAATTGGTTAAAGTTACCGAAAATGCCACTAAAAATCTCACAGCAGACTTGCGTATTTATTTTTCTGATGCGGTTGTAGAGACCAAATGGCAAAACACACTTAAAACAGTTCAACAGGGTGCTAATTTAGGAGAACGTATGCTTAATGCTTTTAAAAGTGGATTTAATGATGGTTATGAACGTATCGTTTTAATTGGTTCTGATTTACCCGATATTACAGAAAAACACATTAATGAAGGCTTAGAAAAGCTTAAGAAAACTAGTATAGTTTTTGGACCTGCTGAAGATGGCGGCTATTACTTAGTTGGATTGAGCAAGTCACAGTTTTTTATTTTTGAGAACAAGCCTTGGAGTCAACCTCATTTGCTACAAGAAACAATTACCGAATTAGATAACAAGAATATAAAATTTGATACTCTTACTACTTT
Source organism: uncultured Algibacter sp. (assembly GCF_947495925.1). Classification (GTDB taxonomy): domain Bacteria; phylum Bacteroidota; class Bacteroidia; order Flavobacteriales; family Flavobacteriaceae; genus Algibacter_E. The sequence goes on from NZ_CANMAU010000001.1 coordinate 140,332, forward strand.
AAATGATATCGATACTTGGAAAGATTTAGTTACTTCTACTTTTTACAAACAGAATACAATACTACAAGAAAAGATTAACTCGCTTAGCAATTAATTGAGACCTCTTGAAATTAATTTAAAAATTGTACGACAAAGCTAACATATAAGTTTATTTCTCTATTTATTATACTTTAAACATAAAACAATGAAAAAAACAATACTTTCCTTATTACTTTTTACTATTTACAATTTTGGCGCAGCACAATGTACAACGAACGCCTCAAATTTTGGAAATAATACGGTAGAGGCTTACGAAATATCAGGTGATGTCTCTGTAACATTAAACTCAAATAATACGATTACACTCGACTTAGGCTCTAATTTTGAAACAGGAGGTGGACCAGATATTAGAGCTTATTTAGTAAACTCCGACGGCTTATCGGATAATGATCTAAAAAGCACCAAAATAGCGGATTTAGAGCATATAGAATTTGGGCTAGTAGGTTGTTCGGGATGCAACCCCGTTATTCCTGAGGATGGTGCTAAATCATTTACAGTACCTATTCCAAATGGCGCTAACATTGAGAACTATAACAGAGTATTCTTTTATTGTTTACAATTTGATGCTTTCTGGGATTTTGGAAATTTCACTCCCTACTCTTCTTCAAATTGTAATATCTTAAGTGTTGAAGACTTAAAACTAAGTGCGATTACAATATATCCTAATCCCGCGAAAAACTTTATTAATCTTAAAGGTTTCCCTAACAATGAGGTTAAAATAGAGATAGCGGATATTCTCGGGAAAATAGCATTTTCATATACGGGTTTATCAAATCAAGAAATAAATATATCTCATCTTAAATCTGGTATTTATATTCTATCTGTGTTTACTGAAACAGGAAGAACTTCTAAAAAGCTTGTGATTGAATAGATATAATTAATTTCAAACGTATATTTTTGATTGAATTAACACTTTCAAAAAACACAGAATTAAATATTACATGATTAAATATATTGAAGAAACAGTAAATTACCTAGTAGACAAAGGTTTTGATAGTCCTGAAATTGGAATTATCCTCGGCACTGGATTAGGGCAACTGATTAATGAAGTAAACATTATTAAAGAAGTTAGTTATAACCATATTCCAAATTTCCCAACGGCAACTGTTGAATTTCATAAAGGGAAGCTCATTTATGGAGAATTAGAAGGTAAAAAAGTAATTGTTATGCAAGGACGCTTTCATCTGTATGAAGGTTACACACTTCAGGATGTTACTTACCCGGTTCGAGTAATGGAAAAACTAGGAATAGAAACGTTATTAGTATCCAATGCTGCTGGAGCTATAAACCTTAACTTTAAAAAAGGTGAGCTCATGCTTATTGATGATCACATTAACCTTCAAGGTGGTTCTCCTCTAGCATTTAAGGGTGTGGAGCTTTTAGGAGAGCGTTTTACAGATATGAGTGCGCCTTATGATGCCAAACTTAATTCTAAATTTGAAACTATAGCGCAAGCAAATCAAATCAAACTTCATAAAGGTGTATATGCTAGTGTTGTTGGTCCGCAATTAGAGACCAAAGCAGAATACCGCATGTTAAAAATTATTGGCGCTGATGCAGTTGGCATGAGTACGGTGCCTGAAATAATTGTTGCAAATCATTTAAATTTAAAAGTAGCTGCCGTATCCGTTTTAACCGATGAATGTGACCCAGATAACCTAGAGTCGATTAATATAGAAGACATTATTGAAAATGCTGTAAAAGCAGAACCCCATATGATTGTACTTTTTAAAGAACTATTTAAAACAATATAATAAGATAAGTGTAATAATAGTTACACTTAAATGTTGATAACCTATATATTTTTACATCAACGAACAAATTAAAAACCTATTTATGAGTTATTTAGAAACCACCCACGATGTATATAAAGAAGCAGCATTAACACCAGATGTTGGCCTATGCTGTACAACAAATCCTATTTGGGAATTGCCTGGGTTGAAAATCCCGAAAATCATGCAGGAAATGAACTATGGTTGTGGATCTACTGTGCATGCACGCGATTTAACCAATAACCCCAAAATGCTTTATGTTGGTGTGGGAGGAGGTATGGAATTACTGCAGTTCGCTTATTTCAACAGACAAAAAGGAGGTACTGTTGGTGTTGATGTCGTTGATGAAATGCTGGAAGCATCACGTAAAAACTTCATGGAGGCTGAAGCTCAAAACTCTTGGTTTAAAAGCGATTTTATAGACCTCAAAAAGGGGGACGCTATGAATTTACCCGTTGAAGATAACAGCATAGATGTAGCAGCCCAGAATTGTTTATTTAATATTTTTAAAGCAGATGATTTAAAACGTGCTATTAACGAAATGTATAGAGTTTTAAAACCTCATGGTCGTTTAGTTATGAGTGATCCTACATGTGAACAACCTATGAATGATACATTAAGAAATGATGAACGCTTACGTGCATTATGCTTGAGCGGTAGTTTACCAGTAGCGGAGTATGTTAAGGCTTTAACTGATGCTGGTTTTGGAACTATTGAAATCAGAGCCAGAAAACCTTATAGAATTTTAGATCCGAAAAACTACCCTACAGATGAATTAATCTACATTGAATCTATTGAAGTAGCAGCCATAAAAGATCCCATGCCAGAAGATGGCCCATGTGTTTTTACCGGTAAGGCAGCTATTTATTTTGGTGGAGAGGATTATTTCGATGATAAAAAAGGGCATGTCTTACTAAAAAACCAACCCTTAGCCATCTGCGACAAAACAGCTGGGGCTTTATCTAGTTTAAATAGAGAAGATATATTTATTAGTGAATCTACTTATCATTATGATGGTGGAGGTTGCTGTTAGGCAAAAAATCACCATGCAATTATTATCACTTGAGGGGAAATAATTTATGGAGAAGTACATAAACATCATAAAAAACTCCTATTCTGGATATTGGAACTATCTCAAAAATGAGATTTTTTTCCAAAACTATTGGGACAATTATTTTTATGGATTAATTGTTATTTCACTTCTGGTATGGGGGCTTGAATTTTTGTTTCCTTGGAGAAAAAATCAATCTCTTTTTAGAAAAAATTTCTGGTTGGATACGTTTTACATGTTTTTCAATTTCTTCTTGCTAAACCTCATCATACTAGTAGCTCTCTCAAATAGCGCATCGCAATTTTTGGACGATGGGTTATCACTTATAAATCTTTCTATTTCAGACTTTCAGATACTTGACGTAAATCAACTTCCAAAATGGCTAGGCTTATCCATATTTTTCCTGGTTTCAGATTTTGTACAATGGAATACTCATAGGCTATTGCACAGAATACCTTGGCTATGGAACTTTCATAAAGTTCATCATTCGGTCAAAGAAATGGGGTTCGCAGCTCACCTGCGCTATCACTGGATGGAACCCGTTGTCTATAAATCTTTGCTTTACATACCTATTGCCATAATTGGCGGTTATACTTCTAAAGACATTGCAATAGTATACTTTTTCACTATTATTATTGGGCATATAAACCACGCCAATTTGGGATGGAATTATGGTGTTTTTAAGTATATACTCAACAATCCTAAAATGCATATATGGCATCATGCTAAAACCTTGCCAGAACACGTTAGTTTTGGCGTAAATTATGGACTAACACTTAGCGTATGGGATTACATTTTTAAAACAAATTACATTCCATATAGTGGAAAAGATATTGAATTAGGGTTTAAGGGTGATGAATCTTTTCCTGAAACTTTTATTGATCAGGAATTATACCCATGGAAGAAAAATTGAATTTTTAATGAAACACCTACAATTTCTCATTATTATTGTTTTAATCACAGCTTGTTCTGGATCTAAAAGTGTTGTGAATAAAAACCCTAACTCACATTCTCGTAAAACAACAGAACCTGTTGCCCCATTAACAAACAAACCTATAGCACTTAAAAACACCCAGAACACACCAAAATCTGAGACAACAGATGTGTTAGTTAAGAAATCTGAAACTACTCCTAATAGCACTCCCGAAGCACTCAATCATGATTTATGGAATGAACTATTAAAGAAACACGTTACAAATGAGGGAAATGTGAGCTACGTTGGATTTATGGAAGACAGAAAAATGCTATCTAATTACATTTCCTATTTAGGTGAAAACCTCCCGGATCACACTTGGGATGTAAATAAGACATTTGCTTACTGGATAAACACTTATAATGCTATGACCATAGATTTAATTTTGCGTCATTATCCAATCCAAAGTATAAAAGACATAAAAAAACCTTGGGACCAACGCTATTGGAAACTGGGTAAGAAATGGTATAATTTAAACGAAATTGAACACGATATTTTAAGGAAAATGAATGAACCCCGAATTCATTTTGCCATAGTTTGTGCCTCATACTCTTGTCCTAAATTACAAAACGAAGCTTTTACAAGTTTAAATTTAAATCAACAACTTACCAAAGCAACTCAAGAATTTTTGAGTGACTCTTCTAAAAACAATATTTCAGAAAACAGTTTAGAACTATCAAAAATATTTCAATGGTTTGCAAAAGATTTTAAGCAAAATGGCAGTTTAATTGATTTCTTAAATCAATATTCAGAGGTAAATATTTCGGTGAATGCGAAAAAACACTTTAATGAATACGACTGGAGTTTAAACCATTAAATACATGAGGCATACCATTTCCATAATCATTCCTGTATTAAATGAAGAAGCACATATTGGCAGATTACTTGAGCACTTGTTAGCTAATTCATTGTCAAAAAATGTTTCGGAAATTATTGTGGTAGATGGCGGTAGTAGAGACCAAACCTTAAGCATTATCGATTCGTTTTCCAGTGTTCATAATTCAAGTTCAAAAAGGGCATTTCATTTTATTGATTCTCGAGTTAAAAATAAAGAAACGACGAGCTCTAAAAACTTAAAAACAAACATCATTTCCCTTAATTCTAAAAAAGGGAGGGCCAAACAAATGAACTGGGGAGCCAAACATGCTAAAGGTGATATTTTGTATTTTTTACATGCTGACTCTTTCCCCCCCAAACGTTTTGACCAACTTATTATTAATGAAATAGAAAGAGGTAATGAAGCAGGATGTTTCAGAATGCAATTTAATAGTAATCATTGGTGGTTAAAACTAGCGAGTTGGTTCACACAATTTAATTGGAGACCTTGCAGAGGGGGTGACCAAAGCCAGTTTATTAGCAAAACATTATTTGAAACTATTAGTGGTTTTGATGAAAACTATTTCATTTATGAAGACAACATTTTGATTAACCATTTATACGCAAGAAAACAATACGTTGTTATTAATAAAAAAATAAAGACTTCGGCCAGAATGTATGAAAAACATGGCATTTGGAGAGTCCAATTCTTTTATTGGTGTATCTACATAAAAAAATGGCTCGGTGCCGATGCCAATAAACTTCATTGCTATTACAACAAATATATAAATGTTAAAAAATAATAAAATACACTAAAGGAAAACTTAAATGTTACAAAAACGTCCATGAATCGTTTACTTTTATATAAACCTATTTCATGAGACACATTTATTTTACTTGCTTATTCATTTCTATTTCCATTTTTATAAATGCCCAAGAATCAATTAATGCTAAATTATTAGATTCTATTTCTAAAACACCTATTCCCTTTGCAACTATATCCCTAAACGATAATTCTGGAGTTATTAGTAATTCTAATGGCGACTTCTCAATCTACTTAAGTAAAAAAGCATCAAATACCGATTCTTTAAAGATCAGATGTTTGGGCTATGAAACCAAACAACTTTCAATCCATAAATTTAAGGATAGCATTATTCTTTTAAACCAAAAAAATATAGAACTTGAAGAGGTATTAGTCTCTAACAAAAATTACTCAATCGAAGAAATTATTGAAAAAATTAATGAAAATTTAAAGAGCAATTACGACCAAAATTATATTAAAAGCAAACTGTTTTACCGTGCATCTTATTTTACTAATATTACAAAGAGTGAGGTAGATATTAAAAAAACTACGATTCCAGAATTCAACCAACAATTTGTTGATAGTATACTGGCTGCAATGCCAAAAAACTCGGATGATTATACTGAAATACTAGCAGATATCTACGGAAAATCGGGAGAGGAACATGCCCAAAAACTTGACATAATTAAAGCTTCGCATCTATATGATAAGAGTAAAGAAGTCTCTTTTGAATCTTATGAGGAAAAGTTTAATACTATTGTTAAAAAACATGTAAAACGAGACTCATACTTCAAGATTAAGTCAGGGTTATTTGGCACCAAAGAAGAAATGGACTCGACTTATTACGACAATATTGGTAAGGACGAAAAAGCGCAACATACAGATGCTATAATTGAAGAGCAAAAGAAGCGTGAAAAAGAACGAAAAGAGAATTTCTTAAAGTACAGAAAATCGTCAATTTCAAATCTTCAACGGAATAGTTTTATTTTTGAAGACAGCGATTTTAATTTCCTAACAAAATCAAATCGGTATGACTTTAAACTTGAAGATTACTCCTTTTTAAATGATAATTTTGTTTATAAAATTAGCTTTAAACCAAAGCGTAAAGAGGATTTTAAAGGAACTATTTATGTAAATACGGATGATTTTGCGATTGTTAGATTGGATTATGAAAATGTAAAACCTTTAAAGAATTTTAATCTATTAGGTCTTTCTTACAGGCATTTCTTAAAAAGAGGGACACTTATTTACAGTAAAAACGACACTGACAAATATGTTTTAAAATATGCCGATAAAGAAGATGGTACTAAATTTGGCATTAAACGTCCCTTAAAAATTATTGAAAAAAACAAACACACTAAAGGACGTAGAAAACAAAACGAATTATCTTCAGACATCCATTTTGTATTATCAAATACCGAAAAAAGTGAATTAGTCGTATTTGAAAACGAACCAATCTCCGAATCTAATTACGATGCTTTTACAGAAGAGCCCAAAGTAAAACCCATTTATTTACCGTCTTATGATCCAAGTTTCTGGGAGGGATATAATGTTATTGAGCCCAATCAAGCTATTAAAGATTTTAAAAGTATTGAATAATTCTCTTAATCTTTATTACGCCCTTTCTCGTTTGGGTATAAAGTTGGTAAACTATCACTTTGAAAAACAGCTTTTGTATTAATATCCACCGCAGATAACTTGCCCTTAAAGGCAGCCCCGGTATCAATATTCCAAACGTTTATCGCATTCATTGGCAAATCATGCCCAAAATTGGTAGTGGGTGTATGCCCTATAAAAACTTCTTTGTAATGCATAAGTCGTTTTGGATAAATCAATGAATCCTTAGAAATACCTTTATCCATAGTTAAAGCCATTTCCCAAAGGGTCCTATCAAAGTACAAGGTTTTTTCATAAACCTCTTTCTTCACCCCATGCATAGAGGTAAAACCTGCATGCAGAAATAGTCTATTCTCATCATCTAAATGATATAATACCATGTTTTCAAAAAATGTTAAGTGTTTCTCCTTATCTTCTTCTGAAAAACCTTGATAACTCTCAATAGTTTCTTTTCCACCATGCATATACCATGTCATATCAACATGTTCAGACCGTAACCAATCTTCACACCAAACATCATGATTCCCCTTTATAAAAACACAACTTATTTTTTCTGAAAGTTCAATTAAAAACTGAATAACTTGAGCAGAATCAGACCATCCATCAACATAATCTCCAACAAATAAAAGCTTGTCTTCCTCGGTAATTTCAATTTTATTCAACACCTGTAATAAGGCTTTCAATCCACCATGAATATCTCCAATAGCAATAACTCTCATAATCCAATAATTTTAGGCAAAACTAATGGTTTATAATTAAAATATAGGTTTGAAAAGTTAAGTTAAGATTAAAAATATTGACCGATTCCAAAAACAAATCCTTGGCTAGCATCTTTAGAAATACCATATCCATAATCAATTCTAAAAATAGCATTATATATCTTTTTATGAATAAATCGAACCCCCACTCCCGGATATACTTTTATATTATCACTATCTGTAAAATTTGAAAGTGGTCCTCCTGGATTTCGCCATGATCCCGCATCTATAAAAGCATTGCCCTGTAAAACAAACCAATCCTTTTCAATAAGTGTTTGTCGATACTCGGTATTAAGCACTATAGAACCTGTACCTCTATCAATGACATTGCCGACACCGCGAATATTTACATTATTATCTACTGAAAAAGGTGCAAACGGGGTTTTATCATTGGAAGCTAACCCAAAACGTAATCTGTTCGCCCAATTTCCTCTCTGACCAACGCGTTTGAAGAGAAAAAAATCATTCCAACCTACAAAAAAGTCGGGTAGAACATCATCCATTGACGTTACGTATTGGAAGTTAAATTGGCTTTTAAAACCCGAAACATACTGATAATAATAGTCTAGTCTATTAAATTCATAAATAGCTTTAACTAACCATTTATGAACTTTTAATGCTTGTGGTACGCTGGGGTTGGTAGCACCAAATTGGTATTCATACTGTTCGGTGAAGTAGTTCAAACCTAACTCTATTCTGTTATCAAAATCAAATTCATACAGGCCTAAAACCTCAAACGAATCATTATTATATTTATAATTTGATGATGTATTATCGAAGAAAACTGGCTCAAGCGTTGTAAGGTCCTGACGATTAACTGCAAGACCCAATTTATTAGAAAACAGATATGGTGCCCTAAAGTTTATCGCATAAGAACTATAGATATCCTTTTGATAAAAACCACCAAAAATAATATTTCTCCCAAGTGCATTGAACTCATAAAGACCCAACCTATAAGCGAATTCATCATTGTTGGTAGTGTACACGTTAAGAGATGGAATAAGCGTAAAGTTTTCTTCAATATGATAAAACACATTATACCTGTTATCAACTGAAGGGAATACTTGATAATAAGCATGAGATACAGATGGCAAACGTTTTAGTCTTAAAATATCTTGTTCAATCTCAACATAATCCAAAACACTTCCTGCTCTAACCGAAGATATTTTTTTTACAAATGATGTCTTTATTCTCTTATTGCCTTGAACCTTTAAATCATCGACCAACATATCTTGGCCAAACAAATTGCAAATAGAAAGCAAAATAACTAAAGCAAAAATATTTTTTTTCATTGCACTTCAAAAGGTTTTTGAACAACCCAATTTACCCAATTATCAGAACTTACATCCATTAAAGTAAAATTATATTCTTCCTTTGGAAATAAATCTGGAGGAGTTTGCGTAGTTACGTTTAAAACCAAATTATCCGTTTTATAATATTGAAATTGGTTTTCATAAGTATAAGTTCCTGAAAGCAAACTATTGTTCCTATCTGAAACTACTTGAAAATATATTGCATTATCACCAACAGGGTTATCTTCCCAATTAAAAATTGGCATCCCAAAAGACGTTTTATCTATAGTAACTGCATTATTCCAAACTGTTGGTTTTGTTACTTGTTTTGATCTAATAGGGTTAGAAATTTTCACTTCATTATCTAACTCAAACGTAACAATAATCCATTTTTCATTTTCATCAATTAGTTCATATTTTCCTAAATATCCATTAAAAAAAGGTTCGTTCTGGATAAAAACTTGATTATAATTTGAATACTCATCTGAATCTATGTTACTCGTTGCAGTTTGATATAAGCGAATGTTACTAGCTCCTGCTTCAGGATAATAAAATGTCAGAATGTTACCTGTAGAATAATCACTCGCGGCACAAGCTATTACGGCCCCCTTCTCTATGACTCGTCCTTGAATATATGTATTAAGAGTTTGTTCAATCTCCTCGTAATTATCATTGTTACAAGACATTATAAACACACAAATAGCAAATATTATAACACTTTTCACCTCAATTTATATTGTTCCCTAATTAAATTCTCAACGGGCTTATTTTGTGGCGTAAACCTGGAATCCTCTTTTCCTCCAGCATTTTCATGATCATGAAACCATTTCCATACAAAACCTCCTGCGAACCAATCCTCCTGCCAGCAGCTATTAAATAACGCAAGAGTTGCATTAGTTTGCGCTTCAAGGTTCACCTGAGTCATACTTCTATCACTCCTCCAAGGTGCTTTACCAGAATAATCAACACTTCGATACCCAAATTCAGTAAATAAAATAGGCTTTTTATAATGTTCTGATAAAGAAACCATTTCTTTATGATAAGGTCTCCAACTTTCTAAACACTCCTTGAGCGTTGGTGTTTTACTTTCGCTAACAGGAAAATAGGCATCTATCCCTATATAATCTAAACTAGCTATGAAAGGCGTGCGCTTATACTCATCCCAATTTGCTGCATATGTTAGCTTTCCATTATAAATCTTTTTAATTTGCACTATTAAACTTTGCCAAAATTCAGGTCTGTTACTAATAAACTTTTCTAATTCGGTACCAATGCAAAAAATGGCGACATCCATTTCTTGAGCTAACTCAGCATATGTCAATATAAATTTTGAATATGACGACTCAAGAACTTTCCAATCTTTCTCATTTTTCATCTCAATAAACCCTGTAAACTCACCATGCCACACCCAGATTTGAGGTTTTAACATAACTCTTATATCATGCTTTTGTAACTCTTTAATATACTGTCTTGCTCCAGCCTTTGTTTCCCCAAACCATTGTCTTTCTGTGTTAAAAACAATATTTGGATTAGACAAGTCTTTAATAAAACCAAAAGGCATTACAGCCGCATAATTAGCATTCAAATCAACAACGGGTTTTATATGATTTGAACTGACAGACTCTCTAGAAGCTACAAAACTTACCCCATTGATTTTAAGGGTTTGCGCCGCACAGGATTGAAAACACGCTAATACTAAAATTAAAAGTTTGATCCTCATACCATTTTATCAAACCCTAATTTAACTATTTATCATTAAAATAAAGCACGTAAACCTAAACTAAAAGTTTCCCCTAGGCCTTGGAAATTATTACCTCTTACAAATTTTCCATAAGATGCTTCTATGTTTAGAACCTTTGTAATTTGGTATTTTCCTCCAAATCCAAGCTGTGTGTAATTTTGTTCAAAATTATTTCCTAAATCAATTAAAAATGCTTGCTGACCGTTGACAAATATGGTTGATTTTGATGATGGGAAGTAACTTAAGAATGCACTCAATGGCAAAAACAAGCTGTTGTTTGCAAACCGTTCAGTAACATTTGAGGTATTAAAATCTGCATCAACACTTTTTTCTCCAAAATTAAACCCGAAATCTGCTTCTGTAAAAATCTGCCATTTTCCTCCTCCAAAGGTATTATCATAGAAAAATTTTGTTTCCCAAAATGTGCTTCTTTTATCTAAATAAGCAGGGTCATTATTTTCTCCAACAAAACCTTCATCCTTAAACACTGGAAAATAAATTGATGATGTAAATGAAAACGTAGGAATGCTTTTAAAAGGTTGTACTCTTATAGAAGGTGCTAGCGTAGTTAAACCACTTCTAGAATTCACTAAATCATTTTCAAATTTGAAAACGTCTAATGTTTTTGCACCGTTAAAGGTATTGGAACGCACTTGAAAAATAAATCCAATATTTATTCTTGAGTTTTTGCTTATCCCCGTATAGATCTCTGTAGTATTGGTGAAGAATGTTTCTCTAGGTATAGAAACTGAACTCCCCCCATCATCTGTACGTTTTGTTTGGGTATAAACACTATTAAAAAACTTAATATCCCATTGCCCTTTTTGCAATAATTTAGAAGGTGTATAAGTTTGAATATTGCTCTTTTGAGTCTCTGGTTCCTCTTGTGAATACACATTTATTGACAAGACTGAAATAAATAAAACTATAATTAACTTATTCATTTTTATTTTTTTTTGATTTGTTGCTTTAATACTTATTGTTTATTCACTTTCCAATCATATGGAAAGTACTTTAATTTAAAATTGTTTGGGATTTTATCTGTTCTGTACGTATTAATAAAATCAATTTCACTTTTGCCATTCATGGTGAAATCTTCCTTATACCACTCCATGATTTGTGATGCCTCAATACGTTTTTTCTTTTCGTTAACTTTTAAAAAAGAACCGTTCAAAGCTATTTTAGTTTGTTTATCTAATTGATTATTCAAGGAGTTAGGTAAATAAGCCTGACTTATTAATGGCGGGCATCCTAAAGCACCACATACTAAAACAAAATGAAATCTAGCATCATTAAACTGACCCCTAAGGAGTTTATGCTCTATATCATTTAAAGTTATTTCCTTACCTGCCAAACTATATGTTGTTGCGTCAAAAAAACCAGAAACATCAAGAGGCGAACTAGTTGGATAATTATTTATAATACCTTTTATTACTGAAAGGTTGTAAGCGTTTATCCAAAAGGCTTGATAATTGTTTGCATCACCCTTCACTACAGATATTTCCTTTGCCTGCATTAAAAGATTATCTAGTTCAGATTGGTTTTTGTTAATATTAAGGTAGTCTACTTTACCCTCTACAACATGCTTTTTAAAAAAGACGTCTGCTTGATTAAAAAAAGTACTTAAATCTTGTGCTTGAAGCGTCACAATATTTAACAATAGAACGCATATAATAACTATTTTTTTCATCTGTTTTTCTTATAAGTTTGTAAATAAATATCATTTTTTCTGATAGCTAAGTCTTAGCAATTTCATCAAACTTTCAAAAAAAACAAACTTTTTTCACGTCTATCCATCAGGTTGTTCCTTACATAATTGAATCAAATTTAAACTTATTCTAAATTAAACCATTCAACTTAAGCTATCATTGAAGACTATTTTCATACGTTATAGCTTCAAATCATCTATGAAAAAATAAAAACGAAATAGTTATTAGCAAAAACTGATTATGCTATATGAGAACAAGCTTAAAGCGCATCTAAATTTGGCCACTACCTTTTAAGATACCCAAACTTATTAAGATTGGCTTTGGAAGATAAGCAATCAAAAAAAATAAGAAAATATTTGCTTACCCCTTAAAAACTAAGTCTTTTCATGCAAAACCTTAAACAATGTAACTTTGATTATAAAAATAAAGCTCGGAGACCGAAATTTAGCGAATAACCTAGACCTTGAGAATAAGCACCTTTAACTATATCCCTAAATAAAATTTCGAAGTTCATCACTTTTGAAATTTGATATTTAGCTCCTCCTCCAAGGGCAATAAAACGGTTTTCAGAACCACCAAAACGCCTCTGATATTGTATAAACCCAAGTAAAGAGATATCCGGTGCTGGAAAAAAACTAAGGTAAACAATTGGTTCTAAAACAAAGGTGTTATTAAAAAAACTATCATCATCACCAAAATTATACTCTGTCCTTAATTCCGAAAAAAATTGCCAATTCTCATTCGAAAAAGTATAGTCATATAAGAATCGGTTTTCAAACATAAATGCCGTTTGACTTAAAAAAATTCCATCTTCAACTTCATTATCAAGAAAGGGAAAACGCAAAGCAGATTGAATGGTAAAATTAGTTTTTCTAACAATCGGATTAAACCTTACAACAGGAGCGAAACTAGTGATACCAGCCCGAGATGTTGCTGATTGACTAAATTGTAAAACATCTAGAAAACCTCTACCTCCAATTGTACTTGATTGTACTTCTAAAATCAAACCAAAATTCCAATTATCGTTACGGGACATACCTGTAAAAGCACCTATACTTGATGTAAAATAGTTTTCTCTCGGGAAACTACTTGCCTCATCTGTATTATCTGTTTGTGTATACAAATTGTTATCCCATGTAACATCCCATTGCCCTTTACTCAATAATTTAGATGGAGTAAACGTCTGTATATTAATATCATAACCTCTTATTTGAGAAAAACTTATTTGAAAAAAAACTACAGTAACTACTATTAAAATTAAATTTCTCATAAAAACTCTCAATATTTTGCTCAAAGTTATTGTTTATTTCTTCACAATCATAAAAAAACGTTTTTCCTGTCTACCTATAGTGCCGTTCCTTACAAAGGATATTAAATTTAAACTTATTCTAAATTAAATCAGTTAATTTAAGTTATTACCTTTAGCTTCGACCCAATACCACATAACATCCAAAATATGCAAGAACACATCGTTATTATAGGAAATGGAATCTCGGGCGTAACTGCGGCCAGACACATACGTAAATTGTCGGATAAAAAAATCACGATAGTATCGGCAGAGACAGATTATTTCTTTTCTCGTACCGCTTTAATGTATATATATATGGGACATATGAAGTTTGAACATACACAACCTTATGAAAATTGGTTTTGGAAAAAAAATAGAATCGATTTAAAAAAAGGTTATGTAAATACTATTGACGTACAAAACAAAACACTTCATTTCTCAGCTGGAGACAGCCTTTCTTTTGATAAACTTATTATAGCCACAGGGAGCAAACCCAATAAATTTGGATGGCCTGGGCAAGATTTAGAAGGCGTTATGGGTATGTATCATAAACAGGATTTAGAAAATTTAGAAAAATATGCTCCTAATAAACAAGCATGTAAGCGAGCTGTTATTGTAGGTGGTGGTTTAATAGGCATTGAACTTGCAGAAATGCTTAACTCTCGAAATATCCCAGTCACCTTTTTAGTTAGAGAAGATAGTTTTTGGAATGGCGTTTTACCTGATGGTGAAAGTAGTATGATTAATAGACATATTAAAAACCACCATATTGATTTGCGCTTAGGTAATAACTTAAAAGAAATTGTATCAGACGAAAATGGAAAAGTCAAATCAATTATCATTGAGGAAACTGGAGAAGAAATACCTTGCGATGTGGTAGGGCTAACGGCAGGTGTTTCCCCTAATATTGATTTCATAAAAAACTCTGGTATTGAAACGGGCAGAGGTGTTAAAGTGAATCGATTTTTAGAAACCAACATCCCAGATATTTATGCTATAGGAGATTGTGCCGAACAACATGAAGCTATTGGACAACGTAGATCTATTGAGGCGGTTTGGTACACGGGAAGAATGATGGGAGAAACACTAGCCCAAACCATATGCGGAAACAGAATTGAATACAAACCAGGACATTGGTTTAACTCAGCCAAGTTCTTAGATATTGAATATCAAACTTACGGATGGGTTCACGGGAAGAAGAGTAAACCAGAGAATGAAGTTCATTTTCACTGGAAACATGAAGATGATACTAAATGTATTACTATAGCCTACCACAAAGATACTAATG
Source organism: uncultured Algibacter sp. (assembly GCF_947495925.1). Lineage (GTDB taxonomy): Bacteria > Bacteroidota > Bacteroidia > Flavobacteriales > Flavobacteriaceae > Algibacter_E. Next base: position 155,478 of record NZ_CANMAU010000001.1, read on the forward strand.
AATTTTTAGGAATCAACACCTTTGGCATTAGAATGCGCCATGATATTTTCGATACGTGGCTTAACGAAAAAAGAGACATTGATTACGTAACTAATAATTTATCTATGGCCAATTTCGATCCTGAATTCTACAGTCATTATGAAGCCGACATCCTATCAGCTTACAACAAACAACTTCAAATTGTATAACAATGAGTAACAAAATAAACCATAGCTTGTCTATTGCAAAACCTGATGCTACCGACATTTCAACAAAACAAAAACTAGCATTGACCACAGGAATAATAGGATTATTCATTCTAGTTCTAGCTTTATTCAACACTAACTTTCCAAATAAAGGTCTTTTCTTAACTTTAGCTTTAGGGTTAATTTCTATTGGCACCATTATTTATTCTAGAGATGCTTATTTAACTAAATTGGAAGGCATTAAAAACGATGGCGTTTGGTTTAAATCTATATCTTCTAGAGGTGTCTGGGGTTGGATTGTTGGTATTATTCTGACTACCTTCTACATTGTTCTTTATTTCTTCCCAAAGTATTTGGGTTTAGGTAGTAATGGAGCTGAAAACACAGGTTTAATAAGCTTGTTTGACCCCTTAAGCAATTTATTAAGCAGAAGAGCTGCAAGCCAATGGTTTGTTTATGGAACACTTTACACGGTTGCCATTTTAGCCTTTGGTTATAAATTCATCCTTAAATACCGACATAATAGGTACCAACAATTACGCACCATTTCTGTAATGTTTTTTCAACTAGGTTTTGCCTTTCTGATTCCAGAATTCATGTATGTTATGAATAATGACTTGCCCTACTACGATTTAAAATCTATGTGGCCTCTTAATTATTACATCTTTGATGAATGGTCTGTTAAAGGTTTTCTATCCAATGGTAATATCGGATTAGGGCTTATCTTGTTTGGCATTATTACCATCTTTGTAATCTCGCCCATTTTAACTTATAAATTTGGAAAGCGATGGTACTGCTCTTGGGTATGTGGTTGTGGAGGGTTAGCGGAAACTGCAGGTGATTCTTTCAGACAACTTTCATCTAAAAAAATGTCTGCTTGGAAATTAGAACGCTGGTTGATTCATACCGTTTTGGTGTTTTCAGTAATCATGACTACTGCTATGATTTACACGTATTTAGGTTATGATAAAAATAACTTCTGGCTTACAAGAGGTTTGTTTACAGCTTTAGTTATAGGGTTTCTAACCTTGGTCTTTGCAGGTGTTCTATTCTTTAAAAAACAAGAACTCGGTAAAGACGCAAAATATGGAGCTATCGGTTTCTTTGTAGTTATCGCAGCTTTACTCATTATGCATTTTACTGGTACTATAGATAATGTTTTTTACATAAAAAGCAACTCGTTAAGATCGGCATACGGCCTTTATATTGGCTCTATTTTTTCAGGAGTTATTGGCACTGGTTTTTATCCCATTTTAGGAAGTAGATCATGGTGCAGGTTTGGATGCCCTATGGCGGCCATATTAGGATTTCAGCAGCGTTTGTTTTCCAAATTTAGAATTACCACAAACGGCGGACAATGCATTTCTTGTGGTAACTGCTCGAACAGTTGTGAAATGGGTATTGATGTTAGAGCCTACGCACAAAAAGGTGAAAATATTGTGCGTTCAAGTTGTGTGGGTTGTGGTATTTGTTCAGCCGTGTGCCCTAGAGGTGTGTTGAAACTAGAAAATGACAACATGGAAGGGCGTATCAACCCAACCGAAATTTTATTAGGAAATGATGTTGATTTAATGGATTTAGTTAACAAAAAATAATCTTTGTGAAACACATTTTTATAACAGTAACTTTAATTAGCAGTTTTATTTCAACTACTCACGCCCAGAAAACATATCAGAAAAACTATGACAATAACAATCATTTAATTTCTGAAGGTTGGCTTGAAAATAATCAGAAAGTAGACTACTGGCATTTTTATTACCCAAACGGAAAAGTGAGAAAAGAAGGGCATTTTTCTTCTGGTATAGCTGCGGAATATTGGCGATTTTATTCTGATAGTGGTGGCTTAAAAATGGAAGGGCATTTTGAAAACGGTAAGAAAAGTTATTGGTGGCTTTTCTACGATAATATGGAAAAAATAAATCATAAATGCCAGCTTAAAAATAACCAGAAAAATGGTTATTGTCTGATATACAATAATGAAAAACTAATTGCCGCCTCCAAATATAAAGCGGGTAAAAAATTAAAGGAATGGACTACCTTTGCTTCATTTAAAAGTGAAAATAAATTAAGTGATTTACAATGACCAAAATAAAAGTCATTATACCTGCTTACAATGAAGCAGATTCTATAACTCATGTAATTAATGATATTCCCGCCATAGTGGATGAAATTATTGTAGTTAGCAATAACTCTACTGATAATACAGATATCAATGCAAAAAATGCGGGAGCTACTGTTTTGGTTGAGACTAAAAAGGGTTATGGTTACGCATGCTTAAAAGGCATGCAATACGTAGCAAATCAAGTTAATAAACCCGATATTATCACTTTTATTGATGGTGATTATAGTGATTACCCTGAAGAATTATCTAAAATTGTTACCCCAATAATTGAAGATAATATTGATTTAGTAATAGGAGCAAGAGTAAAAGAGTTAAGAGAAGAAGGGGCAATGACTATTCCTCAAATATTTGGAAATTGGCTTGCAACAACCTTAATGCGGTTTTTTTTTAGAGCTAAATTTACAGACCTAGGGCCTTTTAGAGCTATTAAATATGATAAGTTACTGGCTCTTAATATGGAGGATAAAACTTATGGCTGGACTGTAGAGATGCAATTGAAAGCTTTAAAGCAAAATTACACGTACACGGAAGTACCTGTTAACTATAGGAATAGAATTGGAGTTTCGAAGGTGTCAGGTACAATAAAAGGTGCTATATTTGCAGGCGCTAAAATTTTAGGCTGGATTTTTAAATATAGCGTTAAAAAATGATTCTAGAGACAACCATAATCGTTATTTATAGCATATCGCTATTGCTTATTTTCTTATATGCTTTAGCACAATTAAATTTGCTATTTAATTATCTTTCCTCTAAAAAAGGAAAAAGTCAATGTGAAAAATTTGACTTTTCAAATTCTGAAGAAATTCCGTATATCACCATACAACTTCCCGTTTATAACGAGATGTATGTTATGGAGCGCTTGCTTGATAATATAGCTAAAATTGATTATCCCAAAGATAAACTTGAAATTCAAGTGCTGGACGACTCTACTGATGAGACTGTAGAAAGTACACGTCTACATATTGAAAAACTTCAAACTACCGGTTTAGATATTAAGCAAATAACAAGAACAGACCGAAAAGGTTTTAAAGCAGGTGCCTTAAAAGAAGGCTTAGAAGTAGCAAAAGGTGAAATCATAGCTATTTTTGATTCAGATTTTTTACCAAAATCGGACTGGTTAAAACGAACAGTTCCTTATTTTAAAGATGCCTCAATTGGTGTTGTACAAACGCGCTGGGGACATATCAATAGAAATTATTCCATACTTACAAGAATACAGGCTTTTGCGCTAGATGCGCATTTCACATTAGAACAAACGGGTAGAAATAGCAAGGGGCATTTCATTAATTTTAATGGGACTGCAGGTTTATGGAGGAAACAATGTATTCTAGACGCTGGAAACTGGGAAGGCGATACACTTACAGAAGATTTAGATTTAAGTTACCGTGCGCAGCTTAAAAACTGGAAATTCAAATATCTTGAAGATGTTGAAACACCAGCCGAACTTCCTATAGTTATAAGTGCTGCTCGTTCTCAACAATTTAGATGGAATAAAGGAGGAGCCGAGAATTTTAAAAAAATGCTAGGTCGCGTTCTTAGTAGTCAGAATATATCTCCTAAAACTAAAGTACATGGTATTCTGCACCTGCTTAATAGCACTATGTTTTTAAATGTACTGATAGTAGGCGTCTTAAGTATTCCTATGCTTTATATAAAAAATGAATATGCTCATTTAAGACCATACTTTTATGTTATGAGTTTCTTTGTTATGAGTACCATCATATTTTTTGTGTGCTATTGGTTTATGTTTAAGAATATTTATGGCGGCGGATTTAAAAATTTCATACGGTACATCGGTATGTTCTTTGTATTTTTCTCAATTGCCATGGGCTTTTCTCTTCATAACTCCATTGCTGTTTTAGAAGGCCATTTAGGAAAGAAAAGTGAATTTGTGCGTACGCCAAAGTTTAATATTAGTAAGTATAAAGATAACTGGAAGAACAATAAGTATATGAAAAGAACCGTATCAGTTCATGTTGTTTTTGAAGGCTTACTCATGCTTTATTTTGCTTTCGGGATGTATAGTGCATTTATTGTGGGTAACCAAGGTGGTGATTTTGGGTTATTTCCTTTCCATTTAATGTTGTTTATTGGTTTTGGATATGTGTTCTTTAAATCTTTAGCTTCGAAGGTTTAAACAGACCTAAGAGATAGATTTAAACATACTCCTAGCATATTTCCCTATTGCATTATTTGTTTAAGTAAATAGTCTTAGCATAACCAAGAAAGGTTTAGTTCAAAAAAGCAACAAACTATATTATATTTAATTCATGCTTTTAAACCCAAGTTTTTTTAAACTCCATAAAGCGCCAATATTTATGGCCCTATTGAGTTTAATATTATATTGGTTATTTGCTTACCATTTGATAAGGACAGATTACATCATGTTAGTCTCTCTATATGTGGGTTTATTTATTCTTTTTTACCAGATTTTTAAGCATTTAAGAAACAACTTTAAAGCCTTAACCTATTTAGCCTTTGGGTTTCGAGCCATTTTTATTTTAGCTATACCAAACCTATCTCAAGATTTTTATCGCTTTATTTGGGATGGCCGGATGATTTTTGAGGGCTTTAATCCTTATTTATATACGGTTGAATCTTTTATTAGTCAAGGTAAATATCCAGTAGACGAGGCTTTAGCTTTAAGGCAAGGTATGGGAGCTTTAAACGCTAGCCATTTTACTAATTACCCACCAATTAACCAGCTATGTTTTTTTATTGCTGCTTTAATTTCGGGGCAAAGTATTCTTGGGTCGGCTATAATTATGCGTTTACTTATTATTGCGGCCGATTTTGGCACACTCCACTTTGGAAAAAAACTGCTTGAAAAGTTAAACATTTCTATTTACAATATATTCTGGTATATTTTAAACCCTTTCATTATTATTGAACTTACAGGAAATTTACATTTTGAAGGGGTTATGATTTTCTTTTTAGTTTGGAGTTTATATTTGTTGCATATAAGTAAATGGGCTTGGACGGGAGTTATTTTAGCCTTATCGATCTCAGTTAAGCTTATACCTCTCATCTTTTTACCTTTATTCTATCAGTGTTTTATAAAAGCAAATAACAATCGAAACGGGGTTTCAACCACACACAACTTCGCAAGGCTTATTGGGTTTTATACCATTGTAATTACCACTACAATTTTACTCTTCTCTCCATTTTATTCTTCCAATTTTATATCTAATTATTCAAAAACTGTGGCGCTTTGGTTTCAGAATTTTGAATTCAACGCCAGCTTGTATTATATAGCACGAGGCATTGGCTATATGTTTAGAGGATATAACGAAATAGCAATCATTGGCAAAATAACTCCAATAATTGTTATTCTATTCGTACTCTGTTTAACTTTTTTTAGAAGAAATACAACTACAGAACAACTGATAACCGCTATGTTACTGGTACTATCTTTTTATTATTTCACTACTACAACTGTGCATCCTTGGTATATCGCTACACTTTTAATTTTGTCTGTATTCACCAAATATAAATTCCCTTTAGTATGGAGTTTTGTTATTATATTAAGTTACTTAGCCTACATTAATTTAAATAAAGCAGACAAGACTGAAAACCTTTGGGTGATTGCCATAGAATACATGATAGTTTACGGCGTATTTATTTGGGAACTATTCATAAAAAAAGCTCCCAAATTGGAAGCTTAGTTTAATACCTTAATATTTATATCTAACTCTTTTCTAAATCCGTAATAGTATTTTTATCATCGCTAGTGTCTTCAGTAAAATTATCATCTTTATTAAAAGTGATTTTAAAAAGACTCCCTTTTAATGCATCCGATTTAAGATCATATTTTTTAAGAGCAGCCTCCTCAATATGATGAAATGTAAATGAAACTACCTTTCCATTTTTAGCCTTTTTCTCAAAAGCGTAACCATCTCCATCCATACCCATATAAGTGGCATATACAATTAACCCGTTTTGGTATTCAACAGATTCAATAGTCTTATCGACATTTTCCTCAACCTTAAAGCTAGAAAAAGTTAAGGTCATTAATCCAAATACACCTAGTACAATTAGTTTTTTCGTGTTCATGTTATTGATGTTTAATATTCATAGTATGTTATCATTGGGAAATATTCAAAAACTATACCACTATAAAATGGTTGATTTTTACTACTTAAAGATACACTTTAATTATAAAACCTAGCTTGGGATTTAAAAAAATAAAAGCTGTAACTCGATATAACACCTTCAAAACCCTTTGTTTCTAAACCTTTAAACTCTCTCCCCCTAAATGAGGGTATTAATTATTATCATCCAGATCTTCTGGATTTTTCAAAGTCTGAGTAGTATCTTCAGTAAAATTACCAAAACTTTCCATGTCGTAATTCTTCATAGTTAGAGCCAACTTGGTACTTACTTTTACTAAATACATGGTATCTTGAGTAGTAACCTCAACGGCTTCAATTATTTCATCATGGTTGTTTCTAAAAGATATAATCTGCCTTTCATCATAACCATCTGGATAGCGTTCAACTAATAAAGTCAAAATCTCTGGTGTCAACTTTTTGAAATCAACGATGACGTGCTTTAAGTTATCATTCCTATTTTTCATAAAGCAAATGTTTTAAGTACAATAGGGTGTCACAGTCAAAAGATACGAAAAAAAATTAAAAAACTAAACAGTAACACCGTGGATAACAATTGATTATCGTTTTATTACGAATAATAAAGACAGTTTATAGAACCTCTTCCTATATTAAATCAATAAAAAAATAATTCTAATTATAAATATACCAAGCAATAATATTTTTTTGAAAGATTTAAAACGACTTACAACATTTTAAGTGTATTTAACTCTTGCTCTGTTAAATGTTTCCAATGTCCACGAGGAATATCTTTTTTTGTTAAGTGACCAATAGCAACACAATCTAAGCTTACAATATCGTATTTGAAGTATTCAAAAATAGTTCTAATAATGGTATTACCAGTATTCTTTATTTTTAAACCAATCTCTTTTTTAGATGCCCCATCAATATAGCTTATCTCCTCTACTTCAATTAATTTGCCTTCAACTTTAAAACCGCCTTGAATCTTTTTCAAATCTTCAAGTTTTAAGTTTTTATCTAATTCAATATGAAATAGTCGAGCCACCCCATTTTTAGAATTTGTAAACTTAGCAGCAACAATATCGTCATTTGTAAAAAGTAATAAGCCTTTAGAGTTTCGCCCTAAACGTCCTATAGGTTTTATTCTAGAATTGGATGCATTTGCAACTAAATCCATGACCGTTCGACCTTTACCTTCACTTGTTGTAGTAGCAAAACCTTTAGGTTTATTAAGTAATACGTAGGCCTTTTTTTCTGGGCTGATTCTTGCACCATCATAACGCACCTCATCTCCTGGTTTTACCTTAAAACCCATTTCTGTTATAATCTTGCCATTAACCGAAACTAAACCTGTAGCAATATGCACATCGGCCTCTCTTCTAGAGCACATTCCAGCATTAGCAACGTATTTGTTCAGCCTAATTTCATCTAGGCTTCCTGATTTTTTAGATGCTGAAGTATTTTTTTTGATAGGTGCATTTCCTCTTACGTCTTTTTTAAAACGCTTACTTCCATTACCACGTCCTGCTGGCTTTCCTTTTCCTTTACCCCCTTGTTGTCTATTCATGACTTCTAATTTTATGCAAAGATATACTTAAAATTACGATTGTTTATTTAAGATTGTTGTTTTGTTGTATCGGTGTTAGTAATTACAGTAAAAGCCCAAACTATTATTTTAGATGCGATTTAAAATAACACCCACATCGATTAATAGAATACTAAAAACTCCCGAAAGAATGATGAATTTTAGAATATTATGTAAGATTAAATAATGTGTTTTGGTTTTTGACATCCATAACAGAAACAGAAATACCGCCAATAAAAACAAACTTAAATAGAAGAAAAAATACATGTACCCTATCTCAAAAGAAGACAACAACAAATAAGCCGGAATTAACGTTAAAACCGCCAAAGTTGTAAGCATAAGTTTGGATGTTTTTTCACCGTAGGCTACTGGAATAGTAACATACCCCTGCGCTATATCTCCTTTAATGTTCTCTAAGTCTTTAGTCAATTCTCGCATTGAAATCATTAAAAACAGGAAAATGGCATGTACAAAAATGACGGTTTCGAAATTCTTGTAATACATAAAAATGGCGAAGAATGGTGTAATGGTAAGAATTGCTGAAGTTAAATTCCCTATGAATGGCAATCGCTTCAATTTATGCGAGTAAAACCAAATACCAAAGATGTAAATGGAAAAAAATAATACTGCTCTAAACGATACATAACTTGCCAGAATTACGGCAATGAAGTTTAAAACAAAATAAAAGGAAAGCTTTGTATTTTGACTTACTAATCTATCCAACCTAGACTTAATTGGGCGATTAATTAAGTCTTTTTCTGAATCGTAAAAATTATTAATAATATATCCTCCTGCAATGGTTGCTGCCGATGCTAATACCAGCATAAACAAATTTAAATCGAATAATACTGCCCGCAAAGGTAAATCGTATGCTAATATATAGATAGCCGTTAAGTACTGGGCTATTATAATAATTAGGATATTATAGCCACGAACCACGGAAAACATACTAAAAAACTTTAGTAGAATGTGTTTCTGAGTTCTTGATAACATCTAATAAAAATTTGATAATATCCTGAGAAACCTCAGGATGACCGTATAGAATTTAGAAATTATAGACAACTTCCAATTTATAATCGGATAAAGATTGCTTTGCTTTTTGAATATCTTCAGTAAACCCTAAAATATATCCGCCTCCACCAGAACCACAAAGTTTTAAGTAATACTCATTAGTTTCAATACCTTTTTTCCAAAGTTCATGAAATTGCAGAGGAATCATAGGTTTAAAATTATTCAAAACAACTTTAGACAACTGTTTGGTGTTTTTAAATAATGATTTTATGTCTCCTTTTAAGAAATCGTCAACACAGGCATCAGTATGTTTTATAAACTGCGTTTTTAGCATTTTACGAAACCCTTCTTGTTTCATGTTGTCCATAAACAAACTAACCATTGGAGCTGTTTCTCCAATAATTCCACTATCAATTAAAAATACAGCACCATTCCCTTCAACCTGTTGAGCAGGAATACCGGTTGCCTCAATATTATCTTTAGAATTGATTAAAATTGGGATACTTAAATAACTATTTAAAGGATCTAAGCCAGAAGATTTCCCGTGGAAAAAAGACTCCATAGCAGAAAAAATGGCTTTTAATTTTAGCAATTTATCTCTTGTCAAGTTTTCAAGAACCGTAATTTTATCAAAGGCATACTTATCATAAATAGCGGCTACTAAAGCGCCACTACTTCCAACACCATAACCTTGGGGTATTGAAGAATCGAAATACATTCCCGAATTTACATCTTCTAATAAACGTTCGTTATCAAAACGAACCTCAGCATCATCAATACTTTGAATATGCTCAGCAAATCTTTTTAAACTTCTATTCGAACTTAAAGCTTCTTTAGAAGGGTTTTCATCCTTTTTTAAAGCTCCATTATAAAAACTATAAGGAATTGACAACCCTTTAGAATCTTTAATAATTCCATATTCTCCAAAGAGTAGAATTTTTGAATAAAATAGAGGTCCTTTCATAAACAACTTTGATTCGGTTATGCAAATTTACGACTGTTTCGCCCCAAATCCAATTTTATCGTTAATATACTGACCTTTTTGACAAAATGCAACTAATTCATTCTGAATGAATTCCATAACAACACTCTTTTCTCTTTCGGGATAAAGTACATGAACATTAGCTCCCGCATCTAAGGTAAAACATACTTTAGAGCCTGATAATCTCCTGAAAGCCCATATTTTATTAATAATTTCTAGGGTGTTTGGTTTCATTAAAATAAAATACGGCATGCTAGTCATCATCATAGCATGCAGTGTTAAAGCTTCACTCTCCACTAAGGCCACAAAAGCATCCAAATCGCCATCTTTTAAAATAGAAACCATTGCCGAAAGGTTTGTATTGGCCTGTTTAAAACGTTCGGCAGCAAAAGGGTGGCCATGCATTAAATTATGACCAACAGTACTACTCACTTGTTTTTCTCCTTTATCCACCAACAATATGGTATCTTGGTAATTTTGAAAATCTTGGTGTACTTCATACGGATATTTTACACCAAAGAGGTCTGAACTTCCCTCAATATCAACATGTTTACCCCATAAAACTAAATCACCTTCTAAACTTCTACAAGCACTTCCAGAACCTAAGCGAGCTAAAAACGATGCTTTCTGAATAAAATCTTCTTGAGATATATCACCAATCAATTCCTTCTCAATGCTCATTAGGCACAAAGCTAAAGCGCTCATGCCCGAAGCGGAAGAAGCAATACCAGAGCTGTGTGGAAAAGTATTTACTGTTTCAATTTTAAACTGATAATCCTTCAAAAAAGGCAAATATGCTTCAACTCGCTTAAAAAAGGTTTCAATCTTTGGCTTAAAATCATCTTTCTTTTCACCATCCAAAAACACTTCAAAAGAATAACCGCTATCACTTTCTAGCTCTGAAAAACTTAATGATGTAGTAGTCTTACAATTATTAAGTGTAAAGCTTATAGAAGGATTCTCAGGTATTTGATCTTGCTTTTTACCCCAATACTTTACCAATGCAATGTTACTTGGTGAAGACCATGTAAAACTGCCGTTCTTAATACTTTTAGGATATGGTTGAGGAATAAAATCTTGTATTATCATGTGCTAATTATCAGTTAACAAAGATAACAACTTTACCATTGTTTTGTAATTCCTTGCGGTAGCTGTTACTTTCAATTTTCGTTCAAAAAAGTTATTACTCATTTTAGCTTTTCCATAACCTGTTGCGCAGTAAAAATAAACACAATTATCAGTTATATGAAATTCTTCATTCGGATATGATATTTTAAAAACCTCGTCTACAATTGCTTTCTCAGGCACATCAAATAACATCATAAAATAACTTTTCTCCTTTTTTTCTTCTGAAAAAGGGCAATCGTCAAAATTCTGTTTTAACTTCTCTGGTGTCTTAACTATTACAGGCACTTCGAAACCAAAGTGATTCTTAATTTCATTATGAATTTTAAGCTCAAGACTTTCAATAGCCCCCTCTTTAGATTGGAAAATGACATTGCCACTTTGAATATAAGTTTTAACGTTATTCAATCCTGTTTTAGACAGTAACACCCTGAGTTCTTCCATTGGGATTTTCTTTTGTCCACTTACATTAATACCTCGTAAAAGGGCAATATATGTTTTCATTTATTTTGAAATATTTTGAGCGGCGATATAGGCGCCAGTCCAAGCATTTTGAAAATTAAACCCTCCAGTAACCGCATCGATATTTAAAACCTCTCCGGCAAAATAAAGATTCTCTACACGCTTACTTTCAAAAGTCTTAAAATTAATCTCCTTTAGGCTTATTCCTCCCGCTGTAACAAACTCTTCTTTAAAGGTGCTTTTTCCATCAACTTGAAAAACAGCCTGGGTTAGCTGGCCACATAAACATTCTAACTGTTCCTTATTCAAATCTGCCCACCGCGTTTCTTCATTTAAGTTGGAAGCCAAAACCAGTTTATACCATAAACGTTTGGGCAAGTCAAACTGTGTGGTTTTAAAAACTGTTTTTTTTGCTAAATCTTGCTTCAGCTCTTTTAAGGTTTCTAGGCAATCTTCAACACTTCGCTTAATGAAATTTATTTCTATTTGAAATTTATAATCTCTTATCGCGAACTCCAAGGCTCCAAAAGCCGATAGTTTTAATATAGACGGAGCACTCATTCCCCAATGGGTAATAAGAAGCGGACCTTCGCTCCATAAATCGCTATCTAACACTTTAACTTCAACATCTTGAGCAACAACTCCAGGAATGTTTTTTATGCGGTTGTCTTCAATATTGAATGTAAACAACGACGGCACTGGTTGAGAAATCGTATGTCCTAAATCTTCTAAAAGGTTCCATATTTTAGGGTTACTCCCAGTAGCCATTAAAACCTTGTGAGACAAAAACTGACCTTGAGATGTCTCAATTTGAAATTGACCTTTTTCGTTTTCTATAGATTTTACTGAATGATTATATAATATTTCAACCCCGTGCTTTTTAGCTTCACTTAAAAAGCAATCGATAATAGTTTGGGATGAATTTGAGACTGGAAACATTCTGCCATCTTCTTCAATCTTCAGTGCCACGCCTCGTTTTTCAAACCAATCAATAGTATCACCGGTCATAAACTGATGAAAGGGCCCTAGTAATTCTTTCTTTCCTCTTGGATAATTTTGAATGAGTTCTGAAGGAATAAATTCAGCATGAGTAACATTACACCGTCCACCACCTGAGACCTTGACTTTTCCTAAACCTTCTTTACCGCGCTCAAGAATAGTTACCTTTAAGTTTGCATTATTTTCAGCAATATTTATTGCCGCAAAAAAGCCAGCTGCTCCACCACCAATAACGATGACGTCTTTTTGCATCATATTCTATCTGGATAATCTGAAATTATAGCATCTACACCATAAGACCTAACACGAGCCAAAGGATTTAAATTATTTACGGTAAAAGCAAACACTTTAAAATCTTCTTTCAATTCTGCTACAATCTCTTCAGTTAGCATGGTATAATCTAAATGAATAGAAACAGCATTAATACTCTTGGCAAAAGCTACCGCTCTAACTAAATTATTATCTGTTATAACACCTAAAGGAATTTTATCGTTTATTTTATATACGGTTTCCAATAATTCTTCTTGAAAACTTGAGACCAAAATGTTGTCATAGTCCCACCCTTTTTTATCTACATAAAATGTAATAATTCTGGCCGCCTCTTTGGCAGTATCCTGCCCTTTTAAATCTATATTAAGTAAACACCTATTATCTATTAAAATTAAAACCTCTGCAAGGGTGGGTATTTTATAAGTCCCTTTAGTTTTTAAATTCTTAAGTGCTCTAAGAGGGTGTTTAGCAACTTCGCCTGTTCCATTCGTAATTCTATCAACCGTAAAATCATGAAAAACCACTAATTCACCAGAAGCGCATCTGTGCACATCTATTTCTATACCATCAACTTTTAAGCCCATAGCTTTCTTAATGGATTCTAATGTATTTTCCGTTACATGGCCCTTAGCTCCCCTATGACCAATTTTTAAAATTTCGTTACTCATATTTTTAATTTATTGGACGCATTAATCCTTCTTGTGCTACCGAGGCTATTAATTTACCCTCACGTGTAAAAATATTTCCTCTTGCAAACCCCCTTGCTCCTGAAGCACTTGGCGACTCCATAGAAAACAATAACCAATCTGAAAAATCAAATTCTCTAAAAAACCACATGGAATGATCGAGACTCGCTGTAAGCGTATTTGTCCAATCCGCTATTTCCGCATGTGGGTTTAAGGCTGAAACCAAAAGGTTATAATCTGATATATATGTTAATATTTGTTGTTTGGTTGACAAATTTAAATCTTTTATATTTCCTTTTAACTTAAACCAAACATCACTGTATGGTGGTAAGTTCTGTCTATCAAAAGGATTCACTATCTCTGTTGGCTTAAACTCAATTGGGCGCTCAATTTCAAAAAATGCTTTGATGTTTTTTGGTAAAAAATCTCCCCATTTCTTCAACATATCTGTCCAACTTAATAAATCTTCAGGTGGCTTTAAGTTAGACTTCATTTCTATTTGATGATTATATCCATCCTCAACTTTATGAAATGATGCTGCCAAAATAAATATCGTACTATCATTTTGATTTGCAGTCACCCTTCTTACAGAAAAACTTCCTCCGTCTCTAATAATACTAACCGTATATGTAATGGGTGTACTAAGGTTACCTGCTTCTAAAAAATAGGCATGTAAGGAATGTAGTATCCTCTGATTTGTAACTGTGCGGCTAGCCGCATTCACTGCCTGTGCCAATACTTGCCCTCCAAACACCACTGGACTACCAACAGTTTTACTAACTCCATCAAACTTACAATCATCTACTTTCTCAAGTATTAAAAGATTTAATAAATCATTAACCGTAGTCATATATTATTCTTTCTTTTGTAATTGTATTATCGAAATAAGTTCAAATTAGTTATAAAAATTTTATAACTTCAAATTCTAAATCGAGCTATCAAGATATTAACTTCTCATAACAAAGATAAACAGACTATTTATGACTTTTACAATGAAATCCATATTCATTTTGGTGTTACTCCTTTTATCCTGTAACACAGGCAGCTTAGATATAATTGCCGAAATAGATAATGATGTAGATGAATCTTCGGCATTAGAGATTGTAAAAGGTTCAGATCTATTATGGACTATTGAAGACGCTGGAAACAAAAATTATTTATTTGGATTAAACCAAGAAGGTAAAGTCCAGAAAAAAATAAAAATTTCGAATGCTAAAAACATTGACTGGGAGGACTTAACCTCAGATGATTCCGGAAATATTTACATAGGAGATTTTGGAAATAATAGTAAAAAACGAGATAAATTCACAATTTACAAGGTCAAGGTAGATACGCTTACTACCAATAAAACTACGGCTAAAAAAATCCATTTTAAAATACCCAAAAATTTAAAATCTGAAGATTTTGAAAGTTTTTTTTTACTTAATAATACCTTTTATATTTTTAGTAAAAACCAGAAAAAAAGTTTATTATTAAAAGTTCCTAATAAAATTGGTTCGCATAAAGCAAAATTAATAACAAAATTCAAATTAGATGGCAAGCAAACAAAGGTAACAGCTGCAGCTATTAGCCCTAATAAAAAAGTTATTGTATTATTAAATCATGATAAACTTTGGAAAATCACCAATTTTAAATCTGAAAACTTTTTTAAGGGTGATATTGAAAGATTAGATTTTAATCATAACTCTCAAAAAGAAGGGATCTGTTTTAAAGACAAGAATACCGTTTATATTTCTGACGAACGAAGTAAAGCAAAAGATAGTTACATTTATTCATATAAACTAAACGATAATAAATAAAATTTAACTACCTATTCATCCAGTTCTTAACTTCTGAAGCTTTCGCTTTACTTATAACAATTCGTTCAGAAGATGGAGGGTTAACGTTCATTATAAGTTTCCCGTTAAAATAAAACTTAATGTTTGTTACGGCATTTCTATTAACAATAAACTGTCTATTAATACGGTGAAATAATTCTGGGTTCAATTCACTTTCTATATCCTCTAGCTTTTTATCTATTACGTATGATTTATTTGTAAAAGTTAATGCTTTAACTATTCCGGTTTCAATATAAAAATAAGCTATATCATCTGCTTTAATTGGTAGTAATTCGTCCCTATGATGAACCAGATATGTCGTTTTATATGACTTTGTTTTAGTTTGAATTAACTGCATAATCCCTTCCAACTGGTTGTTATTTGCTGAACTCTTAACAGATCTGGTTTTAAACTTATTAATCGCCTCGGCTAATTCTTCTTCATTAATTGGTTTAAGCAGATAATCAACACTATTAACTTTAAATGCCTTAATAGCGTATTGATCATATGCCGTTGTAAAAACAACAGGGGTTTTAAGGGCTACTTGGTCAAATATTTCAAACGAAATACCATCGGCAAGATGTATGTCCATAAATATCAAATCGGCTTCCGTCTCTTCAGAAAAATAAGCAACAGAAGATTTTACAGAATCCAAAACCCCGAGTATTTCAATATCAGGATCAACACTTCTTATTAAGTACGTTAGATTTTCACCTGCAGGTATTTCATCTTCAACAATGACTACTTTCATAAGCTTTATTTTAGTGGTAGTTTAACTTTAAATACCTCGTTGGCATTACTAATAATAATATTTGTCTTCATAAGTATTTCATAGCGCTTATCTAAATTCGACAACCCATTTCCAGTACTATCTACAAAAGTAGTTCTGGGTTTAATGCGGTTTTCAACAGCTACAAATCCTTCGTCTATATACACTTTAACCAGTAGAGGATTTGATTCTGAAATTTCGCTATGTTTCACAGCATTTTCAACTAATAATTGTAAGGCTAATGATGGAAGTTTTTTATTCAAAAACTCATCATCAATATTAATATTAATCTCAAATCTACTTCTATATCTTGTTTTAATCAGAAAAATATAACTATCCAAAAACTTCAATTCATCCTTTAAAGTTACTAAGTCCTCACTCCCGCTTTGTAAAATATAGCGGTACATAAAAGATAATTTATTCACGAAGGTCGTGGCTTGCTTATTATCTCGAACTAATGAATTAAGTGAGTTTAATGAATTAAATAAAAAGTGAGGGTTTATTTGATTTTTCAAAGCGTCCAATTCATTTTTCAAACTTTGTTGTTTAAGAAGTTCCTTTTCGGCCAAATCAACTCTATGCGCCATTCTCAACCTTATTATTCTGGAAATAAAAACGACAATAATCATAATTACGGCATATACCATATGCAAAATGGTGTCGGCCAAATCAGTAATTGCTTTTCCGGTAACGATTTCGTCTAAAAAAATAAAAGAATGAACTGCAATTACAAACATTATTAAATTAGCCAAAATCCTCAACAGACTTCTAGAAACCATACTGAGATTAGAATAAAGTACTTTCCAATTGGTATTGATTTGAAGTAACAACCAAGAGTATATCGATATAAAAAACAGTCTGAGTAGTATATCTTTTACGGTAACTTCCGGAAAGGAATCCGTCCAACTTTCACCTACTAATTCATAAAGAGCAAGTATTCTAGGTAAATTGATTAAAAATGAAATCAACAGGGCTACCCCCAAAATCATGGACTGCTTTGCACTCTTAAACTCAAAAATTTTATTCTTCACCATGTTTTTTTGTAGATACTATGCTAAGATAATTAATAGGTTTTATTAAACAAGAAAAGAGGCTGTCTTACCCTGAAGACAGCCTCTCAAAAATTGCTATTAATCACTTTTCAGGGCAAAAGGTTCTTAATTCT
Organism: uncultured Algibacter sp.; assembly: GCF_947495925.1. GTDB lineage: Bacteria > Bacteroidota > Bacteroidia > Flavobacteriales > Flavobacteriaceae > Algibacter_E. The sequence continues at coordinate 172,726 of NZ_CANMAU010000001.1, forward strand.
CTACTTCGTAAAGTTCTATGTCTTCAATTCTTAATGTTCTTTGATTAATTATCTCACCAAACACTTCACCAAACATGACTTTCTCCTCATATTCCAACTGCTCTTTAGGCTCTAGTCCTTTAACAGGGTTAAAATCCATTGGTAAATACGCTCTAGCATCAAAACCCAACTCTACATCTTCTTCCATCTCAAAAACTTCAATATCTCTAACTCTTAATATCTCATTTCCATAAGGATCTTTAATCTTTTCTAAATTGTTATACTCAAAAAAATCATCAATATGCTTAGCATACAGTTTTTCGCTTTTTGAAGCACTTTCGTTTAACAATTTCGTATCCCTTTTCACTCCTGCAGATGTTAATAATAAAACGAATATACCTGCTGCCAACGTCATCATTATTGTTTTCATAATTTTGTTTTTTTTAATTACACGTCTAGTTTAGATGAATAATATAGACTCCTCATTGTAATCATTAAGTGTGTAAACCTCTCTTGATTCTAATGAAGTTATTTCCTCGATACCTTTCCAGTTTATGATGAATCGTAACCCATCAAACATTTTTTTTAATACTTCCATGACCTTCTATATTAATATGACTTTCTCTTTAATTTCTGGTACAAATATATATGCAACCTTATTGCCCATATGAAAGAACATGAATGAAGCAACCAAACCTTGACATGAAACAACCTTATAAAGGAATGAAATAAAAAATCCTGTTACCCAAAAGACAAAATCTTCTGACAACAGGATTAAAAACAGAGTTCAAAATAAGTTATTCTTTTTCTAACTTATCTAGCTTCGCATTAACGCTATACACTATTTTATGTATATTTTCAAGGTGCATAACATATTCCTTTTTACTTAGAATACCCTTAACTTCGGCATTCATTTTAGTAATATTTTCTGAAAACTTAGTTCTAACTTCTTCATTAGTGTTTCCCTGATCCTTGTCGTTAAGCCTTATCATTTTTGACACATACTTAAGAACGACATCCGTATACCGGTTTTGCTTTTCTTCAGAAAGGTTCATGGCTTCTACACCAGAATGAAACTCCATTTGAAGATTATCATATTCGTCAGGCGTATAGATTTTTACTTTGTTTTTCTCTCTTTCCTTTTGTTTTTCGGTTAAATTTTGTGCATTCACATTTGCAATAAAAAGTAGGCAGATTACAAGGAGTAATTTTTTCATAATTTTATTTGGTTTTTTATTAATGTACTAAAATAAGACATTCCAGTTTTAACTATAATTTTTTGTTAAGCTTTTATTATTTCCTTCTGTAAAAAATGTATTTTTCAATGACCAGCGTCGTCACTATTACAATGTAAAACTGACCTAATACACCAACTAAAATAGCCGCTTTTTGGGCAATTGCCGTTACAGGAACAATATCCCCATAACCAATAGACAGTAAAGTAATATAACTATAATATAAAAGTGAATCGGCCTTGTTTGAAAAAGCAGTACCATGCACCATTAAACCTTTAAAAGAATCTGGAGTTGCAATTTCGATGCTGACAAACACAAAAAAAGCTATTAATCCAATCGATAAATACCCACTCATTAATCCAATAATAACATTTTTACTTACCGACTTAGTCTTTAATACTTGTTTTATAATTTCAACAGAAACTATAATATAAAAAAGGAAATAAATTCCAAATCTCATAAAAGACATCAAATTATTCTCTGAGCGCTTTACAAAATTGGCTCCATAAATAACAATTAGAATTAAAAAAAGAACCGAAAAAAACTGTGCTAACCTTTTCTTTTTTGATATCAGTAAAATTCCAAAAAAGAGGTTTGTTATAAACAAAGCAGGCATTACAACATCATCAAATAGGTCTACCGGCATAATTAGCGACCCAAAAAGTATGGCTATTTGACTGAAAAAAAATAACTCATACCTAATTTTATGTAGCTTAGATAACATCTAATCTTTAAGAAGTTCATCGTTAAACTTATAATCTTTATAAGTCACCCTAAACAATATACTATAAAACGACGGAATAAAAAGCAAGGTTATAACCGTACCGAATAATAAACCTACCATAATACTAACAGCCATACCTTCCCACATTTCTCCTCCACTTAAATACAAAGGTATTAAGCCAAGTACTGTGGTAAATGTGGCCAACAAAATAGGTCTAAATCGTTGTAAACAAGCTGCAATAATAGCATCTTGAATGGGTCTTTTTAATTCCGTTTCTTCTATCTGAATACGATCAATCAATACAATGGCATTATTAATCACAATACCTGCAAGTGAAATAACCCCTAAAAACGGCATAAACCCAAAAGGTTCTTGAAAAATTAATAATCCAATTACAACTCCAATAATACCTAAAGGGATTGTTGAAGCCACCATAACTGTTTTCCTTACTGAGTTAAACTGTATAATTAATAGTAGTATAATTATAAAACCTGATAGCGGAAGATAGCCCAAAACAGCACCCATATTTTCTGCTGTATTTTCAGCATCACCACCAAATTTATAGGTATACCCCTCCGGCCAAGTTTTAGAAGCCTCAACCAGATAAGGTGTCATTTCTTTCATTATAGCGGATGCATTACCATTTTCATTCAACTCACTACTTACATTTATGGTTCTATCAATATCCAGACGTTTTATTTTAGCATATTGCCATTGTGGATCAATTGTTGCAACTTGTAAAAGCGGGACACTTTTTCCAGAACTTTGAGCAAATATATTTAGGGTTTCAATAGAAGCTAAGGTTTGCTGTTGGCTTTCTGTACTTCGCATTAAAATGGGGATAGACTTATCATCCTCCCTATACTCACCAGTCTGAAAACCATCTAAAGCAGTTTGAAGCGAAGTAGCAATATCTGCACTTGAGACTCCTGCTAATTGCGCTTTACTTTGATCGATATTTACAACAAACTTCTTCGTTTTTGGTCCCCAGTCATCTTTAACATTTTTAGTTCCAAAAACTTTGGTTAATTTCTGCTTGGTTTCTTCTGATAATTCAGACAAAACATCCGGATCATCACCAGAAATCTTTATTTCAATTGGAGTCCCTCCTCCTCCCGAACCTAAAAGTCCAACTTTCACATCTGCATTTGGAAAATTATTAAAGCAATACGTATCTAATTTCTCAACTATTTCATTATTGTAAATAAAGTCTGAGGTATTTACAAGCATGTGCGCATAACTTGGATCGGGTTCATCTGGAGTATAACCTAAATCATACGATTCTGGTCCTTCTCCAATATAAGAAGACCAATCAGAAATACCATTTGGTCTGTCTTCACTAACCAATAACTCGGCTTCCATATAGGACTCTATTTCTCTAATTAAAGACTGTGTCGCTTCAACCCTGGTTCCTTGTGGCAAATTAATATCTATTGTAATCATATTCCTGTCACTATCTGGAAAGAAAATAAATGGAATGTATCCAAACCCATAAAGCGATAGAAAAAAGAAGCCGACTATAGCAATTAAAACCATACGCTTGTAAGCCAAGGCAAAAAGAATTAAATCCTTATAATAAACCTTTAACTTATTAATAATATTATCAATAAAACTAGGTTCCTTGTCTTGTTTAGGAGTTATTTTTAAAAATAAAAAGCACAATAGCGTAATAACAGTTAATGCTAAAATCCAAGAGGATAACAATGCAATAGATATCACTACAAAAATAGGTCCTACAATATCACCCATTGTAGATTCAGCGAGGTAAAACGCCAAGAATGCTGCTGATGTTGTTAGTGTTGAAATTAATAGCGGTGTAAAGAGTTCTGAGCAGGCATCAATTGCTGCTTTTTTGGCCTCAATACCCTTTTCCATTTTAACCATAACTGTTTCGGCTACAACAATAGCATTATCTACCATCATCCCAAGTGCCATAATCAATGCCGCTAAAGTTACCTGATTCAAGCCCATTCCAATAACCCCCATAACCATAAGCGTCATTATAGTCACCATAGGAATTAAACTCGCAATTATACCACCTGTTCTTAAGCCTAAGAATACGAGCATAACAATTAATACAATAACAATGGATTGAATAAGATTTACAATAAAATCACTAATCTTAACATCGATATAAGTATCTAGAGACGATAATCTTTTAAGTTCTAAGCCAACGGGCAACTTCCTTTCCCAAGTCTCCAATACCTCATTAATATCGGTACCTAATTGGATAACGTTCGCACCTTCTTTAAGGCTAACATGCATCGAAATAGCAGTTTGACCATTAACAGTAACGACTTGTTTTGGTGGATCAATATAACCTTTTACCACTGTGGTTATATCTCCTAAATAAACTTGTTGAGCGCCATCTTCTCCTACAGGGACTAGCATCTTTTTAATATCCTCTACAGAATTAAAATTCCCCGTAGGTTCTAGTATAACACGTTCGTCTTCTAAATTTATTTCCCCTCCAGAACTTAAAATATTTGTCGATGCTATGATATTTTGCAGTTTGGATGATGACAGTCCGTACTCCTTCAATCTGGTATTATCAAACTCCACAAAAATACGCTCATCCTGAACCCCTCCTAATTCCACCTTAGCAGCAAGTTCAAGCTTAATAAGATCGTCCTTAATATCATCAACATATTCCTTGGCTTCAGCATACGAAAAGCCATCTGTAACAAGGCCCACGGCTATACCAAAAACCTCACCAATACCATCGTCATCAAGATCTGGAACAACTCCCGAAGGCAATCCTTCAATTTTATCTAACTTTCGTCTTAATCTATCCCATACTGCCTGAAGATCTTCCGGCTTCACTTCATCTTTCAATTCTACTGTAACTACAGATAAACCAGAACGCGAAGTACTTGTTACTTCCTTAAGTTCGGGTAATTCTTGGGCTACTTTTTCAACCTTATCTGTCACTAGTTGCTCAACACGTTCTGGGCTAGACCCAGGAAAAGAAGACACTATATTTGCAACCCTTACTGTATATGGTGGCATACTATCTCTAGACAAACCGGTATACATGAATAACCCCATGATAATTATGGTTGCCAAGACCGTAAACGTAATACGGTTTCTATTAATTGAAAACGCCGTTAAATTCATGTAGCTTAATTTAGTTTTACTTCCTGTCCGTTAAGTAATGTTTGTAGACCAGCCGTTGCTACCCTCTGCCCTATTTTGAGCCCTTCGACTACCTCAAATCCTTCCGGAGTTAGGTTTCCAATTTTAATAGCCTGTTTTTTAACATTGCCTGTCTCGCCTTCTCCTTGCACGATAAAAACAAACCTTCCATTTCCATCTTCTCCAACAGAGCTTGCAGGCACAACCAATATATCATCTGCGATAGTTTTATCAACAAACTCAAATAACACGTTAGCCGCCATACCACTTTTTATTCTTTCATCTGAATCTGTTACCATAACTGTTATTGGATAGGTTGATGTGCTTCTATCGAGCGCCGGAGCTACTTCTGTAATAACAGCGTTAAATTTTTCTCCTTTTAATGCTGAAAAACTCACCTTCACTTTCATATCTTTTTTAACTGCATTAATTACAGATTCGGGAAGACCTAGTGAAATCTCTATCGCCGTTCCAGCGTTTAAAACTCCAATAGGTTCGCCAGGAGTAACATTTTCATCAACTTCTGCAGACACAGATGCAATGGCGCCGTCTTCCGGGGCATATAAGTAACCAAACTGTATTTGATCTTTTTGAATAGCAACACTTCGTTTTGAAGACTCAAAACTAGCTACAGCTGTACGATATGAGTTCTTAGCATCCTCATAATCACTTAATGATGAACTTCCTTTTTCATATAGTTTCTTAACTCTATTCAAATTCAATTTAGCTGTATTCATCTGCGATTCAGAGCTATTCATCTGCTCAATAGAAGACTCATAGTTTAAACGCGCAGACACATTATCCAAACGTCCTAAAAGCTCTCCTTTTTTCACTTGCTGACCTAATTTCATATTTAGTTCAGTAATAATTCCAGTGCTTCTAAAACTAAGATTTACCACTTTCTCTGTTTTGGCTGTACCGCTAAAAGAACGGACTTTATCACCTCCTAAATAGGCGACTTTTTCAAATTTAACCGGTCTAACAGGAGCTTCCTCTTCCTTTTCCTTTTTTCCGCAACTGATTAGGAACAGTAGAATTAGTATTCCAATGACACCATAGTTTTGCTTTAACTTAATCTTCATCTCTTTAAACCTTAAATTAATTATTACTACTGAATTCTAAAAAACGATTAATAAACTCTTGCTTTTCCTCTTCCGTTTCCAACAAAAAGAACATGCCAATATAGCGCTCCAACTGCATCGTTCTCAATAAATAATTATAGTTAGCAGTAGAACTTGCCAGTTGAGCTTCCAAATAATTTATTTGTGCGTCAAGCAACTGAACAATATTCACGGCCCCATTAGCATATGAAGTTTGCGTTAATTCTAAAGCCTCTTTTGCAGTTTCTTCTGCTAATTTAGATAAGTGAATATTAGCTATTTGATTTACTAATTCTAGAACGGCATCATTTATATTTCGTTCAACACTTAGCTTTACATTATCTTGAAAAACATTAATTTGATCTTTTTGAATAGTCGCAATTTGCTTATTAATATTTTGTCTGTTTTGATCGAAAATAGGCAATTTCAAACTTAAGCCAACATTATAATACCCTAAAGGCGGCTCTTGTATGAAAACTGGAAATTCTGTACCTGTCCCAGACCTTCCTAACTCATAGTTGTACTGCCCTTGTAAGGCTAAAGTTGGCAAAAGCCTCCCAGCCCCATAAAGTTTTTCACTTCTCAACGCAGCCTCCAAATTATAATCTAATGCTTTCAACTCTGGCGCATTGTTTATCGCTTCCTGAACTAAAAAATCCACAAAAGGCTTTTTCAATGTAGGATCATCTATAAAGGCTCCCAGCTGTTCATAATTATATGATTCGAAAATCCCTTTACTAAGTTCTGCTTCCTCAACATCAATTGGAGTATCAACTGGATTGTTCAAGATCTGGTTTAATTCAAAAAATGACTGATTCAATTGATTTCTAGCTTCAATTAATTCTTGAGTATTTTGGGCCATTTCACTTCTAAATCTTAAAACATCGGACTTTCCAGCTTGTCCAGCTTCAAAATTCTCCTGAGCAATTTTTAAATTGTACTTTGTTAAATCTAAATTCTGACTTCTTATAGAAACATTTGTCTTAAGAATCAAAGTTTGAAAATAAATACTTGACGCTTGAAATACAGTATTTAAAGCTTCACTATTATAATTTTCTTGTTGTGCTTTTTGTAATGCTTTTTGTATGGTAATATTAGCACCAGCTTCATTTGAAAATACAGTTTGTGTTAGATTTACATTTGCATTAGCTAATAGCTCAGGATTTCTTCCCGCTGCTGTCTCTGCAAATTCAGGGTCCGTATATGCCCCTGCTGCTCCTACTGATAGATTAGGCAAATAATTACTTTTGGCCGTTCTAACGTCCTCATCACTTAATAAAACATCTTGCCTAAAAGTTTCCAATTCCAAATTTTCAGCAATGGCTTCCTTCATCACTTCAATCAAATTGTACTTTTTACCAGAAGATTTTGTGTTAGGGTCTCCAATTAAATTTGTAGTTGCAATAAGACTATATTTTAAAGGAATACCAATTTTCTCGGCCGTGATATAATTTATAGATAAGTTTTCATCAACATCAACTTTTACTGGTAATTTAGACAAATCCTCACCTAAAACAGCACTCTCTACAGTTAATGCAATACGCCTAAAATACTGATTCAACTCCGACTGATCATGATTTGAGGCCATAATACCATTCTCTACATCCTTAATTGTTGTTGCCGTAATAGAGGGTATTCTTTTTTCAATTAAAACATCAGCCAATTGCTTAATTTCATCATTAGTTAAGTAAAACCCTCCTGCCAAATAAATGCCATCATAGCCGTCAATCCTTTCAATAATATCGGAGAGCGTATTGAATGGAATAAGGGTTACAATAATATTAAGTTCTTCTTCAATATCATCAAATGTTTCCCTTAATGGCTGATTTTTCAAGAAACCGTCCTCTATTAAAACACCTATATTTTTTGAGTTTGCAATTTCATTTAAAGTTTTTAAATCATTCTTGTAAGACTGTGGTGTAATGATGGCAGTAAAGTTCTTTATATTGGTAGAAGCTAATTCATCATCAAAATTATCTAGAATTTCACGACTTGCAGAACCAAATAGAATTGTTGGCTTCGGAAAATCCTTCTGCCTAGCCACAACTCTATTGTTGGTTACACCAAATGAAAGAATAATATCTATGTCTCCTTTTAATAATATGTTATAATTTTGTTCTGCTTTTAAAAGATCAAAATCATTAATCAAGACGCTAGAATCTGCAAAATTAATATCTGCATCTTCCCCTACAACTGCTGTTATTTCTTTTTTAAGGCCATCAAGCAAATTTTCAATCTCACCTGTATCCTTCTCAAGTAACATACCGATTTTGTATTCGGGTTTGGTTTGTGCTGTTATCGTTAGTGACAGTAGGAATATGAATAAGAAAAAGAAGTTTTTCAACATTTTCATTTTTAGAATATTATTAAGTAAAAATACTTCTTATTGCGTTACTAACAAAAGGTAAGTTAATATAAAAAAATAGAACAATTAAAAGCCAAAACCTAATTTAAAAGCCAATCTCAGCCCGTCATCACTATGAAAAGCAGATAAATTAAAAGTCATTAAATCTACAGCATTAATAAAAACACCTCCGCCTACAGAGGTATTCCAACGACCGGTATTGTAACTTGGATCCAACACTAAATTATCATCCACCCATACACGTCCATAATCAAACCCACCGTAAAATCCGATATAAAGAGGTACTAGCGCTGTTTTTACCTTACTCAAATTTAGACGCAAATCTGAACTTTGAGCAAAAGCGCTTTTCCCTGTGAAACGTTCATTTCTATATCCTCTTAAACCATTATTCGCCCCAATGTTTGCGGCTTGATAAAACTCAAAATTATCTCCAAAATTAACATGACCCTTCAACTTCGTTGCTAAGACTAACTGCCCATTAGGAACCAATTTATAATCAAAACCTAATTCGGGAATAACGTAAGCAAACCCTTTAGATTCATTAATATTATTTTTGTAACCTGTCTTGAATGAGAATAACATCCCTAAAGTTGGAAAAGCTTTATTATCTTTATTTTCATACTTATACCAAGCGCTAATCCCATAAAAATCATCCTTAAACCCCACATTATCCCCTAAAAAGGCATCGTTAATAAATCGTCCTTCTGTTTCCTCTACTTCAATTGACTCATAAGACAAACCCAGTACAAAACTACCTCCAATCTGTCCTCTCCAAACCAAACTTGGTATAAAACTAAGAGTTTGTAGTTTTACACGATTGTAATCTAAATCGACGTCTATGCCGTCATTATCATCTGCTTCATAATTTGGTGTTGAATTACCATAACCAAAAAAGTTTATTGCGTAATTTGGACTTGTAAATCTACCATCCAATCTTAAATTAACACTGCCAAACACATTTGCAAATTCCCCTCTATATCCAAAATCAAACCCATTAGTAGCAAAATAATACGAAGCCGCAATAGTATGTTGCGAACTAAAGGGGTTTCGCTCAAAACCATAATTAGTCAACCTATTAATAAAACCAATTCTAAAACCATCGTCTGGATTTGCTCCCAATGCTGGCATAAATTGATTTGTACTATTCTTTAATTTTTTATAATCGTAGATGTTCGTTTCATAATCATCAGTTAACTTTTGTTTGCCTTTATTCGTTACAAACTCATTTTCTTTACTCTTTTGATCGTAAATCGTGAGTTTCTCTCCGGTTTTAACCTTATAAATATCCCTATTCTGACCACCAATAAGCCGAACCTTAATGAGTTTATTTCCATTTCCAAAAACTTCAAATCGATCGTCATCATCTAACCCATAAATCCAAATTTCCTTTGTTTCGGATATATTATAAATACGTTCATGAATTTTATCAGCTTTTACTCCTTTTTTTATTCTGTAAGCGGTAACTTTTGTTTGTCCATCATTTAGACGTTCAACATCAAACCAATCATCTTTATGCGTCCCTTTTATTACAGCGCATTTATTAATATGATAATAATAAGTATCAGAAATTTTTTGAAGGTTAGAACGTCTACCTTTCAGCTTTTTCTTGATTTCATTTACAGTATTTTGATTGATCTCAGGAGGGAAATCTAAAAATGCCTCATTAATAACCTGATCTGTTAAATTATTTACTATTCTATCCACTTGTGTGTCCCACACGCTTTTACTTGACTCATTAATTAAAGCCATATCAAGTGGGTAAGGTGACATGTTAAACCATTTTGGTTTTTTTAATTCCTCTTCATAACTCTTCAAGCCTTTGGCCGCAGGTAAAATTGCAGTAACCACACTCAAAAGAGCTCCATCATCCATAATAGCAAAGGCTTGATCTCTATCTCGTGGCACTGGCCTATAAACCTTCTTCCCTTTTTCTATAAATTCAGCCCAGCGCCATTGATCTTCATGCCTATCCCAATCACCAATTAGCATATCAAACAGTCTAGCCCTTATATATGATGCTTCATCAACTACAAAGTCCTCATCTTTTGCTAATTTTTTTAATAAATCATCTGTACTAATAAGTTTATTTGAAAATCCAAAACTCGCTTTATCGCCATGCCCTGAAGACGCTCGTTCCTCAATCATATACAATTCATCACCAAACTCCGTTGCAAAATGCCCTAGTGCATTTTGCTTTGGCACGTAATACAATACAGGATTAGTATGATAAACTCCTACGGCATCAGACATTTTGCCAATTGTAAATGGTGCATAGGGTTGTGACCCAGCAAATACATCGAGTAGTAAATTTTCAGTAATAGTATTATCAAACTGCCCTTCAATATATTGATCCTTAAATGCAACGGCTTGCAAATACTGAACGGCATTTTTTCGAAGTGCCCGCATAACATATTCACGCCCTTGCTTATCTTTTAATCTTAGTGACTTTGACTGATGACCTCCTCCTTTTCTAACAGGCCTCAAACCCCCAAATAACGTGTCAAGATCAACAGTTGGCGCCATAACTCCTGCCCCGTAATCATCTCGATATCTATCACCCCAAAGCCATTTATAAACCCCTGTTTTATTAACTTCCTTTTCGGTATAAATAGATGCAACCTTATTATTTGGAAAAGATTTCGGGTAGGTAGTGAATACTTTTTTACGATCTTCAGGAAAGATCTCTGTTTGAAAGACAACTTTATTATTAGAATAAAACCGAACAAATGAAGACCCGTCTTTAAAAACATCTAATCTTGCATAACCCTGAGCTCCATAAGAAAATTTACCTCCGCCTACATTGCGTGTTGGATTTGATTTAGAGCCTGCTCCACTCACTATTTGAGGTAAATTATCTTCGACAAGATATTGCAAGTTATGATCGTGGCCTGAAACAAAAATAGTTTTATCATTTTCTTGAGCAAGTGTTATAATACGTTTTCTGAACTGATTGTAACGCATATTTTGATCGTCAACAGTAATTACTCCACCTGTTTTCCTCACAATATTTTTTACTGTGCCTAAAATAGGGAGTGGAGACATATGACTTTTGAAAGAATACTGCCCCCCATGAGAACCATTAGTAAATATAGGGTGATGAATAGCAACTAAGGTTGTTTTACCTCGTGCCTTTTTTATTTCCCCCTCAAACTCATCAAAAAACCTCTCTCTTGTTTTTATTTCACATTCATCATTAATGGCAGGGTGCTTATCCCAATTTGTCATATACCACTCAGAATCAACAATAATAAGAACTATTTTATCAGAAATAGTAACACGTTCAATTGGACAACCGTTTTCTGGTAAAAAAGTGTTTTTTCCTAAAGCCTTTTCTATATATTCTTCTTGTCGCTTTAAGCCTTTTAATCCATCACTATACCAATCGTGGTTTCCCGGAATAAAAACAGCGTCACCTTTATAATCTTTTACGGCTTCAGTTTGAATATCAAGTTGGTATTCTGCAAAAGCACGTCCTTCATCTCTCTTTTTAGGCATCCCTTTAGGATAGATATTATCTCCCAGAAAAATTACTTTACTATTTTCTGATGCACTTTGTAATTCAGACTTAAAAGCCTTCATAGCATCTGAAGAAGTTCCTATTGGGGAATTACCGGCATCACCAATTAAATAAAAAGAATGTGCTATTTCCTTATCGGGAAATTTTATTCCTATATGCTCTTCATTAACATATTGCGCCTCGTAAGTTGCGCAAGCCGTTAAAACTACTAAAATGGCAATAATGAGACAATATTTAAAAAACTTCATGCTTGGTTTACGCTTTATTGATACTCCAGAATGCATCAAACAATATATAGATATAAAAATAAAAGAAAAATTGCAATATAACTATGTTAATCAGATCAATCTATAACTTGTGTTTCTATTATAGTATCTGATATTAAAGTTCTATGTACCGGGCATTTAGACGCTATTTCCTTTAACTTAGCTTTTTGTACATCATCTAAATCACCAACAAACTTTAATCGTTTTTGTAAATAATCCATTCTTTTGGGTTCTGCCAGATCAAGCATTAAATCATCACTATGTTTTTTCGAATAGGTAATATGGGCATACACTTCTTTTAAATCCCACTTTTTACGTTCTGCATACATTTTAAGTGTCATGACAGTACAGGCTGCAAGTCCCGCACTTAAATAATCATAAGGCGAGGGCCCAAAATCATCACCACCAACACTATTTGGCTCATCAGCAATAAAACTGTGCTTTTTAGTTTGAATAGTTGTTGTAAAATTATCTTCAATTAAATCTAAATGAGCCACTAATTGTTCCCCAGCTGTATCCAACATACTATTTTCTTCTTGTTGAAAATAGCGCTGAACCCAGGCCCCAATCATATTACCAACATAAATACTATCTTTAGGATTCGTCAATAAATGATCTGCATTATCTAAACTTACAAAACTTTTAGGGTGATGTGCGTCATGGTATAATTTATGCGCATTTTCAATACCAACTATTCGGTCAAATGGCGCATGCATTATTAAAAGAGGCTTTCTCAAGTTTTTTGTAATTTCTGGTAAATCTGTTTTACCAAAATCTTCAACAAACTCTTCGTTAATTTTAAAAGGCCGACCACCAATACTCACTTCTACCTCACCTTTCTCCTTTACCTCATCAATACCATGAGAAAACAGGTGAGTTACGTGACTTACCGTTGCTGGTGCACCAACTGTGGCCACTGCTTTAACATTTTCTAATTTTGAAGCAGCAACTATCACAGCCGCTCCGCCAAGAGAATGCCCAACTAATAATGTTGGCGCTTGATAATACTCTTTTAAATAATCACTAACAGCTAGTAAGTCCTTAACATTCGCAGAAAAATAACTTTCAGAAAATTCACCTTCACTTTTCCCTAAACCTGTAAAATCAAAGCGCACCACACCAAAACCATACGTTGTTAGAGACCTGCTTATGTGCTTTACTGCTCCTAAGGTACTGCTACATGTAAAACAGTGTGCAAAAATCGCATAATGTTTTGGTTTTTGATCAGCAGGTAACTCCAAAAAAGCTTGTAATTTGAGCCCTTTTTCATTTTGAATACTAAGTTTTAAACTACTCATTTTTTTAAGTGTTTTAATTTTTTCTTGTCGGTGTATATTGAAAACTGCATTAACAATTGGTCTAGTTTCGGATTAATAAAATTTTCACAAAAAGGTTTCTTAGGGTTTTTAAAGTAATAGTTTTGAATTTGTTCCCTTGAGGCTCTAAAACTATTAAACATCAACACCCGTGTAATTAATTTGTTCTTAAGTTGAAGTTGAAACGATGCTAGAATTTCTTTCGATTCTCGTTCTTGCTCCTCTGAAAACACATAGACCGCTGAACGGTATTTAGTTCTCATGGAATGATTAGATTCACTTTTATGGGTATGTAAATGAATCTCTATCAATATTTTAAGAGAAATATCTTCAGAATCAAAATGCACGATAACAGCTTCAGAAAACGAGCTATTATCCCCTATTGAAGCAACAAACCCTTGCTCAACTTTAGAAACACCAATCAAAGAATGAAATACAGCCTCTGTACACCAATGACACCCTCCTCCAAATGCTATTTTCTGAATTGTTTCCACTACGAGCTACACGACAACATAGAACACCCCACTTTATGTCGTGCCCAATCTGGTCGTTTGGCAAACCATTTTTGATATTCAAGCTGTTCTTCGTAAGGGTGTTTTAACAGTTGAAATAGTTCGTCAATCAATTTATAATTACCCTCATCTGCATCATCAATTGCTAACTGAGCCATGTAATTTCGTAAAACATACTTAGGGTTAACCTTATTCATTTTTGCCTTTCTCTTAGAATCGGACAACGATTCCCTATTTAACCTTTGGGCATATTTTTCAAACCAGTCAACCCAGCGTTTTTCTATGTTTCCAGTAAGCTCATCGGGTTTATAAAACGCGTCTTGAATCACTCTCAATCCGCCTAAAACATCCTTCTTTTTGAAATCACTCAAATTCCTAAAGAAAATGGTCATATCTGTTTCAGTAAAATGTAAAACATCTTCTAATTCCAAAATAAAGTCCTTGTCATTATCTTCTTTAATTTCCAGTCCTAATTTAGAACGAACCATATCTAATCTACCTGCATCAAAATCAATTTTGTATTGATTTAAAATAGCCTCTAAAGGTTCTGGATCTTCAATTAATGGATAAATCGCGTTTGCCAATTGAAGTAAATTCCATAGACCAATATTAGGTTGATTTCCATAGCGGTATCGTTTATTTTGTCTATCTGTTGTATTTGGTGTCCAGCCAAAATCGTAACCTTCTAGCCATCCATACGGACCATAGTCAATAGTTAAGCCTAGAATAGACATATTATCGGTATTCATGACACCATGCACAAAACCAACCCTCTGCCAATGAATAATCATCTTCAACGTGCGACTAGTTACTTCTTTAAAAAACTGAATATATGTCTCTTTTGATGGTGTGCCTAATTCTGAAAAATGATGTTTAATAGTATAATCGACTAATATTTTTAAACGGTCATGATCTTGTCTGGCCGCAAATATCTGGTAATTTCCAAATCGCAAAAAAGATTCAGCTGCCCTGCACACTATAGCTCCTTTTTCATAGGCTGAATTGCCATCGTACATAACATCTCGCAACACTTTATCTCCTGATAATGCTAAAGACAAGGCTCTAGTGGTTGGCACGCCTAAATGAAACATAGCCTCACTACATAAATACTCTCTAATTGAAGACCTTAAAACAGCCAAACCATCGGCGGTTCTGGAATAAGGTGTTTCTCCGGCTCCCTTTAATTGTAATGCCCAATTCTGATTATTATGCTCTACTTCAAATAAATTGATTGCACGACCATCTCCTAACTGCCCAGCCCAATTACCAAATTGATGCCCGCCATAACACATGGCATAAGGCTTTGTATCTGGTATCACATTATTTCCAGTAAAAACTTTTAAAAACGTTTCACTTTTAATATCTGCTTCTGAAAGACCTATATTTTCTAAGATTTCAGAAGACACATGAAGTAACTCTGGTTTCGTAGTTTCCCTAGGCGATATAAAAGAATAACATGCTTCAGTAACCTGACGTCTTGTGTTCTCAAGAATAGGATCTGCTGGTAATTCTTTATTAAACTTATCTTTTATATTTATCTTCATATTAACTTTTCAATCCACTTTTTTAAAGAGGCATCAGATGGGTTTCTTAATTTCTTATCCCCTATAGTTATAGTAGGAAAATTGAGTTTTCTGTTTTCATATAGATTTCTTAGAGTTTCCGAAGCAACTTCATCTAATTCAACATCAAGAAACTTATAATTCAGGTTCAAATCATCTAAATACTTTTTATAGTAGCTCGTTTTATGGCACCTTTCGATGCCATAAAGATTAATTCTTGATTTCAAAATCACATCGTTTTAAGAAGCTCAATGGCTGCATCCGGATTCAAGTGAAAATCTGAAAACACAACATTATCGTACTTATCAATAAATAAGAACCAAGGTGTTCCTCCTGTTTGATAATTTTTCATAATATTAGAAATAGATTCTCCATCATCTCCAGCGTCATAACCAAAGGGAATCTTTAAATCATATTTCTTTTGAGTCTCTCCTAGTTTTTCAAAGGTATTTTCATGATGCCCTTCAAATACAGTTTGCACTGCTAAAAAAGCAACATTATTATTAGTTTCTAATGCTTCAACCATTTTTTTTAAATTGGGCAAACCTTTACTATGGCAACCAGGACACCAACTCTGAAAACAAAAAACGACCTTGAACTTTCCTTTATAATCCGAGAGCTTTATAGGTTTAGTTTTATTTCCAAAAACATCAATCCAGTTAACAACATCAAATTCTGGTGCTTTAAAAACATTAACATGATCTAACTGATTAGCCATATAATTATCCCTTTCTTTAAATTTAATTTTCATCTCTAATCACTTCAACTTATCTGCATGAAGCTTACGTAATTTGGCCAACTTTGGAGTGATTACGAAACTACAGTAGCCTTGCGCTTGATTATTCCTGTAATAATCTTGATGTTCTTTTTCTGCTTCATAAAACACATCTAAAGCTTTTATTTCTGTAACAACTGGGTTTTCATAATAAGACGCAACCTCCTTCAAAACAACCTCCGCAATTGCCTTTTGCTTATTGTTATGATAATAAATCACCGACCGATATTGCGTACCCCTATCCGCTCCTTGCCTATTTAAAGTTGTAGGATCGTGCGTGGTCATAAAAATTATTAGAATTTCTTCATACGAAATCACATCCGCATCAAAAGTAACCTGAACCACTTCCGCATGCCCTGTAAGTCCCGAACAAATTTCGCGATATGTTGGATGCCCAGGCGCATTTCCCCCTGAATACCCGGAAACACCCAATTCTACACCTTTCACTTCTTGAAATACAGCTTCTGTACACCAAAAACATCCACCTCCCATAGTGGCTAGTTGCAAATTTTTATTCATTTTCGACCTCCTTAGTTTCTAATTTCATCGATTCTGAATTAATGCAATACCTTAACCCACTTGGCTCTGGCCCATCTGGAAACACATGTCCCAAATGCCCATCACAGGTATTACACATCACCTCAACACGCACCATTCCAAAGGTGGTATCTCGTTCATATTTAATAGCATTTTCTTTAATAGGCTGGGTAAAACTAGGCCAACCGGTACCAGAACTAAATTTAATAGTAGAATCGAACAACGGTGTATTACAACACACACAATTATACTTGCCTTCGTCATAAATTGAACAAAGCACTCCACTATGAGGCCTTTCTGTACCCTTAAGCCTGGTAATTCTATATTGCTCTGGAGTTAATAAAGCCTTCCATTGGCTTTCTGATTTTTTCACCCGTTGGTCTGGAGTTGGATTTCCATTTACGGAAAAACTAATGACTTCTTTCCAAGTTAGCATAAAATGTTTCCTTTCTTTTTTTAGTTAATTATTATATGCTTTTGAATATAAAGGTAGTCGAAATTACATTCAAAAAATTACATTCCTTAATAGTTTGCACATTTTGATAGCATTTATGAAATTTTCGACCAATTAAACCGTTAACCTAATTCAAAACCTAAATCCTTAAAGTTTTAGTATTTTTACTTTATAAACAATGTTAACTCATGGAAAAGCTTATTGTTGAGGCCGAAAAATTCACAACTAAATTACTAAACGAGGAGTTAGACGCTTCTTTTCTATACCACAATTTAACGCATACACAGCGTGTTGTAGAAAAAGCACAGTTGTTGGCTGAACAATCAAATTTAACTGAGGTTGAAAAAAATCACGTTACACTTGCGTCATGGCTTCATGATACAGGTTACACAAAGGACATAAAAAACCATGAAGAAGAAAGCGTTAAAATTGCCAAAACATTTTTAAAAGAGCAAGAATGTCCTGAAAAGGATATCGAAATTATCTGTGATCTTATTTTAGCAACCAAAATGGAGTACACTCCTAAAAGTAAGTTAGAGAAAATAATAAGAGATGCAGACTGCTCGCATATAGGAAGCAAAACGTATCTTGAAGTATCAGAACTTCTAAAAAAAGAATGGGAATTAACTTGTAACAAACACTTAACAGAGGCTGAGTGGCTTGATGAAAATATAGCATTCTTATCCACCAAACATCGTTTTAACACAACAGAAGCCGCTTTAAATTGGGACAAACGAAAAGGTAAAAACATTTCTGAATTATTAAAAGCCAAGAAAAAATTAGACGCCGAAAACAGAAAGGCAAATCAGAAAAAAGACGCTTTAAGCTTTAAAAAAAATAAGGTGGAATTACCAGAGCGTGGTATAGAAACTATGTTTAGAGTAACACTAAAAAACCACATGGAACTTAGTAATATTGCTGATACAAAAGCCAATATTTTACTTTCTGTTAATGCTATTATAATATCTATGGTTTTATCTAATTTGGTTTCAAAATTGGATAATGCATCCAATGCCTATCTTATTATACCAACTGTAATTTTTGTACTATTCACCGTGGTATCAATGATATTATCCATTCTTGCAACTAGACCAAATATTACCAGTGGAAAGTTTACAAAAGATGATGTGGCAAATAAAAAGGTTAATTTATTATTCTTTGGTAATTTTCATAAAATGAGCCTTAATGACTTCGAATGGGCCATGAGTGAGATGATGCAAGATAGAGACTACCTATATTCCTCAATGAAAAAAGATCTATATTTCCTAGGTTTGGTTTTAGATAGAAAATATAAAATACTTAGAATTACCTACTCAGTGTTCATGGTTGGTATAATTATAAGTGTTTTAGCTTTTGCAATTGCTTTCCAAAGTGTTGAGATTGGATAGATTACACTTTAATTTCCTTCATTAAATCATCATAAGTATAGAAATCTTTATCATCTTCAGTTTTGTGATAAAGCACACTTACACGAATAGCTTTAAGTCCTGTAACAGCCTGTAAATCCTGTAACTCTACAATCTCAATATCAGTATCTAAATAATGTTTAGATTGCAAAAATTTAATGTATCCTAAATACTCTCTTTCATCGTGTTTTTGCGAATAAACTATAGTAATCTTACCTTTCTCGGTTACTCTTTTCTTAGTACCCTTAATAAAAGCTTTATCTACACGTTTTTTAACAATTTCATACCGTGCATTATATGTACCATCAACATCAAACTGTTTTTCATCCATTCTGAAACTAATAGATAGAGGTTGATTAAAAACTAAAATCATGGAGGCTACATCAAGTTGTATCGGAAATTCAGATTGCTTTTGATAATAAGCATTTTCCATTTCACACATGACCTGAAGCTGCCATAACCTTAAGTTGTATAAGAATATTGGATTAAAGCTATCTTCTTTAGTAATAGATTCTCCAATATACATGTTATGCTCAACACCATCCGTTTTGAAACGTTCAAAAAAGTGAGGGTACATAGCCTGAGCATCAACTTGTTTTTCATCTAAAAGCGACGCCATTTCTCTATTTATTTTAGCTATGGTATCATCGTAGTCCTTTCTATGTAAATAAAAGGTATTCCCTTTTTTGTCGATGCGTTCAAAATACGCATCAATTTCGTCTTTTAAGGCATAAGACGATCTCACATGCTTAAACACTGGTTCGATATCTTCTTCTAAAAACGACGAAATTTGTTGTTCACTATCTACTTGAAAATTCTTATTTATATCTTCTAAGTAATCATTTATCTGATAAACAAGTTGTTCAAATATGGGCAAATCGTTTATTTGTGAAGCTTTTTCAAATAACGTTCTAGCTGCACTTAACTGCAGTGTTAAATCTAGTTTTGTAGCTCTATTTCTGGCCTCTGAAGACCCTTTAATGTCAATCTGCCCATATAGTGGATAAATGTCATCGAATGCTATTTTCTTAAAACTAGGTTTTTCTCCATTAAGACCTGCTTTTATAAAATTTTTAGCTTCTTTAGCAAAACGCCATTTAACACTTGGGTGTACCGCAGTACATTCCTGCTGTATTATAGCTTCAATTAAATTTTCCTCTTCGCTTTTAGAACGTTGCACTGCCGACACAATAAACGGCATAACATCTATTAATTTATTAGCATTTATACTATTAAGCACCTTTGCCTGATTTGAAACAATTTCAATAATCCCCATCAATCCATTTTCATCAGCTATAGGGGCAAAAATAGCACTCTTAATACCTTGATTATACAAACTTTTTATATGGGGCGCACATGCATTTCCTTCTAAATACACTCGATCCACATCAGATACTGAAAAATATTTATTTTCGGTTAATAACCTTTTATAAGACCATTTGCACAAAGCATCTCCGCAGGTTTTACTCTCCAATTCTCCGAGAAGGAAACTTTGCATTCCTGCACCGTACACCCGTTCAAAAACGTCCTCATCTTCATTATATATAGAAAAACCAACCTTAATGTCGTTGATACCAAAAAGAGATCTAAAAATATCATGGAATTCTCCCATGAAATCTTCATCCTTTCTCTTTTCCTCTCCTATAAGGGTGGTTTTAATATTTGATATGGATTGATCGTCCGTTACATCAAAAATATTTGATATTACAAAACCTTTGAAATCGTAACTGTTGGGAGGGAATTTTTCTTTCCAAAGTTCAATGTTTTCAAAATTATCAAGCAACTCATCATAATCGGCTTGAGTAATTTCTTTAGCATTTTCTTTAGGAACTATTTCACAAAAATCCGCATTATATAGTATTTTGTAAAACCTTAAAATACCATTTTCATCAGGAATTTCATAATAAAAAGGTCTTTTAAAACTTAAATTAAAACCATAACAAAAATTCAAGATAATGGTACAGGCTATGATATAAACATCATCCTGAGGCATGTTCTTCATCTGTAATTCAAATCCATCACCAGCAGTTTTAAGAATAGAATTAAAACGCTCTGAAGAATTAAATGTAAAATTGTGAAAAGGGACGGAAGCTGTTTTTATCTCATTCTTCGTTAAAAGAGGACTAAATGAATCCTGTAAAATACTTTTTATCTCGTGCTTTCTAGTCTCAAGAATAGAAATCTCGCTAAATCCATCACGTAATTCTGGGTATTTCTCAGCAATTTGCAGAACATATTTTGCTCTATTAACTGCAAATTCATCATCACTTTTAGCTAAAGCTTCATACTTCTCTAAAAGTTTATTAAAGCTTATTTTAAGCTCTAACGGCGAATCAATGTTATCATTAATATCCATCATATGACTATCCTTAAAATACAAATTTACAAATTATTGATTTAGTCGGTATTAATAAGACTTCATAACAACCAAAATGTTACAAAAAGCAACCCATATTTCGAAGGTTATTTTTCAAGAAAAAAGTCTACTTAACCTAGTACGAGTTTATTCGCCCGTTATTTCAAAAAAATAAGTGAAGTGTATTCTTAAAAAGTTTCTAACAGCAGTATATTATAAGGAGAATCTATCGTTGCTGTTCCTTTCTCAACAGTAGTATTTACATCTGAATATGCATCACGAATTTGATCACCATTTTTAAATACCTGAGACACATCTATTGTTTTTACACCCGCTGGTAAATTTAAACCCACAAGTACCTCATCCTTAAAATTATCCTTAGAATACCTCCGAACAAACACATAAGGGATGTTTGAAACCAATTTATGAGATCCAGCCCCTATTGCGGGATGACTCGCCCTAAACCTGCCTAGTTTCTGCCAATGTCTTAAGATACTTTGTGTTTTTTCTTCATTTTGAATGTCACTCCAGTTCATAAAAGAACGCAATGTGGCATCACCTACTGTATTTTCAATAACCAAAGAACGAGCAGATTCATCGCCATAATATACTTGAGAAGTTCCTGGACATAGTAACAATTTAGTTGCCGTCTCAAAAGACTTTTCTCTTTTAGCATCAAAAGGTTGCCCATCATCATGAGAACTTAAATAATTTAAAACACCGTATCCTTTTAAATCTGAATTTAATATATATGAATATTTTGCAAATAACTCTTCGGTTTGTAATTGCGCCGCATTCCACTTCATTTCAAAATTGATAAGTCCATTAAAAGCGTTATCAAAATAGTTGACTTTTTTATCTCCAAAATCAAATGCTTTAGAAGCAGAGATTCCGTAATTATAGACTTCACCTACTAAATAGAAATTGTTATCATCAAGAACTTTTTCGGGATTACTTTTTTTAAATTCAGTAAATGCAAAATCACATTCTTTTTTAAATTCTTGCCATACATTTTCTTCTACATGCTTAACCGTATCCACTCGATAGCCGTCAATTCCAAATTCTGTTATATAATCAGTAAGCCATTTCATGATGTAAAAACGAGGTGCTCGCGGATGCCTTGTTCTCTTGAAAAAAGCATCTAGCTCTACTATTTCTTGTTTATATCTGCCCTCAGATTTCCACTTATTAATAAGTTGTTCAGGTAATTCTACCACATCATTACTTTCTGTTTTAATATCTGGAAGGTTTTTTACCAAGGTACAGGTAATAGTATTTTCATAAGTTTTATAATCGCATTGGGGCGTTGTGCGAACCCATTCATTTGGCCATGCAGTATCTTTGGGCGTCACTGGGCCTGTATGGTTTATTACTGCATCTAACAAGATTCTAATTCCATGTTTGTGGGCAATTTCAACTAACTCAGCCAAATCCTCTTTTGTTCCAAAATTTGGATCTATCGCAGTCCAATCTCTTGTCCAATACCCGTGAAATCCATATGTTAAACCCGTTCCCTCGTCTGTACCGCCATGATTTTGCTCTACAATTGGTGTCATCCAAATGGCATTGATTCCTAAATATGTAAAGTAACCTTCTTTTATTTTCTGAGCAACACCCTTAATATCACCTCCTTTAAACCCCCGAAGCTTTCCTGTTTTATTATTTCTTTCGAAATTAACATCATTGGAAGCATCTCCATTATTAAACCTATCTGTTAACAAGAAATAAATGTTCGCACCTTCCCAAACAAAAGGCACCTTGGACTTTTCTATTGAATTTTCTTTTTTATTCTCACAGTTAAAAAAAACCATGCATATTAATAGAACCAATACGTACTTCATGACTTATTGAATTTTTAAGATAAAAGACTCTAGTACTCCTAATTTTAATCTGATCGTTCCGGTTCCTTTTTCAATTTGCAAATTGCCGTTAAAATCATGATATAATTGGTCTACAACTTTAAATGATTTATTTCCTAACGCCCATTTTCTAATGACGTTCTCGGGGATTTTTAACTCAAGCTCATATCCTTTTTCATCATCAAAATTTGAAACGATTATGAGGCGTTCTTTATCACTCCAGCGAACAAACGACAATACTTTATCGTTATAATTTTCAGTATGCTCTCGATTGTATTCATGAATATCTTGATAGTCTCCGACTAAAGCAGAACTATTTAAAGAGAAATTTAATAATCGCTTATAAAAATCTCTCAAAGCTTTCTCGCTGTCTGTTAACTGACCGCCATCAAATTGTTTGTTATTTACCCAACGTTGATAAGCAGGGATACCTACATAATCAAAAATAGATGTTCTGGTTGGCGCACCAAATCCAGCATCTTCAGAACCATCTTCACCAACTTCCTGTCCAAAATACACCATAGTTGGAGATGTTGAAGAAGTTGCAGAAACCACCATAGCAGGTTTTCCTTTGTCCGCATTTCCAGCAAAACCTGGGCTCGCCAAACGTTGCTCATCATGGTTTTCTAAAAAATGTAGCATGTGATGCTCGATATCCTTTAAATCGTCAAGAATTGGCGGGATATTGTCAGTTTTACCTTTGCCTTGCATTACACTTTTAATGGTATCGTATAGCTGCACCTTATCATACAGATAATCCATTTTTCCTTTTCTGATATAATCTCGGTAGAGTGATGGATTGTAAACTTCAGCTAATAAAAAAGCTTCAGGATTCTGCATTTTAATAGATGAGTTCATAAAACTCCAAAACTCAACAGGTACCATTTCTGCCATATCGTAACGAAAACCATCAATACCCATATCCAACCAATACAAGGCAATATCTCTAAATTTAATCCAAGAATTAGGAACCTTTTTGTCCTTCCAAAATTTAAAGTGGTTCTTGTAATTTTCATTTTGAAATCTTTCCGGAAGTTCATCAAAACCCTTTTTCCCATCAGGAGACACCCCATAATTCACTTTTACAGTTTCGTACCAATCATTCATATCAGGTTGAGACAACCTAGAACCATTCCCCGTCCATTTTGCTGGTTGTTCAGGAAAAACGTCATCTTGAAGAATAGCCTGTTCTCCTCCTAGAGGTAAATAGCCGTCTTTCCAAACTGGAACTTTAAAAGCCTCCTCTGGGTTGTAATAAAAGTTATTATTTACATGATATGCGAGAGAAACATCATCCTCTTCACCAAAATCTTTCACCCCTTTTGGCTTAGAAATACTTTTATAATTCCTAGCCACATGATTTGGCACAATATCGATAATCACTTTTAACCCAATTCTATGCGTTCGTTTTATAAGTGCTTGAAATTCTACTAACCTGTTATCGACATTCACCGCCAAATCCGGGTTCACATTGTAATAATCTTTAACAGCATATGGAGAACCGGCACGCCCCTTCACTACATCTGGGTCATCATTTGAAATACCATATTTAGTATAATCATTTATAACAGCATGATGAAGAATACCTGTATACCAAATATGACTAACTCCCAAGTCTTTTATTTCTTTTAAAGCTGTCTCGGTAAAATCATTGAATTTCCCAACACCATTTTCCTCAATGGTTCCCCAAGCTTTATTTATTGTATTTGTATTTCCAAACAATCGCGTAAATACCTGATAAACTACCATTTTCTTCTTAGTTGTTTTAACGCCTTCTGAAGTTCTTACAACCACCTTTTTTTCTTCTTCACAACTAAGACCAACGACCATTAATACAATAAAAATGTGTTTTATTAATTTCATTTATTATTCTTTCAATAAGAAAACTAAAGGAATACCTAACCGCTTATTCCAAGCATTTTCAGAATGATTAGTTCCTTCAAATTTCAAGTTTTTAAAACGATCCTCATGATAACCTTTTGAAATCATAATTTCGTCAACTTTTGGTGCATATTGTGGGTAATAAGCATCAAGAGTTTCTGTACCATAGTCAAAATAGATTTTATGGGTTTTACTCTGTGGCAGGTTAGTCTCCATATATTTAAAAATAGCCCATGGAAGCGGGTTATCTTCAACCGGGCCAGCTCCAGGCCAGTGCGTTGAAATACATGCTGCACCACTAAACACTTCCGGGTATTCACAAATGGCATACATACTCATTAAGCCTCCCATACTTGACCCCATAACAAAGGTGTTTTTTTTATTTTTATAAACCGAAAATTCGGTATCTACTATAGGTTTTAATTCTTCAACTAAGAATTTTAAATAATTATCACCATTAAGTTTATTCCCTTCTTTAATATGATTCTTTTGTTGATTAATTTTGGTTTTTTCTGCTTCAGACAGACAATTGAAAGCTTTTTGTGGAAATAAATCTTGCCATCTTTCCGCCTTTATATTATGAATAGCCACAACAATAAAATCAACTGTTTCACCTTTATGCATCAATTTTGAAGACCATTCATCGACCTTCCATTCTTGCTTATTCCAAGTGGATGTAGAGTCAAATAACATTTGACCGTCATGCATGTACAAAACTGCATACTTTTTCTCATTTGAATAATTTTCTGGTAACCAAACATCAACAGGTCTGGACGTAACATATTTCGACGGCAAACTATCAAATCGCATTAATTTACCATTAGACAACCGTGCTTCTGGATAATTTTTAAAAAGCTTTTTATCTTCTACCTTTATCTCTTGAGAAATTGTTTTATGCGATTCATTTTTGCAAGCAATGAACACCATAAAAACACAAATTAACAGCAACTGTTTCATACTTATATTTTAGTAGTTAAAATTGTGCTTCCTTTTTCTTTAAGAGTGATATTATCTCCCCAAAAAAATTGATAATCCGTAATAATGTTTTTAATCGCTTTTCCTTTTAAACCCATTTCTTCAAACCTGTTTAAATCTATTTCGATCGGCTCTTCATTTTTATTAATTATATGAACCACAGTTTCGTCTTCAGAAACTCTAAACAGAACATAAACACCATTTATAGGAGCAAAATGAATCGTTTTCCCGTTATGAATAGCCTTACTTTGCTTTCTGTAATTCAGTACCTTTTTAAGGTATAACTGCATGTCTTTTTGATTATCCTGTAATCCTTCACCTGTAAACGCATTAATAGCATCGCCTTCCCAACCTCCAGGAAAATCTGTACGAATTAGTCCATGGTCTCCAGGTTTATCAAAGTCGTGCATTAAAATTTCTGTTCCATAATAAATTTGTGGAATTCTAGGTAAAGTCAATATATAACCCAAAGCCATTTTTGTATTTACCACATCTCCTTTTAGTTGTGTAAAAATCCGACTCATATCATGATTATCAGGAAAAACCATGATATCTTTTGGTTTTACATAAGTGAAATCGTTTGCCAAAGCTCTATAAATTTCAATTAAGCCGGTACCCCAAGTTTCATCTTCATTAAGTCCGCTTACTATTTTTTCTTGGATCGCAAAATCCATCGGAGATTTCAAGTTTGAATTATAACCATCTTTATTAGGGTTTCCTTGTTGCCAATAGGCAATTAATAGGGGGTTACTTGTCCATTCTTCTCCAACAATACTAAAATTCGGATATTCATTCATAATTTCACCAGCCCAACGACTCATAAAATCTTTATCTGGGTATGGATAAGTATCCTGACGAATACCTCCCAGATCGGCAGTTTCAATCCACCAAATACTATTTTGAATGGTGTATTTAGCCATAAACGGATTTCGTTGATTTAAATCTGGCATTGCCGAAACAAACCAGCCTTCACTCATATTCTTTTTATCAATTTCAGAGGCATATATATCTTGATTTGTGGTACGTCTGTGATTTGTAGTGATACTTTTGCTTCCATCCCAATTATCAATATTATCTTCATAATGTGCCTGATGATTTATCCAGTCTTTAAAAGGCAAATCCTTTATCCACCAATGCTCAACTCCACAGTGGTTTGCGACTTGATCCATAATAAGCTTCATGCCTTTTTTAGACATTTTAAAAGATAAACTTTTGTAATCCTCTATGGTTCCAAAACGCGGGTCAATTTCATAAAAGTCGGTCATAGCATACCCATGATATGATCCTTGAGGCATATCATTGGTAAGCAGCGGACAAGGCCATATTGCTGTAAACCCTAAATCTTCAATATAATTTAAATGATTAATGATTCCTTCAATATCCCCTCCATGACGGGCATAGTTATCAGACCTATCAATGGTTTTCTCATTAAGAGTTTCAACAACATCGTTTCCAGGATTACCATTTGCGAATCTATCAGGAGTTATTAAATAAATAGCATCACTGCTATCAAAACCAATGTAATCTTCGGCTGGCTTTACTCGTGATTTCAATTCATAAGTTTGGACTAAGTTGTCCTCTGCTTCCTTTTTAAAAATGATATTAAATTTTCCTGCTTTCGTAGTTCCTTCTATTTTTAAATCTATAAATAAGTAATTTGGACTATCTGCTTTATTTACCTTTACTATGGATACTCCAGCATAGGAAATTTCAGGAGTTCTTTCAGAAATTTTGGGATGATGCACTAAAAGCTGAAGTGTTTGGTTTTTAAAACCTACCCACCAATTTAGAGGTTCAACACGGTTAATATCGTTTTCCTCTACTATAGCTGATGCACTTTCAGATTCAGCCTGATTCATATCACTTTGTTTTTTACAAGATAAATTTAAAGCAAATACGAAAATTATCCCAACCAAAATAGATTGCTTTACTTCTTTTTGATTTCCTAAACAAACTCTCATAGCAATTGTTTTATTTAATTTCCTTTATACTAATAGCATACCCACCACCAGAGGCTGATGTTAAGTTTAGTTTGGACTTACTTGTCACTTTTTTTGTCTTTATGGTATAGGCTTGAGGATTGGTTTTATAATGTGCATCCTTGGCATCGGCATAAATAGTAGCCGTATATTTTTTACCTTTTTCGAGAAAATCTAATTTTATATTGGATGTTCTTGATGTAGTTCCATTAACATTACCAACAAACCAATTATTTTCACCTTTTTCCTTTCGAGCAACAGTAATGTAATCCCCAGGTTCTGCTTCTAAATACAAACTTTCATCCCAATCGATTGCCACATCTTTAATAAACTGAAAAGCATCTAAGAATTGCTCGTAATGCTCAGGCAAATCGGCTGCCATTTGTAACGGACTATACATAGTAACATATAATGCCAATTGATTGGCAAGGGTACTATTTACATGTGAGTTGTTATCAGGATTTAACTTACTAATATCCATTTCAAAAATCCCTGGTGTATAATCCATTGGACCTCCAATTAACCTTGTAAACGGTAATACTGTAACATGATTTGGCTTTGAACCACCAAAAGCCTGAAACTCTGTTCCTCTTGCCGATTCGTTTCCAATTAAATTAGGGTAGGTTCTACAAATTCCTGTTGGTCTAACAGCTTCATGCGCATTAACCATAACCTCATATTCAGCTGCTTTTTCAATAGCATATTGGTAATGATTGACTATCCATTGACTATAATGATGTTCGCCTCTTGGTAAAATATTACCAACATAACCACTTTTTACGGCGTCGTACCCATGGTCTTTCATAAATTGATAAGCCTTATCCATATGGCGCTCGTAATTTCTGGTAGAGCCAGAAGTTTCATGATGCATTATCATTTTTACGCCTTTTGATTTGGCATATTCATGAATAGCTTCAACATCAAAATCAGGATATGGCGTAACAAAATCAAACACATAATCTTTTGATTTTCCGAACCAATCTTCCCAGCCTTCATTCCAACCTTCAACTAAAACCCCATCAAAACCATGTTCTGAAGCAAAATCGATATAACGCTTTACTTTGGTATTGTTAGCAGAATGTTTAGCACTTGGTTTTACTTTGGAAAAGTCTGTTACTCCCAATTGAACCGAAGGCACATCATCTGTATACGCCCAAGAACCTTTTCCTGTAATCATCTCCCACCAAACCCCAATATATTTAACAGGCTTTATCCAAGATGTATCTTCTATAACGCAAGGTTCGTTTAGATTTAAAGTCATTTTTGATGCTAGAATATCACGAGCATCATCACTTACCATAATAGTTCTCCATGGCGAATTGCAAGGTGCTTGCATATACCCTTTATCTCCATTGACATCTGGGGTTAACCAAGATTCAAAAACCATAGTCTTATCATCTAAATTAAGATGCATACATGAATAATTGATTAATGCGGCTTCATGTAAATTAATGAATAAGCCTTCATCTGTTTTCATCATTAAAGCCGTCTGTACACCCGTTTTTGAAAACTGTTCCTGAGACGCGTTATCGCTATATGCCTTATCAAAATTTTGACTTATTTCGGATAATTTCGATTTAGTATAATCGTATTCTTGAGTATCATAATCTCCTGGGATCCAAAAAGCCGTATGGTCTCCCGTCATAGCAAACTGCGATTTCTCATCTTTAATAACAAAATACACCAAATTCTCTTGGGAAGGGAATTCATATCGAAACCCTAAACCTTCATTAAACAGTCTAAAACGAATTAACATTATTCTATCTGTTTCTTCTTGTTTTAAACTAACTGCCAACTCATTATAATGATTTCTAATTTCTTTTTCCTCACCCCAAACTGGAATCCAGGTCTCATCAAAAGTTAAATTCTCAGTACTTAAAATTGTGAAGTCATTCAATAAAGATTTTTCATCGTGTTTTAATTCTAAACCTAAATGACTTTCCTTAATAACTTCCTGATTTTTATAGGACAATTGATAGGTAGGCATGCCATTGTTTTTCAATGAAAAACTCATGATTAATTCCCCATCGGGAGAAATCAATTCTTGTGCACGTATAAAGCTAAAAAGCGACAGGTATACCGCTAAACTTAATATATATTGAAATTTCATCTTTCTAATTTTTATATTAAATAGTTTTTAAATCACCGCTTTGAGTTCCTTATTTTTAAGCATTAATGCTTTATTATTTACAAGAATTTCAAAATCATTACCGCTTATCATTTCAAAAATCACCTCCTCTTGCGTGATGCTAATCTTTAAAATATGATTTCTAAAGTTCACCTTAAATGAAAAGCCATTCCATTGTTTAGGAATTTTTGGTGTAAAAGAGAGTTTATTATCTGTAACACGCATACCTCCAAAACCTTCAACAATACTCATCCAAGTTCCTGCCATCGAAGTAATATGTAAACCTTCATGTACTTCATGATTATAATCATCTAGGTCTAGCCTTGAAGTACGCAAATAGAACGTATAAGCTTGCTCCATTCTATTTAATTTTGCTGCCTGAATACTATGAACACAAGGCGACAAAGAGCTTTCATGCACTGTAAAAGGCTCATAAAAATCAAAATGACGTTCTAATTCTTCGTTTGAAAATTGGTCCTCAAAAAGATAAAACCCTTGAAGAATATCAGCTTGTTTAATATAGGGAGAACGCAAAATTCTATCCCAACTCCATTTTTGATTTATTGGTCTTTCTGATTTTAATAAATTTTCAACCGAAATTAATTCTTTATCTAAAAAGCCATCTTGTTGTAAATACACCTGATTCTTTTCGGAATAAGGGAAATACATATTATCAGCAACGGCTTTCCAAAGCGCTAGTTCTTTTTTAGAAAGCTTCACTTTTTTAGCTATTCTAGAAAAATCTGAAGCAAAATCAGACTCCACTTTTTCGATTTGCTCCAACGTATAATTGATACACCATTTAGCCAAATAGTTCGTATACCAATTGTTATTAACGTTGTTCTCATATTCATTAGGACCAGTTACACCAAGGATAACATATTGGTTTTTATCAGATGAAAACGTGGCACGCTCTTGCCAAAAACGGGCAATTCCAATTAAAACTTCTAGTCCCTTTTCTGGGACATAACTATAATCTCCGGTATATCTACAATAGTTATAAATAGCAAAAGCGACAGCTCCATTTCTATGAATTTCTTCAAAAGTAATTTCCCATTCGTTATGGCATTCTTCACCATTCATGGTCACCATAGGGAATAAAGCTGCTCCATTTTTAAAGCCCAATTTTTGAGCATTTTCAATAGCTTTATCTAAATGATTATAACGGTATTCTAAAAGTGTTCTTGCTACTTTCTGGTCTTTTGTTGCCATGTAAAACGGTATGCAATAAGCTTCTGTATCCCAGTAAGTGCTTCCTCCATATTTTTCACCTGTAAAACCTTTTGGCCCAATATTTAGTCTAGAATCTTTACCTAAATAAGTTTGGTTTAATTGAAAAATATTAAAACGAATACCTTGTTGCGCTTTTACATCTCCATCAATGGTAATATCAGCCATATCCCAAATTTTAGCCCACGCTTGTTTTTGGTCATTAAGCAACAAATTGAAGCCTTTTTTGAGTGCCGTCTTTAGCACTTTTTTTGATGCTGCTACTAATTGTTTTTTATCATGATTAGTATCTACAACATAGCCTCCATACTTTTCTATAGTATAGCTTTCGCCTTTCTTTACAGGATGCGCATAACTAAAAGAAGCATAGGTGGCATCGGCTTTTATATGAGGTTCGATTAATACTGTTTTGCCATTTATAAAAACTTTAGATTCCATAAATGTACAGATATGAAAATCTGTTTTCATAGTCTTAGCTTCAATAAAAGCCTGATGATTTTTGTGTCTTACATTTAAAGTATCCCAAAATTTATCATCCCAATTAGTATCTTCATTGGTAATTCCAGAATCCAAATAAGGTTGAAAAATAATTTCAGCATCATTATTCAGTGGTACGACCTTGTATTGAATAGCACCTAATTCATCTAAATCTAAGCTTAAAAAACGCTTTGCAGAAACCTCAACTTGAATACCATTTTGGAGCGTTGCTTTAAAATATCTAGACAACCAACCCTCCTGCATGTTAAGCTCTCGTTTAAAACCGTCTACGGATTTACAAGTACATAAATCTAATGATTCACCATTTACTAAAACGTTAATTCCTATCCAATTTGGTGCGTTCAATACTTTGGCAAAGTATTCCGGATAGCCGTTTTTCCACCAACCCACTCTAGTTTTATCAGGATAGTAAACCCCTGCAATATAACTTCCTTGAAACGTATCTCCTGAATACTGTTCTTCAAAATTGGCACGTTGCCCCATGGCTCCGTTTCCTAAGCTAAATAAGCTTTCGGAAGACTTTACTTGTTTTGCATCAAAACCTTCCTCTATGATAGACCAATTATTTGGTTTTATATAATCTTGATTCATTATTCTTCAATATTTTTTCTGAAATAACTTTTGTAAAGAAATCTTCTGGTATTTCAGTTAAATTGTTAAAATTAAAATCGGCTTCATGAAGTGTTTTCGCATCTCCAATCCCGATTGAAATCATATTTGCGATATTTGCGGCTTCTACGCCAGCAATAGCATCTTCAAAAACAATACAATTTTCTGGTTTTAAATGGAGTTTTTCTGCACCAATTAAAAACACTTCAGGGTCTGGTTTGGCTTTAGAAACGCTATTTCCATCCACAATACCTGCAAATCTTTCAAATAGATTGACTTGTTCTAAAATTAATGGTGCATTCTTACTTGCTGAACCTAACACATAGGCTATCCCTAAATCGTCCAAAACATTTAGAAGCTTGCTTGCTCCTGGCAAAATTTCCTCAGGACCCATTTTTGTTATATAACCTAAGTAATCTTTATTTTTACTGATTAAAAGGTCTTCCTTTTTTTCTTCCGAAAGTTTTACATTTCCAATATCAAGCAGAATTTCTAAAGACCGCACGCGACTTACGCCTTTAAGTAATTCGTTATGCGTTTCGGTAAACTCGAAACCTAAATTATCAGCAAGGTTTTTCCATGCCAAAAAATGATACTTTGCGGTGTCTACTATAACCCCGTCTAAATCGAATATAACTCCTATATTATTCATTAAATTATGATTGAATTACATCGTCAACATCTTTCACTTTGAATACTAAAGATGCAGCGATTAAAAAACTAACCCCACTCATTACCAATGCAAATATGGCTTCGTTACCATAAGCATATTTTACAAGTGGGCCGCCAATTAAAGCATTGATTATTTGTGGAATTACAATGAAGAAATTAAAAATCCCCATATAAACACCCATTTTTTTGGGTGAAATAGAGCCGGCCAAAATAGCATATGGCATTGCCAAAATACTTGCCCAAGCAATTCCGATACCAATCATGGAAAGGATAAGCCAATTCTTATCTGGCATAACGTAAATAGACAATAAGCCTAAACCACCTATAATAAGTGATATAGAATGTGTTTTTTTACGCCCAATTTTCTTTGCTATATGTGGCAATGCAAAAGCATAAAACGCAGAAACGAGATTATATACTCCAAAAAGAATACCTACCCAATCACCGGCATCTTGATAACTAGAACTACTACTATCTGCGTGTGATAAGCCAAAAGTATGCTGAGCTATCGCAGGTGTTGCAAACACCCACATCCCAAAAAGACCAAACCAAGAAAAGAATTGCACCCAACTTAATTGACGCATGGTTTCTGGCATTTTCTTAAAATCTTCAAAAATATCCAGTAGGCTTGATTTTTCTTCTTCGCCTTCTTTTTTTATCACTTCAGAATGGGCTTGCTCATCCTCAAAACTTGCTAATTCGTCAGGAGAATATTCTTTAGTGGTTGTAACCGTTACTAAAATGGAAACTATTAAAATAATGGCTCCAATAATAAAAGATAACACCAAATTAAACGGAACGGTACCCTGAATAGTTTCATTAGATACACCGAACCAATTAGCTAATGCATACGGAAGCCACGACCCTATGACAGCTCCAAAACCAATAAGTGCAGTTTGCACACTAAATCCTAATGTTCTTTGGTCTGTTCTAAGATTATCACCAACTAAAGCTCTAAACGGTTCCATAGCAACATTAAAGGAAGCATCCATAATCATTAACATTCCCGCCCCAACCCAAAGTGCTGGAAGGAACGCAATAAAAATATCGGCTTGTGGCATAAGCACTAAACCAATAGAAGCCAATATTGCTCCCACAAGAAAATATGGTTTACGCCTCCCGAATTTGCTCCAGGTTTTATCACTATAATGTCCTATAATTGGCTGAACAATCAACCCCATTAAAGGTGCAATTATCCAGAACCAGGAAAGTTCATGAACATCAGCTCCAAAAATTTGAAGTATTCTGCTTGCGTTGGCATTTTGAAGGGCAAACCCCATTTGGATTCCCAGAAACCCGAAACTCATGTTCCAAATTTGCCAGAAACTTAATATACGCTTTTCCATTAAATAGTACTTTTAAATTAATACTATTTGATAAGCGACTATATACCTTTTAGCATATAACTAAATAGGTATTACTTATCAAAACTTATTGTGAGAAGTGAAAATATAAGTTTTGATTTCGAATCAAAGATATAAAAGAATTTTAATATTCCTAATTGTAAAATTCTGCTACGAAACTATTTAGTAGAATCTCTTTCAATAATTTCGGTCTCAATCACCATCTTTATAAAATCACGTTTTTGCTCGTTATTAGTAAAGTATTGCTCACTTTCAGCGTCCTCAGCTTCCAATCTATCAATCAATAAATTTGCAGATTGCTCACCAATTTTTTGCCCATGCTGACTTACTGTTGTTAGACTAGGTGTAGCATGTTTTGAGAGCACCCCATCAGTAAACCCAATAACTTGAATATCTTCGGGAATACTCAAGCCTATCTTTCTAGCCACCTTCATTGCTGTAACTGCATAAAGTTCATTTACAGCAAAAACCCCATCAATATTTGGGTTTGATTTAAAAAAGTGCGCTATTTCAGTTTCTAAAATCTCTAAATGATTCTCAACATCCAAGCTATCATCTATCTTAAGAATTAAGTTTGAATCGGGCACATATTTATGGGATTCTAAAGCTTCAAGATACCCTTGTGTTCTTAGTCTACCAACACTAACATAATCCATGGTAGTAATAAGGGCAATATTCTTGCATGTCTTTTCAATAAGCATTTCAACGGCTTTCACCGCACCTTTAAAATCATCAACAATTACCTTATCACAATCAACTTCGCTCACAACTCTGTCAAACATTACAATAGGAATACCTTGATTAATAGTCGCATTGAAATGATGGTAATCTTGCTTTAGTAGTGTTTCTTTAGAAATGGAAAGAATAAACCCATCAATACTACCATTGGCCAACAGTTCCATATTGATAATCTCTTTTGTAAAGGACTCATTGGAAAGACCAACAATTACGTTATACCCACGCCTATTAGCTACACGCTCTATACCCCTTATAACTGTTGAGAAAAAATGATGTACAATTTCAGGAATTAATATTCCAATAGTCTTAGTTTTTCTATTCTTCAAACTAAGTGCAATATTGTTAGGCCTGTAATTATATAGCTTAGCAAAGGCCTGTATTTTTTGCGTCGTATCTTCACTAATTTCTTTACTGTTGCTTAAAGCCTTAGAAACTGTGGATATCGACACATCTAATTCCCTTGCAATTTGCTTTAAAGTAATTTTTCTTTTCATTTATAAAGACCTAATAATTTCAGTTAGTACTTCTAATAAACTGTTAATCTTCTATTGCGAAGAACAGTACGCGTAAAACTGGAGTTTAAAGATGGTTAAGTTACTTCAAAAAACCACAATTTCAAACTGTTTAAAAAAGAAACTACAATATTCCAGTACGATTTTAAAATGCGTTTTTTTCAAAATATAAACAAAAAACCGAAAAGTTGTCAACACGAAAACGTTTTCGCTAAGAATTTCGTAATATGAAATTACTTGTTTACAATTTCTTTACATAAGTTTGACCCGAGGAGTGAAAATATAAAGAACTAATTAAAACATTTTAAATTAAACTAATTATATGAAAACAACTACTAAAAGTATTCTGTTTTTTATGCTGGCTCTGCCGGTCTTTATGTTTGGTCAAACAAGCATTAAAGGAACAGTTACTGAACAAGGCACATCTATTCCGTTGCCAGGGGTTAACGTTATTGTAAAAGAAACAACTAACGGCACGGCAACAGATTTTGATGGAAACTATGTCATTGAAGCCAATGAAGGCGATGTTTTAGTTTTTTCTTATGTTGGTTACCAACAAATAGAAATAACGTATACAGGACAAAGTTCATTAAACGTTGAACTAACTGAAGATACTGCTCAACTTGATGAGATTGTTATTATTGGTTATGGTTCTACAACTAAAAAGGATGCCACCGGCTCTGTAGAATCTATTACACAAGAAGACTTTACTAAAGGTAACATTGTTACTGCTGAAAATTTAATTAGTGGTCGTGTTTCTGGTGTTACCGTAAATACTAGTGGAGCTCCAGGTTCTGGAACTCAAATTCGAATTCGAGGTGGATCATCCATTAATGGGTCAAATGATCCTTTAATTATTATTGATGGCTTACCAATTTCTAATGATGGAGTAACTGGATCTAGAGGTGTTTTAGCCTCTATCAATCCAAACGATATTGACTCGTTCTCTGTTTTAAAAGATGCTTCTGCAACTGCTATTTATGGCTCTAGAGCATCAAACGGGGTTATTATTATTGTGACCAAAAAAGGTAAGTCTAGTTTTAGTGCCACTTTTGATGCTCAGGTAAGTTTTGGTAGCTTAACTGACGATATTGACGTATTTAACGGAGATGAGTATAGAGCACTGATTGCATCTCAACCTCTTGAACCTGGAACAACCCTTGATCCTGATAACGTCTTGCTGAATTTCAGACGTCCTGACGGTACAATTGATGATACAATTAGCACGGATTGGCAGGATCAAATTTTTAGAAATACAGTCTCTACACAATATAACGCCTCTATGCAAGGCGCCTTATTTAATGCAGTACCTGCAAGATTTTCTTTTGGTTATACCGACCAACAAGGTGCTTTAAAAACCTCAGAGTTTAACAGAAGAAATTTAAGTCTGGCCTTAAACCCTTCTATGTTAGACGATCATTTAAAAATTAGCCTTAATGCAAATTTAGCATTTGAAGACAACAGATTTGCTGATGCTGGTCAAATTGGAGCGGCAATGAGATACGATCCAACAAAACCCATATACGACCCATCTTCACCTTTTGGAGGATATTACCAACATATCATCGACAGAGAAAACAACATTGTTGCGAATGGAACAACTAATCCATTCGCCTCACTTATGCAGCGTAATAATACTGGGGATGCTAACAGGTTTTATGGTAATTTAAATTTTGACTATAAATTCCATTTTTTACCAGAATTAAAAGCTGTTGTTAATTTAGGTATTGATGAAACGAAATCTAAAGGTTATGATATTTCAGATAGGTTAGTACCTACAACAGATACAGATCAATTATTTAAAGGGTCTTATAAAGAGAACAATCAAAAAAGGACAAATGCTTTGTTAGATGGTTACCTAAACTATAAAAAAGACTTTGACACCTTTACTGGTGAACTTACCGCTGGTTATTCATATCAGAAATTCGAAAATAATGGCATCAATGGTAGGAACACTCGTGATCCGTTAAGCGTTGATGATGTTTATGCCGATCCTGATGTTGTATTGATAGGATTTTTTGCAAGAGCCAATGCAACTTTCTTAGACAAGTATTTGGTAACATTCACTTACAGACGTGATGGAACTTCTCGATTTAGCAAAGACAATCAGTGGGGTAACTTTCCTGCTGCAGCCGTTGCATGGAATATGAGCGAAGAAGATTTCTTAAAAGATTCCAATACGATTTCTAACCTGAAGCTTAGAGCAAGTTATGGTATCACCGGACAACAATCTATTTCCCAAAAAGACATTTTTCTTAACAGATATAGAGCTGGTAGAGCAGATTCGCAATATCAATTTGGCAATAATGTAATTTCATCACTAATTGCCTCAGAGATTAATCCAGATTTAAAATGGGAGGAAACTACAACCTTCGAAGTTGGTGTTGATTACGGGTTATTTGATAACAAACTATCAGGATCTTTAAACTACTTCAATAAAAATTCTGACGATCTTTTATTTGAAGCCGCTGTTGCAGATGGTACTAACTTTTCTAATAGTGTGATTCAAAACATTGGAAAACTTAATATTCAAGGTGTTGAATTCGCCTTGAATGCTGATGTTATTAAAAAAGAAGATTTAACGCTTAACTTTAATTTTAATGCCACATTCTTGAAGAGAGAGATGAAGGAATTAGCTCTTGGACAAGATGTTAGAACTGGTGGTATCGCGGGAGGAACTGGAAACAACATTCAGATTCATCGTCAAGGTGAGGCACCAAACTCTTTCTATGTATTCAAGCAATTATATGATAATTCTGGAAACCCTATTGAAGGCGCTTATGCCGATTTAAATGGAGACAACGTTATCAATGACGAGGATCGTTATGTTAAAGAAAATCCTGGAGCTAACGCTAACTTCGGATTTCAATCGAGCTTATATTATAAAAATTTCGATTTTGCCTTTAACTTAAGAGCCAATTTAGGAAACTATGTTTACAACAATGTGAAATCTTCAAAAGCACAATACGAATTACTACAAGATAATGCTGTTTTAGGTAATATTCCTAAATCTGTACTCGAAACACAATTCAAAAGAACTGCAGATGTGATTATATCTGATATTTACGTTGAAAACGCATCATTCTTAAGAATGGATAACCTTACGCTAGGTTATACGTTTAGCGATATTACTAAAAGCTTAAGTAGTATTAGAATATGGGGAGGTGTTCAAAACGTATTCACTATTACAAACTACAGTGGTTTAGATCCTGAAGTTACAGATAACGATTCTGATTTAACGTTAACTCAAGGTATTGACAACGTTGTATATCCAAGACCAAGAACGGTTCTTGTTGGAGCTAACTTTAAATTTTAAAAAATTAACTATGAAAGCAAAATTTAATATACAAAAAACACTTGGTTTCATCTATCTTTTAGTAATGGTATCATTATCATCATGTACTGATGATTTAAATATCACACCAAAAGATGACCAAACCATTTTAAGCGAAGACTTATTTAAAGATGAGTCGTCATACAAACGAGTACTGGGTGGTATTTATGCTAACCTTGCCCTAACTGGAACCGATGGTGCAGAAAGCTCAAACTTAAAGAATATTGATGCAGGTACCAGTCAATTTGGTCGTGTATTACTTTATACACAAACACTCGCGGCAGATCAAATGATCTGGTCTTATGAAAACGATCCAGGTACCAGAGAAATTCAAAGAAACATTTGGACTGCTCAAAACCCTTTATTATTAGGAATGTTCAGTAGAGCTCACCTATCAGTAGCATTAGCAAATAACTTTTTAAGAGAAACGACTGATGAAGCTTTAGACAGCCGAGGTGTTTCCGAATCAACAAGAAATGATATTGTTGCTTATAGAGCTGAAGCTAGGTTAATGCGAGCAATGGCCTTCTACTATTTGATGGATCTATTTGGAAAAGCAAACTTTACTGATGAAAACACTCCCTTGAATTCTCAGCCAGAGGTTTATGAAAGAAGCCAATTATTTTCTTTTATAGAGTCTGAATTAAAGGATATTGACGCTGATTTAATCTCTTCAAGGCAAAATGAATACGGAAGAGCAGATAAATCTGTAGCATATATGATTTTAGCAAAAATCTATTTAAATGCTGAAGTTTATCTGCAAGATGATAATTCTGCTGATAAAGATAGATATGATGATTGTATTAGCTATTGTGAAAAAATTATTGGAGGCGGCTATATTTTAGCTTCTAACTACTTGCACAACTTTATGGCAGATAACAATACAAATTCTGCTGTAAATGAAATTATCTTTCCAATTGTTTCGGATGGTGTAACCACTCAAAACTATGGCCCAACAACCGTTATGATTAATGGATCTGTGGGGAGCTTAGAAATAAATGGAGCTGAAGTTGGAGTTGGAGATAGCGGCTGGGGTGGCGCCCTAAGAGTTAGAAAACAGTTTGCAGAACTGTGGGGAGCTGCATTTGACAGCGATGATCGTAACACAATTATTAGTGGAGAACGAAATATTGACATTGATGATATTTCGAACAAAGATTCAGGCTATATTATCCAAAAGTATTCTAACGCTACTTCAACAGGAGATTTTGGTGCGGACAAAACATTTGTAGATACCGATTTCCCTTTATACAGATTAGCCGATGTATACCTAATGTATGCCGAGGCTCATTTAAGAGGTGGAGGCGGTTCTTTATCAACGGCTGTTGATTATATAAATGCCTTAAGAACAAGAGCCAATAACCCTAACACAATATCTTCTGGGGATTTAGCCTTAGATTTCATTCTTGATGAGCGTTCAAGGGAGTTGCACTGGGAAGCGCACAGAAGACAAGATTTAATTAGATATAAAAGATATACCGGAGGAAATTATAACTGGGCTTGGAAAGGAAACGGAAGTAACGGCATAGCCATTCCTAGCGATTTCGATGTATACCCAATTCCTGAAAGCAGTATAGCAGCAAACCCTAACCTTACTCAAAACGATGGGTACTAAAACAAGATAAACAATGAAATATTTGAAAAACATATCAATTTTAATGCTAACGGTATGCTTATTTGTGCTCGTTAGTTCCTGTGACGATGATTCTGACAAGTTTGTTGCTAACGAAACATCGCCTGTGCAATTGTCAGAGTTGACAATATCGGAAATAGAACTGGACCCTGTTAACACTAACAATCCTGCAGTAACCTTTAATTGGTCTAGGGCCGACTATGGGCAACCTGCGGCCGTTAGATACAATGTTGAAATTTCATTTGACGCCGATTTTACAAATACGGTAATCGCCACAACCATTAGTGGAAACAATACAGCAACCTTATCTGTAGGAGAACTAAATTCTGCCGCGGGTTCTGTGGGGGCTCCTGCTTTCGACTGGAGTACTATATACGCAAGAATAACTTCCTCTCTTGGAACTCAGGACGGTTTACCAGTAGATTCAAACAGTATTAGTTTCATGGTTTATCCTTACTTTAATTATCCATTTGATGATTACTATTTAGTAGGGAATGGCACTGCTCCAGGTTGGAATAACAATGACAATAACCCAGCTTTGTTTAGAGATAGTGATAACCCAAGCTTATATTACTATACTGCATATTTCAGTAATGATGATGGCGATTATGGTAATGGAAGGTGGAAAGTTCTGGAAGAAAGAGGTTTATGGCAACCACAGTGGGGTGTTACAGATGATGAAGGTAGCGATGATCCTAAAACCAGTGGTGAAATAGCGGGTAACCCAGGAACTCAAGGAAGTGATCCAGGTCGTTTTGGAGTTGCAGCAAGCGGTTACTACGAATTTACTTTTAATATTTCTACTAAGAAATATACTACCGAAGCTTATGATGCTTCTGGAGCTACAGAGTTTACAAGCATGAGTATTCAAGGTGCTGCCTCTGAAACTACTGCCATGACACAGTCAACTTTTGATGCACACATCTGGAATATTCCTAGTATAAGATTAGTACCTGGAGAATTACAATTTCTGACTAACACGGG
The DNA here is from genome assembly GCF_947495925.1 of uncultured Algibacter sp. Taxonomy (GTDB): domain Bacteria; phylum Bacteroidota; class Bacteroidia; order Flavobacteriales; family Flavobacteriaceae; genus Algibacter_E. The sequence goes on from NZ_CANMAU010000001.1 coordinate 214,361, forward strand.
TTCAACTTGGGGAAGTTCTACTGCATTTTCTGGAGTTGCTCAAGAAGGCGGAAGTATTCCTGTTGTAGTGGAAGATGATTACGAAGTCTGGTTTAACACATTATCTGGTCGTTATATCATGATTCCGTTGAATTTATAATCAAAATAAAGAAAATTAAAATGAATACATTTATAAAAAAATTAAGCTTTCTTTTTCTTTCACTAGCTTTAGTATTTACGGCCTGTGAAAATGAAGAAACGTTAAATCTAACGTCTCCTGACCCTGCATTAACATTGCAACAACCAGGTATTAGCACCGTATTTTTAAATTTCTCCTTACCAGATAATCCAGCATTTACTATTTCTTGGAATGACGATCTTACTGAAGGTGGGACTTATAATATTGAAATGGATACAGCATCTGATTTTGGAGCAGCCAGTACTATTGGAACTTCAGAAACAAATAGTTTTACTATGACTGTATCTGAATTTAATAATGCCATTGTTAATACAGGTGTAGAAACGTTTAAAGACATCCCTGTTTACATGAGGGTTTTAGCTAACGGAACGGTTTCGAATAGTATATTAATGCTTGCAACAACCTATCCGGTTAATGCTCCTGTAATTACTACCCCTACTGATGGTTCTTCTTTTGTGCTTTCAATTGACAATAATAATGATCTTGCAACATCTGTAACGTGGACAGATCCAATATTGGATTCATCATTAGATATGGATATAGAATATGTTGTTGAAACCGCTTTAGCTGGTACTGATTTTGCCTTACCTATTGAAGCTGGAAACATAAGAAACCTAAGTACTATTGATTTAACACATGCTCAATTAAATGCAGCTGCCATTCAAAGTGGTATTGAACCTGATACAACAGGTGATCTTGACATGAGATTAGCAGCAACCATTACAGACATATCAACAGGTAGTGTATTAGAACGAATCTCTGATCCAATTAAAATCACTGTGTCTACCTATATGACGTCTTTAGACTTATCTACACCATGGGGCGTTGTAGGATCAGGTGCAAATGATTGGGGAGCAACTCCTGATTTGCCATTCTTTACAACGGAAACTGAAGGCGTATTAGCGGCTTATGTAAACCTTATTGATGGTGAAATTAAATTCAGACAAAATAATAGTTGGGATGCACCAAATATTAATTACGGAGATAATGGCGCTGATGGCACCTTAGAAGAGGGCGGAGCAAACATTCCTGTAACCGCAGGTTCTTACAAAATCACTATGGACTTGAACACATTAACATACACTATTGAACCTTTCTCTTTAGGTATTGTTGGAGGTGCCTATAATGATTGGGGAGCAACACCTGATTTCATGTTAGATTATGATCAATATTCAGATGTATTTAGAGGTATTGTAACCCTAATTGACGGTGAGATGAAGTTTAGAATGAATAACGATTGGGGAACCAATTGGGGAGATGATGGAGTTGATGGAACTTTAGATGAAGGTGGCGCTAATATTGTAGTAACTGCTGGAATATACATTGCTACTGTTAACTTAAATGATATGACTTATACATTAGAACCAATAGACTATGTTTGGGGACTAGTAGGAGGCGCATATAACGAATGGGGAGCAACTCCAGATGCTCAATTTAATAGGGATTGGTCTAGGCCTTTTGATGATATTTGGATTTTAAATGATGTAACGCTTATTGATGGTGAATACAAATTTAGAGCCAATAATGATTGGGATGTAAATTATGGTGATGACGGCGGAGATGGTATTCTTGACTCAGGTGGAGCTAATTTAGTTACAACGGCTGGAACGTATTCATTTGTTCTTGATTTTACTGACCCAACAAAACCTACCTATACCAAAAAATAGAATTAATAGCATTAAAAAAGGCTGATATCCATCAGCCTTTTTTTCCTTATACACCTATTTGCTTTGCTTAATTCATCAAAAATAATAGTCATGAAAAAATTAATACTTTTTACTTTTATCTTATTTGGACTCTCGATGGCCGCGCAAGTCACGATCTCTCCAAAGGCATTTGAAGTAACTGATGAAATTACAATTACTGTAGATATTAATAGTACGGCTTCAGATTGTAACCAATTAGATTCACCGAATAAAGTTTATTTACATTCAGGCATTGGAGATGATTCAAATGCGTTTGGCTACAGCGTGGTTGGTAATTGGGGACAAGATGATGGCATTGGACTCATGACTAGTAATGGCGACGGAACCTATAGTATCATCTTAACACCGTCAAGCTACTACAATATGACCACAGAACAACAAAATACAGCTACCCAACTTGGGCTAGTATTTAGAAATGAATCAGGAAATCAAGAGCTTAAAGATAATGGATGTAATGATTTCTTTGTTGACTTAGGGTCATTTCAATTATTTTTAAACGCACCTAACGTAGCGTCTACGGTTTTAAACGCAGGAGAAGCGCTATCCATTGAAGCCACGGCTAGTTTAACTGCCGATTTCACCTTGCTTGCTAACAATATTGTTGTGGACACTAAAACGCAAACCACAACTTATACTAACGATTATACGGTAAATGAAACTACAGCATTTGAATTAAGAATATCCAATGGTGTTAGCAGCGACACTAAATCCTTTCAAGCTATTGTAAAGCCCACTGTCACTGAATCTCCTGTACCAAGCGGACTATTAGACGGCATTAATATTAACCCGGCAAATAACTCGGAAGTTACTCTGGTTTTATATGCACCTGGGAAAGATTTTGTTCATGTTATTGGCGACTTCAACAATTGGACGATTGATGACACGTTTTTAATGAAAAAGGACAGTGATAAAGACCGCTTTTGGATTGAACTCAACGGCCTTACACCACAAACAGATCATATGTATCAATATGTAGTTGATGCTAGTATTTACACGGCTGACCCCTATTCACCTGTAGTACTAACCGAATCAAACGATCAATACATTGATGAGATTACGTACCCAAACTTGCCTGCATATCCTACAGGAAAAACAAATCATTCTGTTACTTTACTTCGTACGGGAGACGCGCCTTATAATTGGCAAGTGCCTAATTTTGTTAGTCCAGATAAAAATGATCTAGTTGTATATGAATTACTAATCAGAGATTTTGATAAATTACATAGTTTTGAAGCGGTAAAAAGCAGATTAGATTACCTACAGGACCTAGGTATTAATGCCATAGAATTTATGCCACTTAATGAATTTGACGGCAATGAAAGTTGGGGTTACAACCCATCTTTCCATATGGCATTAGACAAATATTATGGGACACAAAATGCTTTTAAAGCTCTGATTGACGAATGCCACCTGCGTGGTATGGCGGTTATTGTAGATGTCGTTTTCAATCACGCTTCAGGTCAAAATCCATATTATAGATTATGGAATACTAATAATGGCGACTATGGAGGAACAGCATCAGCAGACAGTCCGTTTTTTAATCAAGAAGCCACCCACAGTTACAGTGTCTTTAACGATTTCAATCACAGCAGCCAAGCTACACGAGATTATGTAAAACGTGTGTCACAGTTCTGGATTGACGAATATAATATTGATGGTTACCGCTGGGATCTCACTAAAGGTTTTACTCAAAACTGTACACCAAATAATGAAAGCTGTACTGGATCTTACCAACAGGACCGTGTAGATGTTTTAAAACTATATGCAGATGACCAATGGGATATCAAAGACAACTTTTACGTGATTTTTGAACATTTAGGTGGAATTACCGAGGAAAAAGAATGGGCTAACTATAGAGCTAATGAAGGGAAAGGCATTATGCTTTGGAACATTTTAAATCATGAATATAGTAATGCAACCGCTAAAGATCCTGCTTCTAATTTTAAAAATATTTCATATAAAGAAAAAGGATTTGACCAAGCATCCTCCTCCATTGGATACATGGAGAGCCATGACGAGGAACGCATTATGTATAATAATATAACATCTACTGAATCCAATGGAGATTACAAGATTAGTGAATTACCAACAAGCTTACAACGCACAGAAACTGCAGGTGCATTTTTCTTTACCGTTCCTGGACCAAAAATGATTTGGCAATTTGGTGAGTTGGGTTATGACATATCCATTAATGAAGGTGGCAGAACAGGAAACAAGCCCATATTATGGGAGTACTATGATGACCCAGACCGAAAAGCGTTATATGATACGTGGTCTGAATTAATTCGCCTAAAATTAGAGCAGCCCATTTTTAAAACCACTGACTTCACAATGAGTACAGGTGCTTCCAATGGGTTAAAAACAATTCACTTAAACTTAGCGAACGCTGCTGGTGAAAATATAAAACACATTACAGTTATTGGGAATTTCGGACTTACTGCTCAGAATATTAATCCTGAATTCCAACAAACAGGCACTTGGTATAATCTTCTTGGACGCAACACCCCCTTGAACGTAACAAACACTAAAACCCCTATTAATTTAGAACCAGGCACTTTTATTATTTACGGTGACAAACCTTTTATTAATCCTGAAGACCTAGATAGTGATGGCGTATTAAATGCCAACGACCAATGTCCAAACACGCCTTTTGGAGCTACTGTTGATGCAAATGGTTGTGAAATTTTCAGTCTTCCAAAAAACAATTTTAGAATTCAAATATCAGGAGAGACCTGCCGAAATAGTACCAACGGGATAATTGGTATCATGGCTCTAGAAACTTTAGATTATAGCGTCAAGATTAATGGTAATGATAATAGAGATTTTACTAACAATTTAATAATAGAAAACTTAGAAGCTGGGAACTACGAATTATGTTTCACGGTTAAGGATGAAGCAGATTTTGAAATGTGCTTTAATGTTGCTGTGACCCAACCTGAAAATTTATCAGTATTCTCTAAGGTGAGCAGCAGCAAAAATCAAGTTGCGCTGAATATGTATGGCAGTAGCTCCTATAGCGTTACTATTAACGGCGTAACCCGTCAAACGTCGGAATCAAATATTAATTTAGATTTACAGCCTGGAGAAAACACCATTCGTGTTAGCACTAATAAAGATTGTCAAGGCACTTACGAAGAAACCATTTTCTACGGCGGTGAAATGATGGCATATCCTAACCCCATAAAAAACAATAATATTCTCAATATATATTTAGGAGATCTAAACAATACTGCAGGTACCATAGAAATATATTCCGTACTTGGAAAACTCATTTACACAGAAAGTACAAACAGTAACCAGATAAGAATAAGTACAGATAGTTTTAGCAAAGGTTTATACCTTGTTAACGTAACTAGTGGTACAATTCAAAAGAGCTTTAAAATAATTAAGAACTAATGAAAAAGTCATTTAAATATTTAGCGGTAGGGTTGATCCTTAGTTTTTACTCAAGTTGCAGTAGCAGTGGTGACAGTCCTGCTCCTCCAGATCCACCAATTGAAGTTACACCGCCCAATTCGGCAACCTTAGTTTTTCCACAGGAAAATTCTGAATGTACGGAAGGGTCTAATTTAACAAGTACTGAAAGTACTATTCTATTCAATTGGAATGATGCCGACCATGCTACAAGTTATAAAATTTATGTAAAAAATTTAGAAACTCAGACCATGGCAAATTACACCTCAGATGTTTCTGAAAAAAGCGTCACACTATTAAGAGGGACACCTTATTCATGGTACGTTGTTTCAGAAAACTCAGGAACCGAAACCGCTGATAGTGCTACTTGGAAATTCTATAATGCTGGAGAAGCAGCCTCATCTTACGCTCCTTTCCCTGCCGAATTAAATAGTCCTATTTACGATCAAATGTTTGATGCGGCAACAGTAAATGTAACTTTAGAATGGACGGGAGAAGATGTGGATAATGACATTAAAGAATTTACCATATTGTTGGGAACAGATACAAATCCATCGACAGTAGTTAGCACAACAAATAATAATAGCATAACCGTAACTGTTGCCTCTGGAAATAGTTATTACTGGCGGATTATCACGACAGACGAGGAAAATAACTCATCAGAATCTCAGATATTCAAATTTAATATAGAATAAAAATTAGTTTAGTTTGTAGTTAATTGCAAAAAGCTTCTCAATTCAAGATAGCGTACTTGAAAAAGAGAAGCTTTTTTATGTTATAATCTAACCTAGGCTTTAACTATTTCCTTTTTTGTAATCTGCTAAAAATTTAGCTAAGCCAATATCAGTTAAAGGATGTTTCAATAAGCCCTTAATAGACGACAATGGGCCAGTCATCACATCACTACCTAATTTCGCACAATCAATAACATGCATGGTGTGACGCACAGATGCTGCTAAAATTTGAGTTTCAAATCCATAGTTATCATAAATCTGTCTAATTTCGGCAATAAGGTTTAATCCATCTGTAGAAATATCATCTAATCGTCCAATAAATGGAGACACATAAGTAGCACCTGCTTTTGCTGCTAATAAAGCCTGCCCTGCAGAAAACACCAACGTAACGTTAGTTTTTATTCCTTTATCTGAAAAATATTTGCACGCTTTAATACCATCAGCAATTAAAGGCAGCTTAACAACAATCTGAGGGTTTAAAGCCGCTAAAGCCTCACCTTCTTTAACCATACCTTCAAAATCTGTAGAAATCACCTCCGCGCTAACATCGCCTTCAACTATATCACAAATCTTTTTATAATGTGCTATAATATTAGCTTCACCTGTAATACCTTCTTTTGCCATTAAAGATGGGTTTGTTGTTACACCATCTAAAACACCTAAAGATTGGCCTTCTGCAATATCATCAAGGTTTGCTGTATCTATAAAAAATTTCATTTATTATTTTATTAAAACGTTACTATTTAAATATTCCATTACGTTTTGGCTTACTTTTTCTCCTGTAAAACCAAACTTATCATCTAACACTTTAGCTGGAGCTGAGTACCCGAAGTGATCTACACCAAATACTTTTCCGTTTTGACCAACTAAACCTTCTAAATTCACAGGCAAACCAGCCGTTAAACCATACAATGGTTTGTTGGTAGGAATAATGCTTTCTTGATATGCCTTAGATTGTTGTCTAAATACACCTTCAGATATAATAGAAGCAATATTTACTTTTAATCCTTCTTGGCTTTCAAGGATATGAGCAGCTTCAACTAAGGTCGAAACTTCCGATCCGTTTGCTATAAGAACAACATCTGGATTTTCAACTTCTTTCACTAAGTAACCCCCTTTTTCAGCTGCTAAGGCCTCTTCATATCTTGATTCACCTTGAGGCTCGATATCTTTTATGCCTTGTCTAGATAATATTAAACCAGATGGTGTATTTGTATTTTCTAAAGCCATTTTCCAAGCCACACTAGTTTCAGCTGAATCTGCGGGACGCATTGCTAAGAAACTATTTTTACCGCTATGATTTTTAAGCTTTTCTAGTAATCTAATTTGTGCTTCTTGTTCAATAGGTTGATGCGTTGGCCCATCTTCCCCTACTCTAAAGGCATCATGTGTCCAAACATATTTCACACCTAACTCTTGAATGCCACTTAATCGTATCGCTGGCTTCATGTAATCTGAAAACACAAAGAATGTAGCTACCACAGGAATAACCCCGCCATGAAGCGCTATACCATTCGCTATACAAGCCATAGTTAATTCAGCAACCCCAGCTTGTAAAAATGAACCGCTAAAATCACCTTTCTGTAGTGCTGATGATTTCTTTAAAAACCCATCTGTTTTATCACTATTCGATAAATCTGCCGAAGACACAATCATGTTTTCCACATTTTCAGCCAAATAACCTAAAACATTTGATGAAGCTACACGTGTAGCTAAACCTGGTTTATGCGCTATTGACGAAAAATCTAGTTCTGGAAGTTCTCCTGACAAGAAAAAGTCTAACTTCGCTGCTAATGCTGAATTTTCTTTTCTCCAAGCATTAATCTCTGCTTTCTTTTCAGAAGCCTTTGCTGTTTTCGAAGCTACTAAATCTTTATAAAAGTTACTTACGTCACTATAAATATCAAATGGGTTGTCAATATCAGCCCCCAAGTTTAATAACGTCTTTTCGTAATCTGCACCTGTTGCTCCTATTGGTTGACCATGTAATTCACAATAGCCTTCAAACATACTCCCATCAGCAGTCACACAGCCTTTACCCATTATAGTTTTACCAATAATTAAGGTTGGTTTTTCAGTCTCGCTATTAGCATCTGTTAATGCTTTTCTAATCTCATCATGGTTGTGAGCATCAATCGTAACAACTTTCCATCCCCAAGCTTCATACTTAGCAGCAGTATCTTCACTTGTTACCTCATCTGTAGAAGTAGACAACTGAATGTCGTTAGAGTCAAAAAACATAATGAAATTACTCAAGCCTAAATGCCCTGCAATTCTACCTGCTCCTTGAGAAATTTCTTCTTGAATTCCTCCGTCAGAAATAAAACCATAGACTTTATGATTCATCCAATCTCCAAAACGCGCTTGTAAAAACTTAGCTGCTATTGCCGCTCCAACCCCCATAGTATGCCCTTGACCAAGAGGTCCAGACGTATTCTCTATTCCTCTAGCAACATCAACTTCTGGGTGACCAGGAGTAATTGAACCCCATTGCCTGAAGTTGGCAATATCGTCTTTCGCATAATTTCCTAAAAGATAATACTGCGCATACATTAAAGTAGATAAATGACCCGCATCCATAAAGAAACGATCTCTAAATGCCCACGTCATATCAGACGGATCATAATTAAAAAACTCTGAATATAAGATGTGCATAAAATCTGCACCTCCCATAGGGCCACCGGGGTGACCTGATTTTGCCTTTTCTACCATAGCAACAGCTAATGCTCTTATATTATCTGCCGCTTGTAAATTAATGTCTTTGTTCATTTTTTTAATTATGATTATTATTTAATGGACTTTAAATAAGCTCTCTAAAGGATAAATTACTTCTAAAAAGCATACATTTTGCAAATATATAATCTTTAACTTGTTAGGACTTATAAAAGTTAAAATTATTTAATAACACCTGTTAACATCTATAGATCTAGACTAAACAAGTTCATTACATTTTTTACAACATAACACTGATTAATTAATAATAACACTCTCTTAACTATAACGTAAAATGTGAACGACCTAACGAATCCTTTAAATTGTTAATCTTACACATTCTAAAATTGGAAACAGTATTACCACTATGAAAATACTTTACGCCATTCAGGGTACTGGTAATGGACATTTAAGTAGAGCTAGAGATATTATCCCTATTTTAAAAAAGAAGAATATTGATTTAGATATTCTTATTAGTGGAACTCAGGCAGATATTGATATTCCTTATCCCATAACCTACCAATTTAAAGGACTTAGTTTCATATTTGGCAAAAAGGGGGGAATTGATATGTGGAAGACTTATTTGAGGGCAAACACCCAACGTTTACAAAAAGAAATAAATAATCTTCCAATAGAAACCTACGATTTAGTAATTAATGATTTTGAACCAGTCTCTGCATGGGCGTGCAAACTAAAGAACAAACCTTGCATCAGTTTAAGCCATCAAGCTGCTGTGCTCGCCTCGAAATCACCCAGACCAAATAAAAAAGACCCCTTTGGAAAATTTGTTTTGGAAAAATACGCCCCTACCACCAAACAATATGGTTTTCATTTTAACAGCTATCAGGATAATATTTTTACTCCTGTCATTAGGCACGACATAAGGTCAATGTCATGTAAAACAAAAGGTTATTATACAGTTTATTTACCCGCCTATGGTGATGAAAAAATTTTAAAAATACTTATATCGATTAAAAATGTGAATTGGGAGGTATTTTCTAAGCATAATAAAAAAATAATTAAAAGAGAAAACGTCATTATACAGCCTATACAAAACCAGAGTTTTATTAACAGCATGGCGAATAGTAGTGGCGTACTTTGTGGTGCTGGGTTTGAAACTCCTGCCGAAGCTCTATATATGAAAAAAAAACTATTAGTTGTCCCGATGAAAGGCCAATATGAGCAACAATGTAATGCCGCCGCTTTAAAAGAGATGGGGGTTACCGTAATTAAATCGTTCAAAAAGAAACACATCAATAAAATACTAAATTGGATCGAAGAAGACCATATTGTTGATGTTAATTACCCAGACCAAACCGAATCCATTATCAACCAACTACTTCGGGAAAATTTAGTTTCCAGTTAAAACATGTCGCTACATACTGATTTCAATTTAACTAGCCTTGATTTTGGATCTGACTTTATTTGGGGTGTTTCTACAGCCGCTTACCAAATAGAAGGCGCTCATGATTTAAACGAGAAAGGGATATCTATTTGGGATAATTTCACTTGCAAAAAAGGAACTATTTACCGTAACCAAAATGGTAATGTTGCTACAGACTTTTATCACCATTATAAAGAGGATATCCTGCTTATGAAGTCCATGAATATCCCAAACTTTAGATTCTCTATTTCATGGTCAAGAATCATTCCCAATGGTACTGGGACTATAAATATGAAAGGCATTGAATTTTACAATAACGTTATTAACTTTTGTTTAGAATGTGATATTACCCCATGGGTAACTTTATATCATTGGGACTTACCTCTTGCCTTAGAAAATGAAGGTGGTTGGACGAATAGAAACATTATTGGATGGTTTAAAAACTATACCGAAGTATGTGCACGTCATTTTGGCGACCGTGTTAAACACTGGATGGTTCTAAACGAACCGATAGTGTTCACAGGAGCTGGATACTTTTTAGGCGTTCATGCTCCTGGAAAAAAGGGATTAAAAAACTTTTTACCCACCGTACACCATGCTGTGCTTTGTCAATCCATTGGCGGACGAACATTACGTCAATTAGTCCCAGATAGTACTATTGGCACAACGTTTTCCTGCTCACAAACAACACCCTATAAAAACACCAAGAAGCATATTTTAGCTGCTCAAAAAGCAGACACCTTATTAAATAGACTTTTTATAGAGCCGGTTTTGGGTCTGGGTTATCCTGTAAAAAGAGTCCCTATCTTAAATCGTTTAAAAAAATATATTAGGCCTGGTGATGAATTATTAATGGCATTTGATTTCGATTTTATTGGCATTCAGAATTATACGCGTGAAGTAGTAAAACATCATTATTTTGTACCATATATAAAAGCGCAAATAGTAAAAGCTTCTAAACGTAAGGTTAATCGAACTTTAATGGATTGGGAAGTTTACCCTCCTAGTATCTACAACATGATTAAACAATTTAATAGATATCAAAACATCCCAAAATTGATTATCACTGAAAACGGCGCATCCTTTGAAGACCAAATTACAAACAATGAAGTTAACGACCAGAAACGACTTAATTACTATAAATCATATTTGAATGAAGTTTATAAAGCAAAGAAAGAAGGCTTAAAAATTGATGGTTACTTTGCCTGGACCTTTACCGATAACTTTGAATGGGCTGAAGGCTATAGAACAAGATTTGGATTAGTTTATGTCAATTTTAAAAATCAAAAACGCATAATGAAATCTTCCGGAAAATGGTTTAAATCATTTCTAAGGCAAGCCTAACCGCAAATGATTATGAATTATTTTTTCTTTTTCTTCTTTTTATGCAGAAGGTTTTGAATCCCTTTTTTTGGAACTATATATGTAAAACCTTCGATTAAACCATGAATAATGTAATTTATAGGTGATCTATATATATTTCTTTTATAAGAATAGGTAGCGGTACTGTATTTTTTATCTCCTGGCATATTACTTGGATGAATGGCCGCATTTGCAATTGCAGACTCAAATGCTTTTCGCTTAGGCTTGTCATTATCTTGTTCTTTTAAGACTTCCAAACTCAAATCTTTGTAATCAAAAACCAAATGATTTCTAGACCATACGTTATCTGCCTCCATATTATACTGAATACGCTGTATATCCCCAGTTAACATTTTCACACCAATAAGAGGCTTTAAAGTACTATTAAAATCTGAAAATTTCATATTAGTTACACCTACATCAACCTTAAATGTTTGTTTTTTGTAAGGTGCTTGCAAATCTAGACTTAAGACAGCTTTGTTCTCTAAAGTAGCATTTATACTGGCCTCAAGAGCCACTACTTCTTCTTGTCGTTTCGTTTTATTAGTTATACCTGTAATTTTTCCATTAATATCTCCAATTATAATATACCCAGTTTCAGGTTTGTTTAGTCCGAGTTCACCATAAGCCACAGACGAATTATATATGCTAATAGAGTCTAATTCTAAATCAATAGGAATTGCATTAATCATGCCCTGAAACATAGGCTTAGTAGTGTCTTTTAACCTTGGTAAATTCTTGTTTCTTTGAAGTTTTATCTGCAAACCCTCAATAGTGACAGATTCAGCATCAATATCCAATTCAGTATAAAACTCACTTGAAGGTTCTAGTTGATGAACCCCAATTTCTTTCGCTTCAAATTCAATAATATCATTTTGAAAACCAATTTCTCTGCTTACGGCTACCCAATTTTTGTTAAATCCTAATTCAACGTCATTTAACAGCACTTGCTTTTCTTTCAGGTCGTATTTGAATCGACCTAAATTCATATATGTATATTCGTTTAATTGTATATTAACACCTTCAATATTAACTCTAATATCTCCCAATTGAAATGGAATAAGATGATTAAATTGCATGGCATCAGTTTCAATCTCTGTAGCGAAAATATCAACGCTTTCAACTGCTCCTAGCTCCTCTTTTGTTTTAGCATCTAAAAAAACCAAAGAACCCTTTTTCAGACTAAAACTAGTTAAATTAGCTCGAGACAGAATATCTCCAAACATAGCTTGTAAACCTTTACCGCCTTTATTTCGTGTTGAATCTTGAGTAACCTCAACTTTAAAAACAGGTTTATTAAATGCTATTTCACGAATATCTAATCGTTTACCAAACAATAACTCCATCCATTGCAAACCATTTAATGTTGCAAAATCTACATCACCGGTAACAACAGACCCTCCTTTATACTGAAGAGGCTCAATCTTAACCTCCTTAAGAGTAACTCCTGTAAAGAAGTTATCTAAGTCAAAATCTTCATAAACTATATTATAAGCACGCTCGGGGTTTTTATTAATTCTGTTTTCAAAATTTATTTCAAGCCAAACTTCTAATCCTTTAGAAACAATAACAAATAACACACCTAATACTATAAAAACCTTAAAGATTTTTCGTGTAGTAATACTTACATTCATTAAAACCGACTTTATTTAATTAAAAAGCAGAGAAATCGCTTAAGTTAAAGATACTATATATTTAAGCAGCATACAATAAAAACAAAAAAGTCGAAGATCTATCTTCGACTTTCCTTTTATGAAGCGCGGGCGGGGAGACTCGAACTCCCACACCTCGCGGTACTAGATCCTAAGTTTGTATATATACCAAAGAAACATAAATATTCTTATTTTCAATGTTTTATATTTTACCTCTTTTTATTAAAAGTCATTTAATATCAGTTGATTTCAACATTTGTTGTTCTCAAAAGAGGGAATAAACCCTTATCGAATTGAAGAGCCCGTATCGGTATACAAAGAAGTTTTCAACAATCTAAAATGGAGTTTTTTTGCCTCAGAACATTTAATAAAACAAAGCTCAAAATGAGATATTGACTAAGCAGTCATATTATTTTCACACTAAATTTTTACGTGCCTAATGCTTTCTTAGCTTTGGTAAAAGACCTAAAAGCTAAATAAGCAATAACAGTTAAAGCTATTGAAAATAAAAACATTAAACTTTTATGTTCTGTATTTAAAAAAGCTAAAACAGCTATTGCCAAAGCAATAATAAAAACAGTAATTGCAATCATTTTAAGAGGCATTAAAGATGCTGTTGACGCTTTTTGAGCTTCAAATTCCTGTTTTAAACTTAAAGCTCTTGCCCAACCTTGATTTTCTTTTTTACTCAAAAATTCGAAAGCTAATAACATGACAAACGGAACTATTATACCAGACATCATATCTGTTATACGTTTATTTTCGGCTATCCAAAGCACAACAGGTTCGAAAAAATTATAATCAGTTAAAAAACCACCATTAGATAAGGCAAACTTAATAATGTAGGCCGAAATAAATCCAGTTATAGTAGTTATCCATATAGCCCTTAAACCTATTTTCTTTGAAAATAAGCCCCAAATTGATGGTAATATTAATGGAATATAAAGTAACGTATTAATATCTATAATGAAATCTGTATAACCGTACAAAGGAATTAGCAAAGCTCCTGCAACAACTATTCCCCCTAAAATTATGGTAACTCCTCTACCTACATTCACTATGTTTTTCTCGCTAACAGTATTTCCTTTTATTCTTTGATATATTTCTGTAAATGATCCTGCAAATACGTTAAGTCTAGTTGTAGCCATACTAGCTGTAGCCGATGCCATTGCAGCAATCATTAAACCTATCATTCCTACTGGTAATACTTCTTGGCAAGCCAAAATATAGGCTTGTTCTGTATCCACATTTGGTTTAATAACTCTATATACTAATGGAGGAATCATCCAGAACACAGGACTAATAATATATAGTCCTCCTATCAAATAAGCTACTTTTTTAGCATCTTTAGCTTTTGGCACACATACATAACGTTGCACAAAAGCCCATTCACCTCCCATAGCAACAAAGTTAATAGTTACCCAGCCTATCATAAACCACCAAGAGTATTCTTCAACTACTGGAGAAAGAAATCCTTCGGGAGCCCTTTCTATAAAAGCACTGATTCCCCCAACTTCACCAAAAATTAACGGAATAACAAAAATCACCGAAACCGAAAGAATTATAAACTGTAAAACATCTGTAACCAGAACAGCCCATAATCCTCCTGAAAAGGCAATGATAACAACTATAATACAAACTATGATTGATGTTATGGTTACGGATAAATATCCTGTGGTAGGATCTGCTAAAAGATGCCCTTCCGATAGTGGCATAAGTGCACACACAACTTTTGAAAGTGCATAAATGGAGCCTCCTGTAACAAACATCACTAAAAGCCCTTTTACCCATGTGTAAAATTGTACTATGGAAGCTCCATATCTGGCATGAAGAAACTCAGATGCAGAATTTACCCCAGCTTTACGCCAAACCCCAGCAATCCATCGCCCTACAAGTAAAGCTGCAATACCATAACAAAGGTTAATAACAATCGCAACAACACCATATTTGTAGGCTATACCTCCCCAAATCACGAATGTTCCGGCAGAAAAGCAGGTCATAAAAGCAGATAAGCCTGAAACCCACCAAGGCGACTTACCACCGGCAGCGAACATATCCTTAGAACTTTTCATTTTCCCAGAAAACACCATGCCTGCAACAACGATTCCAATAGCATACAATATTATTACTATGTAATCTATTTTGTTCATATCATTATTTCTTAAGAAGTGAAATTGTATATTCTGTAGGCTCTACGCCCAAGCCTGGTTTGTCTGATATACTATATAAACCATGCTTCACTTCTATACCTTCTGTTATTAAATGTTTATTTCTATCAAAGATTGTATGTTGGTATTCATGGGACTTAATATTCTCTAGAGCAGAACTCGCTTGTAAACTAGCTGCCAAGAAAATACCTGAACCAATCGTTGCGTGTGGAATTATACTTAAATTATGAGACTGAGCAGCTAAACCTATTCTCATAAATTGTGTCATACCAACATGCCCCATTTCTGGTTGGACGATATGAACTGCATCAGCATCAATTCGTGCTTGTGCATCATAAACGGTTCTCCATTCTTCCCCTACTGCAACTGGTGTTTTAACTGTACGGGCAATATGCGAAAGTCCTTTTATATCTTCTGTAGCTACTGGGGCTTCTGCAAACCATAATTTATATGGTTCCATTTCAGCAATTTTTGAAATAGCTTCTGCCGATGTTTGATTCCAATGCATATCACAGGCTATTTTTACCGAATCCCCTAATGCCGTTCTAAGAGCTTCCATTTCTTGATTTAGATTATCTGCTGCTTGTGGGGTGGCAAATTTAAAGCTATGAAATCCTTTGTTCTTCCAAGACAATGCCAATTGAACTCTTTTTTCTAATGTTGGTTCTGGCAAACCCGAAACATAAGCTGGTATTTCTTTTCTTCTTTGGCCTCCTAAAAGTTTAGATATTGGTAAACCCGCTATTTTTCCACAGATGTCCCATAAAGCAATATCTATTGCTGCCAATGCATCGTGATAATAACCGCCACTATATTTCCTGAAACGCATCATATTATATATGTCTTCATAAATAACGGAAACATCAAAAGGGTCTTTATCCTCAACAAAATCAGACATAAAATCGTTAATTAGTGCCATTGTTGCTTCCGGAGCAATGAGACCATAGGTTTCTCCCCATCCAACTACTCCAGAATGCGTTTCTATACGCACAATAATCGTTCTATCTACAGTTGCGTATACCGTTTTATTACCCTCGCGAACAAAATACCCTTTTTTATTAGCCTCTTCTCCTTTTTTTGCATCTCCTAAATAAGGTTTGTCTCTTGGAATGGTTAATGAAAAGGCCTCAACTTTTTTTACTTTGCTCATAATGTGAATTCTTTTTGAGTGTATTTTGAAAGGTTTTTAAGCTGAAAGTCTATTTCCTTTTTATCTAAATCATCTAATTCTGGAAGTGGCGCTCTTACAATAGTGTTTTTAAAAACACCTTTTCTCGTTAACACATACTTGGTAAGCCTCATTCTGTATATGGCCTGAATAATGAGCAATGGAAGTGATTGTGTATATATTTCTCGTGATGTTTCGATATCTCCAGTCTTAAAAGTGTTCCACATCATGACATGTAAATCGGTAATTTCTGCGGCGGGCATCGCCCCAATAACACCACGGTTCATTTCATCTATAATATATCTGGCTCCACCACCCCCGATAACACCTACTAGGTGTTTTGGAGCATTATCTATTAGTTCAGTAATTCTAGCTCCAGACGGCAGTGTTTCTTCTTTTATATATTTTACCTGCTCAATTTCAGCAGCAATTCTACAAATAGCCTTTGGCGATAGACCTGCTCCTATAGGTGTTGGTGCATTTTGAAGAATGATGCTTACTTTTGGAACTCGCCTTGCTATTTCGGACATAAAATCAAGTGCTCCTTTTTCGTCATTTGCGTATTGATTAGGAATTAAAATCATAGCTGCATGACAACCAAAAGGTTCCGATCGCGAAATGTTTTGCGCTATGGTTTCAGCATCTCCTTTGCCCCCACCACAAATAAGAGGCAGTCTGCCATTGTTAACTTCATGAATTTTTTTTAGTAAAGCTAATCTTTCTTCTGCTGTTAAATAGTCATATTCACTAGCAACCCCAGGAAATACTAGAGCACTTGCACCAGACTCGATACAAAATTCCGTTATTTTTATAATTGAAACCTTGTCAACTGTTCCATCTTCGTTATAAGGTGTTGGTATAACTGGAAGAATACCATTTAGCTCTATTCTATTCATTATTTACTATTATAATATTTGATTAACACTATTTTTTAATACTACTATTTTATTTTTAAAAGCTGAAGATTACAATTATTCTTCAAAACTAAAAGCCCCAGTTCATTAGTTCCGAGATTAATTTTTTTGACATTAATAACTTCTCCTTCAACAAAAAGACCGCTATCAATGTTAGCCAGACTTTTTAAACCATTCTTTTCCTGCAATAAACAAAGACCATAACCCGCATCTTGTCTCGGTGTTTCCACTTCAAAATCGTACATATTTCCAAAAAGAAGCGCATCTTGTAAGCCATTCCCATTCAAATCATGATTTATAATGTTCTTGATTGCTGTGGTTTGAGCTAACCCATCTAAAGGCTCTATAGAAAATGTTCCCTTTCCATCATTTAAAAGAATACTATTGGCAAACCAATAAGCATTATATTTTAAAGCGTCTTCAATATTATCAGAACCATAAACTTCTTCAAGTTCTGCCATTGCGAAAGAATGATAACTAGGGTATTTTTTCTTAATAAACGGCATTTGTTGCGAACTACACTGCCTCCCTCTTAAAGGGTAATTTTTTCCATTTTGATGATAGCCTAATACTATGTCTAAGGTTCCTGTTTCATCAAAATCCTTAGCATAAATTTGGAAAGGTTTCTCTTTTGAAGCTTGATATTTTGAGTTTAACCCCAAATTGCCCACTATAAAATCCAAATCGCCATCATTGTCAAAATCGCCGCTACTTAATCCAAACCACCAACCAACATAGTTCTCCAATGCTTTATTGCTCAAACTTTGCGATAAAACGCCGTTGTTATTCTTAAAAACGACAATAGGCATCCACTCCCCAACTACAACCAATTCTTTAGAGGTGTCAGAATCTAAATCTACCCATTGGGCATCTGTAACCATACCAATTTTTTCAAGGCCAAGGTTCTCAAGTTTTACAAATTTTAACTCATCCGTTGAAGAATCATTTCTAAGTAAATAGCTAGTTCCTGGCAGCGGGTATTGCCCTGGATTTTGTCTTCCTCCAATAAAAAGGTCTATATCTCCATCGTTGTCAAAATCATAAGGGCGCACTACAGAACCACTAAATCTCAATGTATTAGGAAAAGGTATTACAGCCTTCTTAAAAATGCCTCTTTCGTTAATGTACAACCTATCTATATAAAACTTTGACTCTAAATCGTATTCATTGCCGCCGCTGACCACATATAAATCTAAATCCCCGTCATTATCGGCATCAAAAAATAAAGCGTCTACATCTTCAAAATCTTCATCAGACTTAAAAAGTGCTTTATTTATTTTTGAAAAAGTACCACCTTTCTGTTGCAGGAACAATGCTCCTGAAAAACCTTTTGCTCCGCCAACATAAAAATCGTCAAAACCGTCATTGTTTATATCTCCAACAGCCAAGGCTAAATTTTCTTCAGACATTTTATGAGGTAATAATGATTCTCTTTTAAAATCATTAAAGTCATTTTGGGAAATAAAATGATTTAGTCCACTTGATCTTGTAATATCTTGAAACTTATATAATGGTTTTATAGGAGTCCTATCCCGTTTAGAAGCTTCATCATATTTTAGTATTACTGTTTGATTGGACTTAACATTATTAATTTCTTGCGAACTACCATCTGGCCAAATAACCTCCAATACTTCTATATTTCTCTCATCACCTAAACCAAAATGTAAAATGGAACTTACAGAAGACTGAAACCCTCTAGTAAAATATTGTTCCTGTGTTTGCTCTCCACTTGTAGTCTTTAAAACGATACGCGCTCCAATTCCAAATAAATTATTTTTGGCTCCTTTAAGTTTTACCTTTAAAAAATTTCCAAAACCATTTTCTACACTATTGTTTTTATAGATTGAAGCAACATCATCCATATTATTTGTAATGATTTCAACATCGCCATCGTTGTCTAAATCGGCATAAGTCGCACCGTTTGCAGCAGTTAATTTTTCTGAAATCCAAACATTGTTCTTTTTATGAAATGATAAATCTCCTAAATTCTCAAAAAAGTAGTTTTCCTTTTTTCTGGATGGCATTCTACGAAGAATTCTATCATCCCTTTGTTGCTCTAATAAAGGAATAACATTCTGAGGCGCCTTTTTTATTTTTTCTAAAAATTCAGATTCTTCTTTTTGACGGTAATGAATAAAATCTACATTCCTAAAATCTCTTTTAATTCCGTTGGATACAAATAAGTCTTTATCTCCGTCATTGTCCATGTCAAAAAACAGTGGCCCCCAACTCCAATCTGTGCTAGAAACTCCGGATAAAAAAGCAATATCAGAGAATAATGGCGTACTATCTCCTGACATGACACCATTGTTTAACTGAAGGGTATTGTACATATATTGATGATGGAAACCTTTCTTAACAAAGCTTTTAAAACGCTCTGGATTCATACCACTCATACTGGCTTTAATACCATAATTATCCTCCGAAACCATATCCAAAGTCATAAAATCCAACCAACCGTCATTGTTAAAATCGACTATATCATTACCCATTGAAAAGTTTGATGTATGCCCTGTTGCCTCTTTACAAACCTCTTTAAATGTGCCATTTTTTTGATTCAAGTAAATCCTATCACTAGAGGCAAAATCCTGACTTACCAAAATATCGGGCCAAGAATCATTATTTAAATCGCCTATTGCCAAACCTAGACCAAAACCAATTCCATCGTTAATAATTCCTGCTTTATCAGATACATCAATATACTTTCCCTCAACATTCTCAAACAACCGATCACTTGTAAAAGGAGATTTTCTTTTTTTGTAACCATCTAAATTATAAAGGACTTTGGTATCTGTATTATGATTTATTAAAAACATATCCAAATCACCATCTTTATCAAAATCAAAAAAAGAGGCTTGCGTTGAATAATGAGGTAAATTAAGCTGGTATTTTTTTCCTTGCTCTTCAAAAACAGGCACACCATCGTTGTTATTCCCTAAATTAATATAGAGTTTATTTTCTCTTGCCTGAGATTGAATAAAAGGTCCTGAACGGCAAACATAAATATCAAGTAATCCATCAGAATTTATATCAACAATTGTAGATGCCAACTCAAAACCAGGAAATCCTTGAACATTGGCTGTTTCGGTTACGTCTTCAAATTTTAACTGCCCCTTATTTATGAATAACTTATTACTACCTTGATTAGATATAAAATATAAATCAATTAAACCGTCGTTATTAAAATCACCCGCAGAAACGCCAGCACCATTATACATATAATCATAGTTCAAGGCATTCATTTCAAAACTCTCTTGAAGTTCATTAATAAATGAAACACCACTTATAGAGTCGCTTACAAATTGAAATAAGCCTGTTTTTACTTTAATTTCTTTGCCCTCCATTTTAGCAGGTAAACTGTTGTTTTCTTTACAAGAAAAAACTATTAGAAATAGAAAACCAATTACAATCCAATCTTTTTTTATCCTAAAGAATGTAACACCCATACTCTAATAATTAAACTTATAAATTAGATAGGGGGCAATAGTTGCCCCCTAATTACTTACTAACTAAAATCAAAATGATTTCTAAACAAAAAACTAACTTTTAATAATTTGGGTTTTGAGGCATTTGTAAGCCATTACTCTGAGCAGCCTGAATTTCAGCATCAGGTATTGGCCATAAATAATCTCTATCAGCATTAAATACCCTAACTTCCAACTCTCTATAGTCTAAATTACCTTTTTCAACTCTTGGTTGAGATGGAGCCCCAGGATAAGTCGCAAAATCATCTTGATCAATATCTGGAGTTAATCCTAAGTCCCCGCCAATTTTACTAAAACCATTAGCAGGACTTCCAAACGCGATAGTATTTAAAACTTTTTCTGCAATCCGCCACCTTCTAATATCAAATAAACGGAACCCCTCATCAGCTAATTCTACTTTACGTTCTCTACGAATTATTCTTCTAAGCTCGGATTGGTTCGTGGTTGTAACTGCGGGATATGTAATACCAGAACCTCTATATGCTCGCTCTCTTATTTGATTAATCGCGTCCAATACAGTTTGATCAATTTGATTGGCTTCAATTTTAGCCTCGGCATAGGTCAATAAAGCTTCTGCGTAACGCATTATAATAACAGGGTGTTCACCAACACCTGCCCATATTCCTGTTTCACCTGTTAATGTAGGTTCGTCAGAAAATTTCTTCCAAAAATAGCCTGTAAAAGACACAAAACGATTTGCTCCACCGGAGCTGTAACGATTGCCGCTAATAGGATCAACGATACTTACTCCTGCTGGATTAGTTGAGTTAGGGTTATACACTCGCTCTGTTTTAATTCCGTTCTCTACTTTCCATGTTGCTAAACTATCACTATGCGTTTCGATAACATGGCCAGACCAGACTTCTTGAGGTACTGCTATAGAGGCCTTTAATCTTGGGTCTCTATTTTCAAATGGGTGAGCAGGATCAAAACTTGGATCTTCATCTATGGGCAACCCATTTATGGTCTCGTAAGTATCAATTGTTTGTTGTGTTGGTACAAATTGACACCATCCTCCAAAACGACTGCCTTGTCTAACAGCTAATCCATGAACCTTAGTCCCTGTAACATACTGCAAACTTAACAACGCTTCTGAATCATTGATCCCATTTGCGCTAAACAAGGATTCGTAATCATTAGCTAATGTAATACCACTATCCATCACCAATTTCGCTTTTTGAGCCGCTAAAGCGTAATTCCCATTATAAAGAGCTATTCTTGCTGCAAGCGTATTAGCTGCATTTGCAGAAGCCCTTCCCGACTCGGCAGGGTTTAATGGTAAAACCTTAGCTGCATCATTTAAATCGCTTAATAAATTGGCTACTATTTCAGCCTTTGGCATTCTTGGTAGAGGGTCTTGAGAAGACACCGTCATTTCATTATGGAAAGGCACATCTCCGTACAACTCTATTAAATAACTATAAAACATTGATCTTAAGAACAATGCCTCACCACGAATTTCTTCAAATCTTACGGGAGCAGAATTATCTTCTGCTCGTTCCATATTTGCTAACAAAGAATTAGCTCGTTGAATACCTGCATAAAAACTATTCCAAAACCCACGAACTAGGTTATTTGTAGAGGTTAATCCTCCAGTTGTTACCGTCGCAGTTTCCGCTACGTTACCTCGGCTAAAACCTAGATCGGTAGCATGATCCAGAACCTGAGGAAACGGAGTGGCATTTACATAATTTAGTGATTCATAAACGCCAACCAACGCTACTTCTAACTCCGCTTCTGTAGAGAAAAAAGATGAACTATTGGGTGTTCCGGGGTCTTTTAAATTCAATACCTCGTCTGCACAACTCGCCATAGCTATAACTAAAAGGCAAAATGCACATAATTTTTTGATTCTTTTCATTGTTATAATCTTTTTTAATTATTAAAACCCAATGGTCAATCCCATTGTATAAATTTTCATTACCGGATAAAAACCACCATTAGTAAAGTCTGGAACCGTAGGATCCACTCCATCAGGCATTTTATCAAAAGTTAATAGGTTTTGACCAGATAAATACAATCTGAAGTTCTTCAATTTAATTTTATCTAAAAAATCTCTAGGAAGTGTATACCCAATCGTTAAATTTCTCAGCCTTGTATAAGCCCCATTAAACATGTAGGTTTCGTTTACCCTCCAGTTAGGAGAGCTACTATCTGCAATTGCACGTGGATAAGCCGCACCTGTATTTTGCGGCGTCCAATAATCTGTTTGCCACTGCTGAATTTTACCCGCGTTATAGAAAGACCAACCAGCATCTTCCAGCAACACTACATCCCTACCCGATTCTCCTATAAACGATACAGAAAAATCAAAATTCTTGTAAGCCGCTTGAAAATCAACTCCCCAAAAAGTGTTAGCTATTGTACTTCCTATTATTGCTCTATCATCATTATTTATGGTTCCATCTGGCATTCCTGTTAAGTTACCCTCCGTATCTCGTCCATTGGTATCAACATACTTTATGTCTCCTGGTTGCACTGTTCCAAATGCAGGAACTGGCAAATCACTATTCAATACTCCATCTGTAAAATCACTCTCTTGATACAATCCAGCCGATTGTAAACCAAAAATAGAATTCTGCATTTCCCCAACTCTATTTATTGTATTACCAATAACAGGTAGCTCTGTTAATCCATCAGCAAGACCAGTAACTTCATTATTAAACGTAGAAAAATTACCAGTAATACCATAATTAAAGTCTCCAATATTGTCTCTCCATCCTAAAGAAAAATCTATACCTGAATTTGTTACATCACCTGCGTTTCTAAAAGGGACGCCTAAACCTGCACTTGGCGCCACCGTACCAATTTCTAGGATAATATCCTTAGTAGTTCTTTTATAATATTCTGCTGTTAATTTTAATTTACTAGAAAATAAGTTAACATCCAAACCAACATTGAAGTTTTCTCCAGTTTCCCATACCAAAAGTGGATTAGCTAATTGTGTTTGTGCTCCACCAACCTGAGAAGCCCCTCCTAGAACAGTGTCAGCATTTCCTATTCCAAACTGACTTGCATAAATAAAATTCTCAGCTACAGGATTACCATTCGCGTCCGTGGTGAAAATTTCTTGATTACCCAATTGCCCCCAAGAAGATCTAATTTTCAAAAATGTTACGACATCGTTTTCAGGAAAAAAACCTTCATTTGAAATCACCCAACCAGCAGAAAACGAAGGAAATGTTTGCGCCCTGTTACTTGCAGCAAACCTTGAGGAAGCATCTCTTCTTACATTAGCTTCAAGTAAATATTTATCGTTATACGTATAGTTTAACCTACCAAAAACAGATTCTAAACCAAACAAAGTAGCTGAACCTCGGTTAGTCGCACTTTCTGCATTACCGTTGTTTAGGGTTCTAAACTCAGGAACCACAAAAGTTCTTCTAAAGGCACCCCAATTTTCCGATTGCGTTTTTATAGATTCATAACCAGCTAAAGCCGTTAAACTATGATCTCCAAAGCTCTTGTTAAAATTAACTAAGAAATTAAAGTTATCTATAAAAACCTCTGAGGTTGACTTATTTAAACTATTATTAGTAACTAGTTCTGTGTTAGGTTCAGCATCTGAGTTTTCTTTATAAATATAACCAGCAATAAAAGCATCCCGATCTCTGTCCGTATATTGAGGCGAATAAGAAAGTGATATTGCTAATTCATCAATAGGTTTATACGTAGCTTTTAAAATTGCTCTAAAATAATTAGTTATATTTCTATCTAAAGATGTTGAATTAACTATGGCTAGCGGATTATTTCCATTAAAACCAGGCCCCCAACTACCATCGTCGTTAACAGCTACAAATAAAGGCTGATATCTGTATGCTTGTCTAATTGTATTTTCTAATGCTCTTGGTTCATCTCTAATTTCTCTTCTAAAGTTTAAATCAAAAGCAACATCTAGTTTATTACTAATTTTTATATCTGAATTAAATCTACCTGAATACCTTTTAAATTCATACCCTGGCACATTACCCTCTTGATCGAGATAGGAAATAGACCCTCCTAATTTCAATTTATCTGTACCTGCATTAACCCCTACACTATGATACATTTGTAATCCTGATCTCGAAAATATTAAATCAACCCAGTCTGTATCCGGTAATTTCTCTGTACCTACTCCGCTGCCATTCCTATATTTTTCTAAGGTTTCCTCGTCAAAAGAACCAGGTATAGCATCATTAAAGGCCTCCATATACCCCAGAGATCCTAGGAAATCTAATTGTTGAGCAGGAGATTGAAATCCTACATAAGTATTATATGTTGTTGTCACTACTCCTTCTTTACCTCTTTTAGTAGTGACCAAAATAACACCATTTGCTCCCCTTGAACCATAAATAGCTGCTGCTGCCGCATCCTTTAGTACCGAAATCGATTCAATATCATTAGGATCGACACCATTTATATTATCAGGTATGCCATCAACTAAAACTAACGGATCATTTTTTCTGCCATTACCAAGTGTCCCAATACCTCTAATTCTCAAAGTTGCATCATCTGCACCTGGCTGTCCGCTATTTTGAGTTACTGTAAGCCCGGGAACTAATCCTGCAAGGGCTTGCGAC
The DNA here is from genome assembly GCF_947495925.1 of uncultured Algibacter sp. Classification (GTDB taxonomy): domain Bacteria; phylum Bacteroidota; class Bacteroidia; order Flavobacteriales; family Flavobacteriaceae; genus Algibacter_E. The sequence goes on from NZ_CANMAU010000001.1 coordinate 239,797, forward strand.
GCTTGTGCCACTGGCTGCTTAGTTATTTCCTCTGCTTTCACAACCGATACAGAGCCCGTTAGGTTAACTTTTTTCTGCGAACCATAACCTACAACAACAACTTCATCAAGTTGCGCTGCGTCTTCAAATAAGGTGATTTTAATAGTTGTCTTACCGGCAGTACTAATACTTTGTTTTAGCATACCAATATAAGAGAATACTAAAATTGCGTTTTCTTCAACATTAATTGTAAAGTTCCCATCAAAATCAGCCTGAGCTCCATTTGTTGTTCCTTCTTCCAAGATGTTTGTTCCCGCAAGGGGAATCCCTTGTTCATCTATAACAGTACCAGTAACAGTTTTTTGTTGCGCCCATCCAGCAAAACAAAAACTCAATAGCACCATTACTATGATGTAATTTAGTTTCATAAATTTCTATGTTTAGTTAATTAATTGCGATTAAAATTAGACTTACCACAGCTTGAAAACTGATTTTTTGGAAAAGAAAAAAAAAAACCGTTTCCGAAACCGTTTCCGAAAACCGAAACCGTTTCCGAAATCAACATTTCATGAAAACATATGAAACTTCTAACCCTCTAACTTATATTTATATAGAACAAATAATTATCCTTAACTCAATTTACATCTGGAATTTATTAAGCCTCAATTTCATTTTGTAAGCCAGTTTTTAATCTAAAAAAAATAACATTTGGAATAGTTTTCGGAAATTTTAAAACTTTATGTCAATGATTGCGGAATTGGTTTGGCAAGTCCATAAATACTTATAAAAATGAAACACGTAACTATCAAAGATGTAGCGAGATGCTTAAACGTATCAGTTTCTACTGTATCTAGGGCTTTTAATGACAAATATGACATTAGAAAAGACACCAAAGAAATGATCCTAAAAACTGCACATGAAATGGGCTATTATCCCAATCCGATAGCTAAAAAGCTCAGTCAAAATAGGTCATTAAATATTGGAGTTGTAGTACCCGAAATCATGAATGGTTACTATTCTGAAGTTGCTATTGTTCTGCAAGAATTTTTTATATCTAAAGGCTATCAAGTCCTATTAATGCAGTCAGATGAAAATGAAGATCAGGAATTAAAAAATGTTAAAACACTAATAAACAATATGGTCGACGGCTTAATAATTGCACCTACCATTGGATACAAAAACGCCAGCTACTATATAGAAAAACACAATGAAGGCTACCCTATAGTATTCTTAAACAGAATTGATGAGACTTTACAAGCCTCTAAGGTCATTTTTAATAATGTTAAATGGAGCTTTTTTGCAACAGAACATTTAATTAGAGAAAAATATAAAAAAATTTATCACTTATCAGGTTATAAAAACCTCTGTGTTTCTTCTGAAAGAATCCAAGGATTTAAAAAAGCGATGAACAAACATAATTTCCCCAAAGAAAACTATAAAATAATTGAGACAGGACTTCTAGCCAAAGAAGGAATGGATGCCATTGAAGATCTTATCTTTCAACAAGATTTACCTGATGCCTTTTTCTGTGTTAATGACATGGTCGCCATTGGTGCCATGAAGAAGTTAAAAGACAATGGCTATAAAATACCAGAGGATGTTGCTTTCGTAGGTTTTACTGAAACCAGAATAGCAAAGCTTGTAACTCCAGAACTTAGTAGTGTTAAACAGCCAACATACGATATGGCAAAGAAGTCAGGCGAAATGTTATTATCTCGAATTAAAAACCCAAATTCCGAAATAGAAACAGTTATTTTTAATGGCGAATTTAATATAAGAAAATCATCTGTCAGGGATTCTTCAATTCCAGCTACATGAAATGATTACTTTACCATATAGTGTCTTTAAAAAATATTTTCTTTTAAAGTCATAAATATTTACACGTATATCAGTCTATTAAATTATTTTAAAATCTGTAATTATTGGATATCAAAACTTTACGATAATATAAATTTCAAAATTCAAGGATAAATCAATTCTAGTTGTAGAAAAAAGATATTACTTATAAAACAAAAAAGCCGAAGATAAATCTTCGGCTTTTCCTTTTATGAAGTGCGGGCGGAGAGACTCGAACTCTCACACCTCACGGCACTAGATCCTAAGTCTAGCGTGTCTACCAATTCCACCACGCCCGCAAAAGGACTGCAAATATAAACAAGATTTTTAAATTGCAAACTTTATAGTATTAAAAAACTATCTTTTTTATACTTTTGAGTACATCCTTAATTATACTTCAATGAAACATATTCAATCTTATATTTCAGAACATAAAGAGCGATTTTTAACTGAACTTATTGATCTACTTAAAATTCCGTCAATAAGCGCCGATTCTACATACAAAAATGATGTTTTAAAAACGGCGGATACTATTAAAATAAGTTTAGAAAAAGCAGGATGTGATTCAGTTGAAATTTGCACTACAGACGGATACCCCATTGTTTATAGTGAAAAAATAATAGACAAAAACTTACCAACTATTTTAGTGTACGGACACTATGATGTACAGCCTCCCGACCCAATAGCTCTTTGGGATTCACCTCCTTTTGAACCTGTTATTAAGTCAACAGAAAAACATCCCGATGGCGCCATTTTCGCTCGTGGTGCGTGTGATGACAAGGGACAAATGTATATGCACGTAAAGGCTATGGAGTTTATGACTTCCACCAATCAATTACCTTGTAACGTCAAATTTATGATTGAAGGTGAAGAAGAAGTAGGAAGTGCTAATCTTGCAACCTTCGTAAAAAACAATCAAGAGAAACTTAAAAACGATGTCATTCTTATTTCTGATACGGGAATGATTGCGAATGACGTACCTTCGATCACTACTGGACTTAGAGGTTTAAGTTATGTTGAAGTTGAAGTTACAGGACCTGATCGTGATTTACATTCTGGTTTATATGGTGGCGCTGTAGCCAACCCTATTAATATATTAACCAAAATGATAGCTTCTCTTCATGATGAAAACAATCATATTACTATCCCAGGGTTTTATGATAAGGTGGAAGAACTTTCAAAAGAAGAACGCGCTGAAATGGCAAAAGCACCTTTCTCTTTAGAAAACTACAAAAAAGCACTTAATATTGATTCAGTTTACGGAGAAGCTGGATTTACAACAAACGAGCGAAATTCTATAAGACCAACCCTTGATGTTAACGGTATTTGGGGAGGCTATATTGGTGAAGGTGCTAAAACGGTTATAGCAAGTAAGGCTTATGCCAAAATATCTATGCGTTTGGTGCCTCACCAAGATTGGGTTGACATCACCCAACTTTTTAAATCACATTTTGAAAGTATTGCTCCAAAAGGCACAACGGTTAAAGTAACCCCTCATCATGGCGGTCAAGGATATGTAACTCCAATTAACAGCATTGGCTATCAAGCCGCAAGTCAAGCTTATCAGGATACTTTTGGAAAAACACCAATTCCACAGCGTAGTGGCGGCAGTATTCCTATTGTTGCTCTTTTTGAACAAGAATTAAAGAGTAAAACTATTTTAATGGGCTTTGGTTTAGATAGTGATGCCATTCACTCACCCAACGAACATTTTGGTGTTTGGAATTACCTGAAAGGAATAGAAACCATTCCATTGTTTTATAAGTATTATACTGAATTATCTAAATAAAAAAAGGGATTGTATTTAAATACAATCCCTTTTTTTAATCTATTTAGTTATAACTTTCACAGCTCTATAAAGTCTTGAATCGTCGGGGCCAGCAACATTTTTTTGATATTCATCAAAGAAGCCATCTGGAAATGGTGTACCATCTTTATGTCTTGGGTTTAAGGCATCACTTAATTTAGAAAACAAATTATATGAATATGCTTTATAAGGAAATCTTTCTGATTTGGGTTCTAAAATAACAGCATTTCCCCAGCCCAATCTTTTTGATTTACCAGCATCCATATCTGCTTTAAATAAGGGTTTAATTTTATTAGCTTCAAATTCAAAATGCCATTTTAAATCCTTTACATTGTGATACTTTATTCTAACAAAATTAAAATCATCTCCTGTAGCACTTGGCGCTTGAATGTGATTGTTTAAATCTTTTAGTATAATCATATCCGTTGAAGTGCTCATACCTCTGGTTTCCATATCCTCCATTTTTACATCTGGAAACAGGTCTGTAATACCTCCCCAATTAATTCTTTTGTCAATATCTGTAAAGCCATTAACAATTAGAATATTTGGTTCATTTTCCAAATCTGTTCCACCTATACGAACAAAAACACCCCAAAAATCCATGTTTCCTTTATCAATTTCACTCTGGGCAAACTTACTCCAATACTCAACTTCCCTTTTTAAAACCTCTTCCATGTCTTGTTCAGCTACTCTTCTATGCATATGCACAGAGATACTTTGTGCCTTCATAAAAAGACTACTCATCATAAAAGCAAATAAAATAATAATTGATTTTCTCATAATAAATGAAATTTAGTTGGTTAAAAATTATTAATAACGATTAAAATATTAAATACCAACACATAAATTAATTATAGAAACAAGTCGTTTAAAAAAAGTGGAATAATTTAATTGCCAGTTTTTTTATATAATAACGCAAATAAGGAGCAACTATTAATACTTTAGTATTTGAGAGGGAATTATAAATATACTTTAAAAAAGAACACAAATAAAAAAAATACCTTAATAAATTAGTTAATAAAAAAGATAAATACCATTTTTTTGTTAAAAACGAAAGTTTTACTACTAGGTTTGGAGATTATCTTATTAGTTTTGAGCCAAAACGACTACCAGCCAAAAGCTAACCACTACTATCGCTAACACATGTTAGCTACAAAATATGAAAAACCAACACACAAAAAATATACTGGAACTTAGTTTTGCTACATTTCTAATAAGTTCTGCTGGAGTTTTAGGTAAATATATCGATATGCCCACAGCTGTTATTATATGGTGGCGTGCAATATTAGCTTTAGTTATTCTATATCTGTTCTGCAGATTAAAAAAAATTAATCTTACAATAAAAAACACTAAAGATAGAAGTACATTTTTCTTTAGTGCATTATTTCTAGGAGCACATTGGATTACTTATTTCTACTCCATTAAAATTTCAAATGTTGCCATTGGAATGCTATCCTTATATACTTTTCCAGCAATAACCGCCATATTAGAGCCTTTATTAACTAGAGCAAAATTTAATAAGGTACACTTACTTTTAGCTATATTAGTCTTTGTTGGAATCTACATTTTAGCTCCAGAGTTTAATTTTGAAAGCTCCTATTTTAAAGGGATCATTTGGGGTATAATTTCAGCTGTTTTGTTTTCTCTCCGAAACATCATTTTAAAAAGAGGCTCGACAGGATATAATGGTACTATGGTAATGTTATACCAGCTTTTAGTAGTTACTATTTCACTACTACCAGTTTTATATTTCTTTGATACTTCAAATATTAAAACACAATATCCGTACATTATTATGCTAGCTTTAGTAGCTACAGCTATTGGGCATTCTTTATTCCTTAAAAGCTTAAAACACTTTTCAGTTAGTACAGCAAGTATCATTTTAAGTACACAACCCATTTTTGGAATTATATTGGCATACTTCTTCTTAAACGAAATTCCGGCTTCAAACACCTTTATTGGCGGTACTTTAATTATTTCTACAGTTATTATTGAAAGTGTCAGGTCTAGGAAAGCATAAATATCAATAAATTTTGGTTCAAATTATGTAACAAAAAACGAACTTCGACGTTCTAATAGTCAATCATCAATCAAAATCAATCATTATGTTAAAGCAATTCTTCATTATTTGCTCAGGAGCAGACACCGATATTTTAAATCAATGCTCAAAAGGTGAACAAAATAAATATGCAGGCGTAGGAGCAACTGTTTTCTTCACTGCAGTTATGGCTTTTATAGCATCAAGTTATGCTCTTTTCACGGTTTTTGATACTCTGTATACTTCAATTTTCTTTGGTCTCATTTGGGGGTTACTCATATTTAATCTAGATCGTTATATTGTTTCCTCAATCAAAAAAACGGGACATGTTATGGACGAGTTGATACAGGCAGTACCTAGAATTATTCTAGCTATAATTATAGCTGTTGTTATCTCTAAACCTTTGGAGCTAAAGATTTTTGAAAAAGAAATTAACCAGGTACTATTAGAGCAGAAAAACGAATTAACACTAGCTAATAAAAATCAAATCGGCGAGCAATTCTTACCAAAAATTCAAGATTTAAAAAATGATATACTGAGGCTACAAACAGAAATAAATACCAAAGAAACTGAAGTTAACTCATTGTATGACACCTATATTTCTGAGGCTGAAGGAACAGCTGGAACAAAACTATTAGGCAAAGGACCTGTCTACAAAGAAAAACGAGAAAAGCATGACGCCTTATTAAATGAACTAAATCAGCTTAAAACTGATAACAGGTTAAAAATAATTGCTATTGAAAATCAAATAGTCCAGCTTAATGCGAATTACGACGCGGAGGTTGCTAACTCTCAACCCATAATTAATAATTTTAATGGCCTAATGGCACGTGTAAATGCATTGCAACGATTACCTTGGCTACCCTCATTTTTTATATTTCTATTGTTTCTAGCCATAGAAACCTCTCCTATTTTAGCAAAATTACTTTCACCTATGGGAGCCTACGACTTCAAATTAGAAGATCAAGAAATGGCGATAAAAACAAGTGTCTTACAAAACAAAAATCAGCGTGAAGCTATGCTTCAAACTGATTATGTTATAAACGATCGTATTTATAGCGATATTAAGGAGGAAGACGAATTATACACCTACAAGCGCAAAAAAGCGAGGGAACTTATGCAATTGCAGTCGGATGCATTTTACAAACGACAAAAAGATATACTGTAAAATAAATTTATGCTGCCGTACCAGTCTTAAAATGATCGTAAAGTTCTTTACAACCATAACCAATAATTGAAAATCTTTTATTTTTCATCAAAGCCTCTTCATGAAGTTGCGCAATGGCACTAACACCATATTTATCCATACTTTCAATATCTTTAATACTGATCGTAAGATCATTTACCTCGTCAAAAATATTATTAAACTTGTTTTGAAAAAGAGCAACATTACTTTTATTAAGAATACCTTTTACTTTAAAAAAACTGTTGCAGTTAGTGATTTCTAAATCCATAATTAAGTGATTTAAAGGGTTAATAGCTAAATTTGAGGGAGAACAATCATTTTTCGATTGCTTGATAAAAATAATAAAGTTAATAAGTTTACACACTATTTTTTCGACCAATAGATTTTTACTTTAGACAAAACATAATTTAATGTCAATTTCATCGATGATTAACTCAATAAAACAATATTTTGTTACATTTACTTCTTAAATTCATAATAACCTCAAAATTTACCCAATAAACATGAAAAAACTAATTATACTTCTTTGCATGGTTTGCGCATTTGGTGGTTACGCTCAGAATAATGAAGAAGCAGACATTAAAGCCATTAACAAGGTTTTAAAAAAGCAGCGCATAGCTTGGTCAAACAATGATCTTGAAGGTTTTATGAAAGGTTATTGGAAGAGCGACTCACTAAAATTTTATGGCGCAAACGGAGTAACCTATGGTTGGGAAAATACTTTGGAACGCTATCAAAAAGCTTACCCAACTGAAGACCATACTGGTAAGTTAAGTTTTAAAATTAATGATATTTCTCCAATAAGCGAAGGTGCTTACTATGTTTTAGGAGAATACCATATTAAACGAGAGGTTGGTAATGCCGATGGTATTTTCATGATTATCTTTAAGAAGATAAATGAGGAATGGAAAATTATTGCTGATACATCGTCTTAAACCACTTTTAAATTCGAATTTGCAGAAGAAACATGACTGCCAAATCTTAATACCCTCTGGAATCACTAAAACAATGTATATCTAATCAAGTAAGTGTAGACGATTTTAGTTTGGAAGTCATACTATCATCATTTTACACCATAGATTTAAAGAAAGGTAGCTATTTCCTCGAAGCTGGAAGTTTATGCAAAGAAATGGCCTTTATTGAGTCTGGATACCTAAGGATGTTTGATCTTATAGATGGTAAGGAAATAACTTTTTGGATTGGAAGTAACGGGAAATTTATAACCTCACTATCTAGTTTTGTTTTTGAAACCCCTAATTTTTGGAATATTCAGGCAGTCACAGATTGTACCTTACATGTTATCGATAGAGATACACATTCTAAACTTTGCAAAACCCAACCTAAATGGTTGGAGTTTGATAATATTTTACTTGCACACTCCTTTGCGCTTTTAGAACAAAAAATGCTATCTCAACTTCATACAACATCACAACAACGATTTAACACCTTATTTAAGGAACATCCACAACTCTTTAACCATGTTCCACTTCAATATATTGCCTCTATGCTTGGTATTACTCCAGAAACTTTAAGCAGATTAAGACAGCATTCAAATTGATATTATTTCTTGATATTTATCAAGTGTTTATTCTAAGTTACTTCTGAACTTTGTTTAAAAGAAACATCATGAATCAATTACAAAAATCTTTACGCATTAACGCTTATTTTTCTGGAATTTCCGGGATAATACTCATTATTTTCAACAAGCAATTCGCTGATTTATTAGGTATTAGCACTTCTCCTTTTTGGATAACTGGGCTTGTTCTAATCTTTTTTATGGGTACCATTATTTATGAAATAAAAAAACAAAGGAGACTCGCCATTTTATGGATTATAACTCAAGATTTAATTTGGGTATCCACGAGTTTATTTATTCTAATAGCTAAGCCATTTGGGATAACAAGAGCAGGTCACTATATTATTGGATTTATTGCTCTTATTGTATTGCTACTGGGGATGAATCAAATTATAGCACTGCAGAATGAACAAAAAACTAGTTAACTATTTACAGGCTTATAAACCACATTTGTAGACACCGGGTGTTTTTCAAGTAGACGTTCTGGGCGAATAGGTCGTTTTTCAAAACCACCTCCACAATTTGGACATACTTGATTTAATATGTGATCTACGCAATCTTTACAGAACGTACATTCAAATGTGCAAATCATGGCCTCCTCTGAATCGAAGGGTAACAATTTAGCGCAATTCTCGCATGTTGGTCTTATTTCTAGCATATTTATGTGTTGAAAGATTGAAAGGTTTTCTTTTTCATGCTTCTCTAAATTTCGAATTAAAGTCCTAATTTGAGCGATACTCGATACTTAATGAAGCACTAAAACGCATTGCATATAAAAAGATATAAAACAAAATCGGACCTATAGGTAACACCCAAATATTACAACTTTTTAACGTAATCTGTAATGATAACGATTTGTTGCACACCTACTTTTCCTTCTATATACTTCGCGTTTTCGCGATCCAGTCGAATATTTCTAACCGCTGTACCCTGCTTAGCGACCATACTTGAGCCTTTTACTTTCAAATCTTTAATAAGCACTACAGCATCTCCATTTTCTAAAATAACTCCGTTTACATCTCTATGGATAATTTTTTCACTTTCATCTTTATCTTCTCCCGTTGCTCTGGCTAAAGCTAAGACGGAATCATCGAGATACATCATATCCAGCAAATCTTTTGGCCAACCTTCATTTCTGAGTCTCTGTAACATACGCCATGCCATGATTTGTACAGCAACGTGTTCATTCCACATGCTATCATTTAAACAACGCCAGTGATTTGTATTCATTTCTACATGGCCTTCTACCTGATCTAAACAAATTTTGCAAATTAAGATATCATTCGCTACATTTTCGTTTAGAGAAGGCGGAATGGTATATTGCTTTAAATCTTGCGTTGAATTACATAATTCGCAGCTATTGTTACTTCTATCTATCAGGGTTTGTAATACACTCATCTACGTTTTTTTTAACTCTACAATAATACGCTTAAAAAAATTATTACAAGCTTGATTGGATGAAACAAAAAGGCACTTCTACTAAGGAAGTGCCTTTTTAAGCTTAATATTTCAATACCATTATTTATTGAGTCCAGCTACAAACTTATATACAGCATCACCATGTACACCTGTAAAATATTTATTAACTTTTTTCCATCTCGCCTTTCTTACCTCTTCGTCTGGCCATGCTTCTTTCATAAGATCTTCAAGCCCATCAAACATTTTATCTAAATCTGTCATGGAATCTAAAAAATAAGCCTCCATTATTTCTGTACCATCTTTTCCCCAAGCATGTCTGTGAGGGTAATATCCTTTAATTAACGGGTTGTCTTTTATTAGTTTATCAAAATTTTCACCCATTAACATTTTTATTTCGTCATTATCCCCATCATCAGGAAAAGCTAAATGTGAAGTGCGCACATAACATATCATATCTTTAGAAACATCTTGTAATGGTTTTACAAGCGGTAACGTTGCATAAATTTCATCTGAATGATCACGATCATAATAAGCATTTTGTTTCTTAAAAAAAGCCTCTCGATCTGCTTCATCGGGCCATGCCTCCTTGGCTAATTCTGCATCTCTATCACTTGCCTTTTCAATAGCATCCCAAGTATTGTATACCCGCACATAAACAAGTTCACGATTATCTGGTGTTAATTGATGCAAATAAAAAGACGAGGCGGCAACATGTTCATTCTTAGCTGTTACATTATCTAAATACTCCTTTTCAACAGATTTCCATGTATCCATATCAAAGTCTTCATAATCCATATTCCAATGCAAGGTAGTAAGCGTTAGGTATTGCGGACCTTTCTCTTCTTTTTCTTCTTGTGCAAAAATGTTACTGAAACTGAGTAGCAAGAGAGATAATACTATTGCTACAAAAAATTGGTTGGCTTTTTTCATAATCATTTAAAAATTAAAGTTAATATATTGGTTAATTAAATACGACTTTAAGATTTAAGGCTACTTTGATTATGCTATTAATAAGTGGCTGAAAAAACAATGAAATATAAATATACAACAAATAAATGACGTTTTAAAAGTTCGCTAAACTATTTCTCATTTTCTTAGTCATACCTTTTACTACCATATCATAAGAATGATCGATAAGTGTTTTAATAAATTCTGGTCTTAATTCACCTTCATGAAGATAAAGTGTATTCCAATGTTTTTTGCTCATGTGATATCCAGGACGGATACTATTATAATCTGCGCGAAGTTGTTCTGAATACTCCGGATCTGCTTTTAAGTTTATTACTGCTTCTCCACGCTCCCACCATTTTAATGAAGCTAAAGCAAACATTTTACCTAATACTTTAAACACTAAAGTATCGGCGTCAAAAGGAAAATCTTCTGTGGTTCCTTTTTTATTCAGGCAATAGGCTCTAATTTGCTCTATATCCATTATTTAAGTTTAGCTACTATACCTTCCTCTATTTTAAGATCTGAATAATCTAGTTTCCAGCCAATGGTTTCAACTATGGTCTCAATAAGTAATACAGTTTCTAAAGCCTCTTTTTGTGCCGCTTGAATAAGACCACTTTCAGGAATTTTATCTTTAATATGCAGTTTCGCTTCATTATGCAAACCTGTTAAATCGGCTGCATCAAATTTATTAAATAGACCATCAGACTTATCATAATAATTTAAGTTGGTTTCTATAGATAATACTTCCGGTTGTGGGAATTGTTCTAGAATAATTTTCCTTTTAGCATTATCCGCTCGTAGCACAATTTTTGATAAATCAAATCCTACATGCGCCTTCGCATTAATAACTACCAATGCTTTCTTTCTGCTAGAAACCAATTTTAATAGTCGCTGTTTTACATCTTGATAATGATATATTTCTGCAAAATCGCCTTCTACAGTAATCAATTTACAAACTGTTTTAATTTTATCTAAAAGTATAGTTGACTGTGAATCAACCAACTGTTTTCGTTTTAATGTTTGATAATAGGCAAATAATCCCCAACCAAATAAAACGCCTATTAAAATCCCTAAAATTGCATCCATTTATTCAATTATTTTATATAAAATAGGCTTACTTGGGGATGCATCATTTTCAAAAGGAGCGATTTGTAAATTCAAAAAATACTTACCATCATCCACTTTATTTGAGACATAAATAAGCTCTGTTATTGTCGCATCCATCCTTAATTTTCCTTTGGTATTCCAAAAGGCATTATGCGCAAGAAGTTCGCAGTTATCTTTCTCTTTGTCAATACTTGGCAAATCAATTAAAAGGTGTTTAACCCCCTTTTCTTTCAAATAAACAGCTGCATCTTTCATTAAATAAGGCGGATTTGTATTTGAATACTGCTTAGAAAACTTTTCTCTTCTTGTATTAGGAATTGTTCTAATTACTACGGCATCTCGCTTTTTGTTACCTAAAGCAAATTGTATTTGTTTTTTTGAAATAACCAAATCCTCATTGAAACGCTCTGGCGCAACGGTTATTACCTCTGCTAAAAAGAAATACTGCTTCAAATTATCATTTATAGAATGTACCTCCTCGGTTATATGACCAACACACTCGGTATGTGTGCCATGAGCGTGTGGGTTAAAAAAAATATTATTAAAATTAATACAAGCCCCTTCTTTTACACTAGCAATCCATTTACCGTCTTTTGCCGGTTCAATTTTAGGTTCATCAACATACCAAGCATTAACATTACTCTTTGAAGCCCTTAGCGGCATTGAAATATCAATAGGTTTGTTTAAATTAATTTGAAGTTTTCTTGAATTGTATTGAATAGCTGCGATCATACTCAAATATAATCAAATCAAAAATAATTCTGAAGCAATTCCATCAACTAAAAATTTTCCTTTTTTAGTTACTTTTAATGTACTAGTATGCTCCTCTTCTAAAAAATTAGTTAACTCAAGTAAATCTTGATTTATAAATTTTAAAGATGAAACTTTTAAATGCTGAAGGACATCTAAACCAAAATCAGTCTCGATTTTTTTAAATGAAACTCCCCAAATGGTGCGCAAACCGGTCATAACATATTCATTAAACTGATCTTGTTTTGAAAGCAACTCGGTAGTACTTGGCAATTTTCCTTTTTGAATAGATTGAATGTATTTGGTGTTATTCGAAACATTCCAACTGCGCGTATTACCATAAAATGAATGCGCCGATGGGCCAATCCCTAAATATGACTTCCCTTGCCAGTAACTCGTATTGTGTTTTGAAAAATAACCAGGTTTTCCAAAATTTGAAATTTCATAATGCACAAACCCATTCGTTTCAATTTTAGCGACTAAAGCGTTAAAATGTTGCAATGCCAATTCTTCATCAATTGGTGGATAAATTCCTTTTTTAACAAAAGTATCTAGAGCTGTTTTAGGCTCGACAGTTAAGGCATAACTCGATATATGATTCACTCCAAAACTTAAGGCCTTATCTAAATTTTTATTCCATTTTTCTAAACTCATATCTGGAATCCCATAAATGAGATCAATCGTAATATTATCAAAATACTTTGATGCATATTCCAAACATACTTGCGATTCGCGAGCATTGTGCGCCCTATTCATACTTTTCAAATCATCATCAAAAAAAGATTGTATACCAATACTCAATCTATTTATTGGGCTTTCTGACAATTCGATTATTCTGTTTTCGGATAAATCGTCTGGATTGGCTTCTAAGGTAATTTCTGGGTTTTCTATTACCGAATAATGTTTCTTAATACTTTCAATAAGTATTCTTAATTCTTTATTAGTTAATAACGACGGGGTACCCCCTCCAAAATAAATGGTTTCAATAACATTGTTTTCTAATTCATGACACCTGAGTTCAATTTCCTCTATTAAACACTTAATTAATGTATCCTTTTTCTTTAGTGACGTTGAAAAGTGAAAATCGCAATAAAAACATGCTTGCTTACAAAATGGAACATGAATATAAATACCCGCCATTATTAAATTAGGACTAGTCAATTTTTTTAGGATTCTGCTTTACAAACGCATCCCAACCAGAATAACTTTTACCAATATTTACGCGTCCTGAGTTATAAAAATGGCATACTGCAGCTGCCAAACCATCGGTGGCATCCAAATTTTTTGGTAACGTTTTAATCCCTAATAAACTCTGAAGCATTTTTGCGACCTGCTCTTTACTAGCATTACCATTACCAGTTATAGCCATTTTAATTTTCTTCGGCAAGTACTCTGTTATTGGAATTTCTCTGCTTAAGCCTGCCGCCATAGCAACACCTTGAGCTCTTCCTAGTTTTAACATACTTTGCACATTCTTACCAAAAAAAGGCGCTTCAATAGCTATTTCATCAGGGTTATGGGTATCAATGAGCTCTACAGTACGCTCAAAAATGAGCTTCAATTTTAAATAATGATCATCGTATTTCTTTAGATTTAACTCATTTAGTTGTAGCAAAAACATTTTTTTACCGACAACTTTTATAAGCCCAAATCCCATAATTGTTGTTCCTGGATCAATTCCTAAAATAATTCTTTCTTGCATTAATCTCGACAATAATAACAACCACTTAGCGAAATAGACGCACCTATAGTTACTGTTAACAAATTCCCATTGAATGATCCAAATCCATTTGATAATGGGCTAAATTCTTTTCCAAATCCTAAAACATAAGATGTATCTAAATATATTGATAACTTATCTGAAATGCCATAATGAAATTCAAGCCCTCCCATTCCGTTTAGATAAGAAGTTTTATTATCTCCATAATTCCCTAGAGGTTTTACAATGGATATACCTGGCCCAGCATGAGCAAACGCTCCTATTCTTCCTAAAAAACTTATGAAACCCGATAAATCGTAAACAAACTGACCATTTATGCGTGTATAATTTGTTTTAAAATCCAAAGAATTATCAGTATTTCCAAATCGATTGTAGCCAAGGTCTAATTTCGCTCCCATTTTAGAAGCAAACATATACTGAATACCTAAGTTAATTGTTGGGAAATTAATGGTATTTGCTTCAAATCCATCAACAAAACCCTCTGAAGAAGGATTATTAACTCCTAAAGCAAATTGAACTTTTACGGTTTTTGTTTCTCCTTGAGCTCCCCCTAAAAAAGAATAAGAAGCAAAAACCATTATCAGTATTAACTTCTTACAATTTCTTTTAATTTTTAATATCATTAAGTAATATTAGTTTAATTTGCAGCAATGGCTGCTCTTACCCTATCATACAAAACTAATCAATTATTCTTTAAGCTAATTAAGATAGGCATAGTCATTATAGCTTTTTATTTTATCTACTATAAATTAGTAAATAATGATGAAATAACACTTCCTGAACTCATCAATATCATTACAAGCCATAATATATTGTCGTTAAAAAACAGCCTTATTCTACTGTTACTAACTAGTATTAATTGGCTACTAGAAATAGTAAAATGGAAAACACTTATTAATCCAATTAAAAAGATTTGTTTTAAGGAAGCTCTAGAGCAAAGTCTTGGCTCACTAACGGCATCAATATTCACACCCAATAGAATTGGAGAATACGGAGCAAAAGCGCTCTACTACAAATCCAACTTTAGAAAACCCGTATTACTTGTTAACCTAATAAGCAACTTGTTACAGCTAACTGTTACCATTGGTTTGGGCTGCATTGGTTTGAGCTTTTTCTTATTAAAACACAACCTGGTTTCAACAAATTATATTAAGCTCATATCTTATATGTTAATTATTCTAGTAGCAATAATAATTGCGGTGCTAATTAGCATTAAAAGTAAATTCATTTTAAAAAGGTTTTCTGCAAAAAAATTAAAACAATTCATTATCAGCTACCCAAAGAGCATAATAGCAAAGGGATTGTTTTATTCTTTTGGTAGGTATATGACTTTCTCTTTTCAGTTTTATGTATTACTCCAGTTGTTTCAAATTTACATAGGTTATT
The DNA here is from genome assembly GCF_947495925.1 of uncultured Algibacter sp. Lineage (GTDB taxonomy): Bacteria > Bacteroidota > Bacteroidia > Flavobacteriales > Flavobacteriaceae > Algibacter_E. Next base: position 255,555 of record NZ_CANMAU010000001.1, read on the forward strand.
TTGAAGCCATGACTGTTATAACAGGCATGTACCTTATTGCTTCTGTAATTCCTTCAATATTTATTTTTGATATTGTTATAAAGGGAAGTGTTGCAGTATATTTATTTTCATTCCTCGCAATTAACGAACTAATAATATTAAGTATAACGACTATCATGTGGGTTTTAAATTTTGTTTTACCGAGTATAATAGGCAGTTATTTCGTACTAAATTTTAAACTTGTAAAAAACACAGAGTCATAATGATGGTATTTGGTATACTTATAACCCTATTATATTTAACCTTAATAGGCTGCTTTGTTTATGGTTTCGATAAAATAAAAATGTTTCATTTAAATAACATTCCCTCCAAAACAAGGTTTTCAGTTGTAGTCCCTTTTAGAAATGAATCCGAAAATCTACCTTCATTATTGCAATCTATTCAAGAACTCAATTATTCCAAACATTTATATGAAGTGATTCTTATTGATGATGCCTCAGAAGATCATTCTATAGAAACCATAAAACCTTTTCTTGAAAATTCTAATAACTCCATCCAAATAATTCCTAATGTAAGACGGACAGAGTCTCCGAAGAAAGATGCCATTACATTAGCAGTTGCTCGGGCCAAGAATGAGTGGATTATTACAACAGATGCTGATTGTGTCCTTCCTGAATATTGGCTTGACAGTTTTGACGAATATATTCAACAGTCAAATGCTTTATGTATTGCTGCTCCAGTATCTTATAACAGTAAAAACTCCTTTTTAAATCGTTTTCAAATATTAGATATTTTGAGTTTACAAGGCGCCACTATAGGTGGATTTGGCATAAACAAGCCTTTTATGTGCAATGGTGCAAATTTTGCTTATCAGAAAACACTGTTCAATGAACTTCACGGGTTTCATGGCAATGCAAAAATAGCCAGTGGTGATGATATTTTTCTTCTGGAGAAAATAGTGAAGGCTTACGGAAAACAAGTACATTATTTAAAATGTTCTCATGCTATTGTTACCACCTCATCAGAACCTACTTGGAACACGCTAATATCGCAACGTATTAGGTGGGCTTCTAAAACCAAAGCTTACAATTGGTTTGGTAAGACCGTGGGGAGTATTGTTTTATTTATAAATTTATTTTTAGTCTTGGTTTTACCTTTCATATATGTTATAAACCTAAAAATCTTCATTTATATTTTGATTCTTAAATTTAAGATCGACTTCTTTTTGATATATAAATCGGCTATTTTTTTTAATAAAAGGGAAGCCCTAAAAACATATCCTTTAGCTTTTTTATTATATCCCTTTTTCACCACTTATGTAGCCTTAACATCTTTGTTTTATGGGTATACATGGAAAAATCGCCAATTTAAATAACAAATTAATTGACACTTATAATAATGGGCAAGTCAAATTCGGTAGTAACGGGCTGATTTCTTTTAATAGCAGCAAAAATTTTAGGCAAAGAATCTAAACTTTCCTGAAGTAGCTGTTCAATATTTGGAATTTCTTGTACAATGGCGCAATCTATATTAGCCTGCATCAACTCCAAATGCCCTAATTTATTTACTTGAAATTTCAAGAGTATTGTATCACTAATGTCTTGAGTAACAACAATGACTTCCTTTTGCAAATAACTAATAACATGATTTACTAAAGTATTTTGAAAACAGGTTTTTCTCTCCGTTTTAGTTTCTGAAGTATTGCATAAATCAAAACTTGGGTACTCATCAACGTCTTCCCAATTGAAGGTGTATAACTCTTCTTTTAAAATATCTTCAGAAGATGTTTTTTTTACATTAAAATACTCGCATGATACGAGCATCAAAATTATAATAAAAACATAAAGTTGTTTCATCGATTAGAACTGAAACCGAAAAGTACAATTTTTTTAGTTTTTAAATACTTAAAATGAAAAAAACCGAAGGTCGAGCTCCGGTTTTTCATCTTCAGAAATATTAACCTTATCATTTCCAATTTAATCTGCTACTTGAAAAACTATAGGTAATGAATATGGCACATTAACGGTTTTTCCCTTTTGCTCACCTGGTTTAAATTTTGGTAATGTTTTTATAACTCGAATGGCTTCTTCTTCTAGGCTAGGGTGAGGAGCCCTAGAGCGCACACCTACAACATCACCATTTCTATCTATTTTGAAAATAACATTAATGCGTTGTCTCCCTTTCAATTTAAGACTATCGGCTAATTTTGTGTTGAAATTTTTGTTTACATGGCTGGAAATATTTTTAGACATACAATCCCTTCGCTCTTCGTTAGTTGTTAATAATTCGCAACCTGGAAATATGGGAACGTTTTCAATAACAGAAAATGGAACTTCTATTCCTTCATTTTTAAATTCTTTTTTTAATTTCAAAGGGATATCCAACTTTTGTTTTTCAGTTTCTAATAACGCGCTCCTATTATCTAAATAATCCCTATAAAACTTGGCGTCTCTAAAATAAGATATACCCTCTAAAGAGTGAACTGAAAATAATTTAGGGTCAAGCCCTACAGGATATTCATCATTTATAGAATGGATACTATATGAAGTTGTTTTACTTTCTTCATCCTTTATCCCCCAACTTACATATTCTTTATAATTTGCTTTAAAAAAAGCTTCATGCTTACCTTTAATTGCTTTATTTTCTTCGGACATATTCTTTAGCTCTTCTCCAAATTTCAAAGTATAATTATATTGACTTAAATCTGAGGCATCAGCTGGATTAATTTCATTTTGATTTTCGCAAGACGTATAAACCAACATCCCAAAAACAAGAGGAATTAATAAAACATACTTAAATAAACTTACTTGTTTTGATTTTGATTTTTGTAACATAATGATTCGTTTTTTGATTAATGATTGTTTAAAAAATGGATTGATGAATGAGACGTTTCTGGTTTCAAAAACTTGAGATAATAAACTTTGATAGTATTGATTTTTATTGTGCGTTTTTACAGCTTCGCGATCTGCAATAAATTCATGAAGTGAACTTATCCTGTATTGATACATATAAACCAAAGGATTAAACCAAAATAAAACACGTAAAACTTCAAAAAATAATAGATCTAGACTATGCATTTGTTTTACATGAATGATCTCATGCTTTAAAATGGCTTTTTTCTCATCATGATATAATAAATCACCTAAAAACACAAAATGGAAAAATGAGAAAGCCACATTACTATTTATAATCTTTACGAGAGTTAATTTTCCAGAATTAGTTTTAGGGTTTTTAAATATGAGAAGTATGACTTTTGTAAACTTATATAAAAATATTAATACGGCTACTAATACACCTATGTAGAAGACAATTTGCCAGTACGGCAAATTAGTATTAATAACAGCAGGATCCTGTGCTACGAAAAGATCTGTATTTAATTCCGTATGTCCCAGGACCACTTCGGGAAGAGACACAATATAATCTTTAGGCATTATAGATTTAAGGCTATTTATTTTTATAAAAGGTAAAATAATAGATAATACCGCTGTGATATTTAAGTATATCCGATTCCAATTAAAAAAAGTTTCTTTTTGTAAAAACACATCATATATCAACAAGAAGAACAACTGAAATGCAATGGTTTGCAAAAAATAATGTAACATAATTTATGATTGTTTTTTATTAATCTCCTTAAACACAGACTCTAAGTCTTTTACACTCATATCATTTTTTTTTATAAAAAAAGACACCATACTCTTAAAGGAACCTTGAAAATAATTATCAACCAGTTTATTTATAGACTGATTACTATAATCATGTTTAGCTACTATGGGATAATACACATGACCTTTACCTGCTTTTTCGTAATCAACAAAACCCTTACTTTCTAAAATCCTAACAATAGTTGATACTGTATTATAAGCTGGTTTTGGTTCATGAAACTTTTCTATAATTGTTTTCACATTGGCTTTTTCTAATTGCCAAAGTATTTGCATAATTTCTTCCTCTGCTTTGGTAAGTTGTTTCATTTTATTATACCTTTTAATTATTCAACTAAACTTTTAGTTAAACTAATATAACTAAAAAATTAGTTTAAACTAATTTTTTAGTTTAAAATGTAACAGATTACATAATTTCACGTCTTATTTGTAAGTAAACTAAATAGATTATGGATATCGTTTTAATTATCATTGCAGCTCTAATTATGCTTTTAGGAATTATAGGTAGTTTTCTACCTATTATCCCTGGACCACTCACTAGCTGGCTTGGTCTTTTAATTCTTCATCTTACGGAAACAATACCAACTAATACATCTTTTTTAATAATTACAGCCATTATAGCCATTCTTATCTGGGTATTGGATTATATCATTCCTGCCTTGGGCACCAAACGATTTGGGGGCACTCGATATGGTATGATTGGGACTTCAATAGGATTAATAATTGGATTAATAGCTCCTATTCCTGGCGGAATTATTATAGGTTCTTTTGTAGGAGCCTTAATTGGAGAACTGCTAAACAAAAATGACACAAAAGCTGCAACTAAGGCTGCTTTTGGCTCCTTTATTGGTTTTTTAACATCAACCTTTATAAAGTTTATTGTTACATTAATTTACCTTGGACTTTTTATTGGCATCCTTTGGGATTATAAACAGGCTTTATTTCAATTTTAAAAAAGAAACCCTGCGGGTCTCTCACCTCCGCAGGGTATTGTAAATTGCTATTATCAACAAAAATAATTGAGGGATTAATTAATTCTTGAAGTGTTGATAATCAAATATAACGATATACTTTCTTTTGAAACTGCGGGAAACCCGTAACAACTTTACGGGTAAATAGTAGTCTGTAGCGGTAGCAAGACATTTGAGTAGCCAAAAAAATCATGTTTTTTTTAAAAAAACTACAACAAATAAAATTTAATAGTAATTGACTTACACAAAACCTTTTTTTCGGGCTTCGCTAAGCAAAGTTTCATCTTGACCATCTCCTACTTCAAATATTTCTCTAAGTTGTTTTTTACGCTTTTCGATAGCACTTAGAGAAATGCCTAAGTGTGCAGCCAAATTCTTTGTTTTAACTCCTTGCGATAACAAATGAAGTATTTTCCTGTTTTTATCATCAATAACGAGGTCACTTGTAATGGTTTTTCTAATATGACTATTAACTGTTCCACTATAAAATGGCGGGTTATTTAACACGGCTTGAAAGGCACTTGCCAATTCGCTTGATGTTAGGTCACTTTTTATCAAAAACCCCTCAGGATCAATGGTTTTAATGATATTGTGAATTCTAAATGATTCGTTAAACATCGTTAAAATAATAATTTTCGCATTTGGCAATATTTTTCTAGCGTATTCCGCTAAATCTTCTCCAGAACTCATAGAACCATCTGTAGATGGCGGTAGACTAATATCAACAAACAAAATATCATAAGGTATATTTACCTCAACCGATTTATCCATGGCCTTAATAGCCTCATCACAATTATTTGCTATATCAATTAATAATTCTTGACTCTCTTTTTTAGTAAAAAGTAATGTGTTTTGGTACCCTTCTATAATCATTGGGTGATCATCAATCATTAGTATTTTAATTTTCTCTGTCATCAATATGGGTTTACGCTATTGGGACTTCAATTGTAACTCTAGTACCAATACTTAATTCAGATGTTATCTTTATAGAGCCTTCTATTTCCTTGATTCTTGAGTTCATATTTTTTAAGCCAATTCCAGACTTAGCTTTAGCAACGTCAAACCCAGAGCCATCATCCTTAAGCATCAAGCAAATTACATTTTTTTTAAGTTTAAAACTAATATCAACATGTGAAGCATTGGCATGTTTATATATATTATGCAATGACTCTTGAACAATTCTATAGATATGAATCTTTTTCTTGTTAGATAACTCATCCCAGATTATAGCATCATCATGTTTTAAATCATAACTAAGACCATAGGCCAAAGCTTGAGTTTCTATTAAGGTTTTTATAATATCAATAAATCCAGAACCCGAAACAAAATCTGTATTAAGCTCATGAGATACTTTTCTAATATCTTCTTCAATCGTTTTTAGCCCATCAATATACTCACTCCGACTTTTTACAGCCTCGACACTATTATTCATATTTAAACTATCTAAACTTAAACGTGTACCAAATAACCGCCCTAAAACCCCATCATGTAATTCTTGAGAAATTCTCTTTTTCTCTGTAGCTCTTGCCTCTTCAATAACTTCATTTTGAGAAAGCATCAAGTTATAAATTTCTTCATTAGTTTCTTGTTGCTTTTGAACAAACTGTAACTCCCTATTCTTATTTCGTTGTGCAATTACAATATATAATAGAAAAGAAGCAATAATAACAACTACTGATATTATTAATAACCATGAACGCTCTTTCGCTATTTGAATATTTTCCTGCTCTATTTTTTCAGTTTCGTAATGAATTCTTGCAAATTTATTTCGTAAAACACGTTCCTTTTTTTGTAAACTATCACTTAGTTTTATGTAGGCATCATAATGCTTAACCGCAATACTATCATCCTCAATTTTGGAAAGAAATAATAAAGACAATAATAAATCATCTTTATAGTATTTTTGGGATACCATTTTTGCCCTGTAAGCATAGTATTTTGCCGAATCTTTTTTATTATTATCATTATAATACTCAGCCAGATATAAATTAATTGGTATTGACCTAGATTTACTATCTATACTATCACAAATTTTCAAAGCATCCAAATACAATTTAGGAAGTTGCTGATACTGTTTAGTCAAATAAAGTGTATGCGCATAGTTCGCTAACACTGAAACATATAAACCAGGATTTTTTTTAATCAAATTTTCAAAATCCAAAATCTCGGTATAATAATTCAGGGCTACATCATAACGTTTTGAATCTCTATAAACATTGGCCAAATTACTTTTCTGTCTTGCAACAGCCATACTTTCATCACCATACAATTCTGTATGAATGTCAATAGCTTTATTATGGTAGAAAATAGATTCTTTGCGTTGCTCTAATTGATTAAAAATCAAAGCAAGATTATTATAAAAATAAGATTTATATTTTATAACCTCCAGAGTTTCTTCCAAGTCATCTAATAAAGAAAGCCCATTAATAGCTGTTAATTCACTTCCTGTATAATCTTTGTCGTTATATTGTAATAAAGAAATATCCAATAACACGACTGCCCTATTAAATTTATCGTTTAAAATTCGAAATAACTTCTCTGCCTTAGAATTATAATAATATGCACTATCAATTATTTTGTCATAATAAAAATACCCCAATTTTTTATTTACTAAAGCCAATACCATAGAGTCATTAATCTTTCTTGCTAGTTTCAAGGATTTATGACTGTGCTTTAAAAACAAAGCATTTTCTCTGTTGCTAAAATAAGCCGATGAGAGATTTACCCCGCTCCGTAAAATTAAGGAATCAATTTTGAGTTTCTCAGATAAAGCTTTTGCTCGTAGCGAAAAATGAATGCTAGATTCTAAATTCTTCGATGTAATCTTTTTTGAATGATGCAAATAATATTGAATGCTGTCCAAGTCAGATTTAATATCCTTTTGCGAAAAAAGAACCATGCTATAACAAGCAAATAAAAGGAAAAATTTAAGATTCAATGTAATAAAACAGTTAGACTCTCAAATGTATCCATTATTTTTTAATTTAAACAACAGATAAAGCCCTTATCTTAGGATAAAGGCTTTAATTAATTTATTTTAGGATGATACTATCTGAACTGTTCCTCTCCAGCTTTAGCTTCGATTTCTGGGTTAACCAAAACATCATCTTCAGATAGATCTTGTTTTGTACAAGATGTTAATGTTCCGATAAGTACTGCTAGAATTAAAGTAATTTTTAGGGCTTTCATATTTTGCTGATTATTAGGTTAAACTATTTTTTCTCTTTGGTTTAAATAAATTCAAATACATGTTTAGAAGACTTTGAAAAATCAAAATCTTTAAACGAGGGAAAAAATGGATAATTAACTTAAAATCGAATGCAAACTATGCACACCAATTTTTATACTTTTATTTTTGAGGGAATATCGACTTCGTAATAAAGTCGTAAGGGATTAATTAATAATAAATAAACTTAAGGGAATAATTTAATATGGCGCTTATTTACAATGCGAAATAACCACTTAGGCTTTATTTCAATAAAAATAATCGACAAAGTGATTTATTTTATCGATGAAATGCATCGACGAAATACATATACTTCCCGATCTATAACGTTGATTTGTTTTTTATAAGGCTTGTTTTAACAATTTTCGTCTTCATATCTTGATCTGAAGATATGTTCTCAATTCTGTTGATAAGAAGATCGGCAGCATTTGCTCCAATAATTTTAGCATGCTGCCTTATTGTTGTTAATTTCGGAAACGTATGATTTGAATCTGATTTACTTGCAAAACCAATTACCGATATATCCTTTGGTATTTTCATACCCAAGTTAGCAGCCATATTAATTGCTATAATGCCAGAAGAGCTATCGGCAGCAACTACAGCATCTATCTTATTTTTTTTAAAAAAGGCCTTTATCTTTTTCTGATGATCATCCTTCTTCTTAATTTTTAAAACGATTGGATCTTGTTTTCCATCTTCCAGAATAGCTTTGTTATAACCACGTTCACGTAATTTACCAACACTAATATCATTAATATTGCTAAAAAAAGCTATGTTTTTTCTGTTTTCCCGTAACAAGTTTTTAGTTGCATTATATGTAGCATCAAAATCATCCACTATAACTTTATCGCACATCACATCATGTGCTACTCTATCAAACATCACTATTGGTAAACCTTGATTTATTGTTCTCTTAAAATGTTCAATCTCATTATTAACCTGAGATTCTTGTGCAACCGATAAAATAAAACCATCTACACTTCCACTGCCTAACAATTGCAAACTCTCTTTTTCTTTTTCTAATGATTCATTAGAGATACAAGTAATGATATTGTAACCGCGTTTTGTGGCTTCCCGCTCTATTCCAAAAAGCACTTTGGCTAAAAAGCGATTAAGAATATTAGGAATAATAACACCAATGGTTTTTGTTTTATTTTGCTTTAAACTTAAAGCCATTTTATTCGGCCTATAATTATACAAATCAGCAAGTTCCTTTACACGTCGTATTGTTTCTTCACCAATTTCATCACTATTATTTAGCGCTTTTGAAACTGTTGATATTGAAACGTTTAATTCTTTTGCTAACTGTTTTAATGTAACCATATTAATAATCCGCGTATTAGAGGAAATGCAATTTACAAAATAAGTGCGTCCAAGTAAAAAATAATTATAACCTAAATGATAAATACTTTTAAACTTGTATCAACACACTTAGTCTTACCAAAAATTAAACAAAACTAAATTATATATACATTTGCTTGCTTAAAATATAAAGGCGAATTCAAACCGAATAACTTTAAAATTATAATGAGACAATCATCAATACTTCTACTCTTTTTGAACCTAATAACCTTTTCCCTTTATGGCCAAATTACAGGCAAAGTTATTGATAGTTCTACTGAAGCTCCTTTAGAATACGCTACCGCTGCATTGTATAAAACATCCGATCGGTCATTAGTTTCTGGTGTTATCACGCTTGCAAATGGTAATTTTAATATTGATAATGTGGTTAAAGGCAATTATTATTTAGAAATTTCCTTTATGGGCTATGAATCAAAGACTATAAAATCTATTAATGTAAACAAGAGAAATTCACTTGTACATACTGGCACCATTGGTTTACTTTTAAATAACGATGAATTAGATGAAATCCTTATTAAAGCAGAAAAGTCTGCCGTTATTCATAAAATTGACAGACAAGTTTATGACTCAAAAGCCTTTCAAAATACTCAAGGCGGTTCAGCAACAGATATTGTAAGAAATCTGCCTTCCGTAACCATAAATAGTCAAGGAGAAATTAATGTAAGAGGCGATCAAGGTTTTGTTTTGCTAATTAATGGTAAACCAATTCAAGGTAGTCCTTCGGATTTTTTAAATCAAATCCCAGCTAACGCTATAGTACGCGTAGAAATGATTACAGCACCTTCTGCAAAGTATGACCCCGAAGGGCAATCTGGTTTGTTAAACATCATCACCAAGAAAGGCACTATTAATGGTAGTTTTTCACAAATAAACTTTAATGCAGGGTTTCCCTCCATTGAAGATTATGATAATAAAGAACCTATTCACAGGTATGGTATTGACGCTATTTATAACATTAAAAAAGACAAATGGAATATTTCTCTCGGAGCAGCTTACCAAAGAAAAGATATTAGTGGCAGACGAGAAGGCTTTGTTTACACTATTGTTGATGGCGTATACACTGAATTCCCATCTGATGGGGAACGAAGTTTTGATGAAGAAAACTATTCGGGACGTTTTACCATAGACTACACACCTAACGAAAATAATGATTTTTCTTTTGGTTTTTATGCTGGAAAAAGAGATAAAGCGCGCACCGCAGATATTATTTATAACAACCAAGCTTACCCTGTTGGAGACCCCGATAATAAAATATTTGAACTTACATACTTGAACGAAAATTTAAGAATTAGGCGTGGAGATTTCATTCTGGGAAGTCTAGATTATACTCATACTTTTAAAAATGAATCTAAGCTTTCTGCATCAGTATTATATGAGTACACACAACTTGGGGGACCTACCACCAACAGAAACTTGAACTATCCAGACACTGAAAATCTTATTCAAGATGAATATAACACCAATGACAATCCTTTAAATGGATTTAGAACTCAAATAGATTATGCACTGAAACCCTTTTCTTTTGGAACCCTTGAAACCGGCTACCAATTTAGAACACTAAACAATAGAGGTGATTTTTATTACGGAAGACGATATAATTATGATGATGATTTTGAGCGTGTTGATTTGTTTTCTAGTGATATTGACTTAAAAAGAAATATTCATTCTGGGTACATTCAGTTAAGTGGTACAAAAGACAAATGGGATTATTCAGCTGGCTTACGTTTAGAAGTATTAGATAGAGAATTAATACTTGCTGATAAAGCTGAAACCACTGAAGAAACATTAAATTATAATTATGAAAAATTATTCCCATCGGCACAACTACAATACAATTTAAATGAGACCACAGCTTTAAAAACTGCTTATAGCAAACGTGTAGATAGACCTAGTGCCTTTAAACTAAATCCGTTTAGAGAACGTGAGCACTCTGAGACTTTAGAGCAAGGTGACAAAAACTTACTCCCAGAATTCACAGATTTAGTTGAATTAGGCATAACTAAGAAATTAGGAAAAAACAACTCGCTCTTCGCAACTGCATACTTTAAACATGTCGAAAATTTAGTAAACCGTGTTAATCAGGTTTATGATGGTCCTCCTATTGATCCACAAGACCCGAGGTTTGATAATGTTGTGCTGGACAGGATATACTCTAATGTTGGAACTGGACAATCCTTAGGAGTTGAGTTTGGTTCTAACTTCAACATAACAGAAAAGTGGTCCAGCTTTTTAGGTGCGAATGTTTATAATTTTAAACTTGATGGTCAATACAATGGTAAAGTTGTAAAAGGTGATGCCACTCAATACTCTCTAAACCTGAATAGTAGCTATAATTTTAATGATACAGCTACTTTACAATTCACCTTTAATTATTTATCAGAAAGAAAAACGGCTCAAGGCGAAGATTCACGGTTCTACTCACCTAATTTAAGTTTTAAAAAGAGTTTTCTTGATAATCGGGTTGTAGCTACTTTGCAGTGGCAAAATATGGACCTAGGATTATTAAACACCAACGAACAACGTATTACAACAGCTGAACCAGGGTCTTTTTTCACGACTACAAATTATGTTTATGAAGTCGATATGATTATTCTAAACGTTGCATACACGTTCAGAAATACAAAGAATAAATCTAAATTCATCGATAGTGAATTTGGAAAAAAAGAGTTTTAGCTTACTGTAAACCCCGATTGCTCAACTTTAGCGAACAATTAACAATATAACTAAAAAGGCGCCTACATAATGTAAGCGCCTTATTAGCTATTAATATCTCTAATTCTAAGTAAGAATTTAGAACTACATAATTACGATTATTAAAAAAACCTTTATGTAACAATTGTTACATAGTGAATTGATCCCTTTCGTAATCATTTCAAAACTAAACCTTAATGAATATTTTTTTCTTATACATTAAATACGCTAAAAGCACATAACACAAAACAACTGATAATGCATAAAGCAATGAAGATAATTCTAGACTCATAAAATCATGTACAAAAACATACTTATATATGGCACTATGCAAATTAACACCTTCCTTCATCTCTATTAAATACATACATTTAGATATTAAACTGGATAAAAAATAAATAGTAATTCCATTTACTCCCACATATTTAAAAATCATTCCCCAACTATGCCCTTTCACATCCTTTAAGTAATAAATAATAGCCAACAAAAAGGTAGCCCAACCATTGGTTACCAAAACAAAACTGCTACTCCAAATAGATTTATTAATAGGGAAATAAATGCTAAAGACGTAACCAAGTATAAAAAATGCAATAGTAATTAGAAATAGATTTTTTAGTGGCTTAGTGGTATCCAACAATTTCCCTATTAAAATTCCCGAAATACAAGAAACTATAGCTGGCAAAGTACTTATTACGCCTTCAGGATCATAATCTGGCATCCACATATGCTTCCCCAAAATTTTCGAATCTATAAAATTAGACCAATTATTAGATGCTCTTTCAAAGGTTGGCATTAAACCATCTTCATTTGGAAAAGGCATAAAACCAAGAAACAACCAGTATCCTAGTAGGATAACAAAGCAAATAAAAATCAAAGTTTTCCAATGATGGTTAATGTATAAAATTGAAGACACAAAAAACACGACGCCTATCCTTTGTAATACCCCTGGCCACCTAATTGTTTCTAAATCTTCAATAAATGGAAAGTAAGGAAGAAATAGGTTTAAAAACACACCTAATCCAATAAGCTTTAAACTTCTAATAAGAATTTTATAGTAAACACTCCTAGATGGCAATTTATTCTTATAAGCGAAATAAATAGAAATCCCCACGATATAAAGGAAAAACGGAAAAATTAAATCTGTTGGAGTTAACCCGTGCCACTTGGCATGTAATAAGGGTGAATAAACATGTCCCCAATCACCGGGGGTGTTCACCAATATCATGGCCATAATAGTTAAACCTCTTAATACATCAACAGATTCAACGCGCTTTCTAATTTCCATATTAAATTAAACTAAGCCTTTTTAAGACCCACTTTATGACCATAAAAAGCATAATAAAGAATAATGACATAACAAGGCAATAAAATCCAATATCCAAAAGATGCTGCTTGTGCCGTTGCCGCAACTTCCTCTATCCCACCATTTATTAATTGTTGTTTTTGACTATCAACCATGGCACCATATAGAGGTGGAATAATTGCTCCCCCCGAAATAGCCATAATAAGTAATGCAGATGCCGTTTTAGTAAACTTCCCTAAGCCATTTAAAGCTAAAGGCCAAATAGCTGGCCAAACTAATGCATTCGCAATTCCTAAAGATGCGACAAAAAGTACAGATGTAAATCCGCTTGTAAAAACAATACAAAAAGATAAAATCACACCCAATATGGCACTAGCCTTTAGTGCTAGCGATTGACTAATATACTTGGGTATTAAAAACACACCTAGTGCATAAGTTGCTACCATAGCCATTAAAGTAAATAAAGTAAAAAACTTAGCTTCACTAGCTGGAATATCCAGCGAAATACCATAAGAAATAATGGTATCTCCAGCTATTACTTCAACACCTACATAAACAAATAAAGCTAGAACCCCTAACCATAAATGAGGAAATTGAAATATACTTGACTTCGTTTTTTCTCCATGTTCCGATTCTTCAATGGGTTTAGCTTCAACATGAGGCAGAGGTGCCTTTCTTATTAAAAAACCAAGTAATACCAATACTATAGCCATTGCTATATAAGGTGTTATGACACTATCGGCCATGGTGTTAAGCAAGTCTGCCTTTTCAGATTCGTCAACAATGCTTAATTTTTCTTTTATACCATCAATTCCTGATAACAAAATGGCTCCAAAAATCACAGAGCCCAATGCACCTGCAACTTTATTAGCAATACCCATAATCGCAATACGCTTTGCAGCTGATTCAATAGGCCCCAAAATAGTGATATACGGATTAGAAGCTGTTTGCAGCAATGTCATACCGGCACCTTGAATAAATATGGCGGTTAAAAACATCCAATAGGTTCTTGCATTAGCCGCTGGTATAAAAATTAAAGCGCCTAAAGCCATAATTATTAACCCTAGAGACATTCCCTTTTTATATCCTATTTTATTAATTATATAAGAGGCTGGCAATGCCATGACAACAAAAGAAATATAAGAAGCCGAAGCTACTAAATAAGACTGAGCATCCGTTAATTCGTTAATCGTTTTCATAAATGGAATTAAAGCTCCATTTATCCAGGTTACAAACCCAAAAATAAAAAATAGTCCAGCTATAATAAGTATTGGAACTAGGGTGTTTGTGGTATCTTTAGAAGGTGTTTCTTGATTAATAGACATAATTATTCTTAAATTCTGATGGGTTTATTTATTTTCTTTATCGTCGTTTATATTAAAAATACGCTCTTTGGCTTGTTTGGTATAGTTTCTTCCAATGGGTATTTTTCTATTAGAAATTTCAACTGTATTGCCTTCTAATGCCACTATTTTATTAATGGAGATAGTATACGATCTATGAATGCGCATAAAATTAGATTGAGGCAATTCTTCAGTAATAGCAGAAAGTGACTTATGTACCACATAATCGCCTAATGTTGTAAGAACTTTAATATAGTCTTTAAGACTTTCTATGTAAAGTATGTCATTCAAGTTTATCTTAATCAGTTTCTTATTAACCTTTAAAAAAATATGTGGTTCTTGCTGAAGACTTGCATCTGTAGACGCTGTATTCACATAAACTTGTTGGTATATTTTATTTACCGTTTTTAAAAAACGATTAAAAGGGATGGGTTTTACTAAATAATCTAGAATGTTTAACTCAAAACTTTTAACAGCATATTCTCTATAAGCCGTTGTAATAACAATAAGCGGCTTATAACTCAGATTGTCAATAAAAGCAAAACCTGTCATTTGAGGCATGTTAATATCTAAAAATATAACATCAATCTTCTCCTGCTCTAAAATTCGGTACGCCTTTAATGGGTTATTAAAGGTTTCAACAATCTCCATATGATCAAAATTCTTTAAATGATTTTCAATCACCGAAATAGCTAGAGGCTCATCATCAATAATAATGCACTTAATTTTCATGACACCGGTATTTTTAAAAACAATTTATAAACATCACCTTCAACACTTGTATCTAAGACATAATTATTAGAGAACAATAAATTCAGTCTACGTTTGGCATTTTCATTCCCTATACCATTGTTCTCCACACTTAAAACATCGGGGTTAAAATTGTTCGTTAACGTAAATTTTAGATACTCGTTATTAAGCATTTCAAAACTCATCATTATCTTTAATTTATCATTTCCTTTCATTCCATGTTTAAAACAATTCTCAACAAACGATAACAAGAGTAATGGTGGAACCTTAACATCGTCAATGGTTCCTGTAATATCCAATTCTGCTTCTACTTTATCTTTAAAACGTAGTCGTTCAATATCTATAAAGTTATTAATATGATTAATCTCTTCAAGTAAATTGGCTTTCGAACTTTTTACCTCATATAAAATATATTGCATCATATCTGATAACTTAATTACTAATCTTGGAGCATTGTCAGATTTTTGTAAAGTTAAAGCGTATAAATTATTCAAGGTATTAAAAAAGAAATGTGGCTGAATTTGAGTTCTTAAATACTTTAGCTCTGTACTCATTTGAAGTTTAGCTAAATCTTCGTTCCTCTTTTTTTCAATAGACCATTCAATAACAATTTTAATAGCAGTTACAAAACCAATCACATAGAGCTCTCCTAAAATAACAGCTATAATATGATTCAACTCCATAAATTTTGCGGGGTCCTCGGCTTCAGGCCAAATCTCTTTAGTTACTAATAAGTAGTTAAGCCCCGTTCGCACTAGATACACTAAAACTAACATCATTGCAAGAGATAATATATAGTTCCAGTATTTTTTTCTTAGAATAAACTTTGGGATGAGATAATAAATATTGATGTAAACTATAATAATATGAATAGGAAACTCTACGAGGTTTGATTTTAACGAATACCAATAATCATCAAAATAACTCCCCCATCTCACAAAATTAAAAAGGAAGTACCCCAACCAGAATACAATATGATATTTGATTGGAATAGTTAATGGTATTTTTTTGCTATCAGATGAGATAATTTTAAATTTAAGCAGGTTTTAATAGAAAAACCTTATTAATATTCAACAATTTTAGTGATATATTCATTAATTAACAATTAAATATACTATAGTTTATTTTATCAAAATCACTTATCGAACCTAAAATGTTGTCTATGTGTAAATCCATGTCGTTTATATAAATTTTTTCTAAACAAATTTTATAATAGATAGTTTGGCTCAACTAAAAAACAAAATGATCAAATTATGAAACAAAACTTACAAACACTTTTCTTAGTTTCTTTTCTACTCTTGACCGTTCAATTATCATTTGGACAAGAGAAAGAAATTACAGGAACGGTAACTTCAAAAGTAGATGGTATTCCACTTCCCGGAGTTAATGTAACAGTACAAGGAACCTCGAATGGTGCACAAACAGATTTTGATGGAAATTATTCCCTAACAGTAAATGTTGGTGATATTTTAAATTTCTCGTATTTGGGTATGACCTCTGCACAAATCACAGTTGGAGATTCTAGTGTTATTAACGTGCAATTAGAAGAAGACGCAGAACAACTTAATGAAGTCGTGGTAACGGCATTAGGTATTAAAAAGGAACGTAAAACGCTTACTTACTCGGCTCAAGATGTTAAAGGTGATGATTTAACAAAAGTTAAGCAGGTAAATCCAATTAATAGCTTATCGGGTAAATCGGCCGGTTTAACTATTACAAGAAGTTCCTCTGGAGCTGGTGGGGCAACTAAAGTTGTGTTAAGAGGTAATTCCTCAACAACCAACAACGACCCTTTATATGTTATAGACGGTATTCCCATGCTAAACAATGGTAACGGTCAAAACGGAGAAACACCAGGGACAAATGTATTTGGTAGTCAGACCGGAAATAGAGATGGCGGAGACATTACATCTTTAATAAATCCTGATGATGTAGAGAGTATGACCATACTAAAAGGAGCATCTGCTGCGGCACTTTACGGTAGTCAGGGTGCTAATGGTGTAATCCTTATAACTACCAAAAGCGGTAAGGAAGGTCGTGTAAAAGTTAACTTCAACACCACGTTAACGGTTGACAATGTGGTATCATTACCAGAATTGCAAACGCAATATCAATCTCTGTCTGTTGGCGAGCCTATTGCGGAAAACGGTAGAGTAGCTGATCCTAAATCATGGGGAGCTGCAGCAAGTGGATTATCAAATACAGTCGATGATTTTTTCAAAACTGGTTTTACAGCAATCAATGCGCTTTCATTAAGTGCAGGAAACAAAAAAGCCCAAACTTATTTCTCTTTTGCTAACACCAATGCAACTGGTGTTATGCCAGAAAACAGCTTAAATAGGAACGTTTTTAATCTTCGTGAAACAGCTAACTTCTTAGATGATAAAATACAAGTGTCTGCAAATATTAGTTTATCAGACCAAAGAATTCATAACAGGCCAGGTAACGGTTTGTACTCAAACCCATTAACTGGATTATATCTTAACCCTGTTGGTATTGATTTAAATGAGTATAAAAATAAATTTGAATATTTTAACTCAGACATCAATATGATGGATCAATACGCAACATCATTTGATGAAAATATTCAACAAAATCCTTATTGGTTAATTAACAGGAATCGTAGTAAAGATATTGTACAACGTGTACTAGCAAGCGTTAGCGTAAAATACCAAATCACTGACCATTTTGCTTTACAATCTAGAGGAAGTTACGACAAATCGTTCTTCACTTTTGATAAAAGACTTCATGCAGGAAGTGACCCTACATTTGTACCTGCTACAGGTCGTTATATTCTTGAAAAAACAGAAAACACACAACAATATTTAGACTTAATAGGAACTTATAATCGTGAATTATCTGAAGATTTTGATTTTGGATTAACCGTAGGTACGAGTTTAACAAAATATAAAATTGGTGATCAAATTCAGCTAGATTCTGGTCCTGAAGGCTTAAAATTCCCTAACGAATTTACTATTGCTAACTTCGAATCTACTAACGGTATAAGACAGCAAGTTGCAAATCGCGAAGTGCAATCTGTTTTTGGGGCGGCTAACATTGGCTACAAAAACATGCTATATCTAGACATTACTGGTAGAACAGATTGGTCTTCAACATTAGTGAATACAGATTCAAATTCATTCTTTTATCCTTCTATTGGTTTAACTGGCATTTTAACCGAGGCTTTCGATATGGGAGAATCGATCTCTTTTGCTAAAGTAAGAGCTTCTTATGCCGAGGTAGGTAAAGACATTCCTGTTTATGCCACAGTACCTTTAAGAACAATAGGAACAACAAATTCAGGCGGTACAATAGGATCTGCTAATCAAGCAACATTTGCACCAAGAGAAGGTGAAACATTAAAACCTGAGAGACAAAAATCTTTTGAGATAGGTACAGAATGGCGCTTTCTTGGAAATCGATTAGGACTAGATCTTACGTATTATGATTCAACAACCGAAAATCAAATATTCTTCATAGCAGCTCAACCTAATATTCAAGGATACACTCAAAATATTGTTAATGCGGGTGAAATTTCAAATAAGGGTATTGAGTTAGTTCTTAACGGAAAACCTATTATGAATGATAATTTAAAATGGAACACCGCCATTAACTATGCTTCAAATAAGAACAAAGTAGTTTCTGTGCATCCCTCACTTGAAAATGGTGAAGCTATTTTAACGGCTCCTGGAGTAAACGGTTATGGTTATTCTTTAGTTGAAGGTGAAGACTTTGGTAGTATTAAAGCACGCTCGATAATAAGAGACAACAATGGCACACCCATAGTTACTGACGATGGGAGTGGTAATTTAACTGTAGAAGCAACAGACTTTGAAACAGTAGCTCATGCACAACCAGATTTCACTTTAGGATGGAACAATACGTTCGATTTCAAAAACTTCACAATTAACTTTTTAGTAGATGGTAAATTTGGTGGAGACGTAGTAAGTGTTACGGAAGCAATAAATGATTTCTACGGAGTATCTCAAGCCTCTGCGAACACGAGAAACACTAACGGCGGTTTCGTCAATGTTGTTACAACAGATGGAGCTCAGGCACAAATGACTGCTCAAGACTACTATACAAAAACAGGTGGTAGAGCTGGTTTGTTAGGAGAATACGTTTACAATGCTACAAATGTAAGTTTAAGAGAGTTTTCTATTGGATATACCATTCCTAAACCAGGAGAATTCTTTGAATCTATTAAATTTTCTCTTATAGCAAACAATCTATTTTTCTTTTACAAAGATGCTCCATTTGACCCAAATATTGCATCTAGTACTGGAATAGGATTACAAGGTGTTGACATTTACGGTCAACCATCAACAAGAAGTATAGGATTAAACATTAACGTAAATTTCTAAGAAAATGAAGAATATATATAAATACGTACTAGCTTCTTTAATGGTAATTAATTTTGCTAGTTGTACCGATGATTTTGAAAAAATCAATACCGACCCTAATGGAATTACAGAGGAGAGCTTAACACAAATGAATAATAATGTAGGAAATGAGTTCCCTCCTATGTTTCTAAATGTTTTTAACGTAACTCCAGCTTGGAACTACCAATTACAACAAGGCCTAATGGGCGATGTGTTCTCTGGGTACATGACAGCACCAACGCCCTTTGCTGGAAACGTAAACAATCAAACATATGCATTGGTTGATGGATGGAATACTTTCCCTTGGAACAATGCTTATGGAAGTGTTATGCCTCAAGCTTTAAATGTTAAAAATGCAGTTGAGTTAGGAGGAGATCCTAATGGTATCAAATTTGTTCATCTGGCTAACATAATTAAGGTTACCGCAATGCATCGTGTGGCTGATATTTACGGTCCAATTCGTTACACAAAATTTAACGATTTTGAAACTACAGGAGAATATGATGCTCAAGACGTAGCATACAAAGCCTTTTTTGAGGACCTAACAACAGCCATAGATGGCCTTGAAGCCTATGAAGGTGATGTCCAATTTGTTCCTTTTGATATGTCAAACCTTGCCGGTGATATTGCTGCTTGGAGGCAATTCGCAAATAGCATTCGATTACGCTTAGCGATTCGCATATCTAAAGTAGATCCTGCTCTTGCTAAAACACAAGGAGAACTAGCACTTTCTGCTAGTAGCCCAGGGTTAATGGAAGATTCTGACATGGTAATCAACACAGGGTTCCCTCACCCAATAACCGTAATTAGTGGCTCTTGGGGTGATGTTAGAATGGGAGCTGAAATGGAATCTATTTTAACTGGATACGACGACGGTCGAATTGACACTTATTTCAATCCTTCGGCAGATGAAAGTTTAGCGGGAGATTATAAGGGCATAAGAATGGGTATTGACATTACAGCTAAAAGTGAATATGGAGATCATGCCTCTATAGGAAGTGTAATTGACGGAGAAACCTTAACATGGTTAACGGCTGCTGAAGTTCATTTCTTAAAAGCAGAAGCCGCTTTAAGAGGATGGGCTGGAGCAGGCGATGCAAAAGCAAATTATGAAGCTGGAGTTACAGCATCTTTTGCGCAGCATGGCGTTTCTGGAATTTCAGACTACCTTGCAGATGCAACAAGTACACCTGCTGATTTTGTTGACGCGCTAAATGACACTAATGATATTGCCTATGGCAGTGATGTGAAAATTGCATTCAATGATGCAGGATCTAATGAAGAGAAGTTAGAACAAATCATCACACAAAAATGGATCGCCATGTTCCCTGATGGTCAAGAAGCTTGGTCTGAATTTAGACGGACTGGCTACCCAAAACTCTTTCCTGTAGTTGTGAACAATAGTGGTGGAACTATTGATACCAACATACAAGTAAGAAGAATAAATTTTGTAGAAAGTGAACGAAATACCAATAGCGCTAATGTTGAAACGGCTATTGGATACTTAGGTGGTCCTGATAACGGAGGAACCCGACTATGGTGGGATACAGGAGCAGCTAACTTCTAAAATTTAAGTTGAATTAGTTTAGTTAGTTTGTAGTTGTGCAAGCGGAAAAATCGCTGTTTTCCGCTTGCTATTACTAAAGAATGAATAACAGAAAACACTTTGTATTGTGAAAATTGCAAGTCATAAAAATATAGCATATTCAAAAGCTGGGAAATTTGAAGAAACCAGATTTGAAAAAATACACAATGTTATTTTCAAAGACTCAAAAGAACCTTCTATTCTTGTTGCTCAGGAAATAGCAAGTTTAATAAGAGAAAAGGAAAAACAAAATAAACATTGCGTACTAGGATTAGCTACAGGATCGTCGCCTATAAAAGTCTACGAAGAACTGGTAAGAATGCATAAAGAAGAAGGTTTAAGTTTTGCAAATGTGATAACTTTTAACCTCGACGAATATTATCCCATGGAAAAAGGGAACTTACAAAGTTACTTTTACTTCATGCATGAACATTTGTTTAATCATGTTGATATTTTACCAGAACATATAAACATCCCAAATGGAACTGTGAGTTCAGAAGACTTATATCAGTATTGTATTGACTACGAAATGAAAATTAAAGCTGTTGGAGGTTTAGATTTTCAACTCTTAGGAATAGGAAGAACAGGTCATATTGGATTTAATGAGCCCGGATCTCATTTAAATTCTGGCACAAGAAGCATAACTTTAGACCATATTACTAGAGTTGATGCAGCTCCAGCTTTTCTGGGCATTGAAAATGTACCACGAAAAGCAATAACAATGGGTATTGGCACCGTACTTGGCGCTAAACGCATTGTGCTTTTAGGGTGGGGTGGCAATAAAGCTGAAATCCTTAAAGAAACTATTGAAGGTAACATAAATTCTGAAGTCCCGGCTACTTATTTACAAAATCATAACAACACTTCCTTTATAATAGACGAAGCAGCAGCCTCAGAATTAACACGAGTAAAAACACCTTGGTTAGTTACTAACTGTGTTTGGGATGACTCACTAAAACTAAAAGCTGTTGTATGGCTAAGTGAGTTAACCAATAAATCTATTTTAAAATTAACAGATAAAGATTACAACAATAATGGTATGTCTGGCCTTTTAACCGAAGAGGGTACTGCTTATGATTTAAACATAAAAATGTTTAACAAGCTACAACAAACTATTACTGGTTGGCCAGGTGGAAAACCGAATGCCGATGATTCAAACCGGCCAGAACGCGCAAATATTCCTCAAAAAAGAGTCATTATTTTTAGTCCTCATCCAGATGATGATGTGATATCCATGGGGGGCACTTTTGATAGACTCGTAGAACAGGGACACGATGTGCATATCGCTTATCAAACCTCTGGAAATATCGCAGTATCTGATGAAGAAGCTTTAAAGTTTGCAGAAATCACACAATCACTTTGCCCAGATTGCGAAGAAACGCAAAGCATCATAAATTTCCTAAAAATCAAAACAGATAATGATATAGATTCTGCCGAGGTTCGTCAATTAAAAGGATTAATTAGACGTAGTGAATCATTAGCTGCAACACGGTACTTAGGCCTAAAAGATGAAAATGTACATTTTTTAGATTTACCTTTTTATGAAACCGGAACGATTAAGAAAAATAATATTTCGCAAGATGACATTGATATTATGTGCCGTTTAATAGACACTATTAAACCTCATCAAATATATGCAGCTGGAGATTTAGCAGACCCTCATGGTACACATAAAGTATGTTTAGATTCGCTATTTGAAGCCTTAAAGAAATTAAAACCAAATGATTACATGAATGATTGTTGGGTATGGCTTTACAGAGGCGCATGGCACGAATGGGAATCTTTTCAAATTGAAATGGCGGTCCCCATGAGTCCAGACCAAGTACTAAGAAAACGCCACGCCATATTTTATCATCAATCGCAAAAAGATGGTGTTATGTTTCAAGGTGGAGATTCTAGGGAGTTTTGGGTAAGAGCAGAAGACAGAAACAGATTAACAGCAAAAAAATATAATGATTTAGGTTTAGCTGATTACGCAGCTATAGAAGCTTTTAAACGTTATCATTTTTAGTATTTATGAAATCAATCATTTTAATAGCCCTCGGCATCACCTGTATTTTAAGCTGCAAAAAACAATCCAATAAGATTGAAGGCACTTGGAAAATGGTATACGCCGAAACTATTGAAAATGATTCGTTAAAAATCAAAAACCTAAGTAACACCAAATTTATAAAAATTATAAACGACACCCATTTTGCTTTTTTTAATCAACAAGATGGAAGTAGTGAAAACTTTTATGGAGGCGCAGGAACATATGTGTTCGATGGATTTAATTACGAAGAAACTTTAAATTTCACCTCTGTTCTTGTTCTTCGGAATCATAAGTTTCCATTTACTATTGAGATAAAAGGAGATAGTCTAATTCAAACAGGGTTAGAACGAATTAAAGAAGCCGGTATTGACAGAAGAATTACTGAAAAATACGTACGAATGGATTAAGCTTCAAAAAAGACAAACCATGAAAAAAATCATATTTCTCATTTTACTAACTGGCCTTTTTGGGGTATTGAGCTTTGCTCAATCTCCTATGTCGAGCACATATGATTTAATGCCATGGCCAAAGGAAATAAAAAAAAACTCTGCTAAGTTTATTATTAATAGCGACGTTACGATCTCCATAAACTCTGAATATTCAGAACGGGTTCGTAATGCCGCTATTAATTTCTTAAGACGCTTGAGTCAAAGAACAGGTGTTTTTTTAAAAGAAGGATTTCCTAAAAAAAATAAAGATGCCACGATTCAAATCACTTATGAATCTATTGCTAAATTGGATGTTAATTGTGATGAGTCCTACACCTTAGAAGTCAGCAATTCTTATATTAAAATAGCGTCCAAAACTGATATTGGTTCGCTTAGAGCATTGCAAACTTTATTACAATTAACCAAAAATAATGATACAAGCTATTACTTCCCTGGAGTAATTATTAATGATACCCCGCGTTTTATATGGAGAGGATTAATGATAGATGTTTCTCGACACTTTCAACCTGTAGAAGTTATTAAGAGAAATCTTAATGCTATGGCATCGGTAAAGATGAATGTTTTTCATTGGCACTTAACAGACGACCAAGGATTTAGAATTGAATCAAAAACCTATCCAAAACTACAAGAACTAGCCTCAGATGGTCTCTACTATACTCAAGCACAAATTAAAGACATAGTAGTTTATGCCGACAATTTAGGAATAAGAGTGATTCCTGAAATTGATGTTCCTGGCCATGCTTCGGCTATTTTAAGCGCTTATCCAGAACTTGGTAGTAATGCAGATTATAATTATTCTATAGAGCGATACTCTGGCGTTTTTGATCCTACGCTAAACCCTACTTTAGATATTACCTACGAGTTTCTTGAAAACTTATTTAAAGAAATAACACCGCTATTCCCTGATGATTATTTCCACATAGGAGGCGATGAAAACGAAGGCAAGCATTGGTCTGAAAATAAATCTATCTCAAAATTCAAGGCAGAGCACAACCTAAAAACCAATCATGATTTACAGACTTATTTCAACATTAAACTTGAAAAGATCTTAAAAAAACAAGGTAAACAACTTATGGGCTGGGACGAAATTATGACTCCAGACATGCCTACTACAGCCGTGATACATTCATGGCGAGGAGAAAATGAAGGTCTACCCAATGGAGGCTCCCTTATTAGTGCGGCAAAACAGGGCTATCAAACAGTATTATCTAATGGATTTTATATTGACAGAATGTTACCTGTTGAACATCACTATACCATCGAACCTATTGGTAATATTGAATTAACCCATGAAGAACGTAAAAGAATACTTGGAGGAGAAGCCACTATGTGGAGCGAATTAGTTACGCCTCAAACTATTGATTCTCGAATTTGGCCTAGAACAGCAGCTATTGCAGAACGCTTATGGTCTTCAAGGACTGTCACTGATGTTGACAATATGAAGACTAGACTTAAAACTATTTCTTTTCAATTAGAAGAATTGGATATCACCCACATTAGAAACAGGGATGTCATTTTACGAAGTATGACTAACAATCAAGATATCTCATCACTTATTACTTTATCCAAAATTTGTGAGCCACTAAAAATTTATGCCCGCAACAAGGATGGTATCGAATACAAAACTTATTCACCATACGCATTATTTGCAGATGCCTGTGTTGTAGATGCAGAAGATGCATCTACTTTTAATTCGGTTGTATCAAATTATAAAAAAGAACAAACACCAGCCCTTAGTGACGCTATTCTATATTATTTACGGAACTGGAGTACTAATTATTCTAACTTTTCGAAGCTAAGAATGAATCCTAAAATAAGCACGCTTCAACCACTATCACAGAACTTATCAATAGCATCTAACATACTGCATAATAGTATTAAAAACCATAATATATCGAGTAATGAGCTTGAAGAATTAAAACATGCTATTGCTATTCTAAAGCAAGAATTTGTAGATATTGAACTAGCTATTATTAACAACTTAGAATGGCTTACCGGACATTGCGAAACAAATTTCAAAATCAATTAGAACATGGTAATTATAGCTGACAGCGGATCAACAAAATGCGATTGGATTATTTGTGATCAAAGTAAAAAAGAGCCCATAAGAGTTATAACCAAAGGCCTTAATCCAGCCATCCTAACCAAAAAGCAATTTGAAAAAGTTATTTCTGGATGTGAAATACTAATGTCTCATAAAGAGCATATTACTGATATCAAATTTTTTGGTGCAGGCTGCGGTACAAAAAAAAACCAGAAAAAGGTAAATACCATTTTAGAGTCTTATTTTGAAAACGCTATAGCATATACGAATGAAGACACCATGGCCGCTGTTTTAGCTACAACTTCAACACCTGCAGTTGTTTGTATTTTAGGCACAGGATCAAACTGCTGTTATTTTGATGGTAAACATATTCACTTAAAAACGCCAGCATTAGGGTATTCTCTTATGGACGAAGGAAGTGGTAATTTTTTAGGCAGAGCCTTACTACAGGCCTATTTTTATGAACACATGCCAAAAGATTTAAGGAGTTTATTTGAGCAAGAATATAATTTAAAGGAAAAAGAGATTATAAAAGGCCTATACAAATCAAAAACACCAAACAAGTATTTGGCTTCCTTTGCTCCCTTTTTATTCAAGCGTGAATCTCATGAGTTTTGTCAAGATTTAATTTATAAAAGCATGAAAATATTTATTGAAAATCATGTTCTTAAATACAGAGACACCTTAAAACATGTACCCATACATTTTGTTGGATCCATTGCCTACTATGCTCAAGACTATATAAAACGCGCACTTAAAGAAAGAGGCATTCGCTCTGGTAAATTTATAAAAAGTCCTATTGATAATATTATTGAGCAGCAATTTGAAGTATATTAAGGTATTACAATCAAAAAAAGATGCCAAACGTAAAGCATAACATATTACAAGTTTTATATAAATACCCTTTCCTTGTTATCCTCTTATTTTGTTTCAATTGTAATGAAACCGATAACAGCAAAACTGTAATAAAAACAAATACGCTTTTTACATTAATAGATTCGCAGCATAGTCATGTTAATTTTTCTAATCAAATCGAGGAAAATTTATACTTTAACTTTATAAACTATGCCTATATCTATAACGGAGGAGGCGTTGCCGTTGGAGATATAAATAATGATGGTTTAGAAGATTTGTATTTCTCTTCAAATCAACAATCCAACAAACTATACTTAAACAAAGGAAAATTCATATTCGAAGACATTACCAATCAAGCTAAAGTTACAGATGATACAGGTTGGACAACAGGTGTGTCAATGGTCGATATAAATAACGACGGTTGGGTAGATATATATGTCTGCAAATCTGGCTCATTAAAAAATCATGAACTTCGCAAAAACAAACTATATATTAACCAGAAAAACAACACCTTTAAGGAAGAAGCCTCAAAGTATGGATTAGATCATTTCGGTTTTTCGGTACAAGCCTATTTTTTCGATTATGATAATGATTCTGATCTAGACATGTATTTAGTTAATCATAGAGCAGACTTTCAAAACAATACAGTAATAAATCCTCAAATTCAAGCTCAAAAAGAGCCCTATTACTCCGATCAACTTTTTCAGAATAATGGCAATTCTTTTTCTAATGTTACAAAAGAAGCTGGCTTAGAAAATAAAGCTTGGGGGCTGAGTGCCAGCATTGGGGACTTCAACAGCGATAACCTACCTGATATTTATGTAGCTAATGACTTTTTAGAACCCGATTTCCTTTATATAAATCAAGGTAATGGCACATTTAAAGATGATATTTTATCTAGACTTAAACATATTTCTGCCAACAGTATGGGTTCTGATTACGCCGATATTAATAATGATTTAAACCCCGATTTAATTGTTTTAGACATGATGGCCGAAGACCACATACGAAGTAAAGAAAATATGGCTACCATGAGCTCCGAAAACTTTAACCTAATTGTTAAAAGTGGTTATCATCATCAATACATGTCCAACATGCTTCAACTTAATAATGGCAATGGCACCTATAGTGAAATTGGTCAGATAGCAGGAATAGCAAAAACGGATTGGAGCTGGGCGCCACTAATTGCCGATTTTGATAATGATGGATACAACGATTTGTTCGTAACTAATGGTATTGAAAACGACCTTTCAAATCAGGATTTTCGACAAAATATGCGTACCAACATCCAGAACAGAAAAAAAGTATCTCTGGATGAAGCCATAAATATGATGCCGTCGGCCAAATTGAGTAATTATATGTTTCAAAACAACCAAGCTCTAAAATTTAAAAACCAAACTGAATTATGGGGGCTAGATGAAAAAGTAAATTCAAGTGGAGCCGTATATGCCGATTTAGACAATGATGGAGATTTAGATTTGGTTACAAATAATCAAAACAGTAAGGCTTCCCTTTACAGAAACAATACTAAGAAAAACTATATACGACTTAGTCTTAATGGCCCTTCTAAAAACACAACCGGCATAGGCACTAAGGTTATTGTTTATGCTCAAAATTCACAGCAAGGAAAAGAACTTTATACAAACCGCGGGTTTCAGTCGTCAGTTACAAAAACCGTGCATTTCGGACTAAGTAATTATGGCCAAGTGGATAGTCTTTGCGTGACATGGCCCGACCAACGTGTACAGACCCTAACAAACATTAAGGCAAACCAGACTATTCAACTCGATTATAAAAATAGTCTAAAAAAAGGTAGACATAAACCTCAAATCACTCCCCTGTTTAAAGATATATCTCCCTCTGAACTTGGTATTCATTACAAACAAAAAGAAAATCTATTTGATGATTTCAGTCTTCAGGTTTTACTACCACAAAAGCAATCAGAAAAGAGCAATCAATTGGCAGTAGCTGACGTAAACAATGATGGTTTAGCTGATTTATATCTAGGAAATTCGGCAGGTTCATCTGGCTACATGTATGTTCAAACTATGGCAGGAACTTTTACCAGAACCAATACAGACTTATTTAAATCCGATAAACAATTTGAGGATATGCATACCTTGTTTGTTGATGTAGATAATGATGACGATATGGATTTATACATAGCTTCAGGTGGTTATGAAATTCCCAATAAAAGCGCATTATTACAAGATAGGCTCTATATTAATGACGGTTCAGGAAACTTTAAAAAAGGACAGCTTCCCCAATTACTAATGAGTACCCAAAAGGTAATATTCGCAGACATTGATAAAGACAAAGATCTAGATGCTTTATTAATTGGAGGTGTTATTCATGGGAAATATCCTTTAGCTTACAGTTCTAAACTATTAGTTAATAAAAGTGGAACCTTAAAGGAATTAGTCAATTCTCCAAATGAGTTTCCAAAATCACATTTGATTAACGACGCCATTTTTTCTGATTATGATTTAGACGGAGATCAAGATTTAATTATGGTTGGTGAATGGATGGGTATACTCTTTTTTGACAACACAAATGGCACATTCAAAAGAAAAGACATACCAGAACTAAATAATTTTAGTGGATGGTATCAAACCATTAAAGAAGTTGATTTTGACAAAGATGGGCATCCAGATTATCTTGTTGGTAACTGGGGTGAAAACAACAAATTTAAACCCTCTGCCGAAAAGCCATTGCACATTTACGCTGATTATTTTGATGGCAATAGTTCCTTTGATATTGCACTTAGTAAAGTATCCAAACACGGTAATTTGCTTCCTGTAAGAGGTAAAGAATGTTCTGCACAACAAACACCCTTCATAAATAAAAAACTAAAAACCTATAAAGCATTCGCAGCATCAACACTACCCGAAATATATGGCCTAGAAAAATTAAATAAAGCTTTTCATTTTCAAGCCTCTAACTTTAGCTCTGTACTGTTAAAAAACAATAGTGATGGCTCCTTTGAAATTAAGAGGCTTCCCGTTCAAGCTCAATTTAGCCCGACCTTAAGCTTTGAAGTTTTTGACTTCAATGAGGATGGTTATTTAGATGTATGGGGCGTTGGGAATGTTTATGAAGCAGAGGTAGAAACGATTCGATATGATGCATCAAAGGGCTATATCTTATTGGGTAACAACGATGGCTCATTCGATTATTTAAATGATCTGAGCTATCTTAATTCAAATGAAGCGCGATTGATAAAAAAGATTGATATAAACAATCAGACACACTTTATTATTCACAACAAGAATAGTGAGATAAAACTTCTAAAATTTAATAGATAAAAAGGAATATCATGTTAAGCATAATGACCACAGAAAATAAGATCCCACGACTTCAAAACTCGAATTATTTAAAGTTAGAGAGCACCAAAAAGATAACAAATAGATCCTTATTTAATAAGTATTTAAATTGGGTAAGTGGTGAGTTTGAGTTATACTTACAAGAACATTCCAACGGGTTGAAAGTCTATTTTCCTGGAGGCCTACTAATCATACAAAGCATAGAATCAAATTCGAATGAAGTCAAATTCAAAATTGTTGTTTCAAGCAAGAATAAACAAAACGCTTTGTCTATTAAGAATACTGCCGAAACTATTTTGTCTCACTTGATTTTATTGGAACAATTAAAGTAAAGATAAACGCTCTAAGAAGTTAAAACCGCCCTAAAACAAAAAAGCATCCCCATTTTCTGTAAAGAAAAAAGGAACCCTTATCCATTGGATTACCAAATTACTTTGGTAAACTACATCCTAGATCTCTCTAGGAACAACACAACTTCTTACTATTGCCAAAAAAAGCCCTAATTTCTCAGAGCTTTATTGTTGCAATTTTAGCGGTCTGGACGGGACTCAATATTCTTAAGAATTATCAAATATTTTTGCTCTAAGTTCTTTAATTATTTTAGTTCAAAAGCTGCTTTTTCTTCTTCAGTATTTTGCCTATTTTAATGGCTATACAGGGGATTTTATATTCAATTTGATTGGCATATTTTATTTATCTTTTTTATGGGCTTTATGAGCCTAGAATCCACATCTTTTATCATTTAATTTTTCGTTTTAATTCTAGTGTTAGGATGGTTTTTGTTTTTATAAGATTAATTAAAATAATGTATATATGCGTCTATATTATATATGAGATTTATTGATTTTTAGTTTGTGATAAATGTCAAAAACAAAGAGTTAATTAAGCCTTTTGGGGGAATCTTAAAAGAATACGAAAGGAAGCTGGTCTATCACAAGAGGATTTAGCTAATGACGCTGATATTCCATTATCCCAAGTTGGTAAGAGTGAAAGAGTGCAAATTAATACTACAATTTCTACTGTTTATGTATTAACAGAAGCCTTAAAGTTGAAATAATAGACCTCTTTAATTTTGATAAAAAAAGTTGACAACTTGACTTTGACAAGTGAATTCAAATCAATATAGTTAGTATACTTATCTAGGTGAATTCCTGATTAAAACTTTTTACTTCAATACACTTAAAATAAAAAAACCCACTCTATTAAGAATGGATTTATGATTTTATATAAACATGACTTTGAATTATAAAAGGAGATTATTTACCCATATGTAGGTGGTGTATCTTCTCCATCACAATCAGTCAAGTCAACTTTAAAATACATTGCCCAACTATTTCCCCCAAAATCTTCTCCCTCTGCCCAAGCAGTTTCTTCAGATAGTCCATCTACTTCAGCATGTCCAGCAAAACATAATTCACCTGTTATTTCTCCAATATCTATAATGTAAGTTACTTGTGTCGTGCCATCTTCATGTTCGCTTGCATAATCAAAATGACCTATTTTAGGGTTGTTAGCTCCTGTAGTTGGAAAACCGTCTTCTTCACAACTAGTAATATGCAAATGCGTAGCATTTAAAACCCAATCGCCAGTTGTATTGTAAGTCACTGTTAAAATATCACCATCAACATCTATAGTAACTGTTCCAATGTCATAATGCTGTCCTGCAATTAAACTAACTGAATGACAATGTTCATCTGATGTATTATCAGAAGAGCTATCACTTTCCTCAACGTCAAAATCTTTATTTTTTTTGGATGATTTTTTCTCTGTTAATGTTTGACTTTCAGATTGTTCTAGATTCTCAATATTACATCCAAAAACAATTACGCACAAACTCAAAAGAGATACTTTTACAATATTCTTCATAACATTTTATTAAGTAGGTTATCAATTCAAATATAGCCTTAATCAGACAATACGTAAAATATTTTCGTTGAAAAGCAGTTGTTTTTACAAAAAAGAAAGTTAAATATTACAAAACAAAATTAACTCCATAAAAAACCCACTCGTATAGAATGGGCTTGATTTTTAGCTAGTTCTCTTTTAACCTTAACTTACTCTAATTCTAATATTATATTTTCTAAAAATTCTACATTACCAACTGTAACGGTTATTTCTGTTGATGTAAAATCTAAATAACCTTCTTTTGTGATTTTTAGAGTATAAGTCCCTGCTTCTAGTCCTTGTACTACAAAATTTCCATTTTCATCAGTTAATGTATCTTTAACTAAAACATCATCTGTAGAATAAACTTCTACTATTTGATTAATTATTGGTGTTTCAACCTCTTCTACAATTTCAATTACCTTACCGCTTATAGAACCAGAACTAATTTCTGCATTTACTTTAATTACAGGTTTCAGAATATACTTCCCAGAGTTACCTGCTTTAACAATAGATTTTTGTACATCCCAATCCAAGATGAATGAATACACAAATCCTGCTTCTAATTCTTCATCTAAATTAAGTTTTAACCCAGATTGCTGTGCACTAGGAGTGTCCAAAGGTATAAGCTCTTCTTCCCCCTCAATTTTTAAAGTGTTATTATCACTTAAAACA
Source organism: uncultured Algibacter sp. (assembly GCF_947495925.1). Classification (GTDB taxonomy): domain Bacteria; phylum Bacteroidota; class Bacteroidia; order Flavobacteriales; family Flavobacteriaceae; genus Algibacter_E. The sequence continues at coordinate 288,068 of NZ_CANMAU010000001.1, forward strand.
AGTCTTACTTGCTTTAAAATACCAATAGGTACAATTTCATCTGAAAGTAATAGACTATTACCTGCAATAAGCTCTGTAATATCAACATTTATAGGGAACCCTACTTCTGGTGTAAAACTCTGCCATCCTTCATCTTCATCAGACTGGTACTGAATATCTATTATTTGAATATTCACTTCTTCATAATCCCCTGGTTCATCAACTAACTTTAATTGAACTCTAGCTGTTTCATTTGTTTCACTACTATTATTATCCTCACAGTTTACAAATAGCAACGCTATTAAAATAAATGTAGTAGCTAGTATTGATTTTAAAAACTTCGCACTCATAACTTTCTATTTTACAGGTTTTAACAAAAATAATGTTTGATTTAAAGATATACGTGTAGAGTACCTCTATTTGGTGTAATTTATTGCTACATTTTCGTTGAAATGCACAACGTAGATTTCATGAAAAAGGCTAACCACTATCTTTCAATTTATTAATCTCCAAACTAATCCTCTTTTCCACAACTTTGCCATAACTTTCTTGCGTGGTCTGTAACTTGCTATGACCTAACAATCTACTCACAACTTCCATTGGCACATTATTAAACAATAATACAGTACTAGCAAATGTTTTTCTAGCTATATGATGGGTTAAGTTAAATTCTATACCAACTACATCAGCAATCTCCTTTAAATAAGCATTAAACTTAGTATTACTCATCCTTGGAAACACATACTCACTAGCTTCATCATCATACTTATCTTTAATTTCCTTCGCTTTAGGTAATAAGGGTAATTTATAGCTTCTAGTTGTTTTATTTCTATAAATGTTTAACCACAATTCTCCATCAAACTCAGTGGTGATATTTTGCTTCTTTAGATTCACCATTTCTTTAAAACCTAAGCCAGTATAACAGCAGAACACAAACATGTCTTTAATCTGTTGTATTCTCTTGATTTTAAAACTAGTTTCTTCCAACTTTTTAAGCTGTTCTGGTGATAGAAATAACACCTCTTTTTTAACACGTTTTGCCTTGTACAACATGAATGGGTCTTTAGCTAGATAATCTTCTGCAACAGCATATCTAATCACTCTTCTAAACCTCTGAATAGCCTTGTTTAAAGTGCTTTGTTGGAGCTTTTTCTCTGTTTTAAGGAAATACTCATAATGCTCAATAAAACTCCTTTTAAGAGCCTTTAATTGGATGTCTTTTTTCTTATATTTATGTTTAATAAAGCTCTGTAAATGTCTACCAGATTCAATGTATTTAGTATAGGTTACCATTTGGATATCTATACCTATTAATTTCTTGATTCTAGCACTATGCAAGTTATAAACTTCCATAACACCAAATTCCTTTTTAGGGGTCTCACCTTTGTACTGTTTGTAGATATCATCTACACTAAAATCACTTCCTCTAACTTGTAGAAATAAAAAAGCCTGAGTAAGATTTGTTCTTATCAGGCTTAATTGTGTTTCTATTAAATCAGAATCAGGTTCTTCAGGTTTTATAGCTTGTTGTTTACTCAACCAACTCTGTGGATTTATAAATTGTCCAGTTGAGAATTCTTTACGTTTATTATTATAAGTTACTCTGCATCTAACTGGACATTTACCTGTAGAATTAGTCTTAGCCTTATACAATAAGAATAGTATATTTAATTTCATGATTATTAATATTTTAGTTAGAAAATTAATGGTACACCTTTGTAGAAATGGGTACACCTAATAGGACACCTTTTTTGAGAACAGAACCTCCCTAAAACAAAAAAGCATCCCAATTTTCTTCACAGAAAAAAGGAAAGCTTTCCATTGGATTACCAAATTGCTTTGGTAAACTACATCCTAGATTTCTCTAGGAACAACACAACTTCTTGCTATTGCCAAAAAAAGCCCTAATTTCTCAGAGCTTTCTTGTTGCAATTTTAGCGGTCTGGACGGGACTCGAACCCGCGACCTTCGCCGTGACAGGGCGACATTCTAACCAACTGAACTACCAGACCGTTGCATTATTGCGGTTGCAAATATACACGCCTTTTTTAATATCTCAAACCTTTTTTGAGTCTTTTTTTAATAAAATTTTTATCAAATAAACTTCTGCCGTTCTATCATGTAGGTAGTGAGGATGTTATTAAATTCCTTATTGATATCTGCTTCGACATATTTTATTTTATATTGAGCACATTTTAATCGCAATGCACCAAAATATTCTTCAACCAGTTTACTATAGTTTTCTTTAATAGAGTTTGCATATAAATTCATATAGGCCCCGGTCTCCACATCAATAAAACGTTTCGGGCTATTATCAAAATCAAATTTCAGCTCTTTCTCTTTGTCGAACACATGAAATAAAATCACTTCATGCTTATTATATTTTAAATGTCGTAATGCTTCAAATAGTTTAACCTCATTTTCAGACGTTTGAAACATATCTGTAAACAAAAAAATCATAGACCGTTTATGAATCTTTTCGGCTATTTCATGCAAATACTTATAGGTTTCTGTTTGTTTTTTTTGAGGTTTAGACACCACAGCATCACTTAAGTGATTTAAAAGCATTTGATGATGCCTTTCGCTCCCTTTTTCTGGTGCATAATAATCGTAATTATCACTATAAATACTCAACCCTACCGCATCGCGTTGTTTCTTCAATATTTGCATTAAAGATGCGGCAGCTAAAGCAGAAAACCCCACCTTATTTAGGCTTTTAATAGAAAACGAATCTAATTTTGGGTAGTGCATAGAGCTACTATTATCTAAAATAATATGACACCGTAGATTGGTTTCATCATCATAACGTTTGGTATAAAGTTTATCTGTTTTAGCAAATAACTTCCAATCAATATGCCGTGTGCTTTCTCCTTGATTATAAATTTTATGCTCAGCAAATTCTGCCGAAAATCCGTGAAACGGGCTTTTATGCATCCCTGCTATAAAACCTTCAACCACTTGTTTAGCCAGAAGCTCGAGATTCTTAAATCCTTCTACTTTATTTAGTTCACTTCTTAGATTCATCTGCCTGTTCTCTTATCAGTTTTGCTCTGTAAACACCATCGGAAGCCTGCAATAGTTTATTTTTTAAAACTACGGGGAAATCTGGCTTATCATTAAGAAATTCCTCAAGCGTATCATATGCATATGCAGAAGTGTAATTTCCAATTGTGGCATTTAGCCATGCTTTAGGGAAAAAAATATCTCCTGTTAGTTGAATTTCCTCAACCAAATCCAAACATAGTCGCAAATGTTTTTGTGATACTTCTTGACGCAATGGGTGATTAATATAATACAAAGCAGTTACTACCCAGCTTTCCTTTTCTCTATTTTTAGCTTGAGTTAAAGATAACACAAAATCATCTCTTGTTTTTTCATCAATAGATAATGATGGCATTAAAAACTCAAAGCGCTTTTTTCTATCGGGATTAGAAATATCTTCTAACGCCTTTTGTAAAATATCACCAGCATGGGAATGGTTATAAATAGCTAAGATTGCTGCTAGTTTTGTATAATCATTCTCATTTAAATTTAAATTTTCTATAACTAGCGATTTATTCCAAATACGATATAACAAATCTTTACCATGTTCAGAATAGGCTATACTTTTAAATAAACCAAATAGTGTTTTTTTATAACTTGGTAAAAAGCCCTCTTCATTCAATAATTGAAACAATAAAGTCTCTAACCTACCTCCAATAGCTACACGTTCTTCTTCTGAAATATAATCCCAAAAAAGGGTTGTTATTTTCCCACCAATGGAATTTAAAATGAGTTCTTCTTTTTCAGAAGAAACACCATCTATAAAAACGGTTAATGCTTTTTGAGGTTTAATATTTCCAGAAAGTACGTTCTCATATAAATTCACATAACTGTAGCCTCTTGCCAAATCGTTCTTTATTGCTGGTATTCTATTAATATCGTCAACAGGAAATACGCCATAACCAAAAGCATTATAATTATATATGATTGATTTTGGCCTCGTTAAGCCCACAAAATCATTTAGTACTTGCTTATCCTTACTAAGCTTCACAGGTATAACATGAACACTGTCGGTATACACCAATCCTATATCAAAGCTTTGTGGCCAAATATGAGGGCTACCATCTTCAGCTTTCTGCAAAATTTCGAAACGCTGGATGACATTATTACGATAGGTAATACGATCTGAAATTATAGGTCTTCCTGACTTATTCACCCACACAGCACTCCAAGATTTTAAGTCTTCTGGAGTCTCTTCATCCAAAATACCAATTAAATCATCCCAATCGGCATTATCATTAGCATAAGTTTTTATATAATTCTGCATGCCTTTTCTAAATGCCGATTCCCCAACAAGGGTCTCCAATTGGCGCATCATAATAGGTGCTTTATTATAAATTATACGGCCATAAAGTGTTCCAGCATTTTTCAAATTATCCAAATGCTGCTTTATGGGCGTACTGCCTTGTGTTCTATCTACACTATATGCACTCCCGTAATGATCACTCATAAAACTAAGGTCGTGGTTGATGTTTGAAAAATTGGTAGAAGTGATTTTATCAGCTAAAAAATTAGCAAACACCTCTTTTAGCCAAACATCATCAAACCACTTCATGGTAACCAAATCTCCAAACCACATATGTGCGGTTTCATGTGCTATTAATCGGCTTCGATTTAGTTTCTGATTTTGGGTGGCATTATTATCTAAAAACAAAGATGCCTCTCTATACTGTATGGCACCAACATGCTCCATACCTCCATATTGAAATCCTGGAATTACTGCAAAGTCTAACTTCTGAAACGGAAATTTATATTGGGTGTAATTCTCTAAAAACACAACAGAATTATCATGAAGTCTAAAAATCTCGTCCATGCTTGCTGCAAGCTTTTCCTCGTTGTTTTCACGATACAGCATACGCATATTTAAGCCACCCATATCTTGATTAACCTTAAAGAATTTACCTGCCACAAACGAAAACAAGTAGGTACTCATTTTATCAGACTCTTTAAATTGATGTCTAATAAAATCACCTTGAGTTTCTTGCGCTTCAATATAAGAACCGCAAAGCACCTCCCAATCTTTGGGAGCTGTAATATCTAATATGTAATTTGCTTTTATGTCAGGCTGATCAAAACAAGGGAACAAGGTACTTGCCCGATCCGGCACTAAAAGGGTGTATAAATAATCTTCATTTCTGTTAAGTGATAATTCGCCTGCATCAAATTCTATCTCTAAAACATTATCCCCAAGTGTTAAGTGCTTCTCATCTATAATAATATGCTCTTTTTGATGATTAATTTCAACCTTATCATGATTAACCAAAACACTTTTAAGATATGAACTTGCTTCATTGAAATCTAAATATAGCGGGTGATCTAAATTTTTAATCTCCAAATTCAATTGTAGTCGAGATTTTATTTTATCTACCTTACTTTCTGGTATTTCAAAAGATAAATTATAAACAACATCTGCTACTTGTTGTTTTCTATATGTTGCCAATTCTAAAGAAATTCCTGGGCTTAATAAATCTATCCGCTCCGGTTTATCATGACAAGATGTTACAAACACAAGCACTAGAATAGCGTAAATAAAAGGCTTCATAACTAACAATTTAAATTAAAAACAAAGAGAGGTTTAGTAAAATCTAGACCTCTCATATCTTGTTAAATTAAATAACTATATCACAGCATCTACGATCCCATAGGCCACAGATTCATCTGCACCCATCCAATGGTCGCGATTAAAATCTTTCATCACTTTGTCAAAGGTTTGCCCACAATTATCGGCAAGTATTTGAGCACTCAATTCCTTAGTAAGTACAATCTCTTTAGCCGTAATTTCAATATCGCTAGCCTGACCTCTTGCTCCACCACTTGGCTGATGAATCATCACACGCGCATGCCGCTGAATAAACCGTTTCCCTTTTACACCAGCCGATAAAATTATTGACCCCATTGACGCTGCAAAACCAGTACAAATTGTAGACACCTCACTGTTTAAAGATTTAATACAATCGTAAATAGCAAATCCAGAAGTTACATAACCTCCAGGGCTGTTTATATATAAATGGATATCTTTAGTATCCAAAGCATCTAAATATAATAATCTATCTATAACATGTTTGGCCGATGCATCATCTACCTGCCCCCACAAAAACACTTTTCGTTGCTCTATCAATTTACTATCAATGGCTTCTTGCACTTTGTTTATTTCGCTCATAAATTTAAATTTTAGTCTAAAATAAAAAAAGGTTCACCAAAACGGCAAACCTTTTCATTTTTCTTTTTCTATAATTTATTGTGTCTTATAGCAAACCGTCTATAGCTTCAGTATATGCAGTCTTTGGCGCTACACCAACTTGTCTACCAACAACTTCTCCGTTTTGAAAAACCAAAACAGTTGGAATGTTACGCACACCATATTTAGCAGCAAACTCTTGGTTAGCATCAACATCTACTTTACCTACTACAGCTTTACCATCATACTCGTCGCTAATTTGTTCAATAATTGGTCCAACCATTCTACAAGGCCCACACCAAGCTGCCCAAAAATCAACTAATACCGGTTTATCACTTTTTAAAACCGCTTCTTCAAACGTCGCATCCGTTATCTCTAATGCCATAATATTTATATTTTAATGTGTTCTTAATTTATTAACACAAAATTAGTCAAAATATTCTCGAAAGCTTACAAATCAACAATTTGTTTTCCCTATAATGGCATCAATTGGTTTTATTTCATTTTTTTGGGCGCCACCACAAGGGTCGGGCTATCCGTTAATAGTTTTGACTCGATGCTCGCCTCGTCAAAAGCTACCACTTCTATCCCTGGCGCAATACCGAATTCAATTAAAAAATTTAAATTAAGCAACTAAAAAGTTGCATATACAGAATATTTATTTTAGTTTAGCAACCGTAAAGTTGCATATAAATTTTAAAATAGAATAATTATGAAAGATTCAATCAAAAAAGAAGTCTTATTTAATCACAACATAGACCAAGTCTGGAATGCTATAACCAAAGCCGAAGAAATCTCGACATGGTTTATTAAGGCTGATTTTAAAGCAGAGCAAGGATACAAATACACCTTTACAGCAGAACCAAACGAAAAAGGCTGTACTATAATTCACGGCGAGATTAAAAATGCAAATCCTTATAAGCTTGTTTACACCTGGGTAGTTGCCGATACAAAAACCGAAACTACAGTAACATGGGAGTTAACATCAACCAAAAACGGCACGAAACTAAATTTAGAACATTCTGGCATTACAAACTATGCCGGCGAAACAGCAATAACCATGTTCGAAAGTTTTAATGGCGGATGGGACAATTGTATTTCTGGCTTAACCTCCTATTTAAAAGAAGAAGTTAATGCAGGATAAAATAACCAAACTATTTAAAGCCATTGCAGATCCAACAAGGCGTGATATTTTTCATGCCTTGGTTATTGCTAGTTCAGCATTATCAATTACACAAATCTCAAATCAGTTTGACATGACCAGACAAGGTGTTACCAAACACATTAAAACTTTAGAAGAAGTAGGTTTGGTATATATCGATTCCCAAGGAAGAGAACGTTTTTGCAATGCCAACCCTAAAGAACTAAAAGAAGTTACAAAGTGGTTAAAATTCTATGAACAATTCTGGGATGATAAATTAGGTCGTTTAGGCGATTATTTGGATAGTAGAGTTTAATTAAAAGCGTCATTATAAGGAGGCACGACATAACAATCTGGGAAAATAAAAAATCAGAACTCGAAGTCATCGCCAAACAAATTCTCAAACTTTTTTTCTAATGAAAAAGCTCAGAATGACGCATCAATTCAACTTAAACCGAACATCCTGTGCCTCCAAACCATTCAACAACTCTTGAGACACCTTCACTTTTTGCCTTCTACTAGGCATTGTTAACTTCATTTTTTCTTTGGTATCATATACCAAGAAATTTAAGGCTTGATTCCCAGGGTGCATATGCAACAACTCTTTTAAAGCCATTATTTTCTGTTCGTCTAAATCTTTTATATCAACTTGTATAGATAGCTTTTTAGCATATTGTTCCATCACATCATGCAGTAGCTGAAAACTATTAAATTGTAATCTAGGGTCACTCTTTTTACCAGTATCTTTATTTGTCCAACCTTCACGAACAAAACTCTTTACAAACACAAAATTATTCTGCAATAAAAAATGCCTTTGCTTTAAATACTCCTCTCCAAAAATTCTAAACTCGTAGCTATCTGTATAATCTTCAATAGTAAACATAGCCCAACCTTTACCCTGTTTACTTACACGATGTTGCACATCGGTAACTACACCTCCAAATACTAACTCCCGATTTACATAAGGTTCTAAATGATTAAACATTCCAACCGTAGCATTACAAAAGGTTTTCATTTCGGTTTTAAAATCATCTAAAGGATGTCCTGAAATGTATACTCCAACAACTTCACGTTCTTTACTTAAAGTTCTCATGGTACCCCATTCTTCACATGGTGGTACTTCGGGTTCAGAAAACTGTACACTACTTTGTTCTCCAAACATATCAATCTGCGCAGAATTCTTATTCTCTTTATACTTCTGTGCAAACTTAATAGCCTTTTCTAAAAAGGTAATCCCATCGCCATCATCATGAAAATATTGTCCACGATGTATATCTCCAAAACCATCAAATCCGCCAGCATAAGCTAAATTTTCAAATGCTTTTTTATTGGCTGCTCTCAAGTCAATACGCTTTGCAAAATCAAAAATAGAACTGTAATGACCATCTTCTTTTCTATTATCAACAATCGTCATTACCGCACCATGACCAACACCTTTTATAGCACCCATTCCAAAACGTACCGCACCATCCTTATTTACCGAAAACTTATAGTAACTTTCATTAACATCTGGTCCTAAAACGTCCAATTTCATACGTTTACATTCTTCCATAAAGAAAGTAACCTGCTTAATATCATTCATATTATTAGACAGTACCGCAGCCATATATTCCGCAGGGTAATGTGCTTTTAAATAAGCCGTTTGGTAAGCAATCCACGCATAACATGTGGAGTGCGATTTATTAAAGGCATAACTTGCAAAGGCCTCCCAATCTTTCCATACTTTCTCCAAAACTTTAGCATCATGCCCATTAGCACTTGCCTGCTCAATAAATTTTGGTTTCATTTTATCAAGTACCGCAATTTGCTTTTTACCCATCGCCTTACGAAGTACATCGGCTTCACCCTTGGTAAAGTCTGCTAAACTTTGTGACAATAACATCACTTGCTCTTGGTATACCGTAATTCCGTAAGTTTCTTTTAAGTACTCTTCCATTGCTGGTAAATCGTACTCAATCTCTTCATCTCCATGTTTTCTTCGAACGAAACTTGGAATATATTCCATTGGTCCCGGACGATACAAGGCATTCATCGCAATTAAATCTTCAAACACCGTTGGCTTTAAATCGCGAAGGTGTTTTTGCATTCCGGGAGATTCATACTGAAATACCCCAACAGTTTCTCCTCGCTGGAATAAAGCATAGGTCTCCTCATCATCTAATGGAAAACTTTCAGGGTCTAATTGAATATCATGTTTTGCTTTTACGATTTTAACGGTGTCTTTAATTAAAGTCAGCGTTTTTAATCCCAAGAAATCCATTTTCAATAATCCTGCATCTTCTACCACCGAGTTATCAAACTGAGTAACATACAAATCAGAATCTTTCGCCACAGATACAGGAACGAATTTGGTAATATCGTCTGGAGTAATAATCACACCACAGGCATGAATTCCTGTATTTCTTACCGATCCTTCTAGTGTTTTAGCTAGGTTTACAGTTTCAGCTTGTAAATCTGAACCATCAGCAATATTTAAAAGTTCGTTGACTTTTTCTAAATCTTCAGCTCTAAATTTCTTTCCGAGTTCTTTTTCATCTAAACCAAAAATCTTATTCAGCTTAGACATATTAGGAATCAATTTCGCAATTCTATCGGCATCAAATAATGGCAAATCTAATACACGTGCTGTATCTCGAATAGACGATTTTGCAGCCATGGTACCATAAGTAATAATTTGAGCCACCTGATTAGCACCATATTTTTCAATAACATAGTCCATGACACGACCTCTACCTTCATCATCAAAATCGATATCAATATCGGGCATGCTAATACGATCTGGATTCAAGAAACGCTCAAAAAGCAAATCGTACTTAAGAGGATCAATATTAGTAATCCATAAACAATATGCTGCTACAGAACCAGCAGCAGAACCACGCCCTGGTCCCACAGACACATCCATGTTCCTGGCTTCTCGAATAAAATCTTCAACAATTAAGAAATATCCGGGATACCCTGTATTTTCAATAACGTTCAACTCAAAATCTAAGCGTTCAGTAACTTCTTCTGATAATGGTTCACTGTAACGTTTTTTTGCACCTTCGTAGACCAAATGCTTTAAATAAGCATTTTCCCCTCGTTTGCCGCCATCAGCTAAATCTTCATCATGCTTAAATTCATCCGGAATATCAAAAGCAGGTAATAGTACATCTCGCGCCAGTTGAAAAGCTTCAACTTTATCAACAACCTCCTGTACATTCAAAATCGCTTCAGGCACATCCTGAAACAATGTTTTCATTTCCTCAGGCGACTTAAAATAATACTCTTGATTTGGTAATCCGTAGCGATAGCCTCGTCCTCTACCAATTGGTGTGGTTTGTTTTTCACCATCTTTTACACATAATAAAATATCATGTGCATTAGCATCTTCTTGTTTTCTGTAATACGTATTATTTGATGCAATTAATTTTACATCATGTTTTTTGGCGAGTTTTATCAGAGTTGGATTTACACGATTTTCATCCTCTTGATTGTGACGCATCAGCTCCACATATAAATCATCTCCAAAGGCTTCTTTCCACCAAAGTAAAGCTTCCTCTGCTTGATTCTCACCAATATTTAAAACTTTACTAGGGACTTCTCCGTATAAATTTCCTGTAAGAACAATAATATCTTCTTTATACTGCTGAATCAGTTTTTTATCAATTCTTGGCAAATAATAAAACCCATCAACAAAGGCGTGTGATGATAATTTTGCCAAATTATGATAGCCATTTTTATTTTTAGCCAAGAGTACAATTTGATAACCGTTGTCTTTTCTGGTTTTATCAGTATGATCTTCACAAACAAAAAACTCACAACCAACAATAGGCTTTATCAATTTTGCATCTGTAGTTTCTCCTTTTTCTTCTGCCTCGGCTATTTTTGCTTTTACACCTCCATTAAATTTGTTTACAGCATTTACAAAATGAAATGCACCCATCATGTTCGCATGATCTGTAAGCGCTACGGCAGACATATTATGCTCTCCTGCTGCTGCAACAATATCAGACACACTCATTGTAGATTGTAATACCGAAAATTGTGAATGGTTATGAAGATGCACAAAATCTACATCAACTAAATCTGATGCGTTTTGCTTGATATCTTCCGAAGAAATTCCCGACTCAGCTTTTTGTAAACGCGCTTGAATTTTAGCACTCTCCTTTTTAAGATTGATGTGCTTTAATCCAATAAGCTGAATAGTATCGGGATTCTCTTTTTTGAAATTCTCAAAATAATCTGGCTCAACATCTAGCTGTTCTTTTGTGTATTCGCCTAAACGAATCAACTCTAAAAAACAACGTGTAGTGGCCTCTACATCAGCAGTTGCGTTATGAGCTTCAGAAAACGGTACATTAAATAAAAACTCATGTAATTCTGTAAGCGTTGGTAATTTAAATTTACCATAGCGCCCTCCCGGAATCTGACATAAACCCGCAGTATGTTCGGTACAAGTATCTAATACAGGAAGTTCTTGTAATGGGTTTTCAACAGCTTCACGCACAAATTCTGCGCCCATGATATTCAAATCGAACTTCACGTTTTGACCAACTACAAATTTGGTCTTCCCTAAGGCTTCATTAAACTTTTCTAAAACCTCGGCTAAAGGCACACCTTGCTCCTGAGCTAATTCCGTAGAAATACCGTGAATTTTCTCTGCATCATAGGGGATATTAAACCCTTCTGGTTGCACCAAATAGTCTTGACTTTCAACACAGTTACCCATACCATCGTGGAGTTGCCACGCAATTTGAATACATCTTGGCCAGTTGTCGGTATCTGTAATTGGGGCATCCCAACGCTTTGGTAATCCGGTAGTTTCTGTATCGAAAATTAAGTACATTCTTTATGTTTATCTGTTGAATCGTTTATTTGCTTAATCACAAATGTCGAGCATATAAAAATAGGTAGAATTTGTACTTTTTTAAAATGAAGTTATAAACAATTGTAAACAAACTTATTTAATTTAAAAACAATACTTTTGAATCTCTTATCAAAACTATTTTATGAGACTCAAACTGTTATTTTTTGGATTTACATTTGTTTTTTTGAGTTCTAAAGCTCAAAACATTGATCTTTATGTTGGAACTTATACAAAACGAGATAGTAAAGGAATTTACAAGCTAAATTTTAACACTGAAACCGGAGTGTTAAATAATAAAAAACTAGTTATTCATGCAGACGATCCGTCGTTTTTAACATACGCTCCAGATAGAAAGTTTATGTATTCTGTTAATGGGTCTGGGTTTGTATCTTCTTATAAAATAAATGAAGATAAAAGCTTATCACTTCTAACACGTATGAGTAGTAATGGTAAAGGCCCATGCCATATTGCTATAAATAAAGAAGGTTCTAAAATTGTAGTTTCTAATTATGGTGCGGGTACCGTTTCTATTTACCCAATAAAAGAAAACGGGTATCTTGGTGAGGCATCTCAAGTTTTTAACCACAACAAAGGTGAAAAACCAGCAAGAGCTCACTCTGCGCAATTTCATGAAAATGATTTATACGTTGCTGATTTAGGTAATAACGCTGTTTACCATTATGAACTAGACGGGGATAAATACAAGCTAAAATCTGATAGTATTGTTAAAATGGAAGGTAATCCTGGTCCTAGACATTTTGTTTTAACTAAAGACGACCAATACATCTATATAATAAATGAATATGGTGGCTCTATAACATCAGTTAAGAAAACAAAAAAAAGGTTTGAGCAAATTGATTTCGATAGCACTTTAGATGATGATTACAAAGGACAAATTTCTTGTGCGGACATTCATTTATCTAAAGACGAGCGTTTCCTTTATGGTTCCAACAGAGGCGAAAATTCTATTGCTGTTTTTAAACGAAATACAGAAGACGGCACTATAGAACGTATTCAAAATATGTCTGTTTATGGTGATTGGCCTAGAAACTTTACACTAGATCCAACAGGTAAATTTCTTTTAGTGGCGAACAGAAAAAGTGACAATATTTCGGTGTTTAAAATTAACACTGAAACTGGTAAATTATCTTTTTTATATTCGATAGATATGCCAAGTCCTGTTTGTTTATTATTCTAGATTTTTAACTTACTGATATTCAGCGATTAAAAATTAACATTTCAAAACAAAAAAAGCTATTGTAATTCAAAAAATGTAGTATATTTGCGCTCTCATTAATAACCGAGGTCGTGAACCTCAACTAATTAATTATTATGCCAGTAAAGATTAGATTACAAAGACATGGTAAAAAAGGAAAACCTTTTTACTGGATCGTTGCAGCCGATGCACGTTCAAAAAGAGATGGTAAATACTTAGAGAAATTAGGTATCTACAATCCAAACACAAACCCAGCAACTGTTGAATTAAATGTTGATGGTGCTGTAACATGGTTGCAGAATGGTGCACAACCAACTGATACTGCTAAAACTTTATTATCTTACAAAGGTGCTTTATTAAAAAATCATCTTGCAGGTGGTGTTAGAAAAGGCGCTTTAACTGAAGAGCAAGCTGAAGCTAAATTCGCTGCTTGGTTAGAAGAAAAAACAGGTAAGATTCAAGCTAAAGCTGATGGTTTATCTGAAGCTGATGCTAAAGCTAAAGCGGAAGCACTAGCAGCCGAAAAAGCTGTAAATGAAGCGAGAATTGCTGCTGCAGCTCCTATAGTTGAAGAAGAAGTAGCTGAAGAAGAAGCTCCTACTGCTGAAGCTTCAAACGAAGAAGAATAAAAAATATTTTTTTATACTTTTAAGCTCCGATAGAAATATCGGAGTTTTTTTATGCAAAACAATTTTGCATAATGCTGAATTATTTCAGTATCACATATAAAACTGAAAGATATAAGATCCTGAAACAAGCTCAGGATAACAAAATAATTGTCATGAAAAAAGAAGATTGTTTCTACCTTGGTAAAATTGTAAAAAAATATAGCTTTAAAGGCGAAGTATTAGCTAAACTAGATACCGATCAACCAGAAATTTACGAACATCTAGATGCTATCTTTTTAGAATTAAGAAACAACCTAGTTCCTTTTTTTATAGAAAATTCACAACTACACAAATCAGAATTATTACGTATAAAATTCGAAGATGTTGATGCTGAAGCAGATGCTGATGCTATTATGAAAAGTGGATTATACCTACCTCTAGATTTACTCCCCAAACTTGAGGGCAACAAGTTTTACTTTCATGAAGTTATAGGCTTTACCATTAATGATAAAAACTTTGGAGAAGTTGGCATTATAAAAAGCATAAATGACTCTACTGCACAGGCTCTTTTTGAAATTGATCGCGATGGTACAGAGATATTAATTCCTATGAATGATGAGTTCATAGAAAAAGTTGATAGAGACAATAAAACTATTTTAGTTAAAACACCAGAAGGGTTAATCGATTTATATCTTTAAAAAAAATAATAATTTATAACAAGTAGCTTTTAAAGCTAATTAAACCACAAAAGCCTCCTTATGTCTTTGGAGAGCAACCATACCTTGTTCAATAATATCTCGTTGTCTAATTAACATTTTACAGGTAGAAAGCGGTAAACTCATTTCGCTCAACAACTCATTATATTTTTTAATACTCAAGGCCTTTAAATTACAAACTTCTTGAAGCAAATTTTTTTCATCTTCAAACAACAGAAGATTTCTCAGGTTCATCCAGTATTTATATAAATCACTTCTTCTATTCTCAGAATAATTAGGTTCCCCATTAAGCTTCAAAATCTCTAACTTTAAATCTTTTGAGAACTCATTTCTTTCAAACCCGCTTTCTCTAAAAGTAGCTTTTAAATCTTTCTCAATTGTATCCTCGACAAGCTCAAAATATATTTTTTCTGCTTCCCCATTCATGATCAATAAATCATTCATTTTCTCCAAAATACGCCCTAATCTTTTCATAACTCATTATTTTTAGCCGAATCACAATATTTGATGTACATCAAATATTATACTTTCCCTTTGCAAAAATAAAATGGATTATTGTGAGGGAATTTTATTTAACAGAGTTTAATAAAATTTAGACTATTTTAACGTAAATTCATCTATGGTTTTCTTAAAATTTTAACACAACAACCTGACGTAAAACTACTTACACCATAATCAAAACAACAAATTTTAATTTGCCATGCGTAAAAATTGACTAAAAGCATCTTGGTTTGACTTTACAGAAATTAAGCTTTTTTCAAGCACAGTTTTCTGCTTTAAAAGTACATTTACAATACTCTCAGGAAAATCCACTTTATTCAAACTTTCCTCATATTTATCTATACTCCAGGTTTTAATTCTAATAAGCTCATCGACTAGGGCTTTATTATCATTAACACATACCGTATATTTAAAATTAGACCACAATATATCGGACTTATGTCGTATATGGTCTGGGTACTTGGGCTCTCCGCCTTGCTGAATAATTTCGGCCCCTATATACCTGCAGAACTCATTTCGTTCAAAGGCCATTGCCCTGCAAAAGTGTTTTAAATAATCGTTTTTAACTTCATTTAAAGCGTCCAAATAAATTTTTTCCGCATAATAATTTAGAGCCAAGAGCTCATTTAATTGGGAGATAATTAGTTTTGAGTTTTTCATAATCTTGGGGTTTTAAGATCGACATAATCACGTTTAGTTTGTTTGTAATCAGAATATTAAGATACTAAATTAATCGAAATTATCCATGCCCAAATGATGTTAAATTTTCACGAAAGTTAATTCACCATGAAATTCCTTATTCTCCTACACTTAAAATTTAGCCTTAATTCACTAGTTTTGAACTCCAATTATTACCTATGTCTTCAACATCATTTTCGTTTAAACATTTTGAAGTAAACCAAGATAAATGTGCTATGAAAATTGGCACAGATGGCGTGCTATTAGGCGCATGGGCATCTTTAAAAAATCAGCCTTTCTCAATTTTAGATATTGGAGCTGGAACGGGTATATTGTCTCTTATGATGGCACAACGTAGTCAATCAGAAGTTATTGACGCCCTTGAAATTGAAGACCAAGCTTATGAACAATGTGTAAATAATTTTGAACAGTCGCCCTGGGGAGATCGCCTTTTTTGTTATCATGCCTCCCTCCAAGATTTCAGCGATGAAATTGAAGACTCCTATGACCTGATTATCTGTAATCCTCCCTTTTATTCCGAAAGTTACAAAACCGAAAACAGCCAACGTGATTTAGCGCGCTTTCAAGATGCGATGCCTTTTGATCACTTAATTAAAAGCGTTTCTGTATTATTATCAGACCATGGGACATTTTCTGTTATCATTCCGTTCAAAGAAGAAGCCCATTTTATAGATAAAGCTAAAAACATGAAACTATTTCCTAATAGAATACTTCGCGTTAAAGGTCAACCATCATCTGAAATCAAACGCAGTTTAATAGAGTTCTCTTTCCGCGAAAGCGCTATTAACATAAGCTTCTTAACTATTGAAATTGGCAGACATGAATACACTCCA
Organism: uncultured Algibacter sp.; assembly: GCF_947495925.1. Taxonomy (GTDB): domain Bacteria; phylum Bacteroidota; class Bacteroidia; order Flavobacteriales; family Flavobacteriaceae; genus Algibacter_E. The sequence continues at coordinate 304,827 of NZ_CANMAU010000001.1, forward strand.
GAATACGTTGAATTAACCAAAGATTTTTATTTAAAAATGTAACGAATTTGATAAAGATTAATTAAATTTGAGAGATAAAATTGATGATTTGACAACAAAAACAGTTTTTTGTTAATTATTTTCTTTAAACCTCTTTAATTTAGTCTTTATGAAACCAGACCTATTTGAAGCTCCAGATTATTACGACTTAGATGAATTACTTACCGAGGAACACAAATTAGTTAGAGGTGCAGCACGCGAATGGGTAAAACGCGAAATATCTCCTATTATTGAAGACTATGCCCAAAAAGCAGAATTTCCAAAACAAATTATAAGGGGTTTAGCCGAAATTGGTGCTTTTGGTCCATACATTCCCATGGAATATGGAGGCGCTGGGTTGGATCAAATTTCATATGGATTAATTATGCAGGAAATTGAACGCGGTGATTCTGGTATTAGAAGTACGGCCTCTGTACAATCATCATTAGTTATGTATCCTATATGGAAATATGGAAATGACGCGCAACGCAAAAAGTACTTACCAAAATTAGCAAGCGGCGAATGGATAGGCTGTTTTGGATTAACCGAACCAGACCATGGTAGTAATCCTAGTGGCATGACTACAAATTTTAAGGATAAAGACGACCATTATTTATTAAACGGAGCTAAAATGTGGATTAGTAACGCGCCCTTTGCGCAAGTTGCTGTAGTTTGGGCTAAAGATGAAAATGGACGTATTCATGGGCTTCTTGTTGAAAGAGGTATGGCAGGATTCTCAACTCCTGAAACTCACAGTAAATGGTCATTACGAGCTTCGGCTACTGGAGAACTCATTTTCGATAATGTTAAAGTTCCAAAAGAGAATTTACTACCCAATAAATCTGGCTTAGGCGCACCCCTTGGATGTTTAGATTCTGCCAGATATGGCATTGCTTGGGGAGCTATTGGAGCAGCTATGGATTGTTATGACACAGCCTTGAGATATAGTAAAGAACGTCAGCAATTCGGCAAACCTATTGGCCAGTTTCAACTACAACAGAAAAAATTAGCTGAAATGATTACCGAAATTACCAAGGCGCAACTTTTAACTTGGCGGCTTGGAGTTTTAAGAAATGATGGCAAAGCCTCTTCAGCTCAAATTTCAATGGCAAAACGCAATAATGTCGAAATGGCTATAAATATTGCACGAGAAGCTAGGCAAATTTTAGGAGGTATGGGCATTACTGGAGAATACAGTATTATGAGGCATTCTATGAACCTTGAAAGCGTAATTACTTACGAAGGCACACACGATATCCATTTACTTATTACTGGATTAGACATTACTGGGCTAAATGCTTTTAAATAAGCCTTTTCTACGCCCCTTTTACGCAAACGTTTTCTTAAAAAATTATAAGGAAGACTGACTTTTGACAGGTTTTTTACGCCTATCTCATTATAACTTTGCCTCTGAACCTGAATACTATCGGTATTCTAACTTTTAAATATCATGCAAGAATCAAGAAAAGACATTATTCAGTTTATCAATTTACAATTAGCTGCCATAGGACAGCCCATTTTTAAAGACAAAGAAGATAGCCAAGAAAAATTTTGCGACCCTGAGTTCGAAAAAACTACCCGAGCCCTTATAATGAGTCTCCGAGAAAAATCAAGACTTTTAGCAAATCACTTATCTCCTGCCGATTCAAGAATTCAGAATTTTATTGACACTTACTTAAAAGACGTTTCAATTGGCAAGCCAACTAAACTTCCTAACAACACCTTAATTCTATCTAAAAAAGGACAAGCAAGAGAGGCAAGTTTACCTCCAGATGGTAATTCTTTTGAAAGCGATTTAGTAAATTCGAAACGACTTAAACAAGGGATTTTAAATAACCCTTTGCACGATAAAAGAACAACCAAGGGTACTTTTCATATAGTTGAAGGTCCTTTACCTGTTCCCTTAGACAAAAAAGAAGTTCCTAAAGTAGTTTTGGCACATTTTATCAATGAAGCCTTTAAACCTACAGATGATTTAAATACACTCCCATTCACATCTAACCAAGAAGAGAAAGCCAAAACCATGGTTTCTATGCTTTTAAGACCTGTTGTATGCCCAGAGGTGAAAGGTGTTGTTAGCGAAAAAAGATTAGAAGTGAGATTCTTTGCTCCAGGGTCGTTGGTAAGTAATTTAGATTTTGTTGAAAACATTTTTGGTAATGCAGGAAATCCTAATTTAGCACATAACGACGCCGCTCTCGATCCAGAGCATTGGACGGGCCATACGGGATGTATTATTCTTGCGCCACATTTATTAAAGCTCAAAAAGAAAGATGTGGGCCTTCCTCATTTTGATGATGCAACAGATCGTCAGAAAAGAGATGGCATGTGTTGGATAGAAGAGAATGAACTTTACAATAATGGAGGTGCGTTTAAAATTACATGTAGAGATGAAAGTGGTGTAGTTATTACTTTAATTGCCGATAACTATTATGGGTATTCTAAAAAAGAAATTAAAACCCAAATAAGTTATTCTGCAAACCTTTATGGAATGCTGGAAGAAGAGCATGCTGGGGGCGCCATTGCTTATGCTAGACGAGTTATGGGTGACACGGTAAATTGCAAGGACTACAATCAGTATTATGGCTTAGACCATACCTTCGAAGATGTAAAAACCCTATTAGGAGAACGCATTACTATTAAACCTGAAAACTATGCAATAGATAATAAATACCCAAATATCGTTTACATTCCAGAATCGTCTTACTTTAATACCAATACGAATAGCATTACTTGGAATTATAAGGGCAAGGAGCAAAAACTAAAGTTATCACCTTTTAAAACCTATATCCATCCATCTGGTAACAAACTAAGGTTAGAAAAACACAAGTCTATCAATTTGTGGCGTATTATAGAGACCTATCCAGAAGGTGTATTTTGCCATAAACCTTGTACAGTTTCAGGAGGTGGTAAATCTGAGATTTCTAAATCTATGCAAAATGCGATCACTTATGCTAGGTTTAATATTCACAACATAGAGGAAGACTTTAAGAAAGCTGATGAAATTATCGAGTTCGATTACTCCACCAGATGGAAAATCAAAGACCCTAACAGACCAAAGTCAAGATCATTCTTAAGTGAAAAAAGAACTTTAGGTTCGGTTGTAAAACTATTAACTCCTTCTGACGAAAACTCAGATGAATTTAATAAATGGCTAGAAAATATTCCGGTACATATACGTTCGCTAGTTTTATTCGTAAAACGCTTATTTAGACAGGCTCACGGCGCTAACCTTAACTGGAAAGATTTAATGAGTGTTGATATTATCAATGGGGTTAAAGGTACATCTCTGTTATACAACAATAACCCTGTTGTGGGTAGTTATGTTCGTATAGGATTCAATCAACAAGGCAATTGGATGCTTAACAAGTTACGCTCTGATTTTTCAGCTAGTGAAAAAATTCAAACTGAAGATGACATTTCTGCTTCAATCACCCTTCCAAGAAATCAGTTTAAAGATCTAAATCCAGAATACACAAATGAGAGTGTAAAAGTTCTTGTTAACTGTGAAGCTCATTTATTCCAAAGACCAGATGAGGCTATCGTTAGAGGATATGACAAAGGTGCTGAGCTAGATATTATTTCAAATGGTAGATTCTTAACCAATTATGAAATGTTAACTAAAAAAGATGCTATTGAAATTTATGAAGACACCATTAGTTATGACAAATACACCCAGCCAGTTCAAGACTTTATAAAGGAAATTATTGATAGCGATGACGAGAACATACAGTTTGTATTACCATCTCACCCCAGAATTATAGAAGATGGTTTACCAACTAAAAACCCTCGTTATTTAGAACCAAATAGATTTTATCATGAAACCGAAGCCTCGTACATCTCGGATATGGGTGTTCGCTTAAAGAGAAAGATAAAACTTAGTGATCCTGTAATTCATACTGTGAATGCCGTTTTACCAGGTAGAAGGAACAACCCAGCAGATAGAGAAGCGGGCATAAGACCATTAGCGGTGTACAACCCAATACATTATCAGGAAACTCCCGAATTATTTATGGACTTTATTTGTAGTTTAACAGGTAAATCGCCATCAACTACCGGAGCTGGATCTGAAGGCGCATTAACTAAAGCTCCGTTTAATATGTTGACACCAACAACAGATTTAAACAATGCCTTACTATCGCATATCTTAACAGAATCTAATGGATTTAGTACCGCTGCTGGGTATGTAGGTGTAGAAAACAAGATTGACCATGATGTGAGTTTATTAATCCCAGAAATTTGGGCCAGAATGGCACCCGAAGATAGAGATCCTAATAATTTAATTGCCAACGGATCTTTAGAAAAAATTGAAGATTTCGAGCATAACGGAGAGAAAGTATTAGCGAGCCGTTTAGGTTATAGAATAACGAAAACATTCTCATTACTTTGTTTAAATAGATTGTTTGATGAGCCTACAGCAGTATTCAATGAGCGTATGCTAAAACCAGAACTACAAAATTTAGAAGATTATGTTGATGGTATAGCGAACATAGTTGAAGCACAACAAAAAGTGGCGCTAAACTATTTTAAAGATGGAAGTATTGAAGCAGCCATTCCTCCTTTGAAAATTCTACTAAATATTATGGCTTATGGAAATTACGAAGGTAAGGACATTAGTGATCCAGAATTAAGAAAATATTTTGACAGAGACTATGTATTAAGCACAGATTGGTACAAAGAGAGATTAGCATTAAAACAACAAAAGGATATTACATATTATGGTTCTCAGATTGACTACTTAGAATCATTTATAAACGATTCTTATAATGATATTTTGGTGGAAGACATGCAATTAAATGCACGCCTTGATGCCACTAGAAAATTATATAACGATGTTAAATCGTCTGATTATTTAAATCGTCTGGTTGGAACAATAGGAGTAGACCCATTATACAAAAAATAGGTCTTTAATTTAGATAATGAAAAAGCCCCTATCATGGGGCTTTTTTTATTTCTTGTTTTCAGAGACCTCTTGAAATTAATTGTGTTCTTTTTTAAAAAACTTGAAGCTTATATGGAGATAACATAAACTTACAATTAAAGTCTTCTTCTCTTGGTTTTTCAAATTTCAATAAAATACTATACTTTAGTTCGACGCTTAACGTATTCTAAAATGTCACACCGTTTACTCAAAGAAAACATAAAAAAACATGTTCGAATTAATAGTAAAGATCTTGATACTATTTGTAGTTTTTTTGAGCCTAAATATATAAAAAAGAAAGAATTTTTATTAACGCAAGGAGACATCTATAAATTTGAAGGTTTTGTATTAGAGGGTTGTTTTAGGGTATTCACCATCGACAAAAAAGGTAATGAAAACGTACTTCATTTTGCTTCGAAAGATTGGTGGCTCATGGACATAGATAGCTTTATGAATCAAACCCCATCTCACTTGAACATTCAAGCATTAGAAGACAGTCAGGTCCTCCTCATTAGTAGAACGGACAAACTTGCGCTTTATGAGTCAGTTCCTATAGTCGAAAAATTATTTAGAATCATGTCTCAAAAAGCCATAGTTGCGTGGCAACGCCGGCTAATAAGAAACCACAGTTTAACAGCCCAAGAACGCTATATACACTTTATTGAAAATTACCCGAAAATCGCCTCAAAACTTACCGACAGGCAAACCTCAAGCTATTTGGGCATTACCCACGAATTTTTAAGCAAAATTAAGCGTTCCAAAAAATAAGTTTTATAATTTGTTGAACAAGTTCAACCTTTCTAAAATTTTAAAATAAGACCTTTGGGCAAAATTCAAAAGACTATCTTAAATGAAGAATTTAAAAACACAATTATCTATTTGCATCCTTTTTTTTGTGATAAGTTTTTTCTCGGCTCAGGCGCAAATTTCAAACGACCTTACGCATGAAGAAGCTATGGAAGTTTTACTAGCAGCAAAAAAGAAAGCTGAAGATCAAGGAACCAAAATGAATATTGCTGTAGTTGATGCAGGTGCTAACTTAAAAGCATTTATCCGTATGGATGGTTCATACTTAGGAAGTATTGACGTAGCCATAAAAAAAGCAAAAACAGCACGTTATTTTGATATAGACACAGGAAAATTAGGGGAATTAACACAACCTGGAGGTATTATTTATAATATAGAACATTCAAACGGCGGATTAATAACCTTCCCTGGAGGTGTACCTATTATAGACGAAAACGGTACCGTTATTGGAGCTATTGGCGTAAGTGGGGGCTCAATTGATCAAGACCGAGAAGCAGCACAAACAGGAGCTAAAGTAATTCTAGAATAATCTTAAAAGTTTAAAACATGAACATTATAAAACGTTACATTTTAATAAGCACTTTGTTTATATCTCAACTCTGTTTAGCGCAGACTTCTGAAGACTTAATGCTATATCGAAAAGATTTCAAGGGTATATCTGGTAAAAACACGGTTTCTGTTACAAGTTATGAAAAAGATGGTTCTCATTATGTATATGCCGGCGGTATAGGCAATGTCGATGTTTACAGTTTAAATAAAGATGGGATACTTACCCCAATTAGTAATCATGAATTACACATGAAAAAAGGACCTGCTAGAGGTATGGTTGCTGACAATATTAACGGTACCGATTTTTTATTCATTGGAAACAAACATGGCAATGTAGTTGAGACTTTTAAAATATTAGATAACGGTTCATTGGAGCGGGTTGCACTAGTTGAAGACACTGATGAAACGCACATTGGTGTTGCCATTACTTTACAAGTGGTTCACATGAAAAAATCATCATATCTATTTGTTGGTGGTTTAGAAAAAACACCTGGCTTAACTTGTTTTAAAATACAAGATGATGGAAAACTAGACCATGTTATGTCAATAAAAGACGATGATAATATCCATACCGATGGTATTATTGGCATGTTTGTCCATAAAATTAACGGTAAGACCTTTTTATACACAAGCGGATTTCAAGATAATGGCGTAAGCAGCTTTAGAGTTTATGAAAACGGTAATTTCAAAAACGTCAATAATATTAGTGACAATACCACCGACAGATATTTAACTGGTGCATACCCCGTAACCGGTGCAACTTTAGATGGAAATCATTATGTGGTGGTTGGTCACAGACATCATAAATATTACAAGAGAGGTGGTTTTATTAAAAGACCAGACTTTGTTTATCACGGTGATGGTGTTAGTGTTTTTAAAGTGAATAAAAAAGGGGCTTTAATCCCACATTTTGTTTTAAAAGATGATGAAAACACAAAACTACAAGGACAAACCAGAATTGAAATTGTTTCAACTGATAATAACGAAGCTGTTTTGGCAGTGGGAACAAGAGATGATGCTAGTATTCAATTGCTCAAATTGGATAAAGAAGGTATTCTAAGCCCAATAAATTATTTAGAAACGGGTTTCTCTATTTATTACGGTTTGAGATCGCATAAAATAGGCGATGATAACTTCCTTATTGCAGGATCTTTTAGAATGGATTTACATAAAATAGCCAGCTATAAAGTTGCACCTAAAATCGACAGAAAAGGCAAAGTAATCAAACATGTTGTTCATTTAAAATACAAAGATGAAGCCACTGAAGCTCAAGTTGAAGAAGCTGTGCAGGCTTTTGTAAATCTTCAAAATGAAATACCTGCTATAGCAAATTTTGAATGGGGTGAAAATGATAGCACTGAAAAGCATGACAAAGGATTAACACATTCGTTTGTAATCACTTTTAAAGACGAACATGCTAGAGAACAATACTTATTTCATAAAGCGCATATTGAGCTAGTTAATAAATATGCGCCGCTTTTTGCTGATGCAGTTGTGATGGACTATTGGACAGAGGAGTAATACATACTATTTAGAAATCAGAAAAATGAGTAATCTAAAAAATAAAAAAGCCATCATAACTGGTGGCGGCAGAGGTCTGGGAAAAGCAACGGCCTTAGCATTTGCAAAAGAGGGTATTGATGTCGCTATAACGGGAAGAACAGAAGAGGTATTAAAAGCAGTTGTCTCTGAAATCGAAGCTCTAGGTGTAAAAGCTACTTATGCTGTGTTTGATGTTGGAAATTATGAAGATGTAAAACCAAGTATTAAAAATTTAATAGATACTTTAGGTGGAGTAGATATTTTGGTAAATAACGCAGGAATCTGCACAGTAGGATCATTCAATGACATGCCTGTTGAGCAATGGAGCGCTATGATACAGGTAAATGTAATGGGCATGTATTATGTAACTAAAGAAGTATTACCTCATCTCATCAATCAAAATGAAGGCGATATTATTAATGTATCTTCGACCGCTGGTTTAAATGGCAACCCTAATATATCGGGATATTCTGCTTCAAAATTTGCAGTTATTGGTATGTCAGAATCTTTAATGAAAGAAGTTAGGAAAAACAATATTAGAGTAAATACACTAACACCAAGCACTATAGAGACTGACATGACACTTGGTTTAGATATGATGGAAAAAGGTTCAGAACACATTTTACAACCCGAAGATTTTGCAGAATTGATTGTTGCTGGCTTAAAATTACCAAGAAGAGCTATGTTGAAAGGCGCTTCTTTGTGGACCACAAATCCATAATTCATCCCTATTAAAAAATAGTAATTATTAAAAGCGTTTCAGAGTTGAAGCGCTTTTTTCATTTTATAATTTAATGACAAAGCCTTATCTTTAAATAAAAAAATGAAAATGAGACTTGCCTTTCTATATATTAGTTTAGGTGTTTTTTTATGGTTTGGATGTACTGGGAATACTGAAGTTGATGTAGGCCTTGAGAATTCTGAAATTATTGAGGACACTGAACAAAATCAAGAAGAAGAAGAAGAAGAAGAAGAAGAAGAAGAAGAAGAAGAAAAAACTGAGTCTGAAACTGAAACTGAAACTGAAACCGAAGAGGGAGAAGAAACAGATAAAGAATCCACTGAAGAACCAACAGTAACTAATGAAGAAAACAAGAAAACATATAAAATTCTTTCATTAGGCGACAGCTATACTATTGGAGAAAGCGTATGCGAGGCTTGTAAATTTCCTGAACAATTAAAAAGCAACCTGATATCCAAATTTAACGACAGTATGGAGTTTAAACTGCAAGTTATTGCCAAAACGGGTTGGACTACCTCATCCTTAATCTCAGCTATTGAAACTAAAAATCCAGAAAAAGATTTTGATTTAGTCACCTTACTAATTGGTGTAAACAATCAATTTCAAGGGCGTCCTTTTTCTATTTATGAATCTGAATTTCCAAAACTAGTGAATACAGCTATTACAAAAGCTAAAGGAGATAAAACAAACCTTATTGTAGTATCTATCCCCGATTATGCTTACACTCCTTTTGGAAGGGGGAATACAACTATTTCTGAGGGTATAGACAAGTATAATGATTTTGCAGAATCCTACTGTAGCCTAAACAACATTAGTTATGTATACATTACAGACATAACAAGAAATGGACTAGTTGATATGAACCTAGTGGCTTCAGATGGCTTGCACCCTTCTGAAAAAGCTTATGGTAAATTTGTTGAAAGACTTATCCCTGAAGCTTTAGAAAAGCTAAGTGATTAATTTTTTTTAGAATATTTTTACTTCTGAAGAGTTCATTCTTACTATGATATTTTGTTTACATTTACGCTATGTTTTCCTCTAAAAAAAGGCTAAATAAAGCGTATGAAACGGCTAAAATCATTGATTTTGATGATGATAGCAAGTTCGTACTATTTAGCGATTGCCATAGAGGTGATAATAGTTTTGCAGACGATTTTGCAAACAACCGAAATATCTATTTCCATGCTTTAAAACATTATTACACAGAAGGTTTCCAGTATTGTGAATTAGGCGATGGCGATGAACTTTGGGAAAACCTCTCATTCAGCTCTATTTTTAATGCCCATAAAAATGTTTACTTGCTTATGAAACAATTTCATGAGGAAAACAAATTGCACATGATATGGGGAAATCATGACATGGTTTACAGGGATCCAAACTTTGTAAAAAAACACCTTTCTACATATTTCGAGCACAAAACAGGAGAAAATCAAGCCCTATTTACAGATATAAAATTCCATGAAGGCCTTGTTTTAAAACACTGCAGAACGGGGCAAGAATTGTTTTTAACTCATGGCCATCAAGCCGATTGGTGGAATTATATATTTTGGAAATGGAGCCGGTTTATGGTTAGAATCCTTTGGAAGCCCTTAAATGTTATGGGGATTGCAGACCCAACAAGTCCTGCGAAAAATTATAAAGAACTGATTAAAGTAGAACGCAGAACCAAAAAATGGATATCCGAAAATAACAATATAATGACTGTAGTTGGACATACCCATAGACCTCGTTTTCCCGAACCAGGAGACATTGCTTTTTTTAATGATGGTAGCTGTGTGCATCCAAGAAGCATTACAGGGATTGAAATTGAAAACGGCGCCATATCATTAATTAAATGGCAAATTGCCACCAGAGAAGACGGTACATTACAGGTTGTGAGAATACTTTTGGAGGGGCCTACAAAGTTAGAAAATTATAGAACAGATTAAATTCTTAAATGATTAACCACCCTCAAAAACGATATGAAGGCTTTCTAAAGACACCATATTTATGGCAAAACGATACCGTTTTTGGCTTAAACCAATTTGAACTCGATTCTAGGCCTTCAAAATTTGATATTTTAATTGAAGACAACCTAAGACTAGGTAAATACATTGAGCGTTTAGTGTCTTTTGAATTACAGCAACAAAAAAAAATATCGATACTTGCGGAAAACGTTCAAATTCAAAAAGACAAATTAACTTTAGGGGAATTGGATTGTTTACTTTTGAAAGACGAACAACCTATCCATTTAGAAATTATTTATAAGTTCTACTTGTACGATGACACCGGTGGCAATACAGAAATTGAACATTTTATTGGCCCGAACAGAAAAGATTCTTTAATTGAAAAACTAAATAAACTCAAAGAAAAACAACTACCTCTAATCTATTCTGATAGTTGCAAACCGTATTTAGATAAATTAGGTTTAAGAGCTTCGTCTATGTCACAACAAGTATATTTTAAAGCACAATTATTTGTACCGTTTTCTAATACTGAGATTCAACTTAGAACTTTAAATAATGACTGTATTGTTGGATTTTATATCAATCAAAAAGATTTAGAAAATTTTACTCAGTGTAAATTTTATATTCCCGTTAAAAAAGACTGGTTAATAACACCTCATAAAAATATAAAATGGCTGAATTTTAATAAATTCAAAACTGTAACTAAAAACTATTTTGAGCAACACTATTCTACATTATTTTGGATAAAATTTAAAAGTGGTACCCTAAAAAAAGTATTTTTGGTATGGTGGTGAATTAGCGGTTTCAATGGAAATTCAAACCTTGATTTTGTTAAAAAAAATAGTAACTTCGTTTAACATTCGATATAGTTCATTAAACCGGAACCATATTTCCACATTATAGCGCATTTGAGAAAACTCTCGAAAAAAAGAGAAAGTCACTTAAATTTTAGCTGCTTTTTCGCCTATTTCTTTGTATACCTTTTTCATTTCCTTTCCGAAGTTTGGACAAAATTTTGAATATTGTTTTTTTATTGTATCATCTCCATTGATAGGTTTCATTACACGATTGGTCTTTTCTAAATAACTAATATAATTTCCCCAATATTGCTCTTTTGATTTAGAATATCCAGTTTCAGATTTTGGGTCAGGTTTATAAATCAATCTTCTTTTCGCACCTTTGTAAGTAAATCTTATAAAAAGCCTTTCTTCAAAAAGACTATGATTCTTATTCTCAGGTTTAACTGCAAAATGAACACCTCGTTTAAGAGCTCTTTTCATACTTCTATAAAACTTGGAGAAACCAACAGTTTTTACTTTAACTTTTTTTCCATCGTATTAAAACCCTAAATATTAAAGATGTTTATTTGAAGATAACTCCTGTCCTTCACTAAGAATACCGCCAACAAATTCATTTTAAAAGAAATAAAACAGCATGTCTAAAGATTAAAGAAGAAAGAACTACCTTAATAGATTATATAAGAGTCTACAAAATAAAAAGCTTTAATTTATTTAACCATATAATTATGTGTAAAAGAATATTTGTACCCTTACTGTTATTTTTTTTCTCTTTTTTAGCAGCTGCTCAAAAAGAGAAACCAAACATCATCTATATCATGTCTGATGACCATACATCACAGGCTATTGGAGCTTATGGCGGCAGGCTTTCAGAATTAAACCTAACACCTAACTTAGACAAGCTAGCAGAACAAGGAATACGATTTGAAAATGCCTTTTGTACTAACTCTATCTGTACACCAAGTAGAGCGTCTATAATAACTGGTCAGTATCCACAAACCAATGGCGTTCTTGATTTAGATCAAGAATTGGATGTAGATAAGCAATATTTGCCCATTGAATTAAAAAAACTTGGTTATTCTACGGCTATAATTGGGAAATGGCATTTAAAAAAGGAACCAGCAAATTTTGATTACTACAAAGTTTTACCGGGTCAAGGAAAATATTTTAATCCTTCATTTTATGAAAAAGGTAAAGGTGAATGGCATAAGAATGAAGTAAAAACAACAGGACATTCTACAGATGTAATTACGGATGCCTCTATTGATTACCTAAAAAACCGTGACACCTCTAAACCATTCTTTTTGTTGCACCATTATAAGGCGCCACATGATATGTTCGAGTATCCACCAAGGTATGAAGAGTTTTTGGCGGACACTGAAATTCCTGAGCCATCAAGCTTATACTATCAACCGAATTGGGGATCTGAGGGTACTCGAGGCAAAAACGATTCACTTATTAATTATATAGGCACATCCGTCTCTGACAGACATATGTATCGCAATTACAACAAGTTTTTTCATGAAGACAGCCTAAAAGGGCGCTCGAATTCGGCTCATGTAGCCTATCAAGATTATTTAAAGCGTTATTTACGATGCGTTAAAGGTGTAGATGATAATCTGGGGAGACTCTTCGATTATTTAAAATCTGAAGGCCTTTGGGAAAATACGGTTATCATTTACACAGGAGACCAAGGTATGATGCTTGGTGAACATGATTTACAGGATAAACGATGGATGTATGATGAATCTATGCGCATGCCTTATATTATGCACTATCCTAAAATGATTCAACCGGAAAGCGTAACTGATTTGCTTATCAACAACACGGATTATGCACCTACGATGATTGAGCTTGCTGGGGGAAAAACACCGGATTATATGCAGGGCAAAAGTTTCATTAATACCTTACAAGGAAAAGAAGAAACAGACTGGAGAACCTCAACATATTACAGATATTGGATGCATATTATCCATCACTACGTACCAGCGCATTTTGGTGTGAGAACAAAAGACTATAAATTGATGTTTTATTATGGCAAGCACTATTTACCAGAATCTGAATTTGGAAAACATTACTGGGCTAAGAGTTATTTTGGAATTGAGCGCGAAACACCACACACCTGGGAGTTTTATGATTTAAAAAACGACCCTGAAGAATTGCACAATCTATATAATAATCCAAGATACAAAGAGATTATTGCTCAACTTAAGGAAGAATTGAAACAACAAAGAGAAGCCCTTAATGAAACTGATGAATCGTATCCTGAGATTCAAGCTATTGTTGACAAACATTGGAATGATTAAATTTAACATCCTAAACTAAATAAAATGAAATCACTAACTATTACCCTTTGTTTCACTATACTTTTGCTTTCTTGCAAAGAACAAAAACAAGTTGATTCCTCTGAAATCATTTCAGAGCAATACACTCAAGAGGATTACGATTTCTTAGCGATCGGGAATCCTGAAAAAATGAGTTCAGCATCCAAAAGAGCGCTCAGAAATAATTACCATAAAAATGAAGAGTGGTTTGGCACATTTCGTAATCATGAACTAAAAGGTGATGTGGGTTATGAAAAAGGTGTTATTCGTCGTGATCCTACAATGGTCATTCAGGTAAATGACTTGTATTACACATGGTATTCAAAATCTGTTGGAAAAACTTATGGATTTGGTACTGGAGACCCAGAAAAAAAAGTATTCCCTTGGGATAAAACTGAAATTTGGTTCGCCACTTCAAAAGACGGTTGGGTTTGGAAAGAACAAGGCGTTGCTGTAACCTTTGGCCCAAAAGGTGAATACGATGATAGGTCTGTTTTTACTCCTGAAATCTTAGCGCATGAAGGGAAGTATTATTTGGTATATCAGTGTATTCAATTTCCTTACTTAAATCGTTCTTTTAATACTGTTGGGATGTCTATTGCAGATAGTCCAAATGGTCCTTGGAAACGACTAGCGACTCCTATTTTAGAAGCTTCAAAGGATGGTGAATGGCTTGGAGAAGAAGATAGTAGGTTTGCTGTAAAATCACAAGGTAGTTTTGATAGTCAGAAAGTTCATGATCCAACTTTGCTATATTATAAAGACAAGTTCTATTTATATTACAAAGGTGAGCGCATGGGAGAAAGAAATACTGCTGGCGGACGTGAAATTCGATGGGGTGTTGCAATCGCTGATAATATTACAGGGCCCTATGTGAAATCAGAATACAACCCTATTACACACAGTGGCCATGAACTCTGCGTATGGAAATACATGGATGGTATTGCCATGGTATCTTCTGCCGACGGTCCTGAAAGACAAACCATTCAGTATGCGCCGGATGGTATTAATTTTGAAATCATGTCCTATGTAAATCAGGTACCATCAGCCATGGGCTTGGTCACCACTTTAGATAATGATAAACATCCAACAGAAGCTTTAAGCTGGGGGCTGCAGCATTTATCAAAAAATTATCCTGGTAAACCTTGGTGGGCTGGAGATCAGTATTTAGCACGATTTAGTTTCAGCAGAAATAGAAATACCAAATCTGAATTTGCAGAGAGTAAAAAAGAGTCTGATCAATAGGGCATTCTTGGTACTATTAACAATTGTCTTAAACGTAGGCTTCTAGCGTTACCTATAATGAAGAGTAAAGACCTAGCGAATTCGGAAAAAACAGTAGCAATTCAGCTTACTTTAGATGGGTTAAAAATAAAAATATCACCAAAATAAATGAAAAAATTTATAATGACAATTACAATAGGGCTTTTAGTTATAAATCTAATAGCTCAAAGCGCTCCTGAAACGTTTAAGAATCCAATTTTATCGGGGTTTTATCCAGATCCTTCCATATGCCGTGTTGGAGACACTTATTATATGGTGAATTCTAGCTTTGAATGGTTTCCTGGTTTACCTATCCATAAAAGTAAAGATTTAGTAAACTGGCAAAAAATTGGACATGGATTACACAGACCTGATCAAATTATATATAAAGATAAACTTAAGAATTCTAATGGAATTTTTGCACCCACAATTAGATACCATAACGGTACATTCTATATAATTACAACAATGGTTGAGCAACGAGGAAATTTTATCATAACGGCTAAAGATCCTACTGGCCCTTGGAGTGATCCTATGTGGATAAGAGATGCACCAGGAATTGACCCCTCATTATTTTGGGAGAATGATAAATGCTATTACACTGGTGCTGGACTTATTGATAATGCATCAAAATCATGGCCAGGTAAAAATGGTATTTGGATGCAAGAAATTAACCCCGATAAAGGTATATTACTTGGTGAAAAAAAAATGTTGACTTATGGTCATGCGTCTAATGCTCGTTGGGCAGAGGGTCCACATTTGTATAAAATAAATGGAGAATATGTTTTACTTATTGGAGAAGGCGGCACCAGCGAATTTCATGCAGTTACAATGTTCAATAGTAAAAATTTATGGGGTCCATACATTCCTAATCATGCAAACCCTATTTTAACTCACCGTCATTTAGGATATACCTACCCCATTATACAAACAGGGCATGCAGACTTGGTACAAACACAAAATGGTGATTGGTGGAGTGTAATGTTGGCTAAAAGACCCGTTGATGGATATTCTGTTTTAGCTAGAGAAACATTTTTAGCAAAAGTAGATATTACCGAACAAGAAAGTGGAGTAACACTTATTTACAATCCAGGAAAAGGCTTAGTACAAACAGAGCAAAAACGGCCTAATTTACCTTGGACACCAGTAGTTGAAATTCCAAAATTAGATGACTTCGTTGCTGAAACTTTAGATTTGGAATGGAATTTTTTAAGAACACCTGATTTAAAGGATTACTCTCAGCAAAATGGCAAACTCAAAATAACCTTAAAACCTGAAACCCTAAGCGAATGGAAAAATCCTTCTTTCATTGCCAGAAGAGTGAAGCATCACAATTTTGAAGCCTCAGCAGCAATGACTTTTAAGTCTGGAAAAGTAAATGAAAAAGCAGGTTTGGCATTGTATCGAAAATCTTCAGTACATTATCAACTTTTAATGCGGAAAAACGAAATTGTACTGTTAAAATCAACCGCAAAAGAAATTAATAATGAAAGAGGGATTGAAGAGGTTATCGCCACTGTTCCCTATAAAGGTAATAATGTTGTTTTTAAAATTTTAGGCGAAGGTATAAAAGCAAAATTCTATTTTGGTTCAAACCAAAACCAGCTACAACAAATAGGAAACACACAAGACTTATCACATTTTGGTGATGAAATTGCTTGGGGCTTTAATGGTACTTATGTCGGTATGTATGGCACAACTTCTGGAGTATTATCAAAAAAAGAAGTATGGTTCGATTGGTTTAATTATCAACCTACTAACTAAAATAAAATATAAAAGCTCAAGGATAATTATTATCCTTGAGCTTTTATATTTATCGCAAAATCTTTCTACTTATTCTTTTGGCAATCTTTCATCAATCATCTTTAATGGCATACCTTCCATTAAACCAAACACATCAATAATACTTCTAAAAGTATCTTCTTCTTCGGATTGCTCGGCAATGAACCACTGTAAGAATACTTCTGAAGTATAATCATTCTTTTCTCTAGCTGCTTTAAATATTTTAAAAATAGATTCTGTTACCCCTATTTCTTGTTCAAGACCTTTTTCATAAATACCTCTTAAGCTTTCAAAATCATTAGTAACATGAGTAACATTAGGAGAAACTGCTGCGCCACCATTATCATTAATAAAGACGAAAATTTTCATAGCATGTTCTCGCTCCTCTTCCGCTTGTTTATAAAAGAATGATTTACTATTAAGTAGTTCGCGTTGATCACACCAAGATGCCATTGCCAGATATGAAGCAGAAGCTTTCATTTCCATGGCAATCTGATTATTTAATAAATCCATTACATCTGGATGAATGGACATTTGTTTTCTAATAGCTGTTGTATTCATAACTCTCCGGTTTTTAACAAAGTTACGATAAAAGGAAATCGAAAAAACGGATATTGAAATTTAAAAAAAATCTAAATAAGCTTAGTATTAAACTAAAATCATCTCAGGACTATAAAAAAATGACATGACTTCTTCTTGAAGTTTCAGTAACTGCGGAATATCTAAATAGACAAGATGTTGCCTATCTGCAACAAAAAGCAATACAAAATTATCAGTATTTATAATGCTGCTTAAAGAATCAAAAGTTGTTAAGTCATTCAATTTACGTCTTAACTCCAACACTTGAGGGAAATTTAAATTGATTTCCTTATTAGGTGTAGTTAAAACATATTTACAAAACGTAGTTTGCTTAATTTGATAGGGATATATTGGGGTATCTTCGATTTGCATCGGGCAAATATAACCTTTATTTAGAATAAATAAAAATTAACTTTCTGGAGCTAATTCAACTTCTAGCCCTTCCATTTCAGGAGTCATTTGTATTTGGCAACCCAAACGACTATTATCTTTTACATCAAAAGCTTCAGATAACATGGCCTCTTCATCATCACTCATTTCCGGTAACTCTGTATCGCTATTTACATAACATTGGCAGGAAGCACACATAGCCATACCCCCACAAACACCAATAGTGCCCTCTGGAGCAAGCTCATAAGACCTTACTACCTCCATAAGATTCATAGCCATATCGGTTGGCGCAACTATCTCGTGAGTTACACCATCTCTATCTGTTATTTTGATATTAATATCTTCCATTATTAAATTTTTATACTTCAAGATAAAGCACATCTTTTTTTGTGCCACAAATTTAAACTTTAAAAAGTATTTTGAAACAGGTTTGTCTATTATTTTAGTAGGAATTTAAAATAATACCAATTAAGCATCTATATTAATCACTTCCTCAATTTGGGGCACGTATTTTTTGATAGTCATTTCTACCCCAGACTTGAGTGTCATTTGGTTAACGCTACAGCCTACACAAGCGCCTTTTAATTGCACCTTAACTAGCGTGTCGTTATCTTCTATACCCAATAATGTAATATCACCTCCATCACTTTGCAAGAAAGGTCGAATCTCATCAAGAGCTTTAAGCACGTTGTTTTTTACTTCTTCTGATGTCATATCTTATTTTTTAACAGCTGAACAACCTGCCATAGTTGTAATTTTAATTGCTTCGGTTGGTGGTAAATCATCATTTCGTCTTACTACTTCTTGAACCACATTTTGAGTTAATTTTTCAAAAGCTTGCTCCAAAGGCGTTGCAGTCTGTAATGCTGCAGGGCGACCTACATCTCCAGCCTCCCTAATGCTTTGAACTAATGGTAACTCACCTAAAAACGGCACATTCAAATCTTCAGCTAAATTTTTAGCTCCCTCTTGACCAAAAATAAAATACTTATTATCTGGCAATTCGGCAGGTGTAAAATACGCCATATTTTCTATAATCCCTAAAACAGGTACATTAATACTATCTTGCTGGAACATAGCTACTCCCTTCTTAGCATCTGCCAATGCAACATTTTGAGGTGTACTAACTACTACTGCACCAGTAATTGGTAATGATTGCATAATGCTTAAATGAATATCTCCAGTGCCTGGTGGTAAATCTAGAAGTAAAAAATCTAGTTCGCCCCAATGCGCATCAAAAATCATTTGATTTAATGCCTTTGCCGCCATTGGCCCACGCCATACTACAGCCTGATTGGGTTGCGTAAAAAACCCAATAGATAACACTTTAACGCCATAATTTTCAATAGGTTTCATTTTAGATTTCCCATCAATATTGACCGCTAAAGGTTTTTCAGCTTCAACATCAAACATAATTGGAATTGAGGGGCCGTAAATATCAGCATCTAAAACACCAACTTTAAAACCCATTTTCGAAAGCGTAACTGCTAAATTAGCTGTTACTGTAGATTTACCAACCCCTCCTTTACCTGATGCTACTGCTACAATATTTTGAATACCTGCAATTGGCTTTCCTTTTATAACATTAGCTTTTGGTTTTTCAGGAGTTTCTACCTTTACATTCACCGTAATTTTTGCTTTTTCGTAAACCAACTCATGGATGGTTTTTAAAATATCAACCTCAGTACGTTTTTTAGCTTGAAGACTTGGATTTTGAATAGTAATATCAACAATCACTTCATCTCCAAAAGTAATTACATTTTTTACAGCTCCACTCTCAACCATATTTTGTCCTTCTCCAGGAACAGTAATGCTTTCCAGTGCTTTTAATATATCTTGTTTATTAAGTTTCATGTTTTTTATTAAGAATCATTCTAAGAGCAAAGATATGCAATAATAGGGGAAGACGGATGGTAGATGTTATAAGTTTTGCCTATAATAAGATTTATCAAATTGCAATATAATTATGAATAGCAAATAGCTATTTTCTATTATTTAGACATTTAGCTTTTAAAGTGTTTCTACGAAAAAAGCATCATTAAAAAGTTAAAAATAAACAACATCGCTAAATACCAACAACCATCTTACTGTGAGCGACTTATAAATAAAATTAAAGAGCATATTGAAAAGGAAATGCAACTATTAAAAACAGGTTCTTTTTAAAAATGACGCAGACTTGCTAAGCAAAGCAAAGATCGCTTTCGAGAAAAAATAACAAGCCACTTATAATAAAGCGCATTTTTAAGTCTAGCTAAAATTATGATCAAAATTCTAATTCCTTGGCTGGATTCCAAAACAAAGTATCTAAATCTTGAATTTGATTATCAATCACTTTTACGCCTTCGCTTTCTAAAAGTTGCTGCATGAGGTTGGTCCCATCAAAATGATGCTTACCTGTTAGTAATCCTTTACGGTTTACCACGCGGTGAGCAGGAATATCTTTCCCAGAAGAACCATTCATGGCATAACCTACCATTCTTGCACTTCTTGGCGCTCCTAAATACATAGCAATTGCTCCATAGCTTGTAACTCTTCCGTAAGGAATACATTTAGCCACTTCATAAACTTTATCAAAGAAATTCAGGGTTTCTGGTTTCATAACTTACACATCGTTTAAAATATTGATAAGCGTTATAATAGAAATAATACCAGTAACACTTCCAATGATACGGTTCATGTTTTTCTGAGAAGTAAAGGTTTTACTTTTAATCTTATCAAAAAAGTATATATATAAATAGAGCGGCACAAAAGTCCCAATGATACCCCCGCACAAATATGTAATAATATTACTATTTTCGAAAGTCATAATACCCAAAGAGGCTAACGTAATAGTCACATACGCGTGATACGGAATGGGGAACACGTTAATTACAGCTAAAAATGCGCCCTGAAAAAACCGACTATGCTTACTCTTTATTTTTGGATCAATCTGTTGTTTAGGGTTTGATTTAGCTATAAAAAAAAAGTAAATAGTAATTAGAATAAAAATTGCTAATCCAATAACTCTCAACACACTTATAACTTCAGGATGCTTACTCAAGTATCTTGAAAAAATAGCTGCCAAATACATCTGAAAGAGATTAATAACACAAACCCCTATTGAGAAAACCACACCTCTAACATGCCCTTCCTTAAGACTTATTTTTGCGGCTGTCATATTTAACATTCCAGGAGGCATTGCACCAATAAATGTTAAAATGAACGCCAGAAAAAAAACAATGGTAAGATCCAAGTTTAATTGATTTTAAAACGAATATACGTAATTGGTTTATCTTGCTCGAGGTATTGAGACTCATAAAAGGTTTGGATACTAGTTACTTCCTCTGGACTCCCTTCTTGTTTGTAAACATTATGATTTGCATAGAGTACTTCATGTCCAGCACCATGCAACAAACCAAGTGTGTACCCATGCATAAACTCACTGTCTGTTTTTAAATTAACAACCCCATCAGGTTTTAAAATCTGCTTGTAACGCCTTAAAAACTCTGCATTTGTCATTCTGTGCTTTGTACGCTTGTATTTTATTTGAGGATCGGGGAAGGTAATCCAAATTTCATCTACTTCATTTTCGGCAAAGGCATGATCAATAAGCTCGATTTGGGTTCGTAAAAAACCAACATTTTCAATATGTTCTTCAATAGCAGTTTTTGCGCCTCGCCAAAATCTAGCCCCTTTAATATCCACACCAATAAAGTTTTTATTTGGATACTTTTCTGCTAATGCCACAGAGTACTCTCCCTTACCACAACCCAGTTCTAATACTAAGGGATTATCATTTTTAAAGAATTTTGATCTCCAGTTTCCTTTTAAATTAAAATTAGATTCAACTAGCTCATCTCTGGTTGGCTGAACCACGTTTTTAAAGGTTTCGTTTTCCTTAAATCTTCTGAGTTTATTTTTACTTCCCAAGGTTTAGTAAGTATTTCTTAATATTATTTTATTTTTGGTAAAATTAAGGAAATATATCAGAGCGTTTATACCCTTATCTTTGATTTTATCTAAAACTTGCGTTAGGGATTAAGTAGTTGTTGGAGCACCTTGCAAAGAGTAACTTGTGTAAGCTCCACTTGAGATAACGAAAAACGCGCCGTAATATAAAACATGAAAAAGCGAATTTTAGTTGCGCCTTTAAATTGGGGGTTAGGTCATGCTACACGATGCATCCCAATTATTAATGCCTTACTTGAACATAATTTTGTACCAGTAATAGCAAGTGATGGAAGGGCTCTAACTTTGCTTCGTAAAGAATTCCCTAATCTCTCTTCTATAGAATTACCTTCATACAACATTACATATGCTAAAAACAGTAAGCTTTTTAAGCTGAAACTCCTTAAAGATTCTCCAAAACTTTTAAATGCGATAAAAGACGAAAAAAAAGCGATCTCAAGAATTTTAGAACGGAATGATATTGCAGGTATTATTTCTGATAATAGATTAGGTGTGAGAAATAAAAAAGTCCCTTCTGTATTTATAACACATCAATTACATGTTTTAAGCGGTAGCACTTCTTGGTTAAGTACTAAAATGCATCAAAAATTTATAAAAAAATTTGATATCTGCTGGGTACCTGATGTTGATGGTGATATCAATTTAAGCGGAAAACTAGGTCATACCAAGTCTTTTGATATTCCAGTAAAATATATAGGCCCTATTAGCAGGTTTTCGGCAAGTAATTTACCTATTAGAAATAATTTAATGGTTATAATTTCTGGCCCTGAACCACAGCGCGAACTTCTTGAAAAAAAGTTAATAAATGAATTAATAAACTACCCAGGAAAAGTCATTTTCGTAAAAGGGGTTATGGATAGAGAGCAAGCCATTGAGCATTTGGGAAACATGTCCATTTACAATTTTATGACTTCAGAGCTTCTTGAAAAAACCATAAAAGAAAGTGCTTTAATTATTTCACGCTCTGGGTATACGACTGTGATGGATTTAGCTAAATTGAATAAAAAGGCTTACTTTATACCTACTCCTGGGCAATTTGAACAAGAATATTTAGCCAAAAGGCTTACAGAGATGAATTTGGTTCCTAGCTGTAAACAAGATGATTTTACTTTAAAAAAATTAAATGAAGTCCCTGCTTTCGAAGGCTTAAAAGCTTTTAATTTTCAAACAAATTATAAGGAATTATTCAGCCTTTTCTAAGGTAAAAGAAAACTCGCTTCCAACGCCAAACTCGCTTTCCACATATATTTTCTCTCTATGTGCTTCAATAATATGTTTAACGATTGAAAGGCCTAAACCAGAGCCTCCCTCTTTTCTAGAGCCGCTTTTATCTACACGGTAAAACCGCTCGAATAATCTTGGTAAATGCACTTTACCAATACCTTCTCCATTGTCTGTAATTCGCACAATAACTTTATTCTTGATAAGGTTTTCAATACTAATTTCAGTAGTTCCTTTTTCACTACCGTACTTAATTGAGTTTACAACTAAATTAGCTAAAACCTGCTGTATACGTTCCTTATCTGCCCTAACCATTACGGGATTATGATAATCTCTATCAAAAGTAAATGTGATTTTTTTCTTGTTAGCTTTCATCTCTAACATTTCAAATACATTTTTGGCTAATTCCACAATATTAAAAACCTCGATGTTTAAACTTAAATCACCAACTTCTAGTTTGGTAATCATATCTAAATCTTTAATAATATACCCCAACCTTTCAATTCCCTTGCTTGCTCTTTGTAAATACTTTTCTCGGATACTTTCATTATTTATAGCACCATCCAATAAGGTAAGAATATAACCTTGTACTGTAAATAAAGGTGTTTTTAATTCATGAGATACATTACCTAAAAACTCTTTTCTATATTCTTCTCTAACTTTAAGAGTTTCAATCTCTATTTTCTTATCTCTAGCGAACTTATCAATTTCTTCGGTAAGCATTTGCATATTTGTGGTAATAGGGCCTTGGCTCAAATTGGCTGATTCAAGAAGTGTTAAATCATCATAAATCTTTTTCACTCGTTTATAAATGAAACGTTCAACACTAAACTGAATAATTGCAAATGCAAATAAAAAGATACTTAAGGCAAATGGGAGTAAGTAAAACCACTCCAATTCATTCAGATAATATAAAAAAACACCCATTAAGAGTGTTGTATACAAGGTTATATAAAGCGATGTTCTTACCGCAAAACGGTATGATTTCTTAAATTTTGTCTGCATACATATCTAGTCTACAAACTTGTACCCCACGCCTTTAATGGTTTTAAAGCTATCGTCTCCAAGTTTTTCACGTAGTTTTCTGATATGAACATCTATAGTTCTACCACCAACCACGACTTCGTTACCCCAAACCGTATCAAGTATTTCGTCTCTTTTGAAAACTTTACCTGGTTTAGATGCTAGTAAAGATAGTAATTCAAATTCTTTTCTTGGAAGAATTAACTCTTTTCCTTTAGAGATAATCTTGTATTCATCTCTGTTAATAACCAAATTACCAACCTTGAGCGTATCAACAACATTTTCTTCTTTAAATCGTCTTAAAAGAGCCTTTACCTTACTCACTAAAACCTTTGGTTTTATAGGTTTTGTTATATAATCATCTGCGCCTGCATCAAAACCTGCAACTTGAGAATAATCTTCACCTCTAGCGGTTAAAAAAGTAACAATCGTATTTTTTAAGTCTGGATTTTTCCTAATAATCTCACAAGCTTCAATACCATCCATTTCAGGCATCATAACATCCAAAATAATCAAGTGCGGAAGCTCTTTCTTTGCCTTCTTTACCCCTTCCTGACCATTTTCAGCAGTAATGACTTGATAACCTTCATTCGATAAATTATAACCTACTATTTCTAAAATATCTGGCTCATCATCAACTAATAATATCTTAATATCCTTTTTTTTCATTCTTACTAAAATTCTTTGGTTGAAGTAAAGATAAAACTTAAAACATTATTTAATCTAATTAATAAAATTAATAACGTTAAAGTAACAAACACATTACATACTCTTAAACTATTCGACCAACAACGCGAACCTTTAACACTATTTTGGCACTACTTTTGTAGTAGTTTACTACTTTTACTAATCAAAATAATTGGTTTGAAAAAAAACTACTTTTTCTTTATAATTACTATTATTGCCTTATTTACGGTGCAAGTTCATATTGCTCAAGATAGAGGCAACCAAAACCCTATAGAACAAAATATAGAAGGGTTATCCATATACCCCAACCCAGTAAATCATACTCAAAATTCTATTTATATCACCTCAAAATTAAATAGTGTTAGGTATATTGAGTTCTATGATGTATTGGGTAAAAGAATTTTTACTTCTAACATTAGAAGCAAAGAATTAAACATTTCTAGCCTTAATAAGGGTGTGTATATTTTAAGAATTACCGAAAATGGTAAACGTGAAACTCGAAAATTAATAATCAAATAATCTATAAATAAACTTATTTTTGAGAGCATTGTCTATGGCAATGCTTTTCTATTTTATATACTTTTGCCTCTTAGCTGTTTTATGATTGACACCAAAGCCATATTCAATATAAAAACCCAAGCCGAATTTGAAGATTTAGCTTTGCAAGTCTTTAAATTCCAATTTGAAAACAACCGCGCATATAGATCTTTTTGCGATTTATTATACAAACACCCCAGTGAGGTTAAAACTATTGAAGACATTCCTTTTTTCCCCATTCAGTTTTTTAAAACAAAGACCATTATTAGCTCTACTGATAACATAGAAGCAACTTTTACCAGTTCTGGAACTACAAGTGTAGAAACAAGTAAGCACCATGTTACCAATCTTGATATTTATACTGACAGTTTTAGCAATGGTTTTGAGCTGTTTTATGGTCCTATTGAAGATTATGTCGTTCTTGGCTTACTTCCTTCCTATTTAGAGCGCCAGGGATCGTCTTTGGTTTATATGGTTGATAACATGATCAAAAAATCTAAACATAAGGAAAGTGGTTTTTACCTCGATCATACTTTAGAATTAAGTCTCACTTTAAAAAACTTAGATGCTCAAGGAAAAAAGGTACTATTGATTGGAGTTTCATTTGCTTTGCTTGATTTAGTTGAGAACTCCCCAATTCATCTTAAAAATACAATTATTATGGAAACCGGTGGTATGAAAGGTAGACGAAAAGAATTGATAAGATCTGAGCTTCATGCTATTTTAAAAACTGGTTTTGGAGTTGAATACATCCATAGTGAATATGGGATGACCGAACTTTTAAGTCAAGCCTATTCCAATGGAAATGGTATTTTTAATTGCCCTCCCTGGATGCAAGTTTTTACCAGAGATACAGAGGATGCATTGAGCCTGCAAAAAGCAGGTAAAACAGGAGGCATTAATATTATTGATTTGGCCAATATCAACTCATGTTCCTTTATAGCGACTCAAGATCTAGGTACTACACATATAAATGGATCATTTGAAGTTATTGGCAGGTTCGACAATTCTGATATTAGAGGATGCAACCTTATGGTACTTTAGTGGATGTAAGTTCTTATCGAAATTTAGACTTACTATAAAATTATTATCATGAAAAGTCTCATATTTTTATTGGTAATTGCAAGCACCACCTTAACCGCTCAAACTATAGATTATAATCTAAAAAAAGGATTCATGGCAAAGGGTTATGATGTTGTCTCTTATTTTAATGGAGTTGCCCTTGAGGGACAGATAAAGTTCAACACGACTTTTGATGGTGTAAAATACAAGTTCTCTTCTTTAGAAAACCTGAATAAATTCAAAGAAAACCCTAAAAAATACATGCCTCAATACGGTGGGTACTGTGCCTATGCGATTGCTTTTAAAAGTGAAAAGGTTTCAATAAACCCGGAAACTTTTTTAGTTGAAGATGGAAAACTTTACTTATTCTATAATGCTTGGGGCACAAACACTTTAACACTATGGGAACAAAGTAATGTGAGTAACACCATGAGCATGGCAAATGCAAACTGGGAAAAAATAAAATTTAAAAAATAATTATAAATTTCTGTAAGTGATTAGATAGACTTTCGACAGAAATAGCAGCTTTGAAAAAGAAAAATTTAATTTAGTTTGGTTGGTTAAGAATAAAGTCTGGTTTTTAAAACCAGACTTTTCTTTTTTTTAAACCATTTGCAAAACAAAATAATTCTTTTTTCCGCGCTGCAATAATACAAACTTACTATTGATTAAATCTTTCGAAGTAATACGGTAATCATCTTTTACCTTTTCTTTATTAACCGAAATTGAGTTCTCCTTTAGTGCTCGTCTTGCCTCTCCATTAGATTTTAAAAACCCTCCTTTTTCAGCTAAAGCCCCTATAATATCCAAACCATTTTCAATTTCAGATTTAGCAATTTGAGTTTGCGGAACACCATCAAACACATCTAAAAAAGTAGGTTCATCTAAAGCTTTTAAATCTTCACTTGTCGACTTTCCAAACAAAATACTACTGGCTTTTATGGCATTTTCTAGGTCTTCTTTTGAATGAACCATAGTGGTTATTTCTTCAGCTAGTCGCTTTTGTAATAAACGTAAGTGCGGTGCCTCCTTATGTTCTTCAATCAAAACATTAATTTCAACTTTATTTAAAAAAGTAAAAATCTTAATATACTTTTCGGCATCTTCATCACTAGAGTTTAACCAGTATTGATAAAATTTATAAGGTGATGTTCTATTGGCATCCAACCAAACATTTCCGCCTTCAGACTTCCCAAATTTAGATCCATCAGATTTTGTGATTAAAGGGCAGGTAATGGCATATCCCTTTCCTCCAGAAATTCTTCTAATTAACTCTGTCCCTGTAGTGATATTTCCCCATTGATCGCTACCTCCCATTTGAATGGAACAATTATTAGCTTTATATAAGTGCAGAAAATCATAACCTTGAACCAATTGATATGTAAATTCGGTAAAACTCATTCCCTCCGAAGAATCTGATGAAATTCTATTTTTAACGGAATCTTTAGCCATCATGTAATTAACAGTAATATGCTTTCCTACATCACGAATAAATTCAAGAAATGAAAAGTCCTTCATCCAATCATAGTTATTAACCAATTCTGCTGCATTTGGAGCATCACTTTCAAAATCTAAAAAATGTGCCAATTGCCCTTTTATGGCTTCTTGATTATGTCGCAAAGTATTTTCATCTAGCAAATTACGCTCATTTGATTTGCCTGAAGGATCCCCAATCATTCCAGTAGCTCCACCCACTAAAGCAACAGGTTTATGCCCACAACGCTGATAATGAGCCAAAAGCATAATAGGCACTAAATTCCCTATATGTAAAGAATCTGCAGTAGGATCGAACCCCACATAAGCACTGCGCATGCTTTCCAGTAAATGTGCTTCGGCCCCTGGCATAACCGTATGTATCATGCCTCTCCATGTTAATTCTTCAACAAAATTCTTTATCATTTCCTTTAAATTTTTACAAAACTATGCAAAGATAAAAATACAGGTATAATTACTTATGAATTCTGAATAATTCTTTAATTTTGATATATGATTTTAGTAACTGGAGGTACAGGTTTAGTAGGAGCGCATTTACTTTACAAACTTGCAAGTAATAACGAAAAAGTTAGAGCTATTTATAGAAATGAAAAGAAACTTTCCAATACCAAAAATGTATTTTCCTGTTATACCAAAGACTATGAATCTATTTTAAAATCTATTCATTGGGTAAAAGCCGATTTATTAGATATCCCTTCCCTGACTGATGCTTTCGAAGATATTAAACAAGTATATCACTGTGCTGCTTTTGTGTCTTTCGAACCAAACAAATACCATCTTTTAAGAAAGACCAATATTGTAGGAACAGCTAATATTGTAAATCTTTCAATAAGCCATAAAATAAAAAAACTCTGTTATGTAAGCTCAATAGCTACTTTAGGAAAGCCTTTAAACAGCAACATACCTATTGATGAAGAAACGATTTGGAACCCGGAAGCCGACAACCACGTTTATGCGATTACGAAGTATGGTGCAGAAATGGAAGTATGGCGAGGCACACAAGAAGGGTTGTCTACAGTAATTGTAAACCCTGGACTCATCATGGGTGCAGGTATTTGGAATTACGGATCTGGCAGCTTGTTTAAAAAAGCAAAAAAAGGTTTAAAATTTTACACAAAAGGAACTGTAGGGCTTGTTTGCGTTGAAGATGTTGTTCATATTATGACCAGCCTTATGAAAGGAAAAATAACAAACAAACGCTTTGTTTTAGTTGCCGAAAACTGGACATATAAAGATTTTTTAGTAGCTCTAGCAAGCGCTGTTAATTCTAAGCCTCCACAAAAATTAGCCTCTACAACACTATTAAATATAGCATGGAAATTGGACTGGCTTAAACATAAAATGACAGGCAAAAGAAGAGAATTAACTAGACATATTGCGAAATCTCTTTCGACCAACGACTGTTTTAGTAGTGAACAAATAAAAATAACTTTAAACTATAAATTCAAGACTATGGACAAAACAATTAATGCTGTTGGTCTATTGTATCAAAAACAGGAGTGATTAAAGACTCGTTTTTTTGATCCTTTATATCAGACAGTATCATTTTTAAAGAGTCTAAGTTAGCTACCACTTCTAATCCAAGTGAATCTTTTAATTTCCTCATAAGTTTTAGAGAATCTTTCTCCTTAGCGATCAGTTTTAAAGAATCTTCTTCTCTTTTAGTCTGCTCTTTCCATTCTTGAGCTTGTAAATCCTTTAATTCAATTTCTAACCTCTCTAAACTATCAAGTATTAAAGTATAAATTTCCTCATATTCATCCACATGAAAGGCATAATAACTATTACTTAATGCAAATTGCAAGCTATCAATCTTATGTTTTTTATAAATATAAGTCGTCATATCAACATTACTATCCCTCATAACCCCTTTCGTCGTTGTATTCCCTACTGTCAAAAGTTTAGAATCAATTAAAATTGACACCATTTTTTCTTTAGGAATTAAATTCTCTGGTTTAGAAGGACCATCAAACCGATTACAAGCCAGCACCATTAAAAACAGAAAAATACACCATATGAATCGTTTCAAAATCATCTATTAAAAGTTAGTCGTTTTGCCGCTTTTACATCTTTAAACTTTCCGTTTTTATAAACTAATGTTCCATTTAAAAAAGTATCTGTAATTCTTGATTTAAAAGTAGCTCCTTCAAAGGGAGACCAACCGCATTTATAAAGAATATTGTCTTTTTTAACGGTCCATGGGTTATTTAAATCAACCAAAACTAAATCTGCAAAATAGCCTTCCTTAACATAACCACGCCTTGCCACATCAAACAATATGGCAGGATTATGACACATTTTTTCAACTATTTTTTCCAAAGAAATTTTTCCCTTGTGATACATTTCTAACATAGCGGGTAAAGCATGTTGCACTAAAGGCCCACCAGACGGCGCACTAGTATACACGTTTTGCTTCTCCTTTATGGTATGCGGAGCATGATCCGTAGCAATTACATCAATTCTATCATCAAGTAAGGCTTCCCATAATTGCTCCCGATCAGTTTTTGTCTTAACAGCTGGGTTCCATTTAATAAGTGTTCCTTTTTCATCATAATCTTCCTCAGAAAACCACAAATGATGAATACAAACTTCAGCTGTGATTTTTTTATCCTTTAAGGGAATTTTATTTGTAAATAAGTCCGTTTCTTTTCCTGTAGACAAATGAAAAACGTGTAATCTTGCTCCTGTTTTTTTGGCTAATTCAATAGCTCTTGAAGAAGATAAATAACAGGCTTCCTCACTTCTTATTTTTGGATGAAATTTCACCGGGATATCATCACCGTACTCATCATGATATGTCTTGAAATTCTTTTTTATGGTACCCTCATCTTCACAATGCACAGAAATTACCATATTGGTATTCTCAAAAATTTTTTCTAAAACTTTAGGGTCATCGACTAACATATTACCTGTTGAAGAACCTAAAAATAGTTTTAAACCTGCAACTTGGTTTTCATCAAGTTTTAATATTTCCTCTAAATTATCGTTCGTTCCACCAAACATGAACGAATAATTCGCTGAAGATGTTCTAGACGCTATTTCAAACTTCTCTTCTAATTTTTCAATAGTGGTCGTTTGCGGATTCGTATTAGGCATCTCAATAAAAGAAGTGATTCCTCCTGCAATTGCTGCCTTTGATTCTGTAGCGATATTGGCTTTATCTGTTAATCCAGGTTCCCTAAAATGTACCTGATCATCAATGGCTCCAGGTAAAACATACTTCCCCTCTGCATCAAAAACATGTACATCTGCTGATTTCGCGCTTATGGAAGCTCCAATTTCTTTTATGTATTCGCCTTCAATCAATATATCTCCACTAAAAATAGTACCTTCATTAACTATTTTAGCATGTTTAATAAGTGTTGTTTTTTTCATCATAGTAATCTTTTATTATGATCTTTTAAATATACTTTTCAATTTCATCGAAATAACACCAAATATAGCCTCTGAAATAATTCCAGAGCTTAATTTAGATTCCCCCTTAGTTCTATCGGTAAAGATAACAGGGATTTCAATAATTTTAAATTGTTTTAAGTAGGTCTTAAATTTCATTTCAATTTGAAAAGCATATCCAATAAACTTTACGGCTTTCAGATCTATCGCTTCTAATACTTCTCTTTTGTAACAAACAAAACCAGCCGTAGTGTCATGAATTTTCATTCCAGTAATTAACCGTACATATTTTGAAGCTAAATATGACATAAGCACCCTACTCATAGGCCAATTCACAACATTTACACCCGTAATGTATCGCGAACCTATCGACATATCTGCACCTCCTTTATGGCAAGCGTTATAGAGTTTTAAAATATCGCTTGGATTATGAGAAAAATCAGCATCCATTTCAAAAATATAATGGTAAGCACGTTCCAAACACCATTTAAATCCATGTATATAAGCAGTGCCTAAACCCGCTTTTTCTTGGCGTATCTCTAAAAATAATTTTCCAAGAAATTCCTTTTGAAGCTCTTTCACTTTTAAAGCTGTTAAATCTGGGGAATTATCATCAACTATTAAAACATGTAAATCATCAGATTGCGCAAACACAGCTCTAACTATAGCTTCAATATTCTCTATTTCGTTGTAGGTTGGAATTATAACAACAGTATCGGGCATAGTTCTATTTTCTTGAAACCTTTTTAGTTTTAGCAAATGTACAGTATTAAGGCTTTATTTTTTTTAAATATTTCCTAATAATAAGCGCCAATATTAAAAATTATAATAATTTTATCCCATGCTTCGCAACATAGTTTCAAACGAATTATTTACGGTACTAATGGTTATTAGCTTACTTATAATCGCCCTAGCTAAATTAGTCTCACCAAAACGTTTTGACGATTTTATACTCGTAATAGGTAACGACAAGTATCTCAAAATATATTCTAGAGAACAAAAATTCTTTGATAATTTTGATGCTTTATTATTTAGTAACTTAATACTATCGGTATCTGTTTTCTGTTTTATTATTTATAGATTTATTAATGAATCAAACAAAGTACCTATTAATGATTTGTTTAAATTGTCTATTGGGATTACCGTATTTATTTTGATTAAAGTTTTGGTAGAACGCTTAATTGGAAGTCTTTTTGAGATAGATAAATTTACCGACCTTTATATATTTCAAAAAATAACTTACAAAAACTATTTGGGTGTTTTATTGCTCCCAATAAATGCTATTTTAATATTCACTTTTCAACCATCAATGAATATAATTTATGGCATTGTTATTTTATTATTAGGAATTAACATTATAGGGTTAATTAGCTCTTTAAAAACACATCAAAGTTTAATAAAAAACAACTTTTTTTATTTTATTTTGTATCTTTGCGCTCTTGAAATTGCACCCTATATAATTTTGTATAAGGTGTTCGTTACCAAATAAAGACAAACTACTTGCGCTTATGAAAGTGAAAACAATTTTAGTATCTCAACCAGAACCTAAAATAGAGAACTCGCCTTATTTCGATTTAATTGAAAAGCAACGCGTAAAAATAGACTTCAGACCTTTTATTCATGTAGAGGGTGTTGCTGCTAAAGAAATTAGACATCAAAAAATTGATTTAAACAACTACACTGCTATAATTCTAACGAGTAGAAATGCTGTTGATCATTTTTTCAGAATCGCTGAAGAAATGCGCTTTAAAGTGCCAGACTCCATGAAATATTTCTGTCAGTCTGAAGCGGTTGCATATTATTTACAAAAATATGTGGTATACAGAAAACGAAAAATTTATGTTGGAAAACGAACTTTTGCTGAGCTTTCTCCTTTAATCAAGAAATATAAGGAAGAAAAGTTCTTATTACCTAATACGGATAAGGTAAAACCTGCTGTTCCTGAAATTTTGAATGCACTGGGTGTCGATTGGAAACAAGCTACATTTTACAAAACTGTTGTAAGTGATTTATCTGACTTAGCGAATGTATCATATGACGTGCTCGTGTTTTTTAGTCCTTCGGGAATTGAATCTTTATTTCAAAATTTCCCTGATTTCCAACAAAATGAAACGAGAATAGCCGTTTTTGGCAATACAACTATAAAAGCTGTTCAAGAAAAAGGACTACGTGTTGATATTTCTGCACCAACACCAGAAACGCCATCTATGACCATGGCTCTTGAAAAATATATTGAAAAAGTAAATAAAGGAAAATAGTATTTTTACTAGTATAAACTAAAAAGGAGCGAACCTATGTTCGCTCCTTTTTAGTTTATACCATATATTTAATTTTACTCCTCTATCTTCAGATTCACTGAAATTTCATTATTCTCCTGCATTTTTATGTAATTACCATTAGCAATAATTAAAACACCTACAATTAGAATTGCTAAACTAATACCTAAAAAAGTTTTACTTTTTTTAGATGCCCCTTTCCATTCTTTAGTTAAAATCCCATTAAAAGTCGCCACCATAATAGCTCCTGTTTCTAAAATTGCAAATCCAACCGAAGTTCCTAATTCTCCTAAATGGTAAGCCGCTAAACCATATATAACTAGTGCAGAAT
Source organism: uncultured Algibacter sp. (assembly GCF_947495925.1). Taxonomy (GTDB): domain Bacteria; phylum Bacteroidota; class Bacteroidia; order Flavobacteriales; family Flavobacteriaceae; genus Algibacter_E. Next base: position 338,459 of record NZ_CANMAU010000001.1, read on the forward strand.
CATGAAAAATAGCCATGGCTATAACTAAAATTAAGGCTGTCAAGGCTCCTGACTTTGTATAATTACCCCAGGTTTTATTTTTTGTTAGTCGATAGCTAAAAAACAGCATAGTTGAAATTGTTGCGCCCATAAAAATGGGTAACAAAACTGCTAAACGTGCAATCCAAGGTTCGTTTCCAAATTGAACTTCGGCAATTTCACCAATACCTCCCAGATTATTTCCAGTATGGTAGGATAAATTAAATCCCGCCGCACAAATAGCTCCTAAAACACAAAATAAAATGCCTTGTCTTACCGTTTTGGTATCCTTTTTATCGTTTTCCTTGCCTTTGCTTTTATCTCTTAAAATACCAGCGTAACCATTTAACGCTATTCCAGAAACGATAATGGCAATACCAATCAACATTATATTGCCAATCTCTGTTCCTATAACACTCTCCTGACCTTCTGGAACCAGAATTAAGGGTAAAATAGTATCAATAGAAGTTATTACGCCTAAAAACAAACTAAACGCAAGCGCCATTCCAATTGAATTAATACTATAACCCCACAACATATTACCTATACCCCAACAAAAGCTTAATCCAAACATAGTGAAGAATACCCAAGAAGGAATCTGCTCGTAAATTGCCCATAAATCTTTTACTAATAAGAAAGTGATAATAGTAGGGATAACGAACATTCCAAAGAAGAAAAAGCCTCCCCATGTATTTTCCCAAGCAAAACTCTTTGTGTATTTTGACGGAAGTGCATAAACACCTAATAAAACGGCAGATAAAAGAGCGAATAAAATTCCAGAAATCATATATTATATATTTTTATTTCCCGAATATAAAAAAACACCATGACTTTGGTGCTTTTTTATTTACTGATATTAATTTTAGTCTACTTTTTTAAAATGCATAACGTTGTGGTCCACCTCGCCTTATTTCTTCATTACAATGTGCCTCAAACTTTTTAAAGTTTTCTCTAAAAGCATTGGTTAACTTAAACGCAGTGGTATAATAAGCTTCATCATCATTCCAAGTTGCTCTAGGACTTAGCACACTAGTAGGAACACCAGGGCATGATCTAGGTTGAGCCACTCCAAATACAGAGTGAATATGATAATCATCGTAGTTATATAAACCCAAATCGCCATTCAAAACCGCGTCAATCATTGCTCTAGTATACTTTAATTTCATTCTGGTACCAACTCCGTAAGGTCCACCTGTCCAACCCGTATTTATTAACCAAACATTCACCCCAGCCTTAATCATTTTATTACTTAACATTTCTGCATATTTTGAAGGATGTAATGGCATAAATGGAGCTCCAAAACATGCTGAAAAACTGGGAACAGGTTCAACAACACCAGCCTCAGTACCAGCAACTTTAGCCGTATAACCAGAAATAAAGTGATAAGCTGCTTGACTTGGCGTTAGTTTTGAAATTGGAGGAATAACCCCAAATGCATCAGCTGTTAAAAAGAATATATTTTTTGGATTTTTTCCAATGGAAGGCACCCTAATATTTTCAATATGATTAATTGGGTAACTTACTCTTGTATTTTGGGTAATTGATGTATTTTTGAAATCAACCTGTCCATTCGTATCTAAAACCACATTTTCTAGTATGGCTCCTTTTTTTATAGCATCATATATTTCAGGTTCATTCTCTCTAGATAGGTTAATTACCTTTGCGTAACAGCCACCTTCAAAATTAAAAACCGAATTTTCATTGGTCCAGCCATGCTCATCATCACCAATTAAACTTCTATTTGGGTCTGTAGATAAGGTTGTTTTTCCTGTTCCAGAAAGCCCAAAGAAAATCGCAGTATCTTCATGCTTACCAACATTAGCACTACAATGCATGGGTAATGTGTTTTTAAACACTGGAAGAATAAAATTCAAAGCTGAAAAGATTCCTTTTTTAATTTCACCTGTATAGCCTGTCCCTCCTATAAGGGCAATTTTCTTGGTGAAATTTAAAATGGCAAAATTATGCTGACGCGTACCATCTTCAGCAGGATTAGCCATAAACCCTGGAGCATTAACAACTAACCACTCGGTATCAAAACCTTCCAATTCTTCTTCCGTTGGTCGCAAAAACATATTAAAAGCAAACTGGTTGCTCCAAGGAAACTCATTAATCACGCGAATATTAAGCTTATAACTTGTATCAGCACAAGCATAACTATCGCGTACAAAAACCTCTTTTTCTGATAAATACTCTGTTACTTTATCATAAAGTGCATCAAACTGATTTGAGTCAAAAGGAATATTAATATCTCCCCACCAAATACGATCTTTTGTTATATCATCTTTTACAATAAACCTATCTTTAGGGGAACGTCCAGTAAATTCTCCCGTATTAACAGCCAAAGCGCCAGAAGATGCTTCAACACCTAGACCTTTTTCAATTGCTATTTTATGCAACATCTCTGGAGATAATTGATAGTTAACCTGGGCATTTGTAATTCCATATTGCTCCAACGAAATCGTTTTCGTAATTTGATTATAATTTCTCATAAATCACTATAAAATTATTTATTCGACAAAATTAAAACAATTATTTTAAGTAATACATAAATATTAATGCTTTTCAGAAGGTATTTTTAAGAAATTCACAATCATAAAAACCCAAGCTGCTATAAGTAATAATCCACCAATTGGAGTAACAAATCCTATAATTTTGAAATTAAAACTGGTCAATACATTGGTAGCTAACCCATAGATAGAAAAAGAAAAAAAGAATACACCTATAACTACTAAATAGAATATTACTTTTTTCGTTTTTTCTCTAATAAAATCTGTATTGCCAACAAATAGCAGCAATAACGCATGATACATTTGATAACGCACACCTACTTCAAAAGTCTGTAAAGCCTCTACTCCAACTAAAGCCTTTAGCGCATGAGCTCCAAATGCTCCTAAAACAATACTAAGTACACCAAAAACGGCACCCGAAACCAAAATAATTTTATTCATATTTTTAAATTATTCTCAAAAAACACTCTAGATATTTATTAATTTCGTAAAACGAAAAACGATTAAATCTGTTAACAAAGCTACTCAACTCATCCGAATATGCGAAAAATTTTAATCATAGGTTCTGGAAAATCCACATCATACCTTCTAAGGTATTTACTGGACAAATCGGGTTCTGAGAATATATTTATAACCGTTGGGGATATAAATACTCAAAATGCAAAAAAGATTATTGCTAATCATGAAAATGCAACCGTACTAAAATTAGATGTCTTCGATTCTGATTCTAGATCCAAAGCTATAAAGCATGCAGATATTATTATATCCATGCTACCTGCAAGGTTTCACATTGAAGTTGCAAAAGATTGTATAGCACTCAAAAAGCACATGGTTACAGCTTCTTATATAAGTCCCAAAATGCAAGCTCTTGATGCTGACGCTAAAGCCAATAACATCATACTTATGAATGAAATTGGTGTTGATCCAGGTATAGACCATATGAGTGCCATGAAAGTGCTTGATTCTATTCGAGAAAGAGGAGGCAATATAATTTTATTTGAGTCCTTTACCGGCGGACTTATAGCCCCAGAAAGCGATAATAACCTCTGGAATTACAAATTCACATGGAATCCAAGAAATGTGGTAACCGCAGGTCAAGGAGGTACTGCCAAATTTTTACAAGAAGGCACGTATAAATACATTCCATACAATAGGTTGTTTAGACGAACTGAATTTTTGGAAATTGATAATTATGGCAGATTTGAGGTATACGCTAACCGAGATTCCTTAAAATACCAAAACATTTATGGGCTAGAACAGGTTAAAACATTATATAGAGGCACCATTCGCAGAGTTGGTTTTAGTAGAGCTTGGAATATTTTCGTCTCACTAGGAATGACAGATGATAGCTATATTATTGACGATAGTGAAAATATGAGCTATCGCGATTTTATTAATGCATTTTTACCCTACAGCCACTCAGACTCGGTAGAGCTCAAATTAAGACATCAACTTAAAATAGATCAGGACGATATTGTTTGGAGCAAACTTGTTGAACTAGATATTTTTAATGACAAGAAATACGTCGAATTAAAGAAAGCTACCCCAGCTCAAATCTTACAAAAAATATTAATGGATAGTTGGACACTTTCCAAAGACGATAAAGATATGATTGTTATGTATCATAAATTTGGCTACGAACTCCATGGCGAAAAATACCAAATAGATTCCAACATGGTAGTTATTGGCGAAAACCAAACGTACACAGCCATGGCTAAAACCGTAGGGCTTCCAGTGGCAATGGCTGCCCTTGCCATTCTGAATAAAGAAATAACTACTCCGGGTGTTCAAATACCTATTACTCCCGAAGTTTATAACCCCATATTAAAAAAACTCCAAAACCATAATATTAGTTTTAACGAAAAAGAAACACCTTATTTAGGTTATAATCCGCTTAATAATTAGCAGGGCGTTACCACAAGGGTCGGGCTTTTCCCTACAATCTTTTTGTTTCGAAAAACACAAAAAGGATTTCCACTACAATCCCTAACGCAAAAAACACTTTCAATTTAAAATCAAATTGTTATTTTTACATACAAATTTATAACTCACATGAAGAAAAACAAGGTGGTAACTATCGATGGAATTGACAAAAAAATACTTCGCGTATTAACAGAAGATGCCAGAACCCCCATTTTAGAAATCGCAAGACACGTTGGAATTTCTGGAGCTGCGATTCATCAACGCCTGCGTAAATTAGAAAAATCTAAGTTGCTCAGTGGTTCAAAATTTGTTTTAAATGCAAAAGTACTAGGCTACTCAACTACAGCTTTTGTTGGCATCTATTTAGATAAAGCCGCAATTACAGATGATGTTATAAGAGCTTTAAAGCGGTATCCTGAAGTCTTGGAATGTCATTATACAACAGGAAACTATAATCTCTTCGTAAAGTTATTAGCCATAGATAATGAACACTTAATGCATTTGCTAAATAAAAATATCCAGTCTATTGATGGTGTCTTAAGAACAGAATCTCTTATTTCCCTCGATCAGCAAATTGATCGGCAAATTAAAGTATAAAAAAACTCAAGCTCGAAAGCTTGAGTTTTAAAAATTTTGAATTTCTAAAATTTATTTCATTTTCATTAGCCAAGAACGTACATCTACGTCTTCTTTTATAATTTGTCTTAAATCATCTATTTTAACACGCTCCTGCTCCATAGAATCTCTATGCCTAATGGTAACCGTGTTATCTTCCTTGGTATCATGATCTACTGTAATACAAAATGGTGTCCCGTTAGCATCTTGCCTTCTGTAACGTCTTCCAACAGCATCTTTTTCATCATAAATTACATTGAAGTCCCATTTTAATTCCTCAATTATTTGTTTAGCGATTTCAGGCAATCCATCCTTTTTCACTAAAGGCAAAATAGCTGCTTTTACCGGAGCTAGTACACTTGGTAATTTTAAAACGGTTCTCGTCGTACCATTCTCCAGTTCCTCTTCTTGCAAAGCATTTGAGAACACGGCTAAAAACATACGATCTAGACCTATAGAAGTTTCTAATACGTAAGGCACGTAACTTTTATTCTCTTCATGATCAAAATATTGTAATTTTTTTCCCGAATATTCTTCATGCGCTTTTAAATCAAAATCTGTTCTTGAGTGAATTCCTTCTAATTCCTTAAACCCAAATGGAAATTTAAATTCAATATCGGCAGCTGCATCAGCATAATGCGCTAATTTATCATGGTCATGAAAACGGTAATTATCGGCCCCCATACCCAAAGATAAATGCCATTTCATTCTGGTTTCTTTCCAATGCTCATACCATTTTTTTTGACTTCCTGGTTTAATAAAGAACTGCATTTCCATCTGTTCAAACTCGCGCATTCTAAAAATGAATTGTCTTGCCACAATCTCATTTCTAAACGCTTTACCAGTTTGAGCAATTCCAAAAGGGATTTTCATACGCCCAGTTTTCTGAACGTTTAAAAAATTAACAAAAATACCTTGAGCTGTTTCAGGTCGCAAATATAAGTCCATTGCACTCTCGGCAGAAGCTCCCAATTTAGTACCAAACATTAAGTTAAACTGCTTAACATCGGTCCAGTTTTTACTCCCGGTTAAAGGGTCCGCAATTCCTAGTTCTTCAATGAGAGCTTTTACATCGGCTAAATCTTCATTCTCCAAAGATTTCCCCATTCTTGCCAGAATAGTATTAATCTTATCTTGATAACCTAAAACCCTACCATTAGTAGAAACAAACTCTTCTTTATTAAAAGCTTCTCCAAAACGTTTTGCGGCTTTTTTAACTTCCTTTTCAATCTTAGCTTCAATTTTAGCACAGTAATCTTCAATTAAAACATCTGCTCTGTACCTTTTTTTTGAGTCCTTATTATCAATTAAAGGATCATTAAAAGCATCAACATGCCCTGAAGCTTTCCAGGTAGTTGGATGCATAAAGATAGCAGCGTCAATTCCTACTATGTTTTCATTCATTTGCACCATGGCTTTCCACCAATAGTCTCGAATGTTTTTCTTTAGTTCAGCTCCATTTTGCGCGTAATCATAAACCGCGCTTAAACCATCATATATTTCACTACTTTGAAATACATAACCGTACTCCTTTGCATGTGATATTACTTTCTTAAATTTATCATCTTGATTTGCCATAGGTGCAAAAATAAAAAACCGTATAAAACTAGCGGGTATTTGATGAAAATTAATTTTGGCAATGATATATTTATGTAACCCAAAAAAAGGAGTGCGGATAAACTAAAGCAATCAAATCAGTAGCTTAGTCTTTTTTCTTAGGAGATTTAATAGTCTTTTTTAAGGTTTCCAAAAAACCTTGGTCTTTATCCTCTGGTTTTATTTTAACGTCCTCTTTTGGTCTTAGAGGGTCTTTATTCTTCTTCTTGCTCATTTGGTAAGGAAATGGCTTTTAAATTTACTTTTTTACTTGGTGTTCCTTCTTTTAAAATCACTTCTTTAGCTTCTTCAATTAAATATTGAGATTTTGCTTTATCGTGATAATAATTAGTTGCCGACTTATAAGGTTTTTCAAATAAATGCCTATATGTTAAAGCACAAAACACATCTGACTTATTCGCTAACTGATAAAAGGTTTTATAATCTGCAGTTAGTATAACATCTGCTTTATTTGATGCGCCAGACATTATAATCATAAAATCTCTAGTAATCCATTCTCTAGCCATCATGAATTCGTGTGATTTAAACCCATATGATTCAGCTAGTTTATTAAGGGTTTTACTCCCAAGGTGTGGATATAATTGGTTATTAAACAAAAGGCTAGTTTCTAAATCAAAATCAACAAACTCAACATTTTCACTATCCAAAACCCTTAAAATTTTCTTTATTTTTTCAGAATCATTTTCTCTAGTTAATATCTCGGATATAACGATTGAAGAAACCAAAAATTTTCTTGGTTTTTTATCACTTGCATTTGAGCTATTCAGATAGTCAATTAATTCTCGAGTAAATAATACTCTATCATCAGTAACACCTTCTTTTTCAGATGTAAAAAGAGCGAGGATTATGCTCGTATCAAGCATTATTACTTTCCAATCTAAAATACCTTTATCAATTATTGCCATAAATTGCCTCTATTATACCGTCTAATGAGTTTAAATTGTTTATTTTTTCAAAAGGTATATATCCTTCATTTTTTAAATTTTCAGACAAAGTAAGCTTGCCTACCTTCTTAAAATCAATCATTTCAGCCTCAAGCACACTTCCTTTTTCAAATGTTCTTTTTATTCTGATTTTTACTGCCAATTTCTGAGTTCGATAAAAGTCTTTTAACTTTAAGTCTAAATCTTTAGATATTTTTATTTGATATGAATAACCATCAATAATAATATGCTTGCTTTTGGAATTTAAAGTTTTACCACCTAGTTCAGATAAGTAGCCATATATTGTTTTTTGAGTATAGTAATACTTAATACTTTTTCCAGTTTTTATCTCATTAATAGACGCTATTTTATTTTTGTTTTCATCATAAGCATTAACATAAAACTTGCCGTCCATTACTTTTTTTAGTGTTTTTGCATAATTTCTTTGCTCAAAATTTAAATCTTGAATAGATGCCCCTTCTATATTTCTATGAACAACTTTAAAACGCTCTAAATGAGTTTTATGGTCGCTTGAAAAATCCAATGCATAGCAATTTCCTCTTATACTACTTAAAGTGCATTTAACTCCATCTTTCAAGTCAATCGCTTTGTATAAGTCCTTTAATAACTCCGCAATTAAGTTCATAGAAATTCCATTCTCAGCATTTAGAGAATGTTCTTTGTCGTCTATCTTTATTGAAAAATTATACATTCTTTATAAGGCTCTTATATGTTAATTTTTGAGTTGCATTAGCAATGCATACATCAAATTTAGAACCATCAGTCATTTTTCTGTTATTGTACCTGAATGTGTATTCATTTACATATTTAGCTAAATGCTTATCGCTTACATGATGGTAAATACCATCAATTCCTCTTTTTAATAACGACCAAAAATTTTCTATGTTGTTTGTGTGAACTGCACCGTCAACGTATTGATTTGCAGAATGTTTGATAAATTGGTGATCGTATTCCTTAGCCAATATACGATAACTTTTCCATTCGTCAGTAAAAACTGTCGCTCCTTTCGATAGCTTGTTTTCTATTATCGGCATGATGGTTCTTGTTTTAGTATCAGCAACAGGTAAAGCATAAACCTTACCGTCTCTTTCTAAGATCCCTAATACAGGTGTCTTAGTTTTTGCGCTGCGTCCTTGCGTTCCTTTTATCCTTTTATTCATATGCTTGTTTTTTTCTTTTCCACCCATATAAGTTTCATCAATTTCAACAGCGTTTTTAAAAACCTCTTTAGTTGGCTCAAAAGATGTTCTAATTCTCGAAAGCATGAACCATGCGGTTTTCTGAGTTACTTTAATGTCTTTTGCTAATTGATGTGAAGAAATACCTTTTTTGTGTGCTGCAATTAAGTATATAGCAACAAACCACTTTCTTAAAGGGACTCTGCTATCTTCAAACATAGTGCCAACACGAACACTAAATTGTTTTCTACATTTAGAGCATTTCCAGTTTTTACGACCAGTAGTTAAACGATAAGCTTTGTCGTTTGCACAATATGGACATTCTACATCACCATTCCATTTAACCTTAGCTAAATAGTCTATACATTTTTCTTCTGTAGTGAAGTAATCAAGCAACTCAAATAAACTATCGAAATCTCTAATATTCATTGTTTTAGCACACATAATCTTATCTTTTAAGATATAGTAAATATACAATTTTATTTCTTAATTTACAACTATAACATGTTATTATTGTATATTTGTTTTATGAGAACATATAAAGAAAGACAAGAGGCTAAAAAGTATTACGTTTTATTAGAGAATAAAGACGTTTTAGGAGTTTTTGGAAGCTTAAAAAGTGTATGCGAATTTATTGGTGATAAGTTTCCTAGCTATTGGACTTTGGTTAGAAAAAAAACTAATAAATTTGAGTACGGTAATTATTCACTTCAAATTATAAAACACCATGTACAATAGAGATTTAAACGACCCGAAAGAAATTAGAGTAGATTTAGAAGATGTTATTAGTAGAGTAGAATCTTTGGAAGGTGAAATTCACAACTACAAAAAGAAGATTAAGCAGTTAGAAAGTTATATAGAAGAACATATTCATTAATTTGGGTTACATAAATATATCATTGCCTTAATTTTTTACTTTATTGCCTTAATATACTAGTGATGTTTAACAATAACCGAATGTTGCCAGAGTGCCCTACACCCCATAGAAGTAGTGGTTATTAATCCTTAAAAGATGGTATATCCTAAAATCAAAGAAAAACCTTTATAATTAGAAGTCAATTCAGGAGTTGAAAAAAGATCAGTAGAAGGCGTATCTAATCTAAACTCTATGCTATATTTATTATTATACTTATATCCAATACCACATGAAAAATATGTGCTATTTGTAATATCAAATTCTCTAATAAAAGGATTGATAAATATTGTATTGCTAAAATCTTGAATGAATTTTGAATTAAAAGGCACATCTAACACATAAAAACCGTTAATAAAAAGTTTAGACTTTTTACTTAGGAAAAAATAGTGACGAACTCCTAAACCAACTTCTAGAGACTGATAATCAATTTTAGTCGGAATATTAAATCTGCCGCTTTCTTCTAATTCAGAATTAAACGAATTATAGTTCAGTTCAACAATAAAAGCCCACTTATTTTTATTAAATGGCAATATAAATTCTACTTCTAACCCTAATTCAAAATTAGTTTTAGTCCCAAAATCATAAGACTCTAAAACATCGTTATGCTTTATTGTAAATGAATTATTGCTTAATCGTGGTTTTAAGCTAAGATTAAGCCAGTCTTTTTTACTATTATTTTCAAACGATACGGGTTTATAATTTTTACAATTGCTATACTTTAAAAAGACACTTACCAGGTCTTTTTTATTATATTCCACAAGCTCTATATCAGACAAGGTAATGACGTCACATTTTAAATTGTCCCATATTTGGCTCCTAAAAAATCTATTATACTTTATTTTACCTTCAGGAGTTTCATAACTATTAAAAATTAGTTGTTCTATTTCATTTTCGTTAACACTAAAAAAAAACCTCAAACCATTAGCTCCATCATAAGAGTATAAATTAGCTTTCCCTTCCACAAGCACTTTTAAAAAAAGTTTCTCTTGCTTAAACTGGAGATTTCTTTCCGTACCTAAATTTGAGGACTCTTCAATCTTAACATTAGCCTTTATATATTTTAAAACATTATATATTCCAAATTCTTTTAAATCTTTAACTCCAGTAGTCTTAACATCTCCATTTAAGGAGTCTTTATACTTTAAATTAGAAGAGGCATGCGCTAGCCCTCTATCTTTAATAAAGCAATCTACCTTATTACCAGAATTATCAATAAAATATCCTTCTTCAAAAGTGACTTGAGAAAAAATCGGAGATGAGACAAAAATTAGCGTAATCAGAACACATATATATTTCATAGTCAAAAAAATATTGATTAAAGCATTGAACGAATATAGGTATTTTCTCACAAAAAAACTATTATAAAAACCTTTATTTAAGTATCCAATCACATTAACATTTTGTTATTTTCTTTAAATAGAGATTATAAGATGTTTGATTGTAAGTCTTCCCACTCTAAACGCGCACTTTTTAATTCTAAAATCATACAACACTTTAAAAACTCATAACATAGATAGAATTATTTATCTTTTTTTAACTAAGTTTACAAGAAGCCCTTTATTATTATATGCTCAAATCATTAGTCAATTTATTTTTCCCAAAAGTCTGTTACGCCTGTCATAATTTATTAGGAGATCATGAAGACACTATCTGCGTAACATGCAGACACGACTTACCAGTTACCAACTTTCATTTTGACAATAACAATCGTGTTGAAAAAACACTGTATGGACGTGCTCAAATTAAAACAGGAACGGCACTTTTTAGATTTGAAAAAAAAGGGAACGTGCAACAACTTATTCATAACCTAAAATACAAAGGCTATGAAGATATAGGCTTTGTTTTAGGTAATTGGTTAGGAAGTGAATTAAAAACCCTAAAAATATATGAAGATGTTGACATGGTCATTCCGGTTCCTTTACACAAAAAGAAACTAAAAAAGAGAGGCTATAACCAAGTTGCTAAATTTGGTCAGCAAATTGCTCAAAACTTAAAAGCTGATTATAGAGATGATTTACTAGTTAAAATAACCAATACCAGATCGCAAACTAAAAAAGGTCGTATTTCTAGATGGATAAATCCCGTAGAATTATTTGCTCTAAAAAACATGAATACTATTGACGCAAAACATATCTTATTGGTTGATGATATTATTACTACAGGAGCCACACTTGAAGCTTGTATTCTAGTATTAAAGCAAATTAACAACGTTGAAATAAGTATAGCCACTATGGCAATAGCCTAAATACTTAAGCGTTTATATCTTTAAAATTATGTAGGTTTGTAAAAATTTAAAATAGTTAATGAGTAAGAGCCTTTCAAACTTTATTTTAGCGATTCTTATCGCCATTCTTTTTATAAACTGTGCCAATAGGGGCAGACCAGAAGGTGGCCCAAAAGATGAAACACCACCTGTTATTTTATCATCTTCACCCGAAAACTATTCAACCAATTTTGAAGGTAACGAAATCAAGGTATATTTTGATGAGTACATAAAAATTAAAGATTTACAAAAGCAACTCATCATTTCACCTCCAATGAAAACTCAACCCGAGGTTTCACCTTTAGGAGGTGCTAGTAAGTACATTACCATAAAAATTAACGACACCTTACAACCTAATACAACCTATGCCTTTAATTTTGGGAACAGTATAACTGATAATAATGAAGGAAACCCTTATCCATATTACCGTTATGTTTTCTCTACGGGCGACTATATTGATTCGCTTACGGTTAACGGCCAAATCAGCGATGCACTTTTAACAAAGCCAGAAACTTTTGTAAATGTTGCCTTATACGAAGTAGATTCAACTTTTACCGATTCTATTATTTATAAGGAAGTTCCAAAATATATTACCAATACACTAGATAGTGTTACCTCTTTCTCTATTGAAAATATTAAACCAGGTAAGTATTTGTTAATGGCGTTGAAAGACGGTAATGGCGACAACACGTTTCAACAAAAAACCGATCAAATTGCCTTTCATAAAAATTTCATTGAAGTTCCAACCGATTCGTTGTACACACTTAGATTATTTTCTGAAGAACCAGACTTTAAAGCAACCAGACCAAAACTGCTGTCTGGAGAAAAAATAGCTTTTGGTTATGAAGGAGATTTCATGGATATGTCAATAAAAATTATTTCGGAAACCCCAGAAGATTTTGATTATAGAATTTTCAAAGACAAAGAAACAGATTCTTTACTGTATTGGTACAAACCAAAACTGGAGGTAGATTCTCTTGTTTTCAAAGTCACACATCCTAATTTAGAAAAAGAATTTACGGTAAGAATCAATGAACAAGAAAGGGACTCCTTATTGCTTTTTGCAGAACCTAATACCACTATAGGTATTGAAGAAAATTTTAAAATATCGGGTAATACACCTTTAGTTACTTTTGATGACTCTAAAGTCTTTATCATGGATAAAGATTCATTAGAAGTCAATTTCACCACTAAATTTGACAGTATTAAAAATACTTATGCTTTTAATTTTGAAAAAACCGAGGCAAACTCCTATAATATAAAAATACTTCCTGAAGCACTTGTTGACTTTTTTGACAACAAAAATGACACACTTTTTTATTCATTAAGTACTAGGAAAGCCTCTGATTTTGGATATGTAAGATTTACATTAATTAATGCAGAACTCCCTGTAATAATTCAGTTAACAACTTCAAGCGGAGAAGTTAAAATAGAAAAAGTAGTATCTCAAGATGGTGATATTGACTTTTTAAACGTATCACCGGGGATTTATTCGATACGAGTTATACACGACGCTAATAGTAATGGTAAATATGACACAGGTATCTACCTGAAAAAAATCCAACCTGAGCGTGTTAGTCATTTTCAAGATATTGAGATTAGAGCCGATTGGGGAATTCAAGAAACTCTTCAATTTAATTAATAGCAAAGGAATCTTTATCATTTAAAAATTTAAGCTTGCTTCTGTAAGCTTCAACATGTCTTTTTTCTAAAGTCACAGTTTCAACTTGTTCCTTATTCGGGGTCATGGAAGTCTTCACATTCCCTAAAACATCATAAACTGCAGAATGACCCGAATATTCACTATGTACACCATCCACTCCAACTCTGTTTACCCCAATACAATAACACATATTTTCAATTGCTCGAGCTTTCAATAAAGTATCCCAAGCGGACACTCTAGGTTTTGGCCAGTTAGCTACATAAATTAATACATCATAATCTTCTGTATTTCTTGCCCAAACAGGGAATCGCAAATCATAACAGATTAACGGACAGATTTTCCATCCCTTGTAATTTATAATTAGCTTTTCATTTCCAGCAGTATAAGTTTCATCTTCTCCAACCAAGGTAAAAGTATGCCGTTTATTATAGTAGGTGATGTTTCCAGAAGGCTCCACAAAGAGTAATCGATTATAAAAACTATTTTCATCAGCAATAACTAGACTTCCTGTAATCGCTATATCTTTTTTTGAAGCTAAATCTTTCATCCACAAAACCGTTTCACCTTGCATAGATTCGGCAACAGCAGAAGCATTCATAGTAAAACCGCTTGTAAACATTTCGGGTAAAACAACTAAATCAACATCATCATTGATCTCCTCTATTTTTTTTGTGAAATTTAATCGATTTTGTTTTGGTTTTTCCCAAATCAAATCGGCCTGAATTAAAACAACCTTTAAGTGATTTTGCATGTCTTAAAATTACAATTTTATTAATAGGTCTAAAATAATTAAGTAATTTTAACCATATCCTAACTGCATTTATATTATATGAAAGAATTCAAACCTTATTTAAGTGTCATTTTTGTCTTTTTTATCCACTATTTCTTGGCAGCTCAAATCGATTATTTCCCAGAACGCCATACCAATTGGGAAGAAAAATCAGCATCATACTTCAACATAAACTCAAAATATCTAACAGAAGCCATAAACTTTGCTAAAGACAATGAATACTCAGGATCTAGGGATTTAAGAATCGCTATTTTAAAAGGCTTTGCAAAAGAACCATTCCATGAAATTCTTGGGCCTACTAAAAAACGAGGAGGGCCAGCTGGCATTATAATAAAAGATGGGTTTATTATTGGTAAATGGGGAGATACTAAACGTGTAGATATGACCTTTAGCGTTACGAAAAGCTTTTTATCTACAGTGGCAGGTCTAGCTATAGACCAAGGATTAATAAAAGATGACACCGACCTTGTTAAAGACTATGTCTGGGATGGCACTTTTAATAGTAACCACAATTCAAAAATTACTTGGCAACATTTATTACAACAAAACTCAGATTGGTCTGGCGAACTTTGGGGTTGTAAAGATTGGGCAGATAGACCCCCAAAAGAAGGCGATTTAGATGACTGGAAAAACAGAACATTTAAAGAACCTGGTACATTTATGGAATATAATGATGTACGCGTTAATGTATTAGCCTACTCTCTGTTACAAGTTTGGAGAAAGCCATTGCCCCAAGTTTTAAAAAATAACATTATGGATAAAATAGGAGCATCAACAACATGGCGTTGGTTTGGTTATGACGATGCTTGGACAACCATTGACGGTATTCAAATGAAATCGGTAACAGGAGGTGGCCATTCTGGTGGCGGTATATTTATTTCAACTGAAGATATGGCTAGGTTTGGTCTATTGTTTTTAAATGAAGGAAAATGGAGAAATCAATCAATCATTAGTAGTAATTGGATAAAAAAAGCTACAATGTCATCAAAACCTAATATCAATTATGGTTATATGTGGTGGCTCAACGAAAAAGGTTCACGCCTTTGGGAACATGTATCTGATAAGATATTTTACGCAGCGGGCTTTGGAGGCAACTTTATTATTATTGATAAAAAACATAATGTGGTTGTGGTAACTCGTTGGCTAGAACCAAAAAAAGTTGAAGAATTTATGCAGAAACTAACTAAAGCATTAGACTAAATACTATTTAATATTTCGGCAGCTTTTTTCAACGTCTCGTCTTTCTTTGCAAAACAAAATCGAAGGACTTTATTGTCTAAATTGTTCTCGTTAAACACCGATAAAGGGATAGAAGCCAGTCCTGACTCAACTGTTAATCGTTTAGCATAATCTAAATCATACTCTTGCGTTATGTTAGAATAATCCAAGACTTGAAAATACGTCCCACTTGATGGTTTAAAACTAAATCTAGAATGTTCAATTAAGCTTAAAAACAAATCCCTTTTATTCTGATAAAACTCTGACAAACCCATATAATGTTTAGGTTCTTGCATGTAATCTGCAATTCCTTTTTGAGTAGGGTGATGCACACAAAACACACTAAATTGATGCACTTGCATAAAAAGCTTCATGAGTTCCTTTGGTGCACAGCAATATCCAATACGCCAACCTGTATTATGAAAGGTTTTACAGAATGATGCCACAACAAAACTTCTAGATTTCAAATCCGGGAACAGACATGCACTTTGGTGTTCTTTACCATCATAAATCATATGCTCATACACCTCATCACTTAATACAATAATATCAGTTCCTCTGGTAATCTCATGTAATTCCAGCAAGTCTGCTTTTGAAAACACCATTCCAGAAGGATTGTGCGGTGTATTGATAATAATCATTTTGGTTTGATTATTCACCTTTTGTTTTACCTCTTCCCAATCTATGCTAAAATCTGGAGCTTGAAGTTGTACTGCAATAGGTATCCCTCCATTTAACTTTATCCCCGGTTCATAACTATCATAAGCTGGTTTAAAAATGACAACCTCATCATTTTTATTAATAAAAGTTGTTATTATGGTTGATATAGCTTGAGTTGCCCCTGCAGTAACTGTTATTTCATGTTCAGGATGATAACTTGAATTATACAAAGCTTCCATTTTTTTAGAAATAGCTTTACGTAATTCTAAACTACCAGCCATGGGCGCGTATTGATTATAACCTGAATTCATAGCCTTACTGACCAAATCTATAAGTTTTTGATCACTGCCAAAATCCGGAAAGCCCTGCGATAAATTAATAGCATCATGGGTTTTTGCCAATCCACTCATCACAGAAAAAATAGTAGTTCCTACATGTGGTAATTTCGATTTATGCTGCATATTCATAAAGATAAGAACTTCTTAATTGATATGCACAAACATAACGAGAAGGCTAAACAATATCCATCTTTTTTAAAAGAAATGAAGCGTTCATATTCTGACATATCCCTTGCTTCAACTTATAATCAAAATGAAGTTCGTCTTCTATAATTTCAGCATCAAAATAGTAATTTTTAACATCTTCCAATTCCTGCTCAACTTCACATAAACTCAAATCGTGAGTCGCTATAATTCCAGTAGCGTGAGAAGCCACCAATTTCTCAACAAATTTTCTTGACCCAATAGCCTTATCTGTACTATTGGTTCCTTTTAAAATTTCATCGAGAATAATGAAGTAAGAATCCTCTTGAATAACGTCTACAATGTATTTTAACCGTGTTAATTCAGAAAAGAAATACGAACTATCATCGGTTAACGAATCTGATGTCCGCATACTTGTAATTAATTTGATAGGCTTATAAACACTCGATTTTGCACATACAGGCAACCCCATATTAGCCATAACAATATGTAATGATACGGTTCTTAAAAAAGTACTCTTGCCAGCCATATTTGCACCAGTAACGATAAAGAACTGCTCTTTATCAATACACAAATCACTATCAACCCTTTTATTATTGTCCAACAATGGATGTCCTAATTCTTTTGCCTTTATAGTTGCTCCCTTTTCCACCAACTCCGGATATTCAAAATGAGGATGATTATATGCATAAGTACCTAGCGAATTATAAGCATCAAAAAACGAAACTACCTCAAACCAGTCACTCACTTTACTTCCGTACTGGTTTATCCATTGTTCAATTTGATAACTATTTTTTAAATCAATTAGAAATAGCCCATTTCCAAAAATGGCTCCTATCAAATTATTCCGATTATCTAAGGCGTCTAAATACTTAGAGAACGCTTTAAAAATATCGGATGCTTTTTTATCCCCTGCTTGAATTTCTTTTTGTTTTTGAACTAATAATTCAGACAAAAACGTTTCGTTTTCAATTAAGTCTAACAATTGAGCATATTGACGAAAAGTATCTCTCACCTTATCCGTATTAGAAGCCAGCACATTTATTTTCTTAAGGTAAATTCCCGAAACCCCTAAACCTATTAAGAGCCAATACCCTATAATTTCTGGACGGGTAATAACGCCAAAGTAAGTCAACCCTATTATCAAAACGGATACGGCACTAAATACTAGTGGCAGCCATAACATCACACGAGGCAAAAAGTTTTTATGAGTGTTAAGCCAACTTATAATTTGCTTTGCAGGAGTTTCAACAGTCACTAAATTCGATGTCGCCGAATAATATTGTCGCCATTGTGGCTTTTCATTTAATTCTTTAATAGCATTTTGCCTGGATGCAATTTCTAAAATATCGTTAGCTTTTAAAGACTCCGCTAACTTAACGGTACCCTCTTTAATGCTCGTTCTATTAATGAATTGAAAAAAAGACCCTCTTCCAAACAAATCAATATCTAAACTATAAAAATGCTTAGGGTCTTGAAACTGAAGCCCTGAATCTCTATCATAAAAATTACCATTCGCAATTTCTATTTCATCTTCATTTATATGAATAAGGGCTCTATTAAATGCGCGTTGATGTTTTAAATCTGTATACTTTGAAAGCAAATACAAAAACAAGACTACACCCAAAACAAGCATGGGAATCATAATTTGTAAGGCATTAAAAAATAGATAAACGCCAAAGCCAGACACCAAAAAAACTAGCAAACGCAATACACTAAAAGATGCCATACGTTTTCCCAAACGTTTAACTTCAGCTTGGTATTTCTCTACATGTTCTTGATAATATGTAACGGGATTCATTTTTAAATTTATTGGGAAGTAAAGAAACGAAAAAAGCCCTGAATACATTCAGGGCTTTCATCATATTTTTTTGTTAAAGCTCTTCAATCTCTTGAAAGAAAAATGCTCAGTACGTACCAAAATAAAAGCATTAAAGAAGCAAATAAGCCTAACGCCGCAGGAATATAATCTTCATTTGAATATTTATTCACCAAATTTGATGTTTGATATAATATAGAGCCAGCTGCCAAAACGCACATCCCTACTGAAAACCACAACCCTAAATTAAACCCAAAAAGGGTACCCGCTAAAATTAATCCTAAGGCAATAAAAAAGCCAACCGTTAAAGCAGATCTCAAAAACGAGAAATCTTTCTTTGTAACCAAAACAATAGCCGAAAGCCCTGTAAATAAGGATAAAGTAACAATTGCAGCTTGATTTAATAAATCAAAACTTTCCGTATAAGCAATAGCTATATAAATTAAAGGCACAAAAATAAAGGCCTCGGCTAAAATGTAAAGCCCGTAAGCCAAATACTGCTTATTCTTGTCGGGTGTTTTAAGCGCCATCCCTTCAGCATAATTGGTGATAAACATAAATCCTCCTAGCATAATCAACCAACGCCACCCTTGGGTCATTGATAATGCAAAATTGACAATAGTTTCGCTTTGAAGTAATAGATATTCAAAAAGAATGAATATCAAAACGCCTCCTGCCACATGCGCGTACGTTTTTTTATAAAAGGCCACTTTATCGGCTTCAGCCAACTGACCTACCATTAATTTATTTTCAAAACTGTTTTCCATAATCGTTTAGTTGTGTTTTATTTTCTCACGACAAGATATAAAAAAAGCTCCGAATTTTATCGAAGCTTTATTCATATTTTGCGTATTTCCAACTAATCTCGGCCTCCAAATACCTGAAGCGCCCAATATAAAAGATTAGCCAGAGCACCAATTGCAGCTACTAAATATGTTCTTGCCGCCCATTTAAGTGCATCTTCAGAACCTTTATATTCCTCTGGGGTAACCATATTTTTATTCTTTAACCATGCCAAAGCTCTATTACTCGCATCGTATTCCACAGGTAAAGTCACAAAACTAAATACAGTAGCGAATCCCATCATTACCAAACCAGCAACGGCTACATAATAACCAAAACCTAAGCCGACAGCAGCACCTAACATCAAACCACCAATAACCACCCATTGCGACATTCCGGAAGTTACACTAACAACAGGAACCAAAGCAGAACGCATTTTTAACCATTCGTAAGCTTGCGCGTGTTGTACCGCATGCCCACACTCATGAGCAGCCACTGCCGCAGCTGATGCGTTTCGTTGGTTATAGACAGCTTCACTTAAATTAACCGTTTTATTTTTTGGGTTGTAGTGATCTGTTAAACGACCCGGTGTTGAAATGACTTCTACATCTCTAATCCCGTGATCTGCCAACATTTTTTCAGCAATCTCTGCACCACTCATACCATTACGTAATTGCACCTTAGAGTACTTTTTAAACTTACGCTTTAACGTGTTACTTACTAACCAACTTACTAAAGCTATGGCACCAATTAATATATAATATCCAATCATTTTTTCTTCTTTTTAAATTGTAATTTCTTTTATAAATATAGCAAAAATAACGCCAATGTTTTTATGTGAAATTTTGTCAGGAAACAGTTAGTTTATTCCCAGTTTTCAAGAAAATGAAAAACGCCTAAACCTTAAAATTTAAGGTTTAGGCGTTTACCAATTACATTTTTATATAGGCTATAAGCTCATTTCAACATCAAAAGCTTCAGCTATTTCTCTGTAAACGATCTCTCCTTTTACTATGTTTAATCCTTTGGCTAAAGATGCACTATTTTTACATGCTTCTTCCCACCCTTCATTTGCCAATTTAATAACATAAGGTAATGTAACGTTAGTTAGCCCTACAGTAGAAGTATAAGGTACTGCACCTGGCATATTAGCAACCGAATAATGTACCACATCGTCAATAATATACGTAGGCTCTTCATGAGTTGTGGGTCTTGTTGTTTCAAAACATCCACCCTGATCTACAGCAACATCCACAATTACTGTACCTGGCCTCATAGCTTTTAACATATCTTTTGTAATTAATTTAGGTGCTTTGGCCCCTTTTAAGAGCACACCCCCAATAATTAAATCCGAATCTGCAATATGTTTTCTAATATTATATTCACTTGAGTACTCACTAACTACGTTATTAGGCATCACTTCACTTACATGCCTAAGTGCTTTCATATTAATATCTAAAACATATACACTAGCTCCCAAACCTGAAGCCATTCGTGCTGCTTGCAAACCAACTACTCCTGCTCCAAGAATTAATACTTTAGCGGGAGGTACTCCAGGAATACCACCCAACAAAATACCCCGACCCATTATAGGTTTTTCAAGATATTTAGCTCCTTGTTGAATAGACATCCTACCAGCAACCTCAGACATTGGTATTAATAATGGTAAAGAACCATCTTCATCCTCAACCGTTTCATAAGCAATACAAACTGCCTTGGTATCAATCATAGCATTGGTTAACACCTCACTTGAAGCGAAATGAAAATACGTAAATACCACCTGATCTGGTTTAATCAATTTATATTCTGGCTCAATCGGTTCTTTAACCTTAACAATCATTTCAGCAGTAGCATAAATCGCTTCAATGCTATCAAGAATGGTTGCACCAGCTTTAACATAATCTTCATCTAGAAAACCACTATTAGATCCTGCATTTTTTTGCACGTAAACCTCGTGGTTTCGCTTAGTTAATTCAAAAACCCCAGAAGGTGTCATACCCACTCTGTTTTCGTTATTTTTTATTTCAATAGGAACTCCAATTTTCATAAACATGATATTTTATTTGTAAAAATCGGTGTAAAATTATAATAAAAATTTTAATATTATAACCAAATCAACTTTTTTGTTAATTTTTTTTCATAAAAAAAAGCATATTACTAATTAAACAATAATTTAAATTAATTTAGTATAGGTTTACTTATAAACGGAGAAAAGCCTATTTTTTAGAGTACTTTATCTTAAAGTACATCAATAAAAATGAAGATAAAACGGTGATGCTATTTGCAAAAATCATCGATGGGCTATCCTTCAAAATCCCATACCACAACCACATCAAAATACCAATAAAAAAAATCACCAACATAGGCAGCGACAAACTAGATACATCTTTAGTACGCCACGTTTTATAAACCTGCGGCAGAAATGCCGCCGTAGTTAAAATAGCAGCCAAAAAACCAATAATTTCAGTATAATCCATGGGTTTTAAAAATTTAATAATTTGAGCGTTACCCGAAAAGGGTCGGGCTATTCGTTACAAGTCCTCGCTTCTGCGCTAAGGCGCAAAAACTTTGGGCTTTCCTCTTCTATCCCTAACGCTAAACTCACTCCTATTAATAGGGTTTCACCATTTTTAGGAAATAAGAAATCACATAAACAAATTCATTATAAATAATGCGATGTCTCAATCGAACCTCATATCGACATGACTAAAAACAATCTTTCTGTCATTACTGCGAAAGCTGGATTAACAAAAACCTTACCCAACAATATTAACAATCTTTCCAGGTACCACAATCACCTTTTTAGGTGTTCTACCTGCTAATTGCTCTTGTGTTTTTTCGTTTCCTAAAACCGCTTCTTCAATAGCATCTTTACTCATATCTAAAGGTAACTCCATCGTAAAACGCATTTTACCATTAAATGAAATTGGGTAGTTCTTACTACTCTCTACTAAATGACTCGCATCAAATTCTGGAAACTCCGCTGTTGAAATAGATTCACTATGACCTAACTGATTCCATAATTCTTCGGCAATATGGGGTGCATATGGAGAAATTAAAACTAGTAATGGTTCTAAAACAGCTTTGCTTGTACACTTTTGTGAGGTTAACTCATTAGCTGCAATCATAAAAGTAGATACTGATGTATTGAATGAAAAGTTCTCAATATCTTCCTGAACCTTCTTAATGGTTTTGTGTAGTGTTTTTAAATTATCTTTTGTTGGCGCTACATCTGTAACTTTTAATCCATTATCGTCAGCATATAATTTCCAAAGTTTTTTAAGGAATGAATGTACACCGGTAATACCAGCCGTATTCCAAGGTTTGTATTGTTCCAATGGACCTAAAAACATTTCATACAAACGTAAACTATCGGCCCCGTAATCTGCCACAATATCGTCTGGGTTTACGACGTTATATTTGGATTTGGACATTTTTTCTACTTCACGTTTAACTTTAAACGTTCCGTCCTCTTCAGTTATAAATTCTGCGTTTTTATATTCTTCTCTCCAGTTTTTAAAAGATTCCGTGTCTAATTCATCGGAAGCATTTACAAAAGAAACATCTGCGTGTAATTTTAAAACATGAATTTGTTCGGGGATGCCAAATCCTGTTTCAAGTCCTAAACTTTCTGTAACTATTTCGGCTAATTCATTCAGGCGATTTTTTATTTGAAAATACAACTTTTCATTTTCGGCTAAAAGAGTATCATTATCAATTTGCTCAGCTGTCGTTTTTGAGACAAAAATATTAGATGTAAATATACCTCTTGTTACTTCTTTCTCAGATTTATTAGATTGATTTTTACCAATCATAGGTTCAAAAAACACTCTATAAACAAAAGCACTAGTCCCCAAAATCATCCCTTGATTAATCAGCTTTTTAGCATATTCATCAACAGGTACAACACCTTTATCGAACAAGAATTTTTGCCAAAAACGAGAGTATAACAAATGCCCTGTGGCATGCTCACTTCCGCCAATGTACAAATCAACGTCCTTCCAATAATCCATAGCTTCTTTTGAAGCGATTTCATTTTGGTTATCCGGATCCATATAACGCATAAAATAGTATGAACTTCCTGCCCAACCAGGCATAGTATTCAACTCTAAAGGATGAATCGTTTTATTATCAATCAAATCATTTGAAACAACTTCATTCTTTTCGGTGTCCCAAGCCCAAACGGTAGCGTTTCCTAATGGCGGCTCACCTGTTTCGGTTGGCAAATATTTTTCAACTTCTGGGAGTTTAATTGGTAAATGAGCTGCATCAATCATTTGTGGTAAACCATTCACATAATACACCGGAAATGGTTCTCCCCAATAACGCTGACGTGAAAATACCGCATCACGCAAGCGGTAGTTCGTTTTGCCCTCACCTTGTCCCATTTGCTCTAACTCATAAATAGCACGTTTGGTTGCTTTTTTGTAATTCAACCCGTTAAGGAAATCACTATTTCCAATAACCGTTTTTGCTTTATCTGAAAAGGCTTCTTCCGAAATATCTACACCTTCAAAAATATTAGGGATTGGAATATTAAAGTGCTTTGCAAACGCATAATCGCGCTCGTCTCCACATGGTACCGACATAACCGCTCCCGTACCGTAACCTGCCAACACATAATCGCCAATCCAAATCGGGATTAGTTTTTCTGTAAAAGGATGAATAGCATAAGCTCCAGTAAAGGCTCCTGAAATGGTTTTTACATCTGCCATTCTATCGCGTTCACTACGCTTTGCAGTGGCTTCAATATATGCATCAACCTCTGCTTTTTGCTCAGGAGTTGTTATTTGCGATACCAATTCATGTTCTGGTGCTAGGGTCATAAACGACACACCAAAAATAGTATCTGGGCGGGTTGTAAACACATCAATAACCGCATCGTAATCATTCACCTTAAAAGATACTGACGCACCTACCGATTTTCCAATCCAGTTACGCTGACTTTCTTTTAATGAATCGGTCCAATCTATTTTATCTAACCCCTGTAGTAAACGTTCGGCATAAGCCGAAATACGCATACTCCACTGAGTCATTTTTTTACGAATTACAGGATGACCTCCACGTTCTGAAACCCCGTTCACAATTTCATCGTTAGCCAAAACCGTTCCTAAAGCAGGACACCAGTTTACTTCGGTTTCCGCTAAATATGTCAGTCTGTATTGTAATAATATTTGTTGTTGCTTTTCTGAAGAAAATCCGTTCCAATCTTCAGCAGAAAATGATTCTATGTTTTCATCACAAACCGCATTTACTTTAGTATTCCCCGCAGAAGCAAAAATCGCTTCTAATTCAGATATATCTACCGCTTTATCTTCATCAATATCATACCATGAATTGAACAATTGAATAAAAATCCACTGCGTCCATTTATAATAGGCAGAATCAGACGTTCTTACCTCCCGAGACCAATCAAAAGAAAATCCAATTTGATCTAATTGACGACGGTAAGTTTTAATATTCTCAGCCGTTGTAATAGCAGGGTGCTGACCTGTTTGAATAGCATACTGCTCTGCAGGTAATCCAAATGAATCATACCCTTGCGGATGAAGCACATTAAACCCTTTATGACGTTTATAGCGCGCATAAATATCACTAGCAATATAGCCTAACGGATGTCCAACATGTAAACCCGCACCACTAGGATAAGGAAACATATCCAAAACATAATATTTTGGCTTCTCACTAGTATTCTCTGCTTTAAAAGTTTGGTTTTCTGCCCAATACTTTTGCCATTTGGCCTCAATTTCGTTGAAATTGTAATTCATTACTTCGGTCTTTAAAATCTATAATGTCATTGCTAAAGAGTCACAACTAAGGCATTTTTTTAAATATTCATTTAAAATTAAACAGATTCCTGCGCTTTACCCAGAATGACAAATTCGGTGGCAAATTTAAACTTATTATAACACTATTAAAAGTTTAAACGTTGTTATACTGTGTGAAACACTAATCTTTATTATTTTTACCTCATTAATCCAATTATTTTATGAGTTCATCATTTGAAAAACACCAAAAGCGCAAGCTTATTTCTTCTTACTTTTCAGTAGTTTTAAGTATTGCCTTAGTATTGTTTTTATTAGGATTATTGGGCATGCTTATATTGAATGCACAGAAAGTGTCGGACCATTTTAAAGAACAAGTGGTTGTTACTATTTATTTAAAAGACTCTGCCAAGGAAGTAGAAACCAAACAACTTGAAAAAAGTTTAGCTATGGCAGATTATGTAAAGTCTACTGAATATGTTTCAAAAGAACAGGCCGCGGAAATAATGAAAGTAGAAAATGGTGAAGATTTTATGGACTTTGTGGGTTACAACCCTTTGCAGAATTCTATAGACGTTCATCTCAAAGCAGAATATGTAACCTCTGAACACCTGGAAAGCATTTCTACTGACGCTTTAAATAAAGATTTTGTTGAAGAAGTTACCTATGATAATGACTTGGTTAACCTGATGAATGACAACGTAAAAAAAATTAGTTTTTGGGTTCTTGTTATCAGTGGTATTTTTACATTAATTGCAGTGCTGCTAATTAATAGTTCTATTCGTTTGGCCGTATATTCAAAACGATTTACCATAAAAACCATGCAAATGGTTGGGGCTACCAAACGATTTATTAGGCGACCATTTATATGGAAAAGTGTAAAGCTTGGTATTATTGGTGCGGTTTTGGCATTAATTGGCATGGCCATTGTACTTTATTATTTAAACGAATCCTTTACCGAATTAGAACTACTAAGCAACCCTATTCTGGTAAGTTTACTATTTGTTATTGTATTTGGTTTAGGAATTATTATTACCTGGATAAGCACTCATTTTGCTACACAACGCTTCTTGAATTTAAAAACTGATGAGTTGTATTATTAGATACTAAATTGATTTATTTTTCGTTTATTTCATTAACTCATCCAGTCAGGCATTTATAATCATGAAAAAGTTTGCCGTTTTTTCTTTATTAGTTTTATTATCGTTAAACTCTTGCATAATAAAAGATCCAAAACCTGAACAATGTATTGTTCAAACAAAAAAAATAACAACTATTAACCAAGGAGCTTCTTTTGATATTATATTTAGTGATTCTCAGGGCGACCTTTACTATATTAATAGAGGTTTAGAACGTGGATTAAATTTAGACTCTCTTAACACAAAAGTTTTAAATAAAACTGTTACTTTGCACCTAGCTAAAGTTTTTGGAGGTTTGGCAACTTCTGAACATATCGCGCAATTATCAGTTGAAAATAAGATTATTTTCACGGAATTTAAATAATCATGGGAGAAAAAAAACGTAAAGAAGCAGCAAAACCAACCTTTGTGTTTGGCAAGAAAAACTACAAATTTATGTTTATTGGATTAGCAGTTATTGCTTTAGGTTTTGTACTAATGTCTGGTGGCGGAAGTGACGACCCTAATGTTTTTAATCCAGAGATATTTAGTTGGAGGCGTATTCGTTTAGCACCAACCTTAGTCTTAATTGGTTTTGGAATTCAGATTTATGCTATTCTCTTAAATCCTGATAAAAAGTCATCATAGATAAACTTCAAGCAATTTCGCTTTAGTCCCAATTAGCTTTAGTTTATTTAAAGCTGCTGGAATAACAATAGTTTCGCCCATTTGAAGACTATATTGATTATTATGATATTCCACCTTTAAACTTCCCTCAACACACATATAAATAACAAAGC
This sequence comes from uncultured Algibacter sp., assembly GCF_947495925.1. Classification (GTDB taxonomy): domain Bacteria; phylum Bacteroidota; class Bacteroidia; order Flavobacteriales; family Flavobacteriaceae; genus Algibacter_E. Next base: position 365,541 of record NZ_CANMAU010000001.1, read on the forward strand.
TGTCAATTTTGGAATAATCTTTACTTATTTCATTAGAAACACTAATAATATTTGTTTTAAAATATGGAGAGTAAACCAACTTATTTGAAACATTCTCTTCTAAATCATATGCCGTTCTGTAATTCTCAAAATGATTAAAATCGATAGCATCCATAGCTAAATCGGTATGAAGTTCTCTTTTTTCTCCTGTTTTAACGTCTACTCTATCATAATCATAAATTCGATAGGTAATATTCGAAGTTTGCTGAATTTCCGCCAATAAAACCCCCGTTCCTATGGCATGCACTCTCCCTGTTGGAATGTAAAATGTATCTCCTTTGGCTACCTTTTCAATATTTAAAATCTCATTAAGTGTGGCATCCTTAAGATGCTTAATATAACTTTCCTTTTCAATGGTTTGATTAAACCCTACAATTAATTCGGCATCATCTTCAGCTTGCATAACATACCACATCTCATTTTTACCAAATGAATTATGTCTTTCCTTGGCCAATTCATTACTTGGGTGTACCTGAATAGACAGTGGTGTTTTAGCATCGATAAACTTTATCAATAAAGGAAAGTCTTCACCAAAGTTTTTATAGACATCATGACCTACAAACTCTCCTTTAAACTCTTTTATTAAGTCTTTTAAAGATTTTCCCTGTAAAGCACCACTACTCACAAGGGTTTCGTTATTCTCAACATCAGAAACCTCCCAAGACTCCCCAATACATTCTTGACTGTAATCTTTATTTAAAATCTCTTTTAGCTTATTGCCACCCCAAATACGATAACTATAAACAGGATTGAACTTTAAAGGATATAGTTTCATAATTATATTCTAATAATTTTATGTAAGATTATTGTTTTAAAACTTCACTAGCAAATTTTTTAGCTATTTGCTCAACATAGCTTCCTCCATGAACCATGGCATCCTCTAAATTTTTCGCATAATGCATTACAGCATCACCATAACTTATATCAAAATCTTTGGGATTAAAACCTTCTAAATCTATAGCTCCACAGAATGCAGCTACTTTAATTTTATTCGCTTTCGCGGAAGACATTACACCTTTAATTGTTTTTCCAGACATAGTTTGAGTATCTAATTTCCCCTCACCTGTAATAATCCAATCTGCTCCTTTAATTAGATTATCAAAATCGGCTAAGTTTTTTATAAGCTGAATCCCTGGTTCCAAATTACCTTTCAAAAATACTTTAGAAGCAATACCCATTCCTCCAGCCGCACCAGCTCCTTTAACCGACTGGGCATCTACATTAAAAACCCCACAAATTATTTTGGACATCGATTCTAATCCTTTATCAAGTATTTCAATATCTTTTTTTGAAGCCCCTTTTTGTTCGGCATAAACATATGCTGCCCCATTTTTTCCATATAAAGGATTAATAACATCACAAGCTATTTTGAATTCTACATCATTTAACATAGGATTTACATTAGTTACATCTAAGGACCTAACCTCAGATAAATTAGCCCCAATAGGTTTTACATCTAGATTATCTTTATCTAAAAACCGATACCCTAAGGCAGTCGCCATACCTATACCACAATCGTTAGTTGCACTACCTCCAATACCTAAAATAATTTTTGAAGCGCCTTTTGTAATAGCATCTACAATCATTTCACCTGTCCCTAAAGTTGTTGCATTTTTACAATCAAATTCATGGGGATCTAACAACTTAACACCTGAAGCTTCGGCCATTTCAATGAATGCTGTTTTTGTGTCTTCGGAATATAAATAAGAAGCTTGAATCGGCTCAAAAAAAGGATTACTTACAACTACATTAATAACCTCTCCTTTTAAATAGTAATTTACCACTTCAATAGTTCCATCTCCTCCATCAGCTAAAGGGAGTTTTACGATGTTAACATCAGGCCGTATTTGATTTATACCTGCTTCAACAGCAATGCAAAATTCTAATCCTGTTATAGAGTTTTTAAACTTATCTGGTGCGAGTACTATTTTCATATATTCATTTAGCGATAATCTAAAATTACATTTTATTATTTTGTCGATACGACCTATTCTATAAGTATTTTAATATTTTTGCGCCATGGAAATTATAGACGCAATTATTTTAGGAATTATTCAAGGCCTTACAGAATTCTTACCGGTATCATCCAGCGGACATTTAGAATTAGGAAAAGCTATTCTTGGAGACAACTCTGTTCCAGAAGAAAGCTTACTTTTTACCGTTGTTCTTCATTTTGCTACGGCTTTGAGCACTATTGTTGTATTCCGAAAAGATATACTTGACCTTATAAAAGGAGCTCTTAAATTTGAATGGAATGATGACTTACAATTTATTTCAAAAATTGCAATATCCATGATTCCTGCTGTTATTGTTGGTTTATTTTTTGAAGAACAACTAGAAGCTCTTTTTGGAGGTAATATTATTTTAGTAGGCTTTATGCTTTTAGTAACTGCAGCTCTATTATTTTTTGCAGATAAGGCTAAAGACACAGATAAAAAAGTATCTTTTAAAAATGCTTTTGTTATTGGTATTTCGCAAGCTATTGCTATGCTTCCAGGCATTTCACGCTCAGGAGCTACCATATCCACATCTGTATTACTTGGGAATGACAAAACCAAAGCTGCACGTTTTTCGTTTTTAATGGTTGTACCTTTAATTTTTGGAAAAATTGCTAAAGATATTCTAAGTGGTGATTTATCATACGATAGCGGAAACATAACCGCGCTTTCCATTGGTTTTGTTGCTGCCTTTGTTGCTGGTTTGTTCGCTTGCACTTGGATGATCTCATTAGTAAAGAAAAGTAAACTCACTTACTTTGCTATTTACTGTGCTATTGTTGGCTTAATTGCCATTGCTTTTTCATTATTTTATTAATATGAAAACTTTAGAAGACTATCTTGCAGGACAAGTACTTTTGATTGACAAACCTTTAAACTGGACTTCCTTTCAGGTGGTTAACAAACTACGCTGGGAAATACGTCAAGCTTTTAACATTAAAAAAATTAAAGTAGGACATGCAGGCACATTAGATCCCTTAGCAACAGGATTATTAGTTATTTGCACAGGCAAAATGACCAAACAAATTGATACGTTTCAAGGTCAGATCAAAGAATACACAGGAACCATTACTGTTGGCAGTTCTACTCCTTCTTTCGATCTAGAAACCGAAATTAATGAAACTTTCCAGACAGATCATATTACTGAAAATTTAATTCATAAAACAGCACAACAATTTATTGGAGAAATCCAACAATATCCTCCCGTTTTTTCAGCCCTGAAAAAAGATGGTAAACGATTGTATGAATTTGCTAGAGCAGGAGAAAAAGTTGAAATCAAACCTAGAACTATTCATATTTCTGAATTTGAAATCACAGCAATTAATGGATTAAAAGTCTATTTTAGAGTCGTATGTAGTAAAGGAACTTATATTCGTTCATTGGCTAATGATTTTGGAAAAGCATTAAACTCGGGCGCTCATTTATCTGCTCTTAAAAGAACCAAAATAGGTGCCTTCAATATAAAGAACGCCTTGTCTGTAGAAACCTTTATTGACAGCCTAAAGAACTAATTTATCTTATTTTACGTATATTTCGTATAACTATACGTTTAATTAAAACGATTTGCGCCTAACAGATCAACATAAAGCCCTACTTATTACATTCCTTATTTCAGGAACTGTAATCTTATCTGTTTTCAACTTAAGTTTGATACAAAAAGATGATATAAGCTCGGAGAGCTATTATGAAATGGAACCAGAAAAGGAACTCACAGAAGAAGATGTTAAATTACTTGAAGCTCTAGAAAAGCTAAACAATTCAAAGGCTGAAACCAATAAAGCGTTTAATGAAAGTCAAGAAGAACAACATTTTGCACAGGCCTTTAAAAAGATTGCTCCACCTGAAGATTATGTTCCTCCCACTAGCACTAGTGGTTCTGAAAACTCCAGTATCCCTAATAAGAAGTTTGACTCTACTGAATCTAAATTAAACGAAGAAGAGTTATCAAAGTTTAGTAAGGTTAATGAATTATTAAAAGAAAAACGCTCGGAAAACAACAATGCAAGAAGCTCAATTAGCTTTTCATTAAAAAATAGAAAAAAAATCTACCTACCCATTCCTGTTTACCTTTGTGAAGTAAATGGTAAAATTGTAGTAAATATTGAGGTAAATTCTAGAGGAGATGTTACAAACACATACATAAACTCGGCATCAACATCTAATAACGAATGTTTAATCGAACGTGCTTTGGAGTATGCCAAACAATCTCAATTTAGCCCTGATTATTCAAAAGAAGAACAATTAGGCACCATCACCTTCCTTTTTATTGGTAAACGCTAGGTTCTAACAGACTCAAAAACTGGGTAACATCTTCAATTACATTTTGCCCTTTGTCTCCATTATACCAATGCTGTAAATCTGCTTTAAAATCTGGTGTTAAAGCGCCATGTCTTGCTTTAAATCGCTTTACATAATTTGTAGCCTCAGTAGGCCTAGGACCATACGTATGAATAACTTCACCTGTTTCATCATCAATACAAATAACTTTAGGAACCGACCTATTACCATTGGTCAAAAAATCATCCATTAATTCCGGACTCACATCTCGTAAAACCAATCTTAAAGTAATATTTGTATTTAAAACTGCAATCTTATTCAATACTGGAATAACATGTGCCGCATCGCCACACCAACTTTCTGTAATAACCAACCAAGTTATTTTATGTTGAAACTCAGCAATTCTTTTCAAAGCGGCCTTTGACACTTTAACGGTTTTATCCCAGCGCTTCATGCGCTTATCGTTAAGCTTAGTGTAATGTGCATAGGTTTTAGTTTTCTCCAATCCAGTATTAGAATTGTCTTCCGCCAATTGTTTTACCAAAGCTCTATAAGATTGATAAGACATGCTTCGTTCTAGGCTTGATTTTATTGTGGCATTCATAATCTTAAAATTTACTAATGGAAGAAAATCCAACAAAGCAAATTTAATTCGCTAGTATTTCTTTTAAGATGATTTTTGTCATACTTTCAATCTTTCCTAAGGATTCCCTAATTTTTCTCCTAGAAAATCAAAAATATTTGCATTTTTAAAAAGCATAAAAAGATAAAAAAAGCGTCAAACTTAAGTTTGACGCTTTTTTTAAACACACATACCTGGTTCAAATTGACATAGCTTTTGAGTGATATCCTCAATAATATTCTGTCCCTTGTTTTTATTATACCAAAACTGAAGTTCTTCTTTGAATTCGGGAGTTAACTTTCCATGTTTAACTTTATAGTCATTCACCATATTTGTTGCTTCGCTGGGTCTCGGCCCAAACGTATTTACAACTTCACCAGTCTCATCATCAATCATTAATAATTTTGGAATTGCTCTTCCTCCATTGGTAAGGTACATATCCATTAATTGACTATTTTCATCGCGAAGCACAATTCTTAAGTTTATATTCTCATTGAGTTCTGCTAGCTTGTTTATTACTGGCACAACATGGGCAGCATCCCCACACCAACTCTCCGTAATGACTAGCCAAGTCATTTTATGACTAAAATCCGATACTAATGCCTGAACCTGCTCAGATGTTTTTATAGTTTTATCCCATCGCTTCATACGACGCTGATTTAGCTTTGTATAGCCAATTAAGGCTTCTGTTTGTTCTGGCCCTGTTGTTCCTTCTGTTTCGGCCAACCTATTTATCAAATCGTAATACATTTGATAAGACATACTTTTTTCTAAACCTTCTTTTATAACTGGATGTTGCATTTGTTACTTTTTATTGGAGCAAAAGCTCGATTTTTTTTATTCTTTGTCCGTAAAGTGTATATTTCCTTACTTCGATACTACAAAATAACAACAGCTTGATTTAATAGAACGTAACAATTGTTTCACAAAACCCTCTAAATGAATTTAAGGATTTACAGTTATTGTTAGGGCTCTATTAATACAAACTCAACAAAGCTTTAATTTTTTGAAAAAATGCTATTATTATTGTATTTTTCAAATCCTTCTTAAAAACTTAACATGAATCATATAAGCCGCTTTTCTTCTTTCATAATTTTACTCTTCCCTTTTTTATTATGCGCTCAAATCACCTATGAATCTGCTTTTCCAAATATAGGGTTTCATTTTCCAGTTGAAATTCAGTCTCCATTAGATGGCACCGACCGTATGTTTGTTTTAGAACAATCTGGCCAGATAAAAGTATTCCCCAGAAGCGAAAACGTAACACCTGCTGAGGTAGACACCTTTTTAGACATTTCAGACCGAATATACTTTATTACAGGTCAAGAGTTAGGCTTACTTGGATTAGCTTTTCATCCTAATTACGCTAATAATGGTTATTTATATGTATACTACACAGCCAATAGCAACGTTCCTGGTGTTAGTGTAAAAATAGTATTGTCTAGATTTACAGTAAACAGTGTCAACCCAAATATTGCGGATAAAAACACTGAACTCATTATTTTTCAATTCGATAAAAACCAATTTAATGGCAATCACAATGGAGGCAAAATAGCATTTGGTCCAGATGGTTATCTATATGCTTCTTTTGGAGATGGTGGTGGTGGTAACGACCCTGCGAGTAATGGACAAAATAAAAATACCGTTTTCGGAAGTATCTGTAGAATTGATATAGACATTGATGGCAGTAATCCTATTGAAACTAACCCAGCTTTACCAAACGGAAACTATGAAATACCTAGTGACAACCCCTTTGTTGGACAAAATGGATTGGATGAAATTTTCGCCTATGGTATTCGGAATACCTGGAAATTTTCCATTGATAAAATTACAAATACTATTTGGGGAGCAGATGTTGGACAAGGTGCTTTTGAAGAAGTAAACATTATTAAAAATGGTAAAAATTACGGATGGAGTCGTTTTGAAGCTGAATCTATCGCCAATAGCAATGTCATAATAAATGAACCAACAGAATTTCCAGTGTTTTTTTATAACCGTTTGCAAGGTGATAGATCTATCACAGGAGGACATGTATATCGAGGGTCGGAAATCACAAGTTTAAATCCTGATATAAATACCAAATATATTTTTGGCGATTATGTTAGCGGCAGAGTTTGGGCATTAAATTATAATGCCACAACAGGAGACTCAAATAGCACTTTACTATTTAAAACAAATGGGCTATTTATTTCTTCCTTTGGCTTAGATCAGAACGGAGAATTGTACTTTAGTGATTATGGCAATAATTCAAAACTCTATAAATTAGTTGATGGCACAACAACCTCATCAGCAAATCAAGTGAATGGAATTGGAGCTTGGAATAATTTACAAGAAGGTATCAATGGTGTAGTCAGAGCCATTGAAACAAGTCCGAACGGAAATGTATATTTCGGAGGAACATTTAATCAAGCTGGTTCGATTAATGCAAATAACCTCGCCGTTTGGAATAAAAGTTCTGGCTGGCAAAATATAGGAGATACAAACGGAGTAATAAATGCTTTAAAAATTGCTCCAAACGGACGTTTATATGCTGCTGGTAATTTCTCAGAAATTGGTGGCATTTCTGCAAATAACATTGCGGTTTGGGATGAAAACTCTTGGGAACCTTTGAGCACTGGAATAAATGGAACGGTAGCCGCTCTGGAAATAGACCATAATGGAAATCTTTACGCAGGAGGAGTTTTTGAAAACATCAATAATATTATTGTCAAAAATATTGCGGTTTGGGATGGAACTTCGTGGTCTGCTTTAACCGATTCTAATAATGCCATTTCCGGAACAAACAATGAAATACGATCGTTGGCTATAGACGAAAATAACATACTATACGTTGGAGGAAACTTTGATGAGGCTGGCGGAAATATGGCTAATAGGATTGCAACATGGAACGGTACCAATTGGGGCACGCTAGGGTCAGGCACAAGTGGTTTTGTTGAAGCTATTACAGCCACATCAGATCATATTTATATAGGGGGGAATTTTGCCATAGCTGGAGGCCAAACGGTTAATAGAATTGCAAAATGGAATAAATCAAATAATAATTGGTCTGCTTTAGGAAACGGTGTTAATAATATTGTAAATAGTTTGATTCATGATGGCTCAAATTTGTATGCTGCTGGAGCTTTTGACAATAGTAATTTAAATGCGGATAATAGTATTGTAGTAAATAATATAGCACGATGGAACGAGAGTGAAGGCTGGAAGGCACTAGGGACTGACACCAATGTAGGGGTAGACATTAAAATTAATGCTATATCTTTTTCTAAAGATAGTGATGGTACAGATAGAATATTTACAGGAGGTAATTTTAATACTGCAGGTATGATAAATGCAAATAGTACCGCACAGTGGCTTTCAGAAAATTTGCTAAGTGTAGATCAAAACTCTGAGAAAACTAGTTTTTATTTTTATCCTAATCCAACAAGTGGCAATGTATTTTTAAATACAAAACATGAATGGACTATTTATAATGTCGTTGGAAAAATTATGAAGCACGGACATAGCAAGACATTTTCTATTTCTAATTTTGCTGCGGGTCTGTATTTCTTAAAAATTGAAAATGGGTCTACCCTAAAACTTATTAAAAAATGATGAATAAAAAACACAGATGCGCTTGGTGCGAAGGAGATGCTTTGTACGAAGCTTATCATGACGAGGAATGGGGTGTTCCTGTATATGATGACGACACTTTGTTTGAATTTTTAATTTTAGAAACTTTTCAGGCAGGCTTAAGTTGGATAACCGTACTTCGAAAACGTGAAAACTTCCGAAAAGCATTTGACAATTTCAATTACAAATTAATTGCCAAATACGAACAAAAAAAAATAGATACACTCTTACAAGACGCAGGTATTATCAGGAATAAACTAAAAGTAAATGCCACAGTTACCAACGCCAAAGCTTTCATAGAAATTCAAAAAGAATTTGGAAGCTTTAGTAAATATATCTGGAAATTTACTGATGGTAAGCCAATAAAAAATGCATTTAAAACAATTAACGACGTTCCTGCAAACACGCCTTTAAGCGATCAAATAAGTAAAGATTTAAAGAAAAGAGGTTTTAAATTTGTAGGCACCACAGTAATTTATGCTCATATGCAGGCTACAGGCATGGTAAATGACCATGAAATGAATTGCTTTAGATATGAAGAAGTATAGTTCTAGTTATTATTTTACCTTCTATCTTTTTGGGTTCTCACAGATTAGAACGAAAAGGAAGAGCGCATTCTAAAACATAGATTCCCTAGAGCTCACATAAATACCTTAACGGTATCACTGATAAGGTGAACTATTAAACCTTATAAAGAAACCTGATGGATGTAAGAAAAGTTATGTAGTCTGTCCCCTTTTAAATACTGTTCATGTACCCGTTGAAAAATTTCGCACAGTCCAATTTCATTGGCAGTGGCAAAACTGGTCTTGATGTAAAATATAGGGTTTCAAAAAAGTACAGCATGGCTTTTTTTATTACGATCTCGATATACACTTTTTAAAAACAAGAACTTTGCTTGTAATCAAAGTCAAATACGTTTTATTCATTTTTCAACATATAATTTTAATTACAATCATAATATTAGTTTAGGAATTAATTAAAGAAACCAAGATTTTTTGCAATTAACTTTACCTAACTGGTTCCTTAAAACAAGATCTTCTATCAATAATTACCATAACTATTGGAATACGTTTTTTCATTAAAAACTATTCTTATTTACCAATAGTAAACTTTGCCAATGGAGCCATTCTCGCTTTATTTAAATGTAAAACACCATTGACCACAGTATAGTTATCTGCTTTTTGAATTACTTCCATAAATTGGGTAGCCACATCCATATTGTCACATGCCATAAGGGTATTCATCATTTGACCAACTTCTATTCGCCCGCCTGACTTAAGGCTATACCCGCCCGAAAACAAATTACAGCTATTATTACCAGACATTCTTGTTTCTTTAGATTCAAACATCACAAACGCAGGTTTTCCATCTTTTGAAGATTTCACTTCTTTCCCCATAAGTTCTGTTAGTACCCATTTTTTGTTTTCTAAATTAGAATCACTTAAATTTTTCATAAGTCTATATTTTACTGCTAGATCGCCTTCTATTTGATTACCTGCTTTGTCTAAATAAATCAATACGTTTTCACCAACTTTATAACTTTGCTTAGCATTTCCTTCATCAATTATGATAACTGCCCCTCCTTCATCCCAAACAAACGCACCATTATCTTTAAAGGAACTATCAGGTTTTTCCAAATATTCCATTATCCTCACATACTTATTCCCCTCCAATAAGGTGATACTGGTTTTAATACCTTCACAGTCAGCACAGGGTATTGTACCCTTATAAACACCCTCCCAATCAAGTGTGTTTTGACTACTATGCCCGTCAATTTTCTGAGACACCGCAACTGACTCATTAGCTTCAGGCGAAATATTTATCGTATCATTCGTTTTCTTGGTTGTATCATCACAACTGAATAATGCGAAAACAAATACTATGGAGCAATACTCTAAAAACTTTACTTTTTTCATTGTTATAAATTATTTAATTTTTACTTTTTTAACAACCACAATACCCCATAAAATCTTTTTTCAAAATGGTACCGTCATCAAATTCCAAAATTAATTTACCGCTTTTGTAAACTAATTCATGATCTTTTTTTCCGATTTGGTAAAATCAATCTTCATCACAAAATCCTTTAAGTCTCCCGATTTAGACCATTTAACCAAACTCCCGTTTATTGAAATCATTTTGAAATCACCCTCTTCATTAACCATACCATATTTTTCAAGATATAAAAATTCTTGGTTTTTATATCCATTTTCATCTAAGGAAAAAGCACAGCTACAACCTACAAATCCGGATGGATATCCTTTTATAACAGATCATGTTTTAGATTCTCTATTAATTTTAGCCCTATCCTTACAGGAGTAGATGGTTACCACAACTAATATAAACAGCACATACCTTTTCATAAATTAGTCGGTCTTTTTAAAAGTCAATAAAACATTTGAGCCTTTAAACAAAGTTAGTATTCCTTTTTCAGTTTTGTATTTATTTGCCTTTCTCAAATTTTCAACAAATTTAAAAGACAACTCTTGATTAGAGCACGCTATTTCTGCGGACACATGACTTCCAAAAACAATCAGTTCCTCTTCAATAACTTCAAGATTTCCATTAAAATTATTACAGCCATCGTTACCCAAGTATTTATTAGAACTCAATAGAACTTCTAGGTATGGCAATCTTTCAAAAGTTTTGGTTACAGGTTTACCTTCAATAGTTTCTAAAACCCAAATGTCGTTTATAGACAACCTTTTATCCAATACCTTATTTATAACATTAATCAAAGTATACTTTAAGGACGACGCATCAGCAACAATTTGATCTTCTGGAATATTCTCAACAGAGACTTCAATGGTATATAAAAATCCTGGTTCATAATCAAAACCTTCTATTTGATTATAAAAATTCGTCCATTGGCTATCCTCGGGTGATTCTTTAACCTGTAAACAAGACATTGGAGCAACTCCCGTGCAAGGTGTTTTAAAACTATTTACAATTAAAGTCTTAGTTTCTTTATCTGTATTAGAAGTACATGATAGTATTAGGCAGGTTAATAGAATTACAAATTGTTTCATGGCATCACTTTTAACTCATTAGAACCTAAATTTATAAATATTCCATAAATTTACCTCTTATAATTTCTTCGGCTCCTAAGCTTTCCAAATGATTGGTGTAAACCTGGCAATCAATTAACTTATAATTTGTATTCTGAACAAAACTGATAAAAGCAACCTTACTGGCATTACTCTCTTTAGCAAACATACTTTCTCCCGAAAAAACATTATTCCCTAAATCTACGCCATACAGCCCCCCAATAAGCTTTTTATGGCTCCAAACTTCAACTGATTTAGCATAACCCTTTTCATGTAATTGAAGATAAGCCTCCATCATACTATCTGTAATCCATGTTCCTAATTGTCCATGACGTTTTATCTTTGAGCACTCCGTAATTACACCTTTAAAATCCTTGTTAATCGTAACCTCATAGTCTTTATTTCTCATTACTTGTTTCATACTCTTTGAAACTTTTAATTTTTCAGGAAATAACACAAAACGCGGATCGGGTGACCACCATAAAATTGGGGTATCTATTTCATACCATGGAAAAATTCCGCTTTTATAAGCAAGTAACAATCGTTCTGAAGATAAATCTCCTCCAATAGCCAGCAAGCCATCTACTGTAGCCTCATCAACATCTGGAAACCATAACTCTTGGGTTAAGTAATGCATGAGTTAAAAATAAAAAACCTCAACGTTAAAATAAACATTGAGGTCTAATTTTTCCAATTTCTGTTTTCACAGAAAAAGTTCTTTTAATTAAAATGGCAAATCATCATGATCATCTTCTTTTAAATCCCCAGCAGGTTCAAAAGCATCTGCAGGTGGCACTGGTGGCATGCTGTCACCAGATGCTTCAGATTGTACAGTTTCAATTCTCCATCCTTGAATAGAATTGAAATATTTAGTTTCTCCTTGAGGATTAACCCATTCTCTTCCTCGTAAATTAATATTAATCTTTACCTGTTGCCCAACTTGGTAATTGTTCAACAAATCAGTTTTATCTTGTACAAACTCCACCATTATATGCTGTGGATATTGCTCTTCAGTAGTTACTACAATTTCTCTTTTTCTGAACCCATTACTACCAAAAGTTTGAGTTTCTCCAACCATTTTAATTCTTCCTTGAACTTCCATTTACTTGTATTTATATTTATTTAATCGTTTTGTTTTAACTTAATAATAATTTCCATGCGCTTTGTACATCACCAAAACTCAAATAATTCCTTGCCAGTTTGTGTTTTTCTCTATGCGTTGCCCTTTTTATATTAGGATATCGTCCACCCACCTCTTCAATAAAAACTTCAACACTTTTTTTACTGGGCAATAATTCAACATTTGCCAACATACCCAAATCATTCCCTGTCAAAACCATACTGTTTTTAACATGATCTGGAAAACTATCAACTCCAATTCCAATATTTGATAATGGCTTAGGAATTTCAAAAAAACCTTTTCTTGCACGAGTATAATAACTCCCTCCAGCTCTGGCAACTAAATCTAACTTTTTCTGATTTATAGTTTCATTCTCATCTAATACATCATCATCAATATGCAATTTAACCACTTCACATATAATCAAATTCCCTGCTCCTCCTTCGGTTCCAAGTTTAACAATGTCATTTATCCTACACTCAAATTGAACAGGAGATTCGGCTACTCTAAAAGGTTTAACTAGGTCTGATTTAAGCATCGTTAAACCCGATTTTTCAAACTCATTAACCCCTTCTGGGTATTCTGAGCTACTTAACGACATTTGATGAACCATATCATAATTCACCACATTTACGACTACTTCTTTAGTAATTTCAGCATTACGTAAGGTATGCTTAATCGAATTATCTCTTACCCTTCTTGCAGGCGAAAAAATAAGCACCGGTGGATTTGCACTAAATACATTAAAAAAACTAAATGGCGCCAAATTAGGGTTTCCATCGCCATCAATAGTACTGGCAAAAGCAATCGGTCTCGGCGAAACAGCACTTAGCAAATAACTATGCAATTTACTCGTTGACAAACTTTTTGGATCGATTGAGGGCATTCCGCTTAATTACTTTTCACAAAACTAATCAAAAAAAACATGAAAATTTAAACTAGTTTTCAACATTAGTTTGCCTCTATCAACAATTTACAAATAATTCCATTAAAAGAAATGTAACCCATTCAAAAACTGATTTACTGACCAGTTGAGCAATAATATTAACAGATTTACATTATATTAGAAATCAAATTTAATGGTTCATGATTTTTGCAAAACATAGCAATGCTTTTCGTTGGATTATCATCATAGCATCCTTTACTATTGTTTCTCTTATTTTATGGAAAACTTATGAGTTTTTTCAACATTTCAAGGAAGAGGAACGGACTAAAATGGAAATTTTGTCTTTCGCTCAAACTGAATTAATCAATACAAACACCAACACCAATCTTGATCTTACACTTAAAATATTAAACAGTAATTCTAGTACTCCGGTATTAGAAATTAAAAATGATGGCACTATTGGTAGCCATTTAAATATTGATGATTTTAAAATAAATAATAAAAAGAAGGTAGAAAAGCTTATCGCTCTATTTAAAGATGAAAACACCCCAATTGAGGTATTCTTTGAGGGTCGACTACATAGCACCATTTATTATGGAAATTCACCATTACTTAATAAATTAAAGTATTACCCGCTTGCTTTATTACTCATTGTTTTTCTTTTTGGAGCCTTGATTTTCTTCTTTTATAGCAGTACTAAAAATGCTACTCAGAATAAATTATGGTCTGGTATGGCCAAAGAAACCGCACACCAAATAGGCACTCCATTGTCTTCTCTAATTGGCTGGACAGAAATTTTGAAAACTGAAAACATCAACCCCGATTACATTACTGAAATTGAGAAAGATGTAGATCGATTAAAAACAATAACTGAACGTTTTAGTAAAATAGGATCTTTACCTACTCTAGAACAAGCGGATATTATTAAAGAAACTCTTGAATCTTACGAATACCTTAAAGCGAGGTCTTCAAAACTTATTGAATTTGAAATAATTACTCCTAAAGGAGAAATAATAGTAGATCTTAACAAGCAACTTTATAGTTGGACTATTGAGAATTTAGTTAAAAATGCTATTGATGCCATGAAAGGCAGAGGCCAATTAACTATTGAAATATCTCAGCTTGAAAACAACGTAAAAATATTAATTAGGGATACCGGAAAAGGTATATCAAGAAAGAATTTTACTAAAATATTTGAACCAGGTTTTACTTCCAAAAAACGTGGCTGGGGCTTAGGTTTATCTTTAACAAGACGAATTATAGAAGATTTTCATAATGGAAAAATCAAGGTATTGGAATCTGAGAAAGGAAAAGGTTCAACTTTTCAAATTAGTTTAAAACGTAAAGTTTAAACATGTCTGAAACATTTATAGACATAAAAGAAGTTGCTATAAACAATAACTGTCCGGAATGCTACAGTAAAGATGGTCTGCGCCTAAAATTCAAACAAAAATGTATTAACACTAAGCTGTACAAATCAATTACTTCCGAAATAAAACACGAAATTGCTTGTAAAACTTGTAATTCCTTAATTTATCCTGTGCAATGGACAGACGATATCGAACGGGTCTTTGAGTACCAAAAAAGAGCTTTTACTCCAAAAGCAAAATCGACTTATTTAAAAAAAACATCTTGGCTTATTATCGGAATCATGGCTATAATATGTTTCATCATAGCCGGTATTATTATTTACACCCAACTATAACTGAGCATTTATAGCTGCTGCTAGTTCTTGAAAATCTTCTGAAGATAATGTTACTTTTTTAATAAAGCGCGCATCATCCATAGAATTTAAAGGGATTAAATGAACATGAGCATGAGGAACTTCTAAACCAATAATACTCATCCCAATACGATCGCATGGAATAACTTTTTTTAAAGCTAACGCTACCTCTCTAGAAAAAGACATTAAACTATTATAAGTCTTCTCGTCCAATTCAAAAACCTTATCAATTTCTTTTTTAGGAATACAAAGCGTATGTCCTTTTGTGTTTGGAGCAATATCTAAAAAAGCCAAAAAATCATCATTCTCAGCGACTTTATAACATGGAATTTCGCCGTTAACTATTTTAGTAAAAATGGAAGACATCGTTTTTATTTAATTAAGCTTTCTCCGAAAAAACATTATTATTTAACGTGATATTTCAATTACATCAAACTTCATAACACCATTTGGCACTTGAATTTCAGCTACATCACCAACCGATTTCCCTAAAAGACCTCTGCCTATAGGAGAATTCACAGATATCTTACCAGACGCCAAATCTGCCTCACCATCAGCTACCAATGTATAATTCATCTCCATACCATTGGTTTGATTTTTTATTTTCACTTTAGAAAGCACTAAAACTTTTGAGTTGTCTAACTGAGACTCATCAATTACGCGAGCTCCAGCTAAAGCATCTTCTAATTTCGAAATTCGCATCTCAAGCATACCTTGCGCTTCTTTAGCAGCATCATATTCGGCATTTTCGCTTAAATCCCCTTTATCTCTAGCTTCGGCAATTGCTCTTGAAGCCTTTACACGCTCTACATCTTTAAGTTGTTGCAACTCATCTCTTAATTTTTTTAATCCCTCTGGTGTATAGTATGATACTTTACTCATAACTTCATCGTTTTATTTAATAAAAGATGCTGAAATAAATTCAGCATCAAAAAAATCCCGTTTGCACGAGATTGAATAACAAATATACAAAATATTCCAGTCAGTTTACTTTTTGTTGTAAATTGCCGCTTTAATTTTCATATCAATGAGGTCATTTTTAATTCTCTTTTCTGTCCTGCTAGTAATCTCTTGTAGCAGCAACTCTAATAACGACCCTGAGTGCAACTTTTTATTAGATATTGGAGTAAATTTTAATATCAATTTAAGCCTTCCACAATATAGTCAACTAAATTTCGCAGGCAATTCTATTTATATCCCTAATCAAGGAAATGCTGGCGTAATCATAGCAACTACAGGAGCTGATTTTTATGCTTGGGATGCTGCAGACCCAAACCTCGAACAATCTGCGTGCTCTGTAATAGATCCTGATGGGTTATTTGGAGAAAGTAGTTGCGATGACGGAAATAGATATGATTTTATTACTGGAAGACCACAAAACAATGATGGCTTAAGATGTTCCTTAAAAAATTATAGAATTGAAAAATCGGGAAATATCTTAACTATCTTTAATTAAAATTTAAACGCGTTTTTCTGCCATTTTCTTTTTCCATTGAAAATAGCCTACAAAAGAAAACACAAAATACACAAAAGTTAAAAATGTGTAATAGTTTAAATCTCGATTTAAATACAAGACAATAGTTACGGCATTAATTACAATCCAAAACTTCCACGATGCCAGCTTTTTTTTAGCTTCCAAATAACTTGCAATAAAACTAAAAACCGTTGTATGGGCATCTAAATAAGGCATTTTGGCGCTGGTATAATTATCAAACCCAAAAGCTAGCAACAAAGACAATATTTCACCTATGAAAAGCAATAATAAATAAGTACTTAAAGGATAATCGCTAACTAGAAAATCCTTATTATTCTTGGAAGACTTCTTCCAATGGATAAAGCCATAAATACCTATAAGCACATAATAAATGCATAAAATGGATTCAGAATAAAGGCCCGTTCTATAAAACAAGACAATACTTGTTAAAGACCCAAGCACACCAAATACCCAACAAATAATTTTTTCTTTTATCAAAAAAACCAAATAGGCTAACCCGAATACTACGGCTATAATTTCTAAATATATATCCATCAAAACAAAGATAAGTAGTCATTAAAATAAGTTTCACTTGAAAAATTTAAACCTTGAAACTCAATATTTATATCAGGTTTAGGTATTGAAAAAAATGCAAATGAAAATCGCTCTTTAGGCATCCCCGAGAAATCAACCTGATGCTCTAAAGCTTTATATTTTCCATTAGTAAGATATTCTAACAAGTACCCCGGAAATATAAGAACATCATCTGACGCAAAAAGCGCTTCACTCTTTTGGTGTTCTTTTTGAAAAACAAATCCTTCATCAATTCCAAAAACAAAAACTGTAAACAGCGATACGTCAATGTGTTTAGACAGCCTTAACGCATCTGTAGAAACAGTCTTTTCTACCACGGGATAATAATTACAGGACAACATATGACCTACTGAATTCCCGTAAAACTCTAGCAAGCCATCCACATTTAATTTTTGAATTAGGTTCAATTCGATGCTCTCAATTTTCGAAATTAAATTGGTCCACTCTGCATTGAAAAAACCACGAAATTCAGATGGGAATTTTTCAGTTTCTGAAAACTCAGATAACACAAATGAATGTAATAAATCTGTATCATATTGATTACTACTATCTTTTTGCCCCATATACGAATAGCCATCAAAACCAGTATTAAAATATGCCTGTAGAAATTGTTTTCTATAAACTTCTGGCTGCTTTAAGAAATCCGAAAAAGAATGTTTCAGTAACATATCAGAAGATTTAGGAACTGTAGTTTTAACAATCCCTAAATCCTGACTAGATATATTTTCTCGATTAGTAATGCGCTTAAAATTTCAAAGTAAGTCCTGCCAAAAAATTAGTAGTTGCTTGGGGATAATACCCCGCAAAATATCCTGTTGTTACGCCTGAAGGGCTAGAAGAATCATCATAATCAAAAGACCCAAAATACCCATTAGACACATACTTTACATTAAAAATATTATTTACCAAAGCAGATAATACAATAGACTTAAATATTTTATTAGGTTTAATTTCATAGTTGATATTAAAATCGTTCACAAAATAGCTATCAAGTTTTGATTCATCATTATCAATATTACCCATATACTGTTCTCCCACAAATTTACTCAATAGCGAAAGTTGTAAGTTTTCAATAGGATAAAAATTAAACGCATTTCCCAAAACAACTTCGGGAGAAAATGAAATATTTGTATCGCCCAAATTCACTAATTCTCCATTTATGGTCGACCTAAAATCTTTATTTTTATTACTACTCAGAGCTACATTTAAACTCATATTAAAATTTTCAGTAAACATAATATTTCCATCAACCTCAATACCTAATCTATAACTTTTACCACTTGTAGCTCTAATTGGACTTCCTACATCATCAAGTTCTCCGGTTAAAACAAGTTGGTTTTGATAAAACATATAATATAAATTTGTATTCACCCTAATTCTATTCTTATTGAATCTCCACCCTAGTTCAATATCGTTAAGTGTTTCATGTTCCGTCACACCTGCTTTAAAATCATCTCGATTGGGTTCCCTATTAGCACGAGCATAAGACGCATAAAGGCTATTAAAATCATTAGATTTATATGTAAAACCTCCTTTAGGGTTGAAAAAGCTAAAATTAGCATCAGTAATAAAGGGAACGCCATTTGATTCTAATCCATTCGTTTTGTAGTCTACAAAACGTCCTTGTATATCTACAAACCCCGTAAACTTATTAGTCAGCTTAAACGTAGCTTTTGAAAACACACTTAAATCATTTTTAGTCGCATCTCCTTGATAATATCTATCTCTAATATTTGCATCTTCCGAAAACTCTCTTGCCCAAATAACTTCGCCAAAATGGTCTCCCGAATATGTGTTAAACGATACACCAGATATAACCTCGAAAGCATTTTTCTTATAAGTTACATTAGCGTTAATAACGTAAAAATCGTTATCCAACCAACGGCGTCTTATAACATCAGTAATTGGGTTATTATCTTCGTCTACATCAGTTGCAAGTACAATCCCATTATACAAATCAATCTCATCTGTACCCTCTTCAAATTGTTCAAAATACCCCTTTCCTTTTGTATAATTCAGTCCTAAGGTCGTAGACCAATTGTTATTTAAACGTTCGTTCCAATGTAGCTGATAATGATCTTGCCAATAATTATCAGTCTCATTATCGTAGGTATAAGGATTTTGCCTTCTATTTTCTTCTAGCTGATCTGCTGTTAAACCAAACCATGCCTGATACGTTTGTTCCTGACCGCCAAATGTTATAGCCTTAATTAAAGTATTATCATCTTTATAGACACCTTGTAAGAAGTACGATTTTAAATCTGTAAAAGCCCTATCAATATAACCATCAGAATAAATTTTTGAAAGTCGTCCGGAAATTTCAAAATGATCGTTTAATAAGCCTGTACTCATTTTAACAGTATGCTTTCTCGTATTGTAACTACCAAAGCTATTTGAAATCTCTCCTGAAGCTTCATCTGAATTTGCATCGGTTAATAGGTTTAAACTTGCTCCAAAAGCTCCAGAACCATTTGTAGAAGTACCAACACCGCGTTGCAACTGCAAACTTTCTGTAGAAGATGCAAAATCACCCAAATTAACCCAAAATGTTCCTTGACTCTCAGGATCATTATAAGGTATTCCATTGATAGTAACATTTACGCGTGTCGCATCTGTACCACGAACACGAATTCCTGTATAACCAACACCAGCGCCAGCGTCACTGGTAGTAACAACTGATGGCAAGTAATTTAACAAAACAGGTATATCCTGCCCTAAATTTCGTTTTGCAAGTTCTTCTTTAGACACATTGCTATGTGTAATTGGAGAATCTGCATCAACTCTTACTGCTTTTACTAAAACCTCATCAAGTTTTTCTGTTTTAGTTGAATCTTGTACGGTTTGATTTTGTTGTGCATTAGCACTGACTGATAACACTAATAGTGTTAAAAAAAGAAATAAATTTTTCATTACGATTATTTAAAATCGAATAAAAAGAGGTCATTATTCTTTAATAGTTATTAATAAATTTTGAAGCACTATGCTTCGTTTTACTTGAGCTTATGTTAAAACTATCAAGTTAAAAACTCCATAGCAGTAACTTAAAAAGGTTTAACACTTTTTTAAACTCATATCCCTAAACAGCATTACCTGTTCTAGGTTCATTGGGTATGATCTCAGCCGATAATAGGCACCCCTTTTTTGAGAACGCTGCAAAAGTAACAACGATTTATGAAATATGAATTATGAATTGAGAATTATTTTTAATCTAAGTCTGGTTTTCTTCTATTTACCTTTTTATCTGAAAGAAACTTTTTATTTTTAAGCCGTTTTCGAATAACCGATTTTGGTGTTTTAGTAGAAATTCTTTTTTTAGGAATAATCAATGATGCTTTTATCAATTCTAAGAACCTTTTTATAGTAAGTGTTTTATTTTTATGTTGACTTCTACTTAAACCGCATTGCAAAACCAGAACACCCTCTTTTGATAATCTATTTTGAAGTTTCTTCTTAAGGCGTTTTTTTTGATCTTCATTAAATACAGACGATTTATTTAAGTCGAATATTAACTCAACTTTTGAAGCTACTTTGTTTACATGCTGCCCACCACTACCTGAACTTCTAATGGCTTTAAAACCTAATTCCTGTAATAGATCTTCTTCATTAAACATTATGATGCTTGATGGGCAGGTTTTAATAAATCGTTAACCGTTTTTACTGGATTAAAAGTTTCTAACGGTACTTCAACAAAAATGGAATTCCAATACGCCATACTTCCATTCCATAAACCAGGAAGTTCGAGCGCCTTAATATCAACACCATTTTGTGTTTTCATGGTAATAAATGCAGCTTCTGGATCAACAAAGTCTTTCAAATTAAACTTTTCTCCTTTATAATTTTTAACACCACAAACCAAATCTGTAGGGTTAAAATGAGTTGCCTTATAAACTAACCCTTGCTGGTTTTTTCTTCTAAAGTCAATTTGAGCGAACTCAACAATTTGAAGTGATACATTACCATCTTGATCCTTTACCCAAAAGGGTCCACCTCCTGGCTCTCCTTCATTTTTAACCATACCACACACTCGAATGGGTTTATTTAATTTTTCTTTTAAATACTTCGCCTTTTCTGTTAATGAGTAACTCTCAAAATCCACAGTTACCGGAACATTTAATCTATACCGCAAAAATAAAACCATGACCTTTAAATCGGCTTCAGAAACATCTTCGGTATCCAATTTCTTCAAATAAGAAAAAATCTTTTGTTGTGCCTCAAGTAATACACCAGCCAATAGTTTCTTATAATTAGACACATGGATATTCTTTTTTGAAACAACAATGTTATCTATATTTTTAATAAAAATGATGTCATTATCTAAATCATTCAAATTTTCAAGAAGGGCTCCATGTCCTGCTGGTCTAAATAAAATTGAACCATCTTCATTTCTATAAACCTTTCCTTTTTTTGTTAAAGCAACGGTTTCAGTAGCTTCTTTTTGATAAGAAAAAGATACTTTAAAAGATGAATTTGTCTCATTCTCTAATTGCTTTTTAAATCGATTGAATTCTTCAATAAAATACTGATGATGTTTTTCGGAGACTGTGAAATGAAGATTCGAAATATTATTAGAGGACGCATACAAAGTAGACTCAAACAAATGCTCTTGAAAAGCTGTAATGGCATGATTACCATATTTATGAAATGGCAATAACCCCTTAGGAAAAAAGCTGTAATTCAACCCATCTTGATCTAACATGGTTTTTACAAATTCATAACACTTTTCGCCTTCACTTAATGATTCAAAATTAGAATTTGTTGCTACAGCTCTTTTTACAACATCATCATAAAATGGAAACTGATTAAGGCTAGCGACAAAATTTTCTAATAATCCGTCATTTTTTCGTTCAATATGGGTTTTCAGATTATCCTTCAAAGGGTCAAAATCCTTCAAAAATTGAAATAAAAACTTAAACATTCGCGTTGCCGCACCAGAGGCCGGAACGAACTTTAAAATTGATAAAGACTCTTTATTATCTTCAAAAAACTTAACAAGCTCTAGAGTTTCTTTTTCATCATAACTTTCAATTCCTTTTCCTATTGTCGCTGCAGAAATTAAATTAGAATAAGACATACCGTCCTTCAAACGTTTAATTTGAGAATTAACCTGATCTATACTTATTCCTTTATTTTGTATTTGCTTAATATCTTTATCTGTAAACATTAGCCTTTTCTTTCAATAGTTTATCAATCTGCGCAACCGCATTTTTAAGACGTTCTTCTTTACTTCCTTTTAACAAAAAAAAAGGTCTCTTGTGTCGAATTAGTGTCTTTTGAAAAGCTTCAAACATTTTTAATCTTTCCTCTGGTTTATCTCTTAAATCATCAGCTTCCCAGGGGGTATCAATATAAGTTAAAAAATACAAATCGTAAGTATTTTCCAATGCATATTTTTCAAGAATTGGATCGCAACTGCCTAAGTAATAAACTTCTGAATACACTTTAGTTTCTAATAAATCTGTATCACAAATTAAAACAGAATTCGCCTTCTGAGCCAAATCGTTTTCAAGACGCATCTGCCCCTCTGCAATGGGTAACAAATCATTCGGTTCACAGATTTTTCGTTCATTATTCCATTTGTTTTGAAGATATTCTCTAGCATACTCAGGTACCCAAACTGAATTGTAGTGTCTTGCTAATTGTTTTGATAGAGTTGTTTTCCCAGTAGATTCTGGTCCAAATAAGACTATTTTCAAACAATTTGCTGCGTCTTGTTTATACTTCTTTCCCATACTAAATAATCAAAAACAGGTAAAGAATATTCCTTTATAATACGATGGTAATATATCAATAGTCTCATAATCGACATTTTGCAAAAAATAATCAAAAATGAGGTTCATAATCTTGTCTGTCAGATTTTACTATTTTCATATAAAGCAACCCTTTTTCAATAAGTTCAAAGGCTTCTTTTATTTCCGTTGAAAGCAAATGCATGACTTCATCATACTCTCCATAAACTTGCGTACTTAAAGGATTTTCTAAAACCCTCAAATTCGAAGCCCTAAGCTTTTTTATGAAATGAATAATTGCTGGTTCAAAATCATCTTGAAGTGGCGTTAAGGTTAATTCTACAGATATTTTCATTCGTTTCTCTTTTTTATAACATTCAGACAAATTTACTTCCGCAATTCATCAAAAAACAATTCATCTTCCTCAAAAGCCGTACCAATTACCGCTAAATCTGCACCTGCATTAAAAACAGTATCCAATTGTTTTCTATTTCTTATTCCTCCTCCTACAATTAAAGGAACATTTAATTCATTTTTCACACGCATAATAATCTCTGCCGATAAGAACTCCTGTGCTCCACTACCTGCTTCTAAATAAACAAGTTTCATTCCTAACAACTCTCCGGCACAAGCTGTATCTGTAATATTTCGAATAGTATTTCTAGACAAGGGCTTAGTATTTGTAACCCTTTCAACAGCAGCAACTTTCCCACTTTCAATTAAAATATACCCTGTTGGAATAATTTCCAAATTAGAACCTTTAAGCTTAGAGACAGCATCAACATGCTTCCCAATTAAGTAATCTGGATTTCGTCCTGAAATCAAAGATAAAAACAATAATGCATCGGCTTTATTTGTAATTTGAGTCACATCTCCAGGAAATAAAACAACTGGTAGTTCTGTATATTTTTTTATTTCATGAACTAATTTCTCAGTAGCTAAAACTTCCACAGTACTACCTCCAACAAAAATATGAGTTGCAATTGATTCATTTACCTTCTCAAAAAAACTAGAAGTATTTTCTAGAGAAAACTTATCGGGATCAATTAAAACAGCTAAAAGCTTTTGTCCTTTCTTAATGGAATATAATATGTCTTGATAAATAGTCATTAAGCAATGGTATAAGCACAAGTAAAACCTTCAAATTCTAAAAAGTGAATTGTATACCTATACTTTTTGTTTTCATAATCAATCCAGGCAACAGTCTGATCATCATTAAGCGAAAAAGGAATTACCAACAAACAGTTCTTGAAACTCAATCCGGGTGTTGCAAAAAGCTTATACAAGGACTCTTTTACACACCAAATAGCAGTAAGTTTTTTAATATAATCTGGATGGTTTTCATTTAAGTAATCGAACTCATAACCAATAAATTTATGTGCGATTATTGTAATTTTGTCTCGGTGTTTTTCAATATCAATCCCAACCGTTAAATCACCTATAATAACTGCAGAAAAATTAAATGAATGCGTAATTGATATTTGCTTACCATTCTTTAAATGCGGCTTTCCGTTTTCGTCATAAGACAAATCCAGATCAGTATATCCGAACTCACGCAACAAATGCCTAACACTTAAAAAACCACGTTGATGCAATACACTTTTCATCCCCAAAACACGTTCTAAAGTATTTGGTTTTAAAGTTAGTGGCTTTATCAAATCATCAAAAGACTCCTCAATCTTCCAAATTTTAACAGTAGTTTGTGAATTTGCAACAATGGTTTTAAATAGAGGCATTTACTTTTCTGAAAGTTATTGGTTATCTTTGCACCGCCTAAAGCGAATGTAATATTATGGTTAGCGAATTTAAGTATTTTAAGTACTAATCACAATGAAGTTTAGATTTTAAAACAAAAAGAAAAAATTGATATGAGCACAAAAACAATTCCTTACGTAGCTAGCAAAGTAAAAGACATTACTCTTGCAGATTGGGGACGAAAAGAAATAGAATTAGCTGAAGCAGAAATGCCAGGTTTAATGAGTCTTCGTGAAGAATACAAAAACGAGCAACCATTAAAAGGTGCCCGTATTGCTGGATGTTTACACATGACTATCCAAACAGCTGTTTTAATTGAAACTTTACAAGCTTTAGGTGCTGAAGTTACTTGGAGTTCTTGTAACATATTTTCAACACAAGATCAAGCTGCTGCTGCCATTGCTGCTGCTGGAACCGCTGTTTATGCCTGGAAAGACATGACAGAAGAAGAATTTGATTGGTGTATTGAGCAAACTCTATTTTTTGGAGAAGACAGACAACCACTAAACATGATTCTTGATGATGGTGGTGATTTAACTAATATGGTATTAGATAAATACCCAGAATTAGCTGCAGGAATAAATGGTTTGTCGGAAGAAACAACTACTGGTGTTCACAGACTCTACGAACGTGTAAAAAATGGCACTTTACCAATGCCAGCTATTAACGTTAACGACTCTGTTACAAAATCTAAATTCGATAACAAATACGGATGTAAAGAATCTGCAGTTGATGCTATTCGTCGTGCAACCGATATTATGCTAGCCGGAAAACGTGTTACCGTTTGTGGTTATGGCGATGTAGGAAAAGGTACAGCCGCTTCTTTTAAAGGTGCTGGAAGTATTGTAACAGTAACCGAAATCGATCCTATTTGTGCGCTTCAAGCGGCCATGGACGGTTTTGAAGTTAAAAAACTAGAAACTGTAATTGGTAATACTGATATTGTTATTACAACTACAGGTAATAAAGATATCGTTCAAGCCCGTCACTTCGAAGCTTTAAAAGATAAAGCCATTGTATGTAACATCGGACATTTTGATAATGAAATCGACATGGCTTGGTTAAACGAAAACCACGGTCATACTAAAAATACTATTAAACCTCAAGTAGATAAATATAACGTAAACGGAAACGACATTATCATTCTTGCTGAAGGCCGTTTAGTAAATCTAGGTTGCGCTACAGGCCACCCAAGTTTCGTAATGAGTAATTCATTTACAAACCAAACTTTGGCACAAATAGAACTTTGGAATAATGCTGATGCGTACAAAAACGATGTATACATGCTTCCTAAAGCATTAGACGAAAAAGTGGCAAAATTGCACTTAGCAAAAATTGGCGTAGAATTAACAGAACTTCGCGACGACCAAGCAAGTTATATAGGTGTAACTGTAGAAGGCCCATATAAGCCAGAACATTACAGATATTAAGAAATTGTCATACTGAACTCATTTCAGTAACACACAAAATATAGAATCCCAAGCAGAAATGTTTGGGATTTTTTTTACTTGTGCGTTACCCACAAGGGGTCGGGCTTTCGGGAGTCGCTCCCTCCTGCATCGGGGAGCTTCAACAAATCCCTCAATCCCTAACGCGAAAACGCATTACTATTCATCAACCATATCTTCTTCAAAATACCACCACAAACTGGAGTCAATAGAAGTTTTCATTTTATTAATATCTGCGTCCTCATTTATAAATACGGTAATATTTTCACCAACTCTATTCTGTCCTTGAGTTTCTCTAAGCTCAATCATTTCTATTTCATTAAAGTGCTCTAAGTGCTTTTTTATTCTTTCAACTAATGATTCATCACTCAAATAAATTTTAATGGTAGGGCGCGATGGGGAATTTCTAATTTCAGATCTAAACGGCAGCATAATCATGTAATTTTAAGTCAAACAATCTGTGATTGCGAATGCAATACTCTAAAGTTAAGAATTTAATTAATATCTTTTAAAATAATTTTGGGTCATGACGGAAAAACGTACAACTACTTTAATCAAATTATTAAGTGCAATTGAAACTAATATTCCACATTTCGAAAAAAGAAATTCATCAGTTTCTCAGGTTACCATTGGCTGGCACTTAAACCATACCTTAAAAGTTATAAATCGAGTTACAGCAATTTTAATTAAGACTAACCCAGAGAAATACAAAAAGAAGTTCAATTTAATGCGAGCTACACTATTCCCATTGTGCTATATTCCACGCGGCAAAGCCAAAGCTCCTAAAGTAGTAATCCCATCAAAAATCATTACTAAAGAAGATATAATCAATCAGCTTCAAGAAGCTAAAATTCAAATAGAAAAAACAAAGTCACTACCAAAAAAGTCCCATTTTATACATCATATTTTTGGCATGCTCTCAAAGAAACAAACCTTATATTTTTTAGAAATGCACACCAAACATCATTTAAAAATCGTCAACGATATTTTGAATAAATAAAAAACCCTTCCTGTTTCCAGAAAGGGTTTTATAATCTTTTAAGAAAAATATTTCCTAAGCTTCAAAAGGCTCAATAGAAACATAAGATTTATTATCTCTTTTCTTAGTAAACTTAACTACACCATCAACTTGTGCGTGTAAAGTATGATCTTTTCCTTGGTATACATTCTCACCTGGGTGATGTGTATTACCACGTTGTCTTATGATAATATTACCAGCTAATGCAGCTTGACCACCAAAAATCTTAACACCTAAGCGTTTCGATTCTGATTCTCTACCATTTTTCGAACTTCCGACTCCTTTTTTATGTGCCATTTTATTTCGATTTTAATTTTTATAATTAACTTAAAGCAGCAATTAAATCAGCTTTCTTCATAGAAGAAATACCTTCAATACCTCTTTCTTTAGCGATAGTCTTCAATTCAGCAACTGTTAATTTGCTTAAATCTTGAGTTTCTTCAGCTTTTGGAGCTGTAGCTTCTGCTTTAGCCTTAGGTTCTGCTTTCTTTTCTGCTTTTTTTACTGGGGCAGCTTTCTTAGCTCCAGAAGCAGCAATACTTTCAATTACAATTTCAGTTAAAGACTGACGGTGACCATTCTTAACACGGTAACCTTTACGTCTTTTCTTTTTGAAAACTATAACTTTATCACCTTTAAGGTGCTTTAAGACTTTTGCTCCTACTTGAGCTCCGTCTATAGCCGGGGCGCCTACAGTTACATTGTCACCATCACCAACTAAAAGAACATTATCGAAAGAAACTTTCTTACCTTCTTCTGTTTGCAAACGGTTAACAAAAACTTTTTGGTCTTTTTCAACTTTAAATTGTTGCCCTGCTATCTCTACAATTGCGTACATAGCGTAACGTTTTTATTAATTTATTTGTTTAAAAAATGAGTGCAAATATACTCCTAATTAATTAAACTACAAACGTTTTATTGATTTTGAGGAATATTTCTGGTGTTTTTAAAAAACTGCATAACCGTGAGCGCAGAAACCACACTAGTAGCTATACCCATTATAGCTACAACAAAGGTTACCATACCTACGTCTGCATTAAAACCACCTTTAATAGTTTGTAATAATTGTGGAAGAAATTCAAGATTAACTTCTGTGGTATAAAACAAGAAAAAAGCAGTAAAAACTAAGGTTGCTATAAAGCCCGTAATTATGCCTGTTTTAAAACCTTCTCCATAAGAAAAGCCAGAAGGATTTTCAAGTTTACTCAAACGCACCGCTTCATAAACACCTAAACCTGTAATGATAGCATTTACAAAACTAAATGCTGGATTAATGTGCTTATTCACCATGGCTAAAACTAAAAAATACGCTATTAAAACTGCTCCGGTTACCAAACCAAAACGAATAGGGAGTGATATTTTTTTCATAATAATCGTTGAGTTAATTCTTTTAAATTTCGTGAAAATTCCTGAATAAAAATAATTTAAGCGCATAATTCTTGATTTCCAAGCAGCTGATTTGAAGTATTATGCGTTAATTTTTGGCTGTTTTTTATGAGACAAATACACTCCAAACAGAATAATTAAACTCGCTAACGCTTGAAGCCAACCAAAAGTTTCACCATCAATAAAACCCCACATTAAAGCCACAATTGGCATAATATAAGTTACAGAGGAAGCAAATACAGGTGTAGACATTTGAACCAACTTATTAAATAATATCTTAGCCACCGCAGTTCCAAAAAATGCTAAAATAGTAACGTACACCATCGACATTTTAAAATTTGGATGACTCAACGTCCTTTCAGAGAAGAAATCTGTACATAGCAAAACTATAACCGCTGGAATAAATATCCCTACAAAGTTACCTGTTGCTATGGTTAATGGTTTTACGTGCTGTAAATAGCGCTTAATGATATTCACATTAGCAGCGTACATAAGGGTAGATAAAATTACAAAAATGGCATACAAATAATTTTGCCCAGGATTTAAATCAGCGCCCTTCAAAATTAAAATAGTAGTCCCTAAAAATCCAATAATTACACCTAACATCTGTCTTTTGGTCGAAGCTAATTTGAATACGGCAAAACCCAATAAAATAGTATTTAAAGGCACTAGCGAATTTAAAACAGAAACTACGGCACTATCTATCTGCGTTTCAGCAATAGCAAAGAAAAAAGAAGGAATTAATGACCCAAAAACTCCAGAAATAACAATCCATTTCCAGTCAGACTTCTTTATGGTTTTAATAGTTCTATACCCCAAAGCAAACAAAAAGAGACCCGTTATTATAATTCTTAAAGCTCCGAGCTGATAAGGTGTTAAGCCCAAAAGCGCCTTTTTAATCAAAATAAATGAACTTCCCCAAATCAAGGACAAAACAAAAAGATAAAGCCATTTTCGGTTTATACCGTTCATATAGTTGATTTTAAAATCACAAAACTCAGCTTTTTAATGCAATAAACGGCATTATTTATTAGATTTGTGACTATTATTTTAATAACATACCCAATGAAAAACATAAAACATATTTTAGTATTTGCACTAATAGCAACGTTTACTTTTAGTTGTAAAAACAATACCAAACCTGAGGTTAAGACTGTTGAAGTTGAAACTGAATCTGAAGTAGTAAAGGAGCTTGACACCAATGCTACTTATGCCAAAGCAGAATTCACCATTGACGGAATGACCTGCGCTATTGGATGTGCAGCAACTATTCAAAAGAAAATTGCTAAAATGGATGGTGTTAAATCTGCTACCGTTGATTTTGACACAAAGCTTGCCATGGTTGAATATAATGAAGCTAAAGTAACGCCAATTACGTTGGAGGAAGCTGTTGGAAAAGTTTCTGACACTTATAAAGTAAGTGATATGAAAACTATTGAAGACTTCTCGACCAAAAAGTCCTCTTCGGATGATTGCAAAAAAGAATGTTGTAAAGCTGGCGTAAAGGGTGAAGAAAAAATGGCTTGTAAAGCAGATTGTAAAAAAGTGTGCAGCGCTAAAAAAGAAGCTTAATTAAAAAAGCTTCTGAATAAAGACTAGAAAAGGTTTCTCATTGAGGAGCCTTTTTTTATTTCCAGGTCACGCTTTCCATAATGCGCTTTATATCTTTTTGTAAATAATGCGCCGCTGGAAGAATAGAATCGTAATTGGGTTTTGCATAAAAATACAAGGACCCTGTTAAAAAATGATTAACACTATCGGTAACATAAAATTGCGCAGGTGATGCTACATTACCCTTCACTTCAGCAAAAGCACCATAAACCTTGCGTTCCTTATTTTCATATGGAGTTACCGGTATCTCATCAGCCTTTACAGTATGCTTTTGTGTTAAATTCTGTGCATCTCTTAAAAAATCTCTAAGATTCTTTTCATCCTTATTGATTCCTTTATAGGTTAAAAATATAGTCCCTTTTAATTCAGGATATTCTAAGTTCAAACCATAGCTCTCAGTAGACGCTTTTACTTTTTTCAATGTAATATCTGAGGCTAATTCGTTAATCTCAAAAGAAAAAGGTAATTCTAAATTAGACTCAGTATATTGTGCTTTGGGGTATTCTAATCGTAATTCCGCTTTTGGTTTGGGCACGTAATCGCCTCCGCACGAAAAAGCAAATAAAATTAAAAAAAGGATATTGAATGATTTTGTCATTAGGTAATTGTAAATTTTACAAGTTTAATTCGCTTCTTATCTAAGGCTTCAATAGTAAAAACATAATTTTCAAAATTTATCTTACTATTCAATTTTGGAAAACTTCCTGATGTCTCTAAAACAAAACCCGCAATAGTTTCCGCCTCACCTTTATTCTCCTCAAAAATAGCATAATCTTCAATCTTTATTATTTTATAAAAGTCTTTTAAAGCTGTTTTTCCTTCAAACACATAGTTATTATCATCTAACTTGGAATACGTTAAATCTTCATCATCAAACTCATCGCTTATATCTCCTACTATCTCTTCTATAATATCTTCTAAAGAAATCAATCCAGAAGTCCCCCCATATTCATCTACAACGACAGCCAAATGCACTTTCTTTTCTTGAAACTCCGCCATCAAATCATCTAACTTCTTATTCTCAGGTACAAAGAAAGGCTCACGAATAAGAGTGGTCCAGTCAAATTGTTTTCTATCAATGTAGGGTAGTAAATCCTTCACATAAAGAATACCCTCAATTGTATCTACATTATCTTTATACACAGGAATTCTAGAATACCCGTTTGTAATAATATCCGGCATAATCTCTGAATAATTTTGTTCAATATTCAGCGCAAAAATATCAATACGCGGTCTCATAACCTGTTTTGTATCTGTATTCCCAAAAGACACAATACCTTGTAAAATCTTTTGTTCTTCTGTAGTGGTATCTTCCTCACTTGTTAATTCCAAGGCTTGAGATAATTGGTCTACACTAATATTCGATTTTTGTTTACCCAGTTTATTATGAATACCCAAAGTCACGCTTCGCATAGGCAAACTTACTGGCGACAGAATTACATCTAAAAACCGAAGCGGGTAAGCCATAAAAGTAGCGAATTTTACATTATTTCTACTCGCATAAATTTTAGGAAGTATTTCTCCAAAGAGCAATATCAAGAAAGTAACGACAACTACTTTTACCAAAAACTTCACTTCAGGACTTGCTATATTACCAAACATAACATCTCCCAAAAAGGCGAATAAAAGAACTATCGCTATATTGATGAAGTTATTAGCCACCAATATGGTTGCTAGTAATTTTTTAGGACGATCTAATAGTTTAGAAATTATTTCTATGCGCTTGGACTTTTGTTCTAACCCTTCTTCAATATCAGCAATATTTAGTGAAAAAAAAGCTACTTCAGCACCAGAAATAAGTGCAGAACAAACTAAAAGCAGAAACAGCAAAGCAAAACTGAAAACAACTGAAACATCAATTGCCATTATTAGAATCAATAAACTCGCGGGGTCAGGATCCAAATACTTCTGGTTTAGTTAAACATAGTGCTTTGACAAACATCAAAAACATTCTTAAAATGGTAAATCATCATTATCATCTACAGCAGGTTGTTCACTAGCTGGTTTTTGTTGAGCCGCAACAGGATTTTGAGCTACAGGCGCTGTACTTTGGGCATTATTATTAGCACTTTCTTTTTTAGTTGACAGAAAGGTAAAATCGTTACATTGAATTTCTGTAGAATAGCGTTCATTACCCTTATCATCAGTCCATTTTCTGGTTTTCAATCTACCTTCAATATATACTTTATCGCCTTTACTTAAGTACTTTTCGCAAATTTCAGCACCTTTATTCCTAACCACAATATTATGCCATTCGGTATTTGTAATACGCTCGTTAGTTTGCTTACTGGTATAAGTTTCATTAGTAGCTAAAGGAAAACGTCCAATGCAACCACCACCTTCAAAATAATGCATTTTTATTTCATCTCCCAAATGCCCAATAAGCATTACTTTATTTAAAGTTCCTGACATAATTATTATCAAATTAGAAAAGCAAAATTAGTTAATTACTTCACATGTCTTTAAAATTAATAAAAAAATATGATTGTAATAACTAAACTACTCAAAATTAAAGGCTTCAATAAAATTCTCAATTAAAATAGGCACTGGATAGTCCCGAACACGTCTTAAATCAATCCCTTCTGTATCAACACTTTTGGTGTTCACAATCCAAAATCTTGTATATAAATGTTGATGCGATAATTTGTGTACAATAGCGTCCTTATTATATAGTACTAATTCAAAAGATTTATTTCTAACATAATTACTTTTCTCAACAGCTTCAG
The DNA here is from genome assembly GCF_947495925.1 of uncultured Algibacter sp. Lineage (GTDB taxonomy): Bacteria > Bacteroidota > Bacteroidia > Flavobacteriales > Flavobacteriaceae > Algibacter_E. Next base: position 398,599 of record NZ_CANMAU010000001.1, read on the forward strand.
AAATAGTTGCTGGAGTTACTACCTCAGTCGTTTCTATTAAAGGAAACTGATATAAGTTTTGCCAAATCCCTTTGCCTTCTCGCTTTTCTAAAATCGTTTTTCGATCTTCAGAAATAAAGACTATAAAATTAAAAAACTTATTCTTTGCTTTCGCTGATTTAATTTTAACTGGCAATTCTCCAATACGGTTTTCACTGAAAGCAATACAGCTATTCTGAAACGGACAAATATGGCAATCTGGGTTTTTAGGTTTACACTGCGTAGCACCAAATTCCATAGCCGCTTGGTTAAAATCAGCCGGATTCTTAGCATCAATAAGTTCTTGAGCTAAAGCCTTAAACTCCTTAACTCCTTTTGAAGAATTTATTGGCGTATTAATCCCAAAATATCTGGATAGCACTCTGTAAACATTCCCGTCTACTACGGCAGCCACTTCATTAAAACAAATAGAGGCAATGGCACTTGCTGTATAATCACCAACGCCTTTTAGTTTTTGCAAGTCCTTATATGTATTTGGAAATTCTCCTTTCAGATCATTTGCAACATATTTTGCAGAAGCATGTAAATTTCTTGCCCTTGAATAATACCCCAACCCTTGCCATAATTTTAAAACATCACTTTCATTGGCATTCGCCAAGTCAAAAACGGTTGGGTAATTACTAACAAAAGCTTCATAATATGGTAACCCCTGTTTCACTTGTGTTTGCTGTAAAATAATTTCAGACAGCCATATATAATAAGGGTTTTTAGTTTCTCTCCAAGGCAATATTCGCTTATTATTTGAGTACCAGCGTATTAAGGTTTTCGAAAATATCATTAATTCATTTCATCAGACACACAAAAATAAACGTTTATAATATTAAATTTTAGTGAATTAGGTTTGAAATATTGAATATTAAATGCATATATTTGCATCCCTTTTATAATTTATAGTAACCCAATAAAATAAAATATTAAAAATGACGAAGGCTGATTTAGTAGCAAAAATTTCTGAGAAATTAGGAATTGAAAAAGGTGATGTTCAAGCAACTGTTGAAACATTTATGGAAGAAGTAAAAACATCTTTAGAAGGTGGTGATAATGTTTACTTAAGAGGTTTTGGAAGCTTTATAATTAAAACAAGAGCTGAAAAAACGGGTAGAAATATTTCAAAGAATACTACTATCAAAATACCTGCTCATAATATCCCTGCATTTAAGCCTGCAAAAGTTTTTGTAGAAGGCGTTAAGACAAATGTAGACGTTAAATAAAACAGACACGTGCTGAATTTGTTTCAGTATTAAAACCGAATTATTAATTTAAAAGACACTATTTATGCCAAGTGGTAAAAAACGTAAAAGACATAAGGTAGCGACGCACAAACGTAAAAAACGTAGACGCGCTAACCGTCACAAAAAGAAAAAATAAATCAAAAAAGTAGTTAGGTTAACTACTTTTTTTGATTTAAAAAGTAAGAAGTTCTTTGAAATGAGTTCATTAATTTTTTTAGCACCAAAAGGTGTATTTTGAACTCCACGGATTAAATCCTGTGATAAAAAATAATGTATAATCCATCTGTTACTTATTTATTAGTGATAGATTAAAATTAACACAATGGATAAAGAATTGATCATTCGATCTAGTTCCGACAATGTTGATTTTGCCTTATTAAAAGATGGAAAACTTATTGAATTACAAAAGGATGAAGATAGTAACGACTTCTCTGTTGGTGATGTGTTTATAGCCAAAATAAGAAAAGCCGTTCCTGGACTAAATGCTGCATTTGTGAATGTAGGTTATGAGAAAGATGCATTTTTGCATTATCATGATTTAGGGCCAAAACTACCTTCGCTTTTAAAATTCACAAAACGTGTAAGCACAGGTAAACTAAAAGATTTTTATTTAAAAGATTTCCCATTTGAAAAAGATATTGAGAAAGACGGCAAAATTGTCGACGCCTTAAAATCTAATCAATCGCTATTAGTACAAATCGTAAAAGAACCTATATCAACCAAAGGCCCTAGAATAAGCTCAGAGCTTTCTATTGCTGGTAGATATATTGTTTTAGTTCCTTTTTCAAGCCGAATTTCTATTTCGCAAAAAATAGAAGATCGCGAAGAAAAAGACAGACTAAAACGTTTGGTAAAGAGTATTACTCCCCAAGGTTTTGGAGTTATTGTACGTACGGTAGCACAAGGCAAAAAAGTAGCTGAGCTAGATAAAGATTTACAAAATTTGCTTAGTCGATGGACGGCAATGTGTAAAAAGCTACACCGAGCACATCATCCCAGTAAAGTATTGGGAGAAATGAATAAAGCCTCGTCAATTTTACGAGACATATTCAATGATACCTTTACGGGAATAACTGTTGATGATGAAGAGCTCTATTATCAAATCAAAGATTACGTGCAAGAAATTGCACCTCAAAAAGAATCAATAGTTAAATTGTATCAGTCTAAAAATCCAATTTTCGAAAAATTTGGAATTGAAAGACAGATAAAAACCTCGTTTGGCAAAACAGTATCTATGGCCAAAGGTGCATATTTAGTAATAGAACATACTGAAGCACTCCATGTTATAGATGTAAATAGCGGAAACCGCTCAAATAAAGCCAATAATCAAGAGGATACAGCATTAGAAGTTAACTTAATAGCCGCTACAGAAATGGCACGCCAATTACGTTTACGTGATATGGGTGGTATTATAGTAGTAGATTTTATTGATATGACCAATGCTGAAAATAGGCAAAAGCTTTTTAATCACCTTCGCGATGAAATGAAGGATGATAGAGCAAAACACAAAATATTGCCTCCAAGTAAATTTGGATTGATACAAATAACAAGACAACGTGTTCGCCCGGAAATGAACATTAAAACCCGCGAGGAAAACCCAGACGGAATTGTTAATGGCGCTGAGGTTGAAGCCCCAATTGGGCTGGTACAAACCATTAATCACGATCTTGAAAAACTATTTAAAAAAGACTACAAAAAGGTGACCTTAAACACGCATCCTTTTATAGCTGCCTTTTTAACAAAAGGTATTCCATCTATACGTTCTAAATGGTTTTTAGAACACAAAAAGTGGGTGAAAATTTTACCTAGAGATGCTTACACATACTTAGAATATCATTTTTTCGATAAAGATGGTAATCAAATTAAATAATTAAAAAACCCTTACTTGTAAAAGTGAGGGTTTTTTGCTTTTATCTAGTTTTGTAACTTCGAGTAATCCCATTTTTCTATAAAAAAAAAGAATGTCCTTGCCATATTGTTAAAATATTTAAAAGATTCTTCCATTATAGCGCGTTTCAATTTCCATTACGTTTTTTCCCTCTTCCCAGTTTATAACCAATCGCTAATTTCGCCTTAGTCAAGTTAAACCTATATTTATTATCATAACCCAAATCGGTAGAATAAAAACCTCCTCCATAAATTAAATTAATATAATAACGTTCCATATTATAGCCTAATGCCAAAGCATAATCAACCTTTAAAAGTAAGTGATTAGATGGCTTATAGCTGGAATCTGCCAAAGTAACATGTTTATACATCAATCCAACCCCTGGCATAATATTACACGTTGCCGTAATATTATATGGTAATCCAAATACCGATAGAAGACCTCCCAAAACTCCGGCAGCAGCACTATTATAACGTTTAATATGCGCCTGTTCATTAAAAAACATATCACTATTATCTCCTAAAATGTCCTGTTCTGCCGAAAAGTAATCGTAAAAGGCAAATGCCCCAAAACCCCCAGTAATATAAACCTTCCTATTTACATTATCCAAACCAGCTTTTAACATAGAATAAGAGAATTCAATATCTGGTACGGTACGTAATGTATTAATACCAATAGTTACCGATTTGATATCATCTCGAAACACCGTTGGTTGATCAAAATTATTTTTAACATTATACCCTTTATAGCTCTGAACATAAAAATTAACATAATTCTTTTTCCCTATAATAGTAGTGCCTTGCATATCAAATCTTCTAGTAACATCTTCGTGTTTAGTTTTAATATTAAAAGCAATATCAATTAACACCTTACTGCTGGCAAAACCCAAACCTATACCATATTTATTATTAGGCACATACCGGGATTTAAAATCGCTATTTCGAATTGCAAACCTCTTAACCTTATAGTTTGTAAATACACGTAGAGAATAATTAGCAAGTTCATGATCTACAAACCGCTTATCCACAAGTTCAATAAAGTTTAAAGAATCTAGTTCCTTCAATATTTGAGCCTGTGCCGAAACAGAACTCACTATGAATAAAAATAAAATGATAAATTTTTTAATCATGTACGCAAAAATTCTCAAGCTGATTTGATGGGTTAAAAATATACTAATTCTAAACGCCAAAGACTTTTAATTCGTTTAATATCAAGTCAGAATCTAATACCTACTAATTAAAAAGCCATAAGAAAACCAAAAATTATGTTGGAACAAAACGTTTAAGTAGCCGGATTAGGAATCATTTGATGTACATCATTGATTTGATCTAAAACAGCATCATTTAAAGTCATATCAATACTTTCAATATTCTCTCTAAGCTGTTTTAAATTCGTAGCACCTATTATATTACTAGTTACGAAAGGTTTCTGGTTTACAAATGCTAAACTCATTTGAGCTAAACTCATATTATTAGCCTCTGCAATTTCTAAATAACGTTTTGTAGCTTCGGTTGCTTGATCTCCACTATATCTGGCAAACCTTGGAAATAATTTAAGTCGTGTATTTTCTCCAGCATTGCCTGTAATATATTTTCCAGATAGTACCCCGAAAGCCATTGGAGAGTATGCGAGTAAACCAACATTCTCTCTTAGCGATACTTCGGCTAAATCTGTTTCAAAAGTTCTAGCAAGCAATGAATAAGCATTTTGTATAGTAGAAACACGAGGTAAATTATGATATTTAGACTCCTCTAAATAACGCATGGTTCCCCATGAATTTTCATTGGATATACCAATATTTCTAATTCTACCTGCTTTAACCTCTTTATCTAAACTATTTAGAATTTCATTAAAGTTATCTTCCCATTTAGCATCTAATTTATAATCTCTTATTCCAAAACGGTTAGTATCACGTTCTGGCCAATGTAACTGATATAAGTCAATATAATCAGTTTGCAACCTGCCCAGTTCAAGATCGATAGCTTCCTTTATAGAAGCAGGAGTAAAACCTGTAGTTCTAATATGGGCAGTATAATCACCTCCTCCAGCAATCTTAGACGCAATAATCACTTTATCTCTGTTTCCTGATTTTTTATTCCATGTCCCAATAATTTTACTGGTTCGACCACTCATTTCTGCAGATGCTGGCACTGGATATAACTCGGCCGTATCAATAAAATTAACACCACGCTCAAGCGCATAATCTAACTGCTCATGTCCTTCTGATTCCGAATTTTGATTTCCAAAAGTCATGGTGCCTAGACATATTTTACTAACTTTTATATTGGTGTTTGGCAGCGTAGTATATTTCATTATCATTTTTTAAAACTAAGTGGATAAAGATAAAAAACCTTTAAAAGCCCTAATAGGTTTTTAAAGGTTTTTTAAGCGTTAAGGATTGATGTATAACCTTTAGTTTCTAGTAAAGAACGACTACCAAAAACCCAACCCTTTATGGGTAACGTTCAAATTTTCGAAACAACTTTTAATTTTCATTTAATAATTTAGAAAGCTCATCCAACTTTGGAGTTAAAATCACCTCTATACGCCTGTTTTTAGCTTTACCTTGCGGGTTATCATTTGATGCTATAGGAGCAAACTCACCACGACCAGCCGCTGTTAAATTTTCAGGATTTATATTGCTATTTTGTCTTAAAATATTAACTATTGAAGTAGCACGCTTTGTTGATAGATCCCAGTTACTGGTTAAAGTCCCGTTGCCTTTATAGGGAACATTATCTGTATGACCTTCAATCAAAACGGCAATATCTGGATTATCTCCAAGTACACTACCTAGTTGTTGCACTGCTCTACGTCCTTCAGAACCTACAGCCCAACTTCCTGAGCTAAATAACAGTTTGTTTTCCATAGACACATATACTTTACCATCGCGTTGCTCTACGGTTAATCCTTTACCTTCAAAATCAGTTAACGCACTAGAAATCGCATTTTTAAGCTTTGTCATGGCTGCATCTTTAGACGCTATCACCTGTTCTAACTCAGCAACTCGGTTTGAACGGGCTTCAAGCTCTTTTTTAAGCTGTTCAAGTCTAGTTATTTCAGCTGACAGGGCTTGCTCTTTAGCCTCAAGCTGAGCTAATAATTCTCGGTTCTTTTGAGAGTTTGCAGCAATAGAAGCCGAACTATTCTTTTCCAAAGCACTATAAGATGCTTTTAAGTTATCTAAATTTGCCTTTGTAGCATTATAATCTGCCTGTAATTTATCACGCTCTGTAATTGCTTCATCATAAGCTGAATTCAATTGTTTGAGCTCATTTTCAGCAGTATTCTTTGTATTTAAAAGGTTTTCGTTTTCAGAAGACAACTTTCTGTTTTCTTCTTTTAAATCGGCATACTTTGCTTCTAAATCTTTATAAATTTTAGGAGACACACAGGAAGCCAGGACCGCCATGGTGACTATTGAACATACAATTCTTTTAATCATGTTACTTAGGTTTATATATTTTTTATTTATCTATTTCTACTAGTATTGGACAATGATCGCTATGCACTGCTTCAGTAAGTATAACGGCTCTTTTAATATTTTCTTGCAATGGTTGCGAAACCATAGCATAATCTAAACGCCAACCTTTATTATTAGCACGCGAATTAGCGCGATAACTCCACCAACTATATTGCTGTAATTCTGGGTTTATGTACCTGAAAGAATCAATAAATCCGCTATCAATAAAATCCCCAATCCATTTGCGCTCAACAGGTAAAAATCCAGAGACACCTTTCATTTTTGGATTATGAATATCCATTTCTTCATGACAAATATTATAATCACCACAAATTACAAGGTTTGGAATTTCTTTCTTAAGACTATTAACATACTCTTGAAACATATCCATATACTCAAGTTTATGGTTTAATCTGGCATCATTAGTTCCTGAAGGCAAGTACAAACTCATTACAGAAACACCATCAAAGTCTGCCCGAATATTGCGACCTTCAAAATCCATAGATTCAATTCCTGTACCATATTCAACATGTTTTGGCTCCGTTTTACTTAGTATAGCTACGCCACTATAACCTTTTTTTTGTGCACTAAACCAATAATGGTAATTATATCCGGCATTCTCAAAAAGACTTAAATCTAATTGCTCTTTCATGGCTTTTATTTCTTGAAGGCAAATCACGTCAGGATCTGCTGCTTTAACCCAATCAATAAAACCTTTGTTTAAAGCGGCTCGAATACCATTAACGTTATAGGATATAATTTTCATCTTAATTTTTTGTTTAAAAATTATTGATTTTTATAAAGTAAACTACTTTTCTACTGAAAGCAAATCTAATTTTAGCTAAAATAAATAATACGTTACTTTTACACTATTAATTTTAAGCAGATTTATCATCTTCTGTTCATAAAATATTTTAAACTATTTTCAGTTTAATTTCTAATGAAGTGTCTTACCTATACCTTTTTATTTCTTATTAGTTTTTATGGCTTTTCGCAGAGTCAGACTTCTAATTACAGAACAAAAAAAGTAGCTACAAAAGACACTATTCAAATTGATAGTGTTAGTATCAATTCTAGTATATTTACTTTAAGAAGAAAAGACAATTCAATAATTGACACTTCCTATTATCACGTTAATTTCTCTAAAGCCCTCTTAACTTTTAAAAAACCTATTGATAGCGATTCGTTAATAATTCATTACCTGAAATACCCCCATTTCCTTACCAAAACGTATCAGCAACTTGATGAAAGTATTATAGTCGAAAATAACGATAACAATCAAACTTTATACAAACTAAAACAACCTAACTCTGATAAAAATTTCATCCCTTTTGACGGATTAACAACCTCTGGAAGTATTTCTCGTGGGGTTACTATTGGTAACAATCAAAACTCTGTTTTAAATAGTGAATTAGACTTACAAATTACCGGAAAACTTAACAATAAAGTGTCTTTACGCGCCTCTATTCAAGATGCCAATATTCCTTTACAAGAAAGTGGGTACTCCCAGCGTTTAGACGAATTTGATCAAGTTTTTATTGAACTCTTTAGCGACCGCTGGAATGTTAGAGCTGGGGATATAGATTTAGTAAATACCAACTCATATTTTTCAAGTTTTTCAAAAAGGGTTCAAGGATTAAATTTCAATATTAAGTTAGGTGAACAAGAAAAACAAACTACACTTTTTGCTGCTGGAGCTATTGTGAGAGGCCAGTTTACTACCGACCAGTTTACAGCCCAAGAAGGTAATCAAGGGCCCTATAAACTTAAAGGGCCTAATGGGGAACTATTTGTGCTTATTGTTTCGGGAAGTGAAGTTGTTTATGTTAACGGTGTTGTTGTAAAACGTGGTGAAGACCAAGATTATATTATAGATTACAATGCGGGAGAAATTATTTTCAACTCTACCTTTCCCATTACTTCTGAAATGAGAATTTCAGTAGACTATCAATTTACCGAGAGAAACTATACGCGATTTGTTGGTTTTGGAGGTGGCAAGTTTGAAAGCAAAAAGTTAGATATTGGGGTTTCGGTTTATTCTGAAAGTGACGCCAAAAACCAACCTTTACAGCAAAACTTATCTGAAGAACAAGTTGCAATTTTAGCAGATGCTGGTGACGATATGAGTAAAATGGTAGCACCATCAGAAATTAGGGAAGCTTATAACCAAAATAGGATTTTATATAAAAAAGAACTGGTTAATGGCAGCGAGGTATTTGTATTTTCTAATAATCCTGATGACGAATTATATAGTGTTACTTTTTCACTACTTGGTGAAAACCAAGGCGATTACAACTTAAGCAGCATTACTGCGATTAATAATATTTATGAATATGTCGGAGAGAATCAAGGAAGATTTGCCCCAGTAATTCAGCTTGTTGCACCTAAAAAACTTCAAATAGCGATTATAAACGGAAAATATAAGCCTTCTGATAAAACCAATATTTTCTTTGAAGTTTCAGGGAGTACATACGATCAAAATCAGTTCTCTACAATTGATAATGATAATAATGAAGGATTTGCTGGAAAACTGAATATCAATCAGACCATTTTCACACAAGAAAACGGTTGGAAACTTAATGTTTTTGGGGACACCGACTTAATTAGTGCTGATTACAGAAATATAGAAGGACTTTACAATGTAGAATTTAATAGAGATTGGAATTTAGATCAGCCCCCAGGCAGACAAATAGCTAGTGACCTAGGGGATCAAATTCTAGTCAATTCTGGTTTCTCCTTAGCACATCAAAATAAAGGAAGTCTTAACTATCAACTTCAATTTCTAAATTTCTCTGAAGGCTATAGCGGAAATAGACATTTGGTTAATACCAATTTAATTTTAGATAAGTTTAATATATCTTCAAACTCAAGTTTTTTAGATACGGAGTCAAATACAAAAACGTCAACCTTTATAAGATCACATAATCGAGTAACTTACAGTATGACTAAAAGCTGGATTGGTGCTAAACTTTCTTTGGAAGACAATGAAGAACGAGAGAATATCACGCAAATTTTAACGCCTTTAAGTCAAAGGTTCACCTCCTACGAAGCCTTTGCAGGTATTGGTGATAGCACAAAAGTTTTTGCAGAAATAGGTTTTAAAAACCGGGTTAATGATAGTTTAAAAAATAACGAGATACGAAAAGTAAATGCTTCAAATAGCATTTATATTAACTCGAAACTTATACAAAACAAAAATACCAACTTAATAGTATTTGCCAATTACAGAACTTTAAAAAGTGAAGATCCGGATATACAGAATGAAAATTCGCTAAACTCAAGGTTTCAATTTAGTCAAAAATTATTTAAACAAATGGTATTATGGAATACCGTTTTTGAAACTAATTCGGGAACTTTACCCATTCAAGATTTTACATATGTTGAAGTCGAACCAGGACAAGGTACCTATACCTGGATTGATTATAATGAAAACGGTATTCAAGAGCTAGAAGAATTTGAACTAGCTCAATTTCAAGATCAAGGAACTTTTATTAGGGTCCTATTGCCTAATAGAGTTTTCGTAAAAACTCATCAAAACAGACTTAGTCAAACAATTACAATCAATCCTGTACAATGGTCTGTATCCAGCAAAAAAGGGCAGCGGTTTTGGTCACACTTCTACAATCAATCGAGCTTTTTGGTAGATAGAAAATTAAAACGCGAAGGGAATGACTTTAACCTGAACCCCTTTGAAGGAGAAGAAGATAATGTACTTGGTCTTCAACTCAATTTTAGAAATGTATTATTTTTTAATCGAGGCAAACAACATTACACAACGTCTTACACCTATTTAAAAAATACTACCAGAAATATTTTATCCATAGGCTTTGTTGAAAATGGCTTAAGCAGCCATCAACTTAATTTCAATCATAAAATTGCGGTAAACTGGTTAGCAAACATTTTAGGTTCTACTGGTAAAAATGAAAGTATTAGTCAGAATTTTACCAGTAAAAATTTCAACTTAACAGAAACTCGCTTTAATCCAAAGTTGTCCTATCTTTTTAATGACAATTCTAGCGTTGATGTATTCTACCAGCTCACTAAAAAGGATAATACCACGGGAGAAATGGAATCTTTAAAACAACAAAACTTTGGTGCATCTTTTACCTTAGGAAGCGGCGTTAAAAGTGCTATAAGCGGCATCTTTAATTACTATTCCAATACATTTGACGGCAATCCAAATACACCTGTGGCATATCAAATACTAGAAGGCTTACAACCAGGAAAAAACTTTACATGGAGTTTATTGGCACAAAGAAAACTTACCAAGTTTTTAGACTTAAACTTAAGTTATTTCGGAAGAAAAACAGAAACAAGTAAAACGATTCACTCTGGGTCTATTCAATTGAAAGCATATTTTTAAAGTTTTATATCGTCAACTTTTTTAAAAACTGAAAGTATCGTTTTTACAGCATCAACATAAAAATCTGGTTGAATATTTTCAAAAGTATCGGTAGGTTCATGGTAGTCTTTATGATCTTCAACACCAAAGTATAAAAAAGGCATTCCTTTTTTATGAAAGCTGGCGTGGTCTGATGAGTAAATCCAATTGTCTAAACCATCATAGCCATCATGTCCCAACTTTAGCTTTATTTTAGATGAGCATTTATGTCCTTGTAGCACCTCCTTTAAAACCTTATTATCAGAAGCACCAACAACATACAATTCATTCTTCTCACTCCTACTAATCATGTCCATGTTTAAATTAAGAACGATATGCTTGGAATCCACTGTACTACTTTTTACAAAATATTTTGACCCTTCAAGTCCCAGTTCTTCCGCATCAAAAGCAGCAAAAATTATAGAATGTTTTGGCGGGTATTTTTTTAAGTATTCAGCAATACTGAATAAAGCACTTACGCCGGAGGCATTATCGTCGGCTCCGTTAAAAATCTCTCCTTGTTTTATTCCTTCGTGATCATAATGTGCACTAATTACAATATAGTCTTTAGGAAAGACTGTTCCTTTTAAATAACCCAAAATATTTACCCCTTTATAATACTCACGCTTCTCAATAAAATCAAAATTTTGTTTATAGCCTTTTAAAAGTGGCAACACACCTAAAGCATGAAATTGATTTATTATATATTTTTGGGTTTTTTCTGCGCCTTGAGAACCCGTTCTTCTGCCTTCAAAGGCATCTGAAGATAGCGACTTTATGTGTTTAATTAAATTGGTTTTACAGAATAAAACAGAATCGCAAGTCTTATTTTGAGCAAGGGTTTTTATGGGAATGACTAATAATAAAAAAAGAATTATTCTAAACATTGGAACCTAAATATAGTAAATAAATTGGACCTATTTTAAAACCAAAAACCCATATCGTTTGATATGGGTTTTTAATATCTATCTTTAAAAAAACACTAATTATTTAATAGCCGCCTTCATAAGTTCTCTATTCATTCTAGCAATGTTATCTAAAGAAATACCTTTAGGACATTCCACTTCACATGCTCCTGTATTCGTACAGTTTCCAAATCCTTCCAAATCCATTTGAGCAACCATATTTTGTACACGGTCTGCAGCTTCAACTTGCCCTTGAGGCAGTAAAGCATACTGAGACACTTTAGCACCAACAAACAACATGGCACTCGAATTTTTACAGGTAGCCACACAGGCACCACAACCAATACATGTTGCAGCATCCATGGCCTCATCAGCAGCATGCTTTGAAATAGGAAGGGAATTTGCGTCTTGTGTATTTCCAGAAGTATTCACAGAAATATAACCTCCTGCTTGTTGAATACGTTCGAAGGCCATTCTATCAACAACTAAATCTTTAATTACCGGGAAAGCTGCTGCTCTCCATGGCTCTATTGTAATAGTATCCCCATCCTTAAACATCCTCATATGCAGTTGGCAGGTAGTAATACCTCTATCTGGTCCATGAGCCTCTCCATTAATATATAATGAGCACATCCCACAAATACCTTCTCTACAGTCATGATCAAAGGCTACAGGTTCTTCTCCTGTATTTACCAATTGTTCATTCAAAACATCCATCATTTCAAGAAAGGACATATGCTCTGAAATATCATTAACTTTATAATCGACCATTTGACCCTTAGCAGAAGCGTCTTTTTGTCTCCAAATTTTAAGTGTTAAATTCATAATGTCAATCTTATTTATATGAACGTTGTTTTAGTTCAATATCTTTAAATTCTAATTCTTCTTTATGTAATACTGCATCAGCAGGTGCTCCTTTATATTCCCATGCAGAAACAAATGCAAAGCCTTTGTCATTACGTTTTGCTTCTCCTTTTTGCGGTCCATCCTCTTCAGCAGATTCTTCTCTAAAATGACCTCCACAAGATTCTTCTCTTGTTAGGGCATCTTTTGCGAACAACTCTCCTAACTCTAGGAAATCTGCAACACGTCCTGCTTTTTCCAACTCAGGGTTCATTTCATTAGAACCTCCCGGAACAGATACATCTTTCCAGAACTCTTCGCGAATGGCTTTAATTTCAACCATTGCTTCTTTCAAGCCTTTTTCGTTTCTAGACATCCCACATTTATCCCACATGACTTTACCAAGTTTTTTATGGAAATAATCAACAGATTTAGTTCCTTTATTATTTACAAAGAAATCTATTTTATCTTTTACTTCTTTTTCAACTTCATCGAACTCTTTGGTATCAGTAGGAATTTTACCAGTTCTAATATCATCAGCTAAGTAATCACCAATTGTGTATGGCAACACAAAATAACCATCGGCTAAACCTTGCATTAAAGCAGAAGCTCCAAGTCTATTTGCACCATGATCGGAGAAATTAGCTTCGCCAATGCAATACAATCCAGGAACTGTAGTCATTAAATTATAGTCAACCCAAACACCTCCCATAGTATAGTGCACCGCTGGATAAATCATCATAGGTGTTTTGTACGGATCCTGATCTACAATTTTCTCATACATTTGAAATAAGTTTCCGTATTTCGCTTCTACAATAGCCTGACCTAATTCGTATATTTTAGCATCTGAAGCATTTGCTATATTATGAATTTTAGCTTGCTCTCTTCCGTAACGGTCAATTGCAGCAGCAAAGTCTAAATACACCGCTTCACCAGTTGCATTTACCCCATAACCAGCATCACAACGCTCTTTAGCAGCACGCGACGCTACATCACGAGGCACTAAGTTTCCAAAGGCTGGATAACGACGTTCTAAATAGTAATCTCTTTCGTCTTCAGATAAATCTGTTGGTTTCTTACTTCCATCACGTATAGCTTTTACATCATCAATGTTTTTAGGCACCCAGATACGGCCATCATTACGCAATGATTCAGACATCAAAGTTAATTTAGACTGGTAATCACCCGAACGAGGAATACATGTTGGGTGAATTTGAGTGTAACAAGGATTAGCAAAAAAAGCGCCTTTTTTATGTATTTTCCAAGCCGCTGTAACATTACTACCCATGGCATTTGTTGATAAGAAATAAACATTTCCATAACCTCCTGTTGCCACAACCACAGCATGAGCTGAATGACGTTCTATTTCACCAGTAATTAAATTTCTTGCTATAATACCTCTTGCTTTCCCATCTATTTTTACGACATCAAGCATTTCGTGACGATTGAACATTTCAATCTTTCCACGAGCAATTTGACGATTCATTGCAGAATAAGCACCTAGTAATAACTGTTGACCTGTTTGTCCTTTAGCATAAAAAGTTCTTGATACTAGTACACCACCAAATGAACGGTTATCTAAAAGCCCACCATAATCACGTGCAAAGGGAACACCTTGAGCAACACATTGGTCAATGATATTTGCAGAAACCTCAGCTAAACGATAAACATTAGCCTCGCGTGAACGATAATCTCCTCCTTTTACAGTATCATAAAACAATCTGTAAGTCGAATCTCCATCACCTTGATAGTTTTTTGCTGCGTTAATACCTCCTTGTGCTGCAATAGAGTGCGCACGACGCGGAGAATCTTGATAAGCAAATGCTTTTACATTATATCCTAACTCAGCTAATGTTGCAGCCGCAGAACCTCCTGCTAAACCTGTTCCTACAACTATAATATCTATATGACGCTTATTTGCAGGATTTACTAAGTTGATTTTATTTTTATAATCTGTCCATTTATCTTTAATTGGACCTTTTGGTACTCTTGAATCTAAAGCCATTTTATTTAAGATTAATGGTTAAAATGATGATAAACTGCTATAATTATAAATGCCAAAGGAATTATAATTGAATATGCCTTACCTATTTGTTGCAATGTTTTTTTACGTCCAGCTGTTACACCCATAGATTGAAAGGCTGAAGTAAACCCGTGAGCTAAATGCAATCCTAATAGAACAAAAGAAACTACATACGCTCCAACTCTTAACGGACTATGGAATTTCTCTACTAATTCATGGAAATATCGGTAGTTCCCATGGTGCATTCCAGACATGTCTCCAATAACATATTTCGTATTCAATTCTGGAATCCAGAAATCAATGAAGTGAAGTACAATAAAAGCCAAAATGACTAGACCACTGTAAATCATATTTCTACTCACCCAAGACGAATTAGCAGCACCATTGTTTCGTGCATACTTAACACCAATTGCTTTTTTGTTTTTTAACTCTAATACAAATCCCATTACAAAATGAAATACGACACCAAAAATTAAAACTGGCTGTAATCCAAATTGAACTAAAGGATTGGTTCCCATAAAATGAGATAATTCATTAAACAAATCTTCACTAAAAAGAGATGTAATATTTACCGCTAAATGAATTATTAAGAAAAACATAAGGAAGAATGCAGAAAGCGCCATAGCTACTTTTCTCCCTATCGAAGATTTAAAAAATCCGCTCATTATTTTGAAGTTTTTTTAAGATTCCCACAAAGGTAACCTAGGAATGGATGATAGGCAAATAACAAATGTCATGTTTTGACTATTTAGAATGGTTTTAAGTAATAAGATGAAATCTTAATCAATCAATAGCTTGCTTGAAATAATTCCGCTATCTGAAAGTAGATTAATCAGATACATGCCTTTAGAAACACCCTTCAAATTAATTGTGATAATGGATTCATTGGTAATATCTTTACCCAAAATTACTCTTCCACTTACATCATTAATAAAAACCTTTTCTAAATTAATTGAGGACCTGTTTTTAATATAAAAAATACCGTTTGTTGGATTAGGATAAATACTAATTACATCAACCAATTCTTCTTCTTCAACACTTAACTGGCAGTCAAATGCTGACATTGACGCTTTGCCTGAAAAACATGAAACAGAAGGAACACCTGACTGACTCCTATCCTGCACATTAGTAGCCGCTAAAACATTTTCTAAAGACAAAACCCTCAGCTGTTCACCAAAGCCTATAGAGTAATGCATTACATCATCATTATCATCTATTACATGACCAAGTTGATGAGCATGCCCTATCTCATGTAATGCCACACTTTGAAAATCAATTTCAAAACCAGGCAAACCATTACCAAAATACCACGTCTCACCATCATCAAAGACCATATCTATCTCTTCCACAAAAACCTCATAATTATTGAGACTAGTCCCGCAGCCTTGAAAAGAATAAGTAGTTTGTCCGAGCACACCATCTTCTAGTTCCCCAGCATTATCAAATCTTATTACATTAATACCATCAAAAACAGCCTCATCCACCGATGTAACTTCCCCGAAACTAAAATTAAGTCCAGTCTCGCAGCGCCATGTATCTAGTGCCTTCATAAAATCAGCCTTTGAGCCTGGGTGCTCAGACTCAGCATCAAAACTTTCCTCCATTTGCAATACATAACCTCCACTACCATCATTATCAACCATCCTAGTGGGGTATGCGTAAGTTTTTGTTTCACCGCCAATGGTAAAAGTTGCATTAACGTTAAGCTCTGCATATGAAATCTCTAAATTGGTAGAAGAATCTATTACATTTTGAGAAGCATCCACAACCCTTATATTACCAGTACCTGCATTTGAGGGCACCTCAACAGTAATAGAATTTGTTGACCAATTAATTACTTGAGTATCTAAAGCATCAATATAATCTGACAACCCATTATCTACGCCTCCAGAATCTGCATTCCTAAAACTGACCTTCCCTTGCTCACTACCAAAATTCCCTGTAGCACCATCTGGAACCGTTATTGTAATAGTTTCCTTTGTTCCAGCAGACACTAATGTTGGAGAGAATGTAATTGACGTAGGAACTAAAGAACCTTTTAACTGCCTAAACCTTGAAGCTTCACCTTTTACACTAAAAGTCATTACATCAAAATATTTTTTTTGGGTGATATCCATCAGCTCTTTATAAAACACTTCCGATATCCCTTTTTTAAAACCCACTAAGTTTACAACTAAATCATCATAGAGATTATACTTATAAAAACCCTGCGAACCGCTATAAACTCTAAAAACGTCACTTAATAAACCTCCATTAATGGAATACCTTCCACTTTTTTCCAAATTAAAAACCCCTAAATCCCCAAGTTCCAATTTAAGTGAATGGGTAACCAATTGAATTCTCGACCCAACAGAACCTCCCTTAGTCACAACATTAACATAAGGCAATCTTTGACCCTTAAACGCCTTATAAACCTCCACCTTATTTATAGTGTAAACGTTGTTATCTTCATCCAAAAATGACTCTTTAAAAATTACTTTTCCCTCAACAACTAATAAAGAATTCTGAACTTGCTGCTTTAATGATATTTCCCTAACTAGTTCTTGACCACCACAGAGGGAGACGAAACTTAAACAGGTCATAGAAGCAATAAACAATTTTACAAATATACTCTTACGCATAACAAAATTTTTCACTAGAAAACCAAATATAACGATTTATCCACTACCGTTTGAGCAGATTTACTACATTTATCAAACATAACACATTCGTAACATGAAATATTTACCAATTGACAATAAGCTCTTTATAAAGAACCGAAAGAAATTTACAGCTCAAATGAAACCAAATAGTTTGGCTGTTTTTAATTCAAATGATATTTACCCAATAAGCGCAGATAGTACTTTGCCATTTGAACAACACAGGGATATTTTTTATCTAAGCGGCGTGGACCAAGAGGAAAGTATTCTCGTATTATTTCCTGATTGTCCAAAAGAAAAACATCGCGAAATATTATTTTTAAAAGAAACAAACGAACATATTGCTATTTGGGAAGGCGAAAAACTTACGAAAGAGAAAGCTTTTGAAACTAGCGGAATAAAAACGGTATACTGGCTACAAGACACGGAAAAAGTGTTATTTGAAATCATGACACAATGTGAAACTATTTATATTAACACTAATGAACATTATAGATCGAATGTAGAAACCGAGACTAGAGAAGATCGCTTTACAAAATGGCTGAAAGAACGCTATCCCGCTCATAAGGTTGCAAAAAGTAATCCTATCTTACAGCGTCTTCGCTCTGTAAAAGAAGATATTGAAATTGCCTTAATTCAAAAAGCTTGCGATATTACTGAAAAAGGCTTTCGCCGTATTTTATCCTTTGTTAAACCAAATGTTTGGGAGTACGAAATTGAAGCAGAGTTTATGCATGAGTTTTTACGTAATCGTTCAAAAGGATTTGCATATACGCCTATAATAGCCTCTGGAAACAACGCTAATGTTTTACACTATATTGAAAACAACCAACAATGTAAAGCAGGAGATCTCATCTTATTCGACACCGCTGCAGAATATGCAAATTATTCAAGTGATTTAAGTAGAACCATACCTGTTTCAGGCACTTATTCAGATCGCCAAAAAGCTGTTTACAATGCCGTATTAAGGGTTAAAAGTGAAGCAACAAAAATGCTAACCCCAGGCACTATATGGGCAGATTATCATATTGAAATTGGTAAGATAATGACTAGTGAGTTATTAGATTTAAACCTGATTGATAAAGCAGATGTACAAAACGAAAACCCTGAATGGCCAGCCTATAAAAAATACTTTATGCACGGCACATCTCATCATATGGGGTTAGATACTCACGACTATGGGATTTTAACAGAACCTATGCAGGCCAATATGGTTTTTACCGTTGAACCTGGTATATATATTCCCGATGAAGGCTTTGGTATTAGATTAGAAGATGATGTCGTGATTCAAAAATCTGGAGCCCCCTTAAACCTTATGAAGAATATCCCTATTGAAGCAGAAGAAATTGAGGATATTATGAATTCTTAAAAAAACAAAAGGGACGTTTATAACGTCCCTTTTTTGCTAACAACACTAATATATTATAATTATAGAGTGACTAATTCAAATAAATAATCGTTTAGTTTTTGTAGCGTATTAATTTTGTCATCTGTATCAATTAAAAGTGAGATATTATTTTTACTCCCACCGTAAGAAATCATTCTGATTTTTACATCCTGTAATATTTGAAACAGCTTAAAAGTATCTTGATGATTTACAACTGAATGCCCAACTAAGCATACAATACTCTGTCTTTCATCAACTTCAATTAATGCAAATTTTTCAAGTTCATTTAATATTTTATCAAGGTTTCTATCATCATCAATTGTTAATGATACAGCTACCTCTGAAGTTGTAATCATATCAATTGACGTTTCATAAGTCTCAAAAATCTCAAAAACTTTCTTTAAAAAACCATGAGCCTGCAACATTCTTGCAGATTTAATCTTAATAGCGGTAATACCATCCTTGGCAGCAATAGCTTTAATACCTCCTTCAGAAGTCTTACTAGAAATTAAGGTCCCATGTGCAATAGGGTCCATGGTATTTTTCAACCTTACAGGAATATTATCTGCCCTTACCGGAGTAACCGTTTGAGGATGCAAAATTTTAGCTCCAAAATATGCCAACTCAGCAGCCTCATCAAATGATAAATTAGATATTGGGTTTGTGTTTTCAACATATCTTGGGTCATTATTATGCATCCCATCAATATCCGTCCAAATTTGCACTTCCTCAGCTATGATAGCAGCACCAATTATGGTTGCCGTATAATCACTTCCTCCACGTTGGAGATTTGAAACTTCATCATTCGCATCTAAACAAATAAAACCTTGAGTAATGTAAATATTAGCGCTTTCATTCTCTTTTAAAACAGTTTTGATGTTATTTTTAATGTAATCAATATTTGGTTCCTTATTCCCATCAATTCGCATAAAATCTAACGCTGGCAATAATGCAGAATGAATTCCTTCTTGATTCAAATAACTATTAAACATGTAAGTTGAAAGTAATTCTCCTTGAGCAACAATTTGGTTTTCTAAAGCATCAGAAAACACCTTAGAGACACATGCTTTTAGGTCTTCAAAAATACTTATCACATATTCCCTAACAGATTTATTTAAATCCGAATCCTCCAATAATTGATCGATAGTCTCAAAATAAACTTTCTGAAGCTCACTAATTTTATTTTCCGCTTCACTAAGATTTACATCCTTTATATCTTGCGAAATAGCAACAAGTTTATTAGTAGTCCCGGACATAGCAGAAAGCACGACTATTTTTTTATCGCCATCGTTAATAATATTCTTAACGTTGCACATATTTTCAACCGAACCCACAGAGGTTCCACCAAACTTTAATACTTTCATTTTCAACAAATTTGAGTGCTAAATTATGACTCATTTATCTATCCGCTATGTTTATTAAAAAAAAAGCTTATTTTTACACAAATTGTTAAATAATTAACATTAATAGCATTAAAACAGATGAAAACAGTATCAAACTGTGTTGAGGATATTTTAATAACACAACCTTATCTAGAGGAAGCCCTTTCAAGAAACATTATAAATTTCAGTGCACTTGCCATTGAACTGGTAGAACCTATTAGTAAAATGTTAAAAAAGGATGTAAAACCAGGAGCTATCATGATGGCTTTAAGGCGTTACAACCCGCCAACAACTTTATCCAATTCGGTTAAAATGAAACGCGCTATTCAAAATTTGGGCGACATTACAGTGCGATCAAACTTAACTGATTTTACAGTAAGAAATTCAGAAAGTTTGATTAATAATCACGCCAAGATTCTTGAAAGAATACATCTGGAGCCAAAACTCTTCTATACATTTACTAGAGGAATTCACGAAAGCAATATTATTATTTCAAGCAGTTTAAATGATTTTGTTAAAAGCGAACTACAAAATGAATCTTTCCTTGCTATTCAAGAAAGTCTTACGGCAATAAGTATTAATTTACCCAAAGACAATTCGAAAATAGCTGGACTTTATTATCACTTTTTTAAACGTTTAGCTTGGGAAGGTGTCGTACTTTATGAAGTTATTTCAACTACTAATGAATTTACAATCTTGGTTGAAGATGAGTTTGTCGATAAAGCATTTGCCGCAATTAAAAGAGTAAAAATTTAATTTCTTTAATCATTTACCTTTTCAAATAAATTTATAAAAATGAAAATTATCATAGACGGAAGTAGCCATTCTAAATTTTGGCTCGCTAAAGGCATAATATTATTAATAAATTCCAGTTTATAATCATCTATAATAAATCCCAAAAAATCAGGAATACTAAAAATAAAAGTTATTGCAATGACCCATCTAAAAACTAATTTTGAAGCAAAACCAAACACAAAAGTTTCCTTAGTATTATTCATGGTATGATTTTATCTTTGCCTAATATAATTCATAAAATGAATATAGAATACAAAGGCGTAAATATTTTTTATACCGATTCTGGTAAGGGACATACCATGGTTTTACTTCATGGTTTTTTAGAAAATAGTAATATTTGGAGCCCTTTTGTTCAAGATCTCTCAAAAAAAAATAGAATTGTATGTATCGATTTGTTAGGTCATGGAAAAACAGAATGCTTGGGATATGTGCATACTATGGAACAAATGGCGGAATGCGTAGAAGCCGTTCTAAAACATTTAAGAATAAGACGATCAACCTTTATTGGACATTCTATGGGAGGCTATGTGGCTCTGGCTTTCGCCGAACAAAACCCAGATGCTCTTAAAGGCCTATGTTTGATGAATTCGACCGCCAGTGCAGATAATGCAGAAAAGAAACGAAATAGAGACCGAGCTATTTTAGCGGTTAAACAAAGCCATAAAACCTTTATAAGGATTGCGATTAATAACTTATTTAGACCAAAAAACAGAAAGCTATTTAAATCAGACATAAAAAAACTTATAACCGAAGCGCAAGAAACACCTTTACAAGGTATAATAGCCGCACTTGAAGGTATGAAAATAAGGCAAGACAGAGAAGCCTTACTGCATTTCACGCCATTTAAAAAAATGATGATTGCAAGCAGAAAAGATCCTGTTTTGAATATAGAAAACTTACGAGCTCAAACTCAAGGCACCGCAGTAAAACTTGTTGAATTTCCGGATGGACATATGAGTTTTATTGAAAATAAAGAAGAATTATCATACACATTTATGCATTTCATCGAAAATTTATAGCTTTTTAACGATTTATTAGTTTAGTTTTCATAATTTTAGCATAGTAAAAATATCTAGAACCATGAAAAAATCTACTAACAAACCTACTTTAATACCAAAAATGTATTGCAGTATCTTTGGGCATGATTATCAGGTAACTAAAAGAGTAACCTATCATGTTAAAGAATACACATGCAGACATTGCCAAAAACAATTAACCACCAACAGCAACGGTAGTCTTACTGAACTAACTCCAAAATTTAGAGAAATCAACGCTATCCTAGAGCGTATCTATGCTTCGAGAACCGAACGTTTAAAGAAAAAATCACTCAGTTCATCGATTTATTAATATTTTAAGAATATTGTTTTGTTCCTTTTTTATATTTTAACGGTCTCTCCAGTAGTTAAAAACTAATTAAAAGGATTAAAAGCAAATATGAAACACATCCATTGTAAAGTGTTTGGACATGATTATGAAGTTACCCGTCATGTTACAGCCCATGTTAAAGAGTACACATGTAAAAACTGTAAAGAACAATTAACTACAAACGTGAATGGTACTCTTACAAAGCTTACTCCAAAATTTAAAGAAATTAATGATGTTTTAGAGCGCATACATCGTAAAAAACATCGTGTTAGATTGAAGACGACTCCTGCCAATCCAGAGTTATTAGTTTTTAGTCATTAAAATTTTTCCAGCCTTGTGCTTTTATTGGAATACGTGTGTCCGCTCTTGTAACTAAGTGTATACCCTCTGTAGATTCTTTCATAAATCCAATTACTGACAAATTAGGGTTTCCCTTTATTTTTAAAAAATCGTCTTGAGAAACGGTGAATAGAAGTTCATAATCTTCACCACCATTCAAAGCAACTGTTGTACTATCAATATTAAATTCTTCGCAAGTAGAAATCACTTGTGGATCAAGAGGAATTTTATTTTCATATAAATCACAACCTAAACCACTATGCTTGCACAAATGCATAATTTCTGAAGACAACCCATCACTCACGTCAATCATTGATGTTGGTTTAACATTAAGATCCTTCAATAATTTACTTATATCCTTTCTAGCTTCTGGCTTTAATTGCCTTTCAACGATATAGGTATACGGTTCTAAATCTGGTTGATTATTAGGGTTTACTTTATAAACTTCCTTTTCTCTTTCTAACACCTGTAGGCCCATATAAGCTGCTCCTAAATCTCCAGTAACCACCAATAAATCATTAGGTTTTGCTCCTTTTCTGTAAATCTCATTATCAGCCTCAACTTCACCAATAGCTGTTACAGATATAAGTAATCCAGTATTTGATGATGTCGTATCTCCGCCTACCACATCAATATCATAAATTTTTGCAGCAGTTTCAATTCCAGCATATAAGTCCTCCAATGCTTCCAACGGAAAACGATTTGATACAGCTATAGAAACCGTGACCTGTGTAGCTTTGGCATTCATAGCATATACATCAGATAAATTTACAATAACAGCTTTATACCCTAAATGCTTTAAAGGCACATAACTTAAATCGAAGTGCACACCTTCAACTAACAAATCTGTAGTAACCACTATTTTCTTATTCTCAAAATTCAGAACGGCAGCATCATCGCCAATACCTTTAATTGTTGATGACTGCTTAATTTTAAAGTTTTTTGTTAAATGGTCGATTAGACCAAATTCACCTAAATCACTTAATTGTGTTCTCTGTTGATTTTTATCTTCTATCATGATGCAAAAGTAAGAAGCTAATTTTGTTTTTGCTATCTTTATACTAAAACATAACCTATTTAAGTTATTATTAAAAACCGCTATGAGACTCTTAAAAATCACTAAGACAGCTATAGTCTGTTGCTTCGCATTGATATTAGTCAGCTGCAGTAAAGATGAAACACCAGCTCCCCCCATTAATCCTGACGCTATGTTTCTATGCCAAAATGGTTTTGCTAGTATTTACCCGTGTAGTAATTATGATTTAATGGGCTTTATTTCAATTGATGAATTAGGCGGCCCAGGATCAAGAGGCAACGATTGTTGGGGATGGGTAGATCCGATGACTCAAAAAGAATATGCCTTATTTTGCGCAACAACAGGAGTCGCTTTTGTAGATATTACAGCCCCAAAAACACCTATCATAATAGGAAAACTCCCAACAGCTACCATAAGTAGTCCATGGAGAGATATTAAGGTATATAAAAACCACGCCTATATTGTTGCAGACGCAGCAGATGCCCACGGGATACAAATTTTTGATTTAACCCGTCTGCGAAACGTTTCAAATCCTCCAGAAATTTTTTCAGCCGATAATCGTTATACTGGTTTTGGTAGCGCACACAATATTGTAATTAATGAAGATTCTGGTTTCGCCTATTCAGTAGGTACAAGCAGACTTGAACCTTTTGCTGGAGGTCCGCTATTTATTAATATACAAAACCCATTAGCCCCCATAGATTCTGGTGGATTCCCCGGGTATTCGCATGACGCGCAAGTGATTACTTATACTGGTCCGGATACAGAACACAATGGAAAAGAAATTTTAATTGGCAGTAACGAAATAGAAGTTGTAATTGTTGATGTTACCGACAAATCTAATCCTGTAGAAATTTCATCAATTAGTTACTCCAACGTTGGCTATACCCATCAAGGTTGGTTCACTGAAGATTTGAATTATTTCATTTTAGGAGATGAGATTGATGAACAACGAACCGGAACAAAAACCAGATCTATAGTTTTTGATTTTACAGATTTAGACAACCCTAAACTTCATATGGAATATTTTGGCCCTTCTGAAGCTATAGACCATAACGGTTATGTTAAAAATGACTTATTTTTCTTAGCGAACTATACCGCAGGTGTGAGAATTATCGATGTCTCTAATATTGAAAACAAATCAATGACTGAAATAGGTTATTTCGATACCCACCCCGAAAACAATAATGCTAACTTTAACGGCGCATGGAGTGTTTATCCATACCTCCCAAGTGGAAATATTATAATTAGCGATATAAATAAAGGACTGTTTATAGTGAAGAAAAATTCTAATTAGCACTCCCCTTTTATGCTGAATAATACCCCATTAATCCTTTCATTCATCCTCTTAATTGCTTTTTCCTGTTCAAAAACAGAACCCATTGGAAAGCCAAATACTCCTACACTAAATATTGACTTTGTAAAAACCTTAGGAGGTTCATTAAATGAAAGAGGCGAATCCATAATCAATACTAATGATGAAGGTTATGCCATATTAGGTTACGCCCAAAGTAACGATGGGGATCTAATTAACAAACCCGACAATTCGTTTGATTATTGGTTATTAAAGTTTGATAAAAATCATAATCTTGAGTGGCAACGCACATATGGAGGAAGCGATGATGACAGAGGTGCTCATTTTATACAAACCAATGATAATGGATATGCCCTCATTGGCTATAGTAAAAGTAATGACAGAGATTTAACAGAAAACAATGGCGCTAATGATTTTTGGGTCTGTAAACTTAATGTCTCTGGCGATATATTATGGAAAAAGTCATTTGGTTTTTTAGGAGCAGATAATGGTAATGCTATCATCCAAACTCAGGACAATGGGTTTTTAATTACTGGAGTTTTAGATGTTTCGGCATCAAATGGTCAAGGCAATAGCAAGGCAACAGGCACTAAACGTCATGCTGGCGGCGACTATTGGGCAATAAAACTTAGTAATTCTGGAGAAAAACAATGGAGC
This sequence comes from uncultured Algibacter sp., assembly GCF_947495925.1. Classification (GTDB taxonomy): domain Bacteria; phylum Bacteroidota; class Bacteroidia; order Flavobacteriales; family Flavobacteriaceae; genus Algibacter_E. Next base: position 424,288 of record NZ_CANMAU010000001.1, read on the forward strand.
AAATTTTTCGGGGGTACTTTTACAGACACCCCTTTTGATGTGATTCAAACCAAAGATAAGGGGTATATCTTAATAGGATCATCTGATAGTGAGGATGTCGATATACAGGACAATAAAGGCTCCTACGATTTTTGGGTAATTAATATATCAGAAACGGGAATGCTGCTTTGGGAAAAATCGTTTGGCGGCTCTCAAATTGATGAAGCTCATGCCATCTGTGATTCTGGTGATGGTAATTATTTAATTGTTGGAGATACAAGAAGTAATGATTTTGACGTTAGTAGTAATAATGGAGCTGCTGATTTATGGTTAATTAAAATGTCGCCCGAAGGTGATTTAATTTGGGAGCAAAATTACGGAGGTGTTAGTTTTGATGCTGGCCGTTCTATTTCAAAAACTCAGGATGGTAATTTTTTAATATCTGGAAGCTCCAGAAGTTTAGATGGTGACCTTTCGGAAAACAAAGGACAAAACGATGCTTGGTTATTAAAAATTAATCCTGAAGGAACCCTACTTTGGCACAAAACAATTGGTGGCTCAAATATTGATTTCGCATACGATGCCATAGAGCTTAACGATAAAAGCATAATTACTATTGGAGAATCCAGTAGCAATGACGGAGATATATCTACTAACAAAGGGTTTTCAGATTTGTTAATTATTAAAACAAAATAAAAATGATAAAAGCACTCACTTTTACTTTTATATGCTTTATCTCATTCTATTCTTGTAGTGAAGATAAAGATGATAAGGTAACACAAGCCAATATCACGCTAAATTTTAATCATTCCTGGAATAATACTCCAGTTACAAATATGGGTTTTAACACAGTACAATTTATAAATGAAAATGGAGAAGAACTTAGTATTACTAAACTTAGATATTTAATATCACGAATAAGCTTAGAAAACACCCTTGGTGAAAAATTCACCTTAAATGGCTATAATTTAGTTGATGTAACCAATAACTCAAATTTATCTTTCACTCCAACTAATACCATTCCAACTGGCACTTACAACAAAGTTTCTTTTATTTTTGGTTTTAATAATGAAGACAATTACAATAATAACTACCAAGATTTGAATTCCGCTTCATGGTTTGTTCCCACTATGTTAGGCGGTGGCTACCATTACATGCAGCTTGAAGGGAAGTTTATTGACAACACAGAAACCGAGACAGGATATGCCTATCATGCTATTCGAGCGATAGACAATTCAGGTACAACCCCAGTTTTTAAAGACACTTTTTTTGAAGTTAACTTAGGAGAAATCACTATTTCGAACGACACACAACTCAACATTAATATGAATATTGCTGAATGGTTTAAAAACCCTAAAACTTGGGACTTAAACATTTTAAACAATATGCTTATGCCTAATTTCGATGCACAAATATTAATGTTTGAAAACGGCCAAAGCGTTTTTAAATTAAAATCTATAAATCCATAAATTTTGAAGACTTGGAAATTTTATATAAGTATCTTTTTCATTTCTAGTAATATAGCTTGCTCTAATAAAGATGAAACCCCTTATATCCCTACACCAAGCCCTTTAAATATTCCGGAATTATTTGAAAACAATATTTTAGCCCCTATAATTCCAGTTAACAACCCTCAAACCACAGAAGGAGTTTTGCTGGGCAAGAAATTGTTTTTTGATCCTATTTTATCGCAAGATAATTCCCTAGCTTGCGCAGATTGTCATGCTGCAGAAAATGCTTTTTCAGACTCTAATCGATTTAGTGAAGGTATAGATGGAAGTTTAGGAAACCGGAATTCCATGCCGCTTTTTAATTTAGCTTGGAATTATGACGAAAAATTCTTTTGGGACGGCAATACCTTCAGTCTCGAACACCAAGCCTTTGTTCCTGTTACTGACCCCGCTGAAATGAAAAGCACCTGGAATCAAGTAGAGCAAAAATTACAGCAACACCAAGAATATCCCAAATTATTTCAACAGGCGTTTGGAACCTCAATAATAGATTCTACGTTAGTAACTAAAGCCATAGCACAATTTGAACGCACCTTAATTTCATCAAATTCAAAATTCGACAAGTATCTTTTAGGTGAAGTCGAGCTCAGCCCCCAAGAACTTAATGGTTTTAACGTTTTTATGGATGAAACCCGGGGCGACTGTTTTCATTGTCACGGAAGTGATAAAAACCCCCTCTGGACAGACCAAATATTTCACAATAATGGACTAGATGAAACCTTCTCTGATTTAGGTCTAGGATTAATCACCGGCGACCCTGCCGATAATGGTAAATTCAAATCACCTTCGTTACGTAATTTAGCATTTACAGCGCCCTACATGCACGATGGCAGATTCACAACTCTAGAAGAGGTTATTAATCATTATAGCAAAGGCTTAAAAAACTCATCAACCATTGACCCCTTAATGAAAAAGGTGGCTCAAGGCGGTGTCAGTTTAACAGCACAGGATAAGGCCGATTTAAAAGCTTTTTTACTAGCCCTTTCTGATTACGAATTTATAAGTAATCCTGCATTTAATAACCAATAACAAAAAACTATATATTAATATAATGTTAGGTTATATGGTAATCGGTGACTTAAATTGTATATTTGTGGTCTATTTAGAAACTGTCTTAATAAAAACAAAATTAATTCACAACTAAATTTAAAAAAAAAGAAATAATATGATAAAAGTCTCTGAAACAGCTAAGAAGAAAGTGGTTGAGCTTATGACCGAAGATGGTTTTAATGCTACAACAGACTATGTTCGCGTAGGTGTTAAAAGTGGCGGATGCTCTGGATTATCTTATGATTTAAAATTTGACAAAGAACATCAAAAAGAAGACAAAGTTTTTGAAGACAATGGGGTGAAAATCATTGTAGATAAAAAAAGCTTTTTATACCTGATAGGAACCACTTTAGAATATTCTGGTGGATTAAACGGAACGGGGTTCGTTTTTAATAATCCTAATGCAAACCGAACTTGCGGTTGTGGCGAATCATTTTCACTTTAAAAATTAAAACGAATTATGTCGAAGTATACCGAGGATGATTTACGCGAAGAGCTAAAAACCAAAGAATACGAGTATGGGTTTTATACCGATATAGAGTCAGATACATTTCCTAATGGATTAAATGAAGATATTGTACGTGCTATTTCTCAGAAGAAAGAAGAGCCGCAATGGATGACAGATTGGAGACTTGAAGCATTTCGTGTGTGGAAAGATATGGTTGAGCCAGAATGGGCTAATGTTCATTACGAGAAACCAGATTTTCAAGGTATATCTTATTACTCCGCTCCAAACAGCAAACCTAAATACGATAGTATTGATGAAGTCGATCCTGAACTACTAGCCACGTTCGAGAAGCTAGGCATTTCTCTTGATGAACAAAAAAAATTGGCAGGTGTTGCTATGGATGTAGTTGTGGATTCAGTTTCTGTGGCTACAACCTTCAAAAAAACACTAGGAGAAAAAGGTATCATTTTTATGAGTATCTCAGAAGCTATTAAAGAGCACCCAGAACTTGTTAAAAAATATTTAGGAACCGTAGTCCCACAAAAAGACAACTTTTATGCAGCACTGAATTCTGCTGTATTTAGTGATGGATCTTTCTGTTATATCCCAAAAGGTGTTAAATGCCCAATGGAACTCTCTACATACTTCAGAATTAATCAAGCAGGAACAGGGCAGTTTGAAAGAACACTTGTTATTGCAGACGAGGGAAGTTATGTGAGTTACCTTGAAGGTTGTACGGCTCCAAGTAGAGATGAAAACCAATTGCATGCTGCCGTTGTTGAACTCATTGCTCTTGATGACGCAGAAATAAAATATTCAACAGTACAAAATTGGTATCCAGGAAACGCTGAAGGTAAAGGTGGTGTTTTTAACTTTGTAACAAAGCGTGGTCTCTGCGAGAAAAACGCAAAAATCTCATGGACTCAAGTTGAAACAGGTTCCGCGGTGACTTGGAAATACCCTAGTTGTGTTCTTAAAGGTGATAATTCTGTGGGCGAGTTTTATTCTATCGCAGTAACTAATAATTACCAACAGGCTGATACGGGTACGAAAATGATTCATTTAGGAAAGAACACTAAGTCTACTATCATATCAAAAGGAATTTCAGCAGGTAAATCTCAAAACAGTTACCGTGGTTTAGTGCAAGTAAGTTCTCGAGCAGAAAACGCACGTAATTTTTCGCAATGTGATAGTTTACTCATGGGTAATGAATGTGGAGCACATACCTTCCCATATATTGAAGCTAAAAATAAATCAGCCAAAATTGAACACGAAGCCACCACTAGTAAAATTGGTGAAGACCAAATTTTCTATTGTAACCAACGCGGCATAGATACTGAAAAAGCTATAGCATTAATAGTAAATGGATTTAGCAAAGAAGTGCTTAATAAACTTCCAATGGAGTTTGCAGTTGAAGCTCAGAAATTATTAGAAATTAGTTTAGAAGGTAGTGTAGGTTAAAATATCTCAAATGAAAAAAGTATTATTTATTGCATTAATATTGACAGTAATTTATAGCTGTAAGAATGAAACCAAATCAAAAGACGCTCAATTAATAGAGGCTGAAGTAACTGAAGAAGCAACACTTTTGAAAGGTAATTTTGTGTATTATGATGGAGCAGCTGTTTTACAAACAGCTAACGAAATTTATGGTGTTTTAGTTACTGAGAAGATGCAGGAGCTAAACAAAAAAGCCGAAACTTTTAAAACAGAACCTACAGATATGGTTCAAGTTGAAATAAAAGGAAAAATCACAAACCAAAAGAATGACAAAATTCTTTGGGAAAACAAAGTAGAGATTGTAGAAATACTTAGTGTAAAACCAGTCTCGAAAGAAGAAAACAACGTTGTAAAATTAGGAAAAGAATAGTATGTTAAAAATAGATAACTTACACGCAAGTGTTGAAGACAAAAGTATTCTTAAAGGTATTAACCTTGAAGTGAAACCAGGAGAAGTTCATGCTATCATGGGACCTAATGGCTCTGGAAAAAGCACCTTGGCTTCAGTTATAGCGGGTAAAGAAGATTACGAGGTAACAGAAGGAAACATTGAGTTTGACGGTGAAGATATCGAAGAATTAGCTGCAGAAGAACGCGCTCATAAAGGTGTATTTTTATCCTTTCAATACCCAGTTGAAATCCCTGGTGTTTCTGTTACTAACTTCATGAAAACAGCTATCAACGAATCTAGAAAAGCAAAAGGCTTGGAAGATATGCCGGCTAAAGATATGCTTAAGTTAATTCGAGAAAAATCTGAATTATTAGAAATCGACAGAAAATTCCTTTCGAGGTCTTTAAACGAAGGGTTTTCGGGAGGTGAAAAGAAACGTAATGAGATTTTTCAAATGGCCATGTTAGAACCTAAATTAGCTATTTTAGATGAAACAGATTCTGGTCTTGATATTGACGCCCTTCGTATAGTTGCAAATGGTGTTAATAAACTTAGAAGTGAAGATAACGCGGTTGTTGTGATTACACACTATCAACGTTTACTTGATTATATCGTTCCTGATTTCGTTCATGTTTTATACAACGGTAAGATCGTTAAGTCCGGCACTAAAGAGTTAGCGCATGAACTTGAAGAAAAAGGTTACGACTGGATTAAAGAAGAAGTGAACGCTTAATATCAAGCAACGAATGGATTTAAAAGAAAAATTAGTTTCATCATTTTTAGCCTTTGAAAATAAAGTTGACCTGGACAGCTATGTACATGATGTAAGATCTGAAGCAATAAAAGTATTCGAAGAAAAAGGCTTTCCATCTAAAAAAGAAGAAGCCTGGAAATACACCTCTTTAAATAAAATATTAAAAGAAGATTACAGTGTTTTTCCTAAACAAGAAAACGCTCTAGATTATAAGGATGTTAAAAAGTATTTCATTCATGATATTGATTCATATAAAATCATATTTATTGATGGTAAATACTCATCGCACCTTTCTGAAACAACGCATGATGGGATAGATGTATGCTTAATGTCTGCGGCTCTAAATAAACCAAAATACCGTTTAATTATTGAAAATTATTTTAATAAAGCAGCATCAAAAGACAGTCTTTCATCTTTAAACACGGCATTTTCAAGTGAAGGAGCTTATATCCATATTCCTAAAAACAAAATTGCAGATAAGCCTATTCAAGTCATTCATTTTTCAACAGGAAATGAATCGGCATCTTTACTACAACCACGTAATTTGATTGTAGTAGAAGAGAATAGCCATGTTCAAATAATAGAACGTCATCAAAACTTAACAGACAACCCTGTTTTAACCAATAGCCTTACTGAGGTTTTTGCTAAAAAACGAGCTATTGTTGATTATTATAAAATCCAAAACGATACCTCTAGTGCCTCATTAATAGACAATACGTTTATTAAACAACAACGAGAAAGCATCGCATCGGTGCATACGTTTGCTTTTGGAGGTAAATTAATTCGAAATAACCTTAACTTCTACCAAGAAGGAGAACGTATCGATTCTATTTTAAAGGGTGTTACAATTTTGAGTGATAAGGAACATGTAGACCATAACACATTAGTACATCATATCGAACCAAATTGTGAGAGTCATCAAGATTATAAAGGTATTTTTGGAGACAATTCCACGGGGGTATTCAATGGTAAAATCATTGTTGAAAAAGAAGCTCAGAAAACAAATGCATTTCAGTCCAACAATAATATTTTGGTTAGTGACAAGGCCGCTATAAATACCAAACCGCAATTAGAAATTTTTGCTGACGATGTAAAATGTTCTCACGGTTGTACTATAGGTCAACTTGATGAAAGCGCCCTATTTTACATGCAATCGCGTGGTATTCCTAAAAAAGAAGCCAAAGCTCTATTAATGTATGCCTTTAGTAATAATGTATTAAGCTCGGTAAAGATTCCTGAAATAAAGCAGCGTATTAACAAAATTATTGCTAATAAACTAGGTGTGGATATCGGGTTTGATTTATAAAAATATTAGAAGCCATTTCCCGCTATCCGCTATATCTTTTTTAGAAAAAAAAAGGATGCCGCTACTATCGGGGCTAAATTATCTGCTATGTTTAATGTAGAAGACGTACGAAAAGACTTTCCCATTCTTTCTAGACAAGTAAATGGTAAACCCTTAGTGTATTTTGATAATGCCGCAACATCACAAACTCCTCAACAGGTTATTGATGCCATTGTTGACTACTATTCGAATTACAATGCCAATATCCACAGAGGCGTACATACTTTAAGCCAGGAAGCTACAGATTTGTACGAACAAGCTCGCCATAAAATACAAACACATTTTAATGCTAAATTTTCCCATGAAATTATTTATACTTCTGGGACTACTCATGGCATTAACCTTGTTGCTAATGGATTTTCATCACTCTTAAAAAAAGGAGATGATATTATGGTTTCAGCTTTAGAGCATCATTCAAATATAGTACCCTGGCAAATGCTGTGCGAGCGCACGGGAGCAAACCTTAAGGTTATCCCAATGAATGAGGAAGGAGAATTAGTAATGTCTGCATACGCTGATTTACTTTCAGAAAACACCAAACTCGTATTTGTTAATCATATTTCAAATGCATTAGGCACAATAAACCCTATAGAAGACATTATCAAACGGGCGCATAATGTTGGGGCAGCCGTTTTAATTGATGGCGCACAATCAAGCCCACATATTAAACCAGATGTTCAAAAATTAGATGTTGATTTCTATGTAGCCTCAGCTCATAAAATGTGTGGTCCAACAGGAGTTGGTATGTTGTACGGTAAAGAAGAATGGTTAAAAAAATTACCCCCTTATCAAGGCGGTGGTGAAATGATCGCTGAAGTGACGTTTGAAAAAACTACCTATGCAGATTTACCGCATAAGTTTGAAGCCGGTACCCCAAACATTGCAGGTGGTATTGTGTTTGGAGCAGCAATAGATTATATGAACTCGATAGGGTTTGAAAATATTGCCGCCTTTGAAAATGAACTTTTAGAATACGCTACGGATAAACTTCTAGAAATTGAAGGACTAAAAATTTACGGCAATTCTAAGCATAAAACATCGGTAATTTCTTTTAATTTAGAAGGCATTCACCCCTACGATGTTGGTACTATTTTAGATAAACTTGGTATTGCCGTTAGAACAGGTCACCATTGCGCGCAACCCATCATGGATTTTTATAAAATCCCGGGTACAATAAGAGCATCGTTTGCTTTTTACAACACCAAAGACGAGATTGACGCTCTAGTAGCAGGTGTAAAAAAGGCAAAAATGATGCTGTCTTAATTTTTAGGCATTCTTTTTGTACATCTAACACAAAATGATCATTATGAAATTAGCAGTCATCCTATTCTGGAATATTTTTCTATTCACCTCATGTGGCTGTTTCAATAAATCAAAGTCTGACGCCGTTGTTACAAATATTGAAACAACACGCGTTATAACGCAAGAGCAGCCTATATCATTTGAATATAAAGCTTCCACAAGGGGGTATTATCAAAAAATTATTATTACAAAAAGTAAAATTCTTCAAACTAAGAAAAGAGGCGGTAAGCTTAAGAACTTTTCATGTACTCTGGAAAACTGGAATAACCTTATATCACTTTTAAAAACCGTTAATTTGGAACAAATTGCTGAGTTTAAACCTCCAAGTAAAGACTTCCAATTTGACGGAGCTCCATTGACCCGGTTAAAAGTTGTTTCAAGCGAAAAGACCTATGAAACGCAAGGTTTTGACCATGGCAACCCTCCAAAGGAAATTGCGGCTTTAGTTAAAGAAATCTTATCAATTTCTGAAAATATTGAATAGCAACTTTTGTTGTTGTATTTTTGTTTAAAAATTTGTAATTGTGAGTATTGAAGACATCCAAAACGAAATAATAGACGAATTCTCAATGTTCGATGACTGGGAAGAACGCTACCAATATATGATTGATTTAGGGAAAGATTTACCCTTAATTAACGACCAATACAAAACAGACAGCAATATTATAAAAGGTTGCCAAAGTAAAGTATGGGTTCATGCCGAAATGAAGGATGATAAAATAGTTTTTACTGCTGATAGTGATGCCATAATTACCAAAGGCATTATAGCTATTTTAATAAGATCTTTTTCAAACCAGCATCCAAAAGACATCATTAATGCGGAAACAGATTTTATCGATCAAATCGGTTTAAAAGAGCATTTATCGCCTACTAGGGCTAATGGCTTAGTAAGTATGGTGAAACAATTAAAAATGTATGCTATAGCATATCAAACACAGTTAAGTTAAAATGAGTGAAGAATTAAATACTATAGATTTAGGAGAAAAAATTGTAAACGTGTTAAAAACGATTTACGATCCTGAAATCCCTGTAGACATCTACGAATTAGGTTTAATTTACGATGTTTTTGTTAATGAAGATTCTGATGTAAAAATCTTAATGACCCTAACAACACCTAATTGTCCTGTAGCAGAAACTTTACCCTTAGAAGTTGAGGAAAAAGTAAAATCATTAGATGAAGTGAAAGATGCAGAAGTTGAAATTACTTTCGATCCACCTTGGACACAAGAATTAATGAGTGAAGAGGCTAAGCTAGAGTTAGGAATGCTCTAACATTATCTAGCTTTAATTTTTTAGATTCTACCTTATAGTTATAATTATGAGTAATGGATATTACAAGACAGAAGTGTCCGTTAAGGAATATATTAAATTGGCAAAAGACGTTAATGGAGCTGAGCTTATAGAAAAACTAAAACCATTTCTCTCTTTAAACTCAAGTATTTTAGAAATTGGTTCGGGTCCAGGTAGTGACTGGGAAATTCTTAAACGACGGAATAACAAGGTTGTAGGTTCTGACAATTCAAAAGAATTTTTAAACCATTTAACTTCCAAATTTCCAAATGGTGAATTCCTGAATTTAGATGCTGTTAGTTTAAATACCAATTTAAAATTTGATTGCATCTATTCCAATAAAGTCATGCATCATTTAACTGATGAAGAATTAGTTAAATCCATTAAAAAACAAAGTGATATTTTAAACGCTGAGGGTATAATTTGTCATTCCTTTTGGAAAGGAGAAGGCTCCGAAATTTTCAAAGGCCTTTTTGTAAATTATCATGAAAAGGAGGATCTATTTAAGTTTTACGACCCTAGTTTTGAAATTCTCTTTTTAGATTTTTATACTGAATTTGACAAAGAGGATTCAATTTTATTAATTGGAAAGAAAAAATAAAATGGCAGACGAAATTATTAATCGCGTTGCAAATAGCAAACTAGTTACTATCGACCTTGAAGATTTTTATCCTCAAGGAAAACGTGTTCTGTTCGATATCAAAGATTGGCTTTACGAAGGCTTTGTACTTCGCGAAAAAGATTTTAGAACTCAAGTTTCTGAATTCGATTGGGCTCAATATCAAGATTATTATATAGCATTAACATGCAGTACTGATGCTATTATACCTGGTTGGGCTTACATGCTTTTAAGTATTAATCTAGAACCCCACGCAAAAAAAGTAATTGTTGGTAATTTAGAACAATTGGAGACTTCTATTTATCAAGATATCATCAACAATCTGGATTTTTCAGAACACCAAGGAAAGCCTATTATAATAAAAGGTTGCTCGAATAAACCAGTACCTCAAAACGCTTATATATTTTTAGCCAATAAGCTTAAGCCTATAGCAAAATCTATTATGTATGGCGAAGCCTGCTCTTCAGTACCACTATATAAAAATAAGTGATTTTTCATATTCTTGAGTCATTTACATTGTGTTTTAGATCTCATCAAAAATCACTTTTTTAACGTTGATAATTCTTTCAACTTAAAATTAAACTTATCTTTGAGCGCATTTTATTAAATATCAAAAAAATGAAAAAAACGCTATTAATCATGACATTATTCATTGGAATCATTTCAATGAATGCACAAACTAAGGAAGAATTAGAAGCTCAAAAAGCCGAAAAGCAAGCTGAAGCTGATGCTGCCACAAAAGAGGTAGAAGCTATACAGGCCCAAATTGATGCCTTACCTGGCTGGCATTTAAGTGCTTTTGGTACTATTGGAGGAAGTTTTTCTAGTTTCAACAATTGGTATGCTCAAGGCTCTCCAAATAATGATGCCGGAAGTATTGGTTTTACGGTAAACGCCAACGCGAACTTAATTCAACCAAAATTCTTTTGGAGAAATGCATTAACCACAAATTTAAACTGGGTAAAACTGGATGACAGGGATGACCCAACAGATGAAGCTGGGTTTGTTCCAACTACAGATGTTTTTAATATTTCATCCCTTTACGGTAGAAATATATCTAAAACATGGGCCGTTTCTGCTTTAATGGAATACAGAACAACGCTATTAGATAACTTTAACAATCCTGGATATTTAGATTTAGGTGTTGGTATGACTTGGACACCAATAACTGATTTAGTTGTTGTTATTCACCCTTTAAACTACAATTTTGTTTTTGCTGATGATGATCTTATTTTTGAATCTTCATTAGGTGCTAAAATCATGGTAGACTATAACAAAAAGATTGGTGATTTAAATATTAAATCAAACCTTTCAGCATTTCAAAGTTATGAAAGTAGTGATTTATCAAACTGGACTTGGACAAACTCTTTAGGTTATACAATCTGGAAAGGTATTGGTATTGGTTTCGATTTTGGACTTAGAAGCAACAAGCAAGAGGCTCTTAATTTTGCTTTAGCTCAAGACCCACCAACAGCGACTGGATTTGATGATGTAGACAATAAATTACAATCATTTTATACAGCAGGCATTAGCTATAAATTCTAAAACCAAGATTTATAAAACATTAATAAAGCGCTTTTTTAAGGCGCTTTTTTAAATCACTTTAAATTATATCACAAATGAAATTTAAGCTTTTACTAATTCTAACATTGTTTCATTATTGAAAACACTCATGCTCAAGACAATACAAAATCTACAGATACTATTCCCGATGGCTTGAATACCGATGGAAAAATAACCTTTTTAATAAACCAATCTGCTTTTTCTAACTGGCAACCTGGAGGAGATAAGAATTTGGCTGGTAATGCCTCCTTAAATTATGATTTTAATTATGACAAGGGACCTTGGTCTTGGGACAGCAAAATTTTGGCAAGCTATGGTGTAACCATTAATGATGATGATGGCACGCGTAAAACCGATGACAGACTAGAACTAAATACAGTTTTAGGAAGAGCTATGAAAAAGAAATACTGGAATTTTTCATTTTTCATGAACTTCAGAACACAATTCAGTAATGGATTTAATTATAATGAAGATTTTGCAGGTAATAATGAAGATTTTCCCACTTCAGGTTTTTTCAAACCAGCATATTGGACTTTTGGACCAGGTTTCTTATGGAAAAAAAGCAATACTTTAAATGTAAACTTTGCTCCACTATCGTCAAAATTCACCTTTATAAAAGATGAAATATTTACTATAAATGATGATGATAGCAACAATGTATTTTACGAATCAAGTAATGATGTTGAAACTTATGGTGTTCCTGCAGGAAAATCACATTTGTATGAATTTGGTCTTAACATACGTGGCTATTACAAATTCAATATTATGGAAAATATATCCATGGAGAATATTATAAACTTATATTCCAATTATTTAAACAAACCTAAGAATGTTGATATTGATTATACGATGAACTTGGTTATGAAAATCAATGAAGTTTTCTCAACCAATTTAACCTTTCAAACCGTTTATGACGATAATGCCTTTAGAGGGTTTCAAGTTAGGGAGGTATTTGGTCTTGGCATAAATGTTAATTTGTAAACCTTTAGACTTATAAAAAAAGCACTTCAAAAGAAGTGCTTTTTTTATACTCATCATTTATTTCCTTTAAACTTTTTTGTTTTCTTCTTTTTACTGAATAAACGCTTTAGAAAGGTGTCTTTCTTTTCAGGAGAACAATTCAAATCCATAAGCACCTGTTCTGATGGTTTTTCAAATCGAGCATTAGTAATCGTATTAAACTCAGAATCAGCATTTAATTTTTGATAAAACTTTGCAAAAACTGGTAATGCAGAATTTGCACCTTGCCCCAAACCTGTAGTTTTAAAGCCAATACTATGATTATCATTCCCAACCCAAGTAACCGTAACTAATTTTGGAGTAATACCAACAAACCAACCATCTTTATTATCTTGAGTGGTTCCTGTTTTACCTGCAATATCATTTTTAAGATTATAAGTACTTCGAAGTCTCGTGGCAGTACCAGAATTCACTGTAGATTTCATCATTTCTAATAAAACTTGCCGAGTATGATCGTTATATGCAGGTTCTTTGGCAACCTTAGACTTAAATTCTACAATTAGGTTGCCATTTCTGTCTTCAATCTTAGTAATGTAGAACGGTTTTACTGGCTTCCCTTTATTTACATAGCTAGTGTAAGCACCTGCAACTCCTTTTAAACCTATTTCGGCTACACCCAAAGCTAAAGATGGCTCATTAGGTAGCTGGTCAGATAATCCTAATTTTTTAGCTTGCTCTAAAACCTTTGGTATACCTACCTTGTTTAAAACCTTAACAGCGACAGTATTTACAGAATTACTAAGTGCTTTTTCTAAATTATAGTTAACATACTGATCATCCTTACTACTTCCAGAATTTGATGGTGTCCAGTTATTGTAATTAGTATATGTGACTTCAGCCAAAGAAAAATAAGTACATGGATCCATGCCATTTTCAATAGCTGCCGTATAAACAAAAGGCTTGAAAGTTGATCCCACCTGCCTTTTACTTTGTGATACATGATCGTATTTAAAAAACCGATAATCTATGCCTCCAATATAAGTTCGCACTGCACCTGTAGACGGATCAACCGCTAACATCCCAGTATTTAAAAATTTCAAACAATGTTTAATACTATCTTTTACGGTTATACTTTTAATAGTATCACCTTTCCAACTGAACAAACTAACATCCCTTTTTACATTTAGAGAATCTTCTATTTGTTTATTAGATAAACCTTTGGTTTTATACGATTTATATTGAGGTGAGTTTTCATAAACTAAGGTAATCAACTTATTATTTTTCAACCAGGGCGCCGACTTACCATAAGATGTTTCAAAAGCATTCTGTAATTTCGACATATGTTCTTGCATGGCAGATTCTGCTAATTCCTGCATCTTATAATCTAAGGTGGTATGTACAACTAATCCATCTTTATATAAATTATATGATTTCCCATCAGGAGATTTAATAGAATCCAGAATTACGGCCAATTCCTGCTTAACCGCTTCTCTAAAATAAGGTGCCACACCTACATCATGGTTAAACGAGCGATAATTCAATATCAAATCTTGATCTACCAAAGTGTCAAGAACGTTTTCATTTAAATAATTATATTTAGCCATTTGTTGAAATACGACATTCCTTCTCTTCCTACAGTTTTCAGGATTCCTTCGCGGATTGTAAAAACTATTCGCTTTAAGAGTACCAATTAATGTTGCTGCTTCACTTATGGACAAGTCTGATGCTGGCTTATTAAAAAACTTTCTAGAGGCACTTTCTATACCATAGGTGTTATCTGAAAAAGGAACCGTATTTAAATATAGGGTTAGAATTTCATTCTTGGAATAGATTTCTTCAATTCTTGTAGCTACTATAGATTCTTTAAACTTATTAATGACCGTACTAAACAAGTAGAAATTTTGTCTGCCAAACAAATTTTTAGCCAACTGCAAGGTAATGGTACTTCCCCCTCCTGCGGATCTATCCTGTAATAAGATACTTTTTACAAACACTCTAAGCAGACTTACATTATCAATACCGTCGTGATCATAAAAGCGAACATCTTCGGTAGCTACCAAGGCATCAATTAAATGCTCTGGAAAATCTTCAAATACTAAAGGCTGCCTATCGTAAACGTAATATTTCCCAATTAAAGCACCGTCTTTATCTAAAACTTCTGTGGCTTGATCCTGTTTAATAGAACTTAAACGCTCAACGGTTGGCAACTTACCAAAAAAACCTAGGTAAATACTAAAATACAAACCAACAAAAAACAACAACACAGAGGCCACAGCAACCAACAACCATTTCAACCATTTAGCTCTAAGTATGCCAGAAAATTTATTAATCATAAAACAGAAAGTCGATTAACTATCCGATTCTAAATCAGGATAAAGAAAGTGATTATAAGGAAATCGTGTAACATGAATTTCTCTGACCTCCGCATAAACACGCTTCTTAAAATCTTCCAAATTTTGTTTATTAAGTGCAGAAATAAATAGAGCATTGTTACCAACTTTGCTCATCCAAGTGCCTTTCCATTCTTCCAGTGAATAATGCCTTGGTGTGCGCTCAGTTTCCAAATCATCATCATCAATATATTCTTGTTGATAAGCATCTATTTTGTTAAACACCATTATAGTGGGTTTATCACCGCTCTTTATTTCGCCTAAAATTTTCTCAACAGATGCTATATGCTCTTCAAAATTAGGATGCGATATATCTACTACATGAAGCAACAAATCGGCCTCGGTTACCTCATCTAAAGTGCTTTTAAAACTATCTACCAATTGGGTAGGTAATTTCCTTATAAATCCAACCGTATCAGACAATAAAAAAGGAAGATTCTGTATCACAACTTTTCTCACCGTTGTATCTAAAGTGGCAAACAATTTGTTTTCAGCAAACACTTCACTTTTACTTATAACATTCATTAATGTAGATTTCCCAACATTAGTATACCCTACTAGCGCCACTCTTACCATTTTTCCACGGTTACCGCGCTGCACAGCCATTTGCTTATCGATAGTTTTAATACGCTTTTTTAGGAGCGCTATTTTATCACGTACAATACGCCTATCTGTTTCAATTTCTGTTTCACCAGGTCCGCGCATTCCTATTCCCCCTTTTTGGCGTTCCAGGTGGGTCCACATACCTCTTAATCTTGGCAATAAATATTCACATTGTGCCAATTCAACCTGTGTTCTAGCATAACTGGTTTGGGCACGTTGCGCAAAAATATCGAGTATTAAATTGGTTCTGTCTAAAACCTTTACATCAAGAATTTTACTTATGTTTCGTTCTTGGGCTGCAGACAATTCATCATCAAAAATAGCCGTATCAATATGATGCTCATTGATATACTGACGGACATCTTCCATCTTACCCGTTCCTATAAAAGTTTTTGGGTTAGGCATGTCCATTTTTTGAGTAAAACGTTTCACCGCATACCCGCCAGCTGTAAAGGTTAAAAACTCAAGCTCATCTAAATACTCTTTAGACTTAACTTCGTCCTGATCCTTGGTAATTACTCCTATTAAAACTGCTTTTTCTAAACCCACATTGTTCTTTTAAATCTCAAATATAAATATGTGCAAAGTTACACAATTGCTAGCATTTTAATATTTATAATTTTAGACCTATTTTTGATTTATGACAGAACCCTTTGAAGATATTCCTGTACGCCAAGACATGCAAACTATTGCATTTTATAATCTTGAGAATTTATTCGATTTAAAAAACAACCGACACACCAACGATAACGATTTTTTACCGACATCGGTTAAAAAATGGACGCCAAAACGTTACGGCAATAAACTTAGAAAACTAAGCTATGCCATCTCGAATATTGGTAGACGAGAAACGGGTAAACACCCAGCATTGGTTGGATTAGCAGAAGTTGAAAATGCTAAAGTGATTGAAGATTTATTGCGCTCAAAACATTTGGAAGATTACAATTATGGTTTTGTGCACTTTGATTCGTTAGATGAACGCGGTATTGATGTCGCGCTATTGTATGATAAAAATGTTTTTAAAGTATTAACTTCTGAACCATTTACAATTGAATTAACCGATGAGGACGGATCGGCTGATTATACTAGGGATATTTTATTAGTTTCTGGTTTATTAGATAGCCAAGAAGTTCATGTAGTTGTTAATCATTGGTCTTCTAGACGAGAAGGTGAAAAAGAAACCGAACCTAAACGTATGGCATCATCTCATCAGGTTGGTGAAATTATTTCAAATTTAAAATCGGATAACGTTGACGCTAAGATTATAGTTATAGGTGATTTTAATGATGACCCGCATAGTAAAAGCATTAAAAACTTAGTTGATAATTTCGGCATTTATAATCCGTTTGAAACTTTACGTGCCTACAATAGAGGTTCTGTAAAACATAGGCGCCAATGGTTTTTATTTGACCAAGTTTTAATTTCCACCAATTTTTTTAAGAGTTCAGATAATCAATTTGAATTCTTTAAAGCTAACATCTTTGATGAAGACTTCTTAAAACTCTTTAAAGGCCCTTTTAAAGGCGCGCCATTTAGAACCTATGTTGGCAAAAAGTATAAGGGCGGCTATAGCGATCATTTTCCAGTGTATGCTATTTTAAAAAAATAGAAGAATTTATAAAATAATTTAGGTCGCTTGAAAGACTATATACGCCAAACCCAGAATAATGAATGGAACAAACCAGAGCATCCAAATATTATAATTCAGCTTTTTGTTTTTAAGCATTTTGGCACCTCTAACTTTAAGTTTCTTGCCGCCATACTGCATCCAATTTTTAAAATATAGAAAGACTACGGTTAGAGCAAACAAGGTCCACGCTTTTGTAGGTGACATGGTATCTACGTGCATTTGTTTGAAAAACCTAGCAAAAAAAACCCCTAGAAGCAATAACAAACTGCTTTGTAAAAACGTAATATAGAAAGTGGCTATACTTTGAGCTTTTTTATTCTTTTTTGATTTATAATGTGCTAAAAAATGAAAGAAAAAATTATCGAAACTAGTCATTTGGCTAATGTAGCAACTCAGACTAATTAATCAAAATTACTCTTAATAATCAATACTTATTTCGTCCAACTCATAAACGCCATCAAAAGAAGATTGACCACTACCTGTATATTTAAATGCAATATAAATCGTTCCTGTTTCGCACGATAAATCAATAATTCCTGAATTAAACCATTCGGCAAAAGAATCTGTGTCTTTTACAACATAAGCCGAAGATATTACACCCCAGGTTGCCGATCTAACGGTTTCTTCGTTGCCATCCCAATCAAGAGAGAACAAAACTTCCATAAAACTACTGTCTGCTAAACTATTGGAAGTTTTAAAACGAAGTGTCTCTCCATCTTGAGTATCCAAATTTATGGGTGGTGTAATAAGCCATCCTATGTTACTTATATCTCCGGAGCTCGACGATTGAAATCTAGCCGACCTACCCAAAGAAGCATTTGAGGAGGAGGAAGAATACCCTTCCCATGCTTCAGAACCAGTTTCAATAAAATTAGTCCAACCATCAATAGCGATGGGCTTGTTGTTTTTTTGAGGCTCAAAATCTTCAAATAGTAAATTGTTAGCCCCAGTAACAGCAGCAATACCGCAATTAAATTCCACTGGGTCACAACGCTCACTATCTTCAAAAACAACATTGGTAGAACTATTAATAACTAATACATTAAAATTATCACGAAAGTCTCTGCTAAATACGCCAGTTATGCTTCCTTTATTTTGCGGCACAACTAAGGATTTAAAGTCGGAAAAAGTACTGGTTTGCATAATCATAGAAATACCCGAATCACAACTTTCCAATAACCTAAGACCATCAAACTCATCAAAAGATTCACTGGCAAAAGTCGCCCCCAATTCAAATCTATTCAGTTGCATATTTTGAAGCTGAATTAATGTATTTTCATCAAGAGGTGTTAAATCTTGTAAAGCCACAATTTTTGGTATGATCTCAACAACTTCATTACTTCTAATAACAATATCTTTATACTCCGACTCCTGAATTTGCTCTACTTGGACTCCATTGCCCTTTCCAATAGTAATCACTCCACTAGCTTCACCAATAGTAAGCCCATTTATTTTAACATAAACTTTTTGACCAAACTGATAAGTATCAGAAAGGTTACTGGCATTAATATCTATTTTAAACCCCAGCCTTGGATCGTTATCAGGATTACTATCATCTGTTTTATTCTGAATGATTAATTCTTCAAAAAAATTCCCAAACTTATCTGTTGATACTACGTAAGCTTCAATATATAAACTTGGTGCGTCATCAATAATTACGGTTGTATTCCCGTCAATTAAAGCCTGATCGTAAAGGGATTTTATAGCTTTAAAAGTTGTTATACTTTCCGGAGGAATTTCAAGTTCTTTAAAGGTTATATCTGGCACCTCATAATCATCATTCTTAACACATGACGTCGCCAAAAGGATAATAATTATAAAATTAACCCATACTTTTATTTTATATGTTTTTCGCATATTGACTCCATTTTTATTTGACTAGCCCTTTAACTAGATAACTATATATTAAAAACTTAAATTTAAATTAAGGAAATAGGTTGTTCCTCTACCATACCAATACTTAGAACCAAACACTGGAGTTTCCAGAGCTTGATCATCCCTTAATTCCCTATAATTTGCATTTCTTCTTTGCTCAAAACCACCTGTTTTGTAAACTTCATCTAACAAATTATTAACGCTTGCGAACAACCCTAGATAATATTTGCCCAGTTTCCATGATTTTCCTCCTATTAAGTTGATTGCTATATAATTATCAAACTGTTCTTGTCTCAACAATTCTTTCGCCAATTCTTCATCATAATCTGGAAAAGGGTTCCCATCGAAATCCAAATTGAAATTAGATGTTCTGGTTAAAGGGTTTATGCTTAAATAAGTACGGGAAAAAAAGTTGGCGGTAGCACCAAACCACCAAAAGTCTGGGTCATGATATTCAAAACCAAAAGAATAGGCATTTTGAGGACCATTGCCCAATCTATAATTTTTCAGGTTAGAAGTGCCAAAATCCTTAAACCCGTCAACAAATCCAGCTTCTTTTGAGGCTTCATTCGGTTCTGTTGTTAAAAATAAATTAGGATTATTATCATAAGTAAATTGCCCCATAGCAACAACTCCCTTTAATTTGATTGTTGACGTTACCTGTGCTTCCACACCCAACTCTACCCCAAAAAACTTTTTATCAATACCTTGCAAAATCTCCTGAACAAAAATGGAGTTATCTCCGCCAACACCATCAGCAAAATAAAAAGCAATTTGATTTGCATCGGCAATTTGAGTAAAATACCCTGTTAATTTTGCTTTTACTATTGATGATCTTAACAAATAAGTCGCATCAAAAGACAAAATGTTTTCTTCAGAAATATTAGGAACTACATTATGGTTTTCTCTGGAATTAGAATATATATTTTGAATAAATGGCGCTCTAGAAATAAAACCTGCATTCCCATTAAAAACATGCTTACCTGATAATTTATAAGTTATCCCGCCTTTTAAACCAAAACCTGTAAAGGATAATTTCTCTCCAATACCCAAAGAATTATCAGGAAAACCACCATTTTTAAAGATCCCTTCTCTTTGATAGTTAGTATTAGTAACACTTCCTGCTAAGAAGAAATCAATAGTATTATAAGAAAATTGGCCTTGAGCAAATGCCTTAAGCGACGTCGACATTATATAGTAATGGTACTTAAATTTATCACCTACTCTAACAACTCTATTTGGATTTAGGAGATCATTCTGAGCATCATCAATGGAATTAGTAAAAGGATCAATATCTAAGTAAGTAGAAGCTCCTAGTAAATCTTCAACCTGAGCAAAGTTTTCAGATTTTAAAGAGCTATAGTTAATACCTACATTTAAAAGCACGTTATCATTTATAGCGTAATTCAATATAGAATTTATTGTTAGTTGGGTATCATCTACTCGATCATCATAAAGTGCATATATAGCATTTCCTCCATTTTTCGAATTATCAATATTGGCTTGGTACATGGCATTCCAATTAATTTGTCCATCCCTTTGAAATTCTTTCAAAGCTAAATATGCTAGACCCGGATTATCTGGAAAATTTCGCTCAAAATAACTAGGGAGTTTTTGATAATAAGTTGGACTTGGGTTTGAGCCACCACCTTGTGGGATGTTATCAATTAAATCTGTACCATTGTAATCCAAACGGCTGTTGCTAAGTTTTCCAAACTGATAACCAACGTTAGTGTTCAGATCTGTTTTTTTACTTATAGACCAATAATGATTCAACATGAATAGAGGCTCAATAACAGTCTTAATTCTTGAATTCCTCTTATTCCCTTCTTGCCAGCCCCAATAAGAATTATATTTAATATCTTTTAAATCATAAACCTCTTGGGTATTGGGAGATGATTTCCCTCGTCTATTTGGTGTATATATCCCGGTAAAGTTTAAACTGTGGTCATCACTTAACTTCTTTTCTAAGGCAACATATAGTGAATTGGAACTATATAATGTAGCATGTTGATAGCCTTCGTCTCCCCAACGTCTTCCAATTGAAACTGTATACGCCCAATTATTTTTTAACAATCCAGAACCATATGTAGCCATGATTCGATTAGAATAGCTTCTATTTGATGATGAGTATGTGACTCTGCCACCAGGCCTAGATTGCGATGCCCTAACATTTATATTTGTGGTGCCAAGTACTCTTCCAAAACTGTAGCTAGAAGGAGACCATCCAGAAGCTAATTCTTGATTTCTTAATACATCATTTATTCCTCCCCAATTACTCCATTGGGGACGACCATTAAAAGCTTTATTCATTTCAATACCATTAATCAGAATAGCTCCATTATTAGAATCAAGACCTCGGGCCCTAAAAAAAGATGCACTAAACTCAAAAGCAACTGTTCTTTGAAATACATCTAAAGAAGAAGCTAATAACCCTGAAATATTATCAGCACCGCTAGTATCAGCATTAAGCTCATCATCAGATAAGGTTATTAAGAATAAATCGTCAGTATTTGAAGCATCTTTTTCTAAGGTCATATCAGTGATGTTGACCGTATTCCCTTGGTTTACGGTAACAGGAAACCGTTTTGAAAGATATCCCAATTTTGAAATTAGTAAAACTTGCTCACCTAAAGGTACATCAGCATTAAATTCAAATTCACCTAAAACGTTGGTAAAAACGATAATCTCCGTACCTTCTATAGTGACTTTCACACGTTCAATTGACTCAAAAGTATCGGCATCAATAACACTTCCTTTCAGGAGTGTTTGCTGTCCATAAAAGGATATAGAAGAGAAGCAACAGAAAACAAAAAACAACATGTTCTTCATCTTAAATATCATTTATTTTGTTTTAAAAACTTACTTTAAAGTAGTAAAATACATAATTTATACAAAAAATACTTACATTAGAAATATATTTTGTAATAAATATTATACGTTTTAAAGATTAATAGTATGTATTACCAAAAACTATCCTTTTTTATATTTTTTTTTGGATTAGTCTTCTCACTAGATGCACAAGACAAAAAATTTAAAATTCACACTCTGGCATTCTATAACCTGGAAAACCTATTTGATACAATTAATGACCCTATTAAACTGGATGAATATAGTCCTATAATGGAGTTGAAATCGAGTAAAACCGAAGCCTACAAACAGAAAATTAAAAACATGACTAAGGTTATTGCGAATATCGGCTATACTGATACGCAAAATACTCCAAGTATTCTGGGAGTCTGTGAAGTTGAAAACAAAATGGTTTTAGAAGATTTAGTTAATGATTCGTTACTGGTAGCTAAAGATTATGGCATTATCCATTATGAATCTTCAGACTCTCGCGGTATTGATGTGGCTTTGCTTTATCAAAAAAAGACATTTACTCCATTAAAAACAAGCGCACACGAATTAAAAATTTATGATGATCAAGACCAAAAGCGCATTTATACTAGAGATCAACTTTTGGTAAGCGGAAAACTTGAAGGTGAGCTAATGCATATCATTGTTAATCATTGGCCATCAAGAAGAGGAGGTGAAGCCCGAAGCAGACCTAAACGTGTTGCAGCAGCAAAGTTGAACAAATTCTTAGTAGATTCTTTACAAGCCATTGATCCCTATGCTAAAATTTTTATCATGGGTGATTTAAATGATAATCCAAATAACGCTAGTGTAAAACATATACTAAAGTCAAAAACAGATAGCAATAGAGTACCTTTAAAGGCGCTTTATAATCCATTTTCAGATTTTTATAAGAACGGTTTAGGTACAACTGCTTATAGAGATAATTGGAGTTTATTTGATCAAATTATAGTTACAGCGCCTTTACTTAAAAAAGACTACAGCTCATATAGATTCTATAAGGCAGGGATTTATAACAAGCACTACCTTGTACATCAAAAAGGCAGGTACAAAGGTTATCCTTATAGGAGTTGGTCAAGCGGATCGTTTACAAACGGGTACAGCGACCATTTTCCTGTATACATTTATCTTATTAAAGAAGTCTATAAAGAGTAATTTAGCCTACCCAAGAGCTCCAAGGAATTCTAGATAAAAACAACACCAGTGCTATGGTATAGAAAACAGCAATTGTCTTCAATTTAGCATGCGATGTTAATTTCTTTTTATGTTTTGAATAACCAATTGTAATTAAAGCAACCGCAATAATATTTACAAAAGGGTGTTCAACCAAATACAACCTATTCACAGCGTCTTTCATAACACCTCCCATACCTAACTCGCTAAACATTTGTAAACGTGGAGACACAAAATATAGCACTAACCCAATTAACAATTGTATGTGAGATACGATTAAAGCAAACAGCGACCGTCTAAAATCATTAGCTTCATATTCTTTATCACCAAAAGTTTTAACTAAAGCATTCACGGTTGCAATAAGTAAAACTAATAGTACTAAATATGCCCAATAGGAATGAACTGTTTTTACAATGTCGTACATGATTATTTTATTTAAAAAATTAAAAAACAAATGTAGTAATTAATAACATAAAAAAACCGCTTCAATTTGAAGCGGTTTCTATAAATTTCAGAGTATCGACTAAATCTAAGACTTGCTCTTATAATAATTTAACAGATTGGCTGTTGAAGAATCATGATCCCTAACTGGATCATCACCAAACTCTTGTAATATTTTGCTAGCCAATTGTTTACCTAACTCCACGCCAAACTGGTCATAACTAAATATATTCCATATAATACCTTGTACAAATATTTTATGCTCGTACATAGCAATAAGTTTCCCTAAGCTTTCTGGAGAAAGCTTATCAATAAAAATAGTATTGGTTGGTTTATTTCCTTTGAAAATTTTATAAGGAATGATAGACTCGTTAGTACCTTCTGCCACTACTGCAGCTTCAGTTTTACCATTTAACAAAGCTTCGGTTTGAGCTAAGAAATTAGATGTTAACTTATCTTGATGATCTTGATTTCCATGTAAAGACTTAACAAAACCAATAAAATCTGCTGGAATTAATTTTGTTCCTTGATGTATTAATTGGAAAAACGCATGCTGTGAATTCGTTCCGGGTTCTCCCCAAATAATAGTACCTGTTTGGTAGTCAATCGGGTTTCCATTTCTATCCACGCTTTTTCCATTACTCTCCATAATACCCTGCTGTAAATATGTTGCAAACTGATTAAGGTATTGAGAGTAAGGAATGATAGCTTCACTTTCTGCATTAAAGAAATTGTTATACCACACACTAATAAGTGCTAAAACAACTGGAATATTAGAGTCGAAATCTTCAGTTTTAAAATGCTCATCCATTTCGTTAGCACCTTTTAACAAGCTATCAAAATTATCATAGCCCATAGCTAAACTAATGGTTAAACCAACCGCACTCCAAAGCGAAAAACGACCTCCAACCCAATCCCACATTGGAAAAATATTATTAGCATCAATCCCAAAACCTTTTACCTTTTCAATGTTTGTAGACACCGCTACAAAATGTTTTGCTATAGCGTTCTCAGTTGCCGATTCTAAAAACCACTTTTTTAATGTATTTGCATTTGAAAGTGTTTCCTGTGTCGTAAAAGTTTTCGAAACAATTACGAATAAAGTTGTTTCGGGATCTAGATTTTTAATAACCTCATTAACATGGTCGCCATCTACATTACTTACAAAATGCGTAGTTAAGTTATTTTTATAATATTGTAATGAATCTACAACCATTGCAGGCCCTAAATCTGATCCTCCAATACCTATATTTACAACATCGGTAAAAGCTTTTCCTGTAAAACCTTTTCTATCACCGTTTACAACTTCATTGGTAAAGCCTTCTATTTTCTCTTTTACGGCATAAACCTCTGGCATTACATTAACACCATTCACTTTAAAATTAGCTGATTTAGGTGCTCTTAAAGCACTATGCAAAACCGCTCTCCTTTCTGTTTGATTTATTATTTCACCTGAAAACTGACTTTGAATGGCTTCCTTCAACTTAACATCATCAGCTAATTCCAGTAAATATTTAAAGGTTTCTTCTGTTATTCTATTTTTTGAAAAATCTAGGTAAAAATCGTTCCATTTGATAGTGAACTTATTTGCTCTTTCTTGATCCTGAGCAAATAAATCTTTCATTTGAATATCTTTTATAGTTTCAAAATGCGTTTGTAGTTTTCTCCACGCATTCGTGGTAGTCGGGTTAATACTTGGTAGTGCCATGATTAATGGTTAAGTGATATAGAATTGTTATTTTGTTTTATTATATGTTCTGGTTGATTTTGCTCTTCGAAAACATCTTCTAAAAAATGAATATCGTCAAGCTGTTTTCTAATAGGCTGTATAAAGTCAAGGTATTTAACTTTCAATGAATCAGATATAGGTTTGGCCTCAGGTAACTTCTGCTTAAACGGATCAACCTGCCTACCATTTACCCAAAAACGATAACATACATGAGGTCCACCCGTGTTCCCAGTCATCCCAACCCATCCAATTACATCACCTTGTTTTACAAACTGTCCTACTTTTACATTACGTTTTCTCATGTGTAAGTATTGAGTTTCGTAAGTCGCATTATGTCTTATTTTTACATAATTACCATTTCCGCCACGTCTTTCAGATTTTGTTACGGTTCCATTAGCCGTAGCCATAATTGGTGTACCTATTGGAGCTGCAAAATCTGTTCCTTTATGGGCTCTTACCCTATAACCGTAAACGGCAATTCGTCTTTTTAAGTTGTATCTCGAAGAAATTCTACTAAATTTAACTGGCGCTTTTAAAAAGGCTCTACGTAAATTTTTTGCCTCTTCATTAAAATAATCTTTTATCTCCTTAACAGAATCAGTCATAAACTCAAAAGCATAAAAAGCCTCCTTGTTGTGCTCAAAATAAGCGGCCTTAATATCATGGACTCCAGTATAAATACTATCATCAATGTACTTGTCTGTGTAAATTACTTTAAAACGATCTCCTTTTTGAAGTCTTCTAAAATCAATAGTCCATGCATAAATTTCGTCGGCAAGCTTATAGGCTAACCTCGGACTTAGCCCTTGCTCTTCCAGAGTTAAAGAAATACTACTATTTATAACCCCTGTCGCTACTTTTTCGATGTATGTAATAGGCTTTTTACTGGTATAGGCATGTATGGAATCTTTAAAATTAATAACAACATATTCCTCTAGGTTAGGCTGATAAATAAAAGACTGAGGTAATTCTAAAGAATCCTTTGAGCATAAAAGGGTATAAGGTTTTCCCACCTGTAATCGTCTTATATCAAAAGTATCCTTAGCTTTTTCAGCAATATGAAATATTTTAGGATAACCAACATTATTTCTTTCTAAAATCTCACCAAAACTATCTCCACTTTTAATGGTATCTCTTTTTACAACAAAATCATCTAAATTAAAGCCGAATTCAACAACCTCTTTTACAGGTGCTTCAACCACCGCTTCCTCTTCAACAATTTCTTCTTTTGGATCTTCTTTACATGCCCATAGAACTAAGGCAATAAGTACTAGTATTATATATTTGTTCCCCAATCTGCTGTTTCTTTCTCTGTCCATAAATCTGGAAAAAATATTCTTTTTTGATATTTTGGATGCATATATTTCACCCACTCGCTTCCCCCAGTAGCTTCGGCAGTTTCGCCACCAATATTTAAATAATGATTTGCCGTATTATAATGAGCCATGACCCATTTTATATTGACAGTAAAGTCATAATGTCTCATAGCTTTTATCAAATCTTTATTAGTTTGAGCATCTTTGGGTAAGCCCTTAAATTTGCTCCATAAATTGTTAGTTTGATAAAATTTGGTAAATCTAATAAATTCTTCCTTATAGCGCTCTTCAAATGCTGTTAAAGTATAGGTCTTTTTACCTGTTTCGTAGTCTTTCCCTGCGGCTTGCCAATACAAATGCTCAAAAGCATGCTCATAAGACGAATTTCTATCAATAGTAGCACGAAATCTTTTATCAATAAGGTTAATTAATTCTGTAGACGCAAACTCAATTTTCCGGTATTGGGCACTTTGAAATCCACTTGCTGGCACCAATGTTGTTCTAAATTGGTTATATTGATCGATATCCATACCATCCTTCATGATACTAAATGATGATGTGAGTACATCAAAATACCTACTCACACGCATAATTTTATCTGTAAAAGTAACAACTGAAATATCATGATTTTTAGCCACTTGCTCAATTTCACTAAGAATCATTTTGAAAAGTAACTCAGATATTTGATGATACATGATAAAGACTTTCTCATCTGGAAAAACCGTGCGTTGCACTTGCATGTTTAAAAGCGCATCGGTTTGAATATAGTCCCAATAATTAATGGGTTTGCTATGTAATAAACCTTCTAAATGTGTTTCCACATCTTGGTCTATAGCATCGTATTTGTCTTTTAGCTTTTTGGAAAGTTTAGCACTCAAATTCTCAATTATTAACAACTATTTTAAAAGGATGTTTCAACCCTTTATAAGCTTCTAAATCGGCTCTTAACGAGCCCACAGCTAAGTCTGCTTTAATACGTAAAGGTACTTTATTTTTATCTTTAGACACCCATAGCGTTAAACTTTCTTCCTCTTTAAAAACACGCCCTGCCATAACATAAGGCCTAAATTTTAAAGACGCAACGGTACCAAATTCTGTTTCAATAATTTCCTCGCCAAGGTATTTTAACTTAAAACCGTAATTCTCTTCGTCAAAAAACATATCTATTCGCACTTCATCACCTTGCTTAAGATTATTAGTATCAAGATTATTACGTAAATAATAAAATGTAGATACCATGTCCTGAATATTAGGTTTGGTATCAATGGTTTTTATGGTTTTGTGTTTTCTATTATTTACTTTGGCTTTGTTTTCTTTTTGGTCAAAATCGATAACTATATCCTTAGTGTGCCCACCTTCGTCAATATTTCTAATAAATTTATATGGCATAATAGAATCCTTATCCATATAGCTTTCGTAGCGATCTTTTACTTTAAAGAACCATTTTATCATACCTGTAGTCCAGCCTTTGCCTACCACATGATACACCTGCTTATTATTTAAGTTTGCATGTTTTACTTGCAATGTGGCATTACCAGCTTTCAACCAGTTACTATAACTCATTTTAAACTTAAACCACTCACCTGCACCGAAAGCCGAATCTTGCTGAGCAAATACCGCTTGCATCGAAAAAATTAAAGAAAAAACTAATACTGCCTTTTTCATGATAGTTGGGGTAATTTCTAAGTAACTCTAATAATTACAAATTATTGTGAATAGTAGAAATACAATTACTATTCCAAAAATAAAAATTTAATTGATTTAGACGCCTCTTGGAATGTTATAGTTCTGTTAGAATTGTTATAATTACTAATTATTTGGGCGTTCTCACTACGGTCAGGCTTTCTGGTATATCTTTTTATAGTGTCTCAAAGAAGGATACCCCTTTAATCCTTAACGCAAAAAAACCTGCCAATAAATTCAGCAGGTAAAACTAACACTTAATTTAGGGCTATAATGTTCCTCTATAAGCCTGTTCTCTTTCAATAGACTCAAACAAAGCCTTAAAATTTCCTGCTCCAAAACCACGAGCCCCCATACGTTGAATAATTTCAAAAAACAAAGTGGGTCTATCTTCAACAGGTTTAGTGAATATTTGCAATAAATAGCCTTCCTCATCGGCATCAATCATAATCCCCAGGTTTTTTAAAGTTTCAATATCCTCCCTAAGTTCATGACTATATTCCTCCAAACGCCCGGGAACTGCTTTATAATATGCTTCAGGAGGTTTTGACAAAAACTCAACACCAGATTGTCTTAGTTGCGATACGGTATTAATAATATCATCAGTGGCCACAGCAATATGTTGGACACCTGCACCTTCATAAAAATCGAGATATTCTTCAATCTGCGATTTCTTTTTGCCTTTTGCCGGTTCGTTTATCGGAAATTTTATCCGTCCATTACCATTGCTCATCACTTTACTCATAAGCGCAGAGTATTCTGTATGTATTTGTTTATCATCAAAAGATAAAAAATTCTCAAACCCCATAACATCTTCATACCACTTTACCCAAGTATTCATTTGCCCCCAACCAACATTACCAACCATATGGTCTATATATTTTAAGCCTGCTGATTTAGGGTTATAATCAGATTTCCACTCTATAAATCCTGGTAAAAAAGCCCCTTTGTAATTTTTCCGCTCTACAAACATATGTACCGTTTCTCCGTAAGTATAAATACCTGCTCTAACTACTTCGCCATATTCATCGCTTTCAACAAAAGGCTTCATATACGATTTTGCCCCTCTGCTTGTCGTTTCTACATAAGCTTTCCTAGCATCTTCAACCCAAAGAGCTATTACTTTTACACCATCACCATGTTTTACAATATGCTCATTTAAAGATGATTTACTCGTTAAAGGTGTTGTTAAAACCAATTTAATTTTATCTTGTTTTAGCACGTAACTTACTTGATCTTTGGAACCTGTTTCTAGACCTCTATAAGCATAAGATTGAAAACCAAATGCTGTTTTGTAAAAATGCGCAGCTTGTTTGGCATTACCCACATAAAACTCTACATAGTCGGTTCCTAGAAGCGGTAAAAAATCTTGTGCACCTTCAAATATTTTTTCTAATCCGTAGTTTACTGATTTTATGTCTTTACTCATTTTCTTAATGTTATTTATTGATAAGTTAATTGTTTATTCGTCAAGTAAAAACCTAACGATTGGTTTTTAGCCCTGATTGCAGTGGCATCCTTTTTTGTCTTTCTCAAAAAAGATATAGCGAAAAGCAGGAACAGCTCCAAAAAAACTATTATAACCATGATTTATAATAATCTTCATCTGCTATTTGCATGGCATCTTCAGTGACCATTAACGGTTTAAAAGTATCGACCATAACGGCTAATTCTTCGGTCTCCGTTTTACCTATACTGCGTTCAGTGGCTCCTGGATGTGGACCATGAGGAATGCCTGCTGGGTGTAATGATATATGACCAGCTTCAATATCATTTCTACTCATAAAATCGCCATCCACATAATATAAAACCTCATCACTATCAATATTGCTATGATTATATGGAGCAGGAATAGCTTGTGGATGATAGTCGTACAATCGGGGCACAAAACTACACACTACAAAAGCATCTGTTTCGAACGTTTGATGCACTGGTGGCGGTTGGTGTACTCGTCCCGTTACAGGCTCAAAGTCGTGAATAGAAAACGCATACGGATAATTATAACCATCGTAACCAACCACATCAAAGGGATGCGATGCGTAAACCATTTCAATAATATCGTCTTGCTTTTTAACTTTAATTAAAAAGTCTCCAGACTGATTATAGGTTTCTAACTCTTCTGGCCTACGAATATCTCGCTCGCAAAATGGCGAGTGTTCTAGAAGTTGCCCAAACCAATTTCTATATCGTTTTGGCGTATATATGGGCCTGCGAGATTCAACGATAAACAATCTATTATCTTCAGTATCAAAATCTATTTTATAAATACTCCCTCTAGGGATTAGTAAATAATCGCCATATTTAAAATCTAGATTACCAAGCATGGTTCTTAACTTTCCCGAACCTTTATGTATAAATAAAAGCTCATCGGCATCTGTGTTTTTATAAAAATAATCTAACGTTGATTGTTTAGGCGCAGCCAAAATAATCGCACAGTCGCTATTTATTAATATGGTTTTTCTACTTTCTAAATAATCCTTTATTGGTTGTACTTGGAATCCTTTTAAACGATACGACTTTATATTATTTTTTAAAGCAATTTTAGGCGCAACATTATATTGTTTCCTTATGGATTTTACTTGCGTAGGTCGTTGCTCATGATAACTATTTGTTGACATACCATCGAAACCGATAGTACCAAATAATTGTTCGTAATACAAGCTACCATCGGGTTTCTTAAATTGGGTGTGGCGTTTATGTGGAATACTTCCTAATTTATGATAAAAAGGCATACTTTTTTTATTTTAAAAATTAATTATTATCTACTATTTAAAACTTGCTTAAATAGTTAAATAGCTAATACATATAAAGATACAAAAAGTATACTCACTCAGGATTGCGCTTGATGAGGTAGTGAAGAAATGCTAATAAGTCTTTCCAGAAAAGATCCATAGTGATACAAATATCGGGAATTTATTTAGAAAACAACCCATATGAAATTTTGAAAGGTTCTCATATTCATATAATTGACAACTAAATTGTCAAAACCAAAATCCAACATTAAAAAACCATGTGCTATTTTTCTGTTCAGGAGAATAACTATATTTTATTTGAACAGGACCTAAAAAGGTTTCTAGCCCATATCCCAATGCATAACCCCTATAATCTGGCAAGGTAAACCACTCTCCTGTTTCAAAAATATTATCAGCTATATTTGACCAATTCCCCTCCAAAGTTATGTGATGCTTTTTAAAAACCTCATAATCTGCCACCGCAGATGCTTTAACAAAACTGTTCCCTGTTAAAGACACAAAATCATAACCTAAAAACGGTATAAAATTATTGATGAAATTACTTCCATAGCCGCCTAAGGCAAAGTCTAAAGCTTGTGTTGATGTATCTCCTATTTTAAAACCACCCCCTGTTTGTAGATTAAATGCTAACTTATCGGTTACACTAAAAGCATAACCCATATTAGCTTTGGCTATTGAGAAATTCTTAAAATCATCTCCTTGACTCGATGACAAGAAATAAATATGCAAATCTCCATTGAAATAAACTCCTCTCTTGGGAAAATACATATTGCTGTAAGTATCTAGTTTCAACTCACCAAACAGGCTTAAAAAATTTGTACTTTCAAAGCTTAAATTCGTATTTGAATTATCTCTAGAAATAGTCTCTGTATCTATTTCTAAGTTTTTATGTTCAACTCCCATACTTAAAGCAAAATCTCTTAAAAATAGGGTTTGCAGATAAAATTGATTGGTAAAATCTTTTAGCTTAACATCAATTTTGCTTACTCCTCCTGCATTCAACAAAACGGGATCATCAATTAATAACAGAGGGTTAATATTTCTATCAAATTGATTATACCTAGATTTCACACCAATACTCCAATAAAAACCTCTATCAACTAAATACTCAAAATTATATCTAACATTATCTCCGAGAATAAAGTCTAAAGATGCCACATCATTTTTAAAAAATAATCTCTTTTTAGTAACATTAACTAGAGCAGCACTCTTGTATAACTCATCATAATGAATTCCTAGTTTTAAAAATAAACTTTGTTCAGTTTCTGTAACTATTGTATTGATATCATAACCTTCTTCTCCTTCAACTTTTATAAATTCATATTTTATGGCATCAAAGTTATTGGTTGCTTCCAAACGATTCATCCCTTTTTTTAAATCCTTATAGCTAACCTTTTCATTATCCTTTAACCTCAATTTCCCTAACACATAAGCTCTTGTATATTTGTTATTCCCTTTTAAATGCACATGATTTACCTTAATACTATCGATGGGTTTTGGCTTTACTTCTGAAATTAAATCATTACTTTCTTTACGAGTCAAAGCACTCAGTCTACTTAATTCTTTCATGGCAGCCACTTTACCGTTCGCAATAATTTGATTGCCTTCACTAAAAGAAACCACGTTAAATCCAATAATATCAGGCTTAACATAAATATCGGTTTTTTCAGCTTTTAATTTCATATCATTAATTGTTCTGAAATTATTTATTTGTATGAGCACATCTGGTGCTGATTCTAATTCTTCTCGATTTCGAAGCCCATCTTGTACATCAACACCTATAATAACATCCATACCTTTGGCACGTAACTCATCTATAGGATAATTATTAGCAACACCACCATCTATTAATACTTGATCTTCAATAATAACGGGTTGAAAAACTGATGGCAATGCACCACTTGCCAATATGGATTGAGGTAAATCTCCCTTATCTAAAATAACTTGTTCTCCAGTTTCAGCATCTGTTGCTATACAAAAAAATGGAATGGGTAACTTCTCAAAATCGTGAATTTGACTCACATGAATAAGCGACTCTAACAGCAAACTATATACATTATAACCCTTAGAAAGTGCAGAAGGTAATTTAACTTTAAGTCTATCAAATGGAAGTTTTACAGCATACTTATCGTCGTTACCACGTTCGTAAGATGTTTTTGAAACCCTTGGCAAATCGTCATTTATAACTTTATCAAAATCTAAAATTTGAAATATAGAATCCAACTGGTTTCCTGTATAACCAGAAGCATACAGCCCGCCTATTATTGCTCCCATACTAGTTCCTGCTACATAGTCAATTTTAACACCAAGGCTATCAATAACCTTTAAGGCTCCAATATGTGCTAATCCTTTTGCGCCACCACCACTTAAAACTAAACCAACTTTTGGGCTATTCGCTTCTGTTTTATGTTGCGCTTGCACGGAAAATAAAGAAAGTAGACATAAAGTTAATATGATAAAAAAGTACTTCAAAATATAATTTAGAAATGCGTTATTTTATTTCTCATGATAATAGTTATAAACCTTTTCTGCTCGGGATACGCCAACTACAGCCTCTAACTCATCCAACTTAGCATTGGCAACGCGCTTAGCAGATTTAAAATGTCTCAACAATTCTACAACTGTTTTTTCTCCTACGCCTTGAATCGTTTCTAGTTCTGTATTTAACGCTGTTTTACTTCGTTTATTTCTATGATGTTCAATGCCAAAACGGTGTGCTTCATTGCGCAATTGTTGAATAATCTTGAGTGTTTCACTTTTCTTATCTAAATATAGCGGAATTGGGTCTTCTGGATAAAATAACTCTTCTAAACGTTTAGCAATTCCGATGATAGCAATCGTACCTCTCAACTTTAACTCATCCAAACTTTTTAAAGCCGAAGATAACTGCCCTTTACCCCCATCAATAATAATAAGTTGTGGCAAAGGTTGATTTTCTTCAACCAAACGCCTGTATCGTCTATAAACCACTTCTTCCATAGATGCAAAATCATCTGGTCCTTCAACGGTTTTAATATTGAAATGACGATACTCTTTTTTACTAGGTTTTCCATTTTTAAATACCACACATGCCGCCACCGGATGTGTACCTTGAATGTTTGAATTATCAAAACACTCAATATGTCTTGGTTCTTCTGAAAGTCTTAAATCTGCTTTCATTTGAGCCATAATTCTATTTGCATGTCTATCAGGATCAACAATCTTCATCTGTTTGAAACGGTCCATTCTATAATACTTTGCGTTTCTTAATGATAAATCTAGAATGTGTTTTTTATCTCCCAATTTAGGAATAGTCACTTTCACATCTTCACCTAAAGCTATCTTAAAAGGGACGTAGATTTCTTTTGAGTTGGAATTAAAACGTTGCCTAATTTCAGTAATGGCCAGTCCTAGTAACTCTTCATCTGTTTCATCCAACTTCTTTTTAATCTCTAAGGTATGAGAACGTATGATAGATCCGTATGACAATTGCAAAAAGTTAACATATCCATAACTTTCGTCACTTGTAATGGAAAACACATCTACATTACTTATTTTTGGATTTATAATGGTCGACTTTGCCTGATAATTTTCTAGAACCTCAACTTTTTCTTTTATTTTTTGAGCTTCTTCAAACTGCATGTTTTCTGCAAA
Source organism: uncultured Algibacter sp. (assembly GCF_947495925.1). Classification (GTDB taxonomy): domain Bacteria; phylum Bacteroidota; class Bacteroidia; order Flavobacteriales; family Flavobacteriaceae; genus Algibacter_E. The sequence goes on from NZ_CANMAU010000001.1 coordinate 459,085, forward strand.
AGCTTTCATTTGGGTTTTAAACTGAGAGAGAGAGTCTTTAAAATTACCTTTTAATATTTCTTTAATGGCTTTTATATTCTCGTTGTATTCCTCTATGGTTTCATAGCCTTCACATGGTCCTTTACAATTACCTAGATGGTATTCTAAGCATACTTTATACTTTCCAGCTTCAATTTTTTCCTGAGCCAAATCATAATTACACGTTCTTAAACTATACAAACCCTTAATTAAGTCAAGTAACGTATGAACCGTTTTTCCGCTAGTATAAGGCCCAAAATATTCACTGCCATCTTTAAACACACGACGGGTTGAAAACACTCTTGGAAAGCGTTCATTCTTAATACAAATCCAAGGGTAAGACTTATCGTCTTTTAACAATACATTATATCTTGGTTGATATTTTTTTATCAGATTGTTCTCTAATAAAAGAGCATCAGTTTCGGTATCTACTACAATATGCTTTATATCTGCAATTTTTTTTACAAGAACTCTTGTTTTACCATAATCATGTGTTTTTGTAAAATAAGAACTTACGCGTTTTTTTAAATTTTTGGCTTTTCCGACATAGATAATCGTACCCTCCTTATCGTAGTATTGATAAACTCCGGGTTGATTAGGTAAGGTTTTTAATTGTATCTCTAAATCGGGGGTATCCATTATGGTAAAGGTATATACTAAATAGTAATTATCTAAAAATCAGCAGGCCTTTTTTTAGTATCTTGCATATAACATTACAAATACCTAAAGTATTTAAAACAACTTTAAATAATCTTAAGCAGAACTACTTTAAGTACTTTTATGAATATAGTCATTCTATCCAGAAACCCTCAATTGTATTCTACAGAGCGCCTTGTAGAAGAAGGTAGTAAGCGAGGCCACGACATTGAAGTCATAGACCCTCTAAAATGTGATATCATTATTGAAAAAGAAAAACCTACCATTTACTACAAAGACCGTTACTTAGATTATGTTGATGCCATTATCCCTAGAATAGGAGCTTCCGTTACCTTTTTTGGATGCTCTGTAGTCAGACAGTTTGAAATGATGGGCGTTTTTACTATTGTAACCTCTGACGCTATCCAACGCTCAAGAGATAAATTACGCAGTTTACAGCGTTTAACCAAAGCTGGAATTGGTATGCCTAAAACGGTTTTTACCAATTACTCTAGAGATGTAGAAGAAGTTATAGATCATGTTGGCGGAACACCAGTAATTATCAAACTGTTAGAAGGCACACAGGGATTAGGCGTTGTTTTGGCAGAAACAAAAAATGCAGCAGAATCGGTTCTGGAAGCCTTTAATGGATTACAGGCGAGAGTTATTGTTCAGGAATTTATTAAGGAAGCCGGTGGAGCAGATGTGCGTGCTCTAGTAGTTGACGGACAAGTTGTTGGCGCTATGAAACGCCAAGGAAAGGAAGGTGAGTTTCGTTCTAACCTGCATCGGGGAGGAACAGCAAATATTATAAAACTTAATCATGATGAATTAAAGCTGGCTATGAATGCTTCAAAAGCATTAAATTTGCCCGTTTGCGGAGTAGATATGCTACAATCGTCTAGAGGTCCATTAATATTAGAAGTAAACTCAACCCCCGGACTTGAAGGCATTGAAACCGCAACAGGAAGAAATATTGCTAAATCTATAATTAGATTTATTGAAAAAAACGCCAAATAAATGTCCGAATCAACAATTGACATATTACATATTTTAGGAGAAACCGTACTCCCTGGTGAAAGTAAAGAAGTAAATTTTGACGTCGCTAATTTGCATACATCTACACCTGTTAATGTTCCTTTAATTATTGAGCGTTCTAAAAAATCTGGACCAATAGTTTTGTTCACAGCTGGAATCCATGGTGATGAAGTAAATGGTGTTGAAATAGTAAGACAACTCATTTCTAAAGGAATAAACCAACCCAAAATAGGCACCATAATTTGTATGCCAGTAATCAACGTTTTTGGGTTTATAAATCTGAAACGCGAATTTCCTGATGGTAGAGATTTAAATCGGATGTTTCCAGGTAGTCCTTCTGGTTCTTTAGCAGGACGCGTAGCGCACAAACTTATTAATGAGGTCATCCCGCATGTAGATCTAATTGTTGATTTTCATACAGGTGGTTCAGGTAGATTTAATACTCCCCAACTTCGCTACGAAATAAACAATAAAAACCTTGAGGACTTAGCCATGGCTTTTGCCCCTCCTTTTGTACTATATTCTAAAAACTTATCTAAATCATTTAGAGCGACCTGCAATAAATTAGAAAAACCCTTGCTACTTTTTGAAGGTGGAAAATCATTTCATATAGATGATGTAGTTACCAATTCTGGAGTCAATGGCTCTAAACGGCTTTTAAAACATCTAGGCATGTTAAAAACCGTTTTTAAATCTTCTAAACCTAAAAAAGAATGTGTTTTCATTGAAAACAGCAAATGGCTTCGCGCCAAATATTCTGGTATGTTCAAAGCTGTAATTCCTATCGGGTCGCATGTTGAAAAAGAAGATATTCTAGGACACATTACAGACCCATATGGTAAGTTTAATTATTTTGTTCGAGCTAGACATTCTGGTTTTATTATCAATGTGAACGAATCACCAATCGTATATCAAGGCGATGCATTATTTCATGTGTCTTTAGAATTGAAAAAGTAACATATGGTCAAGTCTGAATTACGCAAAACATACAAAGCGAAAAGAAATGAACTATCTCAAAATGATGTGGATAATTTAAGTCTTGACATTTCAAATCAACTGCTTGGACTGCCAGTTTGGAAGTATTCCTTTTATCATATCTATTTATCTATTCAAGAACAAAAGGAAGTTAACACTGACTATATTTTAAATATTTTATCAGGAAAGGACAAAAACATTTTACTTTCTAAGAGTAATTTTAAAACAGGCTTGATGACACATTTTTTGTTAACCGATAGTACGCACATCAAGAAAAACAGCTACAATATCCCAGAACCCATTGATGGTATTGAAATCTCGAATGATAAAATTGATGTGGTCTTTATTCCACTTCTTGCTTTTGACAAAATGGGGAACCGCGTGGGTTACGGCAAAGGGTTTTATGATCGTTTTTTGAATTCCTGCAAACCTGAAACTATAAAAATAGGCTTATCATTCTTTGAGGTTGAAAATGAAATAACTGATATTTTCGAGAGTGACGTTAGGTTGGATTATTGTGTAACACCCAAGCAAACCTATCGTTTTTAATTATTTATTACAGCTTTCGCAATACGTCTTTCTTAAAAACGCATTTTCCAACAATTGAAATGTAACCCCTCCTTCATTTACCGAGTCGAATAATTTACAAAAACGCTCTTTATTCATATTAATTGCGTTTAACATTATTGTTCGATAACTCTTCTCTCTAGTCAACTCCTTGTTTATAAGTGTAAGATTTAAGTAATAGAATAATAAATCTTCATCAATATCGATAGTTTTAGCCTTAGGATTTAATAAATCAATAGCCATATTTGGACTACCGTATTTATTAAAATACTGGGCTAAGTTTAAATAATCATTACTAGAAGAATTAAACTTTTTATAATTGGTATTAACATAATTCACAGAATTTTGTTTACTCGTACGGTCACCCTGAAGCAGAAAGTATTCAGAAAGAATAATATTTAAATTTGCTAACATCCTAGAAATATCTCCCTCAGAAATACCATATTTTTTTAATGAATAAATCTGAGTATTAAGATCCGTTTTTTGAACATTAGCAGCATCCCAATACAATAATTTTATTCTTACAGCGGCTAAATTATACTTAATAGCAGCGTTATTAGGAGCAAGTTTTTCAAGTTCTTGCAACTCATTATAAGTAATTAAAGCATAGGTGAAATCAGTCATATACCTAAAAGCCGAATTTTTATTTAAAATATCAACAAATTCCTTTTGTTTGGGGACCTTCATTTTATCTAAAAAGCTTAATCCCTTTGGGTTTCTCCTAATCCTTTCAAATATAGAGTTTTGAATACCTTTAGCGACTTCAATATTTTTCTTCGCAACCTCCTGATTAAACTTTAATAATAATTCATCCAGTCCCAAAGTACTATATTTATCTTTCTTCTCTATCTCCAATTCCACAACTGCTTTTCTGTGGTTTTTAAGAATAGGCTCCATTTCTCTTGAAATTGTTCCTGCAATCTCTTCTCTCACCTCATATTTACTTAAAGGTTTCAAGTACTGATACTTTGTTCCTTCAATGTCGTTAAAAAACTCTACCCAGTTTTCAGAAGCTGACACTTCAGTTTTTATAGCTGAACCTTGAAACTCTTGTAATGCTTTTACTATACTATTACCACGTTTTACTTGTAGAACTTTATTTCTACTTACTATTCCTTCAATAGAAGCATACGCCTTTATTTTAATACTTTTAATATTAAAATCTGTCAAACTTAAGGATTCATAAATAGGTTTAATATCAGCTTTAGAATATGTGACTTGATTTTTCTTAAATGGAATAATAAATTTTAATGATTCATCCTTAGCAAGCGACTGACTATCTGAAGACTGAATCTGTTTTGGATTAATGGTTAAATTATCCAAATACATTCCCATATCCAATAAGTCCCAATCATAAGATTTTAAATCATAGATAACATAATAGCGACACAGATTTTTATTACTTAAAAACAGAATATTATATTCTAAATCTTGATTCAACAAATCCATAGGTATCTTACCTAAATTAACTTGATAAATATTATTACTATTTAAATCTAGTCCTTTTTTTAAATCACGTGAGTAAACGGGTTCGAGTAAGTGACCACGAATTTCTTTAATTGGAAGAGATGGATTCTTACAACTATATTTGTCTTTAGCAACAATATCAACCGCTAAACCATCACCGGGATTTTTAAATAATCTATTAAACCAGTCTATATCATTAACTTGAAAAAAAAGATTTGCCCCTACTCTTTCAATTGAAAACTCAACCTCTTCAGGTTTTTGGTTAAATATCTGATAACAGGTTTTACATTTTTCACCTTCATCTTTTTCTGGAAAAACAATATCATAGGTGTTTTGGGAGAACGAAAGTTTAAAAAACAAAAAACAAACGATTAAGAATAGGCACTTACCTTTCATTAAAAACGAGGGAATTAGATTGAGTATAATAGCAAGAGATAAATATAATAAATAAACTTGATGTAGTAAATACTTACTTAAAATCTATTTCAAATTAATTCTTAGAAAATGCTTTTTTATTAAACACAATTAACATAATAAATCCAGTACTAATAGCCATATCAGCTACATTAAAGACTGGCTCAAAGAAATTAAAGCGCTTCCCTGCATAAAACGGAAACCATTCTGGAAAGTCTATTTCAAATAATGGGAAATAAAGCATATCAACAACATGGCCATGTAACAATGAGTCATAACCTCCCGATTCGGGCAAGAAAGTTGCTACTTGACTATAACTATCATCAAATAAAACACCATAAAACACAGAATCAATAATATTACCTAAGGCTCCTGCAAATATTAAAGCAATGGCCAAAATGAGTATTTTAGAATTTTGCTTTTTTGTAGAATCATAAAGCCAATAACCAATTCCAAAAATAGCAACTACACGAAATAACGTTAGGGCAATTTTAGCAGATCTATCAGAAATAAAGGAAGTGAAGTCACTAATTTTTGTTCCCCAAGCCATTCCATCATTCTCAATAAAATAGATTTTAAACCAACTAAAAACATCAACACTTTCATGAAGTGCAAAATGTGTTTTTATGTAAATTTTACTTATTTGATCAAAAAGTAAAATAACAACAATTAAGACTATAGATTTTTTAAGTGACATGTTTATTTAATTAATCTCTTTTTAAGCAGAAATAACAAAGTTTTGTAAATGAAAAACGTCTCAATACTGAGACGTTTTAAATATAAATTTCCACAAGATTATTGCATGTTTTTAGCTTCAATACTTAACGTAGCATGAGGCACAAGCTCTAGTCTCTTTTTGTTAATTAATTTTCCTGTTACGCGACATATACCGTATGTTTTATTCTCGATACGAATAAGCGCATTCTTTAAATCACGAATAAACTTCTCCTGACGAATAGCTAATTGAGAATTCGATTCTTTACTCATAACAGCACTCCCCTCATCAAAAGCCTTAAAAGTTGGCGACGTATCTTCTGTACCATTATTGTGGTCATTCATATACGCACTTTTAATAAGCTCTAAATCATGTTGTGCTTTCTCTATTTTATCAGAGATTAATTGCTTAAATTCTGCTAAATCTGCATCCGAATATCTTACACTATCTGTCATAATATTAATGTTTTTGGATAAATAATTTGGTATTTACATCATCAAAAGCAATTTCTATACCATCTTCTAATTTATCTATTATTTCTAATTCGTTAGTTAATGTTTCCGATTTAATGTAAGTCATATTTGCATCAACTGCATTAACAACTTGCACATCTTTTTGAAGCGTTACATCAATTCTATCAGTAACTTCAAAACCCGAATCTTTTCGCAAATTTTGAATACGGTTTACTAATTCTCTAGCAATACCTTCTTGTCGCAAATCGTCAGTTATAGTTACATCTAAAGCCACTGTTAAAGCACCTTCGTTTGCCACTAACCACCCTTCAATATCTTGCGATGTGATTTCTACATCGGTTTGCTCTAAAGTAATATTTTTTCCGTTTACTTCAACGTCTAAAATACCATTTTGTTCTATTTTTTTAATATCCTCTGAAGTAAAGTTATTAACTACTTGAGCCACAGCCTTCATGTCTTTTCCAAAGCGAGGACCAAGCACTTTAAAATTAGGTTTAATTTGCTTTACTAAAATATCTGAAGCATCTTCAAGAACTTCTATTTCTTTTACATTAACCTCTGATTTTATAAGGTCTGAAACAGCCAATATCTCATTTTTTTGAGTTTCACTACTAATAGGAATCATTATTTTCTGCAAAGGTTGCCTCACTTTTATCTTCTCTTTAGCTCTTAAAGACAAGACCAAAGATGAAATAATTTGAGCGCTTTCCATCTTACGTTCTAATGACTTATCAACATAAGATTCGTCAAAAACAGGAAAGTCAGCCAAGTGAACACTCTCAAAAGTTTCCTTTTTCGTAACCGCATTTAAATCTAAATACAACCTATCCATAAAAAATGGTGCAATAGGCGCGCTTAATTTCGCAATAGTAACCATACAATTATAAAGCGTTTGATAAGCTGATATTTTATCTTGTTGATAATCCCCTTTCCAAAAACGTCTTCTACTTAAACGTACAAACCAGTTACTTACGTAATCTTGTGTAAAATCTGAAATAGCTCTAGCCGCTTTTGTCGGTTCGTAATCTGCATAATAGGCATCCACTTTTTGAATAAGCGTATGTAATTCAGATAAAATCCAACGATCTATTTCAGGTCTTTCATTTAAAGCAATATCTGTTTCACTATAACTAAAACTATCAAGATTAGCATATAATTGAAAGAAAGAATAGGTGTTATATAGTGTCCCAAAAAACTTACGCTTTACTTCTTCTACGCCTTCTAAATCAAACTTTAAATTATCCCATGGATTTGCATTTGAAATCATGTACCAACGCGTTGCATCGGCACCATAATTACCTAAGGTTTCAAAAGGATCGACGGCATTACCAAGACGTTTGGACATTTTCTGTCCATTTTTATCCAAAACTAATCCGTTAGATACCACATTTTTATAAGCAACCGAATCAAAAACCATGGTTCCTATGGCATGTAAAGTATAAAACCATCCACGTGTTTGATCTACACCTTCTGCAATAAAATCTGCTGGGTATGTCGTTCCTTTATCAATTAAATCTAGGTTTTCAAATGGGTAATGCCATTGTGCATAGGGCATTGACCCTGAGTCGAACCAAACATCAATTAAATCGCTTTCGCGGAACATTTTTTGACCTGTTGGTGATACCAATACAATATCATCAACTATATTTTTATGTAGATCAATTTTTGCATAGTTCTCTTCTGAATGGTTTCCAACTTCAAAATCTACAAAAATATCTTCAGTTAAAACACCTGCTGATACAGCTTTAGCCATCTCACCTTTTAGTTCTTCCACAGAACCAACACAAAGCTCTTCCTTACCGTCTTCAGTTCTCCAAATTGGCAATGGAATTCCCCAATAACGTGAACGTGATAAATTCCAATCATTGGCATTTGCTAACCAATTACCAAAACGCCCTTCTCCAGTACTTTTCGGTTTCCAATTAATTGTATTATTAAGTTCATGCATTCTATCTTTTACATCTGTTACCTTAATAAACCAAGAATCTAATGGGTAATACAAAATGGGTTTATCTGTACGCCAGCAATTTGGATAGCTGTGTTTATATTTTTCAACCTTAAAGGCCTTGTTTTCTTCTTTTAATTTGATAGCCAATTCAACATCAATAGAACGTTCCGGTGCTTCACCATCATTATAATATTCATTCTTAACATACTTTCCGGTAAACTCAGCCATCTCAGGTCTAAATCTACCCTGCAAATCCACTAATGGCACCAAATTCCCATTATCATCTTTAACTAACATTGGTGGCACTTCTGGCGTTGCTTGTTTTGCAACTAAGGCATCGTCTGCTCCAAAAGTTGGCGCAGTGTGTACAATCCCTGTTCCATCTTCCGTAGTAACAAAATCTCCAGAAATCACTCTAAAAGCATCTTGAGGATTATCGTGAGGCAATGCATAAGGCAATAATTGTTCATATCGAATACCTACCAAATCTTTACCTACAAATTCTTTTATAATATAAAAGGGTATCTTTTTATCACCTGAATTATAAGATGATAATTCAGACTGATCATTTACTTGATTGAACTTTCCCGAAAATTGGTAGCTAACTAATTTCTTAGCTAACACCACTTTAACTGGTTCAAAAGTATATTGATTAAAAGTTTCAACTAAGACATAATCTATCTTAGGCCCTACGGTTAACGCCGTATTACTTGGTAACGTCCAAGGGGTTGTGGTCCAAGCTACAAAGTGTATATCACCTTCATTTTGTAAAAAGGCTGGCAAGGTATTAGCAATAGCTTTAAACTGTGCAACCACTGTAGTATCGGTAACATCTTGATAAGTTCCTGGTTGATTCAACTCATGAGAACTTAAACCAGTTCCAGCTTTTGGTGAGTAAGGCTGAATCGTGTAACCTTTATACAGTAGGCTTTTATTATATATTTGTTTTAATAACCACCATACAGACTCCATATATTTAGGCTCGTAGGTAATATACGGGTCATCCATATCTACCCAATATCCCATTTTTTCCGTCAAGTCATTCCATACATCTGTGTAACGCATCACTGCCTTTCTACAAGCTGCATTATACTCTTCAACCGAAATGGTTTTACCAATATCTTCCTTTGTAATACCTAATTCTTTTTCAACACCTAACTCAATAGGCAAGCCATGAGTATCCCAACCAGCTTTACGCTTTACTTGGTATCCCTTCATGGTCTTGTAACGTGGAAAAATATCTTTTATAGCCCGTGCCAAAACATGATGCACTCCTGGAAGTCCATTTGCAGATGGAGGCCCTTCATAAAACACATAAGGTTTTGCTCCTTCTCTAGTAGATACACTTTTCTCAAAGATGTTATTTTCTTGCCAATATTGCAGTATACTATCTGCTACATTTGGCAAGTCAAGTCCTTTATATTCAGGAAATTTCACGCTCATTTACTATTGATTCTTATAAGTTCGCGAATTTAAGAAATTTTAGTAAAAAAGAAGTTAAAATTAGAACGAAGTAATAAACTTAATATGCTGATAAGACTTTTTAAATTAAAGAATTCAAACAATGAAATCTATCAAATCCTCAATTTTAGAAATAAGTTGAATTCTAATCACCGTATTTTTAAGTGAAATCTTATTGTACTTGGACACAAAAATAGTTGTAAAGCCTAGTTTTTCTGCCTCTAAAATACGCTGCTCCACTCGTTGTACTGGACGGATTTCTCCTGAAAGCCCGACCTCAGCAGCGAAACAATAATCTTTTTGCAAGGATGTATCTTCATTTGAAGACAATATAGAGGCTACAACTGCTAAATCTATGGCAGGATCATCTACCGTAATACCTCCAGTTATATTTAAAAAAACATCTTTAGCTCCCAAACGAAAGCCTGCTCGTTTTTCTAAAACAGCTAACAACATATTCAATCGTTTAGCATTAAAACCCGTAGCACTTCTCTGCGGAGTACCATAAACGGCAGTACTTACCAAGGCTTGAACCTCAATCATAAGCGAACGTAAACCTTCTAGCGTAGCCGCAATAGCATTACCCGATAACTCCTCATCTTTTTCTGAAATAAGAATTTCAGACGGGTTAGAGACTTCACGTAAACCCGAACCTTGCATTTCATAGATACCTAATTCATTCGTAGATCCAAATCGGTTTTTATGTGCCCTTAAAATCCTAAAGACATGATTACGATCACCTTCAAATTGTAACACAGTATCTACCATGTGCTCTAAAATTTTGGGGCCTGCTATGTTACCATCTTTAGTAATATGGCCAATAAGTAAAACGGGGGTTGCTGTTTCTTTGGCAAACTTAATAAGTTCTGTAGTACATTCTTTAATCTGAGAAATACTCCCAGAAGAAGATTCGATATAATCACTATGCAAAGTTTGAATAGAATCGATAATTACTATATCAGGTTCTAAAACTTCAATTTGCTTAAAGATATTTTGAGTTTTTATCTCAGTTAATATGTAACAATTACTATGGTTTGGGTTTATTCTTTCTGCCCTCATCTTTATTTGCTTCTGACTTTCCTCACCAGAAACATAAAGCGTTTTATATGGCAGTTTCAATGAAACTTGTAGTAACAACGTACTCTTCCCTATACCAGGTTCACCACCTAAAAGTGTCAAAGACCCTGGAACAATACCTCCACCCAAAACACGATTAAACTCACCATCGAAAGTATCTAAGCGTGGTTCTTTTGAAGTATCAATCTCGTTAATTCTTAAAGGGACAGAAGCTCTTTTTGCTTTTGAAGTAGGTAATTTCCAATCACTTTTTTCCGGTTTCTGCACAAGCTCCTCAACAATGGTATTCCATTCCTTACAAGCATTACATTGCCCTTGCCATTTAGCGTATTGAGTTCCACAATTTTGACAAAAAAAAGTAGTTTTTACCTTAGCCATTAATTAATATCCAAAATCTTCTTTTATAGATTCTGCACGGGCCAGCGCATCATCTTTTGTTATACCAGCTATTTCATCTTTTAAAACAGCCGACTGAAATGTACGCATTGCTTTTTTAGTTTCTCCTGTTTCTTCCAAAAATCTTCCTAAATAATACGTGCCCAGCATAGTTTCTGGATAAACTTTCCTCGCAATTTTACCAAGTTCATCATATTCTTCGAATAATTCTTTCTTTTCAATAGCCGCTGCAATAGCTTTAAAATCATTGACTAATATTTTTTTATCTATGCCATATACCTCATAAATAGTTTCATACTTTTCCTTTAAATACACCACAGGAGAGATTTCTAAATTAAGAATAACCTCTTTATATTCCTTTTTAGTAATAGGCACAAAAACTTTAAACATTTCTTCTAAAGCGTTGGGAATAGCATGAGCTGGTACACCGTAATGTGACGGACTTTCAAAAGAGTCAAAATCATATGACAAATTAGTATTTTTAATAGCAGCAAGATCCCGATTTAGGGTTTCCGTCATTTTTTTTATTGAAGCAGAATCATTAGTAGTATTGGCTAAATAATAAAATGTTTTAGATTCTATTTCGCTTAGTGCGCGCGGTAAATAATCGACCATGTTAGGCGCTAATTCTGGACTAATAGCAATGTAGCTTTGAAACAAAGGGTCTGGTTTCAATAAATAATAGTTTATAAAATTAGCCGTCTCACCGTGTCCTACGGCCACTCTAAATTCTCCTGCGCGATATGTTTTTTCAATATAAGGAATAAGTTCCATGCCTATAAATTCAAAAAATGCAGCACCTCTTTCAACTGGAAAAGAATTTTGATCAGAATACATACAATCATCAAAACGCTTACCCCACTGATTAACACCAACCACAATGGCTTCTGGCATATCTTCCCAATAAGAATAATAATCAATATTTCCTGCGACAGCCTCGAACATATAATCCCCATCTAATACCACGAACAATGGGTAAGTTTTATTTTCATTTGAATCGTAATTTCTTGGTAATTGAATTTTCAATTGACGCTCTTCTTCTAATTTTGAAGACCGAATTGTTTCATATTTAATTTGAGCGAAAACGCCTTTTGGAACAAAAAATAACGTTAGTAGGATAACAGCTAGATGTTTCATTTTTATTTAAATTTGAGGTTTAATACTAAAAAGTAAACTATTTTTAATCTAAGATGCGCTCATAACTCACGACCTCTTCTTTCATTTCTTTACCCGCCACAGCTGGCTTGTAATTTTCAAAAACTTTTTCAACGCCTCGCGCAACTCCACTCATAACCATTGTATGATGTGACATATCGATAAAGTCATCAAAATAAAATTTAAAATGATTATTGTGGATATATTTTAGCTCTTTATTTACATTCAATGCATGGACTCTTCTTGATTTGGAATCGTTCATTGAACTGGCTATGTAATAGATAACATCACTATTCAAAGATTGAACTCTTTGGATAATTTTTTCGCTCATATCTTCTGTAAACTCAGGACTTAAATTCACGTATGCTTGAAATAGTGATTGTTCGTTTAGTAAAAATGAATTCATAAGGCTAGCACTGTGTTTATAACCAACAACAACTCTAAAATTATTTGAATTAAATTTTTGATCTAGATATGGCAACAACTCTTCTCCAATAAACTTTGAGAATTTAGCATCGTAACCCGATACTGAACTGGAGTTGTTATCCCCAACTTTGCTACCATTATAATTGGCTCCAACTATAATAGCTCCTGGCATATTCTCAAAATAAGCTTGAAAATCTGTTTGACCGATTACTGGTTTTAATAAATAATCTCCATCAAGTACTAAAATAATTGGATACTCTAAATCGCTATTTTCACCGTAATTTTTTGGTAATTTAATACTTATAGATTGCTTTGAATCCAGCACTTCAGAATCAATAGATTCTTGAGCTGTTTGAGCCATAACACTTCCATAAACAAATAGGAAGAGAACAAAGAGTAGGTCTTTCTTCATAATGTAGGTATAATTAGATTTGGTGCGTCAAAGATAATAAAATATAGATAAAGTGTTTATTTTTTTCGACGAAATGCAATAATTAAAATCTATCTTCCTTGATTTCGTATATTTTTTCGAGTAAAATATCCTTATCTATAAATTGAGAAGGTTTTAGCAACAAACCAGACTGAAACCTTTGTAAAGCTTTTTTGTAACTTCCAATGGCATCATAATAAATGCCATAATAATAAGCCCCTATCATTGATTCTGGGTAAGTTTTTCGAGCCAGTTTTGCCAATTTCAAAAGAGATTCATGATCGTCTCTCTTTTTACATGCAGCCGCAATGGCTCGTAAATCATTTTCTATTACAACTTTTTTAAATCCGTAGAAAAACTCAATCTCTTCATACTTTTTCTCTAAATACTCGAAAGTCGATCCTGTATAGGTTACCAACTCTTCCGAAAATTCCTTTTTACTTATAGGTTTATAGAGCTCAAATATTTCGTTCAAAGCACTAGGAATAGCGCGTCCTACAAGCGTGTAATGATTTGAATCGATAAAATCATCAAACTTATAATCGATGTTTGGGTTCGAAAATTTCTTTAATTTAGCGTTTGCTTCAAGAATAGAAGTTCGTAAAACTCTTATGTCCCCATCACCTGTAGCCAAATAATAGAACAACTTCTTTTCTCTTTCTATATTTGACAACCTTAAACTTAATCTATTTGATATTTCTGGTGCAAAATCAGGACTTATAGCTATATAGGCATCAAATATTGGCTCTTCTTTAAAAATATAATAGTTAATAAAGTTGGCTGCTAAATCATGTCCTGCAACAACCCTAAACGGCGATGTTTTGAACTCTGAATCAATATATGGTAATAACTCCATGCTTATAAATTCAAAAAAAGTCGCGCCGTCTTGAGATGGTAAATATGTTTCCGAGCTAAATTCAAAATCCGTAAGCCGCGTTTCTGCTTGATTTACCCCAACAATAATACAATCTGGAATCTCGTCCCAATAAGCCTGATAATCAACATTTCCAGCAATAGGCTCAAATAAGTAATCGCCATCAAAAACTATAATAACCGGGTATGTCATATCGTCTTCAGCATTATAATTATTCGGCAACCGAATCTTTATTCCTCTTTTTTTACCTAATTTATATGAATCAAATTCCTCAAATAAGGTTTGAGAATGAGCCATGTTATACAAGACGATAAAACAAACAAAAACTAATTTTAATTTCATTGAAAATACATTGATTTAGGCACCCACAAGTTAACAAATAGTTTTAAAGTAGCTCACTATTATTTTTTCCTATTATAAATAGGCAAATACGTTAACGACACTCCTCCAAATACAATTATTAATAGCGTTTGAGAGGCCCACATAATCCAACCAAAAGCAATACTAGGCTCTTCGGCTATTCCAAAAATTGAAAACGCCGCATATATAGCCAGAGGATATGATCCAATACCTCCATTTGTAGCTGCTATACTAAAGCTTGCCGAAATAAACCCAATTAAAATGGCTCCTAAAGACACCCCTTCTAAGTCCTTAATTGCAAATGAGGTAATATAAAACATAAGTACATACATACCCCAAATAAACAAAGTATGAAAAATAAATGCCCATTTCTTTTCCATTTTAAAAATACTAAATGCTCCTTCGATTAACCCATGAATAAACGACCTCATTTTTATCGCCAATTTAGACTGGCTCTTTTTAATGAATTTAAAAAACAATAAAACTATTACAAAGGCAAACGTAAGCATCAATAGTATTTTGGCTGGGTCAAACCTTTCCACTAAAAAACTGTAAATAAAATCGAATTGAAGAAATAACGTAATTGAAATTATACCGAGCATAACGATCAAATCTGCTATACGTTCTGCGACAATAGTCCCAAATCCTTTTTCAAATGGCACACCCTCATAGTTCGTCAGAATTGAAGCTCGAGCTACTTCACCTGCTCTTGGAATAGTATAATTAATTAAATATGTTGCAAAAACAGCCATAATACTATTGCCCAACTTAACATGATAACCCATAGGCTCTAATTGAAAACGCCACCGATACGCCCTAGATAAATGACTCAACAAGCCTAAAAACATTCCTAAAACAATCCATTTATAATTGGCATTTTTGGCATATACCCAAAGTTCTTCTAGAGACACTTTAGACAATGAATACCAAACCAAAAAAACTCCCAATAGGAGAGGGAGTGTGATTTTGATAATATTTTTTAGCTTTTTATTCAAAAGACTATTTCAACAGATTGGTCGCCTCATCCGGAAAAACCAATGACGGTTTAAAAGTTTTAGCCTCTTCAATATCCATAAAGGCATATGTAATTAGTATTAAGGTATCTCCAACTGAAACTTTACGTGCAGCAGCACCATTTAAAGTAATTTCCCCTGTATTTCGAGGTCCTGGTATACAATATGTTTCTAACCGTTCTCCATTGTCATTATTTACGATCTGAACTTTTTCTCCTTGTATAATATTGGCAGCTTCCATTAAATCTTCATCAATGGTAATACTACCTATATAATTAAGTTCTGCACCAGTGCATTTAACTCTATGAATCTTAGATTTTACTACTTGAATTTGCATGCGGCAAAGGTAATTAATTTAATGCGATATTATCAATTAGTCTAATATCATCTGCATATACAGCAATAAAGGCTCGATATGCTTTTTTATTCGATTTACGTTTAACAGGTTTTAAGGTTTTGGCATCTGCAATAATGAAATATTCTAAATCTAACAATTCATGACTAGCAAACTGTGCCTCAACCCATTCTGTTGTTTTATTAGCACTTTTTGTGCCAAATTTTTCTTTGGCAGTATTTAATGTCCTATAGATTAAAGGTGCCGCCTTTTTATATTCGACCTTTAATCTGGTATTGCGTGAGCTCATTGCCAAACCATTGGCTTCCCGATGAATAGTACAGCCCACAATATTTACAGGAATCTGATACTTTTCAACTAGTTTTTTAATAATTGCCAGTTGCTGAAAATCTTTTTCTCCAAAATAGGCGTTATCAGGTTTTACAATTTCAAAAAAACGTTTTACAATAGTTCCAACACCGTCAAAATGTCCGTTTCTAAATTTACCCTCCATTTCAAATTCTAATCCGTCAAAATCAAACTTTTCAGATACAGGATTACCATCATACATATCTTTAACAGTTGGAGCATAAACCAAAATAGAATCTTTGCTTAGGGTTTTTAATAAAGAAACATCCTCTTTTAATGTTCTAGGGTATTTTTCTAGGTCATCACTATTATCAAACTGAGTAGGGTTTACAAAAACGCTTACAACTACTTTCTCGTTTTCAGACAGAGCCTTTTTTACTAATTGCAAATGCCCTTCATGCAATGCCCCCATAGTAGGAACCAGTCCTATTTTCAAGTTTTCAGCTCGTAATCTATCGAGAGTTGATGAAATTTGCTGTTTTTCTGAATAAACTTCCACAATTTAATATAAAATTAACGCTTGCAAACTTAAGATTTTACCCGCAATTAGCATAAATTTTTGTATTTTT
The DNA here is from genome assembly GCF_947495925.1 of uncultured Algibacter sp. Classification (GTDB taxonomy): domain Bacteria; phylum Bacteroidota; class Bacteroidia; order Flavobacteriales; family Flavobacteriaceae; genus Algibacter_E. The sequence continues at coordinate 475,800 of NZ_CANMAU010000001.1, forward strand.
GCGTGTTTTTTATTTTCAACAATCAAAAAAAGCAGAACCCTTATAATTGAGCTTTATAATTTTCTTTTAGAAATAAAGAGATTTGTTATTGCCATTTATAAAGTCAAGTTTAAGTCAAATAAACCAAACATATGAAAGATAAGAGGATATTATATGTATCATCTGAAGTAGTGCCCTATTTACCTGAAACTGAAATTTCTTCCATGTCTTTTGAAGCACCTCGAATGGTGAATCAACAAGGTGGGCAAATAAGAATTTTTATGCCTAGGTATGGCAATATTAATGAAAGAAGGCATCAATTACATGAAGTTATAAGATTATCTGGAATAAATTTGGTTATCAACGACTTAGACATGCCCTTAATTATTAAAGTAGCTTCAATACCAAAAGAGCGCATTCAAGTTTATTTTATTGATAATGACGAATATTTCAAAAGAAAAGCAACTTTGACTGATGAAGACGGCAAGCTATTTTCAGATAATGATGAACGTGCTATTTTCTTTGCAAAAGGTGTTATTGAAACCGTTAAAAAATTAAACTGGGCACCCGATATTATTCATGTTCATGGTTGGCTAGCTTCTTTATTACCATTATATCTTAAAGAATTTTACAAAGACGAACCTTTATTTAGCGAAAGTAAAGTTGTAACATCTATTTACAACCAAGGGTTTGATGGAGCCTTGAATAAAGATTTAGTAAATAAAATTAAATTTGACAATATTGAAGAGGAGGCTATTAAACCTCTTGAAGAGCCTTCTTACAACAATTTAATGAAAATTGCTATTGATTATTCTGACGCTTTAATTGTGGGCTCTGAAAGTATTCCAGACGATTTAGATGCGCATCTTAAATCGGCAGACAAACCTATTTTAGAATACAAAAGTAAAGATGAATTTGGTGAGGCATACACAACATTTTTCAATAATTCCGTTTTAAGTTAAACAGCCTTATTCATTGTAAATAAATATGAAAAAGACAATTAAAGTCCTCAAATTTTCCATTGTTTTTATTTTAACAGCTATCACATTCATTGCCTGTGATAAAGATTTCAATATCATAGAAAGTGATGTTTTAAGTAATGAAAATTTCAACTTTGCTACTAAAGATTCAATATGGCCATTAACCGCATATAACAAAAAATTAGATTCATTACAAGTTAATAATTTAGTTTCAAACCTTCTAGGAGTATTTAATGATCCGGCGTATGGTCCAAATAAAGCGAGTATTATTACCCAAATCACGCCATCTATTTTTAATCCGGACTTTGGAACCGAGCCTGTTATTGATAGTGTTATAATGAGCATTCCCTATTTTAGTACTACCACTAGCACAGATGAAGATGGGTTTCCTATTTATAAGTTAGATTCGCTGTATGGAAATATAGATTCAGATATTAAGCTTACTATTTTCCAAAATGGTTATCTTTTAAGAGATTTTGATCCGAATAATGGACAGGATAACACACAAAAATATTATTCTAACGGAAGTAATTCGGCTAACTCAGCTTTAAACGGCACTACAACAATTCTATTTGATGACCATATTGTTAACCCCGAAACCCCACTATTAAATATTGACTCCTTTATACCAAGCAAGGACCCAATAATTACGACTGTGGGAGAAGGTGAAGATGCTGTAACTACGAGAGGAGAACCTGCATTCAGATACCCCCTTAATAATGAATTTTGGAAGGAAACCATAATCGAAAAAGAAGGCGATGCAGTTTTGAGTAATGCCAATAATTTTCACAACTACTTTAGAGGTCTATATTTTAAAGCCGAAGCAACAAATGAAGACGGAACCATGATTCAGCTAAATCTGGAAGGAGGTAGTATAACACTGTATTACACCAATGGAGAAGAAGGTTCGCGGTCGGAGCAAACTTACACACTAAACTTTTCCGGAAATAAGCTTAATACTTTTATCAATAATTATGATATCACGTTAGTAAATGGCGACAAAACTTTAGGTGATGCAAAATTATACTTAAAAGGAACTGAAGGCTCTATGGCGGTTGTTGATCTATTTAAGGGAATGGTAGATTGTGATGGCGATGGTATAGCAAATGACAATGCTCTTGACTGTTTTAAAAATACATTTCGACAACTTGATGAAGAAGGAGAACCTATTAAAGACCCTTTAACCAATAGGATTTTATTAAAACGAATTATTAATGAAGCGCATTTGGTGATTTTTGAAGATGAAAACCTCCCTGATGATGGTGGGCCTAATGATTATCATTTTTATGATCGTATTTATGCCTATGATCTTAAAAACAATATAACTACTGTTGATTACCAGATTGACCAAACTGAAAACACACAGCAACCGTTTAATTCCAAAATAGTTAGTCTTGGTCAAAGAAATCCCGATTCTGGGAAATATAAAATTCGTGTTACCGAGCATTTAAATAATATTTTAATTAGAGACTCCACGAATACAAAGTTAGGGCTTGTAACATCTACCAATGTAAATTACACTGGTAGTGGTGACATATTAAATAGTAGTGATGAAGTCACAGAAATTCCAAGCGCAACAATTCTATCTCCCAGAGGAACAATTATTTACGGTAGCAAGGGAACAGCCGGAAAAGAAAATAAAAAGTTGCAATTAAAGATATTCTATACAGAATCCAAATAACGATAAGTTATTGGTATTTAGATGAATAATTAGAAATCAAATTGTTTAAAATGAATTTCATCGTATAAATCATTGAGTTCATATAAAAATTAAAACTTCTAGTTATATATTTTACATATTTGTCTTGAATTAAAAACCCTAAATCAAAATAATAAAATTATGTGTGGAATTGTTGGATATATTGGCCCAAGAGAAGCTTATCCTATTGTTGTTGAAGGCTTAAAACGTTTAGAATACAGAGGCTATGATAGTGCTGGTATTGCGTTGTTTGATGGTACTAGCCTTAAAGTATCAAAAACAAAAGGAAAAGTCGCTGACTTAGAAGCTCGTGCTTCCGAGGAAATCACTCAAAACGGTAATGTTGGGATTGGTCACACAAGATGGGCAACTCATGGTGTTCCAAATGATGTAAACTCACATCCACATGTTTCTAATTCTGGTGACCTTGTTATTATTCATAATGGTATTATTGAAAATTATGAATCTCTAAAACAAGAATTAATTGCCAGAGGGTACACCTTTCATTCAGATACAGATACTGAGGTTTTAATCAATTTAATTGAAGACGTTAAAAAACAAGAAGGCGTAAAACTAGGCAAAGCGGTTCAAATAGCTTTAAACCAAGTTATTGGGGCGTATGCTATTGCTGTATTTGATAAAAACAAACCTGAAGAAGTCGTTGTAGCACGTTTGGGGAGCCCTCTAGCAATAGGAATAGGGGACAATGAAGACGAATTCTTTATAGCAAGTGATGCATCACCTTTCTTGGAGTACACAAAAAATGCTGTTTACTTAGAAGATGAAGAAATGGCAGTTATTAGATTTCATAAAGGAATCAAGATAAGAAAGATTAAGGATGACTCTTTGGTTGACACTTATGTTCAAGAGCTTCAAATAAACTTAGAGCAAATTGAAAAAGGTGGCTATGACCATTTTATGTTAAAAGAAATCCATGAGCAGCCTAAAGCCATTACCGATACCTACAGAGGTAGGTTATTAAGAAATGAAGCTATAATTAAGATGGCTGGTGTTGAAGACAACATGAAAAAATTTCTTAATGCTAATCGTATTATTATTGTAGCCTGTGGTACATCATGGCATGCAGGGTTAGTCGCTGAGTATATATTTGAAGATTTAGCTAGAATCCCTGTTGAAGTTGAGTATGCCTCAGAATTTAGATATCGTAATCCGATTATTACTGAAAACGACGTTCTCATTGCCATTTCCCAATCTGGAGAAACAGCAGATACACTGGCTGCTATAAAATTAGCTAAATCAAAAGGGGCATTTGTTTTTGGTGTTTGTAATGTTGTAGGTTCATCTATTGCTAGAGAATCAGATGCAGGAGCATATACACATGCGGGGCCAGAAATTGGAGTTGCATCTACAAAAGCTTTCACAACTCAAATTACAGTTTTAACTTTAATAGCACTAAGACTATCTAGAGCCAAAGGCACCATAAATAGTTCTGATTTCCGTCAACACCTTTTAGAATTGGAAATGATTCCAAAGAAAGTAGAAAAAGCCCTAGAATCTGATGGTCTTATTCAAACTATTGCCAATGTATATAAAGACGTTAACAATTTCCTTTACTTAGGAAGAGGCTATAATTTCCCTGTTGCACTTGAAGGTGCTCTAAAACTAAAAGAGATTTCATATATACATGCAGAGGGCTATCCTGCTGCAGAAATGAAACATGGCCCTATAGCTTTAATAGACGAAAATATGCCTATTGTTGTCATTGCAACTAGAAAAGGGCATTACGAAAAGGTGGTTAGTAACATTCAAGAAATCAAATCTCGAAAAGGAAAAATTATAGGTATAGTCACTGAAGGTGATACCCAAGTAAAAGAACTTGCGGATCATGTTATTGAGGTTCCTGAAACTCTGGAGTCACTTTCTCCTTTATTAACTACAATTCCTTTACAACTACTATCATATCATATCGCAGTAATGCTAGATAAAAATGTTGATCAACCTCGAAACTTAGCAAAATCTGTTACAGTAGAATAAAACAACATTTTACAATACTTTTTTAAATGCCATAGTCAATTTACTATGGCATTCCTATTTTCAGCACCTTCTTCTTATATAAAAACCAATAAATTCATACATTTTTTATTAAAAAATGCTATGCATGCATAATTTTTTATATTTTTAGCAAATAACAATGTCTTATATTTTTATATTTCTTTGTTATTAAACTAAAACTATACTTTTTAAATGAGAACATTCTTCCCTATTTTATTGTTGTTTATTGGTAGCCTATGCTATTCCCAAACAACCATTACTGGATCTGTAGTGGATGACAATGAACAACCTATTCCTGGCGCAAACGTAATTGTGGTAGGTACTTCCACTGGAGTGGTAAGCGATTTTGATGGAAACTTCACATTAACATACAGTCAGAATCCACCATTTTCTGTACAGGCTAGTAGCGTTGGTTTTGAGACTAACAACCAAGAAGTCACCTCTAATAATCAAATCCTTAAATTTGTTCTAATTGAAGGAACGGCATTAGATGAGGTCGTTATTTCGGCTTCAAGAACTCCTGAACGTATTTTCGAATCGCCCGTTACTGTTGAACGGTTAGGTCTTAAAGAAATCAAGAACACAGCTTCTGCCGACTTTTATGACGGCCTAGAAAACCTAAAAGGCGTTGATGTAAATACCAATAGTTTAACTTTTAAATCTGTCAACACAAGAGGTTTTGCCACTTTCGCCAATAATCGCTTTATGCAATTGGTAGATGGCATGGACAACTCTACGCCCGCATTGAATTTCCCTATTGGAAACTTAGTGGGTATGACCGAAACAGATGTTTTAAGTGTTGAATTATTACCAGGAGCTTCTTCAGCTCTATATGGAGCCAACGCATTTAATGGTATTTTATTTATGCGAAGTAAAAACCCATTTGATTATGAAGGCATCAGTGCTTCAATAAAAAGAGGTATTACCTCTCAAGAGGCTGCAGGTGATAATGCTTATACTGACTTAAGCATTCGAGCTGCTCATAAATTAAGTGACAAATTCGCGGTTAAAGTTAATTTTGGATACTTAAAAGGAACGGATTGGGCCGCAACCAGTGAAGTTGATAAAATTGACCCCAATAGAACAAGAGCAGATCTTGACTATGATGGTATTAATGTTTATGGTGATGAAGTTTCAGCAAATATTAGAACCGAAGCTCCTGAAAGTGTAAAAGGAATAATTCCAGATGTTGATGTTAGTAGAACAGGCTATAACGAAAAATATTTAACTAACTATAATGCTGAAAGTATTAAAGCTGACTGGGGTTTATATTATCGTCCATTTGAAGATGATTTTGAAATTGCTTATGTTGGAAAAGTGGGTACGGGATCAACGATATATCAAGGAACAAACCGATATAACATAGCAAATTTCTTTCAACAACAACACAAGTTAGAGATAAGAAATAATAATTTCTTTTTAAGAGGCTATGTAGTCGCTGATAAAGCAGGTGATTCATATGATATGGTTTTCACAGGAATAAATATTAATAGAGCTTGGAAAAGTGATGAACAGTGGTTTGAAGAATATATTACAACTTTTGCCGGAGCAACTTTGGGAGGAGCAACGGAAGATGAAGCGCATGCTGCTGCAAGAGCACAGGCAGAATCTGGCAGATATGAACCGGGATCTCCTGAATATCAGTCAGCATTCAACAGAAGTATTAACGACCCTGATTTAAGTACAGGTTCAAAATTCCAAGACGCCTCGAAGTATTATCATTCTGACGCTAACTACAATTTCAGTCATTTAATTGATTTTGCAGAAATCCAAGTTGGAGGTTCTTTCAGAAGGTATAGCTTAAACTCCTCAGGAACTATTTATACGGATCTTGATGGTCCTATTGATTACTCTGAATTTGGTTTATACACACAAATTCAAAAAAGTTTAGAACTCAATGAAAGTCTAGAATTAAAACTTACAGGCTCTGTACGCTATGATAAATCTGAATTTTTTGATGGATTCTTCTCGCCTAGACTATCAGCAGGTTTAACCGTAAATAGAAATCATAATATAAGAGCTTCAGTTCAAACAGGTTTTAGAAACCCGACTACGCAAGATCTATTCATAGGTCTTGATGCCGGAAGAGCCATTTTAATTGGAGCAGCCCCAAGTAACTTAGATCGCTATGTTCGAACATTTGAAATTAGTAATGAAGGACAAGCTATTGGTCAACCCGGTTCAGTTACTCAAACAGGACGAGTTGCTTATGAAAACTCATACAAAGCAAGTTCTGTACAGGCATTTGGAGACTCTAAAAATCCAGAAGACCTTAAAGTTGCCAATCCTGATTTAATAAAACCAGAGCAAGTAACTTCTGCAGAAGTTGGTTATAGAGGAAAATTTGACGGTGTCGTTGTAGATTTTAGTGCTTATTATAATAGTTATAAAGATTTTATATCTCAAGAAGTTGTTATATCTCCTTTTTATGGTACTGCGGGCGATGGTGGTCTTTCTATTGCTGCCATAGCTAATGATGATTACCAAGCATGGAGTACATATACCAATTCTCCGGCCGATGTTAATTCTTATGGAGCATCTATTGGGATATCAACTAAAATATTTGGGAATTTTGATTTAGGAGGAAGTTACACCTATGCCAAATTAGATTTTGATCGTCAAATGTTCCCAGATTTTACGACTAATTTTAACACGCCTGAACATAAGTTTAAGGCTTCTTTTGGTAATACCGATTTATTTAAAAATTTTGGATTTAATGTGGCGTATAGGTTTAGTGATAATTATTTCTGGGAAGCCACATTTGGTAATGGTTTAGTTCCAGAATTCCATGTTGTTGATGCTCAGATTAACCTAAGGCTACCAAGTTTTAAATCTTCATTTAAGGCAGGAGCTACCAATTTACTTGGAGAAGAATATTTTACAGCATTTGGTACTGGTAATATTGGGTCAATGTTCTATCTCTCATGGACAATTAATAACTAATAAAATGAAAAAGAAAATCATGAACACAAAATATATCGTCATTCTATTAATCTTTATGGGGGTTACAGCATGTAATTCTCCTGAAGACGTTTTAAGAGACAACAACATTCCTATTGAGGAAGATGTTCAGTTACCTGCATTGATTGCAGGAGAAGCAGATTTTTCTAAATATGTATCCGTAGGAAACTCTTTAACATCAGGACTTTCAGACGGCACCGTTTTTCTAGCAGCTCAAGAGAAATCATTTCCAAAAATTTTATCCGAAAAATTTGCTTTAATCGGTGGTGGAGAATTTACGCAACCACTTGTAAGTGACAATAATGGAGGTTTAGCACTTAATGGAACTAGAATTGCAAGTCCACGATTTGCTGTAGGTCAAAATGACTGTAGCGGAGATCCAACGCCTAAAAGGTTAGATGATATTATAGGCCCGGTAACAGTTTCCACAGATATTGTTCTAAATAACCCTACAGGCCCATTTAATAACATGGGGGTTCCGTTGGCAAAGAGTTTTCATTTACTAGCACCTGGATATGGAAACATTGCAAATTTCCCTACTGCTGCAAATCCTTATTTCATAAGAATGACTGGCTCTACACCAAATGCAAGCGTATTGGAGCTTTCTATGGCTCAAGCGCCAACATTCTTTTCTTTATGGATTGGAAATAACGATGTTCTAGGTTATGCAACTTCTGGCGGTGATGGCTCAAATCCTATTACTCCAGTTGATGGCCCACCAGGGGTTGGTTTTAATCAAACTTACGGAGCCATAATTGCCACTTTAACATCTGGTGGCGCCAAAGGTATTGTAGCTAATATTCCTTATGTAACAGATATTGCCCATTTTACTACCGTAACCTGGGATGCATTGGACCCTACCGATGAGTGTCAAGCGGATCTCGCTGAACAAATACCTCAACTAAATGCCCAATTATACGGTATTTTGAAAGATATTTTTACGGCTTATGGAGAACCAGACAGAGTTGACTTACTTACAACAGATGGCCCTAACCCCCTATTAATATACGATGAGACTCTAAAAGATTTATCAGAAGAAATAAGAACTATACTAAGTAATAGTCCTGAATTTGCTTTATTAGTACAATCGTTTGGTTTACCTGTTGAAGCTGTACCCCTTGTGGCCGGTCTTTTTGGAAATGCCTATGGAACTGTAAGGCAAACCAATGAAAATGATTTATTAGTATTAACAAGCGGCTCAATAATTGGAACGGTTAATGAATTCTCATCTCAGGCATTGCAAGGACTTGGATTATCAAAGGAAGTAGCCGACCAATTTTCAGTAGAAGGTATTACACTACCATTAATTGATAAATGGGTTCTTTTACCGAGCGAACAATCTGAGATTAAGATGGCTATTGATAATTTTAATACTACCATTGAAACTGCCGCAACTCAAGCTGGATTGGCTTTTGTTGATGCTAACGCATTGCTCACAGAATTATCAACCACAGGTATTACTTCAAATAATTTCACCTTAACCTCTGGTTTAATAACAGGAGGCGCTTTTTCTTTAGATGGTGTCCACTTAACCTCTAGGGGCTACGCCTTAGTTGCCAATGAATTTATGAAGGCTATTGATGCTACTTATGGGTCTAATTTTGAAGCTTCGGGTAATTTAGTAGACATTGGAACATATCCTACCAATTATTCTCCTTTATTACCACCACAATAAACTATCAAGAATATAGTAAAAAGACCTTCAAATTGAAGGTCTTTTTTTATTGCAAAAAAGCTAGAAAAAAGAACTTTCATTTTAAATTAAAAAATATATCTTTGCAGCGCGAAAACAAAAAGAGTTTTCACGCAATTAAGTCGCATAATATTAAACACATAAGTAATGTCTAAAGTTACAGGAAAAGTTGCACAAATAGTAGGACCAGTTATCGATGTTGAATTCGCTGCTGGATCAGAGCTTCCAAAAATTTACGATTCATTAGAAATTAAAAGACCCGATGGTTCTTTATTAGTACTAGAAGTACAATCTCACATTGGTGAAGATACTGTTCGTACCATCGCAATGGATTCTTCTGATGGTTTAAGTAGAGGAACTGAAGTTTCTGCAACCGGTGCTCCTATCCAAATGCCAATTGGTGATGATGTTTACGGACGTTTATTTAATGTAATTGGAGATGCTATTGATGGTCTTGGAGATTTACCTAAAGCAGATGATGCAGGTTTACCAATTCACCGTCAGGCTCCTAAATTTGAAGATTTATCAACTTCTACAGAAGTTTTATTTACAGGTATTAAAGTCATTGACCTTATTGAGCCTTATGCAAAAGGTGGTAAAATTGGTTTATTTGGTGGTGCTGGTGTAGGTAAAACAGTATTAATTCAGGAGTTGATTAACAATATTGCAAAAGGTCACGGTGGCTTATCAGTATTTGCTGGTGTAGGTGAAAGAACTCGTGAAGGAAATGATCTTTTAAGAGAGATGTTAGAGTCAGGTATTATCAAATATGGTGATGACTTTATGCATTCTATGGAAGATGGAGGATGGGATTTATCAAAAGTAGATAAATCTGCAATGAAAGATTCTAAAGCAACGTTCGTATTCGGACAAATGAATGAGCCTCCTGGAGCACGTGCTCGTGTTGCCTTATCAGGTTTAACGATTGCTGAATATTTCCGTGATGGTGCTGGAGAAGGACAAGGAAAAGATGTATTATTCTTCGTAGATAATATTTTCCGTTTTACTCAAGCTGGTTCAGAGGTATCTGCACTATTAGGTCGTATGCCTTCTGCCGTTGGTTACCAACCAACCTTAGCAACAGAAATGGGTGCCATGCAAGAACGTATTACTTCAACTAAAAGAGGTTCTATTACATCTGTACAAGCGGTTTACGTACCTGCGGATGATTTAACAGATCCGGCTCCTGCAACAACCTTTGCTCACTTAGATGCTACAACAGTATTATCTCGTAAAATTGCGGAGTTAGGTATTTACCCTGCGGTAGATCCATTAGATTCTACCTCAAGAATTTTAACTGCTGATATTTTAGGGAATGATCACTATGCTTGTGCTCAACGTGTAAAAGAGTTATTGCAACGTTACAAAGAATTACAAGATATTATTGCAATTCTTGGTATGGAAGAATTATCTGAAGAAGATAAAATGGCTGTAGGCAGAGCAAGACGTGTTCAACGTTTCTTATCTCAACCTTTCCACGTAGCTGAGCAATTTACAGGTATCCCTGGTGTATTAGTTGATATTAAAGAAACTATTAAAGGTTTTAACATGATTATGGATGGTGAATTAGATCACTTACCAGAAGCAGCATTCAACCTTAAAGGTACTATTGAAGAAGCTATTGAAGCTGGAGAGAAAATGCTTGCTGAAGCATAATTAGTTAACAGTTGTTAGTTACTGATTATTAAAAGACATTAACAACAACCAATAATAAATACCAATAAATATGTATTTAGAAATTGTATCACCAGAAGCCACCTTATTTAGTTCGGAAGTTGACTCTGTAACAGTACCAGGTATTAATGGTGAATTTCAAATGTTAAATAATCACGCACCTATTGTTTCTTTGCTAAAAGATGGTGTCATTAAAATTCACACACATACTCAAAGTCATTTAGTTTTTGATCAGCTACATGGTAAGGTATTACCACATGCTGATGATGACAAAGTTCTAACTGTTACAATAAACTCGGGAACTCTAGAAATGAAAGATAACAAAGCTATCATATTAGCAGACTAAGTTTCATTTCATACGATAAATAAAAAAAGCGAAATCAATGATTTCGCTTTTTTTTGTCTTTATTTATAACTAAACCTTTTTAATCACATTGGTAACAATACCCCAGACCACAAAGTCGTTATCTTCTGTAACTCTTATAATAGGGTAGTTAGGATTCTCAGGCTGTAACCAAATTTCTTCCTTATCAACTCTTAAACGTTTTACAGTGAACTCACCATCTAAAAAACATACAGCTATTTTATTATTAGCCGGCTCTAAACTCCTATCAATAACCAACAAATCATTATCCTCTAACCCTGCTCCAATCATAGATTGTCCACTTACCCGAGCGTAAAAAGTTGTTTCTTTATTTTTAACAAGCTCCGCATCTAAAGAAAGACGTTCCTGTTGCCCCAAATCCTCAGTAGGCGAAGGAAATCCACAAGAAATTCCGGTATCAAAAAACAAGGCACCAAGATCATCGGTGAATTTGGGATCAAAAAAAGTTAGTTCAGTAGGCTTATGTAATATCATTTTTTATCAATTTGAACGAAACAATGCATCTCTCTGCTATAAAGTTACTAAAGATTCTTAAGTATCTTCTTAATTTCATCTATATTTTCTTTAACAATCGTACTCATAGACTAGTAACAACTTTCTGTTAAGAATTAATCTACCTTCTCATTACAGTATTGGCTTTCTTATAGAAAGGTATGAAAACTAATGAAACAGTGGATTGCTAAAATAACTTCCCTTTTTTCATTATACTTGTCCCCATGCGTTTATAGGCCACCTTAACACCATTAGCACAAAAAATATAAGCACCGCTTTCTTTCTGTTCTTTATAGGATATTAAAATAACCTCGGCCTCAGTACAATTATAATCTTTTGCTACTTTCTTTTTTACATGCTTCATGGTAGCACGCCCTTTTTTTAATTGCGATTGAATTTTACTATTCAACTTTGGTTCAACAAAATCTGGAGCAAGATTACATGTTTTAGATATGGTTGGTAGGGTTCCAGCAACTATGGTAGAATCTGTAGATTTTTCAGCAGGAACTTCTAAATCTATATACTCCCATGTATAATCTGCTTTCAATAAAACACGCCGCCCATCCTCTGTTTTAACAATGTAATTGTTTTGAGCAAAACCAATACAAGAAATAAAAAATAGAAAAATAAAAAAATAAGTTTTCATTACGCTAAATATAGAATTGTAGATCACTTCAAAAATACAATTTTAATCTTCAACATATTCTAAAATATCAGCCGGCTGACAATATAAAGCCTTACAAACAGCTTCTAATGTAGAAAAGCGGACCGCTTTAGCCTTACCTGATTTTAAAATAGACATATTAGCAGTAGTTATGCCTATAATTTCAGCCAATTCCTTGCTTTTCATGTTGCGCTTAGTAAGCATTACATCTAGGTTTACTATTATTGGCATACTATATGGTTAATTTATTTTCTTCTTCAGTTTCCTTAGCACGTTTAAAAATCTCAGCTAGAATATAGAAAGCCAAACCTGCTGGAATTAGAAAAGTAAACTCTATTTTTAGTTCATTTAAAAAGTGAAAAGAATCTGCATTAAGTGCCGAGAGGAAATACCTAAGCACTAGTATATTGATCGTATAAGTGATAAACACATTACCAATTTTTTTAAAATTTTTAATATTCTTATCACTAAAATAATGACCTAACTCAACTTCTTTTAAAATGGGTAAAAAATGAGCAAAGCCATAAATTAAGTAACCTCGCAGAAAAAAGAGTCCAACGCTAATGGCATAGTAACTCCACTTAATCGCGTTTTCAGACCTAAACCAACTTTCATTTTTATTTACTGTACTAGTCCAGTTTTGAAATGCTTTAAACTGATTAAAATCAAACTCTCTTATGTCATTAAGCAGTATACTTGCCGATGCTACTAAAAGAACATATGTTATTATGGCTAAAATTTTGGTGTTATCTTTCATGATTATTGTTTAACGATAACAAATATATATTAAATTATCGAAAAACAATAATTTTTTATTAAAAATATTAAATTGATAAAAAACCTAAGCATTATTTATATTTGCTTTTAGATGAAAAACCTCCCTAAACAACTTCAAAAAAAAATAGAAGCTCGCAAAGCGAATAACGCATTGAGGCAACTTCGTGCCAAAACTGATTTGGTTGATTTCTCATCTAACGATTACTTAGGGTTTTCAAAGCATAAAACCATTTTTAAAAACAGCCATCAATTTTTGATTAAACATAACATCATTGAAAATGGATCTACAGGGTCTAGATTACTCTCAGGAAATCATCGTACTTATTCTATAGTTGAAGATATGATCACCAATTTTCATGGCAGTGAAGCCGCTTTAATTTACAACTCAGGTTATGATGCCAATATAGGCTTCTTTTCAAGTGTACCTTTACGTGGCGATATCATTTTATATGATGAACATATACATGCCTCTATTCGAGACGGAATGGGCATGAATCATGCTAAATCCTACAAGTTTAAGCATAATAATTTAGAATCCTTAGAACAATTACTTATTCGTTATTCTGAATTAATTTCAGAACCTACACAAACCGTTTATGTGGTTACCGAATCTGTATTTTCAATGGATGGAGACACTCCCAACTTAGGTAAACTATCCAAACTATGCACGGCATACAAAGCCCTATTAATTGTTGATGAAGCTCACACCATTGGTGTTTTTGGAGAACATGGAATAGGTCTTATTCAAGAATCTAATATTAAAACTTTTGCCCGTATTATAACTTATGGAAAAGCCATGGGTTGCCATGGCGCTGCTATTTTATGCAATGATTCCTTAAAACAATACCTAATAAATTTTTCACGTAGTTTCATTTACACAACGGCATTACCTCCGCATAGCTTAGCTACTATTCATGCTTCATATAACGAGTTAATAACATCAAATTCACAAAAGCTGCTGCATGAAAACATTAAACATTTCAAAACTGAGATTAAAAACAACACCCTAAAATCCATTTTTATTCATAGTAATTCCGCTATTCATTGTTGTGTTATTCCAGGAAATGATCATGTAAAATCTATCTCTAAAACATTGCAAAATTCAGGCTTTAACGTTAAGCCTATATTATCGCCAACCATACCAGAAGGTCAAGAACGTTTACGCTTCTGCCTTCATGCCTACAATACTAAAAAAGAAATTTCGGAAGTCTTAAGCTTGTTGGCTACCTTTGTTGCGTAAATTTAAATGGATGAATGATCATTTTACTGTGTTGGCAATATTTGAATATTCTAGCGAGGCACAAATCACAAAAGCAAAACTAGACTCAGAAGGGATTAAAACCATGTTGGCCGATGAAAAAACCATTGACACAGACCCTTTATTAAGTCAAGCTATTGGTGGTGTTAAGTTATTAGTTCATAAAAAGGATTTAGAAATAGCTACCGAAATCTACAATAATATAAGACGCTATCGTAAAGATGAAAATGGCAATGACATCCACTGCCCGAAATGCCAATCCACTAAAATATTAATGGCTCCTCCTGATAGAAAAAATATTTTTTATATGCTATTCCCTTTTTTCGAAAAGTCAAAGCACATGTGTAATAATTGCCAAACTATTTTTTAATGAGCACCTATTTTGTAACGGGCATATCAACCGATGTTGGAAAAACAGTAGCCTCAGCTATAATTACAGAAGCTTTACAAGCCGATTATTGGAAACCTGTACAAGCTGGCGAGTTAGATAATTGCGATACCAAAACAGTTAAACGTTTAGTTTCAAACTCCAAATCCAAATTTCACCTTAATGCTTATGCGCTAAACACACCAATGAGTCCGCATGGAGCTGCAGCTATTGATAATATTGAAATTGATCTCAACACTATTAAGCCTCCAAAAACAGATAACCATTTAGTGATTGAAGGTGCAGGAGGACTACTGGTCCCGCTAAATAACAAAAACACTGTTTTTGACTTAGTTAAACCCAGTTATAAAGTGATTGTAATTTCTAGACATTACTTAGGGAGCATCAACCACACACTTTTAACGGTAAACTTGTTAAAAAATAATGGGTTTGAGGTCGCTATTATTTTCAGCGGAAATGAACATAAGTCAACGGAAGACATTATAATTAAAATGACGCAAGTTCCTGTAATTGGTAGAATTGACGAAGAACCCTACTTTGATTCCAATGTAGTTAGAGAATATGCCGCATTGTTTAAAGATAAATTATGACATTAAAAGACCGCGATAAAAAACACCTTTGGCATCCGCTAAAACAACACCAGTTAAACCCTGAAAGTTTAGCTATTGTAAAAGCCAAAGGATGTATTTTAATGGATGAAGATGGTAATGAATACATAGATGCCATTGCATCTTGGTATACTTGCATGTATGGCCATTGCAACGACTATATTACTAGTCGAGTTTCAAACCAAATGCAACAGCTAGATCATGTTATGTTTAGTGATTTTACACATGAACCTGCTGTTAAACTGTCTGAAGAGCTCATAAAAATATTACCTAATAATCAGAATAAAATCTATTTTAATGACAACGGTTCTACAGCCGTAGAAGCTGCTATTAAAATGGCTCTGCAATTTTATTTTAATAAAGGTGAAAAGCGTTCAACATTTATAGCTTTTGAAAACGGGTTTCATGGCGACACTTTTGGAGCCATGGGAGTTTCAGGATTGTCTGTTTACAACGGTCCTTTTGAAGATTTTCTTATTGAAGTAAAACGCATTCCAACTCCAGATGGCACAAATCAAACAGAAATTTTAAATCTGCTAAAACAATACACGTCAGAATTTAAAATGGCAGGTTTTATTTATGAACCTTTAATACAAGGTGCCGCAGGTATGAAAATTCATGATGCCGTAGGATTAAACTTAATTTTAGAATACTTCAAATCTCAAAATATTCTCACTATCGCCGATGAAGTCATGACTGGTTTTGGTAAAACAGGCAACTATTTCGCTTCAGATTATATAGAAACCAAACCAGATATTATCTGTTTGAGCAAAGCATTAACCGCCGGATTATTGCCAATGGCCATTACATCCTGTACTCAAGACATTTATGATGGTTTTTTAAGTGATGATATTAGCAAAGGCTTTTTTCATTGCCATACCTATTCTGCAAATCCTGTAGCTTGTGCTGCTGCCATTGCGGGTATAGAATTATTAACTTCAGAAGACATTCAAAAGAGCATTAAGAGGATTGAGCAATCACATAAAGCTTTTAAAAACATAATTAAAAACCACCCTAAAGTAAAAACAGCTAGATTTCTGGGGGTGATATTTGCCCTAGACCTAAACACTAAAATGGATCGTTATGGTGATTTACGAGATAAACTTTTAAAGTTTTTTATGGATAATGGCGTCTTTTTACGTCCGCTAGGGAATACCATTTACATTCAGGTGCCTTATGTTATCACTAAAAAACAGCTAAATAAAGTTTACAGAATCATTGAAGATGCTTTGGACATCATTTAATTCTAAGTAAACATTTCATCATAAAAAAATTAACTTTTAGAAATGTCCGAATAATAAAGTGCTTCTAGAAATAGTTTAGAATCGAAGTCCTCATCCTTACTTGTTTTCAATTCTTTAAAAATACCTGCTACTTGAATTTTAGCTTCAGGAAGTTTTTCTTTACTTCTTGCGTGCGCTATTAAGAATACTTCTGAAGTTGAATGATCTCTCATTTCATAAACATCATACGCATCAATTAAAGGAACCATAGTAAATGTGGTGACTTTTCCAGCAACTATCGGAATCATTATAAAACCATTAAAATCTGTTTTGGAGGTTATCCATTTAGCAACCCCTGTAATAATAGCACTTTCAGTTAATTTAGCCCTATTATTTGCCTCAAATGGCAACATTTTAGATGGTCTAAATTTCTTGTAAGTATTCTGTAATTTACTCTCCAATTTAGAAAACACCATCTTTTTCTGACTATCGTTCAAATTAAACATAGCCATTTCTAAAAATAAAATCATTTTCTGCTTATCTGAGAATACGCCTCCAACTTTTCCTAATTCGGCCTGAGAAATAATGCCATCATTAGCCTTCGTTAAAACATTATAAAATCTACCTCCATTATCTAAAGCAGAAATAGCCTCATCAACATATTTATAGGCACTTACCTTTTTCATTTTACTTAATTTACACCAAATAGGTCTACAAAATTAGACTAATGTTACATCTAAAAATAATTTATTGATGTTTACCAAAATAGAAACCTTTAACTCTTATTTTTGTGAAAAATAAATGGCCTTGCAACAACCTATTTCCATTACTGCTATTTCATCTGTTTCTCCATTGGGAAAAACAATTGAAGAAACCTGGGAAACTTACCAAAACAACAACCATTGCCTAACAACTAGAGAAGTTATAGGCAAATCCATTGTTGTTGCTGAAATTCCTGAAAATGCAAAAAAAGATATTCAGACATTAAAACAGTCTGATAGTAAATATAAATCACTAGATAACTCCGTTTTATATGCTATTTATGCTTCAAGACAAGCCATAAAAGACGCAAATTGGAATGGTTCTGATAATTTCGGAATTAATATTGGATCTTCAAGAGGTGCGACTGCCCTTTTTGAAACCTACTATGATTCATTTCTAAAAAACAATAAAGCAGAAACTCTAAGTTCCCCAACCACAACACTAGGTAATATTTCATCATGGGTAGCTCATGATTTGCAAACTCAAGGTCCAGAAATTAGTCATTCTATAACCTGTTCCACAGCTTTACATGCCATGTTAAACGGCATTGCATGGATAAATTCAGGCATGTGTAATAAATTTTTGGTTGGAGGTAGCGAAGCACCTCTTACGCCTTTTACAATTGCCCAAATGCAAGCCTTAAAAATATACGCTCAAAAACAAAATGATTTTCCTTGTCGTGCTTTAGACTTCAATAAAACCAAAAACAGTATGGTTTTAGGAGAAGGTGCATCTATGGCCTGTTTAGAAAGCGGTGTTAAAAAAAATGCACTTGCTATAATTACTGGATTTGGTTATGCTACTGAAATACTGAAGCATAATATTTCTATTTCTAGCGATGCTAAATGCTTTCAAAAATCAATGAAAATGGCTCTAGGGTCGTTAGATCCAGATAAAGTAGACGCTATCGTCATGCATGCTCCGGGCACAGTAAAAGGAGATTTGTCAGAATTTAAGGCCATAGAAAAAATATTTTGTAACAAAACACCTGCTTTAACCACCAACAAATGGAAGATAGGTCACACCTTTGGAGCCTCCGGAGCTCTAAACATTGAATTAGCTGTTTTAATGCTACAGCATCAAAAATTCATTGGTATCCCTTATATAGAAGAACAAAACACACCGCAAACCTTAAAACATATTCTTGTTAATGCGGTTGGCTTCGGTGGAAATGCAGTTAGTATTTTATTAAGTAAAAACTAAAAACATATCGCAATATTATTAGTATTTTTGAATCGTTAATTAACATGAAGGCTTTATGAGCGAGACTAGACACAACTGGACTAAAGAAGAAATTCTAGAGATATATAACAAACCATTTATGGAATTGCTTTACGAAGCAGCTACAGTGCATAGAGTTAATCATGACCCTAATGTGGTTCAAGTAAGTACTCTATTATCTATTAAAACAGGTGGATGTTCTGAAGATTGCGGATATTGCCCGCAAGCGGCTCGTTACCATACAGATATTGAAGGGAATGATTTAATGTCTGTACAGCAAGTTAAAGCACAAGCTTTACGGGCAAAATCAACAGGAAGCTCTCGTGTTTGCATGGGTGCTGCATGGCGAAATGTTAAAGATGGTCAAGAGTTTGATCAAGTGCTTGAAATGGTACGCACTATTAATAAATTAGACATGGAAGTTTGCTGTACACTAGGTATGGTAACTGAAAACCAAGCAAAACGTTTAGCAGAAGCAGGTTTATATGCTTACAATCACAATTTAGATTCTTCTGAAGAATATTATAAAGAAGTAATCTCTACTCGTGGTTATCAAGACCGTTTAGATACTATTGATAATGTGCGTAAAACCAATGTAACTGTTTGTAGCGGTGGTATTATTGGTATGGGAGAAAATATAGAAGACCGAGCAGGAATGCTTGTAGCGCTCTCTACATTAAATCCGCAACCAGAATCAACCCCTATTAACGCCTTAGTTGCTGTTGAAGGCACCCCTCTTGAGGACCAAAAACCTGTATCCATTTGGGATATGGTGCGTATGGTTGCTACTACAAGAATAGTTATGCCAGAAACTCAGGTACGTTTAAGCGCTGGTAGAACGCAAATGACTCGAGAAGGTCAAGCTATGTGTTTCTTTGCAGGGGCAAATTCTATTTTTGCTGGAGATAAGTTATTAACCACTCCTAATCCTGATGTAAACGAAGATATGGAAATGTTTACCTTACTCGGAATGAAACCTCAAAAGCCATTTACTAAAAAAGTACAACCGCAAACGGTGGAAGCTCAAGATTCGCAGCTTGAAGCACTTGGTGAAAAACCTAAATGGACAAGACCAGAACATACTATTGAAAGAAACGAGGCTGCAAAAACGAAAGCTAAAGTGCTTAAATAACTTTATTTTTTTGAATATGTGTTTTGCGTTATTGATTATAGGATAAATCAAACATAAATGTGTGATTGAGAATTTCTAACCTATACCCGACTTGCAGGTTAACAGGCAAATAAGTATTTTAAATTAAGTCCCTTTTTCTTAACTTTGTTATACAAAACAAACTAAACTTTGGCATTAAATCTTAAGGAAGTTCCTCGAGTAAAAACCATTACTAAAGCGGATTTTTTAAACCATTATTTTAAACCACAAAAACCAGTTGTTATTGAGCACGCTATTGAAGATTGGCCTGCTTATACCAAATGGAGCCTTGATTATATAAAAAGCATTGGCGGGGATATTACTGTACAGCTCTATGATGATAGACCTGTAGATTATAAAGATGGGTTTAATGAACCACATGCTAAAATGAAGCTTAGCGCTTATATTGATTTGCTTAAAAGAGAACCTACTAAATTCCGAATTTTTTTATGGAATGCTTTAAAGGAAATACCTACGCTTCAAAAAGATTTTAGCTTCCCAGATTTCGGATTACGACTTATGAAAGGGATTCCAATGTTATTTTTTGGTGGACAAGATTCCCATACCTTCATGCACTATGATATAGATTTGGCTAATATTTTTCATTTCCATTTTGAAGGAAAAAAAGAGGTTATTTTGTTCGATCAAGACCAAAACCAGTATTTATATAAAATTCCGCATTCATTAATTACTAGAGAAGATATAGACTTTAAAAATCCTGATTTTAAAAAATGGCCCATGCTCAAAAAAGCTAAAGGCTTTAAAACAGAACTAAATCATGGAGAAGTATTATATATGCCCGAAGGGTATTGGCATTATATGCGGTATGTTACGCCAGGTTTTTCTTTAAGCCTGCGGGCTATAGCCAGAAATCCCAAAAACTTTAGTAAAGCTGTTTACAACGTTTTTATTATGCGCAATTATGATAATGTAATGCGCCGAATTAAAGGGCAAAAGTGGATTGATTGGAAAAATGATCAGGCCATTATAAGAACTCATAAACACTTGTAGTTTTTAGTTTGATTTCTTTTAAGTTATAATATCTTTACACGCTCAAACTAAAATCTCAAATCATGAAAAAGTCACTTTTTATAATCGCAGTTTTATGCGTTACATTTGTTAATTCTCAAGCATTTATTGGTGCTAACGACAATAAATTTCAAGTTGGTGTTAATCTGCAAAACAACGCAACGGGTATCAATCTTTCTTATGATTACGGTGTAGGAGAAAATATGTCAATAGGACTTTCAGGCGCTTATGCATTAGGGGTAAATGAAAATATTGACGCCGATTTTAAGGACCGTATAGATATAAAAGCTCGTTTTAATGCCAACTTAGGAAATGTTATTAATATTGATGAAAACTTTGACATTTACCCAGGTTTAAACTTAAGTTTAAAAAACTTTGGTGGACATTTAGGTATGCGCTACTTTTTTAGCAGTGGGTTTGGTGTTTATACGGAACTTAATGTGCCTTTAGCTAAATATGATACAGGAACACTCACGCCTGCAGAAAAAATTCATAATCAATTCACGGCTAATATTGGTGCTTCTTTCAACTTATAAGAACCAAAAAAGTCTAATAAAAAAGGGTAAAACAAATGTTTTACCCTTTTTTATTAATTAACGAATTCATTATTTAATCAGCTCATAAGCTTTTTCATAGACGAAATGCGACTCCCAACCACGATATAAAAAATAATCAATGAATTTTTTACGCCTTTTAAATACATTAGATTCTTTTAAACTATGCGCTTTTTTTTGAGCCAGTTCAGAAAACACCACCAAATATTGGGCGTCGTCAATTTCCGCAAGCGCATGATTGATGTTGATATTAGAAATATCTCTTTTCTTTAATTCTATTCTTAAACGTTGGCGCCCCCAATGCTTTATTCTAAACTTACCACGTACAAATGTTTCAGCAAAACGAGCTTCATTAAGATAATTATGCTCTAAAAGATGTACCATAATCATATCTATAGCCTCGGGTATCATGGACATAGCTTCAAGTTTTTGGCGTACCTCTTGATGGCACCGCTCTTGATAAGCACAATAATGTTCCATTTTTTTAGTGGCCTCTTGTACAGTGTAGGTTTTTTTGTTCATCATTTGATGTCTAAAATAAAAAGATTAACTTTACGGCATATAATTTCCCTCATAAATTTACTGTAATGAAAAAAACTACTTTATTATTACTCTTACTTTTAACCTTTAGTTTTGGGTTTGGGCAGACCATTCTTAGTGCAGGCGATATTGCTATTACAGGTATAAACGCAGAAACACAAACACCTTCTGATACAACTGACGAATTCTCTTTTATTTTGTTAACGGATATAGACAGTGGCACTGAAATTCATTTTACAGATTGTGGTTGGACATCTTCTGGTGCTTTTAGAAACTTAAATATAGGCACTGGCACTATAGGCGAAGGTGCTATTACTTGGACAGCTCCTAGTGCTTTAGATTGTGGAACAGAAATCATTATAGAAGAGACAGGTGCTAACACTTATACCGCATCAATAGGTACGGTTGCAGTATTAGATCTTGGATTTGATCTGTTAAGAAACGGAGACCAGCTATTTGCCTTTCAAGGGACCACTGTAGCTCCTACGTTCATTTTTGGAGTACATTTTGCAACTAATACAGGTTGGACAGATGCTACAAATACTAGATTTAGTGCTGTCCCATCTGGACTTACAGATGGAGTAAACGCCGTTTTTAGAAATAGAGATAATATTGTTTATAGATATAATGTTACAGGAAACGCTCCATCAATCTTGGCTGCTTTGGCTGATTCTGGTAATTGGCTTGGTAGTAATTCTGTCTTTCAAACCTTAGGACTTCCAAGTGGTCTTTCTTTTACTTGTGATGCTACCACTATTCTTGGAGCAGGTGATGTTGCTATAACTGGTGTTAATTCAGATGATCCTGACGAATTTTCGTTTGTATTGTTGACAGACGTTGTTAGTGGTACTGAAATTAACTTTACAGATTGTGGTTGGCAATCTGCCGGGAATTTTAGAAACTTTGCTTTTAACAATACTAATGGGAATCAAATTGGAGAAGGATTTTTGAAATGGATAGCTCCGGGGGATGTAAATTGTGGTGAAGAAATTATTATTGGTGAAACCTTTGCTGGTTCAAATGTATATACAGCCTCACTTGGAACAGCTGTTGAAATACAAGATGGATTTGCTCTTGGAGGTGCAGATCAAGTAATTGCTTTTCAAGGCACCATAGGATCCCCTACATTTTTATTTGGGACTCATTATGGTAATGGTAATGGTTGGACTGACGCTACAGGTGGTAGTTCTAGTGCGGTGCCAGCAGGATTAACCGATGGTGTAAATGCCTTTGCTAGAAATAGAGATAATTTTGTTTATAAGTATAATGTTACAGGAAATTCGTCATTAATCTTAGGGGCAATAACAACTCCTGGTGAATGGACTGGAGATAATAGTATACGTCAAACTTTAGGAATTCCTAGTGGTTCATTTACTTGTAACGCTACTGTCCTTTCTGCAGGTGATGTTGCCATTACTGGAGCTAATGCAGATGATCCTGACGAATTTTCTTTTGTTTTATTAGAAGATATCGTGAGTGGTACTCAAATCAACTTTACAGATTGTGGATGGATTGCCGCCGGGAATTTTAGAAATTTTAGTTTCAGCAATGCTAATGGAAATACAATTGGAGAAGGCTTCCTAACATGGACAGCATCTAGAGACCTGAGTTGTGGTACGGAAATTATAATTACAGATACTGGTAGCGATACATGGTCGGTATCTCCCCTTGCAGATGGAGTTGCTGTAGAATCTGAAACTAACTTTGCACTTGGTGCTGGTGGCGATCAAATTATTGCCTTTCAAAGTACTACAGAATCTCCTCAATTTCTTTTTGGATTTCATTTTGCCACTCCTACGGGCTGGACAGATGCTACTGGAAGTAGTTCAAGTGCGGTACCTGCTGGTTTAACTGATGGTGCAAATGCAATTGCTCTTTCTCAAGATAACGTTATTTATAATTACTCTGTTTTAGCAGACCAATCATTAATACTGGCGGCTACAGCAGATAACGCAAACTGGTCGGGAAGCAATGGGGTACGACAAACTTTAGGGCTACCTATTGGTGTTTTCTTTACTTGTACAATTCCAGGAATTTGTGCAGGAGGAACTGTAACATGGAGTGGAGGCGCTTGGTTTGGAGGAACGCCTGATGCAAGTACCGATGTTGTTATTGCAACTAGTTATATAACGGGAACAAATGGTAGCTTTAATGGCTGTAGTTTAACCATTAACCCAACAACAGGATCATTAACCGTTTCTGATAACACCTTTGTTTTTATTGAAAATGATGTTGTTGTAAATGGAACCTTAACGGTTGAAACTGGTGGGAATTTTGTTCAAAATGGTGTTGGTGCTTCAGCAGGAACGTTTACAGGAACAGCTACTTTAAACAAAACGACTCCAGTTAAAACAGAATGGTATTACTATACGTATTGGGGTTCTCCTGTAGTTGGAGAAACGATTGGCAATGTCTTCCCTAATGTACTATTTGATTGGAGCTATAGCTTTAATGCCGCTAATTTTGTAGATACCGATGGTGATGATATTGATGATGATGGTAATGATTGGGAAATTGCTGGAGCTGGTGATACAATGACACCAGGAATAGGCTTTGCTGTAGCAGGAGAACGTTCAAGTTCGGGATCATACCCTAGAGCAGATAATATTTCATTTACTGGTGCATTTAATACCGGAGACATCACCGTACCTATTACCTATGGGGCTGGAAATCCTAATATGCGTTGGAATTTTATAGGAAACCCTTACCCATCTGCTATTGATTTTGTGGCATTCCATTTAGCTAATAATTCTGTGTTAGAGGGAGTAGCTTACTTTTGGTCTCAAGCATCTCCACCAGATTCTGGCAACCCAGGTAATAATGCTGAAAATTTAAATCTAGACGACTACGCTGTATTTACTATTGGTACAGGAGGAACAGCGGGAGGTAGTGGCGTTGCGCCAAATGGTTATGTAGCCTCAGGTCAAGGGTTCTTTATCCCAGCTATAAATAGTCTTACTAGCCCTTCGGGGCATTCAGCCACGTTTACTAATGCCATGCGTTCAACGGACGCATCTAGTAATGGGCAATTCTTTAAAGGCTCTTCTACTAAAAAATCTAAAGTTAGTGCTAGTAATCCTTTGGAAAACAAACTTTGGGTAAATTTAACCTCTGATAATGGCGTATTTAATCAAATATTAGTGGGCTATGTGGAAAATGCTACTGATGCATTTGATGGCATGTCTTATGATGCTCCCAAATTATTAACGCCTGATTATGCTGCCGCATTATACAGCAGTATAGATAACGATGACACTAAGTATGTGATTCAAGGTAAAAATATGAATCGTATTAATGAAAATGAGGTTATTAAGCTAGGGTTAAGTACTACTATTGAGGCGACTACAACTTATACATTATCTATTGATCACTTTGAAGGTGAGTTCTTAAATAGTAACAGCATCTATCTTAAGGATAATTTATTAAGTGCAATACATGATTTAGGCGAATCTGACTATACATTTACATCTGAGGCAGGAGAGTTTAATGATCGTTTTGAGATTGTATTTAACGCAAATGCATTATCTATTAGCAATAATAGTTTAGAGAATAACTCTCTTAGAATTATTGACTTAAAGAACGATAAAATACAATTTAGTACTTCTGAAAATCTAACGATTAAAACAGTAACTATCTATGATCTTTTAGGTAGACAACTGTATGATTTAAATGGCAACACTAGCTCCGAAATTTATGAACTAGCAAACCTAAGTAATGCAGCTTATGTTGTAAAAGTTCAACTTTCAAATGGTGCTGTTATTACAAGAAAGATAATTAAGAATTAAGACGAACATTTAATAACTAAAAAAGCCCTATGATATATAAACCATAGGGCTTTTTATATTTAGAGACTATACTTTAAAGTAAAGATAAAATTCCTTCCAGCGGCCGCAATGCCTGATGAATATGTTCGATAACGTTGATCTGTCATATTTTCTAAACCTGCGCTAATTGTAGCTGACGATGTTAATTGATACTGCGTTCTAAAATTAATAGTGTACCAAGATGGACTATAAGGGTTTCCATTCAGATCTTTTGCATAAATATAATCTTTCTCAAGTTCAGACGGAGCTAATTGATTATTAGACAGTTCCCCGTTATAATTTGCAAATATATCAAGTTTCAACCTCCCATTTGTCCAAAGCAAATGAGAGTTTCCAAACTGAGGTGCAACATGCCTCACAGGGACTTCAATATCCCCCATAGTTTCGCTGCCCCTCGCTATACTATATTGCGATGTTAAATCAAGTTGTTTAGTCAATTTTACTTTCATACCAACCTCAAAACCATAAATCCAAGCTTTTGAGGCATTTTGTATAGCCTGCACATTACTTAATTCACCATCATATATTATGTCAGTCTCACCATTTAAAGTGTAATCTCTTCGCACTAAGGCATTATCCAAGTACGTATAGTATGTGCTCATATCCAATACAAACATATCATTAAAATTTAATTTTAAACCAAACTCACCTCCATAGGCATATTCCGATTTTAAATCATTATTAGGCACCACTACCGATCCAGGTTCTGAGTCAAACACTTTACCAATGTCATCAATATTTGGAGCTCTAAAAGCAGATGAAACATTTAATCGCCATTGCATTAACGAGCTAGGAGACCAGCTAATTCCAGCAGTCCCAGTAAGGGCATCTGATTCATTCTCTGCAGCACTAAACGGCAAACTTAAAAACACATTATTTTCTTCAAAATCAGCTTTCGAAGCCACATAATTATACCTAAGTCCTGATTGTAACACAAATTTGGTATTAGGTTTATATTTTATACTGGTATACAAAGCAGCAGATTGCCAATTAGATCCATTTGGATAACGAGATACTGTTTTCAATTCTTCCAAGCTAGAAATATTCACTTCTTTACCTTCTGACTTCACTTTATTGAAAAGATATTCCGCCCCATAAAACAACTGCATTTTTGGACTAATCGTTTTTTCTAAATCTAAATTGAAAGAAAAAACATTTACTGTTTCTTCTCTTATATTTCTAAAAATAGATTGAAAATTCCTATCTGTTCTACTTTCTTGAAAATTTTGATAAGCTATGGTGGTTTTAATTTTATCGTAGAGATTTGAATGACTGCTTAACTTTGTCACCTGTAAATTAGACATAAACCAATTTTGCGGGCCATAGTTCCATTCTGCCGATCGCAAATTGCCTCCATCGTATCTAATTAAACGATCGTAACGTGGAATATCTGAGGTGCTAGCATAATGCAACCCCAAATCAAAACTTAACCCTACAAAAGGCTCATATCTCACCTTTTGCGTCACATTTAACTGATTATATCCTGTGAATTTTTGAATTTCAGGGATATCATTATTCACAATAATATCTCCATCATCTTTTACCAAAACAAATTTTGAACGCAGATAATCGTCGGGTCCATGCGTTCCCATTTTTAAATCGCCAAAACTCGCATAACTTACACTGGTATTAAATCCCCATGTTTTTAAACCCATATTAAAATCGAAATGCCCAGTTTTCTCTTCGCTTGCAGATCCATATCGTATCAAAGCATTGGCGTGAAATTCCAACGAATCTGAATAGGACAACTTGGGTGTATGGCTATAAAAACTCATAACTCCGCCAATAGCATCACTACCATAAATTACCGATCCCGAACCTAATGTTACTTCAGTTTTCTGAATTGAAAAAGGATCGATAGAAATAATATTTTGTAAATTACCTCCTCTAAATATGGCGTTATTCATCCTAACACCATCAACGGTTATTAATAATCTATTAGTGGCAAATCCTCTAATCATAGGGCTACCTCCTCCTAATTGACTTTTTTGCACATAGACAAGCCCTGTATTCTCTAATAAATCTGCACTCGTTGGAGGGTTTATAAATTCAATACTTTCAGCATCAAGACTTAAAATTTTTTGAGGAATATCCTTTTCACTTTGTTCAAACTTGGAGGCGGAAATCACAATTTCCTTTAATCCTTGTGTATTTGATACTAAATAGACCTTATTGGATTGAATAATTTCTTGCTTGGTTAATTTTTTTAGCACATGCGATAAATGCTTAAAATAAATTACTTCATCATCTAAAAACTGACTCAATTCAACCTCTCCTCTAAAATTTGAGACTTCACTTTTAGACTTATCCAAATTGTAAATAGCAACACCAAAAATGGGTTCTTTTGTAATGCTATTAAGAACTTTTATATTTTGCGCCTGAATAGATACTGAAACAAGTAATAAGAAGAAAATAAAATTAAGCAACTTCATGTTTTAGCTAAAAACTTGATTAAATACCTGTAAAGACTTGGGAGGTTTAAAACTCCCCAAATGTAATTCAAAATAAAGCAAAAACATATTTAAAAATTGCCGTCTTTGTTTTGAATTGATTCTAATACTAGGAAGTGCATCAAATGTTGTGCCTAATAGCTGTTTTAATATTAATAAATTTTCGCCTGAAATGTAATATTTACTCGTTGGTTTCAATTCAAACACCCCTTCACTCAAATTAAAAATAGGGTAATCTATATGCTCCTCATCTGGATAAAACCCAAGATATTTAGTCAATTTTAAAAGAAACAGCAAGTGAAAATTTGAATAATCTGATTGAGAGTCTAACCAGAGTAATGTGTTTTCGAGATAACTATAAAGCAATTCATTTTTTTCTTCTTCTCTTAAAGTGCTGCTTAGCACCTCGGACAAAAACATAACAATGGAACTTTTGAGAATATGGGAATGAAGACTTAGATATACCGTATTGAGTTTAACCTCTTTTATGGATTGTAAAGACTTGTTTTTTTTATAATTTGTAGTGATTTGTAATTGCGTTAATGGCTGAAAATGAGCAGCCCTAGCATGTCCTTTTCTACTTTTTAAAACTCCACGTAACAGAAAACTAAGAACTCCTTTTTCTTCTGTATAACAATTAATAATTAAATCATGATCTCTATATTTTAACTTTGAGAGTACTATACCATTTGTAGTTATTAGCATTATCTCACCACCATTAGTTTGATTACTTTAGTCTCAAACGTATCTAAATCAGAAAGCATAATAAGATAAACTCCAGATGCCACCATATTATTCCCCAAGTTTCTTCCGTTCCAATAAGCTGTACCACCATCAATTTCTAAATTATAACCACCATAGCGCGGATTCGTTTTGGATTGTGCTTCAGCCACTAAATTCCCTTCTATATCGGTAATTTTAATATTAACATTTTCTGAAATATCTTTAATTTTTACCTTTTTATCAAATACATTAAACTCAGGTCTTACCGGGTTTGGATATACGAAAGCTTTATCCAAGCTTTCAACTGGTCCAGAACTTCCGGATTTAAAAGATAGTAACCCTTTCTCTGTGGCTATATAAATAATCCCATTTACCTCGTCAATTGACAAATCCCTAATACTATTTGTAGGTAAAGGAGAGTTATCTTTAGTAAAATGAAAAATAGTTTTCTGTCCATCTGGAGAAAAATAGAACAACCCTGAATCAGAAGTTCCTATCCATTTATTATTTGAACCATCCACCTTAATATCCGTTATGTTTTGTTGAAATAAGAGTTCCTTAGCAATTCCATCTTCTTCAATTATAATCTCATCAACCCTAATATTTTCATCTTCAAAAAAATTGGATGTATTGTATAGTACTCTCAGTCCTAATGTTGTTCCAATCCACAATTGATTTCTTTTGTCTGAGGCTAAAGCCGTTACTGTATAAAATGGAAAGTTCTCATCTTCACTACTAATACTCTTTATTAAAGGTCTTCCATTATTCTCAATAAACCCAATTAAACCAAAATTAAAACTACCTATCCACTTAACTTGATTTACTTCATCAACAATTAAATCTGAAAATCCCAAGTTTTGATTTATAGGATCAGATATCAAACTTGAAAAATCATAACTTCTCCAACTATTTGAAGCTAAATCAAAAGACTTCAGAGGTTTTGCGATTAAACATGTGGTCGTCCATAACACTCCATTTTCATCAAAAGCTGATCCAGACAACCTTAAACTAGTAAAATCTGGATCTCCTGGCATCTCTATAGATTCTAAACCGCTATTTGTCTGATCGTACCTTATTACAGGCTGATCGTCAACAATTTCCAATATTCCATCTAAAAAAGAATTAATAAACACCTGTTCATTATTATAAGGATTAATAGATATAGTATTCAAATTTCTAGAACCAAACAAACTATCATAAGGAATATTTTTCCATCTATTACTTCTTAAGTGGCTAACACCACTTCTTTTTACGGGAGAAGGGTTATATCTATTTGAATAATCACCGAACGACACCCATACTCCATTTGGTAAAGACTCTAACGAAAAAGGAGTATTTAATAGCGGTCCATCTGGATGAATTTCTTGAAAAGTTAAAACATTACTAACCTCTGTTTTTAACAGACCAAATAATTCTGTTCCTATATATGAGTTCTCCTTATTGATTGTTGCAACATTAAACTTTGTTTTATAATCCTCATTTGCCGTGATATTTGATATAAGATTAAAGTTAATATCATAAATAGATACATCATTTTCAGTGGTAACTACTAAATTTTGATCAACGGACCTTAAATCAAGTGGGATAGTGGCGTATGTAAATAACTCTTTAACAGAACCATTTTCAACTTCATATATTATTCTATTAAAGTTTGTTGCATAGAGCCTATCTAAATGGGCCTCAACCCCATTCCAATTACCTGAACTAATAGTTTCCCAATTTTTAAAATCAATTAAATCTGGTCTAGAAATATCGGCTTTTTTGAGTCCGTTATTGTCTATGGTAGATGCATAAATAAAATCTTTATAAATAGCCGTTTGAGTGACCGGGATCTGAGCTCCTCCGTTACCAATAAAATAAGTATCTCCAAACTCTAACCGTTCTAAGTGTAAAACAGTAATACCATAATTTGTTGATATATAAACAACATTTTGGTCGGCATTAAAGTGATTAATTCTTTTACTTGTAGGCGATATAGTAGGTTTATCTAAAATATCTACGAAAGCCAAAACCTTATTATCATTATCAAAAACAATTTCAATGAGCCCATTTTCATAACCTATAACCAGTAATTCATATATATCGCTATAAAAAATAGAGGATATGGCTTCCCCTGACAACCCATTAACTGCTGTTAACTCTTCAATTTCATTCGTTTGAGTATCAAGAATAAAAATAGAATTATCTGCACTAGCATATATTTTTCCATTACCTTGACTAACATCCTTAATATTATTATATGAAAAATGACCTTTCCACGATGCCGAGAAATCTTGAGAAAAATGCAATAAAGGGAATAGGCAAATTAGTAATACAATAAATCTTTTAAACATAGGATGCTTTTGATTATTCAAATATATTTATAACTAACGAGTTTTACTTTAAAATAATATATTTTGTAGTGTATCATTTTAATTTCAATGTCCAAAAATATTATCTTAGAAATCAATTTACTGGTTATGAAAAAGTATATCATCTTAGTTTTTATTCTCGCAATCCATTCAAAACATTTTAGCCAAGACATAAGTGCTCAAGAATTATTAAATAAATCTATCGCTTATCATGACCCAGAAGGTGCTTGGAATACTTTTAGCAGTAAATTTCTTGTAACCATGCAAATACCAAATAAGTCGAACCAAGAAAGCAAGATCGAAATCAATTTACCAAAAGAATACTTCAAATTGGTCACTAAACGTGATTCTGTCTCTGTAACGTATACCCTTGACAAAGGAAAATGTATTATTTCAAAAAACGACTCTATACGGATTTCAAAACAGAAAGAAAAACCAAAACGTTCTCATTGTGAAATGACTAAACTCTATAAAGACTATTACACCTACCTTTATGGTTTACCTATGAAATTAAATGATCCGGGAACCATTATCAGTGAAAAGGTTGAGCACAAAACTTTCAAAGGAAAAAAATATTTAGCCTTTAAAGTAAATTATGACACAAAGGTAGGAAAGGATGTTTGGCACTTCTATTTCAACCCTGAAACATATGCCATGAAGGTTTATCAATTCTTTAAAACTAATGAAGACGGCAAAGTAAAACCAGAAAGCGGAGAATATATAATGCTCTCTGAAGAGGCTATTATAAATAATATTAAAATGCCCAAAATAAGAGCTTGGTATTATAACGCAGATGACAAATATTTAGGCACTGATATTTTAAATTAGGAATCACAAACTACTTTATATCTTAAATATCTTCCTGAACAATTCCTATTTGATCTAATTCGTTTTGAGCTCTAATTTTGGCTTCAAATCTGGTAATATCTACAACGTAAGTTTTAGAAATAGTATCATGCCATCCTCTACCTTCGGCCCCAAGAAAAGAGAATGCTTCAAAGGGAATTATTCTCGAAAAACTTCGCTTTAAATAATCTAAAGCTGTTGGTTTAGATCCATCTGCTAATACAACTCTCGTTTTTGTTATGAATTTACCAATACTTCTGCCTCTAGTAAAAAATTCAAGTGCAAAATATATCAAAGCAAGTGCAACACTTGTGATCAGTCTATCTAATAAAGGACTAATCGTTTCTTCTTCATTTAAATATGCATCTACCGCTGTAGTATCTTCTGCATATGAATAATAAAAATAACTGGAAACAAATACAAATACTAAAAAAATAACGACTATAAAAATAATATCAACTATATAATTGGTGAATCGATTTCCTTTGGTAGCATATAAATCTGGAGTAACGTTGAAAGAATTTGGCATAATCTAGCATAAATTAACAAAGCTAATATAAGTAAAAAAGCACCTCAATTGAGGTGCTTTCTAAAAATTTGGGGTTCCCCCTTTCGAGGGAACTCGCCCAATAAATCAAAACCTTATTATGATCCACACATTAAACAGTCATCACCTTCAGCTTCCTTAGCTTGGGCTATGAGTGCTTTCATTTCCTCGGCCGTCATTGGCTCTACTTCTGGTTCATTTTTCTTTGCAAATTTAGCAGCGTTTTGAGCAGCTAATTTCTTTTTCTTTGATTCTTCTTGTTTTGTTACTGCAGTATCTACCTGAACAATCTCTACAGCTTCTGCAACAGGTTCTTCTTTCTTGGTTGTTTGAAGCGTAAATTTAATGGCATCAACAGCGCTCTTTGTACGTAAGTAATACATCCCTGTTTTTAAGCCACTTTTCCAAGCATAAAAATGCATTGAAGTTAGCTTAGCCATAGTAGCTCCTTCTAAGAATAAATTAAGTGATTGTGATTGGTCAATAAAGTATCCTCTTTGACGAGACATATCAATAATATCTTTCATACTTAATTCCCAAACCGTTTTATAAAGGTCTTTAATATCTTGAGGAATAATATCAATATGCTGAACAGAACCATTCGCTCTCATTATTTCTTGTTTTAAGCCTTCATTCCAAAGTCCTAATTCAACAAGATCTTCAAGCAAGTGCTTATTCACTACAATAAACTCTCCAGATAGTACACGACGTGTATAAATATTAGAAGTATATGGTTCGAAACACTCATTGTTTCCAAGAATCTGAGATGTAGATGCCGTTGGCATTGGAGCTACTAATAACGAATTTCGAACTCCATTTTTAAGTACTTGTTTACGCAGCTTTTCCCAATCCCAATTTCCGCTTAACTCATCATCGTTAATATTCCAAAGATTATGTTGGAAATCACCTTTACTTATTGGCGACCCTTCATATGTTTGATACGGGCCATCTTTTTTAGCTTCTTCCATACTTGCTGTAACGGCAGCATAATAAAGTGTTTCAAATATATCTTGATTTAGTTTTTTAGCCTCATCGCTTGTAAAAGGTAAACGTAATTGAATAAAGGTATCTGCTAATCCTTGCACCCCTAAACCAATTGGTCTATGACGCATATTTGAGTTTTCAGCTTCAACTACCGGGTAGTAATTTCTATCAATGACTCTATTTAAATTTTTAGTTACACGTTTTGTAATTCTAAATAATTCTTTATGATCAAACGCTCCATTTTTAATGAACATTGGCAATGCAATAGAAGCCAAGTTACATACAGCGACCTCATCTGGAGAAGTATACTCCATAATCTCTGTACATAAATTTGAAGAACGAATAGTTCCTAAGTTTTTCTGGTTAGACTTACGGTTAGCAGCATCTTTATAAAGCATGTAAGGCGTACCTGTTTCAATTTGAGATTCTAAAATTTTCTCCCAAAGTTCGCGTGCTTTTATAGTTTTACGCCCTTTACCTTCTGCTTCGTATTTTAAATATAAAGCTTCAAACTCTTCACTATGTGTTTCTGGTAGCCCAGGGCATTCATTAGGACACATAAGAGTCCAATCTCCATTTTCCTGAACTCGTTTCATAAATAAATCTGAAATCCACATCGCATAAAATAAATCGCGCGCACGCATTTCTTCTTTACCATGGTTTTTCTTCAAGTCTAAGAAATCAAAAATATCAGCATGCCAAGTTTCTAAATAAATAGCAAAACTTCCTTTTCGTTTACCTCCACCTTGATCAACATATCTGGCTGTATCATTAAACACACGTAGCATAGGTACTATACCATTACTCGTTCCGTTTGTTCCAGCAATATAACTACCCGTTGCTCTTACATTATGCATAGCTAAACCAATTCCGCCGGCAGATTGAGAAATTTTAGCGGTTTGTTTTAATGTATCATAAATCCCATCAATACTATCTTCTTTCATTGTTAAAAGAAAACATGACGACATTTGAGGTTTTGGTGTACCTGAATTGAATAAAGTTGGTGTAGCGTGTGTAAAATATTTTTTTGACATTAGCTCATAAGTTTCAATAGCTGCATCCAAATCATCTAAATGGATCCCTATTGAAACACGCATAAGCATGTGCTGTGGACGTTCGGCAATTTTTCCATTTAATTTTAAAAGGTACGAACGTTCTAATGTTTTAAAACCAAAAAAGTCATATCCAAAATCGCGGTTGTAAATTATGGTAGAATCTAAACGATCCTTATTATCCATAATAACTTTATATACTTCGTCTGAAAGTAATGGTGCGTCTTTACCTGTTCTTGGATTTACATATTTATGCAAATCTTCCATCACATCACTAAAAGTCTTTTTAGTGTTTTTATGTAAGTTTGAAACAGAAATACGAGCAGCTAAACGCGCATAATCAGGGTGAGCAGTAGTCATTGTAGCAGCAACTTCAGCAGCAAGATTATCAAGTTCACTCGTAGTTACACCGTCATAAAGCCCTTCTATAACGCGCATAGCTACTTTTAATGGATCCACTAATTCATTTAATCCGTAACATAATTTTCTTACTCTAGCAGTAATTTTATCGAACATAACTTGCTCTTTTCTGCCGTTTCTTTTTACTACATACATACTTTTACACTTTTTATAATTTCCTGATACACCTTCAGAAAATGGGTTAGTTAGTTATTCTAAATACTGATCTCTATGAGGGGAGACCAAATTCAGTTGGTTTAATTAATTCAATAAATGGTATTTTGTTAATTTCCCGTCTAGGGAATATCATTTTAATCTTTAATTCAAAACATCTTTGAATATGAAAAGAGTTTTTTGACTAAAAATCGGCGTCAAAACTAAATTTATCTTCCTCTTCTTCTTTATTAAGCACTCCTGCTTTTTGATATTCTGACACACGTTTTTCAAAGAAATTTGTTTTTCCTTGTAAAGAAATCATATCCATAAAATCAAATGGATTAGCTGTATTGTACTCTTTTTCACAACCTAATTCACTCAACAATCTATCAGTTACGAACTCTAAATATTGTGCCATTAAAACAGCGTTCATTCCAATCAAACTAGCTGGCAATGATTCTGTTATAAATTCACGTTCAATATTTAAAGCATCAATTAAAATTTCTCTTATTCGCGATTTTGGAACTTTATTTACTAAATGCTTTTCATGTAAGTGCACTGCAAAGTCGGCATGTACACCTTCATCTCTAGAAATCAATTCATTTGAGAATGTTAATCCTGGCATTAGGCCTCTTTTCTTTAACCAGAAAATAGAACAAAATGCCCCAGAAAAGAAAATACCTTCTACAGCAGCAAAGGCAATTAACCGTTCTGCAAAGCTTGGAGACTCAATCCATTTTAATGCCCAATCTGCCTTTTTCTTGATGGCAGGGAAATTTTCGATCGCATTAAACAACAAATCTTTTTCTTTTTCGTCTTTAACGTAAGTATCAATTAAAAGTGAATAGGTTTCACTGTGGATATTCTCCATCATAATTTGGAACCCATAGAAAAATTTCGCCTCACTGTACTGTACTTCGTTTACAAAATTTTCAGCTAAATTTTCATTTACTATACCATCACTGGCAGCAAAAAACGCTAAAATATGTTTTATAAAATATCGTTCATCATCATTTAGCTTCGTAGACCAATCTGTAAGATCTTGATGCAAATCAATTTCTTCTGCTGTCCAAAAACTTGCCTCAGATTTTTTATACCATTCCCAAATATCATGATGTTGAATTGGAAAAATAACAAAACGATCTTTGTTTTCTTGAAGAATGGGTTCTATTGCTTGAGACATTGTAAATTGATTTATTTAAAAATTAAACGAAAATTTTGTTTCAACTTCGGGTTAACAAAGATTGTAAAATGATTGATACATTTTCAAAAAAAAGAAGAAACCTTTTCAACAAGTTTTTAACAAACAATAAAAACACTATAAATCAGGAAGTTTACAAAAAAAATAAGTTAAAATATTGATTTTAAGCATTTTATGTTTTTTTAA
The DNA here is from genome assembly GCF_947495925.1 of uncultured Algibacter sp. Taxonomy (GTDB): domain Bacteria; phylum Bacteroidota; class Bacteroidia; order Flavobacteriales; family Flavobacteriaceae; genus Algibacter_E. The sequence goes on from NZ_CANMAU010000001.1 coordinate 512,569, forward strand.
AATTCAAAAAGTTTACAAAAAAAAATCAAGTTTTAACGTTATAAAGCCTTTACCCACAAGGCTTTTTAAGCAATTTTTATAGGTGAATTTTTAGTGTTAAAAAGTTTCTGCAACCTTTTCCAATTCCATATACCAATCTTCACCAAATTTTCTTATTAAGGCCTCTTTTACAAATTTATAAATAGGAACGCCCAATTCTTCTCCTAACTGGCAAGCGTCATCGCAAATTTGCCATTTATGGTAATTAACTGCAGAAAACTCAGTGTAATCCTGAACTCTAATAGGATATAAATGACAAGACACCGGTTTCTTCCAAGAGACTTCACCTTGATTGTAAGCTTCTTCAATAGCGCAAAGCGCCACGTTTTTTTCATCAAAAATCACATAAGCACAATCGGCTCCACCTATAAGAGGCGTTTCTAAGTCATCATCTTCTGTTTTAATATAAGTTCCTTGAGACTCAATAGCATCAATACCTTCTTGACGCAAAAAAGGTTTTACTTTAGGATAAATATCTTTTAAAATTTCAGCTTCGTCTGCATCAAGAGGTGCTCCTGCATCGCCATCAATACAGCAAGCCCCTTTACAAGCACTTAAATTGCACAAAAAGTCCTTTTCAATAATCTCTTCTGAAACAATAGTCTTCCCTAATTGGAACATAAAATTATTTTTTTTAACAGTTGCAAAAATAGATAAACTTTGATATAATTTTTTAAGATAATTAAGCAATAAAGGTATATTTTTGCGGAAAATTTAAAAACACAAAGTTATGCAGTTCAATTTTAAAGAAATATTTACCGCATTCATGGTTTTGTTTGCCGTAATTGATATTGTTGGAAACATTCCTATTGTTATTGATTTAAGAAAAAAAGCAGGCCACATTCAAAGTGAAAAGGCTTCTATTATTGCTGGAGTCATTTTGATCGTCTTTTTGTTTTTAGGAAATAGTATCTTAAACCTTATTGGCATTGATGTAAATTCTTTTGCTGTTGCTGGCGCATTTATTTTGTTTTTTATTGCCTTAGAAATGATTTTAGGCATAACACTTTATAAACAAGATGAAAACGCTTCTATGACCACTGCGGTTTTTCCTTTAGCCTTTCCATTAATAGCAGGTCCTGGTAGTTTAACCACCTTGCTTTCTTTAAGAGCAGAGTTTAGCATAGAAAATATCATTATTGCTGTTATAATGAACGTAATCATCATTTATATTGTACTTAAAACCTCGGCAAAAATTGAACGCTTTTTAGGAGCTAATGGTATTAACATAATCCGTAAAGTTTTTGGTGTTATTTTATTAGCGATTGCGGTCAAGCTATTTGCGCATAACATAAAAGCTTTATTTGATATTGCTTAAATTTGCAAAAATTCAACTCCAATGAAATACTTCATTTATTTTATAATTCTTATTTCTGCGGCATTAGGTATTTATAATGCCACAAAAATTAATTTAAGCGCACCATTAGAAGGAGACAGTACTGTTGGACTTATAACGGTTTTAGCCTCTCTCTGTGCCATCTTATTAATGATAATTCTTTTAGTCTCAAAACGTATTGAGAGAAAAGTAAAAGAACGTAAATAATGTTTGATTCTTTAATAATTGGTGGTGGCGCAGCAGGTATGTCATGCGCTTTAGTTTTGGGATCTGCAAAAAATAAAGCTTTTGCAGCAAATAAATCCATAGGTATTATCATGCACCAAAAAACATCTCACCTGCAGACTGCTTTATTTAATAATGTTTTGGGTTTAGCACCAGAAACCACAGGCGCTTCCATATTGGAAAGTGGCAAAACCCAACTTATCAATTTATACCCGCATGTTGAACAAATAGAAAAAGAAAAAGTTCTTGAAATATCTAAATCTAATGGTGCTTTTATTATTAGAACAAACAAGAACACACACCACTCTAAATTGGTGGTAATTACTGTGGGCTACACGAACCTTATGACCATTAAAGGTTTGGACAAATATGTAGAGCCGCATCCAAAAGCAGCTATAGAAAAGAACCGCATTTGGTTAAAAAACACAGATCATCTTATTGAAGAAAACCTATATGTGGCAGGAACATTAGCGGGGTGGCGCAGTCAATTTGCTATGGCTGCAGGAAGCGGATCACATGTAGCCACTGATATTTTAACGCTATGGAATAATGGAAAACATGTTAAAGTACATGATAAAATTAATATTTAATTGCGCTTAAATAAACATTACTTTAGAAGCTGCGCCTACAGCTAAACTCAAATTATAAATATTACAGCATAATAATCTAGATTTATCTTATTCAAAATGAAAATAACAATTAAACAATTTATCTTATTCGGGTTATTTATAGTAATAACATTTCAAACTAAATCTCAAACTCCCATCCAATTAAGCAACAATCAATTTACTTTTACTGAAGGACCTGTTTGGGATGGAATAGAACATATATACTTTACAGATATACCAAAACAGGAGGTAATTAAGTACAATATAAACACAAAAGTTTTTTCTTTAGCATACGAAAATTCGGAAAGAGCAAACGGACTTATGTTTGATATTAATGAAAAATTAATAGTATGCGAAGGAGGCACTGGAAAAATAACCCAAAGGGAATTAGACGGCACTTTAATTGAAACCTTAGCATCTACTTTTAACGGAGTAAGATTTAATGGCCCAAATGACTTGTGCATAGATGAAAAAGGAGGCATATACTTTACCGATCCATCTTTTGAAGGAACCACTCAACCATCAACAGGAATATATTATGTAAATACTTCGGGAGAGGTATTACAGCAAGACACTTTTGGATCTACAAACCCCAATGGAATCATTATTAGTCCAAATGGAAAGACATTGTATGTAAACAATACTTCAAATAAAAATATTTATAAATATGATATTAATGAAACTACAGGAGCTTTAAGTAATCGTACACTTTATGGCGAAGTACCGGATGCCTTACCCATATCTGAAGCAGATGGTATGGCCATAGACACTAACGGCAACTTATATGTAACAGCCAAAGCTAAAATTCATGTTTTTAATGGAAATCAATTAGCTCCAATAAATACTATTTCGTTTCCAGAAAAAGTTACAAATTGCACTTTTGGAGGACCTGAACAAGACATCTTATACGTAACAGCAAGCAATAATATTTATCAAGTTTCATTAACTGGAGTAACAGGCATAAGACATCCTTTTGACTTATCTAACCCTTTAAATACTTCAAATTTCAAGAACACATTTAAGGACAATACCATTTACCCTTTACCTGTTGTTAACAATACTATTCACATAACCAACATAAAAAAATTGGATGCCAAATCGGTTAAATTATTTAATCTCAATGGCAAAGTAATACCCTTAACTAATATCACAAACAAACATGATACGCTCGAAATTTTATTGAGTAACAAAATAGCTAACGGAATCTACCTTTTACATCTAAAAAAAGATAATGAGCTTTTAATTCGTAAGGTGATTTTACAACGTTAATTAGTCGTAAAAGTGTCTATCAAAAAAAGGAAGCCATGATTATAATCATAGCTCCCTTTTTTAATTATTTTTTTCCGCCTAACTCATTCTTCCTCACTCAACTTAATCACCTCATCAATCATAATATCACGCTGATTAAAAACTTCTTCGAAAGCACCTGTTCCAAAAAGTTGATCGGCTAGTGTGGCTTTTATGTATTGTTTAACTTCATCATGATAAGCCACAAATGTTACTTTTGAATCTGATCTTAGGTTTAAGTAATCCTGAAAAGCATATACCAAATCTTCACCCACTTTAAAAGTATCAATAAAATCTTGTCTTGAAATACCGTCATACGCATGTCTATCTCGCTCTAACTCTTCAAAAACAAAATTACCAAAGTATCCTCTGCGTTGTAAAAAAGATAAAGTTTCGTTTTGCATACTACTATCAATAGGAACAAATACATCAGGAATAATACCTCCCCCTCCATAAACAATTTTACCTTTTGGTGTTGTAAACTTTAATGAATCATCTACTTTAATTTTTCCAGGATCTAAAAGTTCTCCACTTTCCAACCTTTCAAAAACTTCATCATAATAGTCTGCATTCCCATTATTATATGGTCGTTGAATAGAGCGCCCCGTAGGTGTATAATACCTCGATACGGTTAAACGCACCGCGCTACCATCACCTAAATCCATTTCACGTTGTACCAATCCTTTTCCGTAAGAACGACGCCCAACAATAGTACCCCTATCGTTATCTTGTAACGCTCCTGCAACAATTTCGCTAGCCGAAGCCGAATTCTCATCAATCAATACATATACATCTCCTTCTTCAAAATCTCCTTTTCTGGTAGCATAACTCTCTTCAATATCACCGCGCTTGTTTTTAGTAAAAAGGATGAGTTTATCATTCTCTAAAAATTCATCTAGAATTTGCTCAGCAATACTCAAAAACCCTCCAGGGTTATCCCTTAAATCTAAAACAATATCTTTAGCACCTAAATCTTCTAGGTGATCAAGCCCTTTTTTAAATTCTTTATAAGTAGACTCAGCAAATCTGTTGATTTTTATGTAACCCAACTTTTCAGTGAGCATATAAAAAGCATCCACACTTTTAATGGCAATTTTACCCCGTTTTACTGTAAAATTTAAAAGTTCTGGCTCTCCTCTCCTATAAACTTTCAAGTTTACTTTAGTATTTATTGGCCCTTTTAATTTTTTCACCAATTCACCGTCCTCTAAGCTATCACCATAAAGAGAGTCGCCATTGGCCATAATAATTCTATCACCCCCTTTAATACCGGCTCTCGCACTAGGCCCGTTTTCAATAGCCCTGATTACAGCAATGGTATCTTTATAAGTATAAAAACTCACCCCAATACCTACAAAATCACCCTTCATCTCTTCGGCAACACGTTCCATATCTTCTTTAGGAATATAAACTGAATGTGGATCTAAATTTTCCAAAATTCCATTAACAGTAACGTCAACAATGCTATCGGTGTTTATATCATCAACATAATCATATTCAATGTAATCAATAAGTCTGTTAAGCTTATCTTTTTTACTATTAGTAGAAAATAACCTATCTGGTGCATCTGTAAAACTCAACTTTCCACCAATAAAAATGCCAGTTGCAATAGCAACACCTAAAACTAAGGGTAAATATTTTTTTTGATATGGCATTATGCTTTTAAATCTTCAATTTGTTCGAGTTCTATTCCTGCTTTTTCTAAAAATTTAAGTCCAGAATCATCTTTATAAGCCTCATGATAAACTACTTTCACCACTCCTGCCTGATGAATTAATTTACTACACTCTTTACAAGGCGACATCGTAATGTAAAGCGTTGCTCCCTTGCATGATTGTGTTGATGAAGCTACTTTTAAAATAGCGTTCGCCTCGGCATGTAAAACGTACCATTTGGTATAGCCTTCATCATCCTCGCAAAAATTTTCAAATCCCGAAGGCGTACCATTGTATCCATCAGATATTATCATCCTATCCTTTACTATTATGGCTCCAACTTGCCTGCGCTTACAATAAGACAGTTTCCCCCACTCTTTTGCAATTCTCAAATAAGCCTTATCGTACTTACGCTGTTTATTTTCTGGCATTATTACTTTTTATAATTATGGCGTTACCCTCATATCAAATTTGAAAGTTAACACTACTTTTCTATAATTCGGGCCAGGCTTTACGTTCTAATCTTTTGCAAAAAAGCAAAAGGATTTCCACTGCAATCCTTAACGCGAAACAATATAACGAATATACTCGCTTCGTATTTTAATTACAATGGTGGCTGCGTTAAAGTTTTACGAAAATTAAGCTAAAAAATCACTATTTAATATCATAGGAATTACTAGACCAACGACTATTGCAGACACAACCATCACCCAATCTCGTTTAGAGAACCTAAATATAGTTTGTATTACATATCCTAAAAAAAGCACAACAAACACAATAATAACCTGAGCTAATTCAATACCCAAAGCAAACTCTAAAAGCAGTACCAACTTATTATCTGTATCTCCCAAAAGCATATGAAATTCACGTGCAAAACCTAAACCATGTATTAAACCAAAAAACAAAGTAGATAAAAACAAAACTCCAATCTTTTCTTTTTGCGCACCTTTTCCCGATGTAAATACATTAAAAAGCGCAACAACCATAATAGTAATAGGAATTAAAAACTCCACGACAGTCGCATTTACACTAATTACATTATATGCTGCTAACACCAAAGATAGTGTATGCCCCAAAGTAAACATTGAAACCAGAAGAAGGACACGCTTCCAATCTTTAAACACATAAGGAACCGTTAAAGCTATAAGAAATAAAACATGATCATAAGCATTAACATCAAGTACATGATTAATACCATACTCCACGTTGAACCAAAAATTGTCAAGCATAATAATTAAGATTTAGGGAACATCAAAGATACAATTTAATATATTTTCTATCATACCTAAATAACACCCCTCAATATAAACTAAAATTTTATTGATTCTAATCCTGATTTGATTGTATTATAATTGATTAAAAAAACAACTATTACTATATATTTGTAACATATCATTTCAAACAAAAGCTATGCGTTTTAAAATATTAACTTTATTAAGCTTAATACTCTTATTTTCTAGCTGTAAAAAAAATGCAGAAAACAATAAAGTTGCACCCCTTAAGGAAGGTAACGCCCAGGGGATATCTGAACGTAATATAATGGATTTGGATTATATTGAATATGCCCTTGACCAGAAAGTAGACACTATCGTTCAGGATTGGGATGAATACACCCAAATTCAAGATGTTATTGATGAAGTTAAAACAACTGATTTGAGTTTTTTTAACGATAACGAAAAGGCCATTAAATTACTTCTAAAAGATTTAAAAGTTAACATTCCAGAACCTTTAAAAGCAGCTTCCATTGAAGCCCGATTATTAGTTGTTGAAACCAAGCTTTATAAACTAGAAAGTTTATCAAATTTATCATCTACTAGTAAGGAAGAACTTTTATCCACGATAGAGGAGTTTTTAGTAGCTTTTTCTAATTTGAATTTACAAATGAATAAAAAGATAGAGTTTGACACAAGGGTTATTGAAAAACCTTAAGACATCTCTTTTCAAATAAAAAGGGCTGTTCTGAAATTTCAGAACAGCCCTTTTTATTTGAAAATGCTAAGCTTACTGCTTAGGTTGATCAGCTTGAGATTGTAGCACTTGCTTTTGCCTTAACAATTCATTTTTAGTAATCTGGATGAGATTAAAGTTGGGAGCTATTTTTAATGCCGCATCCAAGATATCAACAGAAGCATCAATATTCGCTTTAGTGTCTTTATTGTATGTGGACAAAGCATTTAGATACATAAAAGCTGCTCTTAATGGCACCTCATAAGGTTGCTGTGTCTCGTAAAACGCATGTTTCATATCATCCTTAGAATTTGCTAAACCATAAGCAATATGCTTATCAGCTTCCTCCAAATTTTTAATTTGCAAACTTAATTCAGCCATCTCATAAGCCACCGAAGGATTAGGTGCTCTTTTAAAAACTTCTTCAAATTGCTCTAATGCTAACTTCGGTTGCTTTACTGCCTTTAACGAAATGGCTTTAACCTCAACAGCAATATCAGAATCAGTAGTATTATTCTCAATACCAATAGTGTTTAAAGCCTGCACATACTTACCCTCACTCATATAAATATATGCCAAAGTGTCTTTTCGAGCTTGTGATGGCGCTAATATATTTAAGTGCGTCATTCCATTAATAATACCCTGCACATCTCCTTGAGATTTCATCTGTAAATAATAAGCTTCATAGTGCTCAATTAATTCTGAGTTAGCTTGCCCACTCATCATAAAACTGCTCATCACTAAAACCAATCCAACTACTTTTTTCATTTTTATAATTATTTAAATTTAGAGCGCTAAAACTATAAAAAATTAACATTTAAACTCTTAAAAGAATGCTAATTATTTGAAATTGTATTAAAACCCATCCTTGATTTAAACATTTTATAGCATATTAAAGGCTTCCTGATAAGATAATTTTCTAGGAAATATGAAAAAAAATAATTATATTTAAGATTACTAATTAAAGAAATATTATATGGGAATTAAGAGTTTTCAAGGGGCGAGGAGACAGCAATCAAGTAGTGCTGACTCACAATCGTTAACGGTAAGTGATTATATGACAAGAAATTTAATAACATTCACCCCAAACCAAACTATTGAAAGTGTTATGCAAGCGTTAATTAGCAACCGGATTTCTGGTGGCCCTGTAATTAATGATAAAAGAGAATTAATAGGAATAATTTCTGAAAGTGACTGTATAAAACAAATTAGTGAAAGTCGATATTACAATATGCCAATGCAAGATATGACCATTGAAAAATATATCACCAAAGATGTTGATACTATAGATGGAAATATGAATATTTTTGATGCAGCCAGTATTTTTGCTAAAAGCCCAAGACGTCGTTTCCCTATTGTTGAAAGAGGAAAACTCGTTGGTCAAATAAGTCAAAAAGATGTACTTAAAGCAGCAATGACTATGAAAGGGCAAACCTGGAAATAGAGTATTTTGTTTTAATGCAAAAAAGCCTTTAGTTTAAAACTAAAGGCTTTTTTTTATTTTTATCACTTGAAAGCAGCATATTAACTTTCTCTTTTAACGAGGGCGTAATATTCATTTTCTAGAGGCAAATATCCTTGATCGTAAACAAAATAATATACAGTTCCTACTTTGGTCGTATAAATATTAGTAAAGTAATTAAAATCAAAACCAGCTTCAATAAGTTTAGCTCTAGAGGTTCTAGTTTTTTGTTCGGGGTTTAAAGTTTCCAGTATTCTATAATTTTTACGAAGTCTATTATTAGTATTCCTAATGAGGTTCTTACTATCCTTATTTACCTTATTATTATAGGAATTCCGACAGCCATCACTACAAAACTTCTTATCAACCCTACCAATTATTTTATCCCCACATTCTAAACATTGCCTTTCCATCATTATTTATTTTCAATTTTATACCATCTTAGGTTTAACTTTTCATCTTCAAAATAGAAGTCTTCAACATAGTTCAATCCTATTTTTAATAAAGCGTTATGCGAGGCTTGATTTCCTATTTCTGTAGTTGCATAGAGTTCAGTTAATTTCATAATATTAAAAGCATAATCTACAGCAGCCTTTCCAGATTCGGTAGCATAGCCCTTGCCCCAAAATGGTTTCATTAATCTATAACCAACATCGTAATACTCTGTAAACCCGTTCATATTATACTCGGTATTTAATCTAATTCCAGACCACCCAATACATAAACCCGAAGATTTCTCAATAGCTATCCATCTGCCTATGCCTCTTTCTTCATATTGATTAAGAACACTTTCAATAGTATTTTGAGCCTCAACTCCAGTTTTAATAGGTTTATTTCCTAAATACCTATGCACCTCAGAGTCAGAATCCAATTCAAACATGGCATCTAAGTCACTGAGTCGCATATCTCTTAAAATAAGTCGTTCTGTTTCAATATTAAATATCATTTCTAACTGATTATGCCCAAATACTATCAAGCGTATAAGGACTACCTTCGTATACCCAGTGTTCTCCTGTTAAAAATCTGTAATTCATGTCCAGAGCAGCTATCGTATTCATTTCACTATCTGACAACTCAACAGCTTGTGCTTCATAATTTTGTACGATTCTACTAGGGTTAACTGACTTAGGTATAACCGATGTCCCTCTATGTAAAGCCCAACTTATTAAAATTTGACCGGATGTTGCATTTTTAGATTTAGCGATTTCAGTAATCACTGGATCTTCCAAAAGTCTAGGCTCATTTTCCGCTTTAAACTTCGCTGCTCTATCTCCTGAACCTAGTGGTGCATAGGCCGTAAGATGCATATCATTCGCTTTACAAAGCGCCAACATGTTATTCTGCTGATAATAAGGGTGTGATTCCACCTGATTTATTTCAGGTTTAATTTTGGAATTTGAGATCAGCTGCTTTAAGGCTTTAGGCCCGAAATTAGAAACGCCTATATGTTTTACTAATCCTAATTCCACCCCTTTTTCCATACCTTCCCAAGTTAATTCGTTTGGTAAATCTTCCAACGAAATAAAATCTTCTACCTTACTAACAAAAGGAATTTCCTTTTTTTGAGCAATTGGCCAATGAATTAAGTATAAATCCAAATACTCTAATTGTAAATCGCTTAAGGTTTGTTTTAATGCAAGAATAACATCATTTTTTGCATGCATATTACTCCATACTTTAGAGGTAACCCAAACATCTTCTCTAGTTACAACACCTTCTTCAAAAAGTTCAGATAAAGCCTTTCCAACTTCCTTTTCATTCCCATATGCTGCAGCACAATCAATATGTCTGTAACCTGCTTTAATGGCAGTTTTCACGGCATTATAAACGTCGCCTTCAGCCGATTTCCATGTACCTAACCCGAAAGCCGGCATATGATCATTATTTTTAAATTGTAGTGTTCTCATTGTTTATATAAGAGTTTTTATTTTTGATTTTACCGAATAAAAGTAAGTCGTTTTTACCAATTTCCTGCGTAACTCAAGGTTATTTTTGACGATGACATTAGGAACTCAAATTTATACCGAAGAATTTGCCTAATATGTAAATAATCATGAGCCAACCAATTGCGTAAAAATAATTCTCCTGATAAATCTCCAAGCTCTGGGTGGCTTAACGAACTGCTCCAGTTAACATCTTTAATTTGTTTCAACCACGCAATTGAATTTACACGCTCCTCTAGAAATAAATCAAGCACCTTATTAAAATCTTTATTACCATAATCATGAGATTTAACCCATCCTACAGGATCAATAGGCTCCAACTCGTTGTCCGGATATTCTAAAGCATGTTTTACCCGCGCTCTAAAGTCATAGATTTCTTCATCTAAAAGGTGGCAGACAATCTCTAAAAGATTCCACTTCTCCGGATTTGGTCGCCATTTATATTGCTGCTCCTCAATATTTTTTAATAGATTTTCAAAAACTAAACCATTTTTTTCTAATTGATCAAATATACCTTGAACCTCCATTTCTACTAAAATTTTGGTTAATATACGTAAAATACAATCGTTTACAAACGACTACAAACACTTACAAACGATTTTAAATAAGTAACAACCGAATAAAATTTGAAGACCATCAGATCTTTGCATTGTCGAAACATAAGAACTCGATAGTATTAACTGTTTAATACAAAAAATTTAAAATTATGAACACACTTAGAAACAAAGTACAGTTGATTGGTAACCTAGGAAACGACCCAGAAATCATCAACCTTGAATCAGGAAAAACATTGGCAAAATTCAATATTGCAACAAACGAAAGTTACACCAATAATAAAGGTGAAAAAATAACAGATACGCAGTGGCACAATATTGTAGCTTGGGATAAGACAGCTCAGATTATTGAAAAATATGTTGAAAAAGGGAAAGAAGTTGCTATTGAGGGCAAATTAACATCACGTAGTTATGATGATAAAGATGGGAACAAAAGATATATAACCGAAGTAGTATGCAGTGAATTATTAATGTTAGGAAAATAAATTTTCCTTCTCAATAAAAAAGAGTGATTTCAACTGAGGTCGCTCTTTTTGTAATTATTTATTTAACCCATTAAAAAAAAGCAAACTATCTTTTACATGCGTTTCCCAATAAATCCATTCATGCTTACCTGAAAACTCTTCGTATATGTGAGGAATATTTTCATCTTCCAATTGGGTATGTAGTTTTTGATTATGCACTATTAATTCATCATCACTTCCGCAATCAAAACGAAAAGGTGACAATTGATTTTTATTTTTTTTCATTAGTGCAATAACCGCTTCTTCCTCGTCATTCTCTTGCCTATAGTTCTCTAAGCCTTCTTCAACAAACAATGCCATTTGCGGAACATCTGTAATTGAACTATGCCCAGAAAAACCATCAAACACCTCGTGATATTTAGCACCAAGTCTTAAGGCTCCGTACCCCCCCATAGACAAGCCTCCAATAAATACTTTAGATGCCTTAGTAACTTCAGGTATATTTTCCTTTACAGCCGCTATTACATCTTCGGCTATCCATTTTTCAAAGTTTAAGCTATTGTGAGGTAAATATGCTGAACCGTCTCCCCATAACCCATCAGAAGGCATAGCAATAACCATGGGCTTTATAGATTTTTCTTCTATTAATTTTTGAGCTGTCCTATGAACGCCTGCTTTTTGACTCCAAATCCAAGCACTTCCATAAACACCATGCAACAAAATAACTAAAGGAGTATCCGTCGTTAATTCCACATTTGGCACAAACAGACAAATATCACCACGTCCTTTAAGATTTGGTGTTTTAACGGTTATAAATCTTAAATTATCCGATTCAAATTCAGGATTAGATATTTCTGTAGTTTTAAATTTTGATGCCATAAATAAAAAAAAATGTTTATAATGAAACTACATTTCATTTAATCAAATACAATTACCCCTTTAGCATTCTTACCTGTCAACATATCATCAAATGCCTGTTGTAAATCATCTAAAGGATAGGTTCTCGTAATCATTTCATCTAATAATAAATCTCCCTTATCATAAAGAGATACTAGCTTTGGAAAATCTATATGCGGACGACATTTTCCATATAATGGATTTATGTAAATCTTATCCCATTCAAACAAATTCATGTCTATGGTAATTTCCTCTTCAATACCACTTACCTGAACTGCAGTTCCTGCATTACGAACCATGGCCAATGGGGCCGCTCCTAGCGCAGGGATTGCTGTACATTCAAATGCAAAATCGGCTCCTCGACCTTCAGTCATAGTCTTTACTTTTTTAGCTGCAAGCGTTAAACTAGCATCATTTTTATCAGCTAGTATCGTATGTGTAGCTCCAAATTGCTTAGCCATCTCTAATCGATTTTCATTAATATCGATAGCAATAATTTTTGAAGCTCCAGAAATTCTCGCTCCTTGAATCACGTTTAATCCAACACCTCCAGTTCCTAAAATAACGGCAGAACTTCCAGCCGTTACTTTAGCAGTATTTACCGCAGACCCATAACCCGTCATCACGCCACAACTAATAATACTGGCCGACGGCATAGGCATTTCACCATCCAGTCTTACACAAGCAGACTCCTTAACAAGTGCATATTCTGCTATGGTTCCTATATTGAACGAACGTTCGACAGGTTCATCATTCCATTTACTGCCTTCTAAATGAGCATGTCCAGGAGTATATCCGTTTCCACCGGCGGTAACAGGTGAATTATTTTCACAGATATGCTGATTTCCTTCTTGACATTGAAAACACTTCATACATGGAGTTGCCCAGTTTAGAATCACTTTATCTCCAGACTTCAAACCAGATACATTTTTTCCAACTTTTTCAATTATTCCAGCACCTTCATGTCCTAAAACAATGGGTTTACCCCAAGTTAACGAATCATGATCGGTATGACACAACCCTGCAGCTAATATTTTTACGATGACTTCATCTTCTTTAGGATCTTCAATAACTAAATTTTCGATACTAAATGTTCCATCTCCTTTTGCAACTGCACTTCTAGAAATTAATGACATATTTTAATTTTATAAAAAACTTGTAGGCTTCATAGGAATTGAAGAGTCTACTAATTTTGTTTTGTTTATTTTTTGTTTTCCTTTTATAAACCGTGCGCCTAGTACGTAGGCTTTAGCATTGTTTACCGCATCAACAGCTAGCAATTCTTCATCTTTAAAATACCAAACTGAAAAACTTGTTTGTTCCACTTCTTCTTTTCTTACTAAGACCTCGTTATAACCCCAAGAAAGTCCAACCATTTGAAGTTTAATATCATATTGATCTGACCAAAACCATGGAATAGCATTATACTCTTGTTCTTTTCCGCAAATAGAAGCAGCAGCAATTTTACCTTGATCAACAGCATTTTGAACGGATTCCAATCTCACATAACGTTGATAATGTGAGTTATAATGATAGGTGCAATCTCCAATGGCATAAATATTCTCATCATTAGTTTGAGTGAATAAATTAACTTTGATACCATTCTCAATGTCTAATCCAGCATTTTTAGCCAATTCGGTATTTACACGAATACCAACACCAATTACAATTAAATCGGCGTCATAACACATTCCATCATCACAAACAACTTGATTATAGCCATTCTTTTTGCTTATAGAAACTACATTTTTATTGGTTAGAACCTTAACTCCTTTTTCTTGATGTAGATCTGTAAAAAAATCAGACATCACTGGGGCTGTAACCCTTGCTAATACGTGTTCTTCGCGCTCTAAAACAACTACTTTTGCACCCAATTTATTAAGAGAAGCCGCAGTTTCTAAACCTATATATCCACCTCCAATAATAACGACACGTTTAGTTTTTGATGCATCAACAGCATTTTTAATATTAATGGCATCTTCACCCGTTCTCATGGCAAATATACCTTTAGGATCTTCAATACCTTTAATAGGTGGAATAAATGGCCTTGCACCTGTTGATATGACTAATTTATCAAAAGCCTGAGCGCTTCCATCTTGTAAAGAAATCGTTTTATCAGCCCTATTTATACTGGTAACTGTTTGCCCTAATTTTAAAGTGATATTATCATGCTCATAACTCTCTTTTGGTTTTAAAAGATTTCCTTCCAAATCTCCCTCTGTAAGATACGCTTTAGATAATGGAGGTCTATGGTATGGTATCATTGGATCTTTGTCAAATAATATAATTTGGCCTTCCCAACCTTCACGACGCAGGTAAGACGCAAAATTGACACCTCCATGACTTGCTCCAATAACAACACATGTTTTATTTTTTGTGTCTGCCATAAAACTTATTTAGCTACCTTAAACACAACACCATCTAAATCATCACTTACTTGAAGTTGACAAGAAAGGCGACTATATTCGTTTGTTAAATCATCAAACTCTAGCATATCACTTTCAAGCTCGCTTGCCTCTCCTGTTTTTGATGTAAACTCAGGCTCAACATGTACATGACATGTAGCACATGAACACACACCTCCGCAATCTCCATCGATACCTTTTACATTGTTCTTAACTGCCAGTTCCATAACCGACCCTGAATTTCCCTCTACTGTAATAGTCTCATTATCACTTGTAATAAATGTAATCTTAGCCATTTCTTTATTTTTTATTAAATCTTACTGTTATACTATCAAAACCAACCTTTCTCTTCATTTTGTCGATTTCCTCAATATTTTCAACACTCTCAATAATGTCCATTGAATCTACTTTCTCTGTTAAAGTAGTCATTAAAACTCTAAGTATTTGTCTCGCATGAGTAGCTCCTAAACAACTATGTTTTCCAAACCCAAACCCAACATGTGGGTTAATTTTTCGATCCAAAACAACCTCATTAGCATTTTCAAAAACAGAAGCATCTCTATTTGCAGATGCCCAGCATAATGATATACGAGAATCGGCTTTAGCGGCATGTTCGCATACTTGAGTATCTTCTGTTACGACACGCCCCATTTGAGTAAGTGGAGAAAAATACCGAATAAGTTCCTCGATTGCAGTTCCTATTATTTCAGGATTATCCTGTAAATTTTGTAATGACTTTGGATGTTCAGCAAAATATGCGATTGTATTTGTAACTGCATTTATTACCGTATCTCTTCCTCCTGCAAAAGTTAAAATCATAACCCCTTTAATCTCTTCCTTGGTTAGTTTTTTACCATCAACTTCTGATGAAAGAAGCACAGAGTACAAATCTTCTCCGGGATTTTCAATAGCCTTATCTATTTGCTCGTCTATATAGTCATATAATATATTTGCTTTATCTGCATCTAATGCTGATTCTTCACTTCTAAAAACATGTGTTCCCCAAGAAATCCATAAATCTGCTTCAGAGTATGGAATATTGAGTAATAGGGTTAACGCACGAGATTGAAGAACTAAAGAAAATTCACTGATCACCTCAACCGCATCTTTCTCTAGAACCTCATCTAGTAATGATGAAATTTGCTGAGTTAATTTTGCAGTATAAACTTCCTCCAACGGCCTTTTAAACCAAGGCTCAACTAAATCTCTATATGACTTATGAGCAGGAGGGTCAACCTCAAAAGGAATTTGTCTGACGTCTCTAATATCGACTTCCGAAGGAATCACAATACGCCCAGGCACTGCTCCTGATTGAAATGTTTTCCAATTATGAGCACATTTCCTAACATCCTTATGCCCTAAAACCATCATTGCTGGATCATCTTGATCATTAATATAATCAACCCCTTTATCTAATCTGGCCTCCTCAAAAGCATCTGAAAATTTACTACTCTTCATATCTATACATTTTTAGGGTACAAAATTGTTATTAATCCTTTTATCATCACAGACGAATATTGTCAAATATTTGAACTATATTTCCGAAATAAAGATGATTTAACATAACTTAGACCATATTGAGTCATGAAAGCCATTAAAGAACATGTTTTTCAGCCCTATTTACAATCTTTTATAACTACGGAGTACAAACAAGATTACTTTGATTCGTCATGGCATTTTCATATTGAATATGAACTCACTTATATAAAATCTGGTTATGGCACTAGGTTTGTTGGAACTAGTGCAGAACTATTTAATGCTGGAGATCTTGTTTTAATTGGGTCTCAGGTTCCACATTATTGGAGGTGCGATAATGCTTTTTATCAAAACAAAGGGTTGCTTGCAGAGAGTCTGGTTATACAATTTAATGATGATCTGTTTTTTAAAAATGAACTCCCTGAAATGAAAAACATTCATTTATTGTTAAAAAAATCAGCAAGTGGGATTCTTTTTCCTAAAAGTGAAAAATATGAAACACAAATTAGGTCTCTTTTAAGCTCAAATGGCATGAACAGATTACTTGCTTTTTACGAACTATTAAATCAATTAAGTCAAGAAACCGAACACACCTTACTATCAACAACACAAGAATCTCAGTTTTATCAAGCTCAAGATAGTGTGACTTTTCAAAAAATATTGAATTATATTTTTAACAATCTACACCATGAAATCTCTCTTACTGAAATTGCTACGAAAGTACATATGAGTAAATCTTCATTTTGTAAATATTTTAAAAAAAGAACTAAAAAAACTTTTACGGAATATGTAAACAAACTCAGAATTGCTCATGCATCCAAATTATTATCAGAATCAGATTTAACCATCTCTCAAATATGCTTTGAATCTGGTTTCAACAGTTTAAGTTATTTTAACAGGCAGTTTAAAAAGTATAAAAAAATAAGTCCAAAGGAGTACTCTAAACTACGATAATAAGAAGTGAAGGTTCTGAGTTAGAGATTATCAATATTATAATAACCTCCTTTATTTTCAGTTCTATCCAAAGACTGCCTGATAATTAAATGCGCCACATTAATCATGTTACGTAATTCGCAAAGTGAAGTAGTAATTTTAGACTCTTTGTAGAGATCTTCTACTTCTTCATAAATCACATCTAAACGCTTTATTGCTCTTTTTAAACGCTTATTACTTCTCACAATACCAACATAATCGCGCATTAAAGCCTGAAGTTCTTTTAAATTATGCTGAATTAAAATATGCTCTTCTGGTATCTTGGTTCCTTTGTCATTCCAATCAGGAATATCAACACGAATCATTGCATGATCTTGCTTAGATAATTTTTTAAAAATATTATGAGCATACACTAATGCTTCTAGCAAAGAATTAGAGGCCAACCTATTGGCTCCATGTAATCCTGTTCTAGAACATTCGCCACAAGCAAATAAATTATTAATGGTCGTATTCCCTTTCTTGTTCACCTTTATACCTCCACATAAATAATGAGATGCGGGAACAACAGGAATCCAATCGGTTTTTATATCAATATGATGTTCTAAACACTTTTTATAAATATTTGGGAAATGATCCATAAAAGCATCCATATCCAAATGTGTACAATCTAAATAAACGTGAGACTCACCAGATTTTTTTAACTCACTATCAATACTTTGAGAAACAATATCTCGTGATGCTAGTTCGGCACGGTCATCGTAACCAGGCATGAATCGATACCCTTTTTTATTTCTTAAATACGCACCAAAACCTCTAACTGCCTCAGAAATTAAAAACGAAGATTCTCCTTCAACTTCGTATAAAGCAGTTGGGTGAAATTGGACAAACTCCATATCTTTTATACGTGCTTTTGCCCTGTATGCCATGGCAATACCATCTCCAGTTGCTATAACCGGATTCGTAGTATGACCATAAACACAGCCAATACCTCCAGAAGCCAATAAGGTGCTATTGGATTTTATGGTAAAAATTGAACCCGACTTTTGATTAAAAATATAGGCACCATAACATGCTAATTCCTCTGAATCTAAATCTTTTATATGGTGATTAGTTACCAAATCAATAGCAAAATGATGTGGTAAAATAGAAATATTTGATAATTGATGAGCTTTACTTAATAAGGCACGTTCAATTTCGAAACCTGTAATGTCTTTATGATGGATTATGCGATATTCAGAATGACCCCCTTCTTTTCCTAAATCGAACTTACCAGCATCATTAATATCAAAATTCGCCCCCCAAAGCAATAATTCTTCCAAACGATCTGGACCCTCCTTAACCACCATTTCAACAACATCTTCTTCACAAAGTCCGTCGCCTGCAATTAAGGTGTCGTTTATATGTTTTTTAAATGAATCTTCTTCTTTGTTAGAAACAATAGCCACTCCGCCCTGAGCATACTTCGTATTCGATTCATCTTCATTAGCCTTGGTAACAATAACCACTTTTCTCTCAGGAAATTTCTCAGCTATTTTAACGGCAAAGGTTAAACCCGCCACACCAGAACCAATTACTAAATAATCCGCAGTCATCATATTATTTTGATAACTCCAACATACGTTCTATAGGTAACAAAGCGCGATCAATAATGGCTGGATCGACCTCTACTTGAGGCGATTCGTTCAACAAACAATCATATAACTTTTGCATGGTATTCATTTTCATAAAATGACACTCACTACAAGCACAGGTATTATCTTCTTTCGCTGGAGCAGGCACCAACTCTGTATTAGGCATTTCCTGTTGCATTTTATGCAAAATACCAGCTTCAGTAGCCACTATAAATTTCTGATCTTGATGTTCTTTTACGTAATTAATCATCCCCGATGTAGAACCAATATAGGTCGCCGTATCTAAAATATGTGTTTCAGATTCTGGGTGCGCTATAATCTTATAATCCGGATATTTTTTATGGAGTTCAATAAGTTTATCCATTGAAAAGGCTTCGTGAACAATACAACTCCCATCCCAAAGCAACATGTCTCTTCCTGTTTCATTTATAATGTATCTGCCCAAATTCTTATCTGGAGCAAAAATAATAGGCGTCTCTTTTGGAATAGATTCTACAATTTTCAAAGCATTAGACGATGTACAAACAATATCACTTAAAGCCTTTATCTCTGCAGAACAGTTCACATAAGTAATGACAACATGATTTGGATGTGCCTTGGTAAATTTTTTAAAAGCGTCAGGAGGGCAAGAATCTGCTAACGAACACCCAGCATTTAAATCTGGAAGCACCACTGTTTTTGACGGATTTAAAATTTTTGCTGTTTCTGCCATAAAATGCACACCAGCAAAAACAATAATATCTGCATCCGTTTCTGCAGCCTTTTGAGACAAACCTAAACTATCTCCAACATAATCGGCTATATCTTGAATTTCACCTATTTGATAATAGTGCGCTAAAATAACTGCATTCTTTTCCGCTTTAAGGCGTTTTATTTCTTTTACTAAATCCATTTTAATCTTTGAGAATATTAACAAATACTAATGGTACAAGATAACCATTAATAAAGTTACAAATATCTTAATTAAAACCGTTAGTAAAATGCGAATTCCTTAAAAAATAGCATTGAATAGAAAACCTATAGTTTTTTTATTAAATCATTAAACTTTTGTTAAACAAACACTTTAATAATTGGCAAAACGGGAAACCTGTTTTAATAAAAAATCAACCTTCTAAGCCACAACAGACATGTTTTGAATATCTGCCTGTATTTCATTTAACTTTAACTCTGTCTTTTCAAGCTCATGCAATATAGTCCCTTTTACATCCTGAAAACTAACCTTTAAATTGCTAAATAAACCTTGGTAATAGTTTATTCCAGCCATCATATTTTTAGTAAATGTTTTAAGATACTTCTCTTCTTTCCTGTTCATAGCATACTTCGTCTCATCTAACTTATTCCTTAAATAATCCATATAAATATGAAGTTCTTTAATAAAGAAATTAGGACGATCAATTCTGGAAACCATATTAGCTCTTCCATAAATATGATCTGTAATATTTTCGAGACTCATTACCTTCGAATAATAAGCCATATTTGGGCCAGGACAAACAGAAACACCTTCACCTTCCACCTTAGTCTCTAATTTATATTTCAATAAAGCCGAGGTTCCTAAACCCACACAGGTACATGACTTTTCAATAATTTTATTATACTCTTTTTGATAACCTTCTGAATCTAAATTTTGCTCATCAAGTGCTTTAATTTTTAAATATTGAAACTCTCTTGAGGCTGTGCAAATTCCGGTTTCTTTAAATTCTTTATTCATAGCCACAAACTTCTTAGGGCACGAACTCCCTGGTCTACCTTTATTAATCAAAGTCTGCTTTTCGGCGTCCTTAGTATTGTTTTTTAAATTATTAAAAGGAATACCTAAAGGCGAAATATCACTTAAATACAAATCTTGCTCTTCAGCTTTAGCAAGTTTATTTAAGGTTTTATCATCTACTGTTGTTGCTTCTGGCACTAATAAAAAAGGACTTCCCCAACCTACTGAATCCAACTCGTAATGATCCAATAAAAAAGCATGCTCTTCTTCTGTTCCAACTCCACCTTGCGCTGTAATTTCAAAGGTTAATGGATTTGTTGGAATTTCTCTATTTTGATTTTGAAGTTCTTGATTTAAAACACCTTGTATAGCATCTTGCAACTCTTGTCGTTTCTCTTTAAACTCTGCTAAAACAGGCCCTAATAAATAGCCATCTGTAGCAAAAGCATGTCCGCCACAATTGAGACCTGATTCAATGCGATATTCAGAAACCCAAAGTCCTTTTTTTGCTAAAAACTTCCCTTGAATAAGCGCCGATCTATAATCACTTACTTTTAAAATAATTCGTTTTTTAAGGTTCCCTTTTTTGTCTGGAAAAAAGTCGTCAAATTGACCCATATAACTATAAAGCCTAGGGTTCATACCCGCGGAAAGCACCACCGAAGATTGTAATTTACTATTTGCAAAACCCCTTAAAGCTGCATGAGCGTCGTTATATTCAACAGGTAATTTCTCGTCTTTTTTATAATTATCCTTATCGACTTTAGTCATGATATTAACATCAATAGCTCCCATAACTAAATTCTTGGAAGCCCAAGCCTTAATTTCAGAAAAGTCAAATCCTCTTGATGTTAAATTTCTAAATTCTGCTTTAAGCTTAGAATTATCAGGTAACATATGAATATAGGCTAAAAGTTCATCACCCTTTTTAGCAGTCATATCTTTTAAAGATTCAAACTTTTTATCAGCTAAATCACTAATTAAGTCTAAGTAGGATGTAATTCTCTTAGCTCTAAAATCTTCTATTTTATCAGTAATCTCATGGTAAGGGATCTCAAATTTCTCACTATACATCTTTCTTAGTTTCTCTAGTAAAATGTCATCAACTAGAGAAATAACCGAATCCATACCATACTGTGCCACTTTTAAAGGAGTATCAATTGTAAAACCTATTCCCATAACTGGGATATGAAACGAATGTGCTTTTTTCATATATAAAATATTTAGACTATTAAATCACAGTAAACACTGGATTTTAGTGTTCATCATTTTGTTAATCGCCAAAAATATGGATGAATTCACTCCTATTATATGACATATGTCATAAGCCCTTGTATTCAAAATATGCCATTCCTTTGTAAAACTAAAATGAAAAACACGAGTATTACGACCTATTTTTTTAATTATCATCAAATTAAATTCACTATCGATTGTATATCTGTAAAACTTGTAAAAAGCTATGAGGTTAAGCCTTTCTTTAGTACTTTTATGCTCAATTTTCAACAGAATGATACTATGTCAGTAGAGCCAAAATTAACCCGATTTAATCAAAGTGTTTTATCAAAATACCAGATATACAATAGTATATTTATGACATTACCTTTTGATGCAGTCACAAAAACAGGAGTACTTCTTCCCTTATTTCATGAAACATGTGAAAAAGGATTCCGAAATGGAGATGATCCAACAAAAATTGTTGAAACCTTCTTCCAAAAATACCAAGGACGCAGAAATAAAGAAAGTCAAATAAACTTATTGTTTAGATTTATTCAATATATTGAAAGACAAGTGGTTTTATTTGACGCCATAGAAGATGCTGCCTTTTCAACAGTTAACAACATGGAAGGTGTTGGTACCTTAAGAAATTTAAAAGGATCTGCCAGATCTGAAGGAAAGCTTGACGAACTAAAAGAGTTTCTTGAAGAATTTAAGGTGCGTATTGTGTTAACTGCGCACCCAACTCAATTTTATCCAGGCTCTGTATTAGGTATCATCACAAACCTTACAGATGCTATAAAACGAAACGATCTTACCGATATAAATAATTTATTTGGTCAATTAGGGAAAACACCTTTCTTTAAGCATAAAAAGCCCACGCCGTATCAAGAAGCCAAAAGCCTAATCTGGTATCTAGAAAACGTGTTTTATGAAACTTTTGGTAATATTTACAACTATATCCAAACAAATATTTATGATGATGGCAAAAAACATAACGATATTATAAATATTGGTTTCTGGCCAGGAGGTGATAGAGATGGAAATCCTTTTGTAAAACCAGAAACCACTTTGAAGGTAGCTAAAAAACTTAAAAAAGCTATTCTTAAAAAGTATTATCAAGATTTAAGGGATTTAAGAAAAAAACTAACATTTAGAGGTGTTGAAGAGCGTATTATACGCTTAGAAACGATCATGTATGATTATAGCATCAACCTTAAAACCAAAAAGGCTATTAGTGCTAAAGAACTAAGAACTGAGCTTTTAGAGATAAGGAATATTATTGTTAATCAACACCAATCGTTATATGTTAATGAAATAAACAACTTAATTAACCGAATACACCTGTTTGATTATAGGTTCGCAACTTTAGATATTAGACAAGATAGTAGAATTCATCATGCTGTTTTCACAACGGTAATAGACCATTTAATCGCATCAGGAAACTCGTCTTTCCCTAATAATTACCATGATTTATCAGAATCTGAACAGATTGAAATTCTTTCCAAAGCAGATGACTCTATTGAAGATTTAGAAATCTTTGAAGACGAAATGGTACGTAACACCTTAAAAACTATTTCTGTTATTAAAGACATACAGAAAAGCAATGGAGAACGAGGTGCTAATCGTTACATTATTAGTAATAACCAAACAGCACTTAACGTCATGCAATTATTTTCTATGCTCAAAATAGTAGCATTTAAAGATGAGTTAACCGTTGATGTTGCTCCGCTCTTTGAAACTATCCCTGATTTGGAAAATGCGCCTGGTGTTATGGAACAATTATACCAAAACCCAGAATATATGGCTCATTTAAGAGCTAGAGGAAATAAGCAACACATTATGCTTGGGTTCTCTGATGGAACTAAAGATGGGGGGTATTTAATGGCTAACTGGGGTATTTATAAAGCCAAAGAGTTGCTCACAGAAATGTCAAGAAAATATGATATTACAGCGATATTCTTTGATGGACGAGGTGGACCGCCAGCACGTGGGGGTGGAAAAACACATAACTTCTATTCATCATTAGGACCTACTATTGAAGATAAAGAAGTGCAGATAACGATTCAAGGACAAACCGTGAGTTCTAACTTTGGAACAAATGATTCTTCTCAATATAACTTAGAGCAGCTAATTAGTTCTGGTATCAAGAATAGAATTGATGGAGAAAAGAACCGTTTATCTGATGAAGACAGAGTGGTTATGACTGATTTAGCTGAAACAAGTTATCAAACCTATAAAGACTTTAAAAGCCATGAGATGTTTATTCCTTATTTGGAGCGCATGAGTACATTAAAGTATTATGCTAAAACCAACATTGGTAGTAGACCATCAAAACGGGGTAAATCTGACAAATTAGTATTTTCAGACCTAAGAGCTATTCCTTTTGTGGGATCTTGGAGTCAATTAAAACAAAATGTACCTGGGTTTTATGGAGTAGGAACCGCACTAAAACAATATGAAGACAGAGGAGAATGGAGTAAGGTTGAACATTTATATCACAACTCTAAATTCTTCAAAACCTTATTAGAAAATAGTATGATGTCTTTAACCAAGTCGTTCTTTGATTTAACAAAGTATATGTCTAATGACCCAGAATTTGGTGGGTTTTGGACTATTATTTTTGAAGAATATAAAGTCACCAAAAGATTACTATTAAAGCTTACAGGCTATAGCGAATTAATGGAAAACGAGCCTTCTGGAAAAGCTTCTATTCAAGTTAGAGAGTCTATTGTTTTACCATTATTAACAATTCAGCAATATGCGCTTAAAAAAGTTCAAGAACTTGAAAAGGCAGGCGTCGCTGCAGATGACCCAGAAAAGTTAATTTTCGAAAAAATAGTAACACGATCTTTATTTGGAAATATTAATGCGAGTAGAAACTCGGCGTAAATATTTTTTAAACATAACTTATAAAAAAAGCCTTTACTCAAAAAGTAAAGGCTTTTTTTATGTAAGTCCAATTTTACATCTAATAACTTTAGCTATCTTTAGCCGAAAAAATTAAATTACAATGAAAACAAAATAGTGGTGATTTTGATTTGTGGGATGTGGCATTGCAGTTAGATTAGACAGTAAATCATAAGAAATAAAATTCTTTGAATCTTGAATTCCGCTCATACTTTTAATTCAAGGGGTTCTAATAAAATTATATATTAACTTTCGGATATAAAAAACAAAATGCTTAAATGGATTATTTTTTAAATGGCATCGTTTTAATTACAAGCTTTCTAATGCTGTTCTTTGCTTTTTTTCTAATAACAGTTAATATAAAGAAAAAACTACCTAACATACTTTTTGCAAGTTTCCTTATCTTATCTGTATTTGATATCAGTAGTCTTTTTATTTTTAATAGTATTAATTCGAGCTTGAATTTTGAGGTTTTTAGAATGACTATTAGTCTATTAATACTGCCAATATATTATTTGTATGTAAAATCGGTTTGTTATTCCGATTTTCAATTAAGTACTAAAGATTTAATTCATAGTATTTTATTTCTTATTGTTAATCTGATATTAATTCCAAGATTTTATCTAGGCGACACTAACGATATTTTATACATATCTCAGAACTTTAAACAAACATTTGAAATACGCTTTTTTTACATACTAAAAGAGCTACAATATGCTTTCTATATTTTTTTGATTTATAAATCTTTAAAGAAATACAAGAACATTTATGCTGAGAATCATACGAACTCGAATAATTCTTCTTATACATGGCTATTCCAAATGACTCTCTTATTATTAATAGCACATTGCTTTATTTTTATAAAACTAGTGTTTGTATATACAGGTAACGACCAATTCTTTAACTGGTTCAATAGTATTATCGGAATTTCTGCACTTATTATTAGTAGTTGGTTTGTTTTAAAAGCATTAAAAAAACCTAAGCTTTTTAAAGGTATTGACACGAACATGATCGCACTGAATAAAGAAATAGCAAAAAAAGCAATCACTTTAAACAAAAAGCCTATTCATGATTCTCAAAAGTTAGCTGAGATGACTTCACAAGTGAGTTTTGTGAAACAGTATATATTAGACAATGAACTCTTTCTTGAACCTTCTTTAACCATACAAGAAGTATCCAAACAAGTTAATATCCCTGTTCGCGATCTATCCCTTTTAATCAACCGTTATTCAAATCAACATTTTTTTGATTTTATAAATGAATTTCGCATTGAAAAAGCAAAGCAACTGATGAAATCTCCTTCTAATAAAGAGCTTACTATTTTAGAGATTCTGTACCAAGTAGGATTTAATTCAAAATCATCATTTAACACAGCTTTCAAAAAGTTCACAAATCAAACCCCTACTACCTTCAGAAATAACTGATTTTCAATAAATTTAAAAAAACAATACACTCGTATTAAAAAAGTCGAACGCTTATAATAACCACAAAAGCGTTCGACTTTTTTTAATCGGTCGATTCTGATGTTTTCAAGAACTAATTTTGATTCAAATTATTACGAACAACTAAAATTTGAAATCATGAAAACCAGATTTGTACTTGCATTACTCATTTCACCTTTTCTATGTTTAGCTCACTTGAACGAAAATAAAACCGAATTAACGTGTACTGAGACATCTGATAAAAACTTTCATAGTAGTAACTCTAAAGAGAATTCAATCAATGAAGAAAAATACATCCAAATAAATGGTATTGATCACTGGGTAACTATTAAAGGGAATCCTTCAAAACCAATCGTATTGTTTCTTCATGGGGGTCCTGGCAGTGTATTAAGCCCTTATGCAGATGCTATTTATGATGATTGGAAAAAAGATTTCATTCTAATTCAATGGGATCAAAGAGGCGCAGGAAGAACTTTTGGTCGCAGTGCTCCAATTGAATTAAGTTTAGAGTATTTTGAATCAAACCCATTAACGCTCGAACAAATGGTATCTGATGGAATTGAACTTTCTGAGTATTTAATAAAACATTTAGGAAAACAAAAAATTATCCTTTTTGGAACTTCTTGGGGCTCTATTCTTGGTACTAAAATGGCTATTAAACGTCCCGATCTATTTTATGCTTATATAGGCCACGCCCAAGTTGTAAGCCCTGCCGAGGGCTTTAATTATGCTTATCAAAAGGTCTGTAAGTTAACACAAATAGAAAACGATACAATAAGTATCCAAAAGCTTAAAACTATTGGTAAACCACCTTACCATAATGCCAAAAACTATGGTCAATTACTTCGTATTGTTAAAAAATATGAAAGGGACAATTCAATTCTAGCACCTACTACATGGTGGAAGCTACCACCTGAATATGACAATAAAAATGATATACAACATCGTTATTTAGGCGATGATTATTCCTTTGCAAGTTATGTGGGACACAAAGCTCTGGGAATTCAATCCATAAGTTCTGAAATTAATTTCATGAAAAGTGGTCTAAATTTTAAAATTCCCGTCTTCCTAATTCAAGGAGAAAAGGACATTTTAACCCCTAAAGAAATTACAACAGCATACTTCGATAAAATCAATGCACCGAACAAGGAGTACTTTTTACTTCCTGATGCAGCCCATGGTTTCAATGAATCTGTTATCAATACACAGTATAAAATTTTAAAACATTATATCACTCCATTGATTACACAATAAACTGAAAACAAAACGAATTACGTAAATATCGATCAAAAATGATTAAGAAAAAACACATTTTATTTATAGGTATATTATTGATTTTCTCCTGTCAAAAGAAAAAAGAACAATTATATCTTAAACAAGGTTTGTACATATCAAACGTAACTATTATCTCAACAGAAAATGGAAATTATGATCCATATATTGGCCATTTAGTAGTCGAAAATGATAAAATCGTTTATATAGGCAAGAATGAGCCAAGTATAAGCGGAATATTTGAACAGTTTGATGGAACTGGAAAATTTGTAATACCAGGATTGATTGATGGCCATGTTCATATGACAGAAGTACAAGGAATGTTGTATCGTCATATGGAAAAGTACCCCGAACTGGTTAAAGAATTCAAAAACCAAATGCCAAGGAGTTATTTATACTATGGTTTTACAACGATCATTAATCTTGGAGGGATATCAGATGAACAAATCAATTCTTTTAACAAACAACCACTAAAACCCGATTTATACCATATTGGATATTCTGGTGCTGGAGTAGCAAATGGTTATCCAATGATTTATGCACCTGAAGAGTTTCGATTTGAAAACCAGCCATATTTCTTATATCTGGAAAGTCAAGCGGAGCATATTCCAAAAAAATACAAACCAGCTGACCATACACCCAAATCGGTGGTTAGGCGTATTAAAAAATCTGGGGCAATTGCTGTAAAATCTTATTATGAATCAGGCTTTGGAATGATGTCTAATTTACCTTTACCGACTAAAAGTATGATGACTGAATTACTTAATGAGTCACATGCAAATGGACTGCCGTTAATCGTTCATGCTAATTCATTGACAGGACATTCTTTTTTGGCTGACATTGGAGTAGATATTTTAGCACACGGGCTATGGAACTGGGAAAAATATAAGCAAGTCCCAACAGACTCTCTACCATTAGAAATAAAAGAAATACTGGATTTACAAATTCAAAAACAAATAGGCTACACTCCAACATTAACAGTCATTGAAGGAGAAGGCGCTTTGGTTGACAAAAAATTCATCAATCAACCCGTCTTAAAAAAAGTGATTCCTAAAAAGTTACTTGAATGGTATAAAGCAGAAGAAGCACAATGGCTCGGAAAAGATCTATTTAGTCATTCTAATCCAGAAGAAGTGTATAAAAGCTACGGAAAATTACAGTCTCATGCCATGCTCGTTTTAAAATACCTTTCTGATAATAATGGACTCATTCTATTTGGTACAGATACACCTTCAGGACCAATTTACACAAATCAACCTGGCCATAATGGGTATTGGGAACTTACATTAATGAACGAAGCAGAAGTTCCTTTAAATAAAATTCTAGCATCTGCTACAATTAATAATGCGAAAGCTTTTCATTTAGACTCTTCTGTTGGTTCTTTGGCTATCGGAAAAAAGGCCAATATAATTATAATGGATAAAAACCCTTTAAAGGACATTGAAGCATATGATGCCATAGAAAAAGTGATTATAGGTGGTCAAGTTGTAAAAAGAGATGATTTAGAGGTTAAAGAATAAGAGCATATTTACAAAATAAGTTTTGTTTTTCAAGAAGAATCAGTACCCTCGCCATCCCACTTAAAATGTTTATAACAAAAAGACTAAGCTTCTACAGTTCGAAGATTGAGACACATCGAGAAGCTCCCTAATATTAAAGTAACAACAACACTTGTAGCGACTACCAAATAAAAAAGGATGTCTTTTTTAAAGACATCCTTTTTTTTAAAATTAAATTATATTTTGATTAGTGCTCATTTAAACGGAAGTCTGGATAAGCATCCATACCATGTTCATGCGCATCCAAACCTTCTAGTTCTTCTCTTTCAGAAACTCTAATTCCCACCGTTTTCTTCATTATAAAGAATATAATAAATGCTGAAGGAATACAGATTGCTGCGTAAGATAAAACACCAACTAACTGACTCACAAATTGATCTACACCTGCTAATGCACCAAAGATACCTACTGCTAGGGTACCCCAAATACCACAAATTAAGTGTACAGCAATTGCACCAACTGGATCATCTAATTTAATAGCATCTACAAATGCCACTGCAAATACAATAAGTGCACCTGCGATAGCTCCAATAGCAATAGCATTTTCAGGACTCATTTGATCTGCACCAGCAGTAATACCTACTAAACCACCTAAAATACCATTTAAAAACATAGTTAAATCTAAGTTTTTATACTTTAAGAATGATACTAAAGCAGCAACTACACCACCTGCAGCTGCAGCTAAACATGTAGTTACTAGTGTTAATGATGTTAATTCTGGATCTGCAGAAAGGACAGAACCTCCGTTAAATCCAAACCAACCTAACCATAAAATTAATACACCAGCTGTTGCTAATGGAATACTATGACCAGGAATCGCCTGAGGTTTACCATCTTTAAATTTACCAATACGAGAACCTAATAAATAAACAGCCACTAAAGCCGCCCATCCTCCTACAGAGTGCACCAATGTAGAACCTGCAAAATCATAAAAAGGTGTTTCTCTCATATCTAAAAATCCACCACCCCATTTCCAAGATCCAGCAAGTGGGTATACAATACCTACATAAATAACTGTAAAAATCATAAAGGGTCCTATTTTCATGCGCTCAGCAACGGCTCCCGAAACAATTGTAGCCGCTGTAGCAGCAAACATACCTTGAAACAAGAAATCTGTCCACCACGTGTAACCACCATCTGCATATTCTGGAGTCATTCCATTTTCTGGAGGTGCAATACCAAATCCTGCAAAATCAAAAAATCCGCTAGATCCTTCTGCAAAACCAGGATACATTAAGTTAAACCCTATTAAATAGTAAAGTAACAACCCTACCGTAATAATAAATATATTTTTAAATAAAATGTTTATTGTATTTTTCTGCCTAGTTAATCCTATCTCTAAAAATGCAAATCCTGTATGCATAAAGAAAACTAGTGCTGTACAGATCATCATCCATACATTATTCGCTGTAAATAATCCTTCCATTATAAATTGTTTTAAATAATATTATTTTAAAGTGTCTCCACCTTTTTCACCGGTTCGTATTCTATAACACTCATTGACATCTGATACAAATATCTTTCCATCTCCTACTTCACCTGTGCTTGCAGAATTAAGAATAGCCTGAATGGTTACTTCTTCAAAATCATCATTTACAACGATTGCTAAATGCCTACGCTGAATATCACTTGTGCTATATGATACCCCTCTGTAAACATGTCCTTCTTTCTCATTTCCAAGACCAGTTACATCCCAGTAAGAGAAAAAGTTCACACCAACTTCGTGAAGTGCATCTTTCACTACGCGATATTTGGATTTTCTAATTATTGCTTCAATTTTTTTCATAATGTCTATTTAGTTATTTTTAGTTAGATTTCAAAAGTATAAAATATTTAAAAACTTATATAGTTAAGTACTTCGCTTAAACGTAACCTAAGTATTTATTAATACACCCTTCCACATTCAAACATATTTAAAGGATGCCTGGTTTTTCACAAGCATCCTTTATCTATTCACACTTAAAATATACTAAACTAAATTTCTTTGAAATCTAAATAATTTTATTTGTTCGAAAAATTAAAAATTAGTCTTCAATTTCTCTTTGTCTTTTACCTGGATAAGCTAAAGCTCCATGTTCAGATAAATCAAGTCCTTCAATCTCAACTTTTTCACTAACTCTTAATCCTAATGTTTTCTTAAGAATATATAGGAAGATAAAAGAAGTTCCTACGGCCCATATTGCGTAAGCTAAAGTACCTATTAATTGTGCTACAAATTGAGCAGAACCGCCACCGTTTAATAACCCAATAGCAGTATCACCGTCAACTCCCCAAAGACCAATAACTAAAGTACCCCAGGCACCAGCTACACCGTGTACAGAAAAAGCACCTACAGCATCATCAATCTTAAGTTTTTGTTCTACAAACTCCATTGCAAATACTACAATAATACCTCCAATAAAACCAGCAATGATGGCACCACCTTCGGTCATGTTACCGCAACCAGCAGTAATACTTACTAAACCAGCTAAAGCTCCATTTAAAGTCATATCTAAATTTGGCTTTTTGTATTTGAACCATGATAAGAATAATGCCCCAACAGCACCTGCAGAAGCAGCAAGATTAGTTACTAACACGACCATAGAAGCACCAACAGCATCATCACCACCCCAAGCTAATTGAGAACCACCATTGAATCCGAACCATCCGAACCAAAGGATAAATACACCTAAAGCAGCTAATAATTTGTTATGACCTGGAATGTTTACAGCCTTACCATCAATATATTTTCCAATTCTTGGACCTACTAAAAAAGCAGCAACTAAAGCAGCCCAACCACCAACGGCGTGTACGACTGAAGAACCAGCAAAATCAATAAACTCAGCAGGCATAATTCCATCAGTATTGTTTAACCATCCACCATTCCATTCCCAACCACCAGCGATTGGATAAATGATAGCCGTTAATACAATTGAAAAAATAATGTATGTTGAATATTTTGTTCTACCAGCAATAGCTCCAGAAACAATAGTAGCAGCCGTAGCACAAAATACGGTTTGAAAGAATAAATCTGCTGGACCTTGATTAAACATAAATCCACTCCATCCTATCCATCCACTAGCCGATTCTCCGTACATTAAAGAGTAACCCACAAACCAAAATACTAATGATCCTACTGCGATGTCTAAGACATTTTTCATAGCAATATTCACAACATTTTTAGAGCGAGTCATACCAGATTCAACCAATGTAAATCCTGCTTGCATTAAGAATACTAAGATACCTGAAATAAGCATCCATAACATTCCCATATCGCCTTCAACTGCGGCGGTGTCTTGCATTATAAGGGGCATATTTAATAATGACATAATAAATAATTTTTAGGGTTAGTTAATTAAGAAAATGCAAGTCCTCTAAGTTTTAGAGAACTTGCATTTATTCTCTTTATATTTGTTTTTCTCTTTTCTTTCTTAGAAAGCGTAGATAGCTGCTAGCACAAAAGAACCTAAGCTTTTAGTTGGCATTAAGTCGTTATCAATAAATGCATCATCAGAAGCAGAATCCAATCTAACCTCTGGCTTAATTGTTAAGTTTTCAATCTCAAAGCTACCTGTTAACGTTGCTGCAAAAACACTAGAATCTTCCATTCCTGTTCCTATTGCTCCAAACTCTTTATCTTCAACAAAATACTCAGCTCTTAAACCTAAAGTAAAAGTCTCTGTTAATGACATTTGTGGGTACAAAGCACCACCGTAGAATCCTGATCCACCTAAACGCTCATCATCACCAGTCAAGTAAGCACCATTAATCCCTAAGTAGAAAGAATCAGTTAAGTCAAATCCACCCGTATAATCAATCTCTGTAAAAGAAGGATCAACTAATACATTTAAGAACTGCCCTTTATATCCTAACTGTGCACCAAATGCATAATCACCAGTTGGATTAAACTCAGTTAAATCTGTATCATTAAATACACCTAACATTAAGCTAAAATCTTCAGATAAAGCAATATCAGCTTTCAAACCAGTATGAGAAAATGGTCCATAAGAGAATAAATAAGATGTACTATAGTTAAAGTTTCCTGTAGGAGAAATAACTTCATACCCTAAAAAAGTATTAAAGTTACCCATTGTAAGTGTTACAGATTCACTAACATTCCAGTAAGCATATAATTGATTAACAATATTTCCTGTTGCAGAATACATAGGTGAAGCAAAAATAGCATCCGTTCCTCTTGGTCCGTAAACTAAGTCAGCAACAAAACCTGCTTTTTCACCTTCATAAGCAAATACAACGTTTGCCATACCTAAGGCAAATCCTGGTAAGTTGGCAAATGAAGATCCAGGAGCAATTGCATTCTCATCATTCGGAGCAGTAAAATTAGCTCTATAATAAGCATCAACAGAACCCGTAATAGAAAGTTTTTTTTCAGTCGCTTCTTCTTGAGCAAATAACGCTGTTGCTACAAAAAGCATTGAAAGAGTAAATAATTTTTTCATAATTGTTTTCATTTTAAGTTATTTAATTAAATAGATCCGATTATTTAAAGTTGTTTTTTTGGTTGTTTTTAGATCTATATTTTTCCTTAGAACGAGGCTAAACTATGTCAAAAAGTTTTAACCCCCATAAAAAATAGGGGTAATTGAATGACTTTTATCAATATTCGAATTTTTACCCTATTTTTTTGAGGGTATTAATAATAAATTATGATTTTTTGATTTTTCAACAACAATGGAATTTGAATTATTGTCAGTATTTTCTATGATTTAGTACTATAATTTCTAAGATTCAAAGTAAAACTTAAAAGAAATTCACATATCCGCATTTACACCTATATATTATCGGTTTGAATATTTATTAAAAAACACGTTTAATATTGATATATACCTATTTTTATCTCGACTTCGCTTCTAAAATCGAAATAATGAAATGGGCTCTATTGTAATTCAAAAACTAGAGCGTATCTTAGCCCTTCAACTCAAGTTTTTAAACCAATATTTGTTGATTATGCTGAAGAAACAAGGACTTTATTTACCGGAATTTGAACATGAAAATTGTGGTGCCGGTTTTATTTGTAATCTTAAAGGAGAGAAAACAAATCAAATCATCCATGATGCCTTAGAAATTCTAGTAAAATTAGAGCACCGTGGTGGTGTAAGTGCTGATGGAAAAACTGGTGATGGCGCTGGTTTATTAATAGATATCCCTCATGACTATTTTAACCGTGTTTGCGATTTTACGTTACCCGCTCAAAGAGAGTATGCGGTTGGTATGGTATTTTTACCAAAAGTAGTTAACCAGTATGAGTTTTGTAAAACCACTTTTGAAACCGAAGTTAAGGCTCAAGGTCTTTCCATTCTAGGTTGGAGAAAAGTTCCAGTTGACTCGTCTCAATTAGGTCAAATTGCATTAGCTTCTGAACCAAATATCGAGCAACTTTTTATTGGTAAAATTGAAGATATAGACGAAGCGACTTTTAAAGCAAAACTATATGCTGCTCGTAAAATAACCGAGCATACCATTAGAGAATCTAAAATTTCTGAAAGTGGGTACTTCTATGTGCCAAGTTTATCAAATACAACCATTATATATAAAGGTATTATAATGCCTGAAGATATCGGACCTTATTATACCGATTTACAGCAAATCGACTTGGTTACACGTTTAGCTTTGGTACACCAACGTTTTTCAACGAATACCATGCCAACTTGGGAATTAGCTCAGCCATTTCGCTTTATGTGTCAGAATGGTGAGATTAATACTTTAAGAGGTAACGTAAGTAGAATGCGTGTTCGTGAAGAAATCATGAAAAGCGATGTTTTTGGCCCTCAAATAGATAAATTATTCCCAATTATATTACCAGGAAAATCTGATTCTGCTTCAATGGATATGGTGGTTGAGTTATTAACTCACACCGACAGATCTTTACCAGAAATCATGATGATGATGATTCCTGAAGCATGGGAAAAACACGCTACAATGTCTGAAGACAAAAAAGCGTTTTACGAATACAATGGCTGCATCATGGAACCTTGGGATGGTCCAGCTTCAGTGCCGTTTACAGATGGCGATTATATTGGTGCTTTATTAGACAGAAATGGTTTAAGACCTTCGAGATATACCGTAACAAAAAGTGGAAAACTTATCATGTCTTCTGAAATTGGTGTGGTTAATGTGGAACCTGAGGATGTAAAAGAGCATGGTAGATTAGAACCAGGAAAAATGTTCTTGGTAGACATGAATGAGGGCCGTATTATTGAGGATGAAGAGATAAAAAGTAAAATTGTTTCTGAAAGACCTTACAAAGAATGGTTAGATAAGACTCGCCTTCACTTAAGAGATGTTCCATATACCAACGAAACATGTCCTATAGAAACTATTGACATTAAAACACGTCAACGCTTATTTAACTACACTTTTGAAGATATTCAAGAAGTCATTACGCCAATGGCGGTAGTTGGAAAAGAGGCCTTAGGCTCTATGGGAATAGACACACCATTAGCTGTGTTGTCTGACAGACCTCAATTGATTTCCAATTACTTTAAGCAATTATTCGCGCAAGTTACCAACCCTCCTTTAGATGGAATTCGTGAAGAAATCGTAACAGATATTAGCTTAAACCTTGGAAAGGATAGAAACATATTCAGTATTACCGAAAGACAGTGTAGAAAATTAAGAATTCAAAATCCTGTTATTTCAAACGCTGATTTAGAAAAAATTAGAAGCATACAAGTTGAAAGCTTTAAGGCTGAAACAATCCAGATGCTTTATCCTAAAGTACAAGGACTAAATGGTCTTGAAAACGCTTTAGAAGATTTAGTAAAACAAGTTGAAAAAGCTCTTGAAAGAAAAACGAACATTATTATTCTTTCTGATAGAGGTGTAAATGAAGAATACGCTCCTATCCCAGCTTTATTAGCTTGTTCTTATGTTAATCATCAATTAAACCGTTTACGTAAACGTTCTTATTTCGATATTATTATCGAATCTGCAGAACCACGTGAACCTCATCATTTCGCAACCTTATTTGGTTATGGAGCAAGCGCTATCAACCCATATATGGTTAATGAAATTATCAGAATGCAAGTTAAGGAAGGCTTCATTACTGGTATGGATGAACAAAAAGCCGTTGATAACTTCAACAAGGCTATTGGAAAAGGTATTTTAAAAGTGATGAACAAAATTGGAATCTCTACATTACATTCTTACAGAGGTTCTCAAATTTTTGAAATTGTAGGTTTCAATTCTCAATTTGTTGAAAAGTACTTCCCATATACAGCTTCTAGAGTTGAAGGTATTGGGTTATATGAGATTGAAAAAGAGATAGACCAACGTTACAAACAGGCTTATCCTGACAATAAAGTTAACAGAAAGCTAGGCTTAAATATAGGAGGTGATTACAGATGGAGACGTAATGGGGAAAGACATTTGTTTAACCCTACTACAGTTGCCAAATTGCAACAAGCAGTAAGGCTAAGTGACCAAAAAAGTTATGATGTTTACTCAAAAACTATAAATGAACAGTCAGAAAACCTAATGACTATTCGCGGCTTATTTGAGTTTGACAATCTAGATCCAATTCCATTAGATGAAGTAGAACCTTGGACAGAAATTGTAAAGAAATTTAAAACAGGTGCCATGTCTTACGGATCCATTTCTCGTGAGGCCCATGAAAATTTAGCTATTGCTATGAACCGAATTGGAGGTAAATCCAATTCTGGTGAAGGTGGCGAAGATAGAAAACGTTTCCAAAAAGATGTTAATGGAGATAGCAGAAACTCGGCTATCAAGCAGGTAGCCTCTGGTAGATTTGGAGTGACTTCGCATTATTTAACCAATGCTAAGGAGATTCAAATTAAAATGGCGCAAGGTGCTAAACCTGGTGAAGGTGGACAACTTCCTGGTGAAAAAGTATTACCATGGATTGCATCTGCCAGAAACTCAACACCTTTTGTAGGATTGATTTCACCACCTCCACATCATGATATTTATTCTATTGAAGATTTAGCACAATTAATTTTCGATTTAAAGAATGCGAATCGTGAGGCTCGTGTTAATGTAAAATTAGTATCTGAAGTAGGTGTTGGTACTATTGCTGCTGGTGTTGCAAAAGCTAAAGCCGATGTGGTATTAATTTCTGGTTACGATGGTGGTACAGGTGCTTCACCGCTTACATCATTAAAACATGCCGGATTACCTTGGGAGCTTGGTTTATCAGAAGCACAACAAACTTTAGTTCTTAATAACTTAAGAAGTAGAATTGTTGTAGAGTGTGATGGTCAGCTAAAAACAGGTAGAGATGTTGCTATCGCAGCTTTATTAGGAGCTGAAGAGTTTGGATTTGCAACGGCGCCATTAGTAGCTTCAGGATGTATCATGATGCGTAAATGTCATTTAAATACTTGTCCTGTAGGTATCGCAACTCAAGATAAAGAGTTACGTAAAAACTTTAAAGGTACACCCGAGCACGTGATTAACTTTTTCTATTATGTTGCAGAAGAGTTAAGACAAATCATGGCACAACTAGGGTTTAGAACCTTAGCCGAAATGGTTGGACAAACGCACAAAATAAACGCGAACAAAGCAATTAAACATTACAAAGCTAAAGGATTAGACTTATCAAGTATTTTACACAGGCCTTCAGTTTATAATGAACTTACTGTTCGCAACACAGAAGCTCAAGACCATAATTTAGATAGTGTCTTAGATTTTACAATTCTTAAAGATTCTCATAGGGCTTTATATAGAAAAGAAAAAACAAATCTGTCTTATCCTATTAAAAATATTGATCGTACGGTAGGTGCTATCGTAAGTAATGAAATTTCAAAAATTTATGGTCATTTAGGGTTACCTGAAGACACCTTAAATATAAACTTCACAGGATCTGCGGGTCAAAGTTTTGGTGCTTTTGGGGCACATGGTTTAACCTTCACAGTTGACGGTAATACAAACGATTACCTTGGTAAAGGGCTTTCTGGAGCAAAACTAATTGTTAAAAAACCGGCAACAGCAGATTTTATTGCCGAAAACAATATTATCATTGGTAATGTTTGTTTGTTTGGTGCTGTTCAAGGTGAAGCTTACATCAATGGTATAGCAGGAGAACGTTTCGCAGTTAGGAACTCTGGTGCTACCGCTGTAGTTGAAGGTGTTGGAGATCACTGTTGTGAATACATGACTGGTGGTAAAGTTATTGTTTTAGGTGAGACTGGAAGAAATTTTGCAGCAGGAATGAGTGGTGGAATTGCTTATGTATATGATCCTGACCATAAATTTGTAAATGGTTTATGTAACACAGAAACTATAGAATTTGAGGATATTACTTCTGAAGATGCTTCAGATTTAAAAACTTCAATCGAAAAGCATGCGCTTTATACAAATAGTAATAGAGGAAAAGAATTATTGGCAGACTGGGATACTAGCTTAGGTAATTTTGTAAAAGTTATGCCAATAGAGTATAAAAAAGCTCTTGCGCGTTTAGCAACAGGAGAAGTAATGGTAGAAGAATTAACAACAGCATAGTGTCATGGGTAAAGTAACCGGATTTAAAGAATTTGAAAGACAAGATGAAAAGTACACTTCTGTAGAAGATCGTGTGCAACATTATAAAGAATTTACAGTTCCATTAAGTGATACAGAGATCACAAAACAAGGATCTCGTTGTATGGATTGCGGAATACCTTTTTGCCATAGTGGATGCCCACTTGGTAATTTAATTCCAGATTTTAATCATATGGTACACCAAGGTGAATGGCAAAAGGCCTCTTGGTTATTACACTCTACTAATAACTTTCCTGAGTTTACAGGCAGACTGTGTCCTGCGCCTTGTGAGAAATCATGTGTATTAGGTATTATTGAAGATCCTGTATCTATTGAAAATATAGAAAAAAATATTGTAGAACGTGCTTTTAAGGAAGGTTGGATTAAACCTCAACCGCCAGAAACTAGAACAGGAAAAACTATTGCTGTGGTTGGTTCTGGACCTGCTGGTTTAGCGGCCGCTCAACAATTAAATAGAGCTGGACATACTGTTACTGTTTTTGAGCGTGACGATGAAGTTGGTGGGCTACTACGTTATGGTATTCCTAACTTTAAAATGGAAAAAGGGATTATTGACCGTAGAGTCGCTATTCTTGAAGCTGAAGGCATTACCTTTAAAACCAATGTAAATGTTGGAGTTAATTATGATGTTGAAGATTTAAAAGCTTTTGATTCTGTGGTACTTTGTGGTGGGGCTACTGAAAGACGTAGTTTACCAACTCCTGGTATTGATGCAGATGGTGTGGTTCAAGCTATGGATTTCTTAACCCAACAAACAAAAGTCTTGTTCGGTAAAAAGGTTGACAACCAAGTTATGGCTACCGATAAAAATGTTATTGTTATTGGGGGTGGTGATACAGGTTCAGATTGTATTGGAACCTCCAACCGTCATGGTGCTAAATCTGTGGTGAATTTTGAAATTATGCCAAAACCACCAGGACATCGTTCTCCAACCACACCTTGGCCTTTTTGGCCACTACAGTTAAAAACATCCTCTTCTCACCAAGAAGGTGTTGAACGTAACTGGCTGATTAACACTAAAGAATTTGTAAAAGATAGCGATGGTAAATTAACGGCTTTAAAAACTGTTAACGTAGAATGGAAAATGGTTCCAGGTCAGCGCCCTCAGCTTATAGAAATTGAAGGTACAGAAAAAACTTGGCCATGCGATTTAGCGCTATTAGCTTTAGGTTTTACGGGACCTGAAAGTACGTTAGCAGATAAGTTAGGTCTTGATACCGATGCGCGTTCTAATTACAAAGCGGAATATGGAAAATATCAAACTAACGTCCCTAACATATTTACTGCTGGCGATATGCGTCGAGGACAGTCTTTAATTGTTTGGGCTATTTCC
Organism: uncultured Algibacter sp.; assembly: GCF_947495925.1. Lineage (GTDB taxonomy): Bacteria > Bacteroidota > Bacteroidia > Flavobacteriales > Flavobacteriaceae > Algibacter_E. Next base: position 552,371 of record NZ_CANMAU010000001.1, read on the forward strand.
GAAGGTAGAGAAGCTGCAAGACAAGTAGATTTATTCCTCATGGGTAAATCGAACTTACCATCAAAAGATGTAACTGGTGATTTAGTTACCATGTAAATATAATAACTTAGATGTAATAAAAAATCCAGCTGTAAGCTGGATTTTTTATTACAATCAATTTTAACTTTCCTTTTTAAGCGGAGAATGATGTTCGTGTACTATTTTCCATCCATCATCGGTATTCAAAAATAATAGCGTTATTTGATCATTAACTACAACAAGGTCTTCTCCGAATTTTAAATGAAAATCTGAATGAAAGGTCACATTAGCGACATCACCATAAACAGCAACTTTTAAATCTTTTGCATCAAATTTCACTACTTCCGTTACAGCACCAAACACAATACGCTCATGAGCTTCATTTGCCGCACCATCATTCCTTGGCTCTCCAGATTTAAATTCCGTGAACTTTGAACCATAAGCGTGAAAAGATATTAATTCATCAATATCCCCATCCTTCAGGCTTTGCGCGATAGCTCCGAAGGTTTCTATCACTTCTTGTTTAGCTTCCGGAAATTCGTCATTAATTAGATCTACTTTTTCTACAACCTCAACCACTTCAACAACTTCTTCTTTCTTTTCCTTACAGCCGTTAGATAAAAGAAATGCGCTAAATACTAAAACAGCTAATACTAATTTTGTTTTCATAATAATACGAGTTTAGTTTGTTAATTAAATAAGCTTTCTAATTAACCTTAAAGGAGAGTTTTTGTAAGTTACTGAATATTAGATCAAAACACAACTAATTACCTACTTATAAAAATTCATCTGATCTAAATATTCCCACACATGCTCAGGAAACATCGGTTTTACATTTTTGCCTTCGGCAATTGCTTTTCTAATAAATGTAGATGAAATTTGCATAACCGGCGCATTAATAAAATGAATTTTTTCATGGTCATTAAATTGCGTATCTACTTCTTTCCGTGAGATTCTAGGGTATACATAAATATGATGGCGCTTTAAGATCACCTCATAATTCTTCCACTTGTGTAAACCTTTCAAATTATCTTCACCCATTATCAATGCAAATTCGTAGTCTGGGTGTTTTTCTTCTAAATAAGCTAAAGTATTAACGGTATAATTAGGCTGCGGCAAGTTGAACTCTATATCACTAGGTTTTAAGTTTGGGTACTCTTTGGTGGCCCTAAACACCATTTCTAAACGTTGATAATTATCTAAAAGAGTTGATTTCTTTTTAAATGGATTATGAGGTGTTACTACAAACCAAACCTGGTCTAAGTCACTAAATTCAGCAATATGGTTTGCTATAATTAGGTGCCCAATATGAATGGGGTTAAAAGAACCAAAATATAATCCAACTTTCATGATAAGGACTTAAGACTTAATAAATGCACTTATTTTTTCATGCGCCTCTTCCTGTGCATGTTCTAAAGTATCATTAACCACAATAGTATCAAATAATGGTGCTGTCGCTAACTCTGCAGACGCTTTGGCTACGCGCATGTTTATTTTATCTTCAGACTCTGTTTTTCGCTTTTTTAAACGAATCTTTAATTCATCAACACTTGGTGGTTTGACAAAAACAGCGAGGGTTTCTTCTGGATATTTTCTTTTTATGCGAAGCCCTCCAGAAACATCAATATCAAAAATAACGTTCTTGCCTTGTGCCCAAATACGCTCTACTTCTGTTTTTAAGGTCCCATAAAAATTATCCCGATATACTTCCTCCCACTCTAAAAATTCATCGTTTTTTATTTTGGCCTTAAATTCTTCAGCAGATAAAAAATAATAATCTTTACCATGTTCTTCCGTACCACGTTTTGCCCTTGAGGTTGCCGATATTGAAAACTCTAAATTTAAATCTTCTATACCTAATAAGTGCCTAACAATCGTTGTTTTTCCAGAACCTGATGGCGCAGAAAAAACTATAAGTTTACCAGTAGCTGGTGTTTCTTTTTTCACAAATAATATCTTTAATTAAAGTACATTCAACAATTGTTCCTTAATTTTTTCCAGCTCATCTTTCATCTGAACTACGAGCTGCTGCATTGGGGCATAATTACTTTTAGATCCAATGGTATTAATTTCTCTTCCCATTTCTTGACTAATAAAACCTAATTTCTTTCCATTAGATTCATTAGAATTTATGGATTCGGTAAAATAATTCAAATGATTCTTTAATCGTACTTTCTCTTCAGTAATATCGAATTTTTCAATATAGTAAACCAGTTCCTGCTCAAATCTGTTTTCATCATACTTCTCTTTCAATTCTTCAACACCTCTCAATAAACGTTCTCTCACCCCTTCAACACGCTCAGGATCCATAGCTATCACCTGCTCTAATATAGTTTCAATTGATGCAATTCGGGCATTAAAATCTTGCTCTAAAACCTTGCCTTCATCCAATCTGTGTTCGGTTAGATCTTCAACCGCTTTATGAATTTCAGCTTCTATGGCTTTCCATTCGTTTTCATCTATTTCTTCTCGTACCGTATTTAAAGCATCAGGAAATCTTACAGCCATTTTAAGAAGCTCAATATCATTTCCATCAACAACATTCTTCAATTGCGCGATATATTGTTTAACAACGGGGGTATTAATTTGAGATGATGTATCCTCTGCGGTAGCTTCAACATAAATTGAAAAATCAATCTTACCGCGTACTAATTTATCAGCAAGAACTTTTCTTATTGCCAATTCTTTTTCTCTATAAACAGATGGCATTCTTGCATTTAAATCTAAATTTTTACTATTTAAAGATTTAAGTTCTATAGTCACTTTTTTCGTGGGTAGTTGCAATACAGATTTTCCATAACCTGTCATTGAGTATATCATAAAGACTTAATTTAAGTTATGCAAAGGTAACAAAACCCTAAGGATAGAAAACAGAATATGAAAAGCAACTTTCACTTCTAATGAATTTCTCTAATTCGTTATAAAAAACTAATTAGAACTATCTACCAAAAGATTCTCCAATTCTAAAATACAACCCCCAATCTCCCTTTCCAGCTGCTACATCTACACCAATATTAATGCGCTCTTTTGGAATCATCATATATCTAATCCCAACACCCCCTCCTGGTAATATCTCTGCTTTACCTAAGCCTGAAAAATTCTCTACAGCTGTGGCTAGTCCAAAGAAACCAACCATACCAAATTTATTCTCAAAACGCCACCTATATTCAGATTGGATCGCATAGACCTGATTATCTCGGTATTTCCCGTTGGAATATCCCCTGATATCATCTTGACCTACCACATTCTGTCCTTGAAAAGGTACATCGCCAGTAGCAATAGATGCAGTAGCACGAGTCACTATAATTTTTCGTTCTGAACTTAAAGGATAGTAATGATTATATGTTAATTCGAAACTCTCAAAATCATCTTCACTATTAAGCCATTTTCTGAAAAAATCATTTTTAAACTCAACATTAAAACCTTCGTACGGGTTTAATTGATTATCACGTTCGTCATAATTAAACAAGTATCCTAAACTATTCATACGTCTCTCATCAGTTAATAGTTCAGGTGGTAGAAAATCGGGTAAATCAAAGTCTGTTTTACTGGTTGAAATTACAGTCCTAAGCCCCCCGTACAATTTTCCTACTAATTTTCGTTCTACCTTTAACATGGCAAACTCAGCCCTAGTATTAAAACCAATAAAATCGCCCCCAACTACGGGAATTTCCTGCCAATATTGATAATTAATATTACCTAATCCTAGACCAAACATAACACGCCATTTATCTTCATTTAAATATAGTTTTTGAAATGCCGCAGCAAAGAATGTATTATTCGTTGAATACATCCCAAAAACGCCTGTTGAAGACGTTGGAGAAATGGTGTCTTTTTCGCTCACTTTATAAAACATTTGGCCCATAACTCCTGCGCTTAAACCAATAGCATTGCTATAATTAATAACGGGAATGCCAGCAAAATTCACCTTTTTAATAGAGTCATTTTTCTTTTGCGCAAACCCGCCCAAACAGAGACTCAGAATTAACACAATCACTAAATAAAATTCCCTATTTAACACTTGTCTTATCCCCGTATTCATTATATGACAATTTTTATATAACACAAAATTACCAAGTTATGAAATAAAAAAGCATTCTATTAATAAAAAAAGAATGCTCAATTATGCTTCTAAAATAACTCTTTAAACTACTTCAACTCCAGTTTTTGAGTTTCCTGTTTATAACCTTCACCTCTAATAGCTTCAAATTTGATCACCATATCTCTAAGTTTGTCTTGATTTGTTCCAGCCAAATTATTCTGTTGCCCTCGATCATCTTTCAAATTATACAATTGAAAGTCCTTAGAATTACCAATTTCAATATTTACTGCACTAAGGATTTCTGGTCCATTATATGGAGGAATCATAACCCAATCACCTTCTTTATAAGCTGTTTTTGAATTGGCTTCAATAATTAAATTTTCTCTTCCATTATTAGATTTTCCTAAGAAAACATCTAATAAATCCTCACTGTCATTAGCTTCCACATCACTATCTACAAACTTTGCTAGAGACGATAATATATCTAACTGACAAACTAATGCATCCGATACTCCTGGTTGAATAGTACCTTTCCAATATGTAAAAAACGGTACCCGTGTTCCAGCTTCAAACAGACTGTATTTCCCTCCTCTTAAGCCTCCTCTTGGTGTATGGCTTCCTAATTTTTCAACAGCATCATCATAATATCCGTCATTTAATACGGGGCCATTATCACTTGAGAAAATGATTAAGGTATTTTTCAAAACACCTTCTTCTTCTAGCGTTTTAATAAACTCTCCTATACACCAATCTGCTTCAACAATTACATCTCCTCTAGGCCCAAGCCCTGAAGCACCAACAAATCTTGGATGTGGTGTTCTTGGCACATGTGGTTGTTGCATGGCGTAATACAAGAAAAAAGGCTCGCTCTTGTGCTGTTTCACGTAATTTTGAGCTCCTTTTAAAAAGTGATCCGCCATATCTTCATCTTTCCACTTTGCTGCTTCTCCACCTTTCATATAACCAATACGCGGTATTCCATTTACAATACTACTATTGTGTCCATGGTGCCATTTCATTTTTAATAATTCTGGGTTATCAACACCATTTGATTGCCCTTCAAAATTTTTGTTGTAATTAATCTCTATGGGGTCGTTAGGGTCTAAACCAACAACATCTCCGTTTTCAATATAAACGGTAGGAACCCGATCTTGAGTTGCTGCCATAATATAAGAGTAATCAAATCCAACTTCATTAGGCCCCGGACTTACCCGCTCATTCCAATTTACATGTCCGCTCCCTAATCCAAGATGCCACTTCCCTACAATACCTGTGTAATATCCTTTTGATTTCAACATTTTTGGAACTGTCATTTGATCAGTACCAATAATTAATGGAGCAGTACCTGGTAATATTTTAGCATCTTTTTCTCGCCAAGGATATACGCCTGTTAACAAAGCATATCTACTAGGCGTACACGTTGCCGAAGATGCAAAACCATTAGTAAAACGCACGCCGTTATTGGCTAAACTATCCATATTAGGAGTTTTGATTTGAGTCGCACCATTAAAACCAACATCTCCATAACCTAGATCATCTGTATAAATAATTACAATATTGGGTTGTGTAATATCTTCTGCTGATACCGCTTCTGTAACTTCTTTTGATTTCTCTTTACAGTTCACAGTTATAAGTGCTAAAAGCACGTAAAGTATCCCTTGGTTTAATCTTTTCATATATGGTTAGTTTAGTTTTATATTTTAAAAAAAAAATCTTGTTCTTAAATAGAGTTTCTTTCTAATTTATTAATCCCATTTTTAGAGTATGCAATATAGAAAAAAAGACTAAAATTTTTGTCTAAAAACAAGCCTCATATGGGTTGAACTGTAGTAAATGTTTTATATTTGAGTAAACTAGAACTAGTAAAATTAAGACTATTATGAAACATACTACTTTAAAGCATGTATTTCTAATTCTTATGGCGATTTGCTTCTCAAGCTCAGCCATAGCTCAAGATGAAGACATCAAAGATAAAAAAGAACGTAAAGCCAGAAGCTCGTTTAAAATATCTGCAGGTGTAAACTTAAACGGCCTTAATATTGACACTGCCGAAAACCCTATAACTTCTGATGCAACCGTTGGTTATAATTTTGGAATATCATACAAACGAGGACGTTTCTTTTACTATGAAGTTGGAGCAAGGTATAATAAAAGACCTTATGATTTCACTAATTCCTTTGATAGCAGTATGACTTCTGATTTTTCGATGTCGGCACTGGACATTCCAATAACAGGAGGTTTAAATATTACTTCGTTTGCAGATCGGCTGGTAGGTGTTAGAGTTTTTGTTAGTGGTATCCCTTCTTTTGTCCTATCTAAAGATCCTGGAAGCTCACTTGATTCTGAAGATCAAATTGAAAACTTTATTTTTTACGGGCAACTTGGTTTGGGTGTAGATATTGCATTCTTTTTTGTTGAATTAGGGTTTAATTATGGGTTTGATGACATGGTAAATACCCTAAACTCTAATCCTGCTCAAGGCTACCTTAACCTAGGTTTCAGATTTTAAAGAAGATTCCCTTTAAATAAAAAAAGCGAACCTTTCAGTTCGCTTTTTTTTTACGTAAATGTTATTTAAAGCATGTTTTTCATAAATTCTTCCGCCTTTTCAACCATATTTTTACTTCCACAAATAAACGGAACACGCTGATGTAATTCTGTAGGCTCGACATCCATGGTTCTCGTAAATCCGTCGCTAGACTTACCATTAGCCTGTTCTGCCAAAAACGCCATAGGATTACATTCATAAAGCAAGCGTAATTTCCCGTTAGGGTTTTTCGAGCTTTGTGGGTATAAATAAATCCCTCCTTTAATCATATTTCTATGAAAATCTGAAACCAAAGACCCTATATATCTAGAAGTATACGGTCTGTTTCCTTCTTCTTCTTGACAATATTTTATATAATTTTTTATGCCTTGTGGAAAATGAATATAATTCCCCTCATTCACAGAGTAAATATTACCATATTCAGGAAATTTCATATCCGGATGCGATAAATAAAACGACCCTATTGCAGGGTTCAAAGTAAATCCATTTACACCATCTCCAGTTGTGTAAACCAGCATCGTAGAGGTGCCGTAAACCACGTAACCTGCAGCTACTTGTTCACTTCCTTTTTGTAAAAAATCTTCTAATTGGACAGGGGTACCTACTGGTGTTATACGCCTATAAATTGAAAATATAGTTCCCACAGAAACATTAACATCAATATTTGACGAACCATCTAAAGGATCAATTAAAACCACATATTTATTTTGATGATTTTCGTCTTGACTATTGATAGCGATAAAATCATCTTCTTCTTCACTCGCTATACCGCAAACAATATTTCTTTTTGTAAGCGTTTGAATAAATTTCTCATTAGCATACACATCTAACTTCTGCTGATCTTCACCTTGAATATTAGTGTCACCCACAGCTCCAATAATATCAACCAATCCTGCCTTATTAACTTCGTGGTTCACAATTTTGGCAGCTAATCTTATGGAATTTAGTAAGCTTGAAAGTTCCCCTGAAGAATATTGAAAAGACGACTGATTCTCAATAATAAACTCCCCAAGAGTTTGTTTTTTGTTAGACATATAAGATAATTTTAATTTCTACAAATATCTGCAAAATTTACCTAACTACATCGTTTTCGAAAAGGTAATACATCGAATATCTTTAACTTTAAACTATATTTGACTGAATAATAATAACTATGGATTTTACTATTAGAAATGCCCAAATTGAGGACATGCCTCAGGTCCTTAAATTGATTCATGAACTAGCTGTTTTTGAAAAAGAACCAGACGCTGTTGAAATCACTTTAAAAGATTTAGAAAATGATGGGTTTGGCAAAATATCCTATTTTCATTGCTTCGTTGCCGAAGTAAATTCTAAGATAGAAGGAATTGCCTTAATCTATAATAGATACTCTACTTGGAAGGGAAAAGCAATTCATTTAGAAGATTTAATTGTAAGTGAATCTGTTCGTGGTACTGGTATAGGTACAGCTCTTCTGGATGAAGTTGTTAAATACGGGCACCAATTAGGTGTTAAACGTATAAATTGGGAAGTACTTGATTGGAATGAACCTGCCATTGCATTTTACGAAAAAAAAGGTGCTAATGTGATGCGAGATTGGAACGTGGTACAACTTGGGGAAGAAGGTATTAAATCATATATAGCTAATATATAAGATGCAAGTATTCAAATTTGGCGGGGCTTCCATAAAAAATGCGAAAGGTGTAAAAAACTTGATATCTGTTTTACAAAAAACGGGTTATAAGAACACTTTAATTGTTGTTTCGGCTATGGGTAAAACCACTAATACTTTGGAGCTGGTTGTTAAAAACTATTTTGAAAACAAAAAAGACTTACAAAGTTCATTACAGGAAGTTAAAAAGTACCATATTGAAATATTATTAGACTTATTCGATAGTGAAAATCATGAAGCCTTTAAAAAGGTCAATGCTTTTTTTGACGAACTCAATGTTTTATTAAAAACTAATAAGTCTCCAGATTATAATTTTGTTTACGATCAAGTTATTGGGTTTGGCGAATTAATTTCTACCACAATCATTAGTACCTATTTAAATGCTGTTGGATTTAATAATAATTGGGTTGATGCAAGAAATCATATCAAAACAGACAATTACTATAGGAGAGCAAACGTAAACTGGGAAGGTACTCAATCATTAATACACTCCAATCTAGATACCTCTAGCTTAAATATTACACAAGGCTTTTTAGGAAGTGATGCCAATAATTTTACAACTACTTTAGGTAGAGAGGGCAGCGATTATACTGCAGCCATTTATGCCTACTGTTTAAATGCAGAAAGTGTTACGATTTGGAAAGATGTTCCTGGAGTCCTAAATGCGGATCCTAGATATTTTGAAAATGCACAGCTACTTAACCAAATATCATATCGAGAAGCCATAGAGTTAGCCTTCTACGGGGCATCTGTAATACACCCTAAAACATTACAGCCTTTACAACGAAAAGAAATTCCGTTACATGTTAAGTCTTTTCTTAAACCAGATTCAGAAGGGACGCAAATTGGTAAAAATGTTACTTTGGAACCTATGATTCCCTGCTTTATAGTCAAGAAAAATCAGGTTCTTATTTCGTTATCGTCTTTAGATTTTTCTTATATCGTAGAAGAAAACATAAGCGCTATTTTTAAACTACTACATCAATACAAAATGAAAGTTGACGTTATTCAAAACTCAGCCATTAGTTTCTCGGTTTGTATTGATAACATTTATAATAATCTGGAGAAATTATTACAACATTTAAAAGCAAAATTTAAAGTCTCTTGTTATAATAATGTTTCTCTTTACACCATTCGGCACTATAATCAGCATGCCATAAATGAAATTGAATCAGGTAAAACTGTGTTGTTAAAACAATTAACTCCAGAAACCGTTCAACTAGTAACTAAATAAACATTTAGTACATTTACACACATGAGTAAGGAGCAAGATTTAGGATTAGTAAGTGCTAAGGAAGTTGCCAAAGCTATACAACTAGATAAGTATGGTTTTATTGGAACTTTTATAGGTTGGATTTTAATGAAGGTTCTGAAAATATCAACCCTTAACAAAGTCTATAAAAGAAACAAACATTTAAGTGAGCTCCCCTTTTTAAATGGTATTTTAGATGATTTTCAAATAAAGTTTGATATTCCTGACGAAGATTTAAAACGCTTACCAAAAGAGGGTGCTTATATTACCATATCCAATCATCCCCTTGGAGGTATTGATGGTATTCTTCTCTTAAAATTGATGATAGAACAGCGTAAAGATTTTAAAATTATAGCTAACTTTTTGCTACATAGAATCGAACCTATGAAACCATACATCATGCCTGTTAATCCTTTTGAAGATAGAAAAGATGTAAAGTCAAGTATTGCTGGCTTTAAAAATGCTATCCTTCATTTAAGAGATGGACATCCGTTAGGCATATTTCCTGCCGGAGAAGTGTCCACTTATCGGGATGGTAAGTTGGTTGTGGATAGACCTTGGGAAGAAACTGCTATGAAATTAGTGAAAAAAGCGGGGGTTCCTGTTGTTCCTATATACTTTCATGCTAAAAATAGTAAGTTGTTCTATAAACTCTCAAAAATTAGCGATACGTTTAGAACTGCTAAATTACCTTCCGAATTACTTACCCAAAAGCGTCGCACCATAGGTGTAAGAATTGGTAAACCTATTTCTGTTGAAGACCAAAAAGAACATGCTTCGCTTGACGAATTTACCGAATTTTTAAGACGAAAAACCTATATGCTTTCTAACGCATTTGCAGACAAACCCAAAATATTGGATAATATTTCGTCTACCTTAAAAACGCCAAAACCTCCAAAACGCATTATCACCCCAGTTGAGCAGAATTTAATGATCCAGGAAGTGGATGCACTAAGAGCTAGTGATGACAGACTCTTAGAAAGTAAGAACTATGAGGTGTTTTTAGCCGAAGCTGAAAAAATTCCAAATATCCTCCAAGAAATAGGAAGGCTAAGAGAAATTACCTTCAGAGCCGTTGGTGAAGGGACCAATGAAGCTATAGATCTAGATCCATTTGATAAGTATTATCATCATATGTTTTTATGGGATAATGAAAAAAAAGTACTTGCTGGAGCTTATAGAATGGGGTTGGGGTCAAAAATATTTAAACGTTATGGTATTGATGGATTCTATCTTCAAGACCTATTCCGATTTGAACCCGAACTCTATAAAATGATGAGTGAATCCATTGAAATGGGGCGCGCCTTTATTATTAAAGGGTACCAACTAAAACCGATGCCTTTATTTTTACTTTGGAAAGGCATTGTACATATTACACTGCGCTTCCCGGAGCATAAATTTTTAATAGGTGGTGTGAGTATTAGCAACCAGTTTTCAAACTTTTCAAAATCCTTGATGATTGAGTTCATGAAATCGCATTACTATGACCCATACATCGCACAATATGTACATCCTAAAAAAGAATTCAAAGTAAAACTAAAAGATGCTGATAAGGATTTTGTTTTTGACGAAACTGAGGCAGACCTTAATAAGTTTGACAAAATTATTGATGAAATAGAACCAGGAGCACTGCGCTTGCCAGTACTTCTTAAAAAGTATATCAAACAAAATGCGAAACTAGTTGCTTTTAATGTTGATCCATTATTTAACAACTCCGTTGATGGGCTTATGTATATTAAAATAGCCGATCTGCCTGAAAGCACTGTTCGTCCTGTCATGGAAGAGTTTCAGGCAGAGTTAGAAAACAAATTTAAAGAGAGTAAAAAAGAAGCTTAAAGAAAATAATGAGACCTAAGATTTTTCTAGTTATTTGTTTTTTAAGCCTTAGATATACTTGTATTTCGCAAACCATTACTGGAGTAGTTATAGATGCAAAAACCAAAAGCCCTATAGAAACTGCCACTGTATATTTTGATAATACAACGCGCGGGGTAGTAACTAATAAAAGAGGACAATTTTCAATTTCTTATAATGAGGCAGTACAATCACCGTTAATAGTTTCATTTCTAGGTTACAAAAGACAAATAATTACTGACTATAGAACAAAAAACCAAATTACAATTCAACTAAAAGAAACCAAAGAAATTTTAGATGAAGTAATTGTAAAAGCAAATGATGGCTTAAGCCGAAAACAAAAATTAAGATTATTTAGAGCAGAATTTTTGGGGACTTCCAAATTTGGAAAATCTTGCAAAATTTTAAACGAAAATGATCTTGTAATAAGATATCATAAAAAACACAAATTACTAACTGCCAACGTCAAAGCCCCTATTAAAATAGAAAATAAAGGCTTACAATATTTAATGACTTTCGACATGGAACTTTTTGAAATAAGTTTTAAACATGTTGATGAAGACCAAAATATATTTAACGTCGGTTCCGTAAAATTCATAGGTAATACCTATTATCAAAACTTAAAAAATTCAGATAAAAAGAAAGTTTTAAAAAACAGAAACAAAGTTTATGCTGGTTCAAGACTAGAATTTATGCGTGCCCTATATGCAGAAAACCTAGAAGACAACGACTATCAAATATTTTATAACAAACTTAAAACGAACCCATCAAAACATTTTAATTTTAGACAACATAACAACCCTCAAGTTAAACTTGTCACACTAAACGAACGCGTGTCTATTCTGTATAACAAAAGAAAACAATCTTCTATAGAATTTTTAAATACTTCGATTCTTTTGGACGCTTATGGAAATTATACCAATGTAATCAAAGTACGTTTTTCTGGCGCTATGTCTAATCAACGTTTTGGTGATTTATTGCCTTTTAATTTTGGAATAATGAATTCTATCCCAAACTAGAAAAAACGTACTTCATTTCAGTTGCAATTTGTAAACTTCTTTTGAAATAGGTTTCTGTTTGTTGTGGAGTACCATCAGACTTTTTAGGATCTTCATAGGTAATTGCTATACGCTTATCGCACCCCAAAACTATTGGACAGGCCTCATCTGCTGAAGAACAAGTCATAATCGCCGCAAACTCCGAATCTGGATTAAAATCGTTACTAAACGTTTTAGAAAAGGCTATTACTGATGGCTCATTTTCAGAAAATTTAATACTATAAACAGGATTATTTTTTTCTGATAGCTTATCAATTTTAAATCCTTGTTTGCTTAAAGTCTCCCCAACTTTTGGAAACATCTCTGTCGCTTCTGTACCTCCAGAATAGCAAGACACCTTACTAACATCAAAATAGAAGGCCATAGTTTGCGCCCATATTTGCGATAGATGACTACGGCGTGAATTATGTGTGCAAATAAAATTTAATCGGATACTCGTCCCAGCTTTAATCTTATCATTTAAATAATCAATTAACGGATTAAGAATCCTTCTCCTTTCTTCCGAAACATCATTAGTATCTAATATATCTATAGTTTTAGATATCGTTTCAAACACTTTTTTATTATTCATATATACTTTAAATTAACAACAACCCGAACTAGGCGAACAGCATGATTCAACTTTCTCAACTTCTTTTTCGGGAACTCCGCATAGCTCTTTTGCCTTACAATCTGTTTTTTCAATAGCTAATTTGATAATCAAGTTTTTACCTTGTATTTCAAAATCATTAACAAATAATTGAGTCGTATGAAATTTACTGTTACTATATTCCAGCTTTAATTCTGCATCTGATGTATAAGGCTTCATTCCTCCTACCTTTTTAAGGATAGCTAGGGCTTTATAAACCGCCATATACTCCGTTTTATCTAACTCATTAGGACTTTCCCAGAGTTGAATAATTGTTTCTCTCCACGAATCTATTTGCGATCCGCAATCGACAGAATCAACCAAAATATGCTTCACTTCTGTAATATGGTAATTGGCTCCTACTAATAAATTAGGCGCATATTCAAACAATAAAGATTTATCTTTATGTTGCTCCAGTACGTTAAAAAATTCTTGTGTTTTCATTTATTCAAGATTTATTAATTTAAATAATGCTTCTAAATGTTTTATTAGATCTAGCAGCAATTTGATTTTGTATTATTAAAAAATGTATTTAATTCGCTTTGAACTTCAGTCCAGCGTTCTATATTAATACAATAACACATGCTTTTTCCTTCTATTTCACCTTTAAGTAACCCAACACTTTTAAGTTCCTTTAAATGCTGAGAAATAGTAGCCTGAGCTAATCCAATTTCTTCAACTAAATCATTACAAATACACGAGTTTTGCTTACTTATATGTTGTAAAATGGCAACTCGGGCAGGATGACCAAGCACTTTAAAAAACTGTGCTAAATCATTTTGTCTTTCGTTGAATATTTGTGACTTAGTAATCCCCATGCTTATTATAATTATATATTGCAATATTACGATAATAAAATTAACTATCAAAAAAATAATTAAAAAATAGAAGTTAAAAACGCCTATAAATCAATTGATTTCCTTTTATAGTTGGTAGCAATTTGACCAACTCGTCCCTTAAAAAGAACAATTCAGTAACTAAATCTTTCAAAAATAAAATTGTAACCCGAATTTTATATTGAATTAATATCTATTGATAATGCATGACTATGTCAACACACCACTTGGTTGGTTCCATTTTATAACAGCATTGATTTCAATGCTTTCAGGCACATACGTTTTATTTAAACCAAAAGGAACACAATTACATAAACAGATTGGATATTTATATGTCTTATCAATGATTTTGGCGTGTGGTTCGGCATTGGGAGTTTATAATATTACAGGTAATTTCGGAGTTTTTCACACCTTAGCAATTGTCGGACTTTTGACTTTGTTTCTTGGAATTTCACCACTTTTCTTGAAAACCATTAATAGTAAATATAAAATTTTTCATGTATGGTTTATGTATTATTCTGTACTAGGGCTTTATGCAGGATTTATTTCCGAATTAACTTTAAGAATACCGGAAAAACCCTCATATAGTATGGTAGGGATAACTTCAGTTGCTGTATTTATATTTGGCTCATTTTTTATATTTTTTAAAGAGAAAACATGGAAAAGTAATTTTAAATATTAAAAACACCCCCAGCAACATGTATAATTGCATTAAGCCTCTACTTGAACTATGCTGCAACGAAATGCATCATTTGTCATAGTATTTGCTCCATATGAAATAACACTATTTAGAATGATAAAGTATTTTTATCTTGTACCTTCCTAAATTCCGACATTCAAAACAGGAAGACACTATTCAATGGCTAAAAAACTAATATATTGTATTATTGTTTCGATCGTCTCAACCATTCATCTATGGTCGCAACAGTTAGTTGAAAACTATAAATTTGTTAGCATAAAAGAAGGTATTTCTAAAGTGGGCGTATTTACAATAACGCAAGATGATGCGGGATTTATATGGCTTGGGACTAATGGTTCTGGACTTTACAGGTTTAATGGAATAGATTACGATTCCTATAAACATATTTTAAACGATTCGACTTCAATTAGCAGCAGTTTAGTTTATTCTTCATTCTTAGATCACAAAAAACGACTTTGGTTTGGCACAGAAGAAGGTTTAAACTTATACGATAAAGAAAAAAATCAGTTTAAGAGAATCCCTATTTCAAATGCCAATAACGATAGAACAAACAGCTCTATTAGAAGTTTGGCTGGAGACCAAAAAGGGAATCTTTACATAGGAACATATGAGCACGGTTTCTTTAGACTTAACCTTAATACCTTTAAAATAGAATCCATAGCCATAAAGGGTTTTAGCTTTACAAACTCATTAAATATCAATACTTTAGCTTTTGATAAAAATGACAAACTATACGTCGGAACAGACTTAGGACTTGGTGTATTAAACTTGATGGGAGATACTCTTATACCTGCCGAATTTAATGCGAGCAACGAAGAATTATTAACTGGTAAAGCTATACAGTCTCTTCTTTTTGGTGAAGACAACGACCTTTGGATAGGTACAGTATCTGATGGGTTAATTCATGTTAGTCAAACGTCGAATAAACCAGAAAACAATTATATAATTTCACAAATTGGGATAACAGATAATATGATTTTTTCAATCATTCAGTTATCTGATAATACCATAATGTGCGGAACAGAAAATGATGGTCTATTTCACATCGGAAGCAATGAAAGAGTTTTAAGAAATTACAAAACGAACAAATCAGACAATGAAAGCTTATTATCTAATTCTATATGGTCACTTTTTTTAGACAAAAACGAACGTATTTGGATGGGGTACTACAACAAAGGCGTGTCGTTTTTTGATAAATTATACGATAAGTTTCATCATGTTGAAAGTATAAAAAACACTCCAAATTCGCTCCAAATACCTTCAGTTACTTCTATTACAAAAGATAAGGCAGACAACTTATGGATCTGTATGGACGGTGGTGGTATTGATATTTTTGATATAAATACAAACGAATTCACGCATATTAACAAACTTAATAATCAAACTTACAAGGGGTTAACAAGCGACTATATTGAAAATATATTTGTTGATAGCAATGAAAATATATGGGTAGGAAGTTGGGATCAAGGTCTTTTTTATTTGAAAAAAGGAACTAGAACTTTTGTGAATTTTAATATTGAAAATTCTAATGGACAATTGCAGTCCAATACAATTATGAGCATCGCTGAAGACTCTAAGGGGATAATTTGGTTAGGCACATACTATAAAGGCCTGCATTCTTTCAACCCAAAAACCAATGAATTCAAATATTATAATTCTAAAGCATTTACCGAAAATAATTTGTCCAACACTAATGTTGGAAAAGTCTTAGTCGATTCTGAAGACGACCTATGGCTAGGAACAGTTAGAGGCTTATTTAAGGTTAATAGAAACCCTAATAATGGAGAAATTACGGTTGTTTCGCATCGCTCAAGAATGTCTCAGGCTTATAATAATCATACAAGTGCCAATCATATATTGTCACTTCATCTATCAGACGACCAAACACTTTGGATAGGAACTAGAGGTGCTGGTTTATGCCAATACGATATTTCCAAAAACGCCTTTACTTGGTATAACAATACAAATGGGTTAATTGAAGATAATGTATGCGCCATTGTAGAAAGCCTAGATAAAAGTATTTGGTTAGCCGGAAATTCTGGTATTACTAAGTTCAATCTTAAAAACTCAAGTTTTACTAATTATACCACGCATGACGGGCTTCTTTCAAATGACTATAATATAAATTCAGCATTTAGAGACGATTCTGGTAATCTGTATTTTGGTAATTTTCAAGGTGTAGATTATTTCAATCCGGACAAAATTGAAATCAACAAAAACTTACCCTCCTTATATCTATCAGGTTTTAAACTGGCTAATAAAGATGTTGTCCCCGGATTAAAAGATTCTCCTATACAAAAGGTTATATCCGAAACAGATAGTATTTCCTTAAATAGTAGTCAATCGGTTTTCACCATTGAATACGCAGGCATTAATTATACAAGGCCAGAAGAAAATGAGTATGCTTATTATTTAGAAGGTTATGAGACCGATTGGAATTATGTGGGTAAAAACAGATCTGCCACATATACAAACTTAGATCCAGGTGACTATGTTTTTAAATTAAAGGCATCTAATAACGACGGTATTTGGAATGAAACACCTTTGAATTTAAAACTAACCGTTCTACCTCCCTGGTGGAAAACAACATTAGCTATCTATTCGTACATTATATTGATTCTCTTGGGCGTTTTCTTATTAAATAAGATGACTCAAAGCAGACTAAAAGAAAAACAGACTATACAGAATGAACGTATAATACGTAAACAAGAAAAAGAATTGAATGAAAAGAAGTTTCAATTCTTTACTAATATCTCTCATGAATTTAGAACACCTTTAACCTTAATTCTCAGTCCACTTAAAGACATTCTAAAAGATCAAAACCTCAATTTACCCGAACGTGTTAAGGAAAAGCACAATGTTATTTATAAAAATACAGATAGACTTTATAGACTCATCAACGAACTTTTAGATTTTAGAAAGCTCGAATTAAGTAAAATGAATATTCGCGCTAAAGAACTAAATCTCATGAATTTTTCAAATGACATATTAAGTCATTTTAAGGAAGAAGCCTTAAATAGAAACATTCAGCTTAGTTTGGACGCCGACATAAAAGATTTAACAGTTTGGGCCGATGAAAGTATGCTTGAAAAGATAATATTCAATTTACTTTCAAATGCAATTAAAATAACACCAGATGGAGGGCTAATTAATATTAGTACACATTATAATGACTCCCCTATTCTTTTACCATTAGTACATAAAACTACTCCTGTTAAAACCGTAGAAATAGATATTTCTGATACGGGTCCAGGCTTAGACAAAGATCAATTAAGTAAAATATTTGAAAGGTTTTATCAGGTTGAACAAATGAATAAAACCTATTATGGTAGCACAGGTATTGGCCTTGAGGTGGTTCAGAATTTTGTTCAATTACATAAAGGAAAAATTGAAGTTGAAAGTGTTAAGGGCGAAGGGACAACTTTTAAAGTTATTTTTCCGGCAGGTAACTCACACTTAAGTGAAGAAGAGATATCCATGGAAAAAGCACAAATAACCTCTCAAAAAGATCAATTTGAAAGAACTAACACCTCATCAAGCAATAAAACTAAAACCCCTGAAAATTTAGAAAAAACTGAAGTCGCAGGCAATCAGACCTTGCTTATCGTAGAAGACAATGTAGAACTAAGAAATTATTTAAAAACTGAGCTTAAACAAATTTATAAAGTTATAGTAGCCAATAACGGCAAAGAGGGTTTGCAAATGGCGCAAGAACACCTTCCTAATATTATTCTTACTGATGTTATAATGCCCGAAATGAATGGTCTAGCGTTTTGTCAAAACATAAAAAAAGATTTGCGAACAAGTCATATCCCATTATTAATGTTGACTGCCAAAGCAAGAATAGATGACCGTATTGAAAGTATTCAATTTGGCGCTGATGCATATATGGTTAAGCCTTTTGATATGCGTTTACTTAAATTAAGGTTAGCACAGCTAATTACAAGTAGACAACTTATTTTCAATAAATACTTCAGTGTCATTTCAGATGTTCCAGCAAATGTTAATACCAGTTCTTTAGATAAGGAGTTTATCGATAAGGTTCTGAATTATATAAATGAAAATATTGGTAATCCCGATTTAAGTGTTGAACTTCTAGCATCTCAACTGCACCTTAGTAGAAGTCAATTCTATAGAAAAATTAAAGCTTTAACAAACCAAACGGCAAATGAGTTTCTACGAAATATTAGATTACAAAAAGCTAAACAAATAATAGAGTATGGCAATTCAAATATTAGTGAGGTTTGTTATTTAGTTGGGTTCTCTTCACCATCATATTTCACGAAATGCTTTAAAAGTAGTTTTGGTATGTTACCAACCGAGGTCGCAATCAAAGAAGTATAACAATTCGTTTGGATACTGATTCCTTTATCAAGGGCACGCCTTCCAAACAAATAACACTTTTATTATTCCAAAGTTATATTCGCAACATAATTACACATAAATTTCATCCATAATATCATAACTAATTGATTATAAATTCTATATGAATGATAATTTTGTAGCACCGCTTATTACAAATGTTGTAAATCATATGTATTAAGCACTTTTTGCATCATACCTTTTATTAATCGCTTAATAATTCCCAAAACTCTATTTAATAAATATTTAACATTGACATATGAAAAAACAAAGAAGCAAATGGAGTCAAATTGGTGAAGTAATTTTAATAGCAGCAATTGTAGGTCTTTTCGTTTTCTTAGTGATTTTTATTTTTTAATAGCATAACATATTTAATGAAAAAACTAAACTATTTACTAACTTAAACTATTTAATATGACAAAACTAAAACTAACGATCATTACGTTGGCAATGATTTTTACACAAATCGGTTTTTCGCAAACTAAAACTGTATCAGGGGTAGTAAGCGATGAGTCTGGTGTGCCTATACCTGGTGTTAGCGTCATTGTTTCAGGATCGCAGAATGGATCGAGCACAGACTTTGATGGTAACTATACACTTGAAAATATTGGTGAAGATGACCAACTAATATTCTCTTATGTTGGGATGTCTTCCCAAACAATCACAGTTGGTGGTCAAACAACAATCAACGTTTCATTAAAGGAATCTCTAGAGGCCTTAGATGAAGTCGTTATTGTAGGTTATGGAACAACCACAAGACGCAAAGTAACTGGTGCTATTTCATCTGTTGATTCAGATGCCATAGTAAGAACTCCCGTAGTCTCAGCTGATCAAGCCTTGCAAGGAAATGCCGCAGGGGTTACTGTAACAAATGCAGGATCTCCAGGAACAAATCCGCAAGTTCAAATTCGTGGATTACAAACGTTTGGAAATAGTCAACCGTTATATGTTATTGATGGTGTTATATCTGGAGGGCTAAATGAAATAAACCCGAATGATATTGAAACGATGGATGTTTTAAAAGATGCATCTACAGCAGCAATATACGGTTCGCGAGCATCAAACGGGGTTGTTATGATTACTACTAAAAAAGGTAAAGCAGGTAAAACTCGAGTAACTTTAGACACTTATATCGCATCTCAGTCAACTCCTAAAACCTTAGATTTATTAGACACCAATCAGTTTGCTCAATTCACTAGCGAGACTTTTGGGCAACCAAATAGATATTCCGCAGATCCAGAATCAACACAAGTAAATACCGATTGGCAAGATGCAGTGTTTAGATCTGCTACCATGAAAAATATTAATGTTGGTGCTTCAGGAGGTAGTGATCATGCTAATTTTGCAATTTCTGCTGGATACCTAGATCAAGAAGGAATTATTATTTCAACAGGCTTTAAAAGAGCATCTTTAAGAGCAAACAGTGAGTTCAAATTAGGTGACCGATTTAAAATTGGTCAAACATTATCTGTTGCCGACTCTTATCGCCAAAATGAAGAAAATAGTGGAGGCAGAAGTTTAATGGAGCATATGATGAAATCATTACCATATACTCCTGTTTATAATGTTAACAACCAACCAGGAGGCTATGGCGGTACAGATACCACACTTGATAATGGTTCTGATGCCGAAAATCCAGTTAGGATTCAACAGCTACACACAAATGAAACGGACCAAACTAAGATTTTAGGTTCAATCTATGCATCCTATGATATTATTGAAGGGTTAACATTCAAAGTACAGTATGGTTTTGACAGAGCCACTACAGAGAATAATATTTTCAGACCATCTTATAATGAAGGTATAAATAATAGACCAGCTGCTTTTATACAACAAGGCACAAACACCTTCAGTTCTAACAACTTTACAGGATCTTTAAACTACTCAAAAACGTTTAATGAAAACCATAATCTAAACTTATTATTTGTTGCGGAAGAGTTTAATAGTTCTGCAAGAAATACGTCTGCTCAAAACTCAAACCCTATTACTGATGCTATTCCAATTGTACAAGGAGCGGGGCAAGTTAACAATGCATTGTTTGAATATGCGTTGGTGTCTTATATAGGAAGAGCAAATTATGACTATAAAGGCAAGTATATCTTAACCGCTTCCTTAAGACGTGATGGTTCATCAAGATTCGGTTCTAATAATAGATGGGGAACATTCCCTTCAGTTTCTGCTGGTTGGGTATTATCTGAGGAAGATTTCTTAAAAGATTCTAACAGTATTAGCAATATGAAATTGAGAGCATCTTGGGGTGTAACGGGTAATGATGGATCAAATGATTATGTATATTCATCAGGATTAGTTTCAGGGTATAATTATGTAGGATTTGGCTATAATGACGGATGGTCAAATTTCGGTGCTGCAAATCCCGATTTAAAATGGGAGGAGTCTACACAATCTAACATTGGACTTGATTTAGGCTTTATGAACAATGCACTAACATTATCATTAGAGTATTACAATATTGAAAGTAAGGACATTATTGTTCCAATACCAAATGTGGCATCAGATGGCCTTGGAGCTGGATTTACTCAGAGAAATGGAGCTACTGCTGAAACTAACGGTTTTGAAGCCAGTATTGGTTATAATCACAATAACGGTGGTGATTTCTCATGGTCTGCAAGTATGAACTTAGGAACGGCAAAAAATAAAGTGACTGATTTAGGTGAAAGTCTAGAATTTATTGAAAGTTCAACGTTTGAAGGTGAGAATCTGCAAAGAATTACTAAAGGTGAATCATTGTTTTATTTCTACGGTTTGCAAACAGACGGATTATTTCAAGAAGGTGATGACACTAGCGCTCAACCAAACGCTGGACCTGGAGATATTCGTTTTGTAGATAATTTCCCAGATGGTGTAATTGACAGCAAAGACAATGTTAAAATTGGAGATCCGCTTCCTAATTTTACTTATGGTCTTAACCTTTCTGCAAATTACAAACAATTTGATTTCTCCCTATTCTTTACAGGAGTTAGTGGAAATGATATTTATAACACCACGACTTACGACCTTGAGGGTATGACTAGATTATTCAATTCAGGAACTGCAGTCCTTAATAGATGGACACCTCAAAACAACAATACATCTGTACCTAGGTTTACAGCAGATCATTCAGATAATGTAAATAGATCAGATCGTTTTATTGAAAATGGAGCATACTCTAAACTAAGAAACTTAACCATTGGTTATAGTTTAAGTGACCAAGTTCTAAATAAAATAGCCAAAGGCTCATTATCAAAGTTTCGGGTGTATTTATCAGGCCAAAATCTTCTTACTATTACAGATTATTCAGGATACGATCCTGAGATTGGCGGAAGTACAATTACGGATGGCCAATTATCTAATGCAGCTGGTATTGGTATTGACCGAGGAAATTACCCACAACCTAGATCTATAATTGCTGGATTACAATTAGCATTTTAATAAAAAAACAAGAAAAGAAATGAAGAAATTTAAAATCACATTTATGTTAGCTTTTGTTGCATTTGCTTTTGGTATCATAGCATCTTGTAATGAATCTGACTTGGAAAAATCGGATCCTAATCAATTACAACCTGATACATTTTTTCAGACTAGCACCCAATTAACGGCAGCTACAAATGCAGTTTATGCATATCTACAAGATGTTGGAAACTATGGTAGATATCAGTTTTACATTAATGATAATGTAGGAGGAGAAAACTATGCTGCCGGAAACCTGGAGGCTGATAAAGTTCAAATGATAAATAGAGATGTTGATGAAGCTAATAATGGCAACAATCAATTTTGGCAACATAATTATCAGGGTATTGGACGTGCCAACTTTCTAATAGCCAATGAAGATAAATTTAACCCAGATATCCCCTCCGCTGAGGCACAATCAAGATTAGGAGAAGCACGCTTTTTACGAGGACTCTACTATTTTAATATTGTAACCAAATATGGTGAGGCACCGTTAGTTTTAGATTTAGAAACGGTTCCAGGAGGAAGACCAAAATCGACCGTAGCCGATATTTATTCAGCTATTATTTCTGATCTCCAGTTTGCAGCTTCAAACCTTTTACCTAAAGGCACTCAGGAAACGGGAAGAGCAACATCTGGTGCTGCAAATGCTTTGTTAGGTAAAGTACTATTGCAAAATGGAGATGCTGCCGGTGCTAAAGCAGCATTGGCTAATGTAAGCGGATATACTCTTATGGATGATTATAGAGATAATTTTACAGATGCCAATGAGCATAACGATGAAAGTATTTTTGAAGTAAATTATGATGAGTCTACTGGACCTGGAGATTCTTGGAACCAAGATGGTAGAGGAAATTCTGAAACTACTTTTAGAGCCCAAGAATATTCTGGTTGGTATAACGTAAAGCCTAGTGAAGATTTATTAAATGAATATGAAGACGGCGATACACGTTTTGCAGCAAATTTCTATTCCATTGACGATAGTTATAATGGAACCATGACTAACACCTACAATAATGGAGAAAGCACATTTGAGTCCGGAGGAATAGGTCCTGATGACAATCCAGCATGGCGGAAATACCAAAACCTAGATAATAGAGCTTCTGAAACCACTGATAGTGGAATTAACGCTAGAGTATTACGTTATGCAGATGTATTACTTATGAAAGCTGAAGCCGAAATTCGTTCAGGAGGTTCAGAATCAGTGGCCTTAGGATTTATAAATGAAGTTCGTACAAGACCTTCAGTCTCATTACCTGCCATAAATGTTTCTGGAACTCAAGCCATACTCGATGCCATAAAGCACGAACGTTGGGTGGAGCTTGCTGGTGAACAATCAAGATGGTTAGATTTAAAAAGATTTGATAACGATAGTTATTTGATGCCAATTCCTAATGTGGAATTGCAAGCAAATACCAACTTATAAGTTTTATTTTGATTTAGTTTAATTTGTTTAGAGAGTAGAAAGAAAACTTGTATAACTTTGGTTGTGCAAGTTTTCTGAGTTTAAAAATAAAACACATTAATGAATAAATACACCTTCTTAATATTGATATTGATTTTCACTTCTTGCTCTAAAAGTAATAATCATAATATGCAATTTTCATTGGTTGCATCCAATAAATCTAATATTTATTTTAATAACCAACTTACTGAATCAGACAGCCTTAATTATTTTAACTACCCATATATATACATGGGAGGAGGTGTTGCCGTTGGTGATTTTAATAATGATAACTTACAAGACCTCTATTTTACAGGAAATATGGTTTCCAATAAACTCTATTTAAATAAAGGTCATTTAGTTTTTGAAGATGTTAGTAAATCAGCCAATATTGAAATGGATAACTCCTGGTACTTAGGTGTTACAACTGTTGATATAAATAATGATGGATGGTTAGACTTGTATTTAAGTGTTTCAGGAAAAACAACCTCCTGCCCTAATAAACTTTTAGTTAATCAAGGAAAAGATGCTAATGGTAATATTTCTTTTAAAGAAGAAGCTCAAGCATATGGCATTGCAGATAAAGGCCACAGTACTCAAAGCACTTTTTTCGATTATGATAATGACGGTGATTTAGACCTATATGTAGCAAACTACCCCATTACTCCTTTCAGTACCACACCCGATATATTTAAAAAACACATCCAGCATGCTTCATCTATTCATTCTAATCACCTATATGCAAATAACGGAGATGGAACATTTAAAGATGTTACAAAAGCAGCCGGAGTTTTGTCGTATAGTCTTTCTCTAAGCGCAACCATAAGTGACCTAAACAATGATGGGCTCAAAGACATTTATGTAAGTAACGATTTTGCTAGTTCAGATTTCTGCTATATAAACAATGGAAATGGTACTTTTAGGAATACGCTTGAACAATCTACAAAGCACACGGCTCTCTATGGGATGGGGGCAGATATCGCCGATTTTAATAACGATGGGCATCTTGATATTTTCCAAGTGGACATGGATGCTTCAACAAATAAACGTTCCAAGGCTAATATGGCTAGTATGAATCCTCAAGTATTTTGGGATACTTATAACTCGGGGCTATATTATCAATACATGCATAACTGTCTTCAGCTAAATACAGGAATACAAACACCAGATGGCAATCCTATTTTTAACAATATTTCTAGAATTGCAAATATCTCTTCTACAGATTGGAGCTGGGGCCCACTATTTGCTGATTTAGATAACGACGGTTGGAAAGATGTTTATGTCTCAAACGGAACAAGAAGAGAAATTAATAATACTGATTTTTTTAATAAAATTAAAGAAGAAAGATCTGCTTTTGCTAAAAAGCCCACTCCAAACAATGCTCTTAAAAAATCGCTAAGCATCCCTTCTGAGAAAACGGATAACTTTGTGTACAAAAACTCAAAAGATTTGACTTTTGAAAAAATAAATAAACAATGGGGGTTAATTTTTGAAGGGTTTACAAATGGGGCTACATATGCTGATTTAGATAATGATGGTGACTTAGAAATTATTTTAAATAATATTGATGATAAAGCTGTTATTTTTAAAAACAATAATATTGAAAACAAAAATTCGATAGCTTTAAAGTTCACTGGTCCAACCTTAAACCCCAGAGGTATAGGTGTTAAATGTACTGTAATTTCAAAAGAGATAAAACAATTTCAAGAATTAACTATAGAACGTGGGTATTTATCGGCCGTTGCTCCAATTTTACATTTTGGCTTAGGAAATAATAAAGTAATAGATACATTACTGGTTGAATGGCCTGATGGGAAATCTCAAATTATTAATAAGGTTAAGCCAAACCAGACTCTAGTTATTGAATACTCAGAAGCTATAAATCTTCCAAAAACAAAAAGAAGCAGTCCGAAATCAAAGTATTTTGATTCAAAAATTAGCAACCTAGATTCCTTATATAAACACAAAGAAAATGATTATGATGATTTTACTAAAGAAATACTACTACCTCATAAAACATCAACTTTTGGCCCTTATGTTTCAGTAGGAGATCTCAATAACGACCAGCTCGAAGACTTTATAATAAGTGGAGCTTCTAAGCAAATGAGTGGATTATTCTATCAAAACAAAAATGGCTCTTTTGATAAGGAGGAATTTGATTTTTCAGAAAATCAACTACAAGAAGATATGGGGTCTCTAATTTTTGATGCAAATGATGATGGCAATATGGATTTATACATGGTAAGTGGTGGTAACGAATTTGACCCTCATTCTGAACTGCTACAAGACCGTTTATATGTTAATAACGGCAATGGCGTTCTATCTATTTCTCACAATGCACTGCCGGAAATAACATCGAGTGGATCTCGAGTTTACAATTTTGATTTCGATAATGATGGAGATGACGACCTACTCGTTTGCGGCCGCTTAGTTCCACAAAATTACCCTTCCCCTGCTAAATCTTATATTCTAGAAAATATCAGCACAAAAAATAAAGTTAAATTTAAGAATGTAACAGCCAATATACTACCTGAATTTGAAAACTTGGGCTTGGCAACATCAGCTTCAATTGAAGATATAGACGGTGACGGTTGGCATGATATAGTAATCACTGGTGAATGGATGCCTATACGTGTATTTCGAAATAATTCGGGTAATGAGTTTATAGAAATATCTCAAAACCTAGGCTTAAATAACTCAACCGGATGGTGGTTTAGCCTTTCAAGTGGCGATTTTGATAATGATGGAGATATTGATTTTATTGCAGGAAACCTAGGATTAAATTACAAGTACAAATCTTCAGATGATGAAACATTTGACATTTATTTCAATGATTTTGATAATAATAACAAAGGAGATATTGTGCTAAGTTATTATAATGAAGGTAAAAAATACCCTGTTAGAGGCCGTTCCTGCTCTTCCCAGCAAATAGGAGCTATTAAAAATAAATTTAAATCTTATAATGAATTTGCTGAAGCAACTCTAGTCGATGTTTATGGTAAAGATGAGCTTGAAAACGCATTACATTACCAAGTAAATACCTTTGCAACATCATACATTGAAAATAGAGGTGATAAATTTATTTTACATGCCCTACCTAATGAGGTGCAACTATCGAGTATAAATCAAATCATTGTACAAGACTTTAATAGTGATGGTAATCTTGATGCCATAGTTGCAGGTAATTTATATGGTTCTGAAATTGAAACACCAAGAAACGATTCTGGCACAGGAGTTTACTTGTCTGGACAAGGAAACGGTACGTTCAAAGCCTTGTCTATTGAGGAAAGTGGATTCTATGCCCCAAAAGATGTTAAAGACATGGCCCTTATAAAAGTGGGAAACAAACAAAAAGTTATAGTTGCTAATAACAATGATTTTGTGAAATTTATTTCTGTTAAAAATTAAGCGATAAAACTATTATGAATATCAGAAAAGATAAATACTTTCTTATTCCACTTTTTCTTGTACTTCTGAATTCATGTAAAGATGAAATCTCCGAAACCATCGTTGAAAAAAAGCAAACTCTATTTAGTAAAATGGAGGCGTCAAAAACAGGAATTACATTCAACAATACCATAAGTGAAAACCTAAATAATTTTTTTGTGGTATATAACTATGCTTACAACGGCGGAGGTGTGGCTATAGGTGATATTAATAATGATGGTCTAGCCGATATATATTTCACCGGAAATCAGGTAGAAAATAGACTTTACCTCAACAAAGGCAACTTTCAATTTGAAGACATTACAAAAAAAGCTGGAGTAGCTGGTCACTTTGGTTGGAATAACGGAGTGGTTATGGTCGACATAAATGGTGATACGCTGCTTGATATTTACGTATGTCGTGGTGGTTGGAAAGGATCAAATACCGAACGTGCTAATTTGCTTTTTATAAATAATGGCAATTCAACTTTTACCGAAAGTGCAGCGAAGTATGGTATTGCAGACATTGGCTTCTCAATGATGGCCTCATTTTTTGATTTTGACAATGATAACGATTTGGATTTGTACATCATTAATCGTCCACAGAAATTTAATCTTTCTCACAATGGTATTGCCAAAGGCAGAAAAGACCAGCATCCGCTTTTCAGACATAAATTATACGAAAACAATAACGGCATTTATAAAGAAGTTGGATTAGAATCGGGAATTGACCAAACCTTTTCATATGGCTTAGGCTTGGTCACTTCAGACATAAATAATGATGGATTCTCAGATGTTTATATAGCTAACGATTATTTTGAGAGTGATTACTTCTTTAAAAATAATGGTAATAAAACCTTTACTCAAGATATTAAATCAATGACCAACCATGTAGCCTTTTACGGTATGGGCGTTGATGTTGTAGACTTTAATAATGACGGGTATGAAGACCTTATAGAACTAGAAATGACACCGTCTGATCATGAACGAGCTAAAATGAATATGGCGAGTATGGATGTAGAAGGTTTTAATAGAATATTAGACCATGGCAATCACTATCAATACATGCATAATATGCTTCAAATTAATAATGGCAATGGTTTTTTTAGTGAGATAAGCCAACAAGCTGGTGTTGCAAAAACAGATTGGAGTTGGTCTTGTTTAGGTAGTGATTTTGACAATGATGGTCACAGAGATCTATTTATTACCAATGGGTTTAGAAGAGATGTTTTTGATAAAGATGCAACAACAACGTTTATGGCTTACTTAAAATCTGATGAAAAGAAAAGAAAATCAAAAGTAGAAAACCTGAACTATATCGTTAATTTATTTAATGAAAATAAAATCTCAAATTATATCTATAAAAACGAAGGAAATTTAAAATTTACATCTAAAGTTGACGATTGGGGTTTTAATGATGTTAGTTTTTCCAATGGCGCTGCTGTTGGGGATTTAGATAATGATGGGGATTTAGATTTAGTAGTGAATAATATAAACGACCCCGCATTTATCTATAGAAACAACAGCGAAAAAGAAGGATATAATTATTTAAAAGTCAAACTCAATGGTCCAAAACAAAATACCGTAGGTCTTGGAGCTAAAATCACATTATATTATAAGGATAGTATTCAATACCACGAACTCAAAAATGTTAGAGGTTACTTATCGTCTGTTGATCCAATAGCCCATTTCGGATTAAAGAAAAGAAACAAGGTAGATTCTATTAAAGTTCGCTGGCCAGATGGGAAACTTAGCAGTTCATATAATGTTGACGTTAATAAAACGCTTGTTATTGATTACCAAAATTCAAATAACAAAAACCAGCTTGACTCTGCGCAACCTAAGGATCCTGTATTGATTGATATCACCGACAAGGCATTTGTAAGAGCATCCGCAATACATCAAGAAAATGAGTTTAATGATTTTAAGGACCAAATATTGTTGCCTCACAAACTTTCAACGGAAGGTCCAACTATAGCCGTTGCCGATGTTAACAACGATGGCTTAGAAGATTTTTATTTAGGTGGTTCTGCCTCTTTTGAAGGACAGCTATTTCTTCAGAAAAAAGATAAAACCTTTTCCAAATTAACTCAACCAAGTTTTAAAACAGATAAAAGTTTTGAAGATACTGCATCTATTTTTTTTGATGCCAATAGTGATGGTTATCAAGATTTGTATGTGGTAAGTGGTAGTAACGAGTTTGGAGAAGGTTCTGCAATGTTGCAAGACAGATTGTATTTGAATAATGGAAAAGGACAATTTAGTAAATCAAGTAACCTACCAAAAATCCTTACTAGTGGTGGTTGTGTCATACCATTAGATTACGATAATGATGGTGATTTAGATTTATTTATAGGAGGTAGGTTGGTTCCAAAAAAATATTTAAAAACACCAAGAAGTTATATTTTAAATAACGACAAGGGCCTGTTTACGGATGTCACGTCGCAAATAGCACCTAGCATTCAAAATATTGGGATGATTACCGATGCTACATGGGTAGATATGGATAACGACCATAAAAATGAATTAATAATTGTTGGCGAGTGGATGCCTATTAGTGTTTTTAAATATAAAAATGGTGGTTTTCATCAAGCGCAGATGCCCGCATTAAAAAACTCTAGTGGGTGGTGGAATTGTATCATCTCCAAAGATATTGATCAAGATGGTGATTTAGATTTTGTTGTTGGAAACTTGGGCGAAAATTACAAGTTCAAGGCTTCACCAAAAAAACCTTTTTATGTTTATGTTTCAGATTACGATAATAACGGTACAAATGATGTGTTTTTAGCCAAACCCTATAAAAACAAAATTGTTCCAATACGAGGAAAAGAATGCTCAACACAACAGTTACCAGGTTTATCTGAAAAATTTAAAACTTATAGCGAATTTGCACAGGCAGATATCGCTACTATTTTAGATGATTCAGATGAAAAATCACAAAAACACGAAGTGCAGTTGTTTCAATCCGTACTTCTTAAAAACAAAAATGGACAATTATCCATTCAGCCCTTACCCTATCAAGCACAATATTCAACTATTCAGGATGCCGTTATAAAAGATTTTAATAAAGATGGTATTCAAGATATACTTGTGGGAGGCAATAAATTTAATGTAGAAATTGAAACGACAAGGGCAGATGCGTCGATTGGTTTATTATTAAATGGCGACGGTCATTTCAAGTTTAAACCTTCTGCAACGCGTTCCAGTGGTGTATTCTTACCAAAGAACGTTAAGACTCTTAAGGCAATTCGTTTAGGGCTAGAAACCGAAAAAGCAATACAAGGTGTTTTGGTAGGCGTTAACGATGCTAGTATTCATTTGCTAATAGAAAACCCTAAATCAGCTAAAACTTCTACTAATTAGATATTTTTTCTTCATTATGAAACCAATATTAATAGGACTTTTAATTTGTTTTAATCTATCCTGTTTAGCCCAAGACAAGAACATATTCAAAATTAATAAACAAGAGTATCTTGAAAAACAGGGAGCTAATGTTATGCTTGCTCATGACTTTTATCCTGAAAGTCATCAAGGAGGTGTTGGTATTATTCAAAACGGAATTCGTATCGCTACAAATGGAGATTTAAGACTAGAACCTACGCCTGGACAGTGGCAGTCTGTACCTAAAGTTGGAGAACGCTTGGTAAACAAAGAGGCGCAAACCATTAGTGTAACCATGCAGTACCCTGATGCTAGTAAAAAAACGGGGTTTAATCCTATTAAATATCCTGAATTAGAACTTTCATATACGCTAAGTGTAAAGGCGGAAGGTACTTCTTTTAAGATTATTGTTGACCTAGATAAACCTCTTCCTTCTGAATGGATTGGCAAAGTAGGTCTGAATATTGAATTATTCCCTGGTGAACTTTTTGGGAAATCTTATTACATGGATAACCATTTTGGGATATTTAATAGGCAAGCCAATGGTCCTGGCTATTATGATAATGATAATCAGTACCAAATAAAACCTATGGCTTCTGGCACTGAATTAGCCATTATTCCAGAAAACGAAAACCGAACGCTACTTATTAAAAGCCTTCAAAATAACACTTTGGAACTTATTGATGGAAGGGCCCAACATAATAATGGATGGTTCGTTGTACGCTCATTAATTCCTGAAGGTGCAACAAAAAATGCTATAGAATGGTTAGTAACCCCAAACACAGAAGAAAACTTCATTTATAACCCAGTGGTTCAGGTATCTCAAGTAGGATATCATACTACCCAAGAAAAAATAGCAGTAGTAGAAACAGACCTTAATGATACTCGTATTGAAAACATCAAATTATATAAAGTAAACCATACTGGCGGACTAGACGAAATCAAATCAGAGACTCCAAAAAACTGGGGTAAATTCTTAAGATATAATTATTACCATTTTAATTTCTCTGACGTTAAGGAATCTGGAATGTACGTCCTAAAATACAGGACGTTCACAACGAACCCTTTTCAAATCAGTAAAACCATTTTTAATAGACATATTTGGCAACCCACCTTAGAGTATTTTTTACCTGTTCAAATGTGTCACATGCGCGTTAATGATCGCTATAAAGTTTGGCACGGCCTCTGCCATATGGATGATGCAAGAATGGCACCTACCAACACGAATCATTTTGACGGGTATGAACAAGGCACTACCACCTTAACAACCTATAAATCTGGGGAACATGTTCCATGGCTAAATATTGGCGGTTGGCATGATGCAGGCGATTATGATTTGCGCATTGAATCTCAAGCATCAACTATTCAAGGGCTCTCGTACATTTATGAATTGTTTGATGTTAATTATGATAATACAAGTATAGACCAAATCTCCAAAGTAGTAGAGATTCATAAACCAGATGGCAAACCTGATGTTTTACAACAAATTGAACATGGTGCGCTGTCTATTATTGGCGGTTATAAATCTATGAATCGTTTCTATAGAGGAATTATTGTGCCCACTAAACGTCAATATGTATTGCTTGGAGACCCCGTTAATCATAGCGATAATTTAATATATTCTAAGGATATTAATAATGAAGAAGATCTTTCTAATTTTAAAAACAACAACGGGAAAAACCTCCTATTTAGCCCTGAAAGTGAGTCTATTGAAAATGGCGAATTAGGAGCACCTGACGATCGTTGGGTGTTTACGGAAAATAACCCAAGAAGGACATATAATACAGCTGCAGCCTTAGCTGCTAGCTCTAGAGTCCTAAAAATGTACAATGACAGTCTTTCTATTCAGTGCTTAAATATTGCTAAAACTGTTTGGACCAAATCAGAAAGTGATAATCCTAAATTAAAAATAGCATTGGCGATTGAGCTATTAAAAACTACAAAAGAGAAAACGTATCATAATTTTCTAGAATCCCAAGAGCAATATATCATAGAAAATATTTCTGATTTCGGCTGGTTAATAGGTCCTGTGTTGTCTTTAATTGAAAATCAAGAATTTAATGCTAACATCAAAGCGGCTGTTCAGGTCTACCTAAAAGACATTGAACAATTAGGCAAAGAAACCCCTTATGGCGTACCATATAAGCCTAATATTTGGGGAGCCGGTTGGGGCATTCAAAATTTTGGTGTACAGCAGTATTTCTTGCATACATCTTATCCAGAAATTTTTCCGAAAGCATATATGTTGAATGCCATGAACTTTATTTTAGGAGTACATCCAGGTGTAAACACCTCTTCGTTTGCTTCGGGTGTGGGAGCTAGATCACTAACACAAGCTTATGGAGTCACCAGAGGAGAACGTTCATTCATCCCAGGAGGTATTGGATCTGGAACGGCTTTAATTAGACCTGATTTCCCCGAGCTATTAGAATGGCCTTTTTTATGGCAACAAACCGAATATGTGTTAGGGGGAGGAACTACGGATTATATGTTTCTTATAATTGCCTCCGATTACTTATTAAACAAATAATTTTCCATAGTCATCAATATAACCTAATTTAGAAACTAAAATTCATTATGAAATCAAATACTACCATAGCGCTTTTTATTCTTGGAATAATTCATGTTTCTATAATTGGATGCCAATCAGACCTAAAAATGACACCCAACGAACATAATAATGCTGTTGAAACCAAATTAGATTCTTTGTTAGCTCTCATGACACTAGAGGAAAAAGTTGGTCAAATGAATCAATACAACGGGTTTTGGGAAGTTACGGGACCTGCTCCTAAAGATGGGGCTGCTGCTAAAAAGTATGAGCATTTACGGAAAGGGTTGGTTGGTTCCATGCTTAATGTGAAAGGCGTTAAAAATGTTGTTGAAGTTCAAAAAATTGCTGTTGAAGAAACACGATTAGGTATACCCCTAATAATAGGATTTGATGTGATACATGGCTATAAAACTATGAGTCCGATTCCCTTGGCTGAATCTGCAAGTTGGGACTTAGAGGCTATGAAAAAATCTGCAGCAGTTGCTGCCGATGAAGCAGCTGCTTCTGGCATCAATTGGACATTTGCTCCTATGGTTGATATTTCAAGAGATGCACGCTGGGGAAGAGTTATGGAAGGTGCTGGAGAAGATCCCTTTTTAGGAGCTAAAATTGCAGAAGCCAGAATAAGAGGTTTTCAAGGTGAAGATTTATCAACCAACAGTACTATAGCCGCCTGTGCGAAGCATTTTGCAGCTTATGGTTTTGCTCAAGCAGGGCGTGATTACAACACCGTAGACATTGGTACTTCCACGTTATTCAATCAAGTATTCCCTCCTTTTAAAGCTGCCTCAAAAGCAAAAGTAAAAACGTTTATGAACGCATTTAATATTCTAAATGGTATTCCGGCTACCGGAAATTCGTTCTTACAGCGAGATATTTTAAAAGGTGAATGGGGCTTTGAAGGTTTCGTAATATCTGATTGGGGTTCACTCAAGGAAATGATACCTCATGGTTATGCTAAGGATTTGACTCAAGTTGCAGAAATTGCAGTTAATGCCGGCTCAGATATGGATATGGAATCTTATGCCTATGTTGAAGAGTTGGTTAAACTTGTTAATGATGGTGTAGTTAAAGAATCACTAGTTGACGATGCGGTAAAACGTATACTTAAAGTAAAATTTGAGTTAGGCTTATTTGATGATCCTTACAAATATTGCTCAATAGAAAGAGAAAAAACTATTGGAAGACCAGAGCTGCAAGAAGCGGTTTTAGATGTGGCCAAAAAATCAATTGTGCTATTAAAAAACGAAAACCAACTACTTCCTCTTAAAAAAAATGGACTTACAATAGGTTTAATTGGTAGTTTGGCAGGAGATAAAGATAGTCCGCTTGGTAGTTGGCGTGCTGCGGCTGAAAGTAATTCAGCTGTTTCTGTTTTAGAAGGATTACAGAAGTATTCAGGTAACACCATACACTACGATAAAGGCGTTGATGTACTCACACAAAACCCTGGTTTCTTGATGGAAGCTGAGGTTAGTTATGACAAAAGTGGTTTTAAATCAGCGATTGCAACGGCAAAAAAATCGGACGTAGTTATTATGGTGTTGGGTGAACATGGTTTTCAAAGTGGTGAAGGTAGAAGTAGAACTCAAATTGGATTACCAGGAGTACAACAAGAATTATTGGAAGAGATTTATAAAGTCAATAAAAACCTAATTCTAATTTTAAATAACGGTAGGCCATTAGCTATTCCATGGGCCGCAGAAAATATACCTTCTATAGTAGAGGCATGGCATTTAGGTACTCAGAGCGGAAATGCCATTGCAGAAGTGCTGTATGGTGATTATAATCCGAGTGGAAAATTAACCATGTCATTCCCAAGATCTGTAGGTCAGGTGCCTATTATGTATAACAGATATAACACAGGAAGACCCATTAATGCCGAAGCTAATGTGTTTTGGTCTCATTATTCTGATGAATTAAACGAACCTCTTTTTCCTTTTGGTCATGGTTTAAGTTATTCAACGTTTAAATATGAAAACTTGATTGTAAACTCTAACTCCAAGAATGAAATAACGGTATCTGTTGATATTACAAATACAAGTAAAATTGAAGGTAAGGAAGTTGTACAAGTTTATATTCATGATTTGGTAGCTAGTGTGGCACGACCTATTAAGGAGTTAAAAGGATTTGAATTAATTAAATTGAAGGCAGGCGAAACTAAAACTGTTTCATTCGTTTTGAGCAAAGAAGAATTAGGATTTTACAACAATATTGGAAAATGGGTAGTGGAATCTGGAGATTTTAAAATATTTGTCGGGGGGAGCTCAGAAACTCGCTTGGAAACTCACTTTACATATACTAATTAATGAAAAACTAATCAGGATAAGATTGAGTCAAAAAACTAAGTTTAGTACTACTTAATATTTACTATTTTCTTTTTACTAATGTTATTGGATGCATTTCCGACATAAATATCGTATTTACCAGATTCAAAATTCCACGCCGATAATTCAGTGTCATAATATTTCAACTTAGAAATATCAATTGAAATCTTTACTGTTTTCGTTTTTCCTTTTTGAAGGAACACTTTGGTAAAACCTTTAAGTTCTTTTTTAGCTCTCTCAATTTTAGAATTTGGTTTCCCAATATAAACCTGAACCACTTCAGCGCCCTCTATTTTACCAACGTTCTTAACATCGCAGCTAATTTCAATAACCTCGTCTCTCTGATAAGACTTTTTATTAATCCCTATATTTGATAACTCAAAGTTTGTATAGGAACCTCCATACCCAAAAGCAAATAGTGATTCTATTTTTTTTGTTTCGTGCCATCTATATCCAACTAAAATATCATCTTTATAATACTGATTTACTCCATCTCCAGGGTACGACATCTCCCCAAAATAATGTGCAGAATTATCTTTTAGATGTTTAGGGAATGTAAACGGTAATTTCCCTGAAGGGTTTACTTCTCCCGTAATTACATCGGCAATAGCATTTCCTGCCACACTACCTAAATACCAACATTGCATAAGCCCTTTTGTTTTAGACAGCCATGGCATATCAATAGCATTACCAGAAACTAAAATAATTCCTAAATTTTTATTTACTTCATAAATATCATTTATAAGGATATCTTGATTAAATGGCAAACCAAACTCCTTTCTATCATCACCTTCACAATCTTGTGAATTACTTTTGTTTAATCCTCCAATAAACAAAACTATATCTGCTTTTTGAGCTACATCAATAGCTTTGATTTTCAATGAATCTGCATTTAATTTCCCAGGTACAACTCTGCTATATTCAGAAGGTCCAGATTCATAACCCATTGTATGAAGTATAGCCGCATTTTTGAAACGCTTTTTAATACCATCTAAGGGAGATATTTCAAATTTAGGTTTTAATTCAGATGAACCACCTCCCGCAGTCATTGATCTAGTAGCGTTTTCTCCAATAACTGCTATGGTAAGACTCCTATTATCCTGAATTGGGAAAAACTGCTCTTCGTTTTTCAATAAAACTATTCCTTCGGTAGCAACTTTATATGCAACCTCAATATGTTCTTGATTATTTACTCGTCCTAATGGTCTGCTAGAATTCATATTAGTGCGGAACATTAATCTTAAGATCCTTCTTGCTTTATCATTTACAATAGATTCCGGAATTTCCCCTTTTTTAAGTTTCTCTAAAAATGGATTTGCTAGATAATAATAGTCGTAATGGTTTTCCTTATTTAGTCCTAGGCCATCTGTACCTGTTCCCATCTCAATATCTAAACCATATAAAGCAGACTCCATTGTTGAATGTGCAGCACTCCAATCACTAATTACTACTCCGTCAAAATTCCAATCATCCTTTAAAATTTTGTTATTAAGCAACTCATTATGCGTAGCATATTGACCTCTAACTTTATTATATGCACCCATTATAGACCAAACGCCTGCTTCTTGAACTGAAGCCCTAAAAGCTGGCAAATAAATCTCATGTAACGCTCTATCACTTAACTCGACATTTATAAGGGATCTCCAATGTTCTTGATTATTCAAAGCATAATGTTTAACACATGCTGCAACACCATTTTCCTGAACGCCTTTTATATAAGGTACTGCCATAACTGAAGCTAAATAAGGATCTTCTCCCATATATTCAAAATTCCTTCCATTAAGTGGCGTTCTATAAATATTAACTCCAGGGCCAAGTAACACATCTTTTTCTCTGTATCTAGCTTCTTCTCCAAGACTAAAACCATATTGTCTTGCTAAATCAGGACTGAACGTTGAAGCCAGACAAGTAAGTGCTGGAAAAGCAGTAATAGAATCGTTCGTCCAACCAGCATGATTCCAAGAGTCCCAACTAATTTCGGCTCTTACACCATGTGGACCATCAGCCATCCATATTTCAGGTATACCTAACCTAGAAACACCTTTAGTGCTGAATTTTGATTGTGCATGGCATAAATCAACTTTTTCCTTTAAAGTAAGTTGACTTAAAATAGAATCGATTTTCTTCTCAATACTATCATTGCTCTTTTGAGCATTTATATGGATTGAAAACAATAAAAATGCACTTATATATAATTTAATGTACTGCTGCTTACTTTTCATGTTTTTATAATAACAACTTATAAACTAACCCATTATAACCTTAACATGGTGTTCCTCACCTTTTTCTAATAATGGAATAATATGACCAGATATCTTATTCCCATTTACTGTAATTTCTTTAACACCTTTACTTGTATGATCTGGATTGCAAACTTCTATATGGTAGATAGCTCCTCTAAATGTTCTTTTCATTTTAAAACCATCCCATTTTTTGGGAATACAAGGATTAATCAATAAACCATCATAATCTGGTTTAATCCCTAAAATATACTGGGTTATGGCATAAAAATTCCAAGAAGCAGTACCTGACAACCAAGAATTTTTCGCTTCTCCTGGCATATGAGCTTCTTTACCAGCAATCATTTGACAATATACATAGGGTTCTACGCGATGTAATTCAGAAATATCTTCTAAAAAACTGGGCGCGATTTTAGTATAATAATCATAGGCAGCATCACCTCTTCCAATCATAGTTTCTCCAATCATAATCCATGGATTATTATGACAAAATATCCCTCCGTTTTCTTTATATCCTGCAGGATAAGTTGAAATTTCGCCATATTCAATATAATATTTGGTAAAAGCAGGACTATTTAAAACGATACCATAATCACAATCTAAATGTTCTTTTACGGAATCCAAAGCATTTTCTACCATACCTTCTTCTTTCCCGATTTCTGCCATGGAACACCACCCCTGCGACTCAATGAATATTTTCCCTTCTTCATTTTCATTTGATCCAACTTTATTACCATAATAATCATAGGCTCTAAGATACCAATCGCCATCCCATCCATGATTTTTTACAGCCTCAATCATGTTATCAACATGAATTTGTGCCTCATTCGCTTCCGTTTCATTTCCTATGCGCTTGCATAGTTTAATAAATTCCTTCCCGTAGGTTACAAATAATCCAGCAATCATTAATGATTCTGCTTGACCATCTTTTTTATTACCTGTGGTTTGAAAAGAGTCGTTAGGATTTGTAGAAAAACAATTTAGATTTAAGCAATCATTCCAATCTGCTCTTCCTATTAGCGGTAATTCACGTGGTCCTAAATTATTTACAACATGATAAAATGATGCTTTAAGGTGTTCGAAATGTGTTTTCGCTCTAGAGGCATCATTATCAAAAGGAACCATTTCATCTAAAAGTGAAAAATCTCCTGTTTCTTTTATATATTCTGAAGTAGATAAAATTAACCATAGTGGATCATCATTAAAATCTCCACCAATGGCGGCGTTACCTTTTTTAGTAAGCGGTTGGTATTGATGATAACAAGAGCCATCTTCAAACTGTGTTGAAGCTATGTCAACAATGCGTTCTCTGGCGCGTTCTGGGATTTGATGCACAAAACCAATTAAGTCTTGATTAGAATCTCTAAAGCCCATACCTCTTCCAATTCCAGATTCAAAGAACGAAGCTGACCTTGACATATTAAAGGTTACCATACACTGGTATTGATTCCAGATATTAACCATTCTATCAAGCTTTTCCTCTCCAGAGTCAATTGAAATTTTTCCTAATAAATTATCCCAATACACGCTTAACTCTTCTAATGCAGCATCGACTTTCTTAACCGTATTATACTTTTCAATCATTTGCTTAGCAGGCAACTTGTTAATGACATGCTTACGCTCCCATTTATCATCTTTATCTACTTCAACGTAACCAAGCATGAATACATAATCACTTGATTCTCCTGGCTGCAATTCAATCTCTATATAATGAGATGCTATTGGAGACCAACCGTGAGCTATAGTGTTTTTAGGTTTACCCTCTTGAACAACATCTGGCGAATCAAAACCATTATACAAGCCAACAAAAGATTCTCTATCTGTATCAAAACCATTAATTGCTTTATTCACTGAATAAAAAGCGTAATGATTTCGTCTTTCTTTAAATTCTGTTTTGTGATAAATAACGGAATCTTCTACTTCTATCTCTCCAGTACTATAATTACGTTGAAAATTAGTCATATCATCCTCTGCATTCCACAAACACCATTCTATAAAGGAGAATAATTTAATTTTCTTCACCTTAGAAGTTTTATTTTTTATGGATACTTTTTGAATTTCGCCCCAAAATCCCAACGGAATAAACTGTGTTATTTCTGTTTGAATTCCATTTTTAGAGCTCTTAAATTTTGTGTAGCTCATTCCATGTCTACATTCGTAAGAGTCTAATTCTGTTTTTACAGGTTTCCAACTGGGAGACCACACAGTATCTCCATCCTTAATATAAAAATACTTTCCACCATCATCTACCGGTACATTATTATACCTGTAACGCGTTAATCGTCTAAACTTTGCATCCTTATAAAAAGTATATCCGCCGCCTGTGTTTGAAGTTAATGAAAAGAAATCTTCATTTCCTAAATAGTTAATCCATGGGTAAGGTGTTTTTGGGTGTTCAATAACATATTCCCTATTTTCATCGTCAAAATGTCCGTATTTCATATACAAATTCTTCTTTTTCTTAATCAATTATTGTTCTAAGGTTCTTCTATTATTTAATTCTGAAGTAATTTCACTAAGTTTTTTTTGAGTTAAAGGGTAGAACATCATTAATCCTGCAGCTAATATTGCAACAATAGCTGGCACCCAGCTCATCAGCATTACTATACCTGGTACAGCGCCTTCAATAGTTGAAGCATCCTGTCCATTATATTGAAAGAACCCTAGAATTAATCCTATAATTGCACCTGCTATTCCTCCTCCAAATTTTGTTGCAAAAGATCCTGCTGAATAAATTAGACCCGTTGCTCTTCTGGTGTTTTTAAATTCTGAATAATCAGCGGTATCGCCAAGCATTACAAAAAACAAAGTTGGAAAGAATGCGGCACCAAATTCTGAAAGTACACCAATAATGAATATGGCACTAATATCTTCAGGACCACAAAAAGCAAAAAGTACATTAATGCCTCCTGAGAAAATTAAAGCATAAATAAACAGGTTTCGTTTTCCTATTCTATTGGCTAATGGCGCAGTCATCATAGCACCAGCAACGGATGCTAACATTAGACATACTAAAAATGTAGCTGCTAAAAGTTGATTATTTAAATAATGGGTGAAATATATAATTACTATGCCTTGCTTAATAGCGTTGTATACGTTGAATAATAGGCCCACTACCAATAAAACCACCCACGGTCGATTTCTTATTAAATCGAAAAAATCCCTTTTTAAATTATTTATCTGCGACTTTGGAGGTTTTACCCTTTCTTTAGTACTATAAAATGTTATAAACATTAACAAGGCTAGGAACACAGACATTAAATACATAGAATAGCTATATCCTTCCTTTTGGTCAATTATAGAAATATCTTTCTTTGTCAACCCCTTTTCCCCATGGACAATCAAAGCATACTTCTCGTTGGCCTTCATTGAAAAACTTTTTCCTTTAGTTGGTTGATTTTTACCAGAGCTTAAGCTTGAATCTTCCCAAGAAAATTGAGCAATGCCATTCTCCGTTTTAATATTAACATTCTCAACATTTTCTGAAACAGAAACTTCAATTCTGTATGTCTCATCATCTATTTTGTTAACGTCAATCATCGGGTTGATGTTTCCAAAATAAGCTACTAAAAAAAGTAAGGCGCCTTGAACAAGCATACCTCCTGCAAAAGCCCCTACCATTCTATAAGAACCTAGAGTTGTTCGTTCCTTATCATCTCCAGTCATTACAGCCATTAAAGCACCATAAGGAATATTATTCGCCGTATAAATTAATGTAAATAGTATATAAGTTACATAAGCGTAAATTATCTTCCCTGTAGAATTTAAATCTGGGCTTGTAAATAATAACGATAGAATAATTGCTAGGGGAATAGCTGTCCATAAAATCCAAGGTCTAAATTTTCCATATTTAGACTCTGTTCTATCTCCAATAATCCCTATAACAACATCACTAATACCATCACTAAACCTAGCTACTAAAAATAATACGCCAACTGTTACTGGACTTAATCCAAAAACATCAGTATAAAAAATGAATAAAAAAGTAGTAACACCTCTCCATGCAATATTTGCTGCTCCATCTCCTAAAGCATATCCCACTTTTTCTTTAAAAGCCAATTTGGTTTTTACCTGCATAATTTGCTCATTATTTCTCCCTAGTCAGATTATTTACTTATAACTAACCTTACTAATTCTATAATTTTATTGACTAGAATTTTAGTTAAAAAAGGCGGTCATATTGAATGATGTGAAACTACCTGAAAAAGAAAAATACCAATACTACTAATGGGGCAATTTTTGAAACATTTGTTGCAATAACCCAAGTGATTTTCCTTTATTTGCAGGACTTAACAAGATGTTTTGAATTTAACCAAACAAATACTGATGAGAAGAAATGACATAAAAAAAGGATTAAATAATTATTTAATCCTTTTAACTGTTAATCTAAAGTTTTTTCTAAAACCAAGGTTTTTTTCCAGCCTGATAGGTGTTGTAAAAATCGGCGTCAGATTTGGTTAGATAAATAATACCTTCTACAAAGCCAACTACCCCAGGTATCCAAACAAACAAAATCCCGATACCTACACAAGAAAGTAAAATCCCAATAAGGGTTGCCCCTAAAAGTATTCCGCCTTCCTTATTATATCCTAAAATAAATTTATGAATCCCTAAGCCTCCAAAAAGGATACCCAAAATACCCGCAAGTATTTTTTTATTATCCGTAGAGCCCAAAGTTTCTTTTGCATTTTCGGCGAATTCAGAAGCTGTTTCTTTTGCTTCTTCAGCAAATTCTTTAGCTTTATCTTTAGCATCACCTAAAGCGTCATTTAGGTCATCTTTTAAGTTTTTATCATCAGACATTTTAAAATTGATTTTTGTTATTCTATAAAATTAATAAAAATCACCTCTAATTGTTTATCTAAACAGCATTATTATTCCTCCCAAAGCTGTAACAAAAAGAACAAAGCGCCTATAATTCACATTTGAAATAAATTTTACAATATAAACTCCAAGAAAAAATCCAACAATAACTATTGGGGTTAACGCTGAATTAAGAATCAAACTTTCTTTTGTCACCGTATTCCAAATGAAAACATGAAATGGTAATTTAAATACGTTAATGATGAAAAACAACCATGCTGCTGTTCCGATAAATTGATTTTTTGGAAAGCGCATGGCTAGGAAATAGATATTAGAAATTGGTCCCGCTAAGTTCCCAATCATGGTTGTAAACCCAGTTAAAAAACCTGTTCCGCTAGAGAATAATGTATTGGCAGGAATTTTTTTTGAGTTTCTATTTTCAATATAAAACATAATACAAACCGATACGATTATAATAACCGCCATGAGCCGTTTAAATAGGAACTCTGAAATATCATTGCCAACCCATACACCTACTAAAACACCTATCACCATCCATGGCATGAGTTTTTTTATATACTTCCATTGGGCATGCTGGTTATAATAAATTACTGCTAAAATATCAGCACATATTAGCTGAGGCAGTAACACTCCTGTTGAAGCTTTTTCTCCAAAAACAAAAGCCATAATTACAACAATAATGATGCCTATGCCCTTAATACCAGATTTCGATAAACCTAATAAAAAAACTGCTACACCAATTGAGATCCATTGTGCAGCAGTTAATTGATAAGATTGTAATACCTCTAAATAAGTCAATTAGGAATGATTCTTAATTTTAAGATGACAAATTTACTTAAATGCTTCATCAACTGGTTCCCATAATTCAATTTTGTTACCATCATTATCTAAAATCCAACCAAACTTTCCATATTCATACTCTTCTACTTCTCCTACAACAGTAACACCTTCCTTTTCTAAAACTTTCAATAATTCTTGCAAATTTTCTACACGATAATTAAACATGAACTCTTTTTTTGAAGGCTCATAGTATGTAGTGTCTTCTGGAAACGGGCTCCATTGTGTTGAGCATTTATTCCCATTTTCATCTTTCCACCAAAATGTACATCCATAGTCGTCTGTATTGAAACCTAAGTGTTTTTCATACCATGCTTTGGAAGCCTTTGGATCTTTAGTTTTGAAAAACAGACCTCCAATTCCTGTGACACGCTTTTTCATTTTTTACTTTTTTTTCTTGAATTTTCATAGATGTTAATCCATTCTTTTGCATTTACTTTTGTTGTTAACTCCCCAATAAGTTCAAAAGGAATATCATCCATTCTCTTAAACCTAATACAGCTTTTACCCATATCCAACTTATACTTGCAACGCTTAGCATACTCTGGAGTAAACCAATCCATAACATCAGGTTTTGCATAAAGCACCATGCTATAAACAGCCACAAAGTTTTTTTGCGATGCTAAATTCATAAAAGGTAATGGTAATTTGGGATCACAATGATAACCATCCGGATAAACCGTATGGGGGATAACATAACCCAGCATACCATAATTCATTGCCTCTTCTATACCCTCTGGCAGATTATCTAAAATTTGCTGTCTTAGTTTCTCAACTGGAACTTTTCTATCTTCGGGTAATTCCGCGATGTATTGCTTTGGTGTTGTTGCTTTTGACTGCATACTTTATATACTTTTTTGAAAGTATATAAAGTTAGCAAAATTTAACTTTTATTTTATCCACTATAGTTTGCGCTAGTTTTTCTTTACTCTCAACAGTCCATCCAGCAACATGTGGAGAGAGTAAAACATTTTCAGAATCTACC
The DNA here is from genome assembly GCF_947495925.1 of uncultured Algibacter sp. Taxonomy (GTDB): domain Bacteria; phylum Bacteroidota; class Bacteroidia; order Flavobacteriales; family Flavobacteriaceae; genus Algibacter_E. Next base: position 596,781 of record NZ_CANMAU010000001.1, read on the forward strand.
AGATACTGGAACGCCTCGGGTAGTTGAGAAGAAAATAAAGTTTCAAATGAAGCTTTTTCATATTCTAAAACATCAAGTCCTGCGCCTAGTATTTTACCTGATTTTAAAGCTGAAACTAAATCTTTTGTCACCACACTTTTTCCTCGTGCCGTATTAATTAACCAGAATGGTTTTTTAAACTGATTAACAAAATCGATGTTAATCATATTAAGTGTTAAAGGCGTTTGGGGTGTATGCAAGCTCACAACATCCACCCGTTCCTGAAATTCTTGTAATGTTACCTGAGTAGCGTTTGTATCGCTAACTTGATCTTTAATATCGTAACAAAGCACTTCAACATCAAAACCTTTTAGTTTTTTTGCAAAAGCTTTCCCCATGTTTCCATACCCAATAAGACCAATGGTTCTGCCATCTAGTTCTATTCCTCTGTTTACTTCCCTTAACCATCTACCAGATTTTACTTCAGCATCAGCTTTGTTAAGCTTATTAAATAATGATAATAACATTCCTAAAGCATGTTCGCCCACGGCATTTCTATTGCCTTCTGGAGCAGATATAAGATAAACTCCTTTAGATTCCGCATAACCACAGTCTATGTTTTCTAAACCCGCACCAACACGACCAATAAACTTCAAATTCGTCGCAGCATCTAAAAACTGTTTATCCACGGTAAACCGGCTACGTAAAACAATACCGTCATAATCTTGAATTTTGGTTTCTACTTCTGATTTTGAAGATGTGTAGTCTTCATGATTTACATACCCCAGGGCATTCAATTGATGTATTAATAGCTCGTGATTTGTGTCTAGGTGAAGGATTTTCATTTGTTATAAAAATAAAGTTTAAAAGTAAAAAGAATGCGATCTTGAAACAAGTAAGGCGGAACGATTATTATATACCAAGAATCAATTTGGCAATCATAAAGTAGATTAATATTCCAAAAATATCGTTACTTGTTGTAATAAAAGGCCCTGTTGCAATGGCGGGATCAATACCCCGTTTGTTTAAGAATAGCGGCACAAAGGTACCTATTAAGCCTGCAACAATAATGACCATAACAAGTGACACCGAAATGGCCAAAGCTGTGTTTAATGAGCCTTCTGTAACCCAAACAAACAAAAACAAAAACAATGCTAAAATTAAACCGTTAAGTGCGGCAAGGAGCATTTCTTTTATTAATCGGCTATTTATACTTCCTTTTACATCATCGTTTGCTAAACCTTGAACGATAATGGCACTTGACTGTACACCAACATTTCCTGCCATAGCTGCAATTAATGGGGTAAAAAAGAACAGTACAGCATATTTATTAAAAACACCTTTAAATCCTTCCATAATTAAAAAGGCCCCTATACCTCCTACAAGACCAAGGAATAACCAGGGTAAACGCGCTTTGGTAAGTTCAAGAATCGTATCATCTGAATCGACATCACCAGTAATACCTGCGGCCATTTGGTAATCTTTGTCGGCTTCCTCTTTCATAACATCTACGATGTCGTCAATGGTAATTCGACCCAAAAGCACTTTGTTATCATCACTTTCAATAACGGGTATAGCTTCCAAATCATATTTCGCCATGATTTTCGCTATTTCCTCAACATCTTCGTTAACGTTAACATAATCGACATTAACCTTAACTAATTCTGAAATTTTCTGATCACTTTTAGCAATTATTAAATCCTTTAAAGAGAGGCGTCCAACAAGTTTTTCTTCTTTATCTACAACATAAATAGAGTGTACTCGTGTAACCTCTTTAGCCTGACCTCGTATCCTCCGCATGCACCCAGCTACCGTCCAAGTTTCATATACTTTTACGAGCTCTTTTGCCATAAGTCCGCCCGCTGTATCTTCATCATAGGTTAAAAGCTCCTTAATTTCTGCTTTATGTTCCTCATCTTCAATTTGGGCTATTACGGCTTGCTGACGCTCTTCGGGTAATTCTAAGATTATATCTGCAGCATCATCGGTATCTAGCTCTTCCACTTCTTCAGCAATTTCTTTGGCTGAAAGACTTTTTAGAACTTTTTCCCGAATGTCTTCATCTAACTCCGTTAATATATCTGAAGTGGTATCTGAATCTAGAAGTTTAATAACATATATGGCTTGTTCTAGATCTAACTCATCTAAAATTTCAGCAATATCAGCGTAATGAAACTCGTCAAATAACTTCTTTAGTTCTTTATCGTTTTCTTCTTCGATAAATAATTCAACCTGCTCAATGAGTTCATCAGTTAATTGAAATTGTATGTTTTCGCTTTCTTCTGACAAATGGAAAAGTTTAATATGTTTTATTCGTCTTTTTCAATTAATAAGGTGAGTTCAATAAATTCTTGAACGTTTAATTGCTCTGGACGTTTGCCAAATATACTATTTGCTTTTAAATTATCAGATAAATTGAATGTTTTTAAACTGTTACGAAGTGTTTTTCTACGTTGCTGGAATGCTGTCTTCACCGTTCTAAAAAACAGTTTTTCATCGCAGGGGAGGGCGTAATTTTCTTTCCTAACAAGTCTGAGAACTCCAGAATCTACCTTTGGAGGCGGGTTAAAAACATTAGGGGGCACGGTAAATAAATATTCGGCATCATAAAATGCTTGTGTTAAAACTGAGAGAATCCCATAAACCTTACTACCTTCTTTTGAACATATACGCTGCGCCACTTCCTTTTGAAACATGCCTGAAAATTCCGGAATTTGGTCGCGCATTTCTAAGGTCTTAAACACTATTTGAGTAGAAATATTGTAGGGGAAATTTCCAATTATAGCAAAAGGTTCATGTTTAAGTACCTCATTCAAATCATACTTTAAAAAGTCTTTTTCTATGATTCTTGGTGCTAAATTTAAATAATTAGCTTGTAAATATTCTACCGATTCCGTGTCAATTTCAACAACATAGGTGGTCATATCCTTTTTAAGCAAATACTTGGTAAGCACACCCATTCCCGGACCAATTTCCAAAACATTTTTATAATGCTTTAAGGTTAAGGTATCAGCTATTCGTTCTGCCACACTTTCATCATTCAAAAAATGTTGCCCTAAATGCTTTTTTGCTTTTACCGAATGTTGGTTGGGGTTATATGCCACGAATTCAAAGAAATTATATTGTTAATAGTTCTTCAACTTAAGTACAAATCTAAACTATTTAAAGTTTACCGTGTATTCGTCTATAATTTGAAGTTCTGTCCTAAAAGCAAGCATTTTATCGGCAAACTTCTTTAAAGCTTCACTTCTAAATTTTGGCGCATCTTCTTTATAAAAAGCATCTAAAGCTTCTCTGGAGTATGATTTATACTGAATTGAATATGTAACTCCTCCCATATCTTCTTCAACCAAAACTCTAGTTAAAGTCGCTTTTTCGAATTTCCCTGTCCCTAAAACTTGTGGTATATGCTCTTTAATCCATATAAGCCATTCGTCGTGAATTGATTCCTCTATATTGGCCGTTACATTATATATGTACATAATTATAAGTTTTTTGCAAATAACAGGAGTTCTTCGCCATCTGCAAAGGGCTTTACCTTTTTTTCATAATTTAAACCCAATTTTTCTATAAGTCCGATAGATTTTTCATTCTCTGGATTTATAATAGCAACTATTCTTTGAAGCTTGAAGGCCTCTTTAGCTAGTTTTATAGTTGCAGTCGCAGACTCATAACCAAAACCTTTGCTTTCATATTCTGGTAAAAATGCGAAACCAATATCTACATCATCTAAGGTATCTCTTTTTATGAGTCCACAAGTGCCGATAGATTTATTATTTTCTTCCTTTAATTGAATTTTGTAGAACCCAAAACCATGTGTTTCATAACTTTTAAAATGACCGCTAATGATTTTCTGTTCTGCATCCTTAAGTGTTTTGACATTTTTATCTCCAATGAATTTTATCCAATGTGGCGAATTCACTAATTCAAAAAAGAATGGTGCATCTTTAAGCGTAAATTTTGATAATATTAGGCGTGGTGTTTCGGCTATCATTTTATGAGTTTATAGCATCGCCTCGTAAGGTTCTAAACCGTTTTCTAGCCTCAACAAAATAGATGCTATCTGCATGATTAAATATGATTTTTTCATACAACAACTTTGCCTTCTCTGGCTGATTGAGTTGTTTCTCATATATTTCAGCCAAATGAAAATAAGCATCATCAATTAAAACACCATCTCTATAATTTGCAATGATCGCTTCATAATTAACTAGAGCTTTTTCGAACTGTAATTTAATCTCAAATAGTTGAGCTTGTTTATATAAGGCCTGTGCTATTATGGGCTCTGTTTTATGCTCATCTAAAATTCTATGAAGTAATTCTATAGCCTCATCATTTCTATTCTGAAAAGATAATAAATCTGCTTTTGCGTAAAGCTTTAAGGCCGTTTGAAGTGAGTCTTCATATTTGTTATCTGAAATCAATAATTTCAAATCTAAGGCATCATTCGCAATGAGTTGTGATGTTGAAGCCTTTAAAATTTTAAGTTGAGATTCTGCCCATTTAAAATCGCCCTTATAGTAACTGGTTTTTGCTACCTTAAAACGTGCTTCTTGAGCAATCGTGCTGTTTTTAAGATTACGTTGAATTTGCGTAAAATAAATAAGGGCTTTATTAAAATGTTCCTTTAAAACTAAAACATCCCCAAGCTTTAACTTAACCTGTGCCTTTTCCATTCTACTTAAAGGTTCCTTCAACGTTTCTTCTAAAAAAGATATAGCCACATTAGTTTCTTCCATATAAAACGCCAAAAAATGGGCATATGATAGCTGTAGATTTAAAGTTTCTCCATTACGTCCGTAAACATTCAACAATTCTAAATACTTGTCTCTGTAAGTTTCATAACTAGCATTCGAAGCTCCTTTGATTTCTAGTTGAAGTAAATCATAATGTGCTTTTAGCTTTGTTTCATTATCTAAGGCAGTATCAATAACATAGTTATAAACTTCCTTAGCTATATCTATTTCATTTTCATGGGCCGCTATAGAAGCTAATTCTAATATTCTGTCTAAGCTTTCTTGTTCTCTTTTAAAAATGGCTTTCTCCTGCATAAAAGCCTTTTTAAAATCTTTTTGCTGAATAAACAACCAGCTCAATAAAGAATTCCAAAGTGTATTTGGTTCTTGTTGAAGTCTTTTTAGCAAAATCTTCCTTAATAAAACATTATTCTCGTTATAACCATCTTCACTAATAAAATCGTTAATCGCTCGTTTCACATCTCCTGCGGCAAGCGGATTAATTTTAGCGTAATTCATATAGCTATTAAACATTTTTTCAATATTACCCTGCTCACCGTAAATCTGGGCAAGCTGTACATTAAAATTGAAATCAGGCTTTAAGAGCATTCCTTTTTCATAGGCCAAAGAAGCCTCTTCCAAAAGGGAATGATTTTGAAAACCTCTAGCTACGGTGAAAACATTGGTAACTTTATCATCTATACTGGCTAAGGCCTTTTGGTAATTTAATTTCGCATTATCAAAATCATTTTTAAGCTGAAAATTATATCCTAACTCCACATAAAAAGCGGGGTAGTTAACGCGCTCCATGAGCTTTATCAAAAAATTTTCGGCTTCATCATACTGCTCTAACTGTTGATGGGTATTAACAATTTGATTGATATAACTAATATTTGATGATGCTCTGGCATAAAGCTTTTTATACTCAATTAAAGCCTTTTCATATTCACCATTTTTAAAATATTCTTTTGCTATGATATCTCCTTGAGAAAATAAATTAGAAGATATTAATAAAAAAAAGATTAATAGTATTCTCATATTGTAAATATAACAAATGTAGGATGTTGAATTTCTAAATATTAATATAAAAAATGCCCGAATAAAATTCGGGCACTAACCAACCAAAAATAAATCTTCTATTAACTACTGTTAATTAAATACTCGATTGGGGACAGTCTTTAAAATCTTGTAAAAACAAGAATGACTATTTCAAAAAATTTTCAGATTGCATCAAGAAATATGTTTTGGAATGCATCCCTTATTTGCTTACAATAGCCGTGTTGTTATCGTCGGATTTGATTAATTCAAAATCTGAAGACAAAACTTTACTAGCAACAAAAATGAGAGTAATTAAAAGCACTAAGCGTTTAAAATTCTTCATGGTTAGTAGGTTTAATAGATTTGGTAGCGCTAACTTGAAGAATATATACTAAAAAGACAAGGAAATTAATTAAAAATCGTCAAACAGCATGTTTTAAATGCATTTCATCGATTAAAAAATAAAAATTCAGGCATATCTGTAAGAAAATAAACCTATTATTAATTAATAATAGAAAAGCCTGTATAAGGTTGTAAAACCTCAGGCACTACAATTCCCTCTTCTGTTTGGTAGTTTTCTAATATCCCTGCTAATACCCGAGGTAAAGCTAACGAGCTCCCATTAAGCGTATGCGCCAATTCATTTTTACCTTCGCTATTTTTAAATCGAAGCTTTAATCGATTGGCCTGAAAAGTTTCAAAATTTGAAACTGAAGATATTTCTAACCATCTATCTTGTGCTGTTGAAAACACTTCAAAATCGTAAGTTAACGCCGATGCAAACGATGTATCTCCTCCACATAAACGAAGTATTCTATATGGTAATTTAAGATCTTTCAAGATGTCCTTTACGTGATCCACCATCCCATCTAAAGCCTTATAAGATTCACTTGGATGTTCCACCCTAATAATTTCAACTTTATCAAATTGGTGCAATCTATTTAGACCCCTAACATGCGCACCGTAACTACCAGCCTCTCTACGAAAACAAGGTGTGTACCCCGTTATGCAAACTGGAAGTTCGCTTTCACTTAAAACCACATCCCTAAAAATATTAGTCCCTGGCACTTCTGCTGTAGGAATTAAATATAAATTGTCTTCAGTAACATGATACATTTGGCCTTCTTTATCGGGCAGCTGTCCTGTTCCTATACCTGATGCTTCATTAACTAAAAGAGGCAGCTGATATTCGGTATAACCTGCAGCTGTATTCTTATCTAAAAAATAAGCAATTAAAGCACGTTGTAACCTCGCTCCTTTACCTTTATATACAGGAAATCCTGCTCCAGTTATTTTATTACCTAATTCGAAATCTATAATATCATATTTTTTTGCTAATTTCCAATGTGGCAATGCCTTATCATGTAACTTTGGTACGGTACCGGCAGCAAAAACTTCCTCATTATCCAACTCAGAATTACCTCTAGGCACCATCTCATTTGGAATATTGGGTATTTTATAAAGTAACTCGGTTAAAGCTTCCGTTTTAGAGCCCAATAATTCAGAAAGCTCTTTTGAAGTATCTTTCAACAGGCTCGTTTTTTCTTTTAAAACATTAGCTTTTTCAACTTCACCAGATTTATATAAGTTTCCTATTTCTTTTGATAGTCTATTAGACTCTGCCAATGTTGTATCCAATTCCGCTTGAAGGCGCCTTCTGTCTTCATCAAAAGTAATCACATTATTAATCATTTCAACCGCATTAATATTCCGTTTTGCTAAGCGTTCAACAACTAATTCTTTATTTTCTCTAATGAAGGCAACTTGTAACATCTCTTAAAGTTTAAGGGACAAATTTAATGAATTACCAAGATAATCAATCTTGTTTTGAGGGTAAAATCCATGGACTATGTTTAAAAACATGCCATTCAACACTAGCAATGTCAATGTCAGGATTTATAAAAGCTTTAGATGGTTTGCCATTAACACTTACACGGCTTTCTACATACACGGCTACATCCTGACCATCCTTTTTAAACTTTTCCTTCAAGCGCTGAGAAAATTGCCAAATCACATCTGGTTTTGTACTAGCAGATCGCTTTTGTTTTCTGCTTAAATAATGGTTTAAATCTATCTTAAGACGTTTCCCTGTTTCCTTATTTTCAACCCAATAATTGGTATGACCAACTTTAGTTCTTAACATCATACGCCATGACAACCTATGTCCTTCTTCTGTCCAAAGCACATCATCTTCAATAAAATGATGTCGTAACGGTAAGCCTATTTGAATAATAAAATACACTGAAAATACTGCGATTAAAGGTTTTTGCAGTTTTGGAATGAATACTTCTCCTTTTTCATAAAACACTTTCTTTTTAAGAAAACGTTTTTGAATAACATCTGAAGGAAAAAAGAACAACGTAAATGCCAGTGACAGGTAAGGAAAAATACCAATTTGAAACACAAATGAATTAAAAAGGTGAAAAAAGATAGAAGCAATAAATGCATACTTCCTAGTCCGCCTATAAAGTAACAATGGAACAATTAATCCATCAAATAAAATACCACCGTAAGCCAATATATAGTGCAACCATTTTTCTTGAAGAAGTTCACCTATTATAAAATAATCTTGTTTCCCGCGCATCAAATTAGCAATAACTGTCGTGTTTAACCAATCTGGATATAACTTTGCTACAGACGCATAAGTATATACTATAAAAAGCTGTAAGATAATCACATACTGGCACCACTGCGGCATGGAATCACTTTTTAATTCAGGATTATTTTTAGCATCAATTGATGCTTGTTTATGAGCCGGTAAAAACACCATTAAACTGCTAAGAAGCATCAATAAATAGTAATGGTTATTGTAAGAAGATTTTTGCATCAAATACGTTGCAGACCACATTAAGGCAAAACTAATCATGCTAAACCTGTATTTATAACCTATCATTACAAATAACCCAAAAACCCCCATAACTGCATAATAATAGTACATTCCATTTCCTGGAAGTGGCTGCAAAAACTCAAACCCAATAAAGTTAAATGTAAATTCAGGATCTATTAACGTTCGCTTTACCCATCCTGTAAATATGGCGCCTACAGATTCTAAAAAACATAGTAATCCAAAAATAATTCTAAATACGACTAACGAGGAATTATCTATATGTTTAAATAAAAACCTATTAAGCATGGTGCTTTGAAATATATTCTAGTGCGGTTTCTCTATCTTTTGCTAGTTGCTGTTTTAAAGCCTCAACCGATTCAAATTTTTGTTCATCTCGAATACGATGTAATAAGTCTATTTGAACAGTTTCGCCATAAATATCTTTATGAAAATCAAAAAAATGAATTTCAATGGTTTGTTTACTACCATTTACTGTAGGATTCATGCCTATATTCATCATTCCATGAACAACAGAGTCTCCAATAATGGAACTTATAATATATGATCCTTGCTTAGGAATAATTTTATAATCTTCCTGAATTTCAATGTTTGCGGTTGGAAAGCTCAATTGTTTACCAAGCCCTCTTCCTTTAGTCACCTTTCCTGATAACATAAAGTTATAGCCCAAATAAGCATTTGCTTTTTGAACATCACCTTCCTTTAAGGCGGTTCTTATTTTTGTAGAACTTACAGCAACATCATTTATATCCTGAGCCGAAATTTCTTCAACCTCAAATCCGTAAGCTTCTCCATATTTTTTCAGATCATCAATATCGGCATTCCTATTTCTTCCAAATCGATGATCGTAACCAATTATAACTTTTTTAGCATTTATTTTATCTACTAAAATCTCTTTGACAAAATCTTCAGCAGAAAGTCGAGAAAATTCTTGAGTAAACTTCTTAATAAGTAATAAATCGAGTCCTAGGTCATCCAAAATATCGTGACGTTCCTTAATCGTATTAATAAGCTTTATATTGGAATCTTTTTGTAAAACCATTCTAGGGTGCGGAAAAAAAGTAAGAATTACAGATTTTAGTCCCTCCCGTTTTCCCGTGTTAATTAAACGCTTAATAATTTTTTGATGTCCAATATGTACCCCATCAAAAGTACCAATGGTTACTACTGTAGGTTTACTAGACTTATAAGTTTCAATATTCTTTACCTTCCGCATGCAATGAGTAAAATAATTTAAACGTTTAAAACATTAGATATTATTATCTTTGATAACAAAAATTAGCCTGAGATCTGTTTATGACAGCAAAACTAAACTATGTTTTAACAATCGCAATATTTCTGTTTGCGTTTTCTGGATTTGCGCAAAACAATTTTTTTGTAAAAATAGGCAATCGCACATCTTCACAAAAATCTTTATCTAACAAACAGATTTTAAACAAGGAATCTATTTATAGAATTAATTATTTAGGTTTATCACAAACGCTTTCTTCGTTATCTCAAAAAACAGGTCTTTCTAAATCAAAAAGTACGATTATTCAGTTACCAAATACCGCCGGTGAACTAAAACCTTTTCGAGTGGTAGAATCGTCCGTCCTCCATCCTGATTTACAGGCTAAATACCCTGAAATTAAATCGTACGTCGGATATTCCATAGATCCAAATCCAACCTATATGCGTTTTAGTTTATCCCCTTACTATGGCTTATCAGGAATAGTTTTAGGAGAGAAAACAACTTTAGTATATGAACCTGTTATTGGAAATCCAGATCAAGTGGTTGTTTCAAAAAAATCTGATCTTGTAAAGAATAGTAACTTTAATTGCCATAGCTTAGATCTTAATTTAAAACAAACGCTTAAATCGGCCAACCAAAAAGATGCAGACGACAGTAAAAAGCGCACGTATAGAATTGCTATTTCTGTTTCTGGGGAATATTCGCAAGCCAATGGAGGTACATTCGCCTCTGTAAATGCAGCCATAAATGCAACTCTAACCAATGTAAATGCAGTTTATGAAAATGATTTAAACATAACTCTACAATTAATTTCGTCTAATGATGATGTTATTTATCTAAATCCAGCAACTGATCCATACACAGGACTAGGAAGTTACAATAGCCAACTTGCCAATACATTAGACACGGAAATCCTTGAGGCAAACTATGATGTTGGACATTTACTAGCGGGCATTAATGATGCTAATGGCGATGGTACCGGGGATGCGGGTTGCATAGGATGTGTTTGTAACAATGGAGGTTCCTACCCTACAAGGAATCATAAGGGTTCTGGATATTCTACCAGCTCAAATCCTAACGGTATTAATTTTGACATCGATTTTGTTGCTCACGAAATAGGCCATCAATTTGGAGGAACCCATACCTGGACTCATGATGGAAACGAAGGTAATAATTCGCAAGTTGAACCAGGATCTGGCTCTACAATAATGGGGTATAGTGGTATTACAGGCGCTACTAATTTACAATTACATAGCGACCCTTATTTTCATGCGATATCAATTGAACAAATAACCAATTTCGTTAAAAGTACAACGTGTGCCACCATAACGGACACGGGCAACACCACACCCATTGCAAATGCAGGGAGTGATTTAGTTTTACCTGTTGGAACAGCATTTAAACTCATAGGTGAAGGCAGTGACTTAGATAGTGATGCTATTACGTTTTGTTGGGAACAAATCAATGAAGATAACGCCGCTACAACTTACCCTAACCCCAATTCGTCAAACTCAAACTCGGTATTATTCAGATCATTTCCACCTACAACAGATAATACTAGATATTTCCCAAATTTGTCTGATTTAAAATTTGGAGTTAATGCTACACAATGGGAAAAGATTCCTAGTGTTAGCAGAACTGCCGACTTTAGATTGACGGTTAGAGACAATAGACCTGGAGGAGCAAATAATACGCATGATGATATGCGTGTTAACTTTGATGATTCTTTTGGCCCATTTGAGGTTACTTCTCAAAATAATGAGAATATTATTTGGCAAAGTGGAAAAACAGAAACTATTACCTGGAATGTAAATAATACGAACAGTTTATCTGGAGCATCAACCGTAAACATATTACTTTCTCTAGATGGTGGACTCAATTATTCCACAACATTAGCAACAAACATAGCTAATAATGGTAATTATAGTTTTACTGTGCCAAACATTGCCGCACCATATTGCAGAATTTTAATAGAACCTACTAACAACGTTTTTTATGCCATAAACTCAACCAACTTTGCTATTAATTATGAAATCAACACAACCTGTACGCGCTATAGCTCAAATAATAATTTGAATATTTCGATTACAGATAATGGTAGAAGTTTTACGGAATCTCATTCTATCAATGTAAATGCATCATCAACAATTACTGATGTTAATATTGGTGTAGATATCTCACATACCCATATTGGAGATCTGGAAATTGCAGTGGTAAACTCAGGTAACAATGAGGTATTATTAAAATCTCATCAAGATTGTGGAAATGGGACAAATATGAAGTCAGTTTATGATGATGAAAGTATACCATATAATTGTTTAGGTGCCGATTCTAATAATTCTTTTCGATCGTCAAATGATTTACTGGCTTTGTTCAATGGTCAGAACGCTGCTGGAAATTGGACCATTAAATTAGGAGATTTTGAAGTTGACGATATTGGCACTTTAAATTCATGGTTTATAGAAATTTGCGACACTTCAGAAATACCGCTTGATGTAGAACCACCAATAAGAAACACAGAATTTAAATTATTCCCTAACCCAAATAATGGTGAGTTCACTATAAAATTATTTAATCCTTCTGTAAATAGTATTCATATAGATGTATTTGATCTCAGAGGACGCTTAATCTACAAAAGGGTTTATGAAGGAATAACCGATTTTGATGAGGATATTAAACTAAAACAAGTGCAGTCTGGTCTTTACCTTTTAAAGATTTATTTTGGCACTGAACTATACACTCGTAAAATAATTATTAAATAGAAAAGCAGCTATTTACCGTTAAAAGAATTCATGGTATTGTTCACCCCAGCAAGCCCAAACGATTTTATAAGTTCTGTAGATTGCTCTAGTCGTTCATTCAATTTATCCAACTCTTCTGGAGTCCATTCCCCTAAAACATAATCTACCTGCCTACCTTTACTAAAAGCATCACTAATACCAAATCTGGAACGATTATACTTTGTGGTATTTAATTTGTGTTGAATATCTTTTAAACCGTTGTGTCCACCATCACTCCCTTTGGTTTTTAAACGGATGCTTCCAAAAGGTAAGTTTAAATCGTCTGTAATTACTAATAAGTTTTCCAACGGAATTTTCTCCTTTGTTAACCAATATAAAACAGCCTTTCCGCTTAAATTCATATAGGTATTAGGTTTCATAAAAATAAAGGTTCTACCCTTTAGTTTATAGGTAGCAATATCACCTAATTTCTGGGTTTCAAAAATTAATTCTTCCTGCTTTGCAAAAAAATCTAAAACCTTAAACCCTATATTATGGCGCGTATTTTCATATTTCTCACCAATATTTCCTAAACCAACTATTAAAAATTTCTTCATGGGATGAATGACTTCTATGTCCTTGTTTTTTCTAAAAAGTCTATGTAAAAACGACCACATAAGAGTTTATTTCTGTAAAAATAAAAAAGCATCCTGAAAATACAGGATGCTTTTAATAATTAGTTAAGAATAATATTATTCTTGAGTAGCTTCTGCCGCTTCAGTTGCAGGTGCTTCTGCTCCTTCTTCTAATTCTTCTTCTTCTTCTTCATCTTCAACTGCTGTTCTAGATGTTCTTACTTGACATACTACAGTATTATCAGAATGTAAAAATGTGTAATCTTCACTTGGTAAATCACCTACAGCAACTTTATCACCAATTTTAAGAGGCGTAATATCTATTTCTATAAAATCTGGTAAGTTAGCTGGAAGTGCTTTGATACGTAATTTACGGTTATTTCTTCTTAAAACACCACCATTTTTAACACCTCTAGAATTACCTACTAAATTAACAGGTATGTTTAATGCAATTTCCTTATCTTCAAATAACTGATAGAAATCTATGTGTAAAATTCTATCTGTTACTGGGTGAAATTGAATATCTTGAAGTACAGCATTTAAAACTTCACCATTTTCTAAATTAATCACAACTGTATGCGCATTAGGCGTGTATACAAGTTTTGAGAAAGCTAATTCTGGTGCTGAAAAATGCACTGGCTTATCTCCTCCGTATAATACGCAAGGAACCTGACCAGCATTACGTAAGGCTTTTGTTGATTTTTTGCCCACGCTTTCTCTTTGAGATCCGTTGATTGTAATTGATTTCATTTTTTATTTATATAATTTAATTAATACTCTTATTAAATTGCGATTTACATCACAAAGTTTGAACTAATAGATTGATTATTATGCACTTTCTCCATAACCTGAGCAAACAAATCTGCACAACTTAACACTTTAATTTTATCGCTTAAAGGTTTAACAGGAATAGAGTCTGTTACTATTAATTCTTCTAATTTTGAATTATTTATGTTATCGTAAGCTTTTCCAGATAAAATAGGATGCGTACATATAGCTCGAACACTTAATGCACCACGCTCCATCATTAAATCTGCTGCTTTTGTTAATGTACCTGCTGTATCAACCATGTCATCAACTAAAACTACATTCTTACCTGTAACATCTCCAATAAGTTCCATATGAGAAATCACATTGGCTTTTGCACGTTGTTTATAACAAATTACAACATCACTTTGTAGTGCTTTTGAGTAGGCGTAGGCTCTTTTCGAACCACCCATATCTGGCGAAGCTATGGTTAAATTATCCAAATTCAAACTTTTTAAGTATGGTAAGAAAATGGTAGACGCAAATAAATGATCTACAGGTTTTTCAAAAAACCCTTGAATTTGATCTGCATGTAAATCCATAGTAATAATACGTGTTGCTCCTGCGGCTTCAAGCATTTTTGCTACTAATTTGGCAGCAATAGGAACACGCGGCTTATCTTTTCTGTCTTGTCTAGCCCATCCAAAATATGGTAATACAGCTGTTATATGTCTGGCTGAAGCTCGTTTTGCAGCATCAATCATTAACAACATTTCCATCAAATTTTCGGGACCAGGATTGGTTGAACCAATTATAAAAATTCGAGTTCCTCGAATAGACTCCTCAAAAGATGGTTGGAATTCTCCATCACTATAAGTAGATGTAATTACATTACCTAACTCAGCACCAAAGGCTTTGGCTATTTTTTCACCAAGAATTTCACTCTGTTTACATGCAAAAATTTTAGCTTCTGTAATAACAATTGGCATAGTTAACTTGTTGTTTTAGAGCGTGCAAACACGCTTGATTTTTAACGAGGTGCAAATTTATGCATTTATTTCAACCTAAAAAGTATATTGGCTATTATTTTTATGCTTTATACCGAAAAAATATATATTTTTGCTTTCCGAAATGCTCAAGTGGCGGAATTGGTAGACGCGCTGGATTCAAAATCCAGTTCTTTCGGGAGTGTGGGTTCGATTCCCACCTTGAGTACATAATAAACCCATAATACAAAAATTATGGGTTTTTATTTTTTTGCAAACCTTTTACCGTATATGTTATAACAGGCTCTGACTTTCCTTTTACCATAACCGGTGGCATGGGCTCCAAGACAAATCTATTATCAAGTTCAACCTTAATTTTTTCGGTTATTAAAATATCTGTGTCGTGTTCTCTTGTTAGGGCTTCAACTCGTGCTGCTACATTAATAGGGTCGCCTACAACTCCAAACTTACTTAGTTCATAGTTTCCCATAACCCCAGCTAAAACTTTACCTTTATGAATTCCTATTCCAAAAGCCAACTCAGGAAATGATTTTGCCTTCAATTCTTTATTATATTCTTCAAGTGCCAACCTCATATCTAAGGCTGCCATTACAGCATCCTGAACCTGCCAAGGATTATTCCTTAATGCTCCAAAAAGCGATAATATCCCATCCCCAATCAACTCTGTTACCTGCCCATGATGACGTGTTAACACTTTGCTCATGCAACGAAAATAGCCGTTTAAAATATTTACCATGTCAGACGGCTCAATTTCTTCACACATTTTTGTAAACCCTTTAAGATCTGCAAACAACACGGTAACAGGACGCATGGTAGGTTTAAATGCGCTATCAGAATCTGTAAGATGCTCGATTACCTCTTCTGGCGTAAATCGGCCAAAATGAATTTGAAGTCGCTCAAGCTTTTCGTTAGTATGAGTTAATAACTTTTCTAATTTTTGATTACGCTTTTTTTGATTTAGAATAACTAAGCATAAACCAGCTACTAAAACACCAATAATTAAAATATAAATTATCATATCCATTAACCCAAAAGTACAGCTAATCTAACAGTTGAATTGGCAAGAGAGGCAATCCCAATAGCCTCAAGCATCATAGGTTCTCCAACCTCTTGGGCTAACTCTTTAACTCTGGATTGCATTGGCCCATTCTGAAAATGTATGGTTTCTCTAGTCCAGGATAGTATTTTTTCTTCCTTAGTGTTCAAATGTACTGAAGACAAGGTATTCAATGCTGTTTTAAATTCCTCTTCGGTAAAACCGCATTCTAACGCCATAGAATGCGTTTCTTCCTTACAAAATTCGCAATCTAGACTATTAGCTACTACGGCAAACATAAGCACTTTCAATTTTCTTGAAAGTGCATCAGAGTTTAATGCACCTTCCAAAGTGTCGTTCATAGCTCTTGCGGCTGGAAGTCCTAATAATTTTTGTACTACCCCAGGAAAAGAATCTGGATCTCCTTCTAAAGGTCTATTTTCAGTCCATCCCATTTTTCTTAATTTCCATCCTATTAGGGGTCTTAAAAGTCGCCCTAAAAAGCTATTTGGAAGTCGTTCCAGATCATCCATAGGAGGAACTGCCAAAAACGTAGATACCCTATTCACAAAACACTGATTTACAATCAGAAAAGCCATTTCTGATACCGCTAACTCAGAATACCCTAAACGAATAAGTTCATCTCTATCTTTCTTTGGTGGTGTGGGATTTGACCTTGATAAATTTCTGCAAAAACGAATAAAAGCACGTTCTTTTTCATCCATTTCAGCCATTTGAACACTACGTTCTATATTATTTATCATTTTTTTGGAATACCCCCAAAGCCTCATCCAAGACCTTGCTACCCCGTAACAATATCTACAGGCATTCTCTTGAGCCGCGACCAGTATACAAATATCAGCTAGTTTTCTTGGAAATTCCTGCGCCTCATACCTCGGCCACTTCAAAATAGTTTTCCGTAACCATTTACTATTAGATGTTCGCATATGAACATCCATAACTCTACCTATATCTGCCTTCACCTCAGATTCCCACTCAAGATCATGAACTATAGACAAGGTTGGCTCACTCCATTCTATATCATTAAGTAATTCGGCCATTTTTTTGTGGTTTATACCTATCAAGATTCTATAAACTTAACACTTTTTTCATAGACTAAAAACAACAAAGACCTAGAAAACAAAAGAAACCGCCTAAAGTTGAGGACTTTAAACGGTTTCTAACTAAATAACCAACCAAAATTTTTATTTAACCCTTGTATTTTCTCTGGGGTTATCTACTCTATCTTTTTTAAACTTACGCTTTTTGTTTTTCTTTTCTTTTTTACCATTAGTAGTTTTTAAGTACTGTATGTATCCTCTGCCTTTAAATTCATAAACGGTTTCAGATGTTGGGTGAAACAACTCTATGGTTTCATCATTTATAACGGTCAATTCAAAAAATTCATTGCCCATATAATCATAATCTAATGTTAAAATTTTTAAATAGAGATCGTCTGTTACGTTTCCTACCCCATAAAGTCCCGTATAATCCCATCTTATAAAATTAGGGTTTAACCCAAATTCATCTTTAGAACTTCTAAACTCAGAATCATTTCCTCCTGCCAAAAACTGTAAATAATTTTCTTGATCAAACTCATTTATTGCACCAAACTCACTTGTATAAGTCTTCTCCCATGCCTCATACTCCTGCAAGAAGTAGTGTATATTATCATAAAAAACAAAATCATAATCAAAATCGTTACGTTGGTAACCATCCAAAAAATACGAGGTATCGTTATTAGGATTATATAACTCAATTCGGCTATTGTTTACCTGAAATACATCAAAAGTAGAAAACCCATCTAAATCATGATTAACATCTAGTATCATATCGTAGCCATTATAATCTGCAACATCAATTCCAAAACCATCGCCACTATGACCAATACCCACAATATTATTATTAGCGTACAAAACGCCATTTAAAAACGAAACTGTAAAAGCTTTTTGTAAAAAAGGGGTTTCACCATAACCTATCGTCGCGTTAATATCTACATACCAAAGTTCGTAAGCGCTTAGTAATTCATTTACGGTAAGCGGTATTTCTTCAATAGGTTGTTCAATAACCACGGTTTCAACCAGAGTTTCTCTGTAGCATGAGGTAAAAAGAGTAGCCGTTAAAATAAAGCTTAAAAGTATTTTTATCGTTTTCATAGTTTAATTATTTAGGGTTCTTGATTTAAGGGTTTCAAAACACGTGCCAAAAAAGAAATCACTTCCATTATATAGTTTTAATTACCATTAATATTTTGTGTATTTTTGGATAATAAATTGATTTATTTTTTATGGATAAACCTTTAAAATACGCGGTTTTTGGAGCTGGAAGCTGGGCAACTGCTATTGTAAAAATGCTTTCTGAAAATTTAGATGAAATTGGTTGGTATATGCGAAGTGTTTATACCAAAGAGCATTTATTGAGAGAACAACATAACCCAAATTATTTAAGTTCTGTAGAGTTTCATTTAGAACAGTTAAAACTAAGTAACGATATAGATGAAATAGCGAACTATGCGGATGTTTTAATTTTTGTAATCCCTTCAGCTTTTATTCATAGTGAACTAGAAAAAATGACAGTTGATATTTCTAATAAAATTATTGTATCTGCTGTAAAAGGTATTATGCCAGAATCTGGTTTATTGGTTGGAGAACACTTTCATGAGGTTTACAAAGTACCTTACAATAATATAGCTGTAATAGCAGGACCTTGTCATGCAGAAGAAGTCGCCTTAGAACGATTATCATATTTAACTATTTCATGTGCGGACGCTGATAAAGCGAAAGCTATTGCCAAAAATCTATCTAGCGATTATATCAAAACTAAAATTAGTGATGATATTATTGGCGTTGAATATGCCGTAATGCTCAAAAACATATATGCCATTGCCGCCGGTATTGCCCATGGTTTAGGTTATGGCGATAATTTTCAAAGTGTTTTAATGAGTAATGCTATACGTGAAATGAAGCGCTTTATTAAGAAAAGACACAAAATGAAACGTAATATTAATAATTCAGCTTATTTAGGTGATTTATTAGTTACAGGGTATTCCATATTTTCGCGAAACCGTATGTTTGGTAATATGATTGGCAAGGGGTACACCGTTAAGTCTGCACAAATGGAAATGAATATGGTTGCTGAAGGGTATTACGCCACTAAAAGTGCTCACCTACTGCATGAAAAGAGTGCCCGAAAATCACAAATCCCTATTATAAATGCTGTTTACGAAATTTTGTACGAAAATAAAAGTCCGAAAAAAGTATTTAAAAAATTAACTGATAAGTTGAATTAAGCTATTATTGCTTTTTCCAGACTTTCAGGTTGTCAACTGTTACTTTTCTAGGAACCAAAATACGTAATAAGTCTTTTGAGTGATGCTCAAAACCTTCTGATGCAAATACACCTACCTCTACATCATCAATAAAAACACTTAAAGTATCTCCAGAAATTTTTACTAGAACTTTATGCCATTGTTTAGGCATAAGATTATGAGGTATCTTTTTAACTTTTGTCTTTAAAAGCGCTTTCTGTTCGTTAGTTAAAGTTTTACTCATTCTAGCTTTTTTAATAGCTAAATTAAAAATACCCGTTTTTAAATCATACAGTTCAATAGTTTTTGCCTTAATTTTTACATCTACTAAATGTCCAGCATGAACAGATTTACAAGAAGGGTCTGCAATATTTAAAACTAAAATATCATTTTCATGATCTAACCTAAAATCTATTGCCAAAGCACCATCTGTAAAGCCCATTTTATGCCTTACAGACACGGCATGATTAGCTTCCTCATGAATATAAATATGCATATGTCCATTTCGTAGATCAACTTCCTTATGGCCTTTAGCTGTTTTATCACTACTTGTGGTCCAATTATTCCCTACTTCATCTTTATGCTCTTGAGATTCATTCCTTTCAAAATCATCAGAAAAAATTAATGTTCCATAATCCTCAGAGGTTGTATTACTCTCTTGTCCGAAAGAAAAAAAACTACATAGACATAAACTTGCTTTAAGTATTAGGCTTGTAAATATTCTAATCATAATAATTGCCTATTTAACTAGAACCCCTTTTACATCCATTAAAGGCACAGGCTGTAAAGCCTTTAAATTAATAGTGTTTTTTCGAAATAAGTAGGTTTTATCAAGCATTTGATTTCCTTCAAAAAAAGACACTTTAAAAGTGTTATTAAGTGCAAACAACTCTTCTTGCATCAATTCTATTTTGGCATAACTTTTTCTAGGAAGCACATCTAACTTCTTTCTAAAAACAGAGGTTGTCTTTTCTTCAGAATATCCGCTAGTTACAATCAAAACCATTTCTAAATCGATGGTCTTATCATTAATGATATAGGCATTCCAATCTTGAGTTTTGTAAACATCGTTGTATTCATTTACCACAGCAATGTAAACGCCTTCAACCTCATGGATCTGGATATCTTTTTTCATGTTTTACAAAACAGACTTAAACTGCTCTAAAAACCTAACATCATTCTCACTTAATAATCGAATATCACCAATTTGATGCAACAACATAGCTATACGATCTATACCAACACCAAAAGCAAAACCAGAATACTCTGTAGCATCAATTTTACAGTTTTCAAGAACATTAGGGTCTACCATACCACAACCGCCAATTTCCAACCAACCGGTTCCTTTAGTGATTTTATAATCGGTTTCAGTTTCTAACCCCCAATACACATCTATTTCTGCACTTGGTTCTGTAAAAGGGAAGTAAGACGGACGTAAGCGTATTTTAGATTTCCCGAACATTTCGGTAGTAAAATGTTGTAGTGTTTGCTTTAAATCTGCAAAACTCACATCTTTATCAATATACAAACCTTCTACTTGGTGAAAGAAACAATGCGATCGCGCCGATATGGCTTCATTTCTATACACTCTACCAGGAGAAATAGTACGGATAGGTGGTTTGTTATTTTCCATGTAACGTACCTGTACCGAGCTGGTATGCGTACGTAATAAAATATCGGGATTGGTTTGAATAAAAAATGTATCCTGCATATCACGTGCTGGGTGATATTCTGGTAAATTTAATGCCGTAAAATTATGCCAGTCATCTTCAATTTCTGGCCCTTCACTAACATTAAACCCGATACGGGAAAAGACATCAATAATTTGATTTTTAACTATAGAAATAGGATGACGTGCACCAATTTGAATAGGTTCTCCCGGACGCGATAAATCGCCATAAACACCTTTTATTTCTTCTGTGCTTTCTAGCTGATCTTTAAGCGCATTGACTTTATCTTCAGCCGTTTTTTTAAGTTTATTTATAGTTTGACCAAATTCCTTTTTCTGATCATTTGCCACATTCTTAAACTCAGAAAAAAAGTCGTTTAACAGTCCTTTTTTACCTAAATACTTTATACGGAATGCCTCAACCTCTTCCTTTGATTGTGCTTTAAACGCTTCAGCTTCTTCTATAAGTTCTTTTATCTTATCTATCATGACCTTTTACAAAATGATGGCAAATTTACTGTTTTTTACGTGAATTGCGTTAGGGATTGTAGAGGAAATCCTTTTTATGAGGCACACATAAAAAGATTGTAACAAAAAGCCCGACCCTTGTGGTAACGCCTTAACTAATATACTCGGTTTCTAAAAAGTAACCCACAATTGCTTCTTTCATTAAAACACTTTGCTCGCCTGCTTTAAGATGTGGTAATTCTTCAAGTATTTTATAATGGGGCCAGCCTTCATCATCAACAAAATCCAGCTCATAATATCCGTATGGCATCAACAACTTACAAATAGCTATGTGCATGAGATCTAACTTCTGATCTTTTTTAAATGATCTTTCCAACTGTCCTAACTCCTGAACACCTATTAAATAAATAATCGCATCAAGATCTAAGGTGTCTCCATCTGCAAATTGATTTGATAGCTTTTCAACCACCTCCTCCCAGCGTTCTTTTAATTGTTGGTCTCTAGACATAATAATTTGAAAGCTGCAAAGTTAATAAACCATATGGTGACTATTATTTATATTTGCTGAAATTGTGAAGTAATACGTATGGGTGTAATTGATATTGTTTTAGGGGCTTTAATTTTATTTGGTCTCGTTCGCGGTTTTATGAAAGGGCTTTTTGTTGAGGTCGCTTCTTTAGTGGCTTTAATAGCTGGTGTTTATGGTGCCATACACTTTAGTAATTTTGCCGCTGATTTTTTACAATCTAAGACAGAATGGAATGAAAAAACTATAAATATTGCGGCTTTTGCAATTACGTTTGTTGTGATCGTTTTAGCCATAGGATTAGCTGGAAAAGCATTAACTAAACTAGCAAATTTTGCAGCCTTAGGCATTTTAAATAAACTACTTGGTGCTCTATTTGGAGCATTAAAAACTGCTTTGATTTTAAGTGTGGTCTTGAATATCTTTAACAAAATGAACAAGACCATGGCCTTTGTTGATGAAGATATTATTGAAAATTCAATATTATATGCTCCTGTTAAAACATTAGTACCTTTAATTTTTCCAAATATTTTAGAGTACGAAAAAGAACCTGAAAGTCAAGACACCCTAAATAACAATGCTTGATTAAGATGCATGGTTAAAAAAGTGTCTTGACTTTTTTAAAAACTTTTTTAATTACAGTAATTCTACCTTTCCTGTATGTAAATTGTAAACCCCACCAACAATTTTCACTTCTCCATTATCTTCCATCTCCCTCAATATTTGGCTCTTTTCTTTAATACGATCAATCGTAAGCTTTACATTATTCTCTACCGTTTTAGCCACAAACTCTTTATTTGAAGAATTTAATTCTCCATCAACCTCTTCTGCACTTTTCTTAACTGCTGGCAAAATATTGCTTAGCATGGCTGTAATATTACCCAATTCTACACCATCGCAAGCCGCTTTCACCGCCCCACAGCTTTCATGCCCTAAAACCAGTACCAACTTGCTTCCGGCAACTCCACAAGAATATTCTAGACTCCCTAAAATGTCAATATTCTCAAAGTTTCCTGCAACACGAGCTACAAAAATATCTCCGATAGCTTGATCAAAAACAGTTTCTACAGGCACTCTAGAATCTATACAAGATAACACAACGGCTTTTGGAAACTGACCTGCTGTTGTTTGATTAATTAGCGAAGCATTATCAACCGTTTGGCTGTTATTATTTACAAATCTATTATTACCTTCCATCAAGTCTTCTAAAACATTTGATGGTGTAAAAGCTGATTGAACTTCCTTTGTAATGGCGATATTTTTCATAATAATTATTATTAATTAATATTTGTTTTCTACGTTTTCTTTAACCCATTTCAAACACTCATTAAAGGTATTAAAAATATGGGTATCTGGAACAAAATCTGGAATGATATCGATTCGTTCCATCATATATCTTGGCTGTTTAAGAAGGTCTACAAACAAAACTTCAACACCATTTCTTTTTAAATCCTGCAGCATATCTTCCATAGCATACAAGCCCGATTGATCCATATATTGCATACGTCCTAATCTTAGAATAACGATTTCGGCTGTTTTGGGTATTTGGGCATACAAATTCTGAAAATCACTTGTGGACCCAAAGAACAATGGTCCTTTAAGGTGTTTAATAAACACCTCTTCTTGTAAACTCGCAGGGAAATCACCTTCATCATCCCAAGCCTCTTCTTTAAGCGTTTTCACGTCAGAGCGCTCTGCTGTTAAATCACCTATTTTTTTCATAAACATTAAAGAGGCAATAACTAAACCTATTCCTACCGCATAAACCAAATTCCAAAATGTAGAAAGCACCATAACCACTAACATAATAAGCACTTCCGAGCTTAACTTTAAAGGTCCTATTTTTATATCCTTTGGCAAGTTAGGTATGGCTTTTAAGCCTTTATAATCCATAACGCCAATACCTACAGTTATTAAAATCCCAGCAAGAACCGCAGCTGGAATTTTTGATGCAATTGGCCCTAGTCCCAATAATATAATCAACAACAAAATACCTGCTATCATACCAGATAGTTTTGTTTTACCTCCAGATGTAATATTCACAACGGTTCTTATCGTGGCACCCGCCCCAGGGATACCTCCAAAAATAGCGGCAACACTGTTCCCAATTCCTTGACCCACTAATTCTTTATTGGGCTTATGCTTCGTTTTCGTCATATTATCAGCCACTACACTTGTTAAGAGTGAATCAATTGCTCCCAATAAAGCCAGAGTCAAAGCGGTGAAAATATATGGAGTGATACTCTTCAATTTAAAATCGGTAATAATATCTAAATTAGGCATAGGTATACCACTAGGAATTTCTTCAATGGGTCTATACTCTAGTCCAAAGCCCACCGATATTCCAGACATTACGATTAAAGCTACCAATGTACTTGGCACTGCCATTGTTATTTTTTTAAAACCATAAATAATGAATATGGTTCCTAAAGCTAAAATAAGTTCGAGCCAATTAATATTTCGCAATGCTCTGGGTATTGCTTTTATAGAACCTAATGCACCTGAAGCTTCTTTAGCCGCTAGTGTTTGCGACTCAGTAAGAATAGCTTCGTCTGATATTTCATGAGCCCGTTCAATAGTTTCTTCAAAATCTTCAAGGACAAGTATACCTTCACCAGCTTCTTCTATTAAAATATTTTCCAATATAACTTCTTCTGCTTGCGGTTTAAAAGTGTTTACAAATTCCATATCATCTTTAGGATAATATCCTAATGAAGGCAAAATTTGAGTTAACAAGATTATGACTCCTATAGCCGTCATAAATCCAGAAACCACAGGATAAGGAATATACCTTATGTACTTTCCTAAACCTAAAACTCCTAACCCGATTTGCATTAAACCTGCTAAAAGGAACACAGTTAATATTGCAGGCAATGCTTTATTTACATCCCCATCATTAGCCGCAACTATCCCAGCTATAACAACCATACTTACGGCAGTCATAGGTGCTGTTGGACCAGATATTTGAGTATTTGTACCTCCAAAAAGTGCCGCAAAAAAACTTATAAAAATAGCACCATACAACCCCGCTGTTGGCCCTAATCCAGAAGATACCCCAAACGCTAAGGCCAGAGGCAAAGCAACAATTCCGGCGGTTATACCTCCAAAAGCATCTCCCTTAATATTTGAAAACAAATTTTTCATTAACTCTTTCTAGATTTAAACCTCTAAGTTAACTTAAATAGGCAAAAAAAATAAGCTCATATCAAAAATATCAGCTTATTTTTTACTCCAAAAATCTTCTTTCTAAAACACGCTATCGTAACTCATATTTCTACAGTCCGGCAATAAGCAAAGACACACCTAGTTTACCAACTACATCTCTTACATCATTCTTCATAAGTTTCACAGAGTCGTTAATCTGTTTAGTATCTCTTCCAACACATAGTAAATCAATATTATTTTTTGTTAGATACTTTGACAAGTTCTCAATGGCGTTGCCTCCATCTTCAAAAACATAATCTATAGTCTTTAAATCACTAAAAGCGTCTTGATTCCTTTTGGCATGAAGTGACCCTTTACCAATTTTAAATGACTTTAAAGGTGGATTGATATTTTGAATTAATTGATCTTTAAATTCAATATCTAAAGGTTTTTCATTCTCCTCAAAAACACCTAAGGATAATTTTTTGTTTGGCTCTAAGGCATTCTCCTCGGCTGCAATAAAAACAGGTCCCTTATGATGCTTAAGAATAAACTGAGTCATATTATCACCTCCAAAATTCAGGATTTTATGTTTTCGTTTACCCAAAACAATAACATCTGGATTAATCTCCTCAATACGATGTGTTATTTCGTTTTTTACATTTCCAATTGAAGACTTATATTTTATTTTTAAACTATACTCCTCTGAAATTGAACTTAATAAGGTTTTTATTTTTTTTTCAGAAGCAGTAAACTCGCTGTTAATAGTTCTTATAGCGGAAAATTGATTGTCTTGTTTAATAACATCTGTTGGCTTCTGTACATGAAAAAATTCTATCACACCATCAATCATTTTAGCCAAACTCACCGTGCTCTTTAAAATCGATTTAGTTGAGCCCTTCAAATCAGATAACACTAAAATTTTATATTGGTCTTTTTTCATAACTGGTGATTTTAAGCCGTTTTAGGTCTTAGCTTGAAAAAATCAATAAAACTCTCTGGATTTTCAACAGTACCACGCTCCGAAATCAATTGAATATCAATATTCCTTTCTGTTGCCTTAAATGCAAAATCCTCTAAAATTTCAATAATGTCATTATCCAGGTACCTCGTTTTGGTTACATCTAATTCCAAATAGGTATCTCTAGGTAAACTATCTAACTCTTTAAGGATTGCCCCCTTATTAAAAAAGGTTACTTCTTCCGCAAGTGTCATTTTTATTCTATGCTTACCATTACTTTTATCCTCGATATGCAAGAAATGCGAATTCTGAAAGCTTTTTATTAAAATGACCACTATACCTACACCTAGTCCAAGACCAATTCCCCATAGTAAGTCTACAAATACAATTCCTAATATAGTAGCTGTAAAGGGCACCCATTGCTTCCAACCTAAACTAAACATTTGCTTAAAAGTTGAGGGTTTGGCTAGCTTATATCCTACAAGAAGAAGTATAGCCGCCAATACAGAAAGAGGAATCATATTTAATAATGTAGGAATCACTATAACCGATATAAGCAAGAAAAAACCATGAATAATCGCTGACATTTTTGACACGCCACCAGACTGAATATTAGCCGAACTTCTAACAATTACCTGAGTTATTGGCAGTCCTCCAATCAATCCTGAAATAATATTTCCGGTACCCTGAGCTAACAATTCACGATTTGTAGGTGTCACATTTTTATGAGGATCTAATTTATCTGTTGCTTCAACGCACAATAAGGTTTCTAAACTTGCCACCAGTGCAATTGTGAATGCAACAACCCAAATATCAGGATTAGTAATGGCACTAAAATTAGGAAAGCTAAACTGAGCGAAAAACGAGGCACTATCTTCGGGCACTGGCACACTTACCAAGTGCGTTTTCGCGATACTCAAAGTTTCATTTGATTGGGTTAAAATATAAAAAACAATACCCACAACCACGACAACCAGCGGACCTTGAATCAACTGAAATATCTTTGCCTTTTTTGAAAGCACCTTTTCCCAAAGAATTAAAATAGCCAGTCCAACTATTCCTATTATTGCGGAACCAGGGGTTATAAATTTTAAAGTTCTAAACAAATCTGAAAACGTGTTTTCTCCATCTACCTGAAAAAAGGCAAAATCGCCTTCGGGATCGGCATCATAACCAAAAAAATGAGGTATTTGCTTTAAGATAATTATGATCCCTATTCCAGTAAGCATCCCTTTGATAACAGAAGACGGGAAATAATACCCGATAATTCCAGCTCTCAATACTCCAAATAGTAATTGAATTACTCCTCCTAAAACTACAGCTACCAAAAAATTTTGGTAGCCTCCTAAAGCCCCAATAGCAGTCAAAACAATAGCTGCCAAACCAGCAGCTGGCCCACTAACACCAATATTGGAACCACTTAATGCGCCTACCACTATACCACCAACAATACCAGCAATTAACCCCGAAAACAGAGGAGCGCCACTAGCTAATGCAATCCCCAAACACAATGGCAAAGCCACAAAAAATACAACAATACTAGCTGGTAAATCTTTTTTAATCGTTTTAAACATATTATAATAAATTATTCTTTTGAAATACTTAAGTATTTCAAAAGTTGTTAAAAATTAAGCCTCAGACCGTTTGTTTCCTTTAAGCAGTCCTGATAATCTAAAAAATTATACTATGAATAATTCTGGTGGCGGGGAAATAAGATTTAAATGTGGTTTAGGGTACTTCTTGAAAAAGTAAACCAAATTATTTTCAGTTTCATTTAGGTCAAGATCTGATAATGCTTTGGAAAAATCAAAAAGCAATAGCTCTTTATCTTTATTTTTTTCATGACTTTTTTCTTCCTCTTCAGTAGAAGAATAAAACATAGATACATCAACAGAATCATCAATAATCATTATAACCGTTGGCGCTATAACAAATAGCATGAACAGTGCTGATAATGATATTGAAATAACTTGTTTTGTCACAAAAAAATGGTTTAAGAATATAAATATAGAGTTTTTGTTCAGTTTTTGCTAAAAGTTATTTAACAATTTAATGTCTTCAGAAGCCACCCATCCTATTTTACCATCAGCCAATTTAATTTTTTGCCAATTATTATAGGTCTCTAGTACCTGTACTTTTGTTCCTTCATGAAGTCTAAACGCCTCCTCTCCATTTGGATTAGGTGTGTTCCTAACTTTGCTTTCCTGAATAAAAATAATGGCAGGGTTGTTTTTATTATCTAAGTTATATTTATGAAAAGCAAAAGCCAGAGTTACACAAACCAATAATAAGGTAGCCAAACTGCCAATAAAAGTAAGACGCTTTCTAAGTGTAGTATATGAAAAGTAATAGATTAAAAACAATATCACAAAACAAAACACCAAAACTACAGATACTATAGCCCAAGAATCGAAGGACAGCTCATTTGCGACAGTCTTCAATACTTTTGCAAGTCCAGCCTCTGGGATCACATCTATAACATCAATAGTCATATTTCTGGCAAAAGCTAGATTATGTTTGATGTCCGCATCATTAGGTTCTAGAATTAAGGCTTTCTCGTAAAAATATATACTTGGGGCTATATTATTTAACTTATAATTCGCATTACCCAAATTAAAATATACCTCTGCAGAGTGTTGCCCACTTTCAAGAATTGCCTGGTAATTATCGATAGCCTCGGCGTATTTACCATCATTATAAAAGGCATTGGCTTTCTCAAATAAATCTTGAATTTGAGCATATCCGCCAATTGTAAACAAAAACGATATGATGTATAAAATATGTTTCATTTTAACGTGCTTGTTTATCAATTAAAGAAATAGTTTTACTAGCTTTTTCATAATCTGCTTGCATAGTCACGATATCTATAGGCGTATAACGTGCTAACTCACAATTTTCTAATATACCATTGAAGTCCTTAATTACTTCACCTTCCACATTTCTCTCAAGAAGTAATTCTGTGATTTTATCTTTACTTAATTCATTAGTTTCAATATGCAATTTCGCTTTTAAATAGTTATGCAAAGCCTTTTCTAAGGCAATGTAAAACTCCTCTTTTTTTCCTAAAGATTTTTTCGCACCTTTTAAATATTTTCTCGCCAATTTATCGGCTTTTCTAATTCTATTTCCATATACATCAGCATCTCGAACCTCTTTCTTTTTGCGGATTACAATTGCTAAAGGAATTGCTAAAAACGGAAGTAATAATAAACTCCAAAATGATTGTGTTTTAAAGAAATGACTTTGTTTAACCTCTGTAAAACTGGATTTAGTTTTTATAAATGCAAACAGATCGCTATTAAGCACTACAGCTTGTTTATTTCCACCTGAAATAGTATTGTTTTCATTAGTTCCAGCAACGCTTGAAGGACCATTTAAAACATTAATTACAATCTCATCTGAAGACAATCTCTTGTAAGATTCTGTTTTTAAATCAAAATATGAAAATGAAATACTTGGTATAGGGTATTTACCTTTAAACTGAGGTACTACGGTATAACTATCTGATATACTTCCTTGCATTCCTGCAAGATTTGTTTTCACTTTCTCGTTATGTTCAGGTTCATAAACCTCTAGAGAGCTTGGTAAAGATATTTTAGGTAATTTAAATAGTTTCAAGTTTCCATTACCTTTTACAGCAACCTTCAATTGTAAAGATTCTGTTGCGTCTAATTCTGTTTTGGAAGCATCAACATTAAAAGTAAAGTTTCCAACTGCTCCTGTAAAATCTAGTGGTTTTCCAACTTCGGGAAGTGGTTTTACATTAATAGTTTTTCTCCCAGCAGAAACTGTCTTATTCGCTCTACTCATTAAAACACTACCAAAAATATCCCGTCTATTTGTAGGTACCCTTAATGAAATATCTAAACTTAATGGCTCAATATCTAGTCTACCTGTTTTTTGCGGATATAATACCGCCTTTTTATATACTACGTAACGGTAATCCTCACCATTATATGTTCCACTTTGAATTTTTTGATTTTGAGTATCAATATTTTGACTCCAAAAATCATTAAACCTTGGAGTATCAATTTCGTTTACGTTATCAACTGCTATTTTATGAGAGATATATAATTTATAAACCACAGTAATGGCCTCATTTAAATAGGGCTTAGTATCTGAAACCTCAGCTACTAAATGGATATTTTGAGATGCCAAGTAATTGGGGTCATTGGGGTCTTTTGGAATTTCGACAGCCGCGGTAACCTCAATTCTTATCGGTGTTGTTTTATACACATTATCATCTATCTCTATTTTCGCTTGTGCTATATTAAAAACCCCTCGTTTTTTTGGAGCAAGCCAATAGCTATACGTTTTCTTATAAGATCTAACACCATTAATCCATGAGTTACTTACTGATTGGTTTGGGCCACCCAAAACCGTAAACATAGAAAAATCTGGTGGTGTAAAATGATCGCCATCCTGATTCATCACAAAATCAATACGTAAGCGCTCGTTAATCCCTAACTTTTGCTTACTTACTTTCGCAACAAATTCGACCTCTTGTGCGAATGAAGCACTTATAAAAAGTATAAATAGTAATGCTGATATGTGTTTAAAAAACTTCATTTGTAATTAGCGAGATCTCCTTATTTGAAGAAACAACAAAACTATAAAATTTACCAATCTTTCTCCGTTTTTATTCTAACGCCTTTTTGCTTTTCAGCATTCATTTTTTCCTGCACTTTTTGCTCTTGATTATTCATAGCTTCTAGCAGGTTTTTTATTTGCTGAGGAGATAATTGCCCTGGTTGTGGTTGTGGCTTTTGAGGCTGTTCTTTCTTTTCTTCATTACCCTTTCCATCATCTTTCTTATCGTCTTCTGGCTTACCTTCTTCATCCTTCTCATCTTCACCTTCTTTTTCTTCCTCGTCTCCTTTGTCCTCTTGATCGTCTTTATTATCGCCCTCTTTATCTTTATTTTCTTGATCTTCTTTTTGATCCTTGTCGTCTTTATTCTCGTCGTCTTGATCTTGATCTTGATTCTGATCGTCTTGCTGTTTCTGTTCTTCTGCACAAGCTTTAGCGACACTTAAATTATATCGTGTTTCATCGTCTGTAGGATCATTTCGTAAAGCGCTTTTATAAGCTTCAACAGCCTCCTTACATTTTTCACTCTGCATCAACACATTACCAATGTTATGGAAAGCTTTATGTTTCTCACTTTTAGAACCGGATGCTTTAGCTGCTTGTTCTAAACGAAATAAGGCTTCAACAGGACTACCGTTTTTAATATATGCATTAGCCAAATTATATGCGCCGGCAACAGAAGTGGATTGTTCTGAAATCGCTTTTCTGTATTCCATTTCTGCAGAAATAAAATCGTCTTCAATTAAATTATTCCCTTCATAAACATGATTATTAGCTTTTTTCATAGCCAAGGCTTGTTGCTTATCTTCTTCTTGCGAAAAAGAAAAAAGCGACACGCATAATATTAAAAATGTTATTAAACCTTTCATTTTTTATTTCTAAAGTATAAAACCTTCTCTTTTATATGAGTTAAAGAAGTTATAAATAATAACATCTGCTCATTAATTTATAAATTCTCATTAAAGAGATTTAACTTTTTTAACCACTTTGTTTTACGTTCTAAAAGGAAAACATCCAATAACAAGAAAAAGATTCCGAAACCTAAAAACCATTGAAACTGATCTTTAAAATCTGCAAATTGTTTGGCTTCAAACTCCGTTTTATCCATAGCATTCAAAATCTCACGAACACTTTCTACCACTTCATTAGTATTTCTTCCATTAATGTAAACACCGTTAGCTTCACTCGCTATTTCTTTTAGCGTATCTTCATTTAATTTGGTAATAACTGTTTCCCCTTGACTATCTTTTTTATAATTTAAAACAACGCCATTTCGCTTTTCTGGAATAGGCCCTCCTTTTAAATCTCCAACACCAATAGTAAAAATTCTAATACCTTCCTCATTGGCTTCTTCTGCTACAGCTGCTGAAGCCTCACTATGATCTTCGCCGTCAGAAATAATTATCAGAACACGATTCGTCTGTTCTTCATTATCAAAATAGGTTCTAGATAATTTTATAGCCTCATTAATAGCAGTTCCTTGTGATGACAACATATCGGTGTTCATGCTTTGTAAAAACATTTTAGCCGAAGCATAGTCTGTCGTTATTGGCAATTGTGGGAACGCTTTTCCTGCATAAGCAATAATACCAATACGGTCGCTAGCTAAATTATTAATGATCTGCGTGACCAACTGCTTAGATTTCTCTAACCTATTGGGCGCAATGTCTTCGGCTAACATACTTTTGGAAACATCGACCGCAAAAACAATATCTACACCTTCTCTTTTTACAGTTTCAAGCTTGGTTCCTATTTTTGGGTTCACCAAAGCAATAGCAAGACAAAAGAATGCCAAACTTAATACCAAAACCTTTAAAGCACCCTTAAATATTGATCTGTTAGGACTTAACCTTTTCAGTAATTTTTTATCTGCAAATTTATTTTGAGCCTTATACCTCCAAAATTGGAGCACCAAAAAGAGTAGAATTATTATTGGAATAATACCTAATGCCCAAAACCATATTTTTTCTTCCAATTGATACATATTCAGTCTTCAATTATGAATTCATTTATCTTCTCTTCAAAAACAATTATTACTTGTCTGGGTTTTTTAATTCTAACACCAATTTTTTTATAAACCCATACTCCTTCATTCTTATAAGCAGTAATATCTAGTTTACCTTTAGATTTACTTCCTTTTATTCTTATACTTGATATAATTGAATTATCATTATTAGAATATCTAGTTGTTCCTTCTAAAATAGCAAAGTTATCTATGGGTTCTATTGTTCCAAACAATTGCACTACATCTTTATTTTTCTTTACTTTTTCCAAAGCATTTTCGTAAAGTGAGGCATCATTATAGGCTTTCGCAACGGTTGTTATACCTTCTCCTACCTTTGTAGTTGATATTGTATATATCCCTAACATAAAAAACATAAATAATGGCAAAAGCCATTTCCAATTTCTAGCAAACCAACTTTTATATTCTATTAAGTCATTCATCTTTAAACAAAACTCCTAAAAACCGTGAACCTCAACAGCAATTCTAATAACAATAACAATCCTGCTAGAATTACCAATGATCTATATTTTTCATCGTAATTATAAAACTTAAACTCTTCTATTTCGGTTTTTTCTAGTTTGTTGATCTCTTCATAAATCTCTTCAAGCTTCTTATTGTTGGTAGCTCTAAAATATTTACCACCAGTAGCATCTGCTATTTCTTTCAGTAATTCTTCATCTATCTCTACCTGCGCTCGTGCGTACTGGAAATTTCCGTTTTGTAATATAGCAACGGGTGTTAAAGCCATTCCGTTAGTACCTAGACCAATGGTATATGTTTTAATCCCATATTCTACAGCTAATTCACTAGCTATTTTAGGATCAATAAACCCTGAATTATTGACCCCATCAGTTAATAAAATAATCACCTTACTCGTTGCCTTGCTATCTTTTAATCGGTTAACAGAGGTCGCCAAGCCCATGCCAATTGCCGTACCACCTTCTATAATGGTGTTATATTTAATACCTTTTAAAGAACGCAGCACAATACCTTTATCACTTGTTATAGGCGTTTTGGTGTAACTTTCACCAGCGTATTCTACCAACCCAATTCTGTCATTTGGTCTTCCTTTAATAAACTCAGCTGCTACCTTTTTCAAAGCTTCTAACCTATTTGGCGACAAGTCTTTCGCTAACATACTAGCCGATACATCAATAGCCATTACAATATCAATACCACGAGTTGTTTTTGTTTTTGTAGACACGTCAACAGCTTGTGGTCTTGCTAAGGCCATAATCAACAAGGCTAAAGCCAAAAGTCTTAATCCAAACAAAACGTGTCTTAATTTTGGTAAAACAGAATTGGTGACTTTAAAACCTTTTAAACTTGAAATTTTCAATTCTGCGGTTTGTTTTTGATGTTTTAAAACATACCACAACAAAGCAATAGGAAGCACAAGAAGCAACCAGAAAAACTCTTTATTTACAAATTCAATTCCTTCAAACATTATTCTTCTGCCTCTTTAAGTTCAACCGAATTCAAAATACGTTCTACCATTTGTTCTGCATAAACATCAGTCTGTTTATGGAAAATCATAATTTGTTGCATAATACCTTCAGCAGCAAAACCTAAAATAACATATTTCCCTTTTTCTACCTGATCGGTTTTCAAAACAGGCACATCCATAGTCCCATAAACTTTCAAACCTTCCGCACCATTAGGCGTAATAAACTTGTCTCTTTTAGTCAGAATATTTTGTGCCCCAACATTTTCAAACATTTTTAAACTACCATCAATAGCCTTTTCAATATCTATTTCACCTTGGCCAGCATTTTTAAGAGTTGTTGTTGCAACTATAATTTGAAACCTGTCTATCAAACTACCGTAACTAAACTGAGTCATCTCCATTTGCTGTGCTATCTCCTCAGGAAGCTCTGGAGTCGTTCTTTTTAAAACTTTTGGTGTCGCTATCGTTACTGGAGGAAAACCATACTGACTTGTAACCCAATCGCCTTCTAGTAATTCCTTACTATCATGACCGATAATGGTGTCTTTCACAAAATCAAATCCGAATTTAAGGGACAGTCCAGTCAGTGTTCCTAAAAGAAGAAATACACTAATTCCAACCGTTAACCATATTTTTTTACGTTTACTCTTGCGTTCTTGCTCTTCTCGGTATTGTTCATCTAGAAGCTTTTCTTCTTCAGTAGGTTCAGGTAAAGACTCTTTTACATGATCAATCTCCAAATCAATTGTTTGCCAATCCATTTTGGCCAATTCCACATCAGGAGCAGATTTTGCAAATTTTACTAAATCTGCACGCTTTAAAATGCTCTCTAAATTCTTTATATCTTCCTTACTAATATCAATTTGATTGCCTTCTTTTAAAAGACTAAGTCTCTCAATAAGCTCATTACTGGTACTTTCAAGAGCTTTATCATATACTTTTTCTTCTAGATACTTTCTGATAATAAATGTTAACTCAGAGTAATAATCTTTTAGGTTTTCATGTTCCAAATACGGGCTTTCATCTAGCTTTTTAAGCGCTAACTTTGCTCTATCATAAGGTGGTAATAAAGCAATTTCTTCCTCTTCTGTAAGTGGTTTTTTCCTCCAAATAAACCAGTATAATAACAAGGCTGCAACTCCTAAAATTAATAAAGCTAAGAGTACATATTTCCACCAATTGCTTCCTGATTTTTCAACTGTAATAATTGGTTTTATATCATACAAACCTTTCGTGCTGTCAATAACCACCGTATTAACCTCAACCTGTAGCGAATCGGTAAAAAATGTTTTATCGCCAACAATAATTTTTTGTCTAGGAATGGTATAGGACCCCGAATCAAATTGGGTTAATCCATACTTTTTTATCAGGTTGAACTTATCTTTATTTTTTAAAGTATCTATATCGTAAGATTCGATCATTTCTAGAGGTGAAAATGTTTGCCCCTCAGGAAAAACCACCAATTTAGATGAATCTGTTTCGACTTGAATATGATAGGTAATTTGCTCTCCTATTTTTATCGATGTAGAATCAATTGTAGATTTTACTTGAGAAAAAGAAAAACAAGACATTAGAAAAAAGAGCATAGTGAAAATGGTCCCAGTTGATAAACCCATCATAGAACATGTTCCTTTTATAAATCGTAATCCGTTAATCATAAATCACTATTCTTTTTAGCCTCTTCTTTTAAAATAGCCCAACAATTTTTTAACATAGCTTTCGTCCACACGACAATCAATAGCACCTGCTCCAGATTTGGTAAAACTCTCCTTATAATAAGCTACTTTTTCATTATAAAACTTAGCATAATTGGCTCTCACTTTTTTAGAAGCTGTATTAACAAGCATATATTCTCCTGTTTCTTCATCCTGCATTTGTACAATTCCTAAATTTGGAATATCCTCTTCTCGCTTATCAAAAACCCTAATACCTGTTACATCGTGTTTACCTGAAACAATCTTCATGGTTTGATGGTAGTTATCAGTTATAAAATCAGATAACACAAATACAATCGCTTTCTTTTTCATGACGTTCTGCATGAATTTTAAAGCTTCTGCTAAATTTGTTTGTTTACTTTCAGGTTGAAATTCTATAAGTTCTCTAATGATTCGAAGCACATGAGAACGTCCTTTTTTTGGAGGAATGTATAACTCTACTTTATCTGAAAACAGAATTAATCCTATTTTATCATTATTCTGGGTCGCCGAAAATGCCAACGTAGCAGCAATTTCAGTGACGACTTCATTTTTAAATTGATCTTCTGTACCGAACATTTCTGAACCAGAAACATCAACCATAAGCATCATGGTTAACTCACGCTCTTCTTCAAAAACTTTTACAAAAGGTTCATTGTAACGGGCAGTAACATTCCAATCAATATTTCTAACATCATCACCAAATTGATACTGACGTACCTCACTAAAAGTCATACCTCTACCTTTGAAAGTAGAGTGATATTCTCCTCCAAAAATGTGATCAGACAACCGTCGTGTCTTAATCTCAATTTTACGTACCTTTTTTAGTAATTCTTTAGTGTCCATTTTTCAATCATCATTAATATGCAAGCAACAATCAAGAAACTACTATGGCACCTCTATTTCGTTAACAATTTTATTGATGATATCTTCAGAAGTTACGTTTTCAGCTTCAGCTTCATAAGTAATACCTATTCTATGTCTTAACACATCATAAACTACAGCACGTACATCTTCAGGAATCACATAACCTCGTCTTTTAATAAAGGCATAACATTTTGCAGCGGTTGCTAAATTGATACTTCCACGAGGTGATGCGCCAAATGAGATTAGTGGTTTTAAATCTGGAAGTCTATATTTTTCAGGGTATCTCGTTGCAAAGATAATATCAAGAATATATTTCTCGATTTTCTCGTCCATATAAACCTCTCTAACTGCTTGTTGAGCTCTTAAAATTTGGTCTATAGATACCACTGCCTGCAC
Organism: uncultured Algibacter sp.; assembly: GCF_947495925.1. GTDB lineage: Bacteria > Bacteroidota > Bacteroidia > Flavobacteriales > Flavobacteriaceae > Algibacter_E. The sequence continues at coordinate 633,829 of NZ_CANMAU010000001.1, forward strand.
TTTATCCCAAGCACCTTTAAGGTTTGCTCTCATGATTAATTGCTCTTCAGCAATTTTCGGATAATCAATTACCGTTTTTAACATAAAACGGTCAACCTGTGCTTCCGGCAATGGATAAGTTCCTTCTTGTTCTACAGGGTTCTGAGTCGCCATTACTAAAAATGGTTTATCTAAAGGAAATGTTTCATCTCCAATTGTTACTTGTTTCTCCTGCATAGCCTCTAACAAAGCAGACTGCACTTTTGCCGGTGCTCTATTAATCTCATCTGCCAATACAAAGTTGGCAAAAATAGGCCCTTTCTTTATCGAGAAATCATTAACCTTCATATTATATATTAATGTACCCGTAACATCTGCTGGCAACAAATCCGGTGTAAATTGTATTCTACTAAAACTACCATCAACAGCTTGTGAGAGTGTGTTAATGGCCAATGTTTTTGCTAATCCAGGAACACCTTCTAATAAGATATGTCCTCTTCCTAATAAACCTATTAGTAAACGTTCAACCATGTGTTTTTGACCCACAATGACTTTATTCATTTCTAACATCAACAAATCTACAAAAGCACTTTCCTTTTCAATTTTCTCGTTAATCGACTTGATATCAATTGTACCTGTTTCTTCCATCATTTTTTATTTTATTAAAAGCCCGAATATACAGTCCTTATTTGAGCATTGCAAATTGTTAAAATTTTTATTGTAATGATGTTAAAAATTGGTTAAAAATATTAAGAAGCCTCAATAGGAATCACATTTAACAAATCATTATTATAAGTTTATCTTAAATGCCCCATGATTAATTAATAATTTTAAAAAGAGCTTCGACTTCCAATTCCTTTTGAGTAGTTTTATAGAGTATTAGTTTATTCATCTCTAAACTTAAAATATGAAAGAAACGGCATTAATTACTGGAGCCACCAGCGGTATTGGAGAAGCAACAGCTTATGAATTTGCAAAGCAAGGCATTCATCTCGTGTTATGTGGGAGACGCTTAGAAAGACTAAACACTATAAAAGCTGCTTTAAATCGCCTTACCAAAGTGCACATCCTTAATTTTGATATTAGAGATAAAGAAGAAACACTAATAGCAATAAAATCCCTTCCGAAGGAATTCAAGTGTATTGATATACTAATTAATAATGCAGGGAATGCTCATGGTTTAGACCCTATTGAAGATGGCAGTATTGATGACTGGGATGCCATGATGGATATTAATGTAAAAGGTTTGCTTTATGTTAGCAAGGCTATTATTCCTCAAATGACTAAACGAAAATCTGGGCATATTATTAATATCGGGTCATCGGCAGGTAAGGAAGTTTACCCAAAAGGTAATGTATATTGCGCTAGTAAGCATGCTGTTCTAGCCTTAACCGAGGGTATGCGTATTGATTTAAATCCATATGGTATAAAAGTAGGAGCGGTTAGTCCGGGATTAGTAGAAACTGAGTTTTCAAAAGTACGTTTTAAAGGTGATGCTAAGGCAGACTTAGCTTATCAAGGCTATAAAGCTTTAGAAGCTAAAGACATTGCTGAAATTATATATTTTGTTGTTTCTAGACCTTACCATGTTAATATTGCCGATTTGCTAGTATTTCCAACCGCACAGGCCAACAGTGTTACATTAAAAAAATTATAAATAAATGTACTAGGGCTTCCCAATGATTAATAAACGTCTACTTATAAAACACCTACTTGCTCATAATGATGAGAACAGTTTTTATGATAAAAAACGTAAAATTAACATTAGCCATAAAGAGGGAAAAGCGAAATTTTTAAAACATGTCTGTGCACTTTCTAATAGCAATCCAAAAAACAACTCCTATATTGTTATTGGAGTTGAAGATACCGATAATAATATAATTGGCGTTGATTTTTTTGATGATAGTAAAATTCAAAACCTGATAAATGCTTATTTAAGCCATCCTCCCATTGTACAGTATGAAAACATTCCTTTTCCACATTTACCAGATGATAAGGTAGTTGGATTAGTAACCATACGTCCAATAGAAGAATTAACCTCATTAAGAAAAAACATTTGGAAATATTATGGCGGTTCCGTTTTTCTTAGAGATGGTAGCATGAGTATGCCTAAAGTTTTCGATATTAAAATTAAAGATGTTAATTCTAAAATCGTAGAGGCTATAGAAAAGCACGCTCAAAATAATATTGAACATACACTTAACGGCGTGTTTGATTTTATGAATAACCGGAAAGACTACAACGCAAAGTACAAAGTATTTAAAGAGTATTTTGTGGTCTGTTGGGCAGGACAAAAAAAAATAGTTAAAGAGAACACCTTTTATTCTAGAGTGGATATTGAATTAATTAATGAACAGGTTCGACTATTCTTTTCAGCATTAGATGAAGTATCCATTGACTACAATGAAAATAGTTTCAAAATAATTGAATACGTGAATTTGGGCCTTCAAGGCTCTAATAAATACTATGAATTAGAGGAGACTAATATCACTTTTGAAGATAATGCCCAGTATAATATTGAAACTAAGCTATTATTTGAAGCCCCTCAATTTGACAAAAGAATATTACACCATATTTATAATAGCAACAATGCAATTCTTGAAAAACTAAAAAAAGGACTATCTCTTACAGAAACGGAAGAACAAGATTTAAAAAACCTTCCTGTAACCTATTTAATTTGCTATTTAAACTTATTCCATGATGCTTTAAGTAAACTAAACGAAGCTAAATCCCATCTAAAACACTATAATACTGAGACTTATAAGCTATACAAAGAAGCTCTTCGAATTTTAAGAAAAGTGAAATACAGTTAACATATGTTAATAAATTTAACTTTAAATTAACCTTAAGGACATCTACTTACAAAGAAATAGATTACATTTGCACTGCTATTAATCTTTTTTAGATATAAACCTTGTCTCTTAATTGAGTTTTCAATTTTGGTCAAGGTTTTTTTTATGTCTTAAATAAAGTCTAGTTGGTTAAAAGATTTATTTAAAATAGTTTGGTCATCTATATCCAGCCATTTATTCAATACTGTGGCATAAATCGTTCTAAAATCTATTTCAAATTTCAAATCACCATTATCATCCAAATTACTCAAACTTGGAGCTTGGTTATATAATCCTTGCTTCTTCAAATGACTGCCTATTACAAAAACATTATTAGCCGTACCGTGGTCTGTCCCTACATTTGCATTTTGTTTTACACGTCTACCAAATTCAGAAAAAGTCAATACTAATGTATCTTTAAAAGAATGATTAGCTTTTAAATCTTCTACAAAACTCTCGATACCATCGGCATATGTTTTCAACAAACGTTTTTGTGTATTTAATTGATTTACATGCGTATCAAAACCTCCTAAAGAGGTGTAAAAAACTTTTGTATCTAATCCAGAATTTATAAACTGAGCAACTGTTTTTAGCTGTTTCCCAAATTTATTATCTGGATATTGCTGTAATGATGTTGCTGTTTTACTAGTCTCATAAATATACTTAGCTGAAGATTGCGCCTCGATCATTGTTTTGTATAAATACCCCAAATTGTGTTCACTTAAATGAGCATCATTTTGATGTCTGCTTATATTTTTAAAATATGGATCCTTTGATAAATTATGAAGAATCGCAGGATTTTGGGTGGCAATGCCATTAAACCTCTCTCCCTTTAGTGCTAACGATAAACTTTCATCTACTTCAATAGCAGAATAAGGTTGTTTTCCATAATGATCTAGGTAACGGCCTAACCAACCACTTTGCGAGAATTTATCAGAATCGGTAACTGTTTGCCAAATATCCATAGACCTGAAATGCGAACGCACCGGATTCGGGTAACCCACGTTATTTATTATAGACAAATACCCATTATCGTATAAGCGCTTTAAAGGAGTTAAGCTAGGATGTAAACCTAATTCATCATTTAGTCTTATCATTTGATTTTTAGGTATCGCTAAAGTAGGGCGCTCTTTGTAATACAAATCATTCCTAAAAGGCACCACTGTATTTAGCCCATCGTTACCTCCTGATAACTGAATAATTACCAAACGTTTAAATCCCAAATCGCTACTCGCTACTTGCTCAAAAGCCTTAACAAAGCTAGGAACAAAAAACAAACTACTTGCGAGCGACGACTGCTTTAAAAATTTTCTTCTATCCATAATTAACACATTTGATATTCTGGTAAGGACATAAGCTGAACACAGTATTCTCGTTTTGATACCTTATCTAAGGTCTTTAAATAATCGGCTGTCCTTTTACTTATTTTACAGCATAGCACATGTTCAGGTAAGTCTTCAATGTCAACATGAGTATAGGTTTTATTAAAACTATCCCATTTAACTTGAGTTTTAAACCGTTTCCCATATTGTTTTTTAAAAGCTTGCTTCTTTATAATCATCTGGTCTGAAGTACCGTTTTTTGCTTTTGATATATAGGCATCATTCAATAGTATTGATGGTAACTTTAAGCGTAAAACAATGGTATTGCTATCAATCCAACTTTTACCACCTTTCCAACCCGCTACATTTGGTGGGTTTAATAATATTTGTCCCAATTGTTTTTGAATAAATAATAATTGCTTTTCATTTTCAAAAGTAATTGGCACAAGCTTTTTCATTCCTACCAAATACTCAATAGGCGATTTAATTTTAGATCCTATATTTTCTTCATGATAAAACCAATCAGACATAAAAACAAATCTCATTAATTTTTCAATGTTATAATCTTCGTAAAAAACCTCCACCATTTTTTTAACATGGTTTTTATTCAAATTATCATTCACAAAATAACGGTATACTTTTTCACATATAAACTGCGCACATTGCTTTTGTTCTAGAATAATATCAATAATATCATCACCACTAAAGTTACCCGTTTTACCAAAAAAAGTTTTAATAGTTTCATCATGTTGACGCTTTCTAAAAACGAAAACGCCTTTTGAATTATGGCTATATCCAGTAAAGGCTTTCGCACTTTCTTTAATATCATTTTCAGAGTAATGTCCTTCTCCCAGCGTGAATAATTCCATAAGTTCCCTAGCAAAATTTTCATTGGGTTTTAACTTTCTATTCTGTTTGGTATTTAGATATTTTGTCATTGCTGCTTCTTTAGACATGTTTTTAACAAAATCGCTAAAGTTCCCCAAAGCATTTTCACGAAGCATGTTATTAAAGTTTTGAATATAAATGACATTGTTGTCTTCACAAACGAAAACATTTGCCCAAAACAACGTCATCTTCTCTCGCAGCATAGCTCTTGAAGAGGTTAATTGATCTATCCATTTTACATTCAATTCAATTATTTTCGCTCTACTTAGCTTTTGAACTTTTCTTCTGCTTTCAGGAGATAATTTCTCCTCATTTTTGATGACAGCAATAATTTCCGAAGTATCAACATCAAGACGCATTGTTTGTTTTGAATTGTCAAACAATTGATTTACTATTTCTTTTCTAGTTTTTTTGGAAAACTCTCTTAATTCGTCTGGAGAGGCTCCAAATCCTGACCTCCAATATAAATGCTGAACGTTATTGCGATTCATAAGAAATAATATTTGACGTGTGATTTTAGACCATCTAGAATCAAAAAGGTTTAACCACGGGTATATTTAAGGCAAAAAAACCGTTTCAAATTACGAAACGGTTTTTCAATAACACTTAACAGCTCTATAAATCAAACTTTATACCCTGAGCCAAGGGCAATTCTGTGGTATAATTGATAGTATTTGTTTGTCTTCTCATATAAACTTTCCAAGCATCAGATCCAGATTCACGACCTCCACCAGTTTCTTTTTCACCCCCAAAGGCCCCTCCAATTTCAGCGCCAGAAGTTCCAATATTTACATTGGCAATACCACAATCGCTTCCAGCGTGGGATAGAAATTGTTCGGCTTCTCTCAAATTATTTGTCATAATTGCAGAAGATAGTCCTTGTGCCACCTCATTTTGAATGGCTATTGCATTTTCAATTGGACCTGTATATTTCAATAAATAAAGAACTGGAGCAAAAGTTTCATGTTGTACAATTTCAAAATCAGGTTTAGCCTCAGCAATGGCAGGTTTGACATAACAACCGCTTTCATAACCTAGCCCCGAAAGCACACCGCCTTCAACTATAATATTTCCGCCTTCCTGTACGACCTTTTCTAAAGCTTCAGTATACATCTTAACGGCATCCGTATCAATTAAAGGACCTACATGATTGTTTTCGTCTAACGGGTTACCAATTCGCAATTGTTTATAAGCATCAACAAGAGCATTTTTAACTTTATCATAAACAGACTCATGAATAATTAATCGACGTGTTGATGTACAACGTTGACCCGCAGTTCCTACAGCACCAAATACCGCACCGATTATGGTCATTTTTATATCCGCATCGGGTGTCACGATAATAGCGTTATTCCCTCCTAGTTCCAAAAGAGATTTTCCTAATCGTCCTGCCACTTCTTTTGCCACAATTTTACCCATTCTAGTAGAACCAGTTGCCGAGATTAATGGCACTCGGGTATCTTTTGTCATCAACTCACCAACTTTATAATCGCCATTTATTAAACAAGAAATACCTTCTGGTAAATTATTTTCAGCAAAAACCTCGGCAGCAATATTTTGACAAGCCACACCACACATTGGTGTTTTTTCAGAAGGTTTCCAAATGCAAACATCTCCACAAATCCATGCTAGCGCAGTATTCCAAGCCCAAACAGCAACAGGAAAATTAAAAGCAGAAATAATACCAACAACACCAAATGGATGGTACTGCTCATACATACGGTGCCCTGGGCGCTCAGAGTGCATGGTTAAACCGTGAAGTTGACGGGATAACCCAACTGCAAAATCGCAGATATCAATCATTTCTTGAACTTCTCCAAGCCCTTCTTGATAGCTTTTACCCATTTCATAAGAAACCAGTTTACCTAGAGCCTCTTTTTTTTCGCGCAACTTATCACCAAACTGACGTACAATTTCTCCACGTTGCGGGGCCGGCATTACTCGCCATACTTGAAATGCAGAAGTTGCAGCAGTCATAACCTTTTTATAATCTGCTTGAGTTGTTGTTTTTACTTTGCCAATTAATTGTCCGTCAACAGGGGAAAAAGACTCAATAATTTCGCCTCCAGAAAAATTATTTGAGCCTGTTGAAGTGCCTTCATTTATAGCTTGAACTCCTAAAATTTGAAGTGCTTCATCTATACCAAAGTTAAGCGCTACTGTACTCATAAATTATTGATTCATTAGATATTTTAACATTATTTGCGAATATAATAATTAAAACTGGTATTTATTAAAATTAACCAATTATAAAATCATTAACTTTAAAGTCAAATTAAATCTATTATTCTCATGGATAAGCTTTTATATTTCATTGCAGTTTTAGTGATTTTCTCATCATGCCAAAATGAACAAAAAACAAAATCTGCATCTACAGAAAAAATACCAGAAGAAGCTAAGTTCTCAATCGTTATCCATGGAGGAGCAGGAACAATAAAAAAAGAAAACATATCAGCAGAGCGTGAAGCAGATTATCGCAAAAAATTAGAAGAAGCAATAAAAGTTGGCTATACCATATTGAAAAACGGAGGTTCGAGTCTAGACGCCGTTGAAAAAACCATTAATGTTTTAGAAGATTCTCCTCTTTTTAATGCTGGTAGAGGAGCGGTACTAACTTATGAAGGCATCAATGAACATGACGCATCCATTATGGATGGAAATAGTTTAAATGCAGGAGCTTCTGCTGGAACAAGAATAGTAAAAAACCCAATTGGTTTAGCCCGTGAAGTGATGGATAATTCACCTCATGTTATGCTTTCAGGAAGAGGTGCAGAAACCTTTGCGCGTAAACAAGGTTTAAAAGTCGTTGAACCAAATTACTTTTTTACGGACAGCAAAAAGAAAGCTTTAGAACGTACTCAAGCCTCAGAAAAAAATAAAACAGTATCATTTTATGACTCAGATATAAAAGACTCTAAATTTGGAACTGTGGGTTGCGTTGCTTTAGATAAAAATGGGAATCTAGCAGCGGGAACCTCAACTGGAGGTATGACAAATAAACGCTGGGGACGTATTGGGGATTCGCCAATAATTGGGGCTGGAACCTATGCAAACAATAAAACTTGTGCGATATCAAGCACTGGTTGGGGCGAATTTTTTATAAGAGGTATGGTTGCTTATGATATTTCTGCTCTTATGGAATACAAAGGCCTATCTTTAAAAGAAGCAGCAAAACTTGTTATTCACAAAAAACTACCTGAATTGGGTGGTGATGGTGGTATTATTGCTGTAGATAGCCAAGGTAACATGGCCATGGAATTCAATACATCAGGCATGTTTAGAGCTACCATGAGCAACAAAGAGAAACTATATATTGGAATGTTTAAAGATTAGTTTATTCAATAATAAACGGGCTTATAATAATATATAGTGCAAAAAAACTAAAAGTTACACCCTCCTATTTTCTTAAAAACAATTGGGTGTAGTAGTATTGTCCAGCATCATTTTTAAGAGCGCTAATTCCAACATGCGTAAAATCTCCTTCTATATTCTTTTTATGTCCACTGCTATTTAACCAAGCTTCCATAACCTTTTCGGCAGTATTATATTTGTAAGCTACATTTTCACCAACTTTATTTGCTTTTTCCTCGTCAAAAAGACGCTCAAACCTTTCATCAGAATTATCATGACTCAGTTTCCCCTGATCAATCATAAATAACGTATGATCCTTAGCTAGTGATGCCGCAAATGAATTTGAAGCTAAAGCTGACTTTCCAATACTTTCTCTGTGTGTATTTACCAATTGAAGTATTTGAGCTTCTATGTTTACAGCATCTTCATTATTAGCTTCCTCCGGAATAGAAGTCTCATCCTTTGAACATGATATGCCAGAAATAATAACTGCAAAACATACCAAAAACATACGTGTTTTTAAATAAGCGGTTTTCATACTTTTAGATTTTGGGTGGTCAAATATACATCTATTTTTTTAAAATATGGATTTTAACGTTTATTTTAAACCTTTTACCGATTAAAATAAGCTTAACTAAACTTTCATTGCCTACCCGTTTACTAACTATTTTACTTCTTCAAAACAAGAAGATTAAGACTAATTTAACATATCTCAAAAGCCTAAGTATCAAATTTTGAACGTACATTTATTAACGAGAAACAACCTACATTTCTTTTTATCAGTTTACAATTTATCTAAATCCGAAGTCGATGTCCATTAAAAATCTCCTAGCATTTGTTTTTCTTGTTTCACTAGCCACATCTTGCCAAAAAAAAACCATAACTCCTGATAACCTATTCAAGTTTAGAGATTATATAAGTTATACCACCTCTGGAATCACTTCTGTAGCAAAACCTATTCAAATTAATTTGGCCAATGATGTAGACGTTTGGGAAATAGGTGAAGAGATTACCGATAACGTGGTTTCCATAAAACCTCATGTTGAAGGTAAATTAACTACTACCAATAAGCACACGCTTATTTTTACACCTGATGAATATCTTGAACCAGATACAGAATATACGGTTACTGTAAAATTGAAAGATATTTATAAAAATATGCCCGATGGTTTTAAAGATTACACCTTCCAGTTTAAAACCATTAAACCTAGTTTTAATATTGAAACCAACCATTTACAATCGTATAGTAAAAATTGGCAATATCTTGGAGGCATTATAAAATCAGCGGATGTAATTACACTAGAAGAAGCAAAAACCCTTATTGAAGCTTCTCAAAACGGTGAAAAATTAGCCTTAGTTTTTAATGAAACCAACACAAGTTCCTCGTATTTTGAATTTAAAATTGATAGCATTCATAGGAAAATTGAAGATGATAAAATCTTAGTAACATGGAACGGCAAGGTAATTAGGGCTGAAAACGAAGGCGAAAACACGGTATTAATTCCTGGGATAAACCATTTTACGATTATTGAAACTGATGTTATACAATCCCCAGAGCAACATCTCTCCATCAACTTTTCAGATCCGCTTAAAAAACAGCAAAATTTTGATGGTTTAGTATCTATTCAAAATGTAAAAAACCAAAAATACGTGGTGGATGGCAATGTGTTAAAAGTTTATCCAGACACTAAATTGGTAGGTAGTGTTCAAGTTGATGTATTTCAAGGCATAAAAAATGCTGAAGGCTATAAGTTAAAGAAGTCTTTTTCTGAAACTATCGCTTTTGAAGACCTAAAACCACAAGTTAAACTAATGAGCAACGGAACAATTCTTCCAAATTCGAAAGAACTAAAATTCAATTTTGAAGCCGTTAATTTAAGCGCCGTTGATGTTCGAGTAATTAAGATTTTTGAAGATAATGTGCTTCAATTTCTTCAAGATAACAACTTAAATAGCAACAATAAATACGATATAAAAAAGGTAGGTCGTCGCATTGCGAAACAAACAATTCAGTTACAAACATCAGCAGAAAATACTGGAAAATGGAAAGCCTATAGCATCGATTTATCTAAGTTCTTTAAAGCAGATATAGATGCTATTTACAGAGTAGAATTAAGTTTTGATAAACGTTATTCTTTGTACGATTGTGAGGCTAACACAGGCATTTCTAACTCTGAAAATGATGATTACGACGACTATTATTACGAGGAACATTATTCTGAAGGCGATTATTCAGCTGCCGAAAGTGAAGATGAAGACTTACGCGAAGAACAATATTGGGACAATCTAATTTACAGGTATAAAAACTACACTTACAACTGGCGCGAAGAACAAAACCCCTGTCATGATGCCTATTATAATGAGCATAAAATTATATCTCAAAATTTATTAGCCTCCAACTTAGGGGTTATCGCAAAGCGAAGCGCAAATAACTCATACTATTTTGCGGTAACTAATATTTTAAATACTGAGCCAGAATCTAATGCCAAAGTTACACTGTATAATTTCCAGCAACAGGAATTAGCTAGTAAAGTTACAGATACAGAAGGGCTCATAACAATTGATACCGATAAACATGCAAACTTCGCCATTGTATCAAAAGGTAATAGCGCCACATATGTAAAACTACAAGATGGAAATTCGCTATCATTAAGTAAGTTTGACGTATCAGGACATCGCTTACAACGTGGCTTAAAAGGTTATTTATATGGCGAACGCGGTGTTTGGCGACCAGGAGACACCTTACATTTAACTTTTATCTTGAATGATAATGCGAATCCGCTTCCAAAACGTCACCCTATAAAACTTGAAATTACAGATCCTAACGGAAAACCGGTTTACAAAAATGTAACCGCCGATAACCTCAACAATTTCTACAAATTCACAGTACCAACATCTACAGAAGATAAAACAGGAAATTACAACGCCAAGGTTTCTGTTGGTGGTGCAACCTTTTATAAGGGTTTAAAAATTGAAACCGTTAAACCTAATCGTTTAAAAATTAAGGTTGATTTTGAAAATGAAATACTTTCAAATAATGAAACATTAAAAGGCGATTTAGATGTAAAATGGCTTCATGGAGCACCTGGTAAAAATTTAAAAGCTGAAATAAAAGCCAAATTTAGTAGTGCTTTTACTGCTTTTGAAAACTATAAAGAATATACATTCAATGACCCGACACGTAAATTTCAAACTGAGGAAATTAACATATTTAAAGGTAAAGTAAATGAAGTAGGTTTAGCCAAGATCAATAAAACACTAAATGTTGGCAAAAATGCTCCTGGAATGTTAAACGTTCAGTTTTTAGTGAGAGCTTTTGAAAATGGTGGTGATTTCTCCATGGATGCATTTACTAAAAAATATGCACCTTACAACTCTTTTATTGGGTTGCGTTCTCCAAAAGGTAATGCGTATGATTCTTATTTTACAGATGAAAAACAAACTTTTGATGTAGTTGTAGTTAATGAAAACGGAAAACCTTTAAAACGCAATAACCTAGAAGTAAAAATTTATAAAGTTGAATGGCGTTGGTGGTGGAATTCCTCTTATGATGATTTAGCGAGTTATGTTTCTAGCAATTATCACAGACCCTACAAATCTTTAAAAATGAATACCGATGCTAACGGAAAAGCCAACTTTAGTATCAATATTCCAGACGATGCTCGAGGAAGATATTTAATACGCGTAGTTGATCCTGTTAGCGGTCATGCTACTGGACGCACCGCTTATTTTTATAAAACCTGGTGGCAAAAAGCACCATCTAGTGATAAAGAAGCCGCTAAAATGTTAGTGTTTTCAGCAGATAAAGAAAAGTACAACGTGGGCGAAACTGCTAAAGTAACGTTTGCTTCAGGTAGTGAAGGTCGTGCTTTAGTTAGTATTGAAAATGGCACTGAAGTGCTAGATTACAAGTGGGTGAAAACCACAAAGGGACAAACTACTGTTGATATTCCAATTGGCATGGAAATGGCGCCAAATGTATTTGTAAACATTTCGTTATTACAACCCCATGCTATTACTGCCAACGATTTACCAATCAGACTATATGGTGTTATTCCTATTATGGTAGAAGATCCAAATACCAAACTGGAACCGCAATTACAAATGCCAGATAAACTAAAACCAGAACAAACGTTTACCTTAAAAGTGTCTGAAAAAAACAAAAAAGCAATGACATATACCATAGCCATGGTTGAAGAAGGCTTATTAGATTTAACACGTTTTAAAACACCAAATGCATGGAAGGAATTCTATAAACGTGAAGCTTTAGGTGTAAAAACTTGGGATATTTTTGATGATGTTATTGGCGCGTATTCTGGAAGTATAGATCAGGTATTTGCTATTGGTGGTGATGGAAGTGCCGCTGGAGGGAAAAACAAAAAAGCCAACCGTTTTAAACCTGTCGTTACTTATTTAGGCCCTTTTAAACTAGATGCGGGAAAAACAAAAACCCATCAAATAAAATTGCCAAACTATATTGGTTCGGTGCGCATTATGGTTGTTGCAGGAAACAACGATAATGAAGCTTACGGAAGTACAGACAAAGCTGTTGAAGTTAAAAAGCCTCTTATGGTTTTAGCTACGTTGCCGCGGAAATTAAGCCCTGGTGAAAAAGTAACACTTCCTGTAACTGTTTTCGCAATGGAACCAAAAGTGAAAAATGTAAATGTAAGTTTGAAATTAAGCAATGGCATTTCTATTGTTGGAGCAACTTCAAAAGTCTTAAACTTTGCAAGACCAGATGAACAAATGGCGTATTTTGAATTGGATGTAAGTAAAGCCAAAGGCATCAATACTGTCGAAGTAATCGCCACTGGAAACGGGGAAAAATCAACTTACAAAGTAGAATTGGATGTTGAAAACACCAACCCAATAACATCTAAAGCTTTAGACAAAACATTAGCAGGAAATGATTCTACAACTTTAAACTTTTCAACATTTGGTGTTGCAGGAACAAACTCTGCTACTGTTGAGTTTTCAACTTTACCTCCAATGGATTTTAGCAGACGATTACAATATTTAATTCGTTATCCGCATGGGTGTGTTGAGCAAACTACATCAAGTGTATTTCCGCAGTTGTTTTTAGCTGATATTTTCGATTTAACCTCTGAAAAAAAGAAACAAATACAAACCAATATTGAAAATGGTATTAAACGCTTAGGCCATTTTCAAAGAGCTCATGGCGGACTAGGTTATTGGATTGGAGAAGCTAATGCTAACGATTGGGGCACAAGTTATGCAGGGCATTTTATGATTGAAGCAGAAAAGAAAGGCTATGTATTACCGCTAACGTTTAAAAGCAATTGGTTACGATATCAAAAACAAGCGGCCAGAAATTGGCGTCCAAGTTACAGAACCTATAATTCTGATTTAGCGCAAGCCTATCGCTTATACACTTTGGCTTTGACTGGAAATGCAGATTTAGCAAGCATGAATAGACTTAGAGAATTCTCTGAAATTTCAAATGAAGCCAAATGGAGATTAGCTGCAGCCTATGCTTTAGCTGGACAAAAGGAAGCAAGTGATAAGATTTCTCAATCGGCAAATATTAATTTTAAACCGGTACGTTATAATCATTACACGTATGGTTCGGTAGATAGAAATCGTGCGATGGCATTAGAAACCATGGTGTTGACTAAAGATTCTAAAATGCGCCCTCTTGCTAAAGATATTGCCAGAGATTTATCAAGTAACCGTTGGATGAGTACACAAACCACAGCCTATAGTTTATTGGCTATGGCAAAAATGGTAAATGCTAATGGCGGAAAATCTTTAAAGGTGAATTATACCATTAACGGAAAAACAGAAAATATAGATACAAAAAGTGCCATTGCGCAACGCCAAATTTCAGTTATTAATGGCGCTAATACTTTAGTTTTCAAAAATGAAAAAGATAACATTGTTTATGTACGGGTTTTAAATTCTGGAAAACTCCCACTTGGACAAGAATTGGTGGAACAACGTGGTTTAAGCGTTTCTGTTCAATACAAAGATTTAAAAGGCAACAAAATTGATATTTCTAAATTGATGCAAGGACAAGATTTTGTGGCTACAGTTAGTGTAAGTAACCTAAAAAACAGTGCTATAAATGATGTAGCGCTGACTGAAATTTTTCCATCAGGTTGGGAAATTGTAAATACTCGTTTTACAGCATTTGGAAGTAATACCTCTGGAGCATCTGCAAGACATACCGATATTAGAGACGACCGTGTGAATTTCTATTTTGATTTGCCTAAAAAAGGAAAGCATAGTACCAAAACCTTTAATGTGATGCTGAATGCATCATATTTAGGAACATATTATTTACCAGGGATACAAGCAGAAGCCATGTATGATAATGAGTTTTTAGTGAGAACTAAAGGAAAATGGGTTGTGGTTGAGAAGTGATAAATTCCTGCAAAAGCAGGAATCTTAAAATAGAATAAGAAATGATTTAAAAGAAAGTCGAATCGATTGATTGGTTATTATAGCGTTTATTACAATTGCGTTTATTACATACCTCTTTCATGAATTTGGGCATTGGGAGCTGGGTGAAATATTGGGCAATAAAATGACACTACGTTTAAATGGTGTAACGCCACAAAATGGTCAATTTATCAATAAACATCATGAATTATGGTCTGCAATTGGTGGACCCGCTTTTACGATAACACAGGCCTTATTGGCTCTATGGATTACATGGAAAGCGAAATCAAGCATTGCGTATTCTTTTGGTTTCTTTGCTGTTTTTATGCGATTCTTTGGAAAAGCAATCAGATTATGAAATTAAATTTTAAAGAAATAGGATATTACATTGTTTTAGGAGTTTTTGCCTCATTGATGATAATTGGAGTTGATGTACTTCTAATAACCTAAAAAAGATTCTCCAGAGCAAGCCATAATCTCTACTTGATTTTGTCAGAAAAAAACGATAACTTCGTTTAACGTCGGATATAAGTCATTAAAACGACGCATATCCGCGAACTATTAAACGAAACTCTTCAAAAAATAAAACTACTTTCAGATAAAAAATATAGCTAGCAAATAAGCCCGCGTTAGGAATTGCAGCGGCATCCTTTTTGGGAGTTTTAAATACTAAAACTCCCATTTGAAACGTAGTGCTAATTAAACTGAAAAACCCCGAAACAAATTCGGGTCTGCTCCGCAGAAAGATATAGTGTAAAGCCCGACCCCTTTTTCGGGGTAACGCCCAAATAATTTATCTTTTTAAGGTGACGTGCCCTGTAAACTTTTGGCCTTCAATAATTATAACATACCAATAATCACCCGTTGGTAAAAGCTTTCCATTAAAAGTTCCGTTCCATGAAAAAGGTGTGTTTAAGCCATTTTTTAATAGTTTTCCGTATCTATCGAAAATAGTTACTTGAGAAAAGCTGTAAAACTCAATACCATTTAGATTAAAAGTATCGTTTACATTGTCTCCATTTGGAGTAAAGAATTTTGGTATGTAAAAGTGAATATGACGTGTGGTAATAAGCTCTGCACAATCGCGATGTTTAACATAAATTGTGTATTGCCCGCCTTGAACATTAAAAAATGTGGGGTTTGATTGAAAAATATTACCATCTATAGAGTATAAAAAATCGCCTGTATTTAGCGTCTTAACAACAATATTACTTTGATCTGAAATAACACTTTCGATAATGGGGATATCAATTTGTGATAATATAATAGTTTTGGTCACACTGCATAAATCATTGGAAACTATAACAGAATATGTACCCGGTGTTGAAACATCTACATCGTCATTTATACTGCCATTATTCCATAAATACGATGTAACAAGACTTGGGCTTGTAGGGTCTGCCCTTAAAATAATAGTCGTGTTTTCACAAAACAAAAGTGACTCATCTGTAACTTCTGGAGTTTCAAAATATTCGATTTGTAGTGCTGTTCTTGAAATTGATAGGCAACCGGCTTCCATTGTTTCTGCTTCTGCGTAATACATTCCCGAAACATTTGGGTTGTACGATGTGCTATTTGCTAATAATAAATTCCCACCCGTAGCAGCATCATACCAATTCACTCTAACCCCCGCCGGCACTGAGACAGATAATGGTGTTGCATCGTTTTTACAAATCATTAAGTCACCATTGCTTATTGGTGCATCTGGAAAGGGTACCACATTAACTTCATATATTTCTGACGACGAATTACAAGAATTATTGTTCACGTTTACAACATCTTCTGCTACCTTAACTCTATAAAAAGTGGTATTATTTATTGAAGATGTGGTATAACTATGACTTGTTTCTCCAGCGATATCTGTCCAATTAATACCATCTGGACTGTCTTGCCATTGATAAAAATGTGATGAAAAAATACTAAAATCTGGGGTTGCTGTTAGTGTGGTTGCGTAAGGCAATTCGTTTTCACATAAGCTTACTGTATTTGTATTTGATACATCTTCAATTAGTATTGAATCACCACAAGATTTAAAAGCAATATCATCAATTGCCAAATCGTTACCACAACCTCCTGGTGCATTGTTTCTCATTTTTAGTATTACTGATGTTTGCCCAGGTTCTGTTTGAAAAACAAGACCAAAATTTTGCCAATTAGGACTTGAACCTCCTCCAATACTTCCTGTATCTCCACTTACTAAATTTATAGAATCAGTGCTATCCCATATTTCAAACCTTACATTAATCGGAATTCCTGAGCCACATTGTGGTGTATTGTCTCTCATTAAATTAATTAACCACGATGAAAACTCATACGAGGTATTCTCACACAGCCCCGTGATTGGAATTCTAAAAAATTCTCCTGGGGTGAAGTCAGCATTTACAATTAACATTCTTCCATTAGTATCACCGTTTGTATGGTCTTGAATATCATACCAGTTAAAATGAGCTGAGAAATTAGATACTGTGTAAAAGCCATCACCAGGCCTACCATTTGCAAATGTATAAGTTGTACTCCCAGAAGGTAATGACACATCACCTGTTCCTGCTCCGAAATCTTCAATAAAAATAGGATCCCCAGAATTCCCTGAGCAAAAACTTAGTTGTGCATAAGAAATGTTTACGATTAAGCATGAAACAAAAAACGCTATAAAACGTCCCTTTTTAGTAAAATTTACAGCCATAGTTTTCAAAAAAACAAACAACATTATTTTATAAATAATATTAAACTCTATTTTTACATAAAGTTATCTTAAAAAACATCTAAATTAAGGCTAATTATAGTATCTAACAATAGATGCAAAAGTTAAATAATTATATAAAGCAGCATAAATTTAAATTTGTAATTCTAGTATTTATTTTAATTGCCTATGTACTCTGTTTACCCAAGCAACTCTTCAATAATCCAACAGCAACCGTAATAACAAGCAGCAACAATGAATTATTAGGAGCACAAATTGCAAAAGATGGACAATGGAGGTTTCCACATAACGATACAATTCCAGAGAAGTTTAAAACCTGTATTATTCAGTTTGAAGATGAATATTTTTACAAACACCCAGGTTTTAACCCTTTTTCAATCTTTAAGGCGTTAAAAAACAATTTAAAATCTGGAAATATAAAAAGAGGAGGTAGTACTATTACGCAACAAGTCATTAGGTTATCCAGGAAAGGGCAAAAACGAACCTATTTAGAAAAACTTAAGGAACTCATTCTTGCCACACGACTAGAACTAAGAGAATCCAAAGACCACATTTTAAGTTATTATTCTAGTAACGCCCCGTTTGGAGGAAACGTTGTTGGATTAGATGCAGCCTCGTGGCGGTATTTTAACAGAGGTGCTTCTGATTTATCTTGGAGTGAAAGTGCCACTTTAGCTGTATTACCTAATGTGCCTAGTTTAATTTATCCGGGGAAAAATCAAGACCAGCTACTAAAAAAAAGAAATCGTTTACTTAAAAAACTTCTTGATCGACATATTTTAGATAGCCTGACTTATGAATTATCCATTGCAGAAACACTCCCGAAAAAACCTTATGCACTGCCCCAAATTGCTCCTCATTTATTACAAAAAATTTCAAAAACGCATTCTGGAAAACATCTAAAAACCACTATTGATGTAGTGCTTCAAAAGCGAATAAATCAAATCGTAAAACAACATTATAGTCAACTAAGTCAGAACGAAATTTATAACGCAGCAGTTCTGGTTTTAGATGTAAACACAAGGCAAGTATTAGCTTATGTAGGTAATACGCCTACCAACAAAACACACCAGAAAGATGTGGATATTATTAATAAGCCTAGAAGTACTGGCAGTATTTTAAAACCCTTTCTATTTGCAGCTATGCTTGATGCGGGTGAGTTGCTCCCAAACACATTGGTAGCAGATGTCCCAACACAGTTTGGAAACTATAATCCAGAAAATTATAACAAAACCTATGATGGCGCAGTCTCTGCAAGTAAGGCTTTATCAAAGTCTTTAAATGTTCCAGCGGTAAGAATGTTACAAAAGTTTGGTTTGAATAAGTTCCATCAATATTTACATGGTTTAAAATTAAAAGATTTAAAATATGACACCAACCATTACGGCTTGTCATTAATATTAGGAGGTGCCGAAAGTAACTTATGGGATTTATGTAAAAGTTACGCCGCTTTATCTTCAACTTTAAATCATTTTTCTGAAAGCTCAAGCGAATATTTTGCTAATGAGTTTTGTGAACCTTTGTTCTTAAACTCACAAACTCTGGACTTTGGAAAAAAGACGCAAGACAAAACACTTTTTGACGCCGCTTCCATATATTTAACATACGAAAGCTTAAAAGAAGTGAATAGACCAGAAAGTGATGAGAATTGGGAGTTTTTTGACGGCTCAAAACAAATAGCATGGAAAACGGGAACCAGTTTTGGGTTTCGCGATGCTTGGGCCATTGGAACGACAAAAAAACATGTGGTTGGTGTTTGGGTGGGTAATGCTGATGGTGAGGGACGTCCAGGTTTAGTCGGTATACAAGCGGCTGCTCCAATTTTGTTTGAGGTCTTTGATTTACTGCCAAATAGCGAATGGTTCGCAAAACCTTTTGACGAAATGCAAGAAGTTTCTATATGTAAACAAAGTGGACATAGAGCATCATCGAATTGTGAGGACACTCAAGAATCATTTATTCAACTAAATGGATTAAAAACCAAACCGTGTCCATACCATATTTTAGTGCACCTTGACCAAACAGAAACCTACCAAGTAAACGCTTCCTGTGAAAATTTAAATGCTATCAAACATAAACCATGGTTTATACTACCTCCTGTAATGGCTCATTATTACAAATACAAAAACCCCTTTTACAAGACGCTTCCTAAATTTAGAAGCGATTGTATAGTTCAAGAAAATGTTTCAATAGAATTTATTTACCCCAATACAAATAATAATGTGTTTTTACCAAAAGATTTCGATGGTCAAACCAATGACCTTATTTTAAAAATTGCCCATTCAGAACCAGAGAATACCGTGTATTGGTATATGGACGAAATGTATATAGGAAGCACTACAGACGTCCATGAAATGGCCGTAAGGCCAAGTCAAGGAAAACATATGATAACTGTTATTGATGAATTAGGGAATGAGATAAAACGTGCTTTTAAAGTTTCAAAATAATTATTTTCTAATAATCGTTTTAATCATACTATGATCACTTTTGGAAGTACTAACTTTTTCAGATTTGATTATCTCTAAATCTCGAGACACCCAAATCTGATCTAAAGACAAAAGCGGCATTCCCAAAAACCATGTTTCTCTAAAACCATTACCTTTTCTAGAAAAGAAATGCACGTAATTCTCTTTTATTTGCTTCAGAAGAATCGATTCATAAGGTACATTAAAATCCCCTAAAACAACTGTATTTTCTTCTTTTTTAATGATTTTATCTAAAAAACCTATTTCCCAAAATCGTGGAACATCAGTACTTCCACTTACATCTACTGCATAAAAATTAACGCTAGCAGTTTCAAAATTAACTATACTAGTTTTAAAATTGCTTGTTGTGTCTTGTTTGATAATAATTGGGAACTTAGAAAAAACTCGTAATTCTCTTTTAGCTTTATAAAAATACGTCTCCTTTAACTCCTCAAAATCTAAATCAATTGATTCTGTAAGCACCAAAACATCTGGCACACCACCATTTATATCAATTGCATTATTAAAGTCATTTTCCCTTGAGGCATTCCAAAAAACAACTTCTAAGTCCGAATCTTTTTCTTCCGAAAAAAAATTTACTCTAAAACTTCTGCCTAACCAAAGCAACATCAATACGCTAGCAAGTTTCAAATTATACTTTCTAAAATTAAATGCAAATACTGATAGACATAGTATAACAACTATGATTACTGGTAAAGGGAATACATAAAACCACAGAGACGATTCAAAAGAAGAATCTTTAATAAAAAAGTGTAATACTAATAATGCCAAAATTATAGCAACATTAATAATACGACAGGTCCATTTAATAAAACTTAACATTTATCTCAAAGGGAATCCTTTTGCAGCCCACCATGGGTGAATTTCTATCTCCAAACGACCCGCAATAACCATGGGGTCTGCCTTTGCTAAACTATCTGCCATCTTAAGAGTAGGTACATTATAGATAGTAACTCCGCGCAGTTCTCCTTCATCACCAAAAGGACCAGAAATATCGGCATAACCCATTTCATACATTTTTGTTAAATGTTCCATATGTAATTGCTGAAGTTCTGCTGTTTCCTCTTCATTTTGTCCTCTTATAGGTCCTGTTTTTAAAAATGCCATAAAATACTGTTGCATTAAAATGGTATCCTTGGTTTTTTCATCGACATAATCAAAGGTTTTAAACCCTTTACTTGTTAGCTCATCTTTAAGCTGCTTTGAAGTTTTTATCGGTTCAATTTCAGGTACTACAGAATCAACTTCTACAAGGACTTCTTCTATTACGTCTTCGACTGGAACTTCTATTTTAGGTTCATTTTTACAAGAAAAAACTATCAATGCTAATAAAAAAGATGTAATAAGTGTTTTCATAATATCATATTTACGAATTCCAACTAGAGAATGGATGTTTGCTTAATAACGAATTGTAATACTCTGTTTTCCCGGTAACTTCCTCTCCCAACCAATCCGGTTTTTCAAACGTTTCGGTTTCTTTTTCCAATTCCACTTCGGCAACTACTAAACCTGAATTATCGCCAAAAAATTCATCAACTTCAAAAATATGTTTCCCGATTTCAACTTCATACCTAATTTTATCAATTATGGTTGGCTCACAAAGAAACAAGAGTGATTCAGCTTCTTCTATCTCAATCTCTTTTTCCCATTCAAAACGTGATAATCCATCTTTAGATGATTTTCCTTTAACCGTAATAAAACCTAAATTCCCTTTTACTCTTACACGAACCGTTCGGTCTTTATGAGTATTAAGAAACCCCTGAATAATTCTGGTTTCTTTAAATGCCTCCTTTTTAAAGGCATTAGATTTTACTAAAAACTTACGCTCAATTTCTATCATCAATAACTTCAAATTAAGTATTGCGAAAGGTACTAATTAAAACACATTTAATAGTTAAATTTACTGTATGTCTGACAAACTGCACATTCGAAAAATTATTCACGTTGATATGGATGCTTTTTATGCATCTGTTGAGCAAATGGATAATCCAGAATTAAAGGGCAAACCTATTGCCGTGGGTGGTGGCGGAAAACGCGGTGTAGTAAGTGCCGCCAGTTACGAGGCTAGAAAATTTGGAGTTAAAAGCGCTATGGCGGGGAATTTAGCTGCAAAACTATGCCCTGAACTTATTTTTGTAAGACCACATTATGAGAGATATACTCAAATTTCAAAACAGATTCGAAATATTTTTTATGACTATACCGATTTGGTAGAACCCCTATCTCTTGATGAAGCCTATTTAGACGTTACTGAAAACAAAAAAGGAAACCAGAGCGCTTCATTAATTGCTGAAGAGATAAGAACACGTATTTTAAATGAAGTTGGGTTAACCGCTTCTGCAGGTATTTCTATCAATAAGTTTATAGCCAAAATAGCCAGTGATTATAACAAGCCTAACGGGCAAAAAACAGTAAACCCTGAAGAAGTTATTCCGTTTCTAGAAGCTTTAGATATTAGAAAATTTTATGGTGTTGGTAAGGTAACAGCAGAAAAAATGTACCAAAAAGGCATATTTACAGGCTTAGATTTAAAGCAAAAGTCAATAGACTTTTTAGATACTCATTTTGGAAAATCGGGACGCTACTATTATGACATCATTAGAGGCATTCACAATAGTGAGGTGAAACCCAATCGTATTAGAAAAAGCTTAGCTGCTGAGCGTACATTTAGCGAAAATCTCTCTTCTGAAATATTTATGCTTGAAAAGCTAGAGCATATCGCCGAAGAAGTTTCTAAACGATTAGCTAAAAGTAAAATTGCTGGAAAAACGGTAACACTAAAAATAAAGTATAGCGATTTTACCTTACAAACAAGAAGCAAAACTTTACCTTATTTTATAAGTGACAAAAGTGTGATCTTAGAAACCGCAAAAGATTTACTTTATCAAGAAAAATTAAATAATTCTGTTAGGCTACTAGGCATTTCCCTATCTAATTTAAACACAGAAAACAAACCAAAAGAAGAGATAAAGAAAAGTATTAGTGTACAATTAAAATTTAAGTTTTAAAATTACAATACTAACTATTATTCTGATTTAGCTACGATATTATTAATGACAAAAGGTTCTTTATTTCCAGGAGGAATAATTTTTATTGACTTATGATTTACCTCACCTTGTAGAGTTTTAATTTTAAGGCGTACAGGTTTTCCGTACTCTGGTGGAATTGGAATTGTAATAGGCAGCACTAATTGCTTATTACGAATTGTATATGAACCTATTCCAGCTCCTGCCATAGATGTTTCTATAATAGCATCCTTAGTAGAGGAAATAAAATTTAACTCTGCTTTCCATGTGTTTACGTAAAACCCCGGATCGACAAATGTAATTTCATATTCAATCCATGCGCTATCATTTTCTTCATCGCTTTCTGAGGTTTGCATATCTGAATTATCCTTATATAAATAGTCCCAATTTTTTCTGCGGTTTTCATCGTCAGCATTAAAATACCCGCTTTTTTGTCCAACTTTAACCTCAGGAACTACACCTCCTTTTACTTCAATAGTTTTAGTAGTTGAGATATTGTTACTTGAATTACCAACTAAAATTTCAAATTTACCCTCTTCAACCATAAACTGTTTTTCTAAAGTATCGTAATAAGAAAAAGCTTCGTAAGGAAGTTTTATTTTAACTGTTTTTGTCGTTCCTGCTGGCACACTAACACGTATAAACCCTTTCAAAGCCTTCTTTGGGGTTTTCTGAGAAGTTTTAATATCTCGAATATAAACCTGAACAACCTCATCGCCATTCACTGCTCCAACATTCGATATGCTTGCTGAAACTTCTACACTTTCTTGTTTCTTTATTTTTTTACTACTCAGTTTTACGTTTTCAATATTGAAGTCCGTATAGCTTAAACCATATCCGAAAGGGTATAATGGTTCTCCTTCAAAATACATATAAGTGCGTCCGGTTTGTACATTGTAATCATTAAATTCTGGCAAATCACTATCCGATTTAAACCATGTTGAATTCAATTTTCCACCAGGATTAACATCTCCAAACAAAACCTTAGCAAGCGCAGTACCTTGTTCTTGACCATTTGGCCATGTACAGATTATTCCCGGAATATTATCCTGTTCCCATGGTATCGCTGTTGGACCACTGGGTACTAGCACTAATATGATGTTTTTATTTACTGCTTGGACTGCTTTAATAAGTTTATGTTGGTTTCCTGGTAATTTTAATGATTCGCGATCAATATTTTCTGTTGAAGTCGTCTCATCATTTCCAACAACCAATATAACCTGCTCTGATTTTTTAGCCAAAGCCACGGCTTCAGCAATTTTTTTATCATCGTCAGCATTAGCCAACACTTCACAACCTTGGGAGTACCTAACTTGCGCAGAGGTTATCTCTTTTAACCCCGCAAATGGGCTCACTTTACTTTTGGGAAAACCAGAGTAAATACCCATCCAACACCTATCTGCAAAAGGTCCAATAACAGCAATACTCTCCATATCCTTTTTAAGTGGTAGCACATCATCATTCTTCAAAAGTACAATGGCTTCTTCAGCGGCTTTAAGGGCTAATTTTTTATGAGCTTCACATTCCAATACACTAGCTGGAATTTTTGAGTACGGATTGAATGATGGGTCATCAAAATCACCAATCATAAAACGCAAACGCAGTAATCTTCGAATAGAAAAATCCAACTCTTTTTCAGTTAATAGTCCTTGCTCAATCGCTGGTTTAAGTGCATTAACCATTGGTGCCTGTTTTTTGTCATTTCGAAAACACTCCTGATCTATCCCAGCTTTGATAGCCATTGCGGCAGACTCCGTCTGACTTTTAGCATATTTCATATTTATTTCTAAACCTTGAACAGCTGCCCAGTCTGCAATGACGTATCCTTCAAAACCCCATTCCTGTCGTAAAACCTCATTCACCAACCAATTATTTGCAGAACATGGTATGCCATTCAAACCATTTAAGGCCGTCATAATTCCAGTTGCTTCTTCATCCACAATACAACTCTTGTACGCAGGGAAATAGTACTCGTACAAATCTTTTTGATTAATTATCGAATGGTGACTTTCACGACCATTGTCAACATTATTAGCAACATAGTGCTTAACTGTTGTTACTGTTTTTAAATACTTTGGGTCGTTTCCTTGCATTCCACGAACATACATTCCCGCCATTTGCGACATTAAAAACGGGTCTTCACTGTAGCATTCACCATTTCGGCCCCATCTTGGGTCACGTGCCATATTTACCGTTGGGGAAAACATCATCACTTCTTTTTCGCCCATATTTTTTAATGCTCTCGCTTCATTTGATATAGCATTAGCTACATCAAACATTAGGTCAGGATTCCATGTAGTTCCCATAGCTATATTTTGAGGGAACTGGGTACAATTCCAACCTATTATACCATGTAAAGCCTCACCATACCATTCAAAATATGGAATTCCTAATCGCTCAATTTCAGGAATCCTTGAGCCACAATAACTAATTTTTTCATCTAATGTCATTTTCGATAAAAGATCCTCTACACGATCGTCAAGCTTTGCCTTTGGATCTTTCCAGGTTTGCCCATTAACAACTGAAACTCCAAACAGAATGAAAAGAAAATAACAGGTTACTTTTTGCTTTATCATAATTAAGTATTTGCACTATTTTAAAGTGTTAAAACTCCTAGCTTACACTTCAATGTTTATGCAATAATACCCTCTACTCAGGTGAAAAACGTATACAAGTAATGATTTTATGTTACAAAACGGTGACTGCAACCGTTATTTAACCCAAGTAAAAAATGAGTAACCTACTAATTTGCTTGCAAAAATAATTTAGGGAACAATTCTATTATGGAGCCTATATTTTATTGAAAAATCGCAGTATTTTTGTTAAGTATGGCAAATAAAATCGAAAGAGGAGTTATTATGGAGGTGTTAAATCGTATTTGCACACACAACCTATTTTCGAATTCACCCACTCATACCGAATTGTTAACATACCTAGTTGAAAAGACTCTTAATGAAGAGGAATTAAATGAAGTTACCATTGGCAGCGACCTCTATCGCATTGACTATTCAGAGAACAAGCGTAATAGTACCGTTCGCTCTTATATGTATAAGCTTCGCAAGAAACTGACAGAGTATTATAATGAAGCTGGAAAAAATGAGCCTGTTGTATTTGAAATTATAAAAGGACAATACACTATAAGTTTTATACCTATTGCCAAATATGCTAAATCTAGTAATAAAGCTAAAGCATCGGTCATAATTCCGATTAACTATATTAAGGGTATTGGCACTGTTTTGCTACTTACATTAACTACTTTTTTTGTTGTTAAAGTAACTCATAAAAAACCTAGTTTTATATGGAAAAACTATTTTGAAAAGAATGCGCCAAATCTAGTTGTTATTTCCGATCAGTATATGGTTTATGAAAAACTGCCCAATGGGAAAATTTATGGCATTTCATATCCAGAAATCAATAACCATAATGATCTCTTTGAGTACACCCAAAAACATCCTGACAAAAAGCTAAAAACAACTGATTATACATTGATGTCGAAAATGGCACCATATACTGTTAAAACGCTTAGTCATTGGTTTGAATCCTATAAAAACGATTTTCAACTTGAATTAGAAAGCAGGCTGAAGTATGAGGATGTACAAAACCACAATATTCTATTTGTGGGACAATATAAAACTATGAATTTGTCAAAGTCCTTATTTTTAAAAGACAGTAAAGTATTTACGACTTTTAACGATGGGTTTAAATACAAAGGCAATGGTACGGAAAAAGTTTATAACACAAAATTTGGCGATAACCAAAAAGTAGAATATGCCATGGTTTCTTATACTTCTTTGAGTACGGGTAAAAGTGCTTTGTATTTTGTATCGAATAACGACATTGGAGTAATGGCAACAGTCAAAAAGTTTACTGACCAAAATTGGCTAGTGGAATTTAGAAAACAATTACATGGAGAATCAAAGCATTTTAATGCACTATTTGAGGTTAATGGCTTACAACGAAATGATGTTAGCTGTAAATTGGTGGAATTAGAACATCTATAATAATATTGAAAAACATATAAGTATACTACAAATGTAGGTTAGAGATTGACATCTAGTAAAAACAAAAAAACTGCTATAATAGCAGTTTTTTTGTTTACAAGATATAAGGCTAACCCTTATTTAAGTCTAACTATCTTTTATTCTAATTTACTTAGAAATTACAATTTTCTATTTCAGTGACACGCAAGGTATTTACCATACCTTTATCCTTCATTGGCATTGCGGCTAAACTAATAAGCATATCTCCAACATCTAGATACCCTTTTTTACAAGCAATACTGTTTACATCTTCGATCGTTTCGTCTGTACTTACAAATTTATCATAGTAAAAAGCGCTAACCCCCCAAAGCAAACTTAACCTTGTTAGTATACGCCTATTCGATGTAAATACTAAAATATGACATGATGGTCTCCATGCTGAAATTTGAAACGCCGTATATCCGCTATTTGTTAAGGTTGAAATGGCTTTTGCACTAATTTCGTTAGCCATATTAGCAGCGTGATAGCATATTGATTTCGTGATATAACGATTGGTACGAATATGCGGTGGTAATTGTGGTACTTGAATTAATGCCGAATTCTCAACACTTAATAAAATATCAGACATTTGTTTGATAACCTGCACTGGATATTGCCCCACAGAAGTTTCGCCTGAAAGCATTACGGCATCAGCTCCATCCATAACCGAGTTAGCCACATCATTCACCTCTGCTCTGGTTGGTGTTAAACTAGAAATCATAGTTTCCATCATTTGCGTTGCAATGATTACTGGAATTCTCGCCTTTTTAGCACGTAATACCAATTGCTTTTGAATAAGCGGAACTTCTTGTGCTGGTACTTCAACTCCAAGATCACCACGAGCTACCATTAAGCCGTCACAATGCGCAACAATTTTATCTATATTTTCAACCGCTTCTGGTTTTTCTATTTTTGCTACAATTGGAATTTTAGAATCGGAATGTTTTGCAATTAAATCGCGTAATTGCATTAAATCTTCTGCATGACGCACAAACGACAAAGCAATCCAATCCACATTTAAGCTTATCGCAAATATTGCATCTTCAATATCTTTTTCAGTTAATGCTGGCTGTGAAATGTCTGTGTTTGGTAAGTTTACTCCTTTTTTTGATTTTAAAGGTCCGCCTTGAATAACCTTAGCTTTAACTTCAGATTCTTTATCTGTAGAAACTACCTCAAAAATTAACTTTCCATCATCTAAAAGAATACGTTCTCCAGGTTTTGCGTCTTGAGGAAACCTATCATAGGTCATATAAACGCGTTCTTTAGTACCTTCAAAACGTTCTCCAGTAGCAAAAATAATTTCATCACCTGGATTTACGACCACTTCTTCTTTCATGACTCCTACACGAAGTTTTGGCCCTTGTAAATCAGCTAAAATTGCGGCTGTGAATCCATATTCCTCGTTAAGCTCACGAATCATTTTAACACGTTCTGCTACGTCTTGATAGTCAGCATGAGAGAAATTTATTCTAAAAACGTTAGCACCCTCATCAAGCATGCCTTTTAAAACTTCCTTTGAGCTTGTAGCGGGTCCGAGAGTTGCTACTATTTTGGTTTTTTTTGTTGTTGACATTAGTTAAAAATTAAATTGTCCTTAGATTTCAATTTGGTAGAATCAACACTGTAAGTGGTCGCTACTTGCGGAATCTTTGATATACTATCTAAAATATATTTTTCCTTACTAAAGCTAAACTCACTTTCTATTTTTAAAAAATAGTTTACAGTTCTGTGTTCCGGCAATAAATGAAATGTTTTTATTATTTTTTCTTGTGTGTCGAATAACGACTTATAATCTCTGCTTTGAAGCTCTTCTGTCTTACATACATTAGACACTAAACTCCATGTTACTAGTTTTTTACGATCTTCCCATTCATAAATTGAGTAAGACACTTGTCCATCATCAAAGTCTAAATCAGATGCCTTACGAATCAACGAAATACCTAAATTTCTATTTATCAAATAAGCTAAGCGATAATCTTCAAGCCTACAATGTATTGCTATTAAGGTGTATAGCGATTCATCAAAAGTGTCATCTAAAATAAACTTATGAACGGCCATAATTTACAATTAAACTCGGTAAATATAGTACATATATACTAGTGTAGTATCACTTAAGTGGCAATGTTAACATGAAAACCAACTAAAACGTTGTAGTTAATAATTCTATTTCTACGCTATTTCATATCATTTGTGACATCCTGCTTTGGAATGCAAAAAAGGCACGCTTGGAAGCTTTTTCCTCGGCTTTTTTCTTTGAAGTAGCTCTGGCTTTAGCCACTATTTTATCGTCAATTGATAGCTTGACTGAAAAATGCCTGACATCATCATTACCTGTATCTTCATAAACATGATACCCAAACGTTTTCTTTTCTTTTTGGCACCACTCAATAAGCAAACTTTTGTAGCTAATAACCTTACCTTCTAAGGTCTCAATGTCGACATAGGGTATTATTACTCTAGTATCGATAAACTTTTCACAGTATTTATAACCCCTGTCTAAAAAAATAGCCCCAACTAAAGCTTCAAATAAATTACCGTGAATATTATCTCCAAACTGACCAGCAGGTATTTTACTCTCAACCAATTTAATGAGTTTTAAATCTTTACCTAACTCATTTAAATGTTCTCTGCTTACTACTTTAGATCGCATTTTTGTAAGATAGCCTTCATCTCCACTAGGAACTTCAAGATATAAGTGAGATGCGATGACTGAACTCAACATGGCATCTCCTAAAAACTCTAAACGCTCATAGTTAAACGCATTACCTTTACTATCCTTAATATTCATGGAACGGTGCGTAAAAGCTCGCTTATAATACTTTATTTCTTTTGGCTTGAACTGCAGAATTTCAGTTAATTGCATAAAAAAATTCCCGTTGCGTTTAAAACGGGAATTTAATATGTTACGAATGTGTTTCATCTGATAATAAATATTCTATTTCAATGTCAGATGTAATAAACCATGTTTCATTTTACTGTAAAATTTAATTTATCATTATGGTTTACTTCATTCGGGATTTAATCTATTTTTTTGAATATTACACAAGCGTTATGACCGCCAAATCCAAATGTATTACTCATTGCTACTTTTACGTCGCGCTTTTGAGCCTTATTTAAGGTTAAATTTAATTCAGAATCAATGTTTTCATCTACTGTAGTGTGGTTTATTGTTGGAGGTACAATACCATTTTCCATAGCCAATATAACCGAAATAGCTTCAATAGCTCCAGCAGCACCTAAGAGGTGACCTGTCATTGATTTTGTTGAATTAATATTTATGTTCTTGGCATGACTTCCAAATACCTCAGCAATTGCTTTTAACTCTGCAACGTCTCCTAAAGGTGTAGATGTACCATGCGTATTAATATGGTCAACATCTTCTGGGTTTAAACCTGCATTTTCTAAACAATTTTTCATTACTGCTATAACACCAATACCATCTGGATGCGGAGCTGTCATATGATAAGCATCAGAAGATAATCCTCCTCCAATACATTCTGCATATATTTTTGCACCTCTAGCTTTTGCATGTTCGTATTCCTCTAGAACTAAAGCTCCTGCTCCTTCTCCTAATACAAAACCATCTCTGGTAGCATCAAACGGACGAGAAGCTGTTTCTGGACTTTCGTTTCTTGTTGATAATGCATGCATAGCATTAAATCCTCCCATACCAGCAATGGTAACAGCAGCTTCACTTCCTCCTGTAACAACAACATCTGTATGACCTAAACGAATAGAGTTTAGAGCATCAAACATAGCATTAGCAGAAGATGCGCAAGCTGAAACCGTGGTATAATTAGGCCCCATAAAACCATGCTTTATGGAGATGTTTCCTGGCGCAATATCAGCAATCATTTTAGGAATAAAGAACGGGTTAAATCGCGGTGTACCATCGCCTCCAGCAAAGTTTAAAACTTCTTGTTGAAAGGTTTCCAATCCACCAATTCCTGCACCCCAAATAACACCTACACGTAATTTGTTTACCTCATCAAGATTAAGCTTTGAATCGTTAATGGCTTCATCTGCAGCTACCATAGCGTATTGCGCAAATTTATCCATTTTACGAGCCTCTTTTCTATCAAAAAAATCAGTCGCGTTAAAGTTTTTTAATTCGCAAGCGAACTTTGTTTTAAACTTTTCGGTATCATAATATGTTATAGGCGCAGCCCCACTTTTACCACTAATTAAACCTTCCCAATATTCATCTTTGGTATTTCCAATTGGTGTTAAAGCTCCTAATCCTGTGACTACAACTCGCTTTAATTCCATAAAGTATTTGCTTGTTTTTTAGCTTATTTTGCTTCTTCTATATAAGAAATAGCTTGACCAACTGTTGCGATATTTTCAGCTTGATCATCTGGTATTTGAATATCGAATTCTTTTTCGAACTCCATAATTAATTCTACAGTGTCTAAAGAGTCTGCTCCTAAATCGTTTGTGAAGCTAGCTTCTGTAACAACTTCGTTCTCATCTACTCCTAATTTGTCTACGATAATCGCTTTTACTCTTGATGCAATGTCTGACATAATCTTTTAATTTTAAGTTTTAATTAGTTGGCAAAAATAAAAAACTTTATTTTTAAAACACATCTTTAATATAAAAATGTGTTTGTAATTTACTAAAATTACTTTTAAGTATTTATAACTTTGCCTTATAATTGTTAATAATTATTCTTTTTTTTGTTCGAATTAATTTTAACACTATAGTCTGTAAAATGAAACGTATTGTAATTTTTGCGTCCGGAAGCGGAAGTAATGCTGAAAATTTGATTAAGTTTTTTCACAACAGCGATAATGCGTCTGTTATTCAAGTACTATGTAACAATCCTCATGCCAAAGTTTTAGATCGGGCAAAAAAACTTAAAGTTAGCAGCTTAACTTTCAACAGGATAGCGTTTGATGAAACTGATGATGTTCTAAATATTTTAAAAGCCTCAAAACCAGACTTGATTGTTTTAGCTGGTTTTTTATGGAAGTTTCCTGAACATATATTAAATTCATTTCCTTACAAAGTAATTAATGTTCACCCTGCACTTTTACCTAAATTTGGCGGTAAAGGCATGTACGGCATGCATGTGCATGAGGCTGTAGTAGCCAATAATGAGACTGAAACGGGCATTACTATTCATTATGTAAATGAAAATTATGATGAAGGCGCAACAATTTTTCAAGCGAAATGCGCTATAAAACCAACCGATACTGCTGCAGATATTGCAGCTAAGATTCATGAATTAGAGATGGAACATTTCCCAAAGATAGTCGATAACCTGTTGAATGGGTAAAAAGAAAAAAAAATATTATACAGTTTGGAAAGGACATCACACAGGTGTTTTTGAATCTTGGAACGATTGTAAAGCTCAAACAAAAGATTACCAAGGTGCACAATACAAATCGTTTTCAACTTTTGAAGCTGCAAAAAAAGCTCTAAAGGGGAATTATAAAGACTATATAGGTAAAAGCAAAAAATTTACAAGTGAGCTCTCAGACATGCAACTTAAAAAAATAGGGTTGCCAAATTATAATTCTATTTCTGTTGATGCTGCATCAAGTGGCAACCCCGGCGTAATGGAATACAGAGGAGTAGATACAAAAACTAAAAAACAATTGTTTATCCAAGGTCCTTTTCAAGAAGGCACTAATAATATTGGAGAGTTTTTAGCCCTTGTACACGGTTTAGCTATTCTTAAAAAAAACAACAGCAAGCGTATACTTTATACAGACTCCAAAATAGCCATGAGCTGGGTTAGAAAAAAAACATGCAATACAAAATTAGAGCTAAATAATAAAAATAAACCTGTTTTTGATTTGGTCGATCGGGCTATTGACTGGTTAAAAAACAATGACTACAGCACTGTAATAGTAAAATGGGAGACCAAAGCATGGGGTGAAATCCCAGCTGATTTTGGGAGGAAATAGAGACCCAACACTGTAATAATTCCTTTTGTAAACTTGAAAAAATATAATAGAGGTAATCTCTAAAAAGACGTATATTTGCAGAAAATTATCAGGTCTCTTTTATGAGTAAATTAGTTATTGTAGGCACAGTTGCATTTGATGCTATTGAAACGCCTTTTGGTAAAACCGATAAAATATTAGGTGGAGCAGCCACATTTATTGGTCTTGCCGCTTCACATTTTGATGTAGATTCTGTCGCTGTTTCCATTGTTGGAGATGATTTTCCAGAAGAATATTTAAACTTACTATCCGAAAAACACATCGATACCTCTGGCATTGAAGTGGTAAAAGGAGGTAGAACATTTTTTTGGAGTGGACGTTATCATAATGATATGAATACTCGAGACACTTTAGTTACCGAGTTAAATACATTAGCTGATTTTAACCCTGTTGTTCCTGAAAATTATAAAGATGCAGAGGTTGTTATGCTAGGTAACTTGCATCCTTTAGTTCAATCCAGTGTTTTAGATCAGATGTCAAAAAAACCAAAAATGGTTATTTTGGACACAATGAATTTTTGGATGGATTGCGCTTTAGAAGATTTATTGAATGTAATTAAGCGCATAGATGTTATAACTATTAATGACGAAGAGGCAAGACAGTTAACTGGAGAATATTCTTTAGTTGTTGCAGCCAAAAAAATTCATGATATGGGACCTAAATATGTCGTCATCAAAAAAGGTGAACATGGTGCATTACTATTTCATGATGACCAGGTGTTTTATGCACCAGCTTTACCATTAAAAGAAGTTTTTGATCCAACAGGAGCAGGCGATACATTTGCTGGAGGGTTTGCTGGATACTTAGTCAAAACAAACGATTTCTCCTTTGAGAACATGAAAAGTGCTGTTATATATGGATCAACATTAGCATCATTTTGCGTAGAAAAATTTGGAACCGAGCGTATGCAGAATTTAACAAGTGAGCAAGTCCATAAGCGACTGCTGCAGTTTAAGCAACTAACACAATTTGAAATAGAAATAGGATAATCAAGCGCGCTCTAAGGGAGCGCGTTTTTAATTTGAACATTTTTTATTCTCTTGAAAAGGAAATAAAAAAATATAATTAATGAGTAAAGCGAAAACATTTTTAATATGAGTGATGCCTTAAAACACGAATGTGGAATAGCTGTTATTAGACTTTTAAAGCCCTTAGAATACTACAAAAAAAAATACGGCACTGCATTTTATGGTGTAAATAAAATGTACTTAATGATGGAAAAACAGCACAATCGTGGTCAAGATGGTGCTGGACTTGCTAGTATTAAGTTAGACACAAAACCAGGAGAACGTTACATAAGCAGAGTTCGATCTGTAGCACAACAACCTATTCAAGATATTTTTGCTCAAATTAATGACCGTGTTAATAAGGAATTTGAAGAGCACCCAGAATATAAAGACGATGTTGCCGCCCAAAAAAGAAATATCCCTTATATAGGAGAGTTGCTTTTAGGACATGTACGCTATGGTACTTTTGGAAAAAACAGCGTAGAAAGTGTACACCCGTTTTTAAGACAAAACAACTGGATGCACAGAAATCTAATTATGGCTGGAAACTTTAACATGACAAATGTTAAAGAACTTTTTGGCAACCTGATTGAATTAGGGCAGCATCCTAAAGAGTATACCGATACCATAACTATTATGGAGAAAATTGGTCATTTCTTAGATGATGCGGTTAGTAAAATATATAAAGACTTAAAAAAGGAAGGTTATAACAAAAGAGAAGCTTCTCCACAAATTGCAGAACGATTAAAAGTTGGCAAAATATTAAAACGTGCTGCGAAAAACTGGGATGGTGGTTATGCAATGGCTGGACTTATAGGACATGGGGACTCCTTTGTGTTAAGAGACCCTGCTGGGATTAGACCTGCTTTTTACTATAAAGATGATGAAGTAGTGGTGGTCGCCTCTGAGCGCCCTGTTATTCAAACCGTTTTTAATGTCAATTTTGAAGACGTTAAAGAATTAGAGCCTGGACAAGCAATTATTACCAAAAAATCTGGAGAAGTTAGACTTAAACAAATTTTACAACCTTTAGAAAAAAAGGCTTGTTCTTTTGAACGTATTTATTTCTCCAGAGGAAGTGATGCTGAAATTTATCAAGAACGTAAAATGTTAGGTAAATTATTAATGCCTAAAGTTCTTGAAGCCATTAATAATGATACGAAGAACACCGTGTTTTCGTATATTCCAAATACTGCAGAAACTTCATTTTTTGGAATGATTGAAACGGCTGAAGCTTTTATTAATAAAAGAAAAACACAAGCCATCTTAAATGGTCAACGTTCACTTTCTGCTGCTAAAGTCACAGAGATTTTATCTGAACATGCAAGAGTTGAAAAAATAGCAATTAAGGATGTTAAGCTTAGAACTTTTATAACCGAAGACAGTAGTAGAAATGATTTAGTTGCTCATGTTTATGATGTTACTTATGGCGTAATTAAGCCAAATGACAACCTTGTTATTATTGATGATAGTATTGTAAGAGGAACCACTTTAAAGATGAGTATCCTTAAAATGTTAGATCGCTTAAATCCGAAGAAAATCATTGTAGTATCATCTGCACCACAAATTCGATATCCAGATTGTTATGGTATAGACATGGCCAACCTAGAAAGTTTAGTTGCTTTTAGAGCTGCCTTAGAATTATTAAAGGAGGCCAACACATACCACATTGTTGAAGAGGTTTATAATAAGTGTTTGAAACAAACCAATTTGGACGACAAACATGTTCAAAATTTTGTTAAGGAAATATATAATCCATTTACAGACGAGCAGATTTCTGATAAAATTTCAGAATTACTAAGTGATGATTCCATAAAAGCAGAAGTAAAAATTATTTTTCAACCAGTTGAAAACCTACATAAAGCCTGTCCAGACCATTCAGGGGATTGGTATTTTACAGGAAACTACCCAACTGTTGGAGGTAACCGTGTGGTAAACAGAGCATTTATTAATTTTTACGAAGGAAATAAAGAACGTGCATATTAATTACGAAATTCATAATTAATTACTGATAAACCGCAAATAATGTATTTCATCCTATAAATGCGTTATTCGTCTAATAAATATTCAGGTTATCTAAAATACATATAACTTGCTCTCACCATAACATAAGTAGGTTAAGTTCATGGTAGATTTGGGGCAAAAAAAGGTGAACGCTTGTTCGCCTTTTTTTATGCGTTTTAGTTTCCTTTAATATATCCAATCATTTATTTGCATTTCACCTGTAGTAATACCCTAGTACTCTGTTAAGCCAATAATTGAGCCGTTTAACTAAAAAATTTTAGTAGCACCTATTACAATCCTATATTTGAACCACCATAACATAAGTAGGTTAAGTTCATGGTAGATTTGGGGCAAAAAGGTGAACTCTCGTTCACCTTTTTCATTTTATAAACTTTCCTTAAAAATTTTCAAAAAAAATCGCCTGAAAAATTAATTCTCAGACGACTTATTTCTATTAGGTATTTTTTGAAACTAATTACTTTGCCTCCGCATAACGCTTCTCAACTTCATTCCAATTAATTACGCTAAAAAACGCATTGATATAATCAAGACGACGGTTTTGATAGTTTAAGTAGTAAGCGTGCTCCCACACATCTAAACCTAAAATTGGCGTCCCTCCACAGCCTACTCCTGGCATTAAAGGGTTATCTTGATTAGGTGTAGAACAAATTTCAATTTTACCTCCTTTATGTACACATAACCATGCCCATCCTGAACCAAAACGTGTTGCAGCGGCTTTACTAAACGCAGCAATAAACTCATCTTTAGAACCAAAAGCAGCTTCAATTGCATCCTTTAATTCTCCCGATAAATAACCTCTATCTTCAGGATTCATAACTGTCCAGAATAATGAATGATTGTAATATCCTCCCCCGTTATTTCTAACAGCTCCATTTTCCAAATCTAAATTCGTTAAAATATCTTCAATAGTCTTTCCTTCTAAATCTGTACCAGTAATGGCATTATTTAAATTGTTAGTATATCCTTGATGATGTTTAGTATGATGTATCTCCATAGTTCGCGCATCCATATGAGGTTCTAAAGCATCGTACGCATATTCTAATTTCGGTAATTCAAAAGCCATAATTATTTGTTTTTTATTAATATTTAAATTCATTCAAATTTACACATAAAACAAGTCAATTAAAAATAATAAATTGTTATGAAACCATTGATAGTTTTTATCTTGTAAGCAAATTATCATAGATGCCAAAAGCACAACCTTTTACCATATATAATGCCTCTGCAGGTAGCGGAAAGACTTATACTTTGGTAAAAGAATATTTAAAACATTTATTTCAATCTGATAACTTATTTCACTTTAAACAAATTCTGGCTATAACCTTTACAAACAAGGCCGTTGCAGAAATGAAAGAGCGGATTATTGATGCGCTCGTAGTATTCTCAAAGCCTAATGTAATAAATGAAAAGGATAGCATGTTTGAATCCATTGCTGTTGAACTAGATATAGAACCTGAGAAACTTCAGAGAAAATCTAAATTATTACTAGACACTATTATTCATAATTACGCAGCTTTTGATATCTCAACAATTGATGGTTTTACACATAGAATAATAAGAACTTTTGCTCACGACTTAAAACTACCTTTAAACTTTGAGGTTGAGCTTGACCAAAATACGTTGCTTAATGAAGCCGTAGACAGCCTAATTGCTAAAACAGGAACACATAAAGAACTCACTAAAGTCTTGGTTGACTTTGCAATTGAAAAAGCAGACGATGATAAAAGCTGGGACGTTTCTTATGATTTCAATAAAATAGCAAAACTACTGGTAAATGAAAATGATAAACCTTTTATTGACTCTTTAAAGGATAAAACTCTAGCCGATTTTGAAGCTCTAAAAAATCATCTGTACAAAGAAATTTCAAACTCAAAAAAACAAATCATAAATAACGCTCAAGACGTTTTAACTTTAATTGATAAAGCTGGTTTAGAGTATACTGATTTTACGCGAGGCACTTTACCTAACCATTTTAAGAAAATTAAGAAATTAGATTTAAATGGTCTTTACAACAACAAACTAGAGGAAAATATTTCTGAAAGAAAAGGTATCTACAATAAAACAATAAGTTCGAATTTAGCAGATACTATTGATGCTTTACTACCCGAAATTGAAGTGTTTTATAAAAACATTAAACGTGAAGTTTTTAATCTAAAATTTCTCAAAGTCTTTTATAAAAATGTCACGCCACTTTCAGTTTTAAATGCCATTAACAATGAACTTATACAGCTAAAAGAGGAGCAAAACAAGATGCTTATTTCCGAATTTAATGCTATTATTAGTAAGGAAATCTCCACACAACCAACTCCATTTATTTATGAACGCTTAGGTGAAAAATTCAAGCATTATTTCATTGATGAATTTCAAGACACCTCAGTTATCCAATGGAAAAACTTAGTCCCTTTATTGGCTAACGCACTAGCTTCTGAAGGAGGGAGCGTCATGCTTGTTGGAGATGCAAAACAAGCTATTTACCGCTGGCGTGGTGGTAAAGCAGAACAGTTTATAAGTTTATTTAATAAAACAAGTAAACCATTTCATGCTGAGCAAGACATCAGAGATCTTGAAGAAAACTATAGAAGTTTTAAAGAAATAGTAAATTTCAATAATGGGTTTTTCACGTTTTTGGCTAACCATGTTTTCAGTAATGCTGATTACCAAGATCTTTACCAAAATGGAAGTCAAAATATCATTAAGAAAAATGATGGATATGTGGAGTTATCATTTTTAGAAATAGACAAAGATGATGATCGAAACTCTATTTTCCCTGAAATCGTCTTAAATAAAATTAAAGAGTGTTTAGAAAACGGATTTAGACTAGATAATATTTGTGTACTTATTAGAAAGAAAAAAGAAGGTGTTGCTATAGCCAACTACTTAAGCCTTCAGGGTATTCCAATAATATCCTCTGAAACGCTATTACTAGAAAATTCTCTCGAAGTTAAATTTATAAATGATCTATTAGCATTTTTAATACAGCCAAAAAACAATGAAATAAAGATTAAGGTTCTCAATTATCTTACAAATCTTTTTAATATCACAGATAAACATGATTTTTTTACAAATCATATAAACCTAGATACGTCGTCCTTATTTAAAAGTTTCGCAAAATACAATGTTCACATTTCAACTGAAAGATTAACTCAACTGCCGCTATATGATTTAGTTGAAACCATGGTTAGAAGCTTCAATCTAGTTTCCCAATCTAATGCCTACATTCAATTTTATTTAGACGTGGTTCTAGATTTTTCAGAAAATAAAGGCTCAGACATTCAAGGTTTTCTAAATCATTTCGAAAAGAAAAAAGAAAACTTAAGTATTATCTCTCCGGTAGGGCAAAATGCGGTTCAAATTATGACTATTCATAAATCGAAAGGCTTAGAATTTCCCGCAGTTATTTTCCCCTATGCTGATATCAATATATATGAGGATATTGATCCTAAAGAATGGTACGCTCTAGATAATAAACTATATAATGGTTTTACTCAAACCTTATTAAATTATAATAAGGATTTTGAGTTTTATGGAGAGCAAGGGAAAGCGATATATAATAAACATCAATCTGAGCTTGAATTAGACAGTATTAATTTACTATATGTTGTGTTAACACGGGCTGTAGAACAACTCTATGTTATTTCAGTTAAAGATATAACTTCTAAAGGTGTTGTTAATAATAAAAAATATTCTGGCCTATTTATTAGTTACCTGCAACATTTAGGAATTTGGAATGACTCCCAGTTAGTTTTCTCCTTTGGTAATTCAAAAAAATATTTCGATAGATCTGATTCTGAAAACAATACTATTTTAATGACTGAATTTATTTCTACAGCCAAGGAAGATCACAATATCAAAGTCATCGCAAAATCAGGCTATTTATGGGATACTAATCAGCAAGAGGCCATTGAAAGAGGTAATTTAATTCATAATATAATGTCTCAAATAATCACTTTTGATGATGTAAATGGGATAATCAATAACTTTATTAACACGGGCTTAATTAGTCAACAACAATCCATTTTCTTAAAACAGACTATCCTTCAAATAGTTACTCATAAAGAGCTTAAAAACTATTTTATTTCGAAAAATAAGGTATATAATGAACGTGATATTATTTCAAAAGAAGGTATCATTTTAAGGCCAGATAGAATTGTCTTAAATTCTGAAAACGAAGCTGTCATTTTGGATTATAAAACAGGCCTGCCTGATAAAATGCATCAACAGCAACTACAATCTTATCAAGATGTTTTAGAGGACATGAATATTAGTGTTAAAAGGAAGATTCTTATTTATATTAATGATGCTATTGATGTTAAAATATTTTAGATCCCTTTTAATGATAGAATTGAGTTTCTTTAACCTCAAAGAATCTCAAAATAATGCAAGAATTAAAGTACAAACATAGGTAAAATAAGAAACCCCCATTAAGCAAAGCTTCAGAGGCTTTTTCAGAGCTTAGAAGCACTTAAATTTTATCTAAAATCATTCTGAACTACCTATAGACAAAGAGAATCTTCAATATTTTTATATATTTGTCTTTGTTAATAAAATTTAACAACTTACTTTTGTTTACAATTAACACTTAAAAATTAAACTTTTGAATATGAAAAATCTTAGCAGATTATTAGCCGCTATGTTGCTCGTACTTGTTTGCAGTAACGTTAACGCACAAGACAAAAACAATCCATGGCAGATTTCCATTGGTGTAAACGCAGTTGATTTTTATCCTGTTGGAGAAGATTTTCCACAAGGAGATTATTTTGACGAATTTTTCAATGCTACAGATCACTGGAACATTTTACCTTCTTTATCCGTACTTTCTGTTTCTAAACACATTAATAACGGGTTTTCTTTTGGAATTTCGGGATCATTAAACAAAATCGACAAATTTGGTGAAGCTGATGCTGCCGATTTATCTTATTATGGTTTAGATGGTACTATTAAGTACGCCTTTACTGAAGGAACAACTATAACACCTTTCGTTGGTGTTGGTGGTGGTTACACTTGGGTTGATGAAGTTGGTGCTGGTACTTTAAACGGAACAGTTGGTTTAGACATATGGCTTAGCGAAAATGTTGGTTTAACTTATCAAGCCACTTATAAACATGCTTTTGAAGATTACTTATCTAAACATTTCCAACACAGTTTAGGTCTTTCTATTAAATTTGGTGGAACTGATACTGATGGAGATGGTATATACGACAAAGATGATGCTTGTCCAGAAGTTGCTGGTTTAGAAGCATTCAACGGATGTCCTGATACTGACGGTGATGGTATAGAAGACAGCAAAGATGATTGCCCTAACGAAGCTGGTATTGCAGAGTTAAATGGTTGTCCTGATACTGACGGTGATGGTATTGCTGACAAAGATGATAAATGTCCTACTGTTGCTGGTTTAGCTTCATTAAACGGATGTCCAGATGCTGATGGTGATGGTGTTGCTGACGGAGATGATAAATGTCCAGATGTTGCTGGTCCTGCTGCAAATAACGGTTGCCCTTGGCCTGATACTGACGGCGATGGTGTTATTGATAAAGATGATCAATGTCCAGATGTAAAAGGTACTGTTGCAAATAACGGTTGTCCTGAAGTTACTGAGGCTGTTAGAAAAGCATTAAATGCTTACGCTAAAACCATCTTATTCGATACTGGTAAAGCATCTATTAAAAATCAGTCAGCTGAAGTTTTACAAAACATTATTGATATCTTAAAAGAATATCCTAATGCTAAATTTAACATTGAAGGTCATACTGATAGTGTTGGTAGCGAAACTTTAAACCAAAAATTATCTGACTCTAGAGCTAACTCTGTTAAAGATTACTTAGTTAAAGGTGGTATTGACGGTGGTAGACTTTCTGCTGCAGGTTATGGAGAGTCTAAACCTCTTGATACTAACAAAACAAGAGCTGGAAGAAGAAATAACAGACGTGTTGAAATTAACTTAAACAAAGACTAATTACGAGTTAGTTTAAGTTTAAAATAAATATATTTAAAAACGCTTCGGATATCCGAAGCGTTTTTTATTTTTATAACATGACGACTTTCATTCTTGATGTATTAAACGATTTAAAAAAACAAAATACCGATTTCTCCAAATTAACCTTTATACTACCAAGCAAACGTGCTGGTGTCTTCTTAAAACATCAACTTCCTAAAGTAATAAAACAAACGATCTTCTCTCCCAATATAATTAGTATTGAAGAGTTTGTAGAGGACCTATCCCAACTAAAAAACATCTCGAATACAGAGCTTCTTTTTGAGTTTTACTCCTCTTACTGCACTGTAACAAACCAGTCCGAGCATGATTCATTTGAATTATTTTCAAAATGGGCGCAAATTTTACTTCAGGACTTTAACGAAATAGATCGCTACCTCATTCCTCAAGAGCAGATCTTCGATTATCTAAGTGCTATTGAAGATCTAAAACATTGGTCTTTAGAAGAACCAAAAACAGATTTTGTTAAAAACTACCTTGCTTTTTGGAATAAACTCTACTTGTATTATGATCATTTTACAAAACATTTAAAAAACAAACAAATAGGATACCAAGGATTGATTTATAGAGAAGCTGTAAATCAAATAAATTCTTATATCAAAAATTCAAACAAACAACATGTATTCTTAGGTTTTAATGCATTAAACAACGCCGAAGAAACCATAATTCAAAAACTTCTTGAAACCAACTTAGCTAACATTTATTGGGACACTGACACTGTTTTTATCGAAAATGAAAAGCATGATGCTGGCTTATTTTTAAGACACCATAAAAAGAACTGGAACTACTTTGAAAAAAACTCATTCAACTGGATCTCACAAAACTATTCAAAACCAAAACACATTTCGGCATTTGGGATTCCTAAAAATATTGGGCAAGCCAAATATATTGGTTCTTTATTAAAAAAGTTACAAGAAAATAATACTACACTGCAAAACACTGCTGTTATTTTAGGTGATGAAAGTCTATTAATACCTGTACTAAATTCAATTCCCAATACTATTAACTCCCTGAATATAACCATGGGGTTTCCTCTAAAATCTATTCCATTAGCGTCCCTATTTGATGCCTTACTTAACTTGCATAAGCAACCTTCAAACACATTTTATTTTAAAGAAGTTATATCCATAATATCACATCAATATATTCGCCCTTTATTTCTTAATAAAAATATAGACTGGGCAACTAAACTTATCGAATCTATTGAAAACAACAACCTTATTTATATTAGCTTATCCCGTTTAAAAGAGATAGCCAACGAATCAAATCATATCATTGACTTACTTTTTTCAAACTGGAATGTTTCCATCGATAAAACTTTAGAAACTTGTTCCAAATTAATCCTAGAAATAAAAACATATTTAGATCAGGATAAAAATTCAAACTTACTTTCCTTAGAATATCTTTTCAGATTCAATGAGTTATTTAACCAAATCCATAGGTTAAATTCAGAACATCAACATTTAAAAGACATCAAAGGACTATATAGTATTTATAAAGAACTCTTAAGCTCGGAATCTTTAGATTTTCAGGGAGAACCATTACAAGGTCTTCAAATCATGGGTATGCTTGAATCTCGTGTACTAGATTTTGAAACTGTTATTATTTCATCAGTCAACGAAGGTATTTTGCCATCTGGAAAAAGTAATAATTCTTTCATCCCATTTGATGTAAAATTAGAAAATAACTTACCCACATATAAGGAAAAAGATGCTGTTTACACCTACCATTTTTATCGACTTCTACAACGTGCTAAAAAAGTATTTATTCTATATAATACTGAAGCCGATGTATTAACAGGTGGAGAAAAAAGTAGATTTATTACACAACTTGAATTGGAAGACATACACCAAATTAAACATCAAATTGTTACTCCTCAGGTTCCAATTATTGAGACAAAGCTAAATAGTATTCACAAAACTCCAGAATTACAGAAAGCATTAGTTAATTTAGCTAATGAAGGATTTTCACCATCCTCCCTAACCAATTATATAAGAAACCCCATTGACTTTTATTATCAAAAAATATTAAAAATTAAAGATCATAATGAAGTAGAAGAAACCGTTGCAGCGAACACCTTAGGAACCGTTGTACATAACACTTTAGAAGATTTCTATAAACCTTTGACAGGAAAAACTCTAACCATTGAGATCATTAAACAATTGAGGTTAAATATTGATGAACGAGTTAGCTATCACTTTCAAAATGAATATAAAGAAGGGGATATTAACAAGGGAAAGAACCTAATCATTTATGAAATAGCTAAGCGCTATGTTTCTAATTTCTTAGATTATGAAGTTAAAGCAATAAGTTCAGGAAATACAATAAAAATCATGGCCATAGAAGCTGATAATCAAGTTTCGATTAGTATTCCAGAATTAAATTTCCCAATTGTTTTAAAAGGAAAAGTAGATAGAGTTGATGAATATAATGGTATCACAAGAATTATAGACTACAAAACAGGAAGTGTACTACCCAATCAGGTAGAAATTGTTAATTGGGAAGATATAACAACCGATTACAAAAAGTATAGTAAAAGTTTTCAAGTGTTATCTTATGCATATATGATGCAACAATCAAAAATATTAAACTCACCATTTGAAGCAGGAATCATCTCCTTTAAAAATTTAAGTTCAGGGTTTATGAAGTTTTCTAAAAAAGAAAGTACTTATTCTAGATCCAAAGACTCATTAATTACAGAAGAGACTTTAAATGCCTTTAAAATTGAACTAACAAAGCTTATTCGCGATATTTGTGATCCAAAAATTGACTTTATAGAAAAAGACGTTTAAAATGACGATAACCAAAAATATAATTGTTCCAGGAAAGCACGAAAAATCAATACTTGCTGATGTTTTTTATAATGATAAGGAACATGAAAAACCAGTAATCATATTTTGCCATGGTTATAAAGGTTTTAAAGATTGGGGAGCCTGGGATTTGATGGCTAAA
The DNA here is from genome assembly GCF_947495925.1 of uncultured Algibacter sp. Classification (GTDB taxonomy): domain Bacteria; phylum Bacteroidota; class Bacteroidia; order Flavobacteriales; family Flavobacteriaceae; genus Algibacter_E. The sequence continues at coordinate 678,770 of NZ_CANMAU010000001.1, forward strand.
ACATTTGCCGAATCGGGGTTCTTTTTTATAAAATTCAATTTTTCGCATAACGGTGGGACCATAGAACATCCTATTGATTTCCCCGATTTAGAAGCTTTTGGGAACAACAACTACTCTATAGAATTAGATGATTTAAAAGCAGTTATTGATTGGGTTTCCTCCAATTCTGATCTAAAAAAAGATGTAGATTTAAACAACATTATCCTAATAGGCCATAGTAGGGCCGGTGGTATTGTAACCATTATAGCCGAAGAAGATAACAGAATTAAAAAAGTAATTAGTCTTGCTGGCGTATGCGATTATGGCAAACGCACCGCAACAACAGGAGAATTAGAATCATGGAAAAAAGATGGAGTAAAATATGTTTTAAACGAGAGAACAAAGCAGCAGATGCCTCATTACTATCAGTTTTATGAAGACTTTATAAAAAATGAAGAACGACTCACCATCAAACGAGCCGTATGTAACCTACACATTCCATACTTAATTATTCATGGTGATGATGACTCGAGTGTTTTAGTTGATGAAGCTAAACAACTCCATCAATGGAATCCTGAAAGCCATTTAAAAATAATTTGTGGAGCAAACCATGTTTTTGGGGCAAAACATCCCTACACGAAACAAAAACTACCCAAGCATTTAAATGAAGCTATAAATGAAATGATTCACTTTATTAACGCATAAGTTATTCCAAAACAGGCTCAATCAAAAAGGTATACTTCATAGGCTCAGGAAATATCAAATATTCTTGATACGGCAAAAGTCCCCAACTCGTATCTCCTCCTACGCCCATTTGTTTGTAATCGATATTTACATTAACATGGTTACGAGGAACAATATCTGTAGTATGCCGATTTTCTCCTGTGGGCTCAAAATCTTCATTATTAAAATGATTGATATTAAAATTAAGATACTGAGCACTTGAAAACTTCAGCCCTCGATTTTCTTTATTCTTAATCGTTATCCACCTTGTATCTGTTCTATACCCATTTTCTTGAGGTCTGATATAAGGCACATAAAACTCTTCTACTTCGGCTTTATAAACTCCTAAAAATGCAGATTCCTTACGATCTGGATAATTTTCATGAGGTCCTCTTCCATAATAAGACACTTGATTCATATTATCTTTTAACTTAAGATTCATACCCATACGAGGTATTAAGCCACTACCGCCTTCCCTTTCAAAAACATACTGAACTTTTATTTTTCCCGTACTCTCGATAGTATAGTTAATAAAGAAATTTGCAATAGCTTCATTTGACTTTTGAACACTTATCATGACATTATTATTCTCCAATACGTTCCAAGAGGTTCGTTTTAATTCTAACTTAGATTCAATAGCTTTCCAATCTGAAGATTTACTGGTCATTTTATATCCTAAATCATTGTCAATTGGTGCTCTCCATGTGTTTAAAGTGAGCGGAGCAGCCATCCAGTTTTGATTATTCATTTCATAAGCAAATAAATTTCCTTTTAACTTATCAAACTTGATAACAATGCCCTGACTGCAGATAACTTCAATTTGGGTATCGGACTCTTGAACTTTAATCTTTTTATCTAGTTTAGGTTCTACAGAATTGTATTTTGGTTTTTGAATATTAAACTGACTCTTAGCAACCTCATGCCCTTTACCTAATAGATGCTTTGGTTCCTTAAGCTTCCAACTAAAATTAACTAAATATTCATGATTCACATTTAAGTTTAAAATTTCTTCCTTTAAACTTAAAGTCTGTTTTGATAAGGGGGCTCCATCAACAGGTAAGACTCCTTTAGAAATTCGAATACCGTTATCTAGCAGTTCCCAATCTAAATTAAATTCAGATAAATTGGTAAAAAAGTTTTCATTAAAAATTTCAAAGGTTAGTTCTTTCGAATCTAACATTTTCATGTGAATATTTTGATACTGCTTTTTAACTTCCCAAAGCGCAGGCTGAATACTTCTATCTGGAAAAATCAAACCATTTAAACAAAAGGCCCCCGAATGTTGTTTCCCTTCTGGTTCAAAATCACCTCCATAAGCCCAATATGATTGTCCTTCGGTATTTTTAACAGCAATCCCTTGATCTACCCAATCCCAAATAAAGCCACCTTGAACACGAGGTTCTTCCCTAACAAAATCCCACAATTCTTTAAGATTTCCTGTGCTGTTCCCCATAGAATGTGCGTATTCTACCCAAATAAAAGGGCGCTCTGGATTTGTGGGTAAATGCTCTTTTTTAATATCTACAATAGGGGCATACATATAGCCAATGATGTCCGTATGGCGAATATGGTCAAAGTCCGGGTCAACTTCCGCTCTATCATAAGAAACCAAACGCGAATTATCCATCTTTTTTAACCAATTATAACTATCAATAAAAGGTTGACCTGTTCCGGCTTCATTTCCCATAGACCAAATAACTACCGAAGGGTTATTCTTATCTCTATAAAATAAACGTTGAATTCGATTTGTAATGGATTTGTAATAGCTTGGATCTCTTGCTACTTCATTAACAATCCAGCCATATCCATGCGCTTCAATATTGGCTTCGTCAATAACATAAAGCCCATATTTATTACATAATTTATACCAATAAGGATCGTCGGGATAATGCGATGTCCTTACCGCGTTGATATTGAATTGTTTCATTAACTCAATATCTTTTAGCATCATCTCTTTAGTCATAACATGTCCTAGTTTAGGATCATGCTCATGGCGATTAACCCCCTTAAATAAAACAGGTTGACCATTAATTAAGAGTTGACCATTTTTAAGTTTAATAGTTCTGAACCCTACTTGGTGCGATGTGCATTCTAATAACTTATCCTTACTATCTTTTAAAGAGATAATTAGGGTGTAAAGACTTGGGGTTTCTGCAGACCAAGGACTTACGTTTTTAATGGTAGACTCAAAATTAAGTGTCTTATACGCTCCTTTTTTTACAGTTATATCTTGGCTTGAATTATAAACAACCTTATTGGCATCATAAAGCTGCACAGTTACTTTTGCTAATTCTCTAAAGGTCCTATTCTTAAGATCAACAGACAAATTTAAAAGACCATTTTCTAAAGACTCATCCAAAGTTGTTTTGGCAAAAAAATCATGAATCATTAGCTTTGGTCTGGCATGTAAAAACACATCTCGCTCTATTCCCGCTAAACGCCAAAAATCAATATCTTCAATATAACTAGCATCAGTAAACTTATAAACTTCAACAGCTATTTCATTCTTTCCTGACTTTACAAATGAGGTAATATTAAACTCTGCTGGTAACTTACTCCCTTGACTGTACCCTACTTTTTCACCATTAACCCATATATAGAAAGCACATTTTACAGCTCCGAAATGAATATGAATTTCTTTATCTTCCCAAGATGCATCGATATTAAATGTTCTTTTATACTGCCCTACAGGATTATAGTCATGAGGCACAAAAGGTTTGTTCTTGGGGAATGGATAGGTAATATTGGCATAAAAAGGATACCCAAATCCCTGCAATTCCCAGTTAGAAGGAACAGTAATTTCATCTTTTAAATCATTACTATTTAATTTATAGAAATCTTTGATGCGTTTATCGGCATTCTCACTCCAATTAAACTGCCAAACACCGTTTAACGATTTATAATGTTCAGTATTTAATTCATCTTTTAAAGCATTATCCACTGCATTATAAGAAATAAAATAGGCGTGAGGTGCTTCTTTATTCACTCCAATAACTTCAGGGTTTTCCCAATCCAGAATTTGAGAAAATGACATAAGATTACTAAGAAAGAATAATACGATGATGTTATATTTCATTTGATGTTGTTTTTAGTTCAGCCATTCAAAACAATTATGCTTTAACCGTAGCCTGCTCAAATATAAGTTTTCTTGCTAAAATTTGTAGTAGTTTATTTTATTCTTAACGATCTTAAAAAAGATTCTAAATATATTTTAGCCTCTTTTTTATTTTTAATACTTTACAAAGAAATTTCAGTTATAAACTATTATAAACAAGGTTTAGATAGCCTATATATATGAGCGTACTATTCGAAAACATTGAAAAACTAAAAGAAGTTGTAACATTAACCAAGCATGAAAAACTTATTAATGCTATTATTGCTGCCATAGAATCTAAAGATTTAGTAAAAGGAGACCGCTTGCCCTCAATAAATAAAATGGTAGCCGAAGTGGGTTATGCACGAAAAACAATAGTGAAAGCTTATGAAGATTTAAAAGGTCGGGGCATTGTAGAGTCTAAAAATTTCAAAGGGTATTATATTGCCGATGAAAATACCAAAACAAAACTTCGTGTTGCCTTAGTTCTCTTTGCTTTCCATGCTTTCCAGGAAGATTTTTATAATAAATTCAGAGAAGAATTGGGTGGGAAATACATTATTAATGTATTCTTCCATCATAATAACCTCGATGTTTTTAAAGATATTTTTGCACGTATTTCGGGGAGATATGGCATGTATGTGGTTGCCCCTATTCAACACCCTGACATCAAGACTTTATTGACTAAATTCCCTTTTGATAAGCTATTAATTGTTGATAGGCAACTTGCAATGCCTCAAGATTATTCTTATATCACGCAAGAGTTTGAAAATTCAACTTATAACCAATTGCAAAAACTAATTTTTGAAATAAAAAAATACAATAAATTCATCCTATTTTTTAAGGAAGATTCAGACTATCCTATAGGCATTCTAAATGCTTTTAATGAGTTTGTTAAAGAAAATAAGATTAGTGCAAAAGTTGAGAAACAATACAAAAAAAACAGTATTGTAAAAAATACATTATACTTCTTTATTGATGACACAAATTTGTGGGAAATTCTAAGAGACGGTAAAACCAAAAACTATACAATAGGAAAGGATATTGGTGTTCTTGCACATAATGACAATGCCATAAAGGAAATTATATTTGGTGGAATAACAACTATTTCGACAGATTTTAAAAAAATGGCAATAGAATCGGCAAATTTTGTAAAAACCAGAGAACATACTAGAAAAATAATACCCTCAGAGCTTATCCATAGAAGTTCATTATAGCAATAAATCACGTCATTTTATTCATATATGTTAATATTTTGAGTGATTTTTTTGCAAATTATTAGTTTTTTGAAATATTTTTATATATTTGCACTGTAGCATAGTGTAGCACACTTGTATATTTTTTACAAAGTAGCATACTATAGCATACTTAAACTAACTTAAATACAGACTTATGAAAAAAAACGTACTTAGACTATTTTTTGGCTTTCTCTGCTCCATGATGTGGGTTGGAGGTCACGCTCAAACTCAGTCAGTTTCGGGAACGGTAACAGATGATCAGTTTCCTCTTCCAGGAGTGAACATTATAGTAAAAAATACCACTAATGGTGTTACTACCGATTTTGATGGAAATTTTACTTTAGACGATGTAAGTGCATCAGATATTCTTGTTTTTAGCTATGTTGGCTATAAAACAATAGAAGTGCCAATTGGAGACCAAGCAACCTTAACCGTAGTAATGACTGAGGATGCAGCAGCTTTAGATGAAGTAGTTATTGTTGGTTATGGTACATCCAACAAAAGGGAGCTTACAGGTTCTGTAGGAACAGTAAAAGGAGAGGCGTTAGCTACTACCGTTGCAGGTAACCCAACTGCTGCGCTTCAAGGACAACTTACAGGTCTTCAAGTGGAGAATCCTGGGGGAAAACCTGGAGCTAAAGGAAATGTGTTTATTAGAGGGGTAAACTCTTTAAGTAATGCAGACCCTTTATACATAGTTGACGGTTTATTTGTTGACGATATGAGATATGTTAATGCTACAGATATCCAAAATATATCTGTTTTAAAAGATGCTGCCGCTGCTGCCATTTATGGTTCTCGGGCTGCTAATGGTGTAATCTTAATAAAAACAAAGCATGGTATAAAAAATAGAGATTTAGAAGTTAATGTCAATACTAGAATAGGTTTTGACACACCAAGTAAAAAATTAGACTTCATTAATGGTCAACAATACACAAACTACCTAAACCAAAGGTTTGCTAATGATGGAAGTTCAACAAATGTAAATTGGAATAATGTTGACACCAACTGGCAAGATGAAAATTTGAAAAATGGATTAGTTGAAGATTACGGCTTCTCTTTATCAGGTGGTGGTGAAAAATCGACCTATTTTTCATCTATAAATTACTTTAATCAAGAAGGTATTTTAATAGGCTCTGGATTTAGAAGGTTAAACGCAAGATTTAATAGTACACACGAATTCGGGAAATTTAAACTAACCGAATCTGTTGGTTTAGCAGAAGGAAAATTACAAGATAACAACTGGTATGGTTTTGATGGAACTACGGCACCAACCGTAAGATTAAGAAACTCAAATAATGAAGGTGGTTTTGAAGCACCATCTACAGATGTTCAAGGTCCTGGTGGTGTAAATCAATTCGGGTTAGCTTCTCTTGAAGACAACTTAGAAACTACACGTACTTTATTTGCAAGCTTAAAGCTTGATTATAATATTACCGAAAACTTAAAAGCGGGTTTAAATCTAGGAGTTGATTACCGAAATGTAAAACGTTATCAATTTACACCAACATATTTTATGAGTGATGTAGATGCTGTTAGAAATGTAAATGATCAAAATGATCTTACAGATTTTAGAATTGAAGACATTAATCTACTTTTAGAACCAACAATAAGTTATGAAAAGTCATTTAATGAAGTTCATAAAGTCTCTGCTGTTTTAGGTTACACGAGATTTATTGAAAACCAAAACAGTAGTGGAGTTTACGGCCAAGGTACTCCGGCGAATAGTATTAGAGTTGTGGGCGCATTACCAGCAAGCGATCAAAATAACCTTTTAGGAGAAACTAATAAAGCTGGATTAACATCTTACTTCGGAAGACTTAATTATAATTATGATGACAGATACATCTTTTCTGGAACTATGAGACGAGATGCTTCTTCCAGGTTTGCAAAAAACAACCAGGTTGGTTATTTTCCAGCAGTTTCAGGAGCATGGAATATTAGTAATGAAGAATTTTGGAAATCTGAAACAATCAACTTCTTCAAAGTAAGAATGTCTTATGGTGAGCTGGGGTCTTATCCTGATGATTTTTATCCTACACAAGCTGTTTTCATTGCTAATCAATCAAACACAAGTTTTAACGATAAAATTGCAAATGGCCTAGCTCAAACTACTTTGGCAGATGAGAATTTAGTATGGGAGACTACTAAAACTTTCGATATTGGTGTCGATATGTCGTTCTTAAATAGCGCCTTAACATTTTCAGCAGATTACTATACAAAGGATGTGGAAGATGCCTTAGTTCCAATAGCAGTGCCTTCAACAGCAGGTGTAAGTTTACCAGTAGTAAGAAATGCAGGTACTTTAGTTAATAACGGTTTTGAATTTGACCTGACTTACAGAAAATCTGAAGGTGAATTCACATACACAGTTGGCACGAATTTCTCATTCAACCTTAAAAATGAGGCCAAAGATATACCAACAACCATCTTAGGACCGGGGGTAGATGAAGATTTAAGAGTTGTTAATAGAACAGAATCTAATGGTCCCGTTGGTGCCTTTTATGGTTACAAAGTAGAAGATAAAGTAGATCCAGCAACTGGTGATTTTGTTAGAATCGACACAGATGGTATTCCCGGAATAACTTCAGACGATCAAACCATTATTGGAGATCCTACGCCAGATTTTACATATGGTATTAACTTTAATGCTAATTATAAAAAATTCGATTTTACAGTAAACTTTAATGGTGTATCAGGAAATGAAGTTTATAACTTAAGTAGATATTACAATATTCTTTGGCAAGATGGCGGAAAATTAACAGAAGTATTAAACTCTTGGACGCCAACAAATACAGACACTAATATTCCTAGAGCTTCGGTTGATGATGAGGCCGGAAATAAAGAACCTTCATCTTTCTTTGTTGAAAAAGGATCTTATTTCAGATTGAGAAATCTTGAAATTGGATACAATTTTGGAGAAAGCATATTTGGAGCTGAATGGATTAAGAAAACAAGATTATCCTTGAACATACAAAACGTTTTTGTTATCACTGATTATACAGGTTATGACCCAGATGTAGCATCCACAAATAGTGGTAGAGCCAATCTAAACTCAGGTGTTCCTGGTGTAAGAGCTAATGTAAATTCTTTACTTGGTAGAGGGTTAGATCAACGTGCATATCCAAATGCAAGAACTTTCATGTTAGGACTTCAAGTAACTTTTTAATAAATCATTATGAAAAAAATATTTAAAATAAAATCATTATTCGGTATAGTGTGCTTGTCGTTAGTACTCACATTCTTTGCCTGCTCAAATGACATTTTAGACCAAGAAAATAACAATGCCACATCTACGGCTAATTTCGGAACCTCTGAAGAACAAGTTAATTCGGCAATAAATGGAGCCTTTCACCCTGTAACAGGAACATTTTTCTGGGGAAGAATTATTCATACAGGGGCCTTATTAAGATCAGATGAATTTAACGTATTCCCTTTCGGGTCGAATACAGCTATGTCAACATTTTTAGGAAACCCAGGAGATCGTTGGGCAACTGAGCCATGGCAAGAACTTTATAAATCTATTTTTAGATGTAACAATATTATAATAAATACTAAAATTGATGCTCCAGAACTCGTAGGTCAGGCTTATTTTTTACGAGCCTTTGATTATTGGTATCTTTTAAACCTTTATGGTAATGTAGGTTCTGGTGAGCAAGGAGGTATTCCTTTAATAACAGAAATGCCCGATTTAGATAATCTATTAGTATCTCAAGCTCCAGCCGCTGATGTTTGGGCTCAAATTATTGCCGATTTAGAAATGGCAGAAACTATGTTACCACCATCATGGTCTGGCGATGATTTAGGTAGAGCAACTTCAGGAGCTGCAACAGCTTTAAAAGGAAAAAGTTACTTATACATGAAACAATATGGTCCTGCAGCTACTGCTTTAGAGAGTTTAGTGGGCAAGTATAGCCTATTGCCTTCAAGTAGTTATGGTGAGAATTTTTCAATTACAAACGAAAATAACAATGAGTCTGTTTTTGAATTACAATACTTAGGACAAGAAACATTCGTATGGGGAACAGATATTCCAGGTACGGGAACTATGGGTAATTACCATATTGATTATGCGCCACCAACAAAATCTCCAGATAGAAGTCATGTAGTGAACCCATGGTTAAAAGTTTTATTTGAAGCGAATGGAGATATGGTAAGAAGAAATGAAACCTTAGCTTATGATTATCCTGGCTCAACAGGTTATGGGGGTATTGATTTTGCTACCGACATGGCAGAAGATATTACCGTTGCAAATGATGCTGGCATGGAACCTATTTTTTCTAAAAAATATTCTGGAATGGATTTAGGTCCAAGAGACGCTGTAGACTTCTTAGGTACTAATGTTGGAAACAATTGGAGAGTAATTCGTTATTCAGATGTCTTATTAATGCTTGCAGAAGCTTTAAACGAAAACGGAATGACCTCTCAAGCCATTGGACATATAGATGAGGTTAGAGAAAGAGCCGGATTGAACTTAATCGCAGATACTAATCCTGGGATTGATCAAGCGGCAATGCGTCAAGCCATTATTGAAGAACGCGCTATGGAATTAGCAGGTGAAGGTCACCGTTTCTTTGACTTGGTAAGATGGGGCCTTGCTGATGAATATTTGGGAACAACGTCAATGCACGTTGCCAATGGATCACAAACTTATCACCCAAAATCTTTAAGTGGAGGAACATTCCAAAGTGGGAAACATGAATTAGTATGGATACCTAACTCTGAAAGAGACGCTAATCCTAATCTAGATCAAAATCCTAATTATAATTAAGAGATTAATAGCACACATATTATTTGTTTAGTTTGGTTTTTTTTGATTGAATAATAGTCGAGGTGGTGGTAAACCTCGACTTTTACTCAATCGTATCGAAAAATCCTTCCCTAAACTAAAACACTTTTTGTTTCCATTTCAACAAGCATAAAATGATAATAGACAATTATATCATCACTGAGGAAGACATCATATTTGATGGTATTATGGGTGATTTCAAAACCGAAATAACGACAAAGTTAAAAGATTCTGAAACCTCTATTTTCAACATTAATATTTCGGCCGAAACACCCGTATTACCTCAACCTATTACTATTAAATGGAAAATCCCAGCCCATAATATAAAAGGAGTTTGGAAACCAACCACCGATTTTGCCAAACGTATACAGGCAGATTGGGAAATGGATCATATGGAATCTCGTATATCTATTGATGCACCGGTAATCAGTTTATTTGGTCATGATGATAACAACGCCATAACATTCGCTTGTTCAAATGCCATAAACAAATTAGAATTAAACGCTAGAATAAGAGAAGAAAACGATTTTTTCTTTTGTCATGTAACCCTATTTCTAGAACAACAATCTAAAATAGACAACTACAATATTCAATTAAGAATTGACCAGGAAAAGAAACATTTTTCTGAAGCTTTGAAAGCCGTTTCACAATGGTGGGAAGGGTTTGATAATTTAAAACCTGCATCTGTACCCGATATTGCCTTAACTCCGCTTTATTCTACATGGTATAATTTTCATCAAAATTTAGATGAAAATATACTCATTAAAGAATGTGAAATAGCTTATAATTTAGGCTACAAATCTGTAATTATTGATGACGGTTGGCAAACCAATGATGACAACCGAGGTTATGATTATACGGGCGACTGGCATCCAGAGCGTATTTCAAAAACAAAAGAATTTGTAAATGCTATTCACAATACTGGAATGAAAATTGGTTTCTGGTATTCTGTACCTTTCTGCGGAAAAAAATCAGAAGCCTATAAACACTTCAAAGGGAAATTTTTAACTGAAGATCATCGATGGGCACCAGTTTTTGATCCCCGATATCCAGAAGTACGTGAGTATCTTATCAATATTTATAAAAACGCTTTATTAGATTGGAATTTAGATGGTTTTAAACTTGACTTTATAGACGATTTCAGACTTTACAATGACACGCCAAGCGTGAATTCTCACATGGATTATGGTTCCATTAATGCAGCTGTAGATAGGCTTTTAACAGATGTTAAAACAACGCTTACAGAATTAAATCCTGATATTTTTATCGAATTCAGGCAGAAGTATGTAGGACCAGCAATGCGTAAATACGGCAATATGTTTCGTGCCTTTGATTGTCCTGGAGATGCTACTATGAATCGTACAAGAATTGCAGATATAAGAATGTTGGCGGGAAATACAGCGGTACACTCAGACATGATTACTTGGCATAATGATGAGCAATTAGAAGTTGCCGCATTACAAATGGTTAATACGCTTTTTGGAGTACCACAAATCTCAGTCATTCTTGATGAAATCCCTAAAGAGCATTTAGAGATGGTTAAGTTTTACACCAATTATTGGAATAAAAACAAAGATATTATTACAACCGGGCATTTCACTCCACATAAACCTCTTGCAAACTACCCTATCCAAACGGTAATCAAAAATAACCTAGCCATTATAGGTTTGCATGATGATCATGCGGTTCAACTTGACGACAGTATTGAAAGCATAGATATTATTAATGCAAAACTTTCAACAAGTGTTATTGTTAAAACCACATCTAATTTAGGCAATTATAATTGCCGTATATTTAATTGCAAAGGAGACATAGTAAATGATGAAAGTCTTACTCTATACCAAGGCTTAGCAGAACTTAATGTTCCTGCTTGCGGTTTAGTACAATTAACCTTAAAAAAATAACTACGCATGGATACGCTATCAATTGTTTCATTTCTTGGATTCACCCTGTTGGTAGCCTTTATTGCTTGGTTTGCCACCCGTAAAACAGATGAGAATTCTGCCGATGGCTATTATCTTGGAGGAAGAAGTCTAGGTGCTATTACAATAGCGGGCTCACTTCTTTTAACCAATCTTTCTGCTGAACAAATTGTGGGTCTTAATGGTCAATCATTTGCTCAAGGCGTTTTGGTTATGGCCTGGGAAACATTGGCTGCTATTTCAATGATTGTAACCGCTATATACTTACTACCAAAATATATGCGCTCGGGAATTACAACTATACCAGAGTTTATTCAAGAACGTTTTGATGCACAAACAAAGTCGATTTTATCAATATTGTTTTTGGTCGCCTTTGGTATTGTGCTATTACCAACCATCTTATATTCAGGCTCCTTAGCATTTAGCACCATGTTTGATTTACCAAACACTTTAGGCATATCTCAATCCGCTGTGATATGGGTTTGCGTATGGTCAATAGGGATTATAGGTTCTATATACGCCATTTTTGGTGGACTAAAAGCTGTTGCCGTATCAGATTTGGTAAATGCGATTGGCTTATTAATTGGAGGGCTTTTGATTCCCATTTTTGGATTGATGCTTATTGGCAACGGAAATGTTTCAGAAGGTCTAAGTACCCTATGGGAAGCTAATCCTGAAAAATTTAACGCCAAAGGAGAAATTGACTCCTTCATTCCATTCAGCACTATTTTTACGGGTATGATGATTGCTCAAATGTATTATTGGGGCACCAATCAATCCATATTGCAACGTGTTTTCGGTGCTAAAAGTTTGGCAGATGGTCAAAAAGGAATGATCCTAGCTGGTTTTGTGAAATTCATGATTCCAATCATAGTAGTTTTACCAGGTATTATCGCATGGCATGTTTTTGGTAGTGATTTAGATAATGCAGATCAAGCTTACCCGGCATTAGTTAGAAAAGTGTTACCTGGAGCATTCTTAGGATTCTTTGCTGCCGTACTATTTGGGGCTATTTTAAGTTCTTTTAATAGTTTACTAAATAGTAGCTCAACTTTATTTGGAGTTGATCTTTACCGTCAATTTTTTAACAAAGATGCTTCCGAACTTAAAATGGTAAAGGCAGGAAAAGCTTTCGGTATGTTATTAGCAATTATATCAATGAGTATCGCGCCTTTCATTGCTAACGCTCCCGATGGCTTGTTCTCATATATTCAAGAATCTCTAGGTAGTTTAAGTGTTCCTATTCTTGCAGTAGTGGTAGTTGGTATGGCCACTAAAAATGTTCCTGCATTAGGCGCTAAAATTGTTTTAACTGTAGGTGTATTAATGTATTTAGTAAGTCAGTTCATATTAGCGCCTCATTTTGTAGAAACGGCGCTTACCGAAGCAGCGGCTAACGGTATTACAGACCTCAAACAGTTGAGTGTTATAAAAGCAAAAGCCTACCCGCATTTCTTACATATTATGGGTATTCTTTTTGTTATGAATGTTGGTTTCATGTTAATAATGGGCAAACTGTTACCTAACCAAAATATTTACACTCCAAAAGTTACTGAAGAGATTGATATTACACCATGGAAATATGCTAAAGTAGTAGGTATAGCTATTACTATTTTAGTTTTAAGCACCTATTTCATTTTCTAATTTGAAGATCATAAAATATGAGCAAAAAATATGTCATCGCATTCGATCAAGGTACTACAAGCACAAGAACTATTGTTTTTAATGAAAGAGGTACTATTATTTCTATTTCTCAAAAAGAATTAAATCAATACTATCCGCAATCAGGCTGGGTAGAACACGATGCGTTAGAAATATACAAAGATCAGTTAGAAACTTTTAACGACGCCATAACTAGCTCTGGAATTAAACCGGAAGATATAGCGGCAGTTGGCATAACTAATCAAAGAGAAACCACTGTTGTTTGGGATAAAGATACAGGAGAACCTATCTATAAAGCTATTGTTTGGCTAGATAAAAGAACCACTGGAATATGTAAAAACTTAGAAGAAAAAGGGCTTTCAAATTACATTAAAAAGAATACAGGATTAGTTATTGATTCCTATTTCTCGGGAACGAAACTAAAATGGCTTTTAGATAACGTTGAAGGTGCTCAGGAGAAAGCGAAAGCAGGTAAGCTCATGTTCGGCACCATTGATACCTGGTTGATTTATAAGTTCACAAACGGTAAAAAACACGTAACAGATCATACCAATGCCTCAAGAACGCTAATTTATAATATTAAAAGTCTTGAATGGGATAAGAGACTCCTCGAAGAATTAAACATTCCATCTTCCATATTACCATCTGTGCAAACATCTTCTTCAGATTTTGGTAGCATTGATTATAAGGGCATACAAATTCCTATTTACGGCGTAGCTGGAGATCAACAAGCATCTTTATTCGGCCAGGGTGGATTTACACCCGGCATTGCTAAAAGTACTTTTGGTACAGGCTGTTTCATTCTTTTAAATACAGGCAAGAAACAAGTAAAATCTAAAAAAGGGCTTCTTACTACTTTAACATGTAGTTTAGATTCAGAACCTATTAACTACGCATTAGAAGGTAGCATATTTGCAGGAGGCGCTTCTATTCAATGGTTAAGAGACCGTATGAAAATTATAAATAGTGCCAGTGAAACAGAAGCTATTTGCAACAATACTCCTCCTCTAAAAAATGTATACGTTGTACCTGCTTTTGCGGGACTTGGTGCACCTCACTGGGACGAAAAAGCTAAAGGTAGTGTGTATGGGATGACACTAGATACAGGAAGGGAAGAATTAATTAAAGCCACGGTTAACGCCCTAGCATACCAAACCAAAGATGTTATTGCTGCTATGGAAAAAGATAGTAATAAAGAAATTGTAACTTTAAAAGCAGATGGTGGTGCAAGTGCAAACAACTACCTCATGCAATTTCAATCGGACTTGCTAAACGTAGAAGTAGACAGACCAAAAATGATAGAAGTTACGGCTTTTGGCGCAGCACTCTTAGCTGGAATAAAAGCAGGAGTTTGGACAAAAAACGATATTGCTAAAATACGTAAAGTTGATACTATTTTTAGCCCTAAAATGGATAAAAGTACTAGAAAAAAGAACTATAAAGGCTGGAAAAAAGCTATTAAAAGAACAAAAAGAAAGTAAGATGTTGCTGATGGAAAATAGAGTAGAATTTTCAGTTTTAAATAGAACTGCACATATTGAAAAATTACAAACACAAAAGTTTGATTTGGCCATAATAGGAGGTGGTGTCACTGGAGCAGGAATTGCTTTAGATGCCGCTTCACGTGGTCTAAAAGTATGCCTCTTAGAAAAAAATGACTTTGCCTCTGGCACAAGTAATAAATCTACTAAACTAATTCATGGCGGACTGCGTTACCTTAAACAGTTTGAAATTGGTTTAGTAAGGGAATCAGGCTCTGAGCGCGCCATTGTTCATAAATTAGCCCCGCACTTAGTTATTCCAGAAAAAATGTTATTACCCTTAGTAGAAGGTGGTACTTATGGAAAAATGATGACTTCCATCGGGCTAAAAGTTTATGATTTTCTTGCTGATGTAAAAGGAGATGATAGACGCCTTATGCTAAACAAGGAAGAAACTCTTGAAAAAGAATCTTTACTTGATAAGAAAGTTATTTTAGGAAGCGGACTTTATGCTGAATACCGAACGGATGATGCAAGATTAACTATTGAAATTCTGAAAAAGGCCGTATCGTATGGAGCTACTGTTATAAATTATTGTGAAATGGAATCGTTTGATTATAATAAAGATTCTAAAATCAAAAATCTTAACTGTAAAGACAACAATACAGGAAATACCTTCAAAATTAAAGCCAGAAACTACGTTTCAGCAGCTGGTCCTTGGGTAGATAAACTGCGCATCAAAGACCACTCTATGAACAACAAGTATTTACATTTAACAAAAGGGGTTCATATTGTATTTCCATTTGAAAAACTACCGGTAAAGCAGCCACTTTATTTTGATGTACCAGATGGTAGAATGATTTTTGCAATCCCCAGAGGTCGAGCTACCTATGTTGGAACCACAGACACCAATTATTCAGGAAACTTAGAACGTGTCGTAGCTACTAAAGATGATGCAGAATACCTTTTGAATGCCATTAATAGTACATTTCCTGATGTTCATCTTAATATTAATGATATCGAATCCAATTGGGCAGGCTTACGACCTTTAATCCATGAGGAAGATAAAGACCCATCAGAATTATCTAGAAAAGACGAGCTTTTTGTATCTGAAAGCGGATTAATTTCAATAGCTGGCGGAAAATTAACGGGTTACCGCAGAATGGCACATCGTGTTATTGAAGCGGTTTTAAAAACCATGAAAACAAAACACACCAAAAATCTAAAAAAATCTAAAACCGAAAAAATTCATTTGGTGACACCTGCCCTTGAGAACTCTCACGACGTCACCTTATATCAAAAAGAATTAGAATTGAAACTATTAGAATGGGCTATTGATGATGGTTATTATGCTTGGTATTTATGCACAACCTATGGAAAACAAGCCGACATTATTATTGAAAAATCTAAATCTTTCGAAAACAAAAAGCACCCAGAACGACTTATTAGAGCCGAACTTTGGTTTTGCATCCATCATGAAATGACTAATAGTCTAACAGATTTCTTCGTGAGAAGAACAGGTCGGCTTTATTTCGATATTCCTAGTGTAAAAAAGTATATGCAAATCATTTCCATTGATTGTGCAAATTATTTAAATTGGGATACCAAACGTATGGATTCTGAAAAAGAAAAAATGGAATTACTTTTAGAAGACGCAAGTACTTATTACGAAAAAGAATTTGAGTAAAACATTGACTTAATCACATGAAAAATAGCCTATTAAAATTAGTCTCATATTTATGTTTAATGTTGCTCTTTTTCAGTTGTGACAAAAAAGAGGAAAAAGCTTCTACTTCAAAGACCCTATTTAAAACACTTAATTCAACTACTTCTGGTATTGACTTTTCGAATACACTTACAGAAAATGACAGCTTAAACTATTTTACCTATTCCTATTTGTATATGGGCGGCGGTATTTCAGTGGGTGATATTAATAATGATGGTTTGAAAGATGTATTTTTTACTGGAAATCAGGTTTCAAACAAACTATACCTTAATAAAGGCAACCTTCAATTTGAAGATATTACTAAAAAATCAGGTGTTTCGGGTGATGATCGCTGGTACACTGGTGTAACCATGGCAGATGTAAATGCCGATGGGTATTTAGATATTTACTGTTCTGTAGCAGGCAAATTTCAACCTAAAGAAAATCAATTATTCATAAATAATCAAGATGGCACTTTTACTGAAAAAGCCCAGGAATATGGTTTGGCCGATATTGGAAATAGTGTTCAAGCTACCTTTTTCGATTATGATAAAGATGGGGATTTAGATGTTTATGTAGCCAACTACCCTATTACTAAATTTAATGCTTCGGTTTATGTTTACGAACAAAAAATGAAAACGGTAACTGACGTTGAAAGCGATCATTTATACAAAAACGAAAACGGACAATTTGTAGATGTAACACGTGAAGCTGGGGTAACAAGTTTTGGATTAACACTAAGTGCCACTGTTGGGGATTTGAATAATGACACTTGGCCAGATATTTACATTTCAAACGACTTTGCTTCTCCAGATTATTTATACATGAATAATCAAGACGGCACCTTTCGAGAAGTAGTTAAACAAGCAACCTCGCATACCGCATTTTATGGTATGGGTGCAGATATTTCAGATTTCAATAACGATGGCAACCTAGATGTTTTTCAAGTCGATATGGATGCCAAAACTAATAAGCGCAAAAAGGCGAATATGGCAGGTATGAATCCTGATTTGTTTTGGGGTGTTGTAGATGCTGGTTTTCATTATCAATACATGCAAAACTGTTTACAAATGAATACAGGTGTTTTTAAAGATGGGAATCCATTTTTCTCAAATGTATCTCGTATTTCAGGTGTATCTTCTACAGATTGGAGTTGGGGCCCTCTTTTTGCAGATTTCGATAACGATGGTTTAAAGGATTTATTCGTTACCAACGGAACAAGACGGGAAGTAAACAACCGCGATTTTTTCAATCAAATTGATGATGCCTTTACTATTGAAAGTGATAAAACTCTTGAAATGAGCTTGAAGATTCCATCTGAAAGAATTGATAACTTCATCTATAAAAACAACGGAAACCTGAGCTTTAATCAAGCCAATAAAGACTGGGGCATTGAGTTTAAAGGCTTTTCAAATGGTGTGGCTTATGCCGATTTAGATAATGATGGCGACTTAGAAATTATTACTAATAATATTGACGATAAAGCATCCGTTTTTCAAAACAATAGTTCGGAAACCAACAATTATATTACTATTAATTTTCAAGGTACTGTAAACAACAAGTTTGGGTTAGGTAATCGTGTTTTTATAACGCTCGATGATGAAACTCAAATGCAAGAACTAACTCTTACACGGGGCTTTCAATCATCTGTCGCACCCGAATTGCATTTCGGATTGGGAAAAGCAGACAACATTGATGAGTTAAAAGTGATTTGGACCGATGGTACAACTGAAATTAAAAATAACGTATCTGTAAATCAAACACTTCGTTTTAAACATGAAAATGCATCGGTTATAACTGAAAACATTGAACAGAATACATCTCTTTTTAATTCAGATATCGCCGGAGTTTTTCCAGAACATAGGCATGACGAAAATAAATTTGACGATTTTAAATATCAAGTTTTGTTACCTCATAAAATGTCGAATTTTGGTCCCGCCTTAGCCGTAGGCGATTTAAATAATGATGGACTTGACGATTATTTTATTGGTGGGGCTTTTAATAGATTAGGAAGTTTATTTTTTCAAACCAAAAACGGATTTGAAAAGCAGAACGATTCCATTTTTGAAAAAGATAAACTAAGTGAAGATATAGGTGCATTGATTTTTGATGCAGATAATGATGGTGACAAGGATTTATACGTAGTAAGCGGCGGATATGAATTTTCATCAAAATCTAAAATGCTTCAAGATAGGCTTTATGTAAATAATGGCACTGGGGGTTTCTCCAAATCAGATGGACTACCTGAAATGATTACTAGCGGATCAAAAGCCTATAACCTTGATTTTAATAACGATGGAAAACAAGATTTACTAGTATTAGGGAGACAAATTCCCGGAAGCTATCCTGCCCCAGCCAATAGCTATTTATTAGAAAACAAAACCGAGAACGGTTTAATACAATTTAAAGATGTTACTCATACTAAAGCGAAAGCGTTTAAAAGTTTAGGAATGGCAACTTCAGCGGTTATAACAGATTTTAACAATGATAATTACGATGACATTATTATTGTTGGTGAATGGATGCCTATTCGTGTTTTTGAAAACACGAAAGGAACTTTCAAAGACGTTTCTGAAAGTTTAGGGTTAAATCGAGATACAACAGGATGGTGGTGGAGCATCAACCAAGGAGATTTTGATGGCGATGGCGATATGGATTATATCCTTGGAAACAATGGGCAAAACTATAAATACAAAGCAACTGAAAATGAAACCTTTGATATTTACGTTAACGATTTTGATCAGGATAGTAAGAACGATATTGTTTTAAGCTACTATAATGGTGGAAAACAATACCCAGTTAGGGGGCGTGAATGTTCGTCACAACAAATTCCAAAAATAAAAGACAAATTCAAAGATTACGAAACATTCTCTAATGCTACTCTGGTAGATGTTTATGAAGAAGACGCTTTAGAGTCTGCAACACATTACCAAGTTAAATCGTTCGCAAGTATTTATTTAGAAAACAAAAACGGAGAATTTATTATTCATAAACTTCCTGCGGAGGCGCAAACTTCAGGCATTAATAAAATATTGGTGAATGATTTTGATAGCGATGGAAACCTTGATGCTTTAATTTCGGGAAACTTATTTTCATCTGAAGTAGAAACTCCCAGAAATGACGCTGGTTATGGACTATTTCTAAAAGGAAGTAATGACGGTTCTTTTCAGCCAATACCGCCCTCGGAAAGTGGTTTTTTCACTGTTGGTGATGTAAAAGATATGAGTCCTATTACCGTTGGAAGAGAAGACTATTTAATAGCTGTAAAAAACAATGATTACTTACAATTTATAAAAATTAACAAATAATCTAAAAAAAGAAAGCAGCGTATAAACGCTGCCATCAATCAAAAATCAAACTTAATCATCGCTATTAACCTAGTTCCATTTTTATAAACAAACTTAACCATCAAACTTTAAAAACCTAATTATTAGCTTAGTCACTCTTAGGTTTTTACACCACAAATATACTCCCGTAATTCTTTTGTCTATGCGACATCTTGTGTCCTAAGTAAATTTTTTATCTATGAGCTTATGCAGTAATTTCGCTTCTTTATGTGTTAGCCTTTCTCCATTAATATCATTCAAAAGAAGAAGTGCTTTCTCATAGGAATGCTCGGGCATTTCTTCATCTTCAAGACTAACTTTAAGCAGCAATTTTTCAAGTTTTATTATAGTCTCTAACTGCTCTTCGTCCTTATGTGTACCTTTTCGTAACGTACTTTCCATAAGTTTTAATTTGAACAAAAGCATGGACACAATAAACTTTTTAAAGTGTCCAAATCTACTGACTATGAATCAATTTAAATATGACACGGCATGTCTGAAATAACTCATTTTAGTTATATTTACTTACTAAAAAGGTACTTTAATGAATCCATATAGTTCCATAGGAGCTCTTTTTATTGACTATCGAAACTTCAATAAACTTTCGCAATCTGATTTTGCCTATGCCATAGATGTGGATCTTAGAACGGTACAACGATGGGAGAAAAATTTGACTCTAATAAAATCTGAGAAAGAAGAAAGCATTGTACTAGCAACCCTCATGCCTTATCAACTTATACATAACTTAAATGCAGTAGTTCCGATACCAACTTTCTACAATTTTAAAACTCGTAAATATTCATTATCAAAACAAACTACTGATCTTCCTAAATTAAACTGGTTTAAGGATCAAATAGAAATTACCTCACCCAACTTAAGAACCATTGATTTTGATTTGGATTTTAAATATATAGCACAATTTATTGATTCTCAAAAGAGGGATAACAACTATGTAAATGCCGATCTCATAATAGAAGCCATACGATTACTTCCAGAATTAAATTTTGTACACACAGGAAAATCTGGGTATTATAATGGCCATTGTATTGTTTTACCAATTAATAAAAACACTTATCAAAAATTAAGAAATAAAGACATCACAAACAAAGATTTAAGAGCTTCAGATTTAGTTAACTACCATACCTTAGAGGAACCCATTTTTTATAGATATGATATTACTGGCGATTGCAACGACACTATTTTTTATGTCATGGCACATTTTTTTAGGTTTTTTAGAGACCTAAATAAGAGTAATTATATAATGTGTGGTTACACGGAGAGGGATGATAACTATCAAATAAACCTACAAATCGGGCTTAAGTTTGTATGGGAAGATAAGGTATTGCAGAAGACATTGGGCTTAGAGGCTCCTCCTAGGTTTTTTGAAGGTAATTTTAATCTGTTTTTGTCCGATTAAAAAGACATACATTCCTTGTTCTAAACTATATACTGTAACTTATTTTATAAAAGGGTTGGATGTTTGTACTCCAAGAGTTAAATAATCTTGAATATGCCTAAAAGAAGGTTTAACACCTATTTCATAAAGCATAGCATGCAAGGCAATAGCAAACCACCTTTTTTGATCAATAGACAGGTTATTAATCTCGGTATAGGTGTCATCTAAATTATTCAAACTATAGTTTTTCATATACTTAGATTTAACACCAAAACCTATACTTTCAAATTGCTCATAAATATAATTGTACATTTCAAGATTCAATGGAGGTCCGTCTGCTCTCATAATCTTTAAAAATGTATGAGCCATTGCTGCCTTTTGCTCTAGAGTCAAGCTCCTGCTAAAAGCCATAAGCCTCGGGTGTCTTGCAAAACCATATCTTCTTTTCTTTTTTTTGAATAAAGCGCTCACGATATCTTGATTTTAGTGTCAAACAAAATTACATTGAAGGAACAATATTACATGCGACATAAAATGTCCGAAACTTCATTAGCCGAAATTTATGTAAAATATACATCATTATTTCTTCGAGGTTTTTGAAACCAAAAATACCTGATAATTAAACCTTTGACGACATTAAATGTCGTACCCCGGACCATTTTAGATGTCTATTTTTGACCATAAATATGTAATATGAAACAGCTAATTTCCCTTTTTATAATCTCTTTAATAATATTTGGATGTAGTACTGACGATGATAACAACGACCATGCATACCACTTAGAGTATGTAAATGTTATAAGTGCTGAACTTCCAGATGAATTTGTTCATGGAAACACTTATAGAATTAACATAACTATAGAATTACCTAATAGTTGTTATTATTATTATAACCAATATGACTATTTCTATGAAGGAACATCGAGGATTATTTATCCTATAGGACATGTAGATGATAACGTTCCATGTACTTTAAACATTAGGGAAACAACTTTTTCGATCCCTGTACAAGCACTACAATCCGAACCTTATATTTTTAAGTTTTATCAAGGAGAAGATGCCGACGGACAAGATGTCTTCTTAACTATTGAAGTTCCTGTAATTTAAAAATCACAGTAGATATAAAATTAATAAAAAAGGTGTTCAAGACATTGAACACCTTTTACTGGTGGAGAAGATCGGATTCGAACCGACGACCTCTTGACTGCCAGTCAAGCGCTCTAGCCAACTGAGCTACATCCCCTTTCTCCTTATTTACAGTATTTACAAGCGTTTACAATACATATTATAGTATTTCAACTATGCTGCATTTACCTGCATTTGGATACAAATGTATGCATTTAAGCCTAAAAATTCGCAACTTGTATTCACCTCCAAAATGATTTTTAAATTAAAAACCTTTAACTCATCTATTCTAAAGAAGAAAAACAATTAATGCAGAAATATATGAATATTTGAATTAACAAATAAATCTTACCGAAATCTTAACATGAAAATACCTAACTTTATACTCAACAAAAGTCCAAAACTAAGGTAAGTAGTACCTAAAGATCCATTAAATATAATATTAAAGGCAGTAATAACTAAAACAGCATGAATAATGAGTACTAAAAATTATATAACAAAAGGTGAAGGACTTCCTAATTGGTCAAATCCTATTAGTCATGCAGTTGTTGTAAATAACATGTGTTTTGTGAGTGGTCAGTTATCTGTAAATACTGATGGAAAATATGTTTCTGGGACAATACTTGAAGAAGGAAATTTAGCATTTTCGAATTTTTTTTCAGCTATTAAAAATGCTGATTTTGAGAAAGAAGACATTGTTTTTATTGACATTGCATTTGACAATCTAAATGATTTACCCGAAATAAATAGACTGTTTATGGAATTATTCCCAGCTAATAAACGACCTGCCAGAACCATATATCAGGCTGAAGCTTTACCTTTTGGTGGAAAAATTAAAATTACTGGAACTGCAGTAAAAGAATTAATATGACAGGGAAACATTCCAAATCAAAAAATACGCAAATTTTGAAAGTGATGAACGAATTAAAACTAAACTAAGCAATAAACTATTTACCAAAATACTCTGTCGGCGTTTTTCCGGTTATATCACGAAAAGCTTTATAAAAAGTAGACTTAGAACCAAATCCTGATTCTTGAGCAACACCAAAAAGCGTTAAGTTTGAATTTAGTTTACTTTCAACACGCTCCATAAAATCTTTGACACGATAGTAATTTACCCATTCAAAAAAATTATAGCCAAAACCTTCATTAACTATTCGGGATACATCTGGCTCTGAAATTTGGGTCATATTAGCTATATCTTTTCGGGTTAGTTTACTATTTAAATATGGCCTTTGCTCTAACATGAGAAGTTCTAGTTGTTGCTTTAGCCTAGAGACATCTGATTTTTCGAGTTTTGAGGAGCTATATTTTTCCAATGTTTCCTCTAAATAAAACTGATTAGGGTTTTGTAATAGGCTATAGGCAATAAAACAAATAGTTAAAGATAGTACGCCCCAAAACATACCATAATCAAACAAAGATGGTGCGTTAAAAACAGTACTTTTTATAAAATAGAATATCCAAAAGGCATATCCTAAACCTAAAATTGCCAAAAACCTTATATAATATTTGCTCTCTACTTGAAAACTTAATCGATTGTTAATTTTACTAAAAAACTTTTTTGTAATAACTATTGAAGACACATAGTAAACTAAATGATACAGGATAATAATACCCATAAATATGTTGAAAAACCGTATGGTCTCTTCAGATTGAAAAGTCTCCTTAATATTCGGGTTAGGATTTAAAAGACCTAAAATAATGAATCCACTTTGAATCAGTGAAGGGATAAAATGTAACCACCCATATCTGCTAGGTTTTAATTTAAACTGATCTTTTAAATATAAAAAATAGCTAACTGGTAATGTATAAAGTACAATATCGGCTATTCCCATCCAAGTAGGATTTCCGCCATTTAAAAACTCAACATAGCTAAACCTTCCCGTTTGACCAATGGTAAGAAACACAATTAACAATACAAGAAAACGATTTTTTTTATTGCGAAGTTTTGGTGTACTTAATATTATGAGCAGTAAAAATATACCCTGCAGAATTCCAAAAATTATCAACCATTCAAAAGCCTTAGTCATGATTTAAGTTAATTTATTTCAAATTAAAGAATAATAATTGAGGCTAGCATACTTTTGCCCACCTCAATTAATTAAATCATTATTTATTAGCTGCTATAGCAACTTTACCAATAAAATCTTTAAACCCATATTCGGTAGCTCCACGAAACTGATCTTCAGTATACCTTGGGTTTTCAATAAAAGAGATGTAATTTGTGGACCAAACCACCTTAGATTTATTGGCCCCTAAATCAACAACTTTAAATGTGTTAACCATACCTTTTGCAGGAGCACCTTCAATAACGGCATAACTGTATGAACGCTCAGCATCGTTAAACTTTACAATTTTTTCTTTCACATAAAAACTGTTTTCATTGCCATAACATACCCGTTCACCTCCTACGCCATGTTTACCAGTCCAAACTACTTTATCAATTGCAGGAGAGTATTTATCAACATCATCCATTTGCTTCAGCACCTTCCATATTTTATCGGCTGAGACGTCTACCACCTCATTTACCGTTATTTTTGCGCCAGAATCCTGCGCATTAATTACGTTTGCTGAAAAAGTTAGGATTGAGGTTAATACCATTAAAATTACATTTTTTGTTTTCATTTTTAAAAGTTTAATATTTATAAAATTCTTACTGAAGAATTAACTTCGCCGCAAACCTATAACTGAAGAATAAAGCAACCAAAAAATCGAGTATGAGAGAGGTTCGACTTCTGAAATCGAACTATTTTAAACTAAAAATGGGATGTTTTAGAACATAAAACTATGGTTATGTAAAAATTAAAAGCATCCTTATAACTCAATAAACATATTGCTATTTACACTTCTTCAAGCAAAACTTGGAACATTTTCCATGGCTAATCTTTACTTACCAAAAGGATTCAAGATGTATAAAATTCTTCATATAAACCAAAAAACGTTCTACTTAGTTGATGAGTACTCTTATCAAAAGAAGATGGGGAAAAACGTAAATATTATGCGTCTTGGTCTAAAAAAATATATTGAAAAAGGAGAGACTAATAAACTTAATTCCAGAATTCAATTAGTATTTTAAATTGTTAAGTCTACTTTTGTTATTCCAATTTCATGCCCATGAAACTCATAGCAGATTTTATAATTATTACGGGAATCGTTTTAAATGTATTTGTTTTGTTAGGTCTTTTTAAAATAAAAACTAAGCAAACACCTCATAAGATTCTTATTATTCTTTGGGCTTTTGTGTTAGTTTCATTGGTGCATTTTTATGGAAGACTACATAGTATTGATTTACTTTATATTCTCACGTTTATTTTTGCTAATGGCGTTAGATTGTTTTTAGCTCCTTTAATTTATGTGTATATTAAATCTATTTTTCGCCCCTACAAATCGTTATTCAGAAAGAATCTGATTCATTTTGTACCATTTACACTCTATTTCATTGTTTATATTATTCCTTCGGTTGTAAATCACATTGGGGAAAGAAAATTTTTTACGCATTTATCCTTTATTGATAACGATTATACACAAGGGCTTTTTCAAGACACCATAAGTCTTTTTTACTTAGTATTATCACTACGCCTTTTTTATAGTGCCAAAAACAATATCAAACAACAGTATTCCAATATTAGCAATAAGGATTTTTTATGGATCAGAAATTTTGTGCTTTGCTTTTTAATCGTAATTCTGTTTGATGTATTACTCATTTTTTCTGCAATGCTTTTTAATTTAAATGCGGCTGAACTGGCATATGTTACCGTAGTTGTTTTGGTCATTTCAATGCTATATTTAGGATATTATGGCTTAACGCAATCCACCATTTTTCTGCCCAATTTTTTAACCGCTAATTTGAATAAACCTAAAAAGGGCGACACTCATGAGTTAAAAGCTCTCAAAGAAAAATTAGAACGCGCTTTACATACAGACAAGCATTTTTTAATTCCAGAACTAACCCTTAGTGAATTAGCCATACAAGTAAACATTCCTGAACGCAAATTATCTAATGTCATAAACGATACAATGCATACTACTTTTTACGATTTAATTAATTCACTTAGAGTTGAAGAAGCTAAATCAAAGCTAAAATCTGAAGCCGTTGATAAATACTCCATAACGGGTATTGCTAAAATTTGTGGCTTTAATTCAAAAAGTAGTTTCTATAGAATTTTTAAAAAAGAAACAGGATTAACACCAACTCAATTCAAAAATAATGTCAATAAAATGTCCTAATGCGTGTATTGGGACTTATTTTTCTGTTTTGATAATCTTAATTTTGTAATAAAGTTAAATTTTTGCTATAACTAATCATATAATGACAAACCAAAACTAAATGAGAGCCTTTTTTCAAATTCCTGTAATTATAATATTCCTTCTGTGTTTTTCTGTTTCAGAAGCCAAAAACCACCCACCAAAAGAATCTCCTCTAATCTCTGGTACTATTGACCTAAGTCAAGTTGTTGACGATATGGTACCTGTTACCATAAATGTTATTGGCTTGGAAAGCAAATCTATTATATACAGACTCCCAAAAGTGGTTCAAGGTACTTACGCCATCAGCGATTTTGGAAGATTCGTTCATCATTTTAAAGCATTTGATAAAAAAGGAAAAGAACTCAAGGTTTCTCGATCAGACACTAACTCTTGGGTAATAGATAAAGCAAAAAAATTATCTAAAATCACTTATTTCATTCAAGATACCTACGACCTAAAAGAAGGTGAGTTTGATAATATTCCTCAGTTTCCTGCTGGTACAAATATAGATCCAGATAATTATGTTTTAAATCTACATGGTTTCATTGGCTATTTCAATGGTTTAGAAAACAGCAACTACAATCTAAAAATTAGTGCTCCTGAAACCTATAAATATGCCACGGCATTACCATTAGAATCTAGCTCAAAAGATACTGAAAAACAAGTAGTTACAAATAATTTCTTTGCATTACGATATTTTGATTTAATAGATAACCCTATCATGTATGGTCATATTGATATTGAAACATTCAAAATTGATAATATTGAAATTGTAATAAGCACATACTCCCCAAACAATATTTATACATCCAAAGAGATAAAAGAAGTGGTCGAAAACACCATGAAATCTCAAATAAATTATTTAAAAAGTTTTGGGACTACCACATCAAGGTACGACATTCAAATTTATTTTTTTGATGGTGTAAAAATTTCACCTAAAGATTATGGCGCATTGGAGCATCATACATCTACGGTTATGGTAATGCCTGAAAACACAAATAAAGAAGAACTCTATGGTGACTTAAAATATTTTATATCTCATGAATTCTTTCACACAATAACGCCATTGAGCATACATTCTGAAGATATACATGATTTTAATTACCACAATCCCAGTTTTTCTAAACATTTGTGGATGTATGAAGGCGTAACAGAATACTTTTCTAAACTATTCCAAATAGATCAAGGACTTATAACAGAAGAACAATTCTACAACATTATTTCAAGTAAAATAAAGCGTTCAGAACGGTATAATGACGCCATGAGTTCAACTGAAATGAGCGAAAATATATTGCTCGAACCATACAGTAAAAATTACCCTAATGTGTATCAAAAAGGAGCTTTAATAGGCATGTGTTTAGATATTTTAATTCGAAAAGAAAGTGATGGCGAAAAAAGCTTGCTAACTTTAATGAAAACACTTTCAGAAAAATATGGAAAAAACACGCCTTTTGAAGATGACAATTTGTTAGATGAAATCACAAAACTAAGTTATCCATCAGTTGGCGTTTTCTTTAAAAACCATGTAGAAGGAAGCTCTCCGATAAACTATCGAACCTATTTTGATATGGTAGGTCTAAATTTGGTGGATAATAAAATATCAGTTAATAAAAACAGTACTGATACTCAATTAAAGATAAAGAAACACTGGTTAAACAGGCATACAAACACGGTTGTATTTGAACACGTAAATGTCATCCCAATGACAAAAAACGTGGTATTAAAAGACCAATGTGTTATAATAGTTGATGGAAAAATTACAAGTATAACTTCATCTAAAACAGCTCCAAAATACAATCCTGATACTGCAATAAATGCTACAGACAAATATCTAATTCCGGGCTTATCTGAAATGCATTATCATTGGAGAGACACTAAAAGTCCAATTGAAAACGAATTTAAATTACTAATTGCCAATGGAATTACTACTGCCAGAAACATGGCCGAATACGGAGGGCAAGATCATATAGCAATAAGAAAAAAAACGAAGAACGGAGATATTTTAGGGCCTAACTATTTTACAACAGGTCCGTATCTAGGTTATGAGCAATTAAAAACATTTGAGGATATAGAGCGTGTTGTTAAAACGCATAAGGAAAAAAAATATGACTTTTTAAAAATTGGTGATGGTGTGGATATTCCAAAAGATAATTACTTGAAATTACTTGATGAAGCTTATAAACATGGAATAACTGTAATTGGTCATGGTCAACATAATTTACCCTTGGAATATTCACTTAGAATGAAATCGATTGAGCATGTTGAAGAGTTCATTTATATATTTCAAGAAGAAAATGTATATGAAAAAGTAGATAATTTCGAAAACTCCAAAATCTTAGTCAACGATATAGAGTTCCTAAACAATGCAGCACGAGAAATAAAAGAAAGTGGTTTGTACGTTGTACCAACCTTAGTCATTTTTGAAATGATTTTACAATATTTTGATGAGCAGAAATTTGAAGCATTACAAAAGCATCCTGAATCCAATTATTTAACACGAGGTGAATACGAAAATTATTTAACTGAAAAAAACCATTATAGAGCAGAGCTTTTAGGTAAAAAAATAGTTGGAATTGATTCGGATGAGTTTTTTAAAAAGTTCTTTGTATGGATGAAAAAATTCACCAAAGTTTTAAACGATCACCAAGTACCTTTACTTACTGGCAGTGATACTTTTGGCATGGTAGTTCCAGGCTTTTCCATTCATAAAGAATTTGAGTTTTTACAAGAATCGGGTTTAAGACCTTATGAAATATTGAAGGCCAGTACGGTAAATGCCTCTAGATATTTAGGTAGTATTTCTATGGAAGGTACGATTACTGAAGGCAAAAATGCTAATCTAGTTTTATTAAACAAAAACCCACTAAAAGATATCAAGAATACAAAAAGTATAGAAGGTGTTATTTTAAAAGGGCAATGGTTAAATAGAGCCCAATTAGATTTGTTTTTAGAAGAAGTAGCTCATTATAATAGCGTAAAACACTAGTATTCAAAACAAACAAAACTATACCTATAGTTACATTATTTTAAACCACTCAACACCAAAACAGGTGTTTTAATAAAAAAGTCTTTTTTCAAAATGGTATTTTTTTCCCATTTCTTGGCGAAAAACCCGCGTTTGCGTCTAACAACACAGAGCATATCTGGATTATGTGATTGAAAATGTTCTAGCACACCTTGAAAAGTTGTGGCATTAACAGATTCAGTAGTATTTCTTAATATCGCATTTAGCTCTTCATTTACATCAAAATCGCCTTCTCTATGATATGGCGTTTTTACTAATAATAAGTCAACAGTAGTGTTAAAATTGTTCTGAATATCTTTAAGAGGCTGCAGCACGTTTTCTTTTTTAATAATAGCAGATTTAATAGCCATTAAAATATTTGTTGGTTTAGTAAACTTATAACCCTCAGGAACTATTAAAGCAGGCACGTCCATCTGTTTTACTATTTTTCCCGATGTTTTACCTAAATAAACTTCATCTTTAATAGAATTAGTTCGAGGTTCTACCAAAACCAAGTCAATATCTGCCGCTTTACATGCTAATTCTAAAGTATCAATAAGCTCCCCTTTTAATACTTTTACAGTAATGTCCACACCTCTAGTATCAATTTGCGAAACCAAATTATTTAAAAATTCAACACTTTCACGCTCTATAATCTTATCAACTTTCACCAAGGTCCCCGCTTTAGTATACACGTTGTAAACCTGAACTATAAAAAGCTTTGCGTCAAACGCATCTGCAAAATCAACAGCATACTGTAAATGGCTTAATGCATTTTTTGATGATCCTACTGGAACTAAAATATTCTTCATAATGGTAAAGTTTAAAGCTAAATTTACAATAAATTTGATGCAAAAGTAAATTATTTAAATGATTCGCAAGGCTGTACCAAGTGATATTCAAAATATTCTAGAAATTACAAAGGCTTGCGCTGCTGATATGATTACTAAAAACATCTTCCAATGGAATGCGTTTTACCCTAATAAAACACCTTTTATTAAGGATTTAGAAAGAGATGAATTATACGTTATACAAATTGCAAACAAAATTTTAGG
Organism: uncultured Algibacter sp.; assembly: GCF_947495925.1. Lineage (GTDB taxonomy): Bacteria > Bacteroidota > Bacteroidia > Flavobacteriales > Flavobacteriaceae > Algibacter_E. The sequence goes on from NZ_CANMAU010000001.1 coordinate 709,520, forward strand.
ATGCATTACCATTTCTACTGTGATGGATGAAGAATATATTCCTGTTTCGTGGCTTACAAGCAATGAAAACAATATTTACATTCACCGTTTAGCTGTACACCCAAAAAGTCAAAGTAAGGGTTATGCACAAAAGCTTATGGCTTTTGATGAAAATCAAGCCATAGAAAAAAACTGCAAATCCATAAGACTTGATACTTTTTCTCAAAACCAGAGAAACCAGAAGTTTTACACACAACGGGGCTATAAAAAATTAGGCTGTATTTATTTCCCAAAACAAAGTGAGCATCCTTTTTACTGTTATGAACTCGTCCTGTGAGCACCAATATAAGTTTAAAACATATAAACAAATTAGCCATTCCCGCATTAATCTCTGGGGTATCTGAACCTATATTATCTTTAACCGATGCCGCTATTGTTGGGAATATTTCAATCAACGCCACAGAATCTTTAGCAGCAATTGGCATTGTAACCACTTTTATATCCATGCTTATATGGGTATTGGGGCAAACCAGAAGTGCTATATCATCCATAGTTTCGCAATATGTAGGAGCAAACAAATTGGATAAAATAAAAAACCTACCTGCTCAAGCTATTTTTATTATTACTGCACTAAGTGTAGTGATCATTTTTAGTACCTACCCCTTCGCAAAACAAATTTTTAAACTCTATAATGCATCCAATATCATACTAGATTATAGTATTATTTACTATAAAATAAGAGTATTAGGCTTTCCGTTTACCCTATTCACAATTGCTATTTTTGGTGCTTTCAGAGGGCTACAAAACACCTATTACCCCATGATAATTGCCATGATTGGTGCTGCTTCAAATATTATTTTAGATGTTATTTTGGTTTATGGAATAAAAGATTTTATTACGCCTATGAATATTGAAGGGGCCGCCTATGCCAGTGTTATTGCACAAATACTAATGGCAGGGTTTTCGATTTATTTCCTATTAAAAAAGACTTCAATACCATTAAAGCCTAGTTTCCCTTTCAATCCAGAAATAAAGCGGTTTATTTTAATGATTCTAAATCTTTTTATTAGAACCATAGCCCTAAACGTCACCTTATATTTTGCAAGTGCCTTTGCTACAAGCTATGGGGCAGAATATATTGCAGCTTACACCATTGCCATAAATTTATGGTTTTTAGGTGCTTTTATAGTAGATGGTTACGCCAGTGCAGGTAATATTTTATCAGGGAAATTATTTGGAGCAAAAACATATGCAGACCTCATAACATTGAGCAATAAACTTATAAAATATGGTGTTATTATTGGTGTTATTTTGGGTTTATTAGGAGCTTTATTCTATTATCCTATTGGTCGAATATTTACCAAAGAGCCAGAAGTATTAAACGCTTTCTACAATATATTCTGGATTGTTTTGGTTATGCAACCCCTATGTACTTTGGCTTTTATTTTCGATGGGATTTTTAAGGGCTTGGGTAAAATGAAGTACTTAAGAAACGTCCTTTTATTTTCAACCTTCATCATATTCATACCCATCCTTTTTTTGTTAGATCATCTAGGTTATAAGCTACACGCCATATTTATTGCCATAACTTTTTGGATTATAGCAAGAGGTGTTCCTTTAATTATAAAATTTAGGCAACAATTTTTACCACTAGCCCAAAACACTTAACTTTGCTTCGTAGCATAAAACCAAAATGAATCTACTTATAACCTATCTTCAAGATATAAATATTGAAGAAAAAATTAAAAATGCACCGGATCAGAATTACGAAATTGGTGTGTTTATTGGGTCTATGATTCCTTTTGTTATCCTTGTTGCTCTTGCTTATTTAATGTACAGATATAATAAAAAAAGAAACCAATAAACAACCATTATGGACCTCATGTCTTTTGTTAGCGGAAACGGATTGTTTCTCCTTTTAGCCCTAGTTTTAATCATTGTATATTTTGTAAATAAAAGAAAAAGAAGATAATGGGAAACAACATTCGCATCACGAAACAATTCTCTTTCGAAACAGGTCACGCACTATATGGTTACGATGGAAAATGTAAAAATGTTCACGGTCATAGCTACAAGCTATCGGTAACCGTTATTGGTAAACCTATTACAGACAACACCCATGTAAAGTTTGGTATGGTTATAGATTTTGGCGATCTCAAAAAAATTGTAAAAGAAGAAATTGTAAATGTTTTTGATCACGCCACCGTATTCAATAAAAACACCCCGCATGTAGAGTTGGCAAAAGAATTATCAGACCGCGGACATAATGTGCTGCTCGTAGATTACCAACCTACAAGCGAAATGATGGTTTTAGATTTTGCCAAAAAAATTAACAAAAGGCTACCAATTCACATAAAACTACACTCCTTAAAACTTCAGGAAACCGACACTTCATTTGCAGAGTGGTTTGAGTATGACAATATTTAGGGCGTTACCCCAAGGGTCGGGCTTTCCGCTGTGTCTTTCTTGCCGAAAAGGCAAAAAAGGCTGCCGCTGCAATCCCTAACCTTGTTAGGTATCATAGCTTTTTTTACAGACAGAAGATATTTTGTTGCTTTTTAGAATGGTTCGTTTAACGTGTTTGTATACGGTTTGTTGCGTGGTTAAGTAACTTAGTTAACAAATAAAAACCGAATAAAAAATCCGTGAGGACTTTTGTAAATAGGCTAGAACTAGCAATAAATTATATACGGAGTTGGTAGTTTTTTTATTATAAAATACTTAGATAGCAGATTATGTTTTTGTCCATTAAATTCAACTTCGGGTTCAGTTTTCTCAATTTTTTCAATTATTTTAAAGGCTGTTTGTTGAATTAAAGATTCAAAATCTTCGGTTCGATATTCTTTAAATCCATATTTAGTAAAGTTGAGTGTTTGTCCTTCAATAAAAGGTCTAAACGAAACAATTAATATTCCATTTTTGTTTAATACTCTATAAACCTCTTCTAATGCCTTTACTGGATTTTTCCAAAAGTAAATGGTGTTAATTGTGCATATTTTATCAAACGTTTCATCCCAAACAGGTATTTTCTCAACATCTGCATCAAATAAATCTACATGTCCTGTTTCTATTAGAGAGCTATTATTTTTTTTAGCTTCAGTTATCATAGTCTCAGAAATATCAATCCCAGTAAAGGATATTCTTGAACCATAGTTAAGAATATCCTTTATAAAGTTGCCATTTCCCAACCCAATTTCTAAAACAGATTCATTGTCTTTTATTTTTAGCAATTCATATGTAGTTCTACTTATGAATTCATTCATGGTATTCATGCCTAAAGCAACATTAATTCCAAGTTTCCCAGAGGGATTGGCTAACTGTTTTGCAATTTTTTCAAAATTCATTTAGCAATTTATTCTGGAGTTTCAGAAAATGTTAAAACAAACCCATTTATATCCATTATAGCAAATTCATTGGTGCCGTAGAAAGTTTTGTTTATTGGCTTTATTACCGTAACCTTATCAGATATTTTACTATAATAATCATGTATGTTTTTTATCCGAATGTAAAAGGTTAACGCACCTCCAACTTGCATTGGTTCTATTTCTTTGTATTCATTTTTTAATGATTTTTCTTCCTGAAACATAAGGCCTACATTATCTAGCATTACATAACCCCATTCAAATTGACCTGATTCAGGATTTGTATCTATTAATTTAAAACCTAGACTGTCTATGTAATAATCTAAGGTTGCGCTTACGTCTTTTACCATTATGTTTGGTATAAGAGATTCTAATTTTGCCATATTGTTGTTTTTAGTTTGAGAATAAGATTTAATAGAGGAGCTAATAAGAACTGCCATCAAAAAATATTGCATAATTATTTTTATGACAAATGTAAAAGTTAAGAATGGGTTAAGTTTTGTAAAAAAACGACAACGTTATAATTCAGAAGGATTTAGGCCAGATAGCCTATTTGATTCTTTGGTAAGGTGAGAATGGTCAAAATAACCATTATCAAAAGCTATGCTTAATAAACTCAAGTTTGGATTTTCTATGATGCTATCTTTGGCTTTGTTAAAACGAATTATAGAATGATATTCTTTCATGGTAATTCCAACGATTGTTTTAAAACGTCTTTCCAATTGTCTCAAACTTATACAATGATCTTTAGCGATTAAACCCAAATCTAGTTCTCTATAATTAGCACGTATAGATTCACAAACCGAGCGCTCTAATTTGTTTACATTTTTAGCTGTCCAATTTATTTCGGCTGTTAAAAAACTATTAATTAATTGCATTTTTTCAAAATGACATTTTTTTTCAATAAGCTCTTCTAAAAATGAATTGTTAAGTTTAGGAAATAGGTTTGATGCATTTATAGCTGTGTCTTTTATTTCTGAAAGTGGAATACTCGAGATGGAATTAAACTGACCAGTTTTAAATCTAACCCCAAGAGTTTCTGAATTTTTCTTTGAAACTACTTTTTTGAATTTAGTCATCATTCCTGAAATCCGAATTTCATTTCCAGAGTTCAACTGCATTTGTTTACCGAGTTCAAAAATAATATCAACATATCCATCTGGTAAAATTCTAGACTCTCTTTCCTGTCCATTGTTTGTTGCTATCCAAATGGTATCAACAATTGAATTCAAATTTTTAGATGGTATGTATTCTTTATAGCTCAACACTTCAAAGTTATAACGAAAATATAAAAGCAACTTTAGTAACTTGTAAAAGTCACTTTTTTTTAAATGATTTATTTTCGAATAGGTATCATATTAGAAGTGTCTACAGGGAAACTATCATATTTATTATACAATTTTAAATATTTTTCAGGGTTAATAGGTACTTCATTTAAGGTTTCATGTAAGCCTTTAAAAAAACCTTCTCGTTTTTGAGATGGGTTAAAAATTAAGGTCAGTTTTACAGTTTTATCCGTGTCATTTTTAAATCCGTGAGGTGTAAATCTTGGAACGTAAGCAACAGTTCCAGGTTTGGCTTTGTACTCTTCTTTGCCAACTTGCATGGTTAACTCCCCTTCATTTACAATGAAAGTTTCATCCATAAATCTGTGGTAATGTAGTTTTGCACCAATTGCCATTGGCGGAAGCGTAATTTCATATACACCTAATTGGTCATTGGACATTTCACTAGTAACCTTAAATGTAATAGAGATACTACTTAATTCTAATTTCTCGCCTTCATTCGGTTGAATTATAGATGCATTACTCTCTAATTCATCTTCAAAATAATTTTCTTTAGTAAGATTCATAGTTTATTTTTTTAATGATTGATTTATGTCGTTTTGTAATACAAGTATATTTTGATTCATCATGTTATGTTCACTTGTTCCTTCTAGTGAAAATATGTTTTGCGTTTTTACACCCATATGCGCTAAAATTGCTTTTAGATAAGGTTCTTGAAAATCATATTGTTCCATTAACGTGCCTTTATAACTACCACCTTTTGCTGTTATGATAAATGCAATCTTATTTTCTAGTAATCCGTAATAACCATTCTCGTTAATATTAAAAGTGTGTCCAATTCTCACAATTTGGTCTAAATACGCTTTAAGGTTTGAAGGAATATTTAAATTGTATAATGGACTACTAATTAGGATTTCATTAGCTGATTTTAATTCTGTTATAAGCTCATCAGACAATGCAGTAGCTTTTTTACTTTCATTGGTCATAAATTCTTCAGAAGTATAAAAGCCTTCAATAGTATCATTTTTTATATGTGGAATGTTTTGTTTCGCTAAATCTCTGCGAATAACTATACCATCCGGATTTTCTATTATCCATTTTTTTTCAAAAAAATCTGCCAATTTTCTTGAGTGTGAGCCAACAATTCTAGAACTACAATCTATTCTTAATAATTTTTTCATCTATTGATATTTTATGTTCAATAGATTGACAAATTGGAAAGGAAAAATGTGACAGATTTTATATAGAAAGTGATTTTAGCTTATCTGGATCGACTATGGAATAAATGCCATTAATCTTTGTTTTATCAAATTCAAAAACTTGACAATTGTATAATACTCCATTTTTGTAAAATAAAATTGCAGGCTGATGATTTATGTAGCTATATTTAGTTTTTAATCCAGTTAAAAAAGCTCTATAAACATAAAGTAGTAGTTTAGAGGTACTTGTTATACCACTTGTTAATTCTCTAACTACTTTAATGTTTTTTCCTCCATCTGCAGCCAATAATATATCTTTAGATAATAATTTTTCTAAAGCAGACATGTTTCCATTTTGCATTGCTTCAATGTATAGCTTCAAATTATGGGTTTCATTTTTCTGAATAATATGGTTTTTTGTTTTGCTATTATTCAATTTAATTTTGGCTCTACTTAATAATTTTCTTGAATTTTCAATTGTAAAACCAATGGTTTCAGCAATTTCTTTATGAGAATAGTCAAAAGCCACTTTTAAAATAAAAACGGCTCGTTCTTTTGCCGTTAATTTTTCTAGAAGTGTTAACATTGAATAAGATAAAATCTCATTGTAATTGATGTTGTCATCTGCATTTTCGGTTGAAAGTGGTTCCGGAAGCCAAACATTAGTAGCTGTTGTTTTACTCTTTCTTTTTTTTACATTAATAGATTGATTGATGACAGACTTGATTAAATAACCAATTTCATTTTCAATATGCTTTTTGTCAATTATCAAATACTTTACAAGAATATCTTGAATAGTATCTTTCGCATCTTCAGAAGAACCAAGGATGTTATATGCAAATGGAAACAGTATGTCGTGATAATTTTTCAATTCTAAATTTTGTGTGTTAGAAACTAAGACAATTCAACTTATAAAAACGTGACAGATTAATTGTTAAAATAATATAGAAGATGTTTATTTTAGATAGAACAGTAATGAATCTATTCATCAAAAATATCGCTATATTCAGTTTCTATTTTTAATTTGTTCCATTTCTCTTTCCATCTCTTGTTTTTTATTCTAGCATTGTAAATAGCCAAATCAAATTTTGGTGTGGGTCTGACCAAAAGGTTAAATAAGTCTTCCAAACCATAAGGTGCTATATATTCAATTTGGTTTTCAAGATTCAGTCTTACAGCTATTGAAGTTGCAGTTTCAGGCCAAAAAGAAATAGCATGATTACAATTAGTATATTGTTGGTGTCCGTTTCTAATATGCATTATTGCCTGATTTTTAACAGACCATTTTAGATCCGAATTCAGTTTTCGTAACTTGTTTTCTATTTGCAAGTCATATTCTTTACTCAAGTTTGATGTATCAAAGTATATAATATCAATATCATTAAGTTCAGTTCTGTCTTTTTTATGTTTTTCATCCCAAACTTTGTTTCTTACAAAACCAGCTCCAATCCAACAATCATTCAAGTTTAAATCTCTAACAATTTTCAAAATGTTAGTCATCCAAATATCATTTTCAATGATTTCTATTAGTTTGTTTTCTAATTTTTGCATTTTTCTAATTACTGCCAATGCAAAAATAAAGTTCTGTTTCAATGAACTTTATCGATGGCTAAACGAATCTATCGTTTTTTTCTGACAAAGTCAAGCAGTAAAAGTCGTTTACGAATAATTATTCCAAAGGTACCTGCCTTCTCAAGAATTATTATATTTACACATGCAAATTCCTAAAGGAAAAAAAATATACTTCGCTTCAGATAACCATTTAGGAGCTCCAACAAAAGAAGCCTCTTTTCCTCGAGAAAAGAAATTTGTCGCCTGGTTAGATGAAGTCAAAGAAGATGCCGCAGCGATATTCCTTTTAGGGGATTTATTCGATTTCTGGATGGAGTTTAAAACCGTAGTCCCAAAAGGATTTACCAGAACCTTGGGTAAACTAGCAGAAATTAGTGATTCTGGAATCCCTATTTACTATTTTGTCGGTAATCATGACTTATGGATGAATGGTTATTTTGAAGAAGAACTCAATATTCCTGTTTACCATAAACCCAAAGAATTCACTTTTAATGATAAAACCTTTTTTATAGGTCACGGCGATGGTTTAGGCCCTGGCGACAAGGGCTATAAACGCATGAAAAAAGTATTTACAAACCCATTTTGTAAATGGTTATTTAGGTGGCTACATCCAGATTTAGGTGTACGAATGGCACAGCATTTATCTATTAAAAACAAACTCATATCAGGTGATGAGGATGCTAAATTTTTGGGGGAAGATAATGAGTGGCTCGTTCAATATTGCAAACGCAAATTAAAAGACAAACACCGCGATTACTTTGTATTTGGGCACAGACACCTACCTTTAAATATTGACCTTAATGAGACTTCTAAATATGTCAATTTAGGCGACTGGATTCAGTATTATACTTATGGTGTTTTTGACGGTAAGACCATGGAATTAAAAAAATATTAAACGACATCTAATGAAAACTACGATTCTCTTTTTTCTTTTATGCTTCGCAATAAATTTAACGTCAGCACAAGAAACTATAAGCGGCACAATGCAACATGACAATATAGAGCGTATTCATCAAATATATATTCCCAGTTCCTATTCTAAGCAAAATTCAGCACCATTATTATTACTTATTCATGGTTATAGTGAGCCTTCCAAATGGATTTTAAAATACACGCAATTTCAACCTCTAGCTGAAAAGTATGGTTTCATAATAGCATGTCCTGAAGGAAACATAAATGGAGCCAACGTACCTGCCTGGAATTTTTTTAATATTAATGAGAACGGACAAATAAAGGATGTAGATTATATAAATTCTTTTTTAGATAAACTAATAGACGATTATGCTATAGACGAAAAAAGAGTTTACATAACAGGGTTTTCTCAAGGTGGTCATATGAGTTTTATAGCAGGTTGTCTTTTAAATAGTAGGATTGCAGCAATTGCACCTGTTTCTGGCACATTGCCGGCTTCAAATTTATTTAAGTGCTCGCTGGCACATAATACGCCTGCCATAATAATTAATGGAGATAACGATAATGCCGTTCCATATTCGGGAAATCAGTATGGAATGTCTGTTAGTGAATCCATAAAAGTTTGGGTAGATTATAATAAATGTAATGAAACACCAGTAATTTCATCTGTGCCAGACGCTAATCTTAATGATGAACAAACCATTGAAAAACATGAATACCTCGATAATAAAGGTAATCCTAATGTTGTACATTATAAAGTTGTTGGAGGTACACATTTATGGCCAGGACGCGAAGGAAATACAAGTTTTGAAGCTACACCGGTAATTTGGAAATTCTTATCTCAATTTAGTCTAGAGTAAACCTATTGGTTTTGTATTTATTATTGTTACATAATTTAGGAACACAGGTTAGCAAACTAAATAAGTCACAGATATAAAGTCCTCGCCAATTTTTGCATGTAGGTGATTATTAAGACTAAAACATATGGTGTTGTGTCAAATGTTTTTTGGAGTTTTAATTAGACTTTCTTTCTAATTGAATAATTAAAACTCCAAAAATAATTTCAACAATTCCACCTATAATTGCACCCACATGAAAAGCTTGATACGAAATCAAGCAAAACATTCCAGATACCGTCAATAAAAGCCCTAAAATCCAATATATTTTCATGCCATAAATTGATTGGAATATTAAATACCTTGCTCCAATTATCATAAGCATAACCGGAAAAAACCACTTTTTTTCTATATGGAATATCGAATACGCCATAAAAAGTCCAATAAACAGAATTGCAGTACTTTCAAAAGCCAAAAAAGCGAGTGGATTATTTTTTTGGTGTTTCCCTATTCTATGAAATAGCTTTGCGGAAAATATTCCTAATGGGTAGATTAACATTCCTCCTATAAAAAAAGTTAAAACACTTATTTCCTCTGTTGAATAAGTTCCAACTATTCCAGAGACAAACCATATAATACTTGAAACTAAAACTCCTGTTCCGCCTCCCACGTAGGCAACACACATATCTTTTTGTAATTCTTTAAATTTCATTGCTAAATAACTTCTTTTAAAATCGCTTTTCAACGCATAATTCTCCCCTACTCAAGGCACGAAATATAGTTTATAAAACTAATAATCAACCTTTTCCAATAACATCTCCGTTTAAAACAAATTACCCTTCACTTTCAGGAGTAATTATATCTTCAGTTAAATCCAAATCCCTTAAAACAGGATTTTTGAACCCTATAGTCGTTACGGTAATTAACGTTACACATCCACCCAATATAACAGCTAACGGCGCGCCAAATATTTTTGCCGCAATACCACTTTCTAAAGCTCCAAGCTCATTTGAAGAACCAACAAACATAGAATTAACTGCACCAACTCGACCGCGCATGTCATCAGGCGTTTTTAATTGCAAAATAGTTTGTCGTATGACCATAGAAACTCCATCAAAAATACCCGCAACAAATAGCGCTACTACGCTCAACCAAAACAACTTTGAAGCTCCAAAAATAATCATAGCGATACCAAACCCAAATATGGAGATTAACAGTTTTTTGCCCGTGTTTTTAGTTATTGGCAGATAGGTAGTTGCCAACATCGTAAGAATACTTCCTAACGAAAGGGAGGCATTTAGTATTCCAAACCCTGTTGGTCCTGCGTCTAAAATATCTTTAGCGAATACCGCAAATATGGCTACGGCGCCTCCAAAAAGCACCGCAATCATATCTAAAGTTAAAGCGCCTAAGATAACCTTATCATTAAAAACAAATTCGAGACCAACTCTTAGACTTTCTTTTATTGACTCACCTGTTTTGGTGTTAAGTATGGGCTTATTTTTAATTAAAAACACTAAAACCAAAGCAATAATAACCAATGAAAAAATAACACCAAGGGTTTGGTGTACTCCAATCCAAGCAATTAAAAACCCTCCAATTAAAGCACCTGTTACAGACGCTCCTTTCCAGGTGCTACTACTCCATGTAGCTGCATTTGGATAGATATGTTTTGGAACCAATAAGGCTATTAACGAAAATATGGTCGGCCCAAAAAAGGCCCTCAAAATGCCTCCAAAAAACACAAGGCTATAAATACCGAGTACAATACTTTTTGTACTCCAAGACAATTCAATACTTTCAGAGGTTAACCAAAACAACCCAAAACTGATTAAAGAAAATAAAGCAATTATTATGGCAAACAGGTTGCGCTTTTCCTTTCTATCTACAATATGGCCTGCGAAAGGAGCCATAAAAAAGGCAGGAATAAATTCGCATGCACCAATAATACCTAAGCTTAGTTTATCATTTGTAAGGGAATAGACTTGCCATTCTATAACAACAAATTGCATGGACCATCCAAAAACTAAGGCAAATCGTAATAATAAAAAAATATTGAATTCTTTTATTCGCAACGCTGCGTATGGGTCGTTCTTCTGCATATCTATGCCTTAATATCTCTTAATTTTAGTTGAAGTGATATATGTCCTTTCCATTCATTTTCGTCAATAGCATAGACTGCTCTAAATGGCTTTCCTTCTGAAATTAAATCAATTTTATCCCCCATACTAAAACCTATACAAACAAATCTATCTGGCGAATTTGTTTGAGTAGCTGTTAACCTTAAATGAGTTTTATCGGCCCCAACACATTTACCATAACCTGTATCAACGAGGTTTTCAGACATAAAAACTGGCGTCATATTACTGGGTCCGTAAGGTGCAAATTGTTTTAAAATTCTATAAAACTTAGGCGTAATATTATTTAAATCAATTTCAGCGTCAATTTTAATTTCTGGGGTCAATAAATTTTTATCAATCGTTTTTGAAACCTCATCTTCAAAAGCTTGCTTAAAAGCTTCATAGTTTTCTTCTTCAAGTGTTAAGCCTGCTGCGTATTTATGCCCTCCAAACTGTTCGATGTGTTCCTTACAATTTTCTAAAGCATTGTAAATGTCAAAACCTCTAACCGAGCGTGCCGAAGCTGCCAATTTATTGCCGCTTTTAGTAAAAACTAGCGTAGGTCTATAATAGGTTTCTATTAGTCTAGAAGCCACAATACCAATAACACCTTTATGCCAATTTTCATGGTAAACAACAGTAGTAAGGCGTTCCTGTTCTTTTTGGTCTTCAATTTGTTGAAGTGCTTCCTCAGTAATGCGTTTATCTGTTTCACGTCTATCTAAATTATATTCATTTATTTCAGCTGCATAGTTAACTGCCATTTCTGGCTCCTCCTCGGTAAGTAAGGTTACCGCGTAATTTCCATGCTTCATACGTCCTGCCGCATTAATCCTTGGCGCGACGATAAACACCACATCGGTAATGGTTAACTCCGTTTTTTCAACTTGATCTAAAATAGCTTTAATTCCTGGTCTTGGGTTCGTATTAATAACCATCAATCCAAAATAAGCCAATACCCTATTTTCTCCATCTATGGGAACAATATCTGCCCCAACTGCTGTAGCCACCAAATCTAAATAATCCATTAGGTCTTCAGCTGTTTTGCCTTCTTTTAAAGCTAATGCCTGAATGAGTTTAAAGCCTACTCCACAGCCACATAATTCTTTATAAGGATACTCACAATCATCTTGTTTTGGATCTAATACAGCAGCTGCATCGGGTATATTACCCCCAGGTCTATGATGATCACAAATCACAAAATCAATACCCAAATTTTTTGCATAAGCTATTTTTTCAATAGCTTTTATACCGCAATCTAAGGCAATAATTAGTGAAAAATCATTCTCTAAGGCAAAGTTTATTCCTTTATAAGAAATACCATAACCCTCATCATATCTATTTGGTATATAAGTATAAACCAAAGCACCTTTAGTTTTTAAATATGATGACATAAGAGCTACAGACGTTGTCCCATCAACATCATAATCACCATAAACTAAAATATTCTCATTATTTGCAATAGCCTTTTCAATTCGTGCCACGGCCTTATCCATATCTTTCATTAAGAATGGATCATGTAAATCATCCAAACTAGGTCGAAAAAATTTTTTGGCATCTTCATAATCTTCGATACCCCTCTGTACTAACAAAGTAGCCAAAACAGGGTCCACCTGGAGTGCTTCCTGCAAAGTGTCAACTTTATCAGATTGAGGTTTAGGTTTTAAAGTCCAACGCATTGAGAGATAGCAATTGATTAAAAATTAATGGATTTTTATTGGGATTATTTCTTATGAAAATGGGTTTCGATTTTTAATTCTGAAAATTGACGAAACATTTCCATAACCCCACAATATTTTTCAATAGATAAATCTACCGCCCTTTGGAGTTTTTTTTCGTTCAATTCATTCCCATAAAAGTGAAAATGCAAAGCTACTTTATCATAAATTTTAGGATGCTCATCAGTAAGGTTCGCTTCTGCATCTATTTTAAAATCGTCAACTTTTAATTTCATTTTTTTAATTAATGACGCCACATCTAATCCGGAGCAGCCTGCTAAACCCGATAACATTAAAGCTTTAGGCCTATAACCCTCACTCTTGCCTCCATTTTCTTCTCCTGCATCAATAAATAAATTATGCCCAGACGGATTTGTGCTTTCAAACCGCATATCACCCAACCAAGTTGTAGTTACCTCAACTGCCATATGTCTTAATTATTTTTTGTTAATTGTAGAATCAAAAATACTACTAAAAAAATAAAACGATGCCCTTAGTAACACCATTATCTGCAAATCATGATTTAGAAACGAAAGAACTCGCTGAATTTTTTAATGAAACCCTAGGATTTTGTCCTAATTCGGTACTCACCATGCAACGCAGACCCGCGATTAGTAAAGCTTTTATTAATTTAAACAAAGCCGTTATGGCCAATGAGGGCAAAGTCACATCGGCTTTAAAACGTATGATTGCCTGGGTATCTAGCAATTCCACAGGCTGTAGGTATTGTCAAGCCCATGCTATTCGTGCTGCCGAGCGCTATGGAGCGGAACAAGAACAACTAGATAATATTTGGGAATACAGAACACACCCAGCTTTTAATGATGCCGAACGTGTGGCTTTAGATTTTAGTTTAGCCGCTTCGCAAGTACCTAATGCCGTAGATGAAAACATCAAAAAACGGTTATACGAACATTGGAATGAAGGCGAAATTGTTGAAATGCTTGGCGTTATTTCTTTATTTGGATATTTGAACAGGTGGAACGACTCCATGGGAACTTCTATAGAAGATGGTGCTGTTGAAAGTGGAGAACAGTATTTAGGAAAGCATGGCTGGGAGAAAGGGAAGCATCAATAAAATAATCAGACTAATTCTATCTATGAAAAAACTTCTTCAAACAAGCATTTTACTGGTCTTCATTCTTTGTTTTAATTGTAAAAAAACAGAAAGTTTAGATTTTAAATTAATTCCTCGAAATTTCTATGTAACAAACACTTATAATGGCAAAACCTTTTACCGCGAAAATGATGGGGGGGGGCAAGCTTTTAGATGGGTATTATGTTGTTGGAGATAAAGATGTAAAATGGGAAGAATTCAATATTAATAAAGGGTTGCTAAATGGAGAGTCTTTTGTTTATCATAATAACGGCAATATATTCTCAACCACCCAATATACCAATGGGCGCAAAAACGGAGAAGAAAAATTGTTTTCTCTATCTGGAAAACTAAAAACAATAAATACATACAAAAATGGTGTTATGTATGGGAAGAGTTTAAGCTACTTTGAAAGTGGTGAATTATTATCCGAATCTAAAATAAAAAACGAAATAGTAATAGAGTCTACAACTTATGATATACTTGGTGAAATTTCATCTCAAATGTTCATTGAAGATGGAAAAAAAATCACACAGAATATTATAAGTGGTAAAATCTTTTCAGAACATATTTCATCCACTTATGACGCTTTTGAAGCAACAAAATTCTACAACGAAGATGGAAGCCTTAAAGTCTTTTTGCAAATGAAAGACGACGACGACAATTTCTATATTATTGAGCGCAATGAGGAGGGGGACGAAATAAACCGAGTAAACGTTAAAACAAACCCAGAAGGGGTGTTAAAATATCAACAATATATGGAAGCTTTTTAAGTTGCTTTTTTAATACGATCTCTCAGCACCGGCAACACCTCAATCTCAAACCAAGGATTTTTAGTTAGCCAAAATCGATTTCTAGGTGAGGGATGTGGCAAGGGCAGATATTTAGGTAAATAGTCTTGAAAATTATCTACTGTTTCAGTTAATGTTCTCTTTGCATCTTTTCCCAAATAGTACTTTTGAGCATACATGCCAATTAAAATAACCAGTTCTACGTTATTCAATTCATCAAATAGTGGTTTATGCCATTGTGGGGCACATTCTGGTCGTGGTGGTAAATCGCCTGTTTTTCCTTTACCGGGATAGCAAAACCCCATAGGGATTATAGCAAATTTTTTCTCATCATAAAAAACTTCATCTGAAACATTTAGCCATTTTCGCAATTGCTTTCCGCTTGCATCATCCCACGGAATACCTGTCGCATGCACTTTTGTTCCTGGTGCTTGACCTATAATAACAATTTTAGAATCAGGGTGTGCTGAGACGACTGGTCGTGGACCCAGAACCAGATGCTCTTTGCAAATGGTACATTGCTTTATATTTTCGAGTAAATCTTGCATTCAATTAAATGTTTCCCAATACATAAAATGGGAACAATCCATCCAACAAAGGCTACTTTTCCTTTAAAGCCTGGCCTTCAAAACTTAAACCATCAAAACCTGTTTTCATAAAATTTCTAATATTTTGATGCCCATCTCCATTTGGGTATTGTAATACATCGTCAAAATAAAATTGCCCAAAACACGCTAAGGTTTCTTCTTTTGTAAGCCCTTGATGTTTTGCAAACGCAAATAATTTACATGAACCCGAATTTTGTCCTTCGGCATTTTCTAAAGCACCGTTTTTAAACGCTGTAGGGGTGAAACTAAAATTTGCCTCAATAACAGCCATAGTTTCTGCAAATGCAATTTGCTTTGGGTTTTTATTTAATTTATTCTTGAAAGATTCTATATTCATTTTAACGTTTTTATTTATTTTTTCCGCCAACAATAACAACAATCTCTCCTTTTGGAGGTTTGTTTGTATAATACTCTAAAACTTCTTTGGCGGTTCCTCTTTTGGTTTCCTCAAACAACTTGGTTAATTCCCTAGATACTGAAACAGGCCTGTTCTCACCAAAATATTCACAAAAATGTCCCAAGGTTTTCACCAATTTATGTGGGCTTTCATAAAAAATCATGGTTCTTGTTTCTTCTGCTAATAAAAGTAGTCGAGTTTGGCGTCCTTTTTTTACAGGCAAAAAACCCTCAAAAACAAACTTATCATTTGGGAAACCTGAATTTACTAATGCTGGCACAAAGGCGGTTGCCCCAGGCAAGCAATCCACTTCAATATTATTTTCGATGCAAGCACGCGACAACAAAAACCCTGGATCTGAAATGGCAGGCGTTCCTGCATCACTTATTAGTGCCACTTCAATTCCGCTTTTTAATTTTTGTATGATACTTTCAACCGTTTTATGCTCATTATGCATATGATGGGATTGCATATGTGTTGCAATTTCAAAGTGTTTTAATAATTTTCCAGAAGTACGCGTATCTTCAGCTAAAATTAAATCAACCGTTTTTAAAACTTCAATAGCTCTAAATGTAATATCTTTTAAATTCCCTATTGGAGTTGGTACTATATAAAGTTTACTCATGTGTTAGTGATTGGAAGCGGCATCCTTTTTAAACAAATTAAACTTAATTATTGCGAAGAACCAAAATATGGTAAATTGCATTGTCCTTTGTTCTAACAAAGACGTTTTAAAAAGATATAGCGGAAAGCACGACCATGCTTTTTTTCGTGGTAACACCCAAATTTTAATTAAACTTTGCTTCTAAAATTTCTAGGAAACGTGTTTCAAACTCTTCTTTTCCCTCCCAATTATTGTAGTCGGGTTTCACAACGTCTTGTATAAAGTTAAGCGCATTTTCATGCGTTATAAAAGTGTTTAACTGTGATAAAACTCTATCATAATCTTCACTCTTTCCTTCAAATAAATGTTTTATAAATGCAATTTTATCATTAAGCCCAATGTTTAAACCGCCTACTTTAAGTTTATCATTCAGCGATTTTTTGTCATTTGAAGCTCCATTTTGACCTACAACAACAGGCTCAAAAACAGGCATATTTTTAAATGCTGCTGTAATCTCGTCCAAATCTTGTTTTTTAGAAAAGGTATCTGGAATGGCTTCTTCAAAAACTGTATTAATTTCTTGAGGGCCTTCGGGCATATGCTGAAGCATATCTTTTATTTTAGACATTGCAGATGTGGTAATTTCATGACGCTCGGCATCTAAGTTAACGTAAATCTTATCTTCAACTTCAATATTATCGCTCACTTTATTATTAAAGGCCGCACCAAGCATTCCGAAAAAAGAAGAGTTGTTCCCTATAGTAGGGAAGTCATCTTCAAAGTTTTCATAAGCAAATTTTAGCACAGAAATCTTCTCGTATAATTGGGAAATCTCTGTATGCATTTTTAACACATCTTCCTTTCCTTCCAATTTAAGAATTCTATTTGCTATACTAACCAGCTCAGATTCTAACTTCTTCTTCATTGTTTATAATTTTTAAATTATTGCAGTATAAGATTTTTGTTTTTTAATAAATTTACGCCACCTTTATACGAACGAATAATTGCTTTGTTTTAGTGTTAAAATTACGAAATGTTTCTTGAAAATACAGTAAATCATAAAGAACAATTTGGATGGATTGAAGTTATATGCGGATCTATGTTTTCTGGAAAAACCGAAGAACTCATACGCAGACTAAAGCGCGCACAAATAGCAAGACAAAAAGTTGAGATTTTTAAACCTGCCGTTGATACCCGTTATAACGAAGAAATGGTAGTATCTCATGACGCCAATGAAATTCGATCTACCCCTGTTCCTGCCGCCGCAAACATACCTATTTTAGCTGACGGCTGCGATGTTGTTGGTATTGATGAAGCTCAGTTTTTTGATGATGAAATTGTGCGTATTTGCAATGATTTAGCGAACAAAGGGGTTAGGGTTATTGTAGCAGGTTTAGATATGGATTTTAAAGGTAATCCTTTTGGCCCCATGCCATACTTAATGGCAACAGCCGAATATGTAACCAAAGTACATGCCGTTTGCACAAGAACAGGAAATTTGGCACAGTATAGCTATAGAAAAAACAAAAGTGACAATATTGTTTTACTTGGTGAAGTAAATGAATACGAACCTTTAAGTAGAGCTGCTTATTACAAAGCTATGGCCCGCGATAAAGTAAGAAGTATGAAAGTTAATGACGCTGAAGAAATAAACTCTAAACCTAAAGATTCTAATGCCTAAAGCACAAGAAACCGTGCTTGAAATTGATTTAAAAGCACTTCAAGATAATTTTCAGCATCTAAAATCAAAATTAGAACCTCATACCAAATTTTTAGCAGTAGTAAAGGCCTTTGCTTATGGTAGCGACGCCAGTGAAGTTGCTAACTTTTTACAAGATTTAGACGTAGATTATTTTGCTGTAGCTTATATTAATGAAGGTATAGCTCTTCGAAATTCTGGTATTACTAAACCTATTTTAGTCTTGCATCCGCAAACGACAAATTTCGAATTATTAATTAAACATAACTTAGAACCAAGCCTTTACAACAAAAAAATACTTGTAGAATTTCTAAGTTTGATTTCTGATAAAAAATCTACTGATTATCCCGTTCATATTAAGTTTAACACAGGTTTAAATCGATTAGGGTTTGGACAAGATGATGTTAAATTTATAGTTGATGAAATCAATAAAAACAATACTGTAAATGTGAAATCCATATTTTCTCATTTGGCAGCTAGCGAAGATTTAAATGAGACATCATTCTCACTAAACCAGATCGAGACTTTTAAAAAAATAGCAACTCATTTTGAACATAAAATAGGATACAAACCTATGCTTCATATGTGTAATACTTCTGGGGTTTTAAACTATCCTGAAGCTCATTTCGACATGGTGAGATGTGGTATTGGTTTATATGGTTTTGGTAATTCTGAAAAAGAAAACCAATTCTTAAAACCTATAGCCACACTAAAAACGGTTATTTCTCAAATTCATCATATCGAAAAAGGGGCGTCTGTTGGTTATAATCGTGCCTTTAAAAGTGAAAAAACAGTTAAGACAGCAACACTACCTATTGGACATGCTGATGGTATTGGCAGACCGTATGGAAATGGTAAAGGTTTTGTAACCATTCGCGGTAAACAAGCACCAACAATTGGTAATGTTTGTATGGATATGATTATGGTTAATATTACCAATATTGATTGTGAAGAAGGTGATGAAGTCATTGTTTTTGGTAAAGCCCCATCTGCAGAAACGTTAGCCTCTAACGTAAATACAATTTCGTACGAGCTGATAACTTCTATCTCTCAACGAGTTAAGCGAACCTACCTAAAATAAAAGCATTAACAAATGTTAAAGTTTTTCGTTATTTTTGGAATTCACTAACTAATAAATTTACAATTATGTTAAAAGAATTTAAAGAGTTTGCCATGAAAGGCAACCTAGTAGACATTGCCGTTGGTTTTGTTATGGGTGCCGCATTCAAAGAAGTGGTTACAGCATTTACTGGAGGTATTGTATCTCCGCTAATAGGATTAATATTTGATGCAGATTTTAAAGACTTAAAACTGGTTGTAAAAGAAGGTGTTGTAAATGCAGAAGGTGTTATTGAAGGTGAAGTTTCGGTATTATGGGGTGC
Source organism: uncultured Algibacter sp. (assembly GCF_947495925.1). Taxonomy (GTDB): domain Bacteria; phylum Bacteroidota; class Bacteroidia; order Flavobacteriales; family Flavobacteriaceae; genus Algibacter_E. The sequence continues at coordinate 729,081 of NZ_CANMAU010000001.1, forward strand.
TTTCCTAACCAATGTAATAGACTTTATAATCGTTGCCTTTGTAATGTTCTTAATTGTAAAAGGCGTTAATAATATGAAGAAGAAGGAAGAGCCAGCTCCAGAAGCTCCAGCAGGTCCTACTCAAGAGGAATTACTAGGAGAGATTAGAGATTTATTAAAGAAATAACTATTTGTTAAATAAATAACACCGTGTTATTTGTTGTTAAAAAGCCCTTGTTTTAAGAAAATGAGGGCTTTTTTTAGATTTTAAACTGGAATTAATACTTAATTTTGTCCTCACAAAATAATTAAAAGATAGAAATATTTTCGGTGCAGAATTTCAAACCAGAAAAAATGTTCTCAAAACTATTTCCTCTTACAGATTACAGATTAATGCTAATAAATATTTAAAAATGAAAGTAGCTGTTGTTGGTGCCACTGGTATGGTAGGCGAAGTGATGTTAAAAGTTCTTGCAGAACGTAATTTTCCTGTAACTGAATTAATTCCAGTTGCTTCGGAAAGATCAGTTGGAAAAACATTAACCTACAAAGGAAACGATTACAAGGTTGTTGGATTAGAAACAGCAGTTTCTATGCGTCCAGATATCGCATTGTTTTCTGCAGGTGGAGATACTTCTTTAGAGTGGGCTCCTAAATTTGCTGAAGCCGGCACTACTGTTGTTGATAATTCTTCGGCTTGGAGAATGGATCCAACCAAGAAGTTAGTAGTTCCAGAAATAAATGCGAATGAGCTTACAAAAGCAGATAAAATTATAGCAAACCCTAATTGCTCCACCATTCAATTGGTTATGGCATTAGCACCACTTCATCAGGCCTATAATATGAAACGTGTTGTAGTTTCAACGTATCAATCGGTTTCTGGTACTGGTGTGAAAGCGGTTAGACAATTAGAGAATGAAATTGCTGGTGTTGAGGGAGAAATGGCTTACCCTTACCCAATTGGTAGGAACGCATTACCTCACTGTGATGTTTTTCAAGATAACGGGTACACTAAAGAGGAAATGAAATTAGCAAAAGAGCCTCAAAAAATATTGAATGACAGAACATTTTCAGTATCGGCCACAGCTGTTCGAATTCCTACTGCTGGTGGGCATTCAGAATCTGTAAATGTAGAATTTGAAAAGGATTTTGATTTATCTGATGTGCGTAAATTGTTAAGCCAAACTCCAGGAGTTGTTGTACAGGATAATACGGATACCAATACTTATCCTATGCCTATTTATGCGCATGACAAAGATGATGTTTTTGTTGGTAGAATAAGAAGAGATGAAACACAACCCAATACTTTAAACATGTGGATTGTTGCAGATAACTTGCGCAAAGGTGCTGCTACTAATACAATTCAAATTGCTGAATATTTAATTGAAAATGAATTAGTATAGACTATTAATTCTTAGCGTATTATATCCGAAACTCCTGTAAAACATACAGGAGTTTTTTGTTTATTTTTGCAGCATTATAAACTTCATCAATCATGACTAAATTAATAACCGATTTTTAACATCTTCTTTTAATCGCAGGAAGTAAAAACAACACTAACCAAACCAATACTATTACCGTGAATTACCCAGAAACTAAAACTGTTGACACCATAGATTCTTATTTTGGTGTTGAAGTAAAAGATCCATTCAGATGGCTTGAAGATGACAGAAGTGAAGACACAGAAAACTGGGTAAAAGCACAAAACAAAGTCACTTATAACTATCTTGATCATATTCCTTTTAGAGCAGATTTAAAAGAACGCCTTTCAAATTTATGGGATTTTGAAAAAATAGGAGCTCCTTTTAAAGAAGGTGATTATACATATTTTGCTAAAAATGATGGTCTCCAAAATCAAAGTGTTTATTACAGAAAAAAAGGGAATACTGACCCAGAACTATTTTTAGATCCAAATACGTTTTCCAAAGACGGCACAACTTCTCTAGGGCTATTAAAATTTTCAAAAAGTGGCAAAATATTAGCATATTCTATTTCTGAAGGCGGTAGCGATTGGCGTAAAATACTAGTTATGGATGTTGAATCTAAAACAATTATTGAAGACACTATAGTTGATGCTAAATTTGGAACCATTTCTTGGTATAAAGATGAAGGGTTTTATTATTCAAGTTATGATAAACCCAAAGGTAGTGAGCTCTCGGCAAAAACAGATCAACATAAAGTATATTATCACAAACTTGGAACTAGTCAAGACGAAGATCAATTAATTTTTGGCGGAAAACCAGAAGAGAAGCACCGTTATATTACGGCAACAGTCACCGAAGATGATAGGTACCTCGTATTAACACCTAAAATATCAACATCTAAAAACAAGCTATTTATAAAAGATTTAACCCAACCTGAAAGTCTATTTATACCCATTTTAAATCATACTAAAAGTGATACTTATTTACTCGACAATTCTGGTAGCAAATTATTTCTTGTAACTAACCTTAACGCTCCCAATAAAAAAGTTGTAACTGTCGATGCGTCAAATCCTACTTCAGAAAATTGGACAGATCTTATTCCAGAAACTGAACAGGTATTATCAGCTTCAACCGGGAGTGGCTATTTATATGCACATTACATGGTGGATGCTATTTCCAAAGTTATTCAATACAATTTTGATGGAACATTAGTAAGAGATATTAAACTACCAGGTTTAGGAACCGCTAGCGGATTTGGAACCAAGAAAGAAGAAAAAACAGATTATTTCTATTTCACAAATTACAATACACCATACAGTATTTTTAAATTCAATGCAGATTCAGGGCAAACCGATTTGTATTGGAAGCCGGAAATAGCCTTTGAGAGTAATGACTATGAAAGCAATCAAGTTTTCTATACCTCAGAAGATGGCACAAAAATTCCGATGATGATTACCCATAAGAAAGGTTTGAAACTCAATGGTAAAAACCCAACGATTCTTTATGGTTATGGTGGATTTAATATAAGCCTAACACCTGCATTCAGCGTAACCAATGCTGTTTGGATGGAACAAGGTGGTGTTTTTGCGGTCCCAAATTTACGTGGAGGCGGAGAGTATGGTAAACAATGGCATGATGCAGGAACTAAACTTAAAAAACAAAATGTATTTGATGACTTTATTGCGGCTGCAGAATATTTAATAAGTAATAATTATACATCTTCTGATTATTTGGCCCTTAGAGGAGGGTCTAACGGAGGCTTATTAGTTGGTGCTGTTATGACACAACGACCTCATTTAGCCAAGATCGCTTTACCCGCTGTAGGCGTTCTAGACATGTTACGTTATCACACCTTTACGGCAGGTGCTGGTTGGGCTTATGATTACGGGACTGCGGAAGAAGATAAAGCTATGTTTGAGTATCTTAAAGGTTATTCTCCTGTTCATAATGTGAAACCCAATATTGAATATCCTGCTACCTTAATTACGACTGGAGATCATGATGATAGAGTTGTGCCAGCACATAGTTTTAAATTTGCGGCTGAATTACAAAGTAAACAGTCGGGAACAAACCCTACCTTAATTCGTATCGAAACTGATGCAGGCCATGGAGCTGGAACACCAGTAAGTAAAACAATCGAGCAATATGCCGATATTTTCGGGTTTACACTTTATAATATGGGGTTTGAGGTTCTGCCCAGTACAGTTACTGAAAAAATAAAAGATTAGGATTCTATCTGATACATTTAAAAACACGCACGCATATAGCAGCGTGTTTTTTTATGCTATTTTTGCCACGCTATGTTAAACGTAAAAAACCTCACCTTTTCATATAATAAAATTCCTGTTTTAAGCAACGTTTCCTTTAAAGCAAAAAAAGGAGAAAACATTGCCATTATTGGAGAAAGCGGATCTGGAAAGAGCACCTTATTAAAGGTTATTTATGGAGAATACGACTTAGACAATGGTCAGATCTTTTGGAACGACAATCGTATTTTAGGTCCAAAATTCAATCTTGTGGTGGGTTATGATTTTATGAAATACGTCGCTCAGGAGTTTGAATTAATGCCTCCGCTTTCAGTGGAAGAAAACATAGGGAAGTTTCTCTCTAATTTTTATCCTGAAGAAAAAAAGAGACGTACTGCAGAACTTATTGAAGTTGTAGAATTAACCGCTTTTTCAAAAACTAAAGTAAAAACGCTTAGTGGCGGTCAAAAACAACGTGTTGCTCTGGCTAGAGCATTAGCCAAAGCACCTGAAATTATATTATTAGATGAACCTTTTAGTCATATTGATAATTTCAAAAAACAAAGCCTAAGACGAAGTGTTTTCAAATATCTAAAAGAAAAAAATATTACATGTATTGTTGCTACCCATGACAAAGAGGATGTTCTAGGATTGGCAGATAAAATGATTGTACTTCATGAACATAAAGTTCTTGCGCAAGATATGCCTCAGGTACTATTTAAAAACCCAAAAACTCCTTTAATCGCTTCTTTTTTTGGTGAGTTTAACATTATCAATAACGACATCGTTTATGCGCATCAATTACAAGTAGTACCTAAGTCAAACTTAAAAGCCATTATTATTAAATCTTATTACAAAGGCCATTATTATTTGATAGAGGCGAAAATCAATAACTCTAAAGTATTTTTTGAGCATCCAACAGAACTAAAAAAAGATGCACTTGTATTTGTTGAAATTTCGAAATAAGCTAATTGTCAAACTTCTTTAATAAAGCAGGCAAATAAAATATATCCGTAATTAACGCGATACTCACAGTTACCGCACAAAGTAATCCAAAATCTCTCACAGAGGGTACAGCACTCGAACTGATAATTAAGAACCCTGCGACCAGTGCTATAGTTGTTGAAAACAAGGCGGTTCCGGTATATGTCATAGCGCTATTAATCCGTTTTTCTGAAGTTCCACTCACTCCTTTTACACGCTTATATTTGTAAACAAGGTGAATCGTATCATCCATGGCAATTCCAAGCATTATAGGGGTAATCATAGCCGTTGTTACATCTAACGGAATATCAAGCAAGCTCATAAAAATAGCTAGAATCACCAACGGTAACACATTCGGAATCAAAACCAAAACAGTTGTTTTAAAATTTCTAATAAACACCCATAAACACAAAAACCCCACTAAAAAAGCTGCAAAAAAGGATTTAAACTGCGTTTCCAATATAAAATTATTGAGTTGCGCAAAAACTACCGCAAACCCATTAATTTTAAGATTATATTTTTTGGTGTCGAAAGTACTTTCAAAATCTCGCTTAATATCTGCTAACATTTGCTCTAACTGCGAAGTTTTCATTTCTTTAAAACTAACGGTAATCCCAGCCGATTTAAAATCATCTGAAAACAGTTTAAAAAAACTATTATCATCACGATCTACAGAAGCTAATGCACGTTCTATATCATCTTGAGAAACACTAGATTGAATAAGGATAGGATTCCGTTTTTCTAAAAAAGACTTAATATCAATTATTGAAACAGGGGTTGCTATAAGCACATTTTTTTCTAGTTTTTTCTGAAATGTTTCTAAACGGGCCATCGCCTCTTTATTTAACATGGGCTTCCCTGAAACAGCGGAAATATCCAATTGAAGTCTAGAACTCGATTGAAGTTTAAGCTCCACATGTCTTAAATCCTGTTTAGCCTTTCCTTCAGCTAAAAGGTCTAACGAATTTGTGTCAATTTTCACTTGAAAAACAGCAAATACACCATAAAGCAAGACCAATGTAAACCCAAGTATAATGGTATTTTTATATCTTGAAGTTAATTGGTTTAACCAATTAACAAATTGAGTTTGACTAATAACTTTAGAAGAAAATACAGGTTTCGATGTTTCAAAATTTTGAGGCATAAAACTAAAACCAATTATGGTAATCACATAAACTAAAAAGAAACTTAAGACTAAACCAATACAAGTAAAAACACCCATGTTTTTAAAAGCAGGTAAGGGCGATAAATACAAAGCAAAATAACCTACAAATGTAGTAAGAGTAGTATAAAAACAAGGTGTAAGGCTTTTTCGTATCACCAAAGTAATTAACCTAATTTTACTTATGTTATGTCCTTTTAACCCTTCTCTGTGGTATATATTTATAATATGTACCGCATCGCTTACGCTATACACCATAAGTATGGTAGGAATAAGCATTGATATCATATTCAAGGCAAAGCCCAAAGACGTAATTATGCCAAACAACAGTGTTATGGGAATAGCCACTGATAATAAGGACACCAGTAAATAGCCTTTACTTGGCAGTAAGAATAGCAGCATTAATGTAATAACAAGAACGGTTAATACACCAAATAACATACTCTCTTTATATATGCCTAAACTATAAGCTTCGTTTAAAACAGGAGGTCCTGTTAAATAATAATTTGAGTATGATTTTTCAATAATCGCTCTAATTTCACCAGCAATAATCTCCCGTTTAGATTCTATTAATGGTGTTGGATTAAGTTGAATATAAAAGAATTGGTTTTTTAAATCTCTGGTTACAAGTTGATATGCAACACCTGGTAACTTGGCATAGAGACTTTTTAATGCTTTTTCACTTCTATTAGGATTGTATAACTCATTAAAAACAATTTTACCATTGGAGTAAATCGGATACCTTGCTTTGGCTAAACTAAATGATGCTTTGACATAAGAAAGTGAATCTATGGCTTTATGGAGATCTAGTAACTGTTTTTTTTCAGCAGTACCAATAGCATTACCAACAGGAAACATGGCAACAAAAATTTCGTCAGACCCAAATTCTTCTTGAAAATCTATATATGCTTTATAACTAGGATCATCTTCTAAAAACCAAATGGACAAAGAGTTATCAACACTAAGTTTTTTAATAGTTTGCACACCTGAAATACCAAATAAAACAATCAATAATGAGATTATTAAAAGGCGATATTTAATGGTCGCCGTTATAATATATTCTAACTGTTTCATCAATACAATTTGTGCAACAATTTAACTAATCCTTACCATATTTTAGTTATTGTAAAAGTACTATTTCTAAATTGAACATGATTACCTACTGTTTTAGATAGTAATAATTTAGCTATAGGTGTTGATGCCGAAACAGCGTAAAATTTTACGCCTTTAACCATAATTTCTCCAGCACTTATGGCAATGAAATAATTTAAATTTGAAGTAAATACCACAGAACCAAGACCTACCTTCTCTAAAGATTTATCGATATCAATTTTAGAAAGTGTCTCTTTTACTTTTTGAATTTCTACCAATTGATTACCAGCCTTTTCTCGTTCAAGATGTAGCATGGCTCTACCCGTTTCATACTTGTCTCCTGCACTACTTTTAGTTTCAGTGGTTAAGGATATTTGGATATCTTTAATTGTCGATTTTATAGTTTCCAATCTACCTTCAACAAAAGCAGAACAAAAACGGTATAAGTCCTTTTTAGTATTTAAGTTTTCATTCATTAGTGTTTAGTAAAGTCTAAAGGACCAAAATAACCCATTTGCCTTACAATCCATACTTTTCTAGACTCAATGTAAGTTGTAGCTGGATTTGCCTTATATTTTCGCGGACTGGGCAAAATAGCAGCAATGGCAGCTGCTTCGTATTTTGTTAATTTTATGGCCTTTTTTTTAAACCAATTTTGAGATGCTAACTCTGCTCCATAAATACCATTTCCCATTTCAATACTATTCAAATAAACCTCAATGATTCGTTCTTTTGACCAAAATAACTCAATGAGAAATGTAAAATATATTTCAAAACCTTTCCTCAACCAGCTCCGATGTGGCCATAAAAAAACATTTTTAGCTGTTTGCTGACTTATAGTACTTGCCCCTTTTAATCGTTTTCCTTTTTTATTGTTATCAATAGCCTTTTTAATAGCCCCGTAATCAAACCCATTATGATTTAAAAAATTTTGATCCTCACTACAAATAACAGCAAGTTGTAGGTCTTTAGAAATCTCACTTATGGAAACCCATTCATGTTTAATTATTTTAGGACTATCAGGCTCAAAATACCGAATTACCATTAACGGTGTAAGTGGTACAGGAACCCATCTAAATACAAGTACCAAGCCCACTGATAAAATTATAAACCAAAGAACTAGTTTGAACAAGAACTTAAAAAATCGTTTCAACATTTATTCAATTAAGTTTGATAATTCCTGACCAATACTACTGCCAATTGCTACACCCATACCCCCAAGGCGCACGCCGCAATATACATTATTACTAAGCTGTTGTACAATTGCTTTTTTTTGATTTCCAATTCCCATAATTCCACTCCATCGATGCTCTACTTCAAATGTTGTATTGGGTAAAAGCGTTGTTCTTAATATCGTATCCAATCTATCTTGAATTAGCTTTGTCTGATTTAAAACAGTAGTTTCTTCTCCTTTAAAATCGAGGTTTCTGCCCCCTCCTAATAAAATACGATTATCAATATTTCTAAAGTAATAATAGCCTCTATCTAAATGAAACGTTCCTTTTATATGAAGATTTTCTATGGGTTTAGTTATTAAAACTTGAGCTCTAGCTGGCTTAACCGATTTATTTATTAATTGCGATGCAAACCCATTAGTTGCAATAATTAATTTTGAAGTAGATATCTGAAATACATTGGTTTCTACTTTCACGGATTGAGACAATTCTAAAAAGCTTTTAACTTCAATAGCATTTAAAATTTTAATACCATTTGATTGTGTCTTCTGTAATAAAGCTTCCATCATGTAACCCGTATCAATCTGACCCTCAAATTGATTAAATATATATTGTGGTTTTATGTGTTTGAAATTAAAAATGTTGTCTTTTAAGCTAAATAGTGAATCTCTAAATATAGGCTTGAGTAGTTTATTAATTCGCTCTTTATTTGACAAACAATCCTCAAACAAATCATTATCACCCTTTGAAAACAACTCATACCCCCCTAACTGTTGATAATTTAAAGTTTTATCTCCCAAGGTTTGTCTTAATAATTTCAGTCCGTCTGAGCGTTTTTTAACTAATTGAAAAACCTCTTCTTCAGAATGCGTTTTTAAATCATCTAGCAATTCGCTTAAGCTACCAAAACATGCGAACCCTGCATTTTTGGTACTTGCCCCTTGTGGCAATAGGCCTTTTTCAAGTATTAAAATTTTTGACTTTGGGAAACGCTTTTTTAAGTCTAAGGCACAACTTAAGCCCACAATACCACTACCAACAATGCAGAAGTCAACATGAGATAACCATGATTTTATTTCCCAATAGGATAAATTCATAAAGCTAAGTTAGAATTTTAAATTGAAATTTTTACCGCGTTAGGGATTGAACGGCATGTTTGAAATCCCCGACGAAGAAGGGATTGCGTAGTGAAAGCCCGATCCTTTGGGTAATGCCAAAAAAAACTCCGAAAAATTAATTTCGGAGTCTTTATTATTTATTAATCAACTTGCTTTTCGATTACAAAGTCTTCCATGAATTTTGTGGTATAATTACCAGCTAAATAATCTGGATGCTCCATAAGCTGCCTGTGGAATGGAATAGTAGTTTTAATACCTTCTATTACGAACTCATCTAAAGCACGTTTCATTTTATTAATGGCTTCTTCTCTAGTTTGTGCCGTTGTAATTAACTTGGCAATCATAGAATCATAGTTTGGAGGAATAGAGTACCCTGCATAAACATGGGTGTCTAAGCGCACACCATGACCCCCTGGGGCATGTAATGTTGTAATCATACCTGGGGATGGTCTAAAATCATTAAACGGGTCTTCCGCATTGATTCTACATTCTATAGAATGTAACTTAGGTGCATAATTTTTACCAGAAATTGGCACACCTGCAGCCACCAAAATTTGTTCTCGAATTAAATCGAAATCTATCACTTGTTCTGTGATAGGGTGCTCCACTTGAATACGCGTATTCATTTCCATGAAGTAGAAATTTCTATGCTTATCTACTAAGAACTCAATAGTTCCAGCTCCCTCATATTTTATATATTCTGATGCTCTAACCGCAGCTTCACCCATTTTTTTACGAAGTGCCGTAGTCATAAACGGAGAAGGGACCTCCTCTGTTAATTTTTGATGACGACGTTGAATAGAACAGTCTCTTTCTGATAAATGACAAGCTTTACCACTTGAATCTCCAACAACTTGAATTTCAATATGTCTTGGCTCTTCAATAAGTTTCTCCATATACATATCGTCATTTCCAAAAGCCGCTTTTGATTCTTGTCTTGCAGAATCCCAAGCATCCTTCAAATCTTCTGGTTTAAACACCCCTCGCATACCTTTACCTCCACCTCCGGCAGAAGCTTTTAGCATTACGGGATACCCTGTTTCTACAGCAAGTTTTTCACATTCAGCAAAATCTTTGATAACACCATCACTACCTGGCACACATGGTACGCCAGCAGCTTTCATGGTTTCCTTTGCATTGGCTTTATCTCCCATTCTATCAATCATCTCTGGTGAAGCGCCGATAAATTTTATACCGTGTTCTTCACATATTTTTGAAAACTTAGCGTTTTCCGATAGAAACCCATATCCTGGGTGAATAGCATCTGCATTAGTAATTTCGGCAGCAGATATGATATTAGACATTTTCAAATAAGACTCTGTACTAGATGGTGGTCCAATACAAACAGCTTCGTCCGCAAACTTTACATGCAGACTTTCTTCATCGGCAGTGGAGTAAACGGCAACTGTTTTAATGCCCATTTCCTTACAGGTTCTAATAACACGAAGTGCTATTTCCCCTCTATTGGCTATTAATATTTTTTTAAACATAACATTTTGAATTAAAAATTTCAAATTCCAATAGCCAAACTCCAAATATTGGATTTTGAGCTTTGTATATTGGAATTTTTAATTGGTTATGATGGGTCTACCAAAAATAATGGTTGGTCAAATTCTACAGGAGAAGAATCATCAACTAATATTTTAACAATCTTACCCGAAACTTCAGATTCAATCTCATTAAAAAGTTTCATAGCTTCGATAATACATAACACATCTCCTTCAGCAATAGTTTGACCTACTTCTACAAATAATGGTTTATCTGGTGATGGTTTTCTATAGAATGTACCAATAATAGGTGATTTAATCGTAATATATTTTGAATCTTCATCAGCCGCCGGAGCTGCTGCTGCTGGTGCAGGTGCTGCTGGAGCAGGTGCTTCAACCGCAGGAACTGCCTGTATAGGTTGTGGTATATGAGCTGCAGGCATTTGATGCACAATAGTTGTGTCTGAATCAGAGCCTGTTCTAATAGTGATTTTTACATCATCCATTTCCAATTTAACCTCACTTGCTCCCGATTTGGCAACAAATTTGATTAAGTTTTGAATCTCTTTTAAATCCATAATTTTTGCTAATTAGTTAGTGGTTAGTCTTTTGAATTATAGGCCCATTTTAAATAGATGGCACCCCAATTAAATCCGCCTCCAAAAGCAGCGAATATTACATTATCACCCTTTTTAAGTTGCGATTCATAATCATTAATAAGAAGTGGTAAAGTGGCCGATGTTGTATTCCCATATTTGTGAATATTCATCATTACTTTGTCTTCTTCTAAATCTATTCGTTGTGCGGTAGCATCAATTATACGCTTGTTTGCTTGATGAGCAGCAAGCCAATCTACGCTATCCTTTGTAAGATTATTTCGCTCTAATATCTTAACAGTGGCATCTGCCATATTGAACACAGCATTTTTGAATACTGTTCTTCCTTCTTGAAAAGCATATTGACCACCTTGTTCTAATATTTCAGCAGTTAACTTATGCGATGATCCTCCGTAAGTAGCCTGCAAAAATTCACGTCCAGAACCATCACTCCTTAAGTATTCATCTTGTAATCCTAAATGCTCTTCATTAGGTTCAAACAAAACAGCTCCGGCTCCATCACCAAAAATAATACAAGTGGCTCTATCTTTATAATTTATTATAGAAGACATCTTATCTGCCCCTATAAGTAATACATTTTTATATCGTCCCGATTCTATATAACTTGCCGCAACTGACATACCGTATAAAAAACTAGAACATGCTGCATCCATATCGAATGAAAACGCATTTGTTGCTCCAATTTCTGAAGCCGTAAAAGAGGCAGTAGATGCTGCCTTCATATCTGGTGTGGCCGTGGCAACAATTACCAGTTCTATATCTTTTGGATCAATACCCTTTTTATTAATTAAATCTTGAGCTGCTTTTATGGCTAAGTAAGACGTTCCCTTACCATCATCTTTAAGAATTCGTCGTTCTTTTATACCTGTTCTTGAGGTTATCCATTCATCATTTGTATCAACCATAGTCTCAAGAATTTGATTGGTTAATACGTATTCTGGCACATATGCGCCTACAGCTGTAATTGCCGCAGAGATTCTACTCATAACTTTATAGTTAATTTGACCAAAAAATCATTAAAATTGGACAAAAACATTCAATAATTGGTGAAAACTACTAAATTTCGACCAATTAAACTGCAAATTAAAGGTTTTTGTCCTTTAGAAAAAGTATTTCATAAAAAAAAACGCTCATAAATGAGCGTTTTATATTATGCTTGCATAACTAACTACGCAACGTTTTCTATTTCTTCAGAGTTATCAATTAATACCTGACCTCTGTAGTATAATTTTCCTTCGTGCCAGTGAGCTCTGTGGTATAAGTGAGCTTCACCAGTTGTTGGACATGTAGCAATCTGTGGCGCAGTTGCTTTGTAATGCGTTCTTCTTTTATCTCTTCTAGTTTTCGAGATTTTTCTTTTAGGATGTGCCATTTTATATGTTTATTTATCCGTTAATAATTTTTTCAATGTATTCCAACGAGGATCAATATCCTCCTCTTCTTCTTTATTCTCTTTAAGCTTTGGACTTAACTCTTCTAACTTTTTAAGTATTTCCGAATCTAATGTACCGTCTTCAACGCCAGGGTGCACCCTTTTAATTGGGACCGCAAGTATTGCTAATTCATAAATATACTGCTGTATATTTATTTCGTAAGTTCCATGTGGGATAATTAAAATATCAATATGCTCATCATTATAATCATCACCAAATTTAACTACCAAATCAAATTCATTTTCAATAGTTTGATTATAAGGCTCGTTGGTTAGATCACAATTTACATTAACCCAACCTGAAATTTCAAAATGCAATTCTAGCAACGTTGTCTTTTTTTCTAAAACAACATTTACATTAATGGCTGCATCATTAAAATCTTCATACTCAAAATGTTCAAAGAACGTTTGCTCTACTTTATACTCAAAATGATGCTTTCCAATTTTTAACCCTACAAACGGAATTGTAAACTCCTTCAATGCCTTCATTATCACATCTATTTTGAGCCTGCAAATATATAAATTTTTATTTACGCAACATGACTTATAAACATTTTTTTGTTTATATCTTCAAGAAGGCAAAAAATCAATCCTTTGAATTAACACTCAGAGCATTAACGACGGTCTTTACGTGGCGCTTTTTTTAACGGATTTGCAGTAAGTTTGTGATAAGAATTTCTATTTTTAAAAATTTGGATCGCACTAAAAACGGCTTCCTTGAAAGAGTTCTCATCTGCTTCACCCTTCCCTGCAATTTCAAAAGCAGTTCCATGATCTGGAGAAGTCCTAACTTTATTTAGTCCAGCTGTAAAATTAACGCCTTGACCAAAAGATAATGTTTTAAATGGTATTAGTCCTTGATCGTGATAAGATGCAATAATGGCGTCAAAATTCTTAAAATTACTCGAACCAAAAAAACTGTCGGCAGCATAAGGTCCAAATACTAATTTACCACCTTCCTTAATTTTTTTAAGAGTAGGCCTTAAAACCTCATCGTCTTCATTACCAATAACACCATTATCTCCCGTATGTGGGTTTATTCCCAAAACAGCAATTTTTGGTTTTTGAATTTTAAAATCCTTTTTAAGGGTGTTATATACGGTATTGATTTTTTGCTCTATTAATTCTGGAGTTATGTGATTCGCAACATCTTTAACAGGCACATGATCAGTAAGTAAACCTACCCTTAAAGTATCTGTTATCATGAACATAAGACTTTCTCCTTCCAACTCCTGAGCCAAATAATCGGTATGTCCTGGAAAATTAAAATTTTCAGACTGAATACTACTCTTATTAATTGGAGCGGTAACTAAAACATGTACCTCCCCTTCTTTTAAAGATTTAGTTGCTGCTTCTAGAGATTTGATAGCATAAGCACCTATACCTGTATCTTCTTGCCCAAACTCAATTTTAACGGGTTCATTCCAACTATTAAATACATTAACTTTTCCATGAACAAGTTGATTCAAATTATTTATACTATTAAAAGATATTTGAGATTTAAAATGAGTTTTGTAAAACGTCATAACCTTGGTTGAGGCAAAAACGACTGGTGTACAAAAATCTAACATTCTAGGATCTTCAAATGTTCTTAAAACAATTTCTCCTCCTATGCCGTTTAAATCTCCTATCGATATTCCTACTATTATATTTTCTTCTTGCTTCATTAAAAAAGACAACTTTTGTTTGTAATTTTGATTCTGCAAATTTAACTAAATAAACAGGAATTACTATGTTTACTGGAATTATTGAAGATATTGGAATTATTACTGATTTAAAACCGGAGCTTGACAATCTTCACATCTCTGTTAGAAGTAAAATCACCTCCGAATTAAAAATTGATCAAAGTGTTGCTCACAATGGGGTTTGTCTTACGGTAGTTTCAATTAACGATGATGAGTATACGGTAACTGCCATAAAAGAAACTTTAGACAAGACAAGTCTTACTCATTTAAAAACCAATGATAAGGTGAATTTAGAACGAGCCATGAAACTAGGTGATAGACTTGATGGGCATATTGTGCAAGGACATATTGATCAAATTGCAACTTGCACAGAAGTTACAGAAGAAAATGGTAGCTGGGTATTTACTTTTAATTATGATTCTTCTCTTAATAATATAACGATTGAAAAAGGTTCTATAACTGTAAATGGAACCAGCTTAACCGTAGTTAATTCTAAAAAGAACAGTTTTAGCGTTGCGATAATCCCATTCACCTATGAGCATACTAATTTTAGCACCTTTAAAATTGGAACAGTAGTGAATTTAGAATTTGATGTGCTAGGAAAATATGTATCCAGACTAATGGAATTACATAAATAACTACTTACTCTTAGGAAAAACCATTCGTTTAATTCCGTAAAATAAACCAGCTATAAGCCCCAAAAGAACACCTCCATCTATAGGGAAAGGCGGCGGTGGTGGTCCCGAAGGGGCACCAGGGGCAGGTGGAGTAGGATCTTCAAAACCCAAAGCCATACAACCAAAACTTATTAATACAAATAAGATTGAGGCAATTATTCTTTTATTTTGTATTGTCATGAGGCACAAATGTATAAAAAAAAGCGAGTTCTTAAAATTTTCCTACGTTATTTAAATTAAATATATCTATAAAACGCTATTAATATCCGATAAAAAGCAAGTTTATTGGCTTTTTGTAAAAATATCCGACAACTTCTTTTTATTAAAAAAGGATATTATGGTAATAAAATTCCCCGATTTTAATATCATCACAAATATATATATTTCACTTTAAAACAAAAATAAAATAACCTACTTAATTTATTTAGCCTAAATAAGGCAGTTAACTGAATTTCAATCAACTATTAAAAACCAAAAAAGCCTCTCTAAAATAGAAAGGCTTTTCAATTTCTAAAAGTGGTCCCACATGGGCTCGAACCATGGACTTTCTGATTATGAGTCAGATACTCTAACCAACTGAGTTATAGGACCGAAATTGGAGTGCAATATTACTACTTATTTTATTTCTTACCAAGAAAAATTATTCCTTTATCTCCTGACATAATTCAATTAAAACACCATTTGAAGATTTTGGGTGTAAAAATGCAACCAACTTATTATCTGCTCCCTTTTTAGGTATTTCATTTAATACTTTAAACCCTTCCTTTTTAAGTCGCTCAATTTCAGATAAAATATCATCAACATCAAAAGCAATATGGTGAATTCCCTCACCTTTTTTTTCAATAAATTTAGCGATAGGGCTATCTTTTTCTGAAGCCTCTAACAATTCAATTTTATTGTTGCCTACCTTAAAAAAAGAAGTATTAACCCCCTCCGTTCTAACTTCTTCAACCTTATAGTTAGGTTCTCCAAAAAGCTTAGAGAATAAATCATTGGAATTTTCTAAACTTTTTACGGCAATTCCTATATGCTCAATTTTATTCATAAAAATATATTTTTCAGTTCCATGCAAATGGTAATCTTTCAAATTCCATATCAAAATACGAAAATAGCAAGCGAAAAGTAAGATAATCTTTAAATATCCGCTATTTTTGCATTCTGAACCTTTAAGAGGTATTAATAATGAGTGATTTAGAGGAAAGTCAAAGACAAAAGAAAATAGGATCAGTTTTACAGCATGATTTGGTAGATGTACTTCAAAGCGCAGCCACCCAAGGTGGCTTGAGAGGTGTTTTAATTTCTGTAACGAAAGTAAAAGTTACCGTAGATTTATCAGTAGCTAAGGTATATCTGAGTATTTTTCCAAATGATAAAGGCAAAGAACTTTTGCAAGGCATAAAATCGAACACCTCGTTAATTCGTCATGAATTAGCACAACGCACCAAAAATCAATTAAGGCGAATGCCTCATCTGGAATTCTTTATTGATGATTCTCTAGAGTATATTGATCAAATCGAAAAGTCTTTAAAAGGTGAAGAAAACCCAATTAAAGACCCAAGTATTCTGGACAAAAGAAAAAAATCTTAATTCTATAATTGAGTTTTTCCTTATACATAGCAAAACGTTATTTACGCTCAAAGAGCACAAACAATGCTATTAATTTTATAACCTATATTGCCATTATAGGTGTTATACTGGGCTCTGCCTCTTTATTTATTGTGCTTTCAGGCTTTGCTGGATTAAAAGATTTCACCTTACAATTTTCAAGCGAAATAGATCCTGATTTAAAAGCAGAAGCAGCTTTAGGAAAATCTTTTGTTTTAAGTGATGCCGATATTACTAAACTAAATAACCTTGACGATATTGCTAATTTTTCAAGAGTCATTGAAGAACGTGTTTTTATAGCATCTGAAAACAAAAACACCTTAGCTGTCATTAAAGGAGTTGATGAAAAATTTCAAAGCATTGTTAGTATTGACTCTGTTATTGAATATGGAGGTTGGTTAGATCAGAAATCCAATCAAATAGTTGTTGGTTGGGGTATTTCAAATAGCTTATCGCTCGGTATTTTAGATTATACTAAGTCTATAAATATCTATGTCCCGAAACCAGGTAAAGGCCAAATAACTTCTACTAAAAATGCCTTTAACACAGTAAAAGCTTTAAACGTTGGTATCTTTTTTATTAATGAAAGTTTAAACGACAAGTATATTTTTGCTCCTATTGAATTGGCTAAAAACTTATTGAACTACGAGTCAAGTCAAATCTCTTCCATTGAAATCAAACTTAAAGATGGTATTGACGAAACTCAGGCAAAAGCCAATATTCAAGCTATTTTAGGAGACAAAGTTATTATTAAAAATAGAACACAGCTCAACGATGCGCTTTATAAAATGTTGAATACCGAAAATCTAGCCGTTTACCTCATTTTTACTCTGGTACTTATTATAGCTTTTTTTAATGTTATTGGATCTCTAATTATGATGATGCTAGATAAAAAACAAAGTTTAAATACACTATTTAATATAGGAGCCACAGTAAAAGACATTCGAAAAATCTTCTTTTACCAGGGAAGCCTAATGAGTATTATTGGTGGATTTATTGGTTTAGGTGTTGCGTTTATTATCACCATGCTTCAAAAAACATTTAACCTAGTTATGATTACACCATCATTGGCTTACCCTGTGGTTATTAAGACTGAAAACTTTTTTATTGTCTTTTTTACCATTTCTGTTTTGGGGATTATCGCTTCAAGAATTGCGTCTGCTAGAATCACAAAGTCTTTAGTTAAGAATATTTAAATTATTTAGCAAGAAAGCTATTTAATAACAACTAACTCATACTTGCAAAAGCAATAGGAATGGATCTTACTTTATACTTAATTAGAGCTTACTTTGAAGACAAAATTATTAACTATTTATAGAAATACTGAAACAAATTCGGTAATGAAAATATAGTGGATAGCTCGTTGGTTAGCCATTTACCAAAAACAAAAATCTACTCCGTAAACTGGTAGCCTGAAAATTTTTCTAAAACCTCATCAAAAGCAGCAAAAACATCTTCGGAATGATCTGAAGTCACCATTTTCATGCGGTACTCCTTAAAATGAGGAATCCCTTTAAAGTAGTTCGTATAATGACGTCGTGTTTCAAAAACACCAAGAATTTCACCCTTCCAATCAATAGACATTTGCAAATGTCTGCGAGCTGCCTCAACACGCTCTTCCAATGAAATGGGTGCTAGGTGTTCTCCCGTTTCAAAAAAATGCTTGACTTGCTTGAAAAACCACGGGTTTCCGATTGAAGCACGACCAATCATGGCACCGTCTAATCCATAATCATCGCGCATTTCCATAGCACGTTCAGGACTCGTTATATCACCATTTCCAAACACCGGAATATGCATTCTTGGATTATTTTTTACTTGAGCAATAGGCTTCCAATCGGCATCCCCTTTATACATCTGTGCTCTAGTACGCCCGTGAATAGCAATAGCTTTACAGCCTACATCTTGTAAACGTTCGGCCACCTCAACAATTCTTATAGAATCATGATCCCAACCCAATCGGGTTTTAACCGTAATAGGGATGTGGGTACGCTTTACCATTTCGGCAGTGAGTTTTTCCATCAAGCAAACATCCTTCAAAATACCCGCACCAGCGCCTTTACTCACTACTTTTTTAACAGGACAACCAAAATTAATATCAATAATATCAGGCTTTGAAGCCGAAACAATATCAATAGTTTGCAACATGCTATCTAGATTAGCCCCAAATATTTGAATACCAACTGGTCGCTCTTTTTCATAAATATCCAATTTCATAACGCTTTTAGCGGCGTTACGAATTAAACCTTCACTAGATACAAACTCGGTATAAACCACATCTGCTCCTTGCTCTTTACATAATGCACGAAATGGCGGATCACTAACATCCTCCATTGGTGCTAAAAGTAATGGGAAATCTGGAAGTTCTATGTTGTCTATTTTTACCAAGCTATTTATTTTGGCGCAAAATTACATCTTTTATCTATATTTATAAAAATTTCAGTCATTGCAAATACCTTTTGAGTTAAAGCTATTCGGTTATTATATAAATATTCATCTTGTTTTAGAATATCTCGCTTTCTTTTTAGCTTTTAGGTATTATGTTTATTTAAGGCGAAAAAGCACAGACTCTATTTCCTCAAATAATAGATTATCCATTATTCTTGGTGCTGCATTGGGCGCTTTAATTGGTTCACGACTTATTGGTTTTCTGGAAAACCCATGGGTTGAATTCTCACAACAGCATATCATTCAATTACTAAACACCAAAACCATAATGGGCGGATTATTTGGTGGATTACTGGGGGTCGAGTTTGCAAAAAAACGTATTGGAGAAACTCAATCTTCTGGCGATTTATTTGTTTTCCCTATCATTCTAGGCATTTTTATTGGAAGGATTGGTTGCTTCCTGTCTGGTATCGATGAATTTACATATGGAAATGAAACTAAGTCTGTTTTAGGTATGGATCTAGGCGATGGTTTGCTTAGACATCCAACTTCTTTATATGAATTGATGTTTTTAGTCGTATTGTTTGTTGGCTTGAAGAAAATTCAAAAGAATATGATTTTAAAACCTGGGGAACTATTTAAAATATTTATGCTGCTATACTTTGGTTTCAGGTTTTTTATAGAATTTTTAAAACCAAATGTATTTTATTTATTAGGAATAAGTACTATTCAAATTTTATGCATAGTTTGTTTCGTTTATTATTGTAAATTCATTTTTCAAATCTTTAAAAATGCCTGTTAGAAAATACACTTATTACGATTTTACTCTAAGCCTTTGTCCGGATTGCCTAAAGCGTGTTGATGCCAAAATCGTTTTTGAAAACGGAAATGTTTATATGTTAAAACGCTGTAATGAGCATGGTAATTCTAAGGTCCTAATTGCTGATGATATTGAATATTATAAAAACATTAGAAACTACAACAAGCCCGGTGAAATACCTTATAAATTTAACACCCAAACGCATTATGGTTGTCCTTACGATTGTGGTTTATGTCCAGATCACGAGCAGCACTCATGCCTAACAGTTGTTGAAGTTACCGATAGATGTAATTTAACTTGCCCAACTTGTTATGCAGGGTCATCCCCAACTTACGGCAGGCATCGCACTTTGGATGAGGTAAAAACGATGCTGGATACCATTGTTAAAAACGAAAAAAAGCCTGATGTTGTACAAATTTCGGGAGGCGAACCTACTATCCATCCACAGTTTTGGGAAATTTTAGATTATGCTAAAACGTTACCCATAAGACACTTAATGTTGAATACTAATGGAATTAAAATTGCAAAGGATATCGCTTTCGCGGAAAGACTAAAAACCTACGCACCAGATTTTGAAATTTATTTGCAGTTTGATTCTTTTGAAAACAGTGTATTACAAGAATTACGTGGTGCTGACTTGAATGATATTAGGATAAAGGCTATTGAAAATTTAAATGCTATTAATTTATCAACAACTTTGGTAGTAACGCTTCAAAAAGGATTGAATGATGGTGAAATAGGGAAAATTATTAATTATGCTTTACAGCAAAAATGCGTACGCGGCGTAACACTTCAACCGACCCAAATTGCTGGACGTTTAGAGCATTTTAATCCAGAAACAGATAGAATGACTCTAACCGAAGTCCGCAGAAAAATATTGGAACAAACTACAATTTTTAATCCAGATGATTTATTACCTGTGCCCTGCAATCCGGATGCTTTAGTAATGGGTTATGCTTTAAAGCTTGATGAAGAAGTGTTTCCGCTAACGCGCTATATTAACCCCAACGATTTACTAGACAATAGCAAAAACACGATTATTTATGAGCAAGATTCACAGCTACAGGATAAAATGATCGAATTATTTAGTACCGGAAATTCTGTAGAGGTGGCCGAAGAAAACCTTAAATCTATCATGTGTTGTTTGCCAAATATTGATGCGCCAAACCTGAGTTATGATCATTTATTTCGTATTATTATCATGCAATTTATTGATGCTTATAATTTTGACGTTCGTGCCATTAAAAAATCGTGCGTACATATTGTAGATAAAGACAATAAAATCATTCCTTTTGAAACGATGAATTTATTTTACAGAGATGACAAAAGAGAGCGATTAGAAGCACTTAGAAACGAAACAACATGATACATTTTTTAAGCCCAAATATGGATTTTACAGGTTTAGTCATTTTGATTATTCTTATCATGATTGGTCCATCAATTTTACTAACCATTATTGGTTTTATTGTTCGCAAAAAGAATAAAAAAACAGCCAAAATATTATTTATTATTGCTACTGTGTATCTTATTATAAGTTTAGGTGTTTGTGGGGCTCTAATCTCTGGTTTTTAATACCCACATACCATAAATTGCTAAAACCAATTCTCCAACAGCTCCAAAAACAAAACCTAAGCTTGGTAAGCCGTCAATAAATAAACTCAATAATCTGCCTGCCCCTAAACCAAACATAAATACCATGTTTGTTATTAGGGCTATTTTTAAATATTCGTCATTAAAAACACCTAATAGCCATACAACCGCAAATCCTAAATACAAACCCATAATGGCTTTAAAAATATTATATTCATCAGTAGTATTTAAATGAACCTCGACCAATACCTCTGGATAAAAACCATAAACAAATGAAACAGGAATTACCACAATTAAAGAAATAATCAAATGTATTTTATTGATGAAATCCTGTTTAGTTCGTATCATAAGAAAAGTTTCATATAAATATACTCATAATTGCCTTTGGCTTCTTTTAGAAAAGCACTATAATTACAGTCCTTAACATCTTTTTTAGCGTCAAATAATTAAACTATCTTTGCAAAATCTTTTTTAGAAAGATTCCTTTATGAAAAACATTAGAAATTTTTGCATTATTGCACATATAGATCACGGTAAAAGTACGCTTGCAGACCGTTTATTAGATTTTACAGGCTCAGTTACCGCAAGGGAACAGCAAGCCCAATTATTGGATAGTATGGATTTAGAGCGTGAGCGTGGTATTACGATCAAGTCTCATGCTATTCAAATGGATTATGAGCTTAATGGTGAAAAATATATTCTAAACCTGATTGACACCCCAGGTCATGTAGATTTCTCATATGAAGTCTCAAGATCTATAGCGGCTTGCGAAGGCGCTTTACTTATTGTAGATGCGGCTCAAAGTATTCAAGCCCAAACCATCTCCAATCTGTACTTAGCTTTAGAAAATGATTTAGAAATTATTCCTGTTTTAAATAAAGTAGATTTGCCAAGTGCAAACCCTGAGGAAGTTACTGATGATATTGTTGACTTGCTAGGTTGTGACCCTGAAGAAGTGATTCATGCTAGTGGAAAAACGGGCTTTGGAGTCGATAATATTTTAGAGGCTATTATAGATCGTGTACCTGCGCCAAAAGGTGATCCGGATGCTCCGCTACAAGCCTTAATATTTGACTCTGTGTACAACACTTTTAGAGGAATCGAAACCTATTTTAGAGTCTTTAATGGCGAAATTAAAAAAGGGCAGCATATAAAATTTGTTGCTACAGATAAAGATTATTACGCTGATGAGGTTGGAACCTTAAAGCTAAACCAAGTTGCCAAAAAGAGTGTAAAAACAGGTGATGTTGGTTACTTAATTACCGGAATAAAAACCGCTAAAGAAGTTAAAGTTGGTGATACCATTACAGATTTTGCAAAACCTACCACGAACATTGTTGAAGGTTTTGAAGATGTTAAGCCAATGGTTTTTGCAGGGATTTATCCGGTAGATACTGAAGATTACGAAGAGCTGCGCGCCTCAATGGAAAAACTCCAGCTAAATGATGCCTCCTTAGTTTTTGCTCCAGAAAGTTCGGCGGCCCTAGGTTTTGGTTTCCGTTGTGGGTTTTTAGGTATGCTTCATATGGAGATTATCCAAGAACGCCTAGAACGTGAGTTTGATATGACGGTTATTACCACGGTACCTAACGTATCATACCACGCTTTTACAAATAAAAACCCAGATGAAGCTTTTATTGTAAACAATCCTTCTGATTTACCAGAACCTTCAACAGTAAATAGAGTTGAAGAACCTTTTATAAAAGCCACTATAATTACCAAATCTGATTTTGTAGGTAACGTCATGTCACTGTGTATTGAAAAGCGCGGACTTATCATGAATCAAACATACTTAACAACCGAGCGCGTTGAACTTACATTTGAAATGCCTCTGGCTGAAATTGTTTTTGATTTTTATGATCGTTTAAAAACCGTTTCAAAGGGATATGCTTCTTTTGATTACCACCCAATAGGAATGAAAGTATCAAAATTAGTACGTTTAGACATCTTATTGAATGCCCAACCCGTTGATGCGCTTTCAGCTTTAATTCATGCAGATAATGCCCAAACAATTGGACGAAAAATGTGTGAAAAATTAAGAGAGCTTATTCCTCGTCAGCAATTTGATATTCCTATTCAAGCTGCAATTGGCGCTAAAATTATTTCTAGAGAAACTATAAAAGCCTTGCGTAAAGATGTTACCGCCAAATGTTATGGTGGAGATATTTCACGTAAACGTAAACTTCTGGAAAAGCAGAAAAAAGGAAAAAAACGTATGCGTCAAGTAGGTAATGTAGAAATACCTCAACAAGCATTTATGGCTGTTCTAAAGCTTAATGACTAATTCTTTTTAACTAAAAAAAGCTTGTATACTATAAATATTAGACGCAATAATTAGCAATATTAATTTCAAAATAAGCTATATTAAGCAGAGAAAAGTCTCTTTGCTATCAACCCTTTTTTCATAACTCATCCTTTTACTTTCTTTTTTGATGCTCGAAGACTTAAAATACCCAAATAGTCCCTACTAGTTTAGGGTTGCAATTTTCATGAACGATTAAAACTAAAGTTGGTATTTAACCTATTATTATTATTAAATATTTCAAGTATTTCTAATTCTACTATTTTTTCTTCAAAAAACACAATAAGCTTAAATTGTTAATAAATATTTTGTATGTTTATAACATACTATGTTTAACAATTTCTTTATAAGCTACAAGACCTTGTTAATACTATGTTTATCTAATTTTGTTTGTGACTGTTTTTCAAACATAACAATAGAATTGTTATTAACAATTTGAAAATATTTAAGCACCTGTTTGCTTGATTTTCAATAAAGTACCAGACAAATAATTGTATTGACATTTTTTTTGATTAATGTTTAGAAAAAGATACCGTTGCACATGTATTTCTTTTTTTAATGTTTTTAAGTTAAACAACCATATGAAAGCACTTTTTTATACCAGAGAATTTCCACCTTACGTTTATGGTGGAGCCGGAGTTCATGTTGAATATTTAGCCGGTGAACTAGCTAAATTAATGGAAATGGACGTCAGGTGCTTTGGTGATCAGGACGATAAATCGTCAAACTTAAGTGTAAAGGGTTTTCCGTTTGAAAATGCCGCTTTTGATCATTCAGACGATAAATTAAAGTCCGTATTCAAAACATTAAGCACTTGTATTCAAATGAATGCAGACCCTATCGATGCCGATGTGGTTCATTGTCATACATGGTATGCCCATTTTGCAGGTATCGTTGCTAAATTATGCTATGGTACACCATTAGTGATAACAACACATTCTTTGGAACCGTTACGGCCTTGGAAAAGAGAACAATTAGGTCGGGGTTACGACGCCTCATCTTGGGTAGAAAAAACAGCTATTGAAATGGCCGATGCTCTCATTGCTGTTTCTGAAGAAACTAAAGCGGATGTTATTAAACATTTTGATGTTGATGAAAGTAAAATACATGTTATTTATAATGGTATAAATCTTCAACAATACATTACAACATCTGAAACATCTACATTAGACGCATATGGGGTTGATAAAACAAAACCTTATGTCCTTTTTGTTGGTAGAATTACGCGCCAGAAAGGCATAATTCATTTAGTAAACGCTATAAAATATATAGATCCTGAAACACAAATCGTTCTTTGTGCAGGCGCGCCAGATACACCAGAGATTGCGAAAGAAATGAAGGATAGTGTTAATGAAGTTAAGAAAACACGAGACAATGTTATCTGGATTGACAAAATGGTTACCAAAGAAGAAATTATTCAACTTTATTCTCATGCCGATGTGTTTTGTTGCCCGTCCATATACGAGCCATTTGGCATTATAAATATTGAAGCCATGGCTTGTGATACGGCTGTGGTAGCTAGTGCGGTTGGCGGTATTAAAGAAGTTGTGGTTGATGGTGAAACCGGGATTTTAATTCCGTTAGAACAACAAACAGAGGCGCCTTTTGAACCCATAGATCCAAATAAATTTTCAAAAGATTTGGCCAACGGTGTTAACAAAGTGATTAGAGATAAAGACCTTAGAGAAACCATGGCTAAAAATGGTAGAAAACGTGTTGAAGATTATTTTGACTGGATTGCCATTGCCAAACAAGTAGAAGAACTATACAAATCATTACTATAACAAACTATGCAACTAAAAAATTAACAGATTATGATAAACAATAAAGTTTTAGCCATAATATTAGGTGGCGGTCAGGGATCGAGATTATACCCATTAACTAAAGACAGATCTAAACCAGCAGTTCCAATTGCTGGGAAGTATAGGTTGGTGGATATACCGATATCCAACTGTATAAATTCTGATATTAAGCGCATGTTTGTTTTAACACAGTTTAATTCTGCTTCGCTTAATAAACATATAAAAAACACCTACCACTTTAGTTTTTTTAGTAGTGCTTTTGTTGATGTATTAGCAGCAGAACAAACCCCGCATAACAAAACGTGGTTTCAAGGAACTGCCGATGCTGTGCGTCAAAGTATGCATCACTTCTTGAGTCATGATTTTGATTATTTCTTAATATTGTCTGGAGATCAATTGTATCAAATGGACTATGAGAAAATGATTAGTGCCCATATAAAAGCTAAAGCTAAAATATCAATAGCAACAATACCTGTTAATGCAAAAGATGCTACAGAATTTGGCATATTGAAATCTGATGACAACAATGTAGTCACCTCATTTATTGAAAAACCAGATGCTAGCTTATTACCTGAATGGACTTCTGAGGTAAGTGACGACATGAAAGCACAAGGCAGAAATTATCTAGCTTCCATGGGTATTTACGTTTTTAACAGAAGTTTATTAACTAAGCTCATGGAGAACCCGGAAACCAATGATTTTGGGAAAGAAATTATTCCTCAAGCCATAGAACAACATAAAACACTTAGTTATCAATATGAGGGTTATTGGACAGATATTGGTAATATCGATTCGTTCTTTGAAGCGAACATTGGTCTTACAGCAGATATTCCTCAATTTGATTTATACGACAAGAAAAAGCGTATTTATACACGTGCACGAATGTTACCCACTACTAAATTGGCAGGAACCATGACTGAAAAGGCAGTTATTGCAGAAGGGTGTATTATTAGCGCTGCGAAAATAGAACAATCTGTAATTGGGATTCGATCTAGAATTGGTGATGAATCAACCGTTATAAATACCTATATGATGGGGTCTGATAGTTATGAGACTCTCGATCAAATACAAAACAAAAAAATAGATATTTTAATGGGGATTGGGCAACGTTGTTTTATAAAAAACGCCATAATAGATAAAAACTGTCGTATTGGCGATGATGTAAGAATTAATGGAGGTCCTCATTTAGAAGATAAAGAAACGGATACATATTTTATAAAAGAGGGTATTGTTGTTATTAAAAAAGGAGCAACTATTCCTAAAGGATATGTTATTTAATAAACTTACTCCTCTTAATTTACAAGCCACGAAACATTAAGAGCAAAACTTAAAATTTTTATTTTTTTGACAATTTAGCCTAACAAATGTTCAGCTAAATTGATCTTTAAAAACAAACAAAAATGCAAGACCAAAAAAGAGTTGTAATTGATTATGTCTCGCCAAGTGTTAATAACGGCGAATTTTATATTAAGCGTGTTATAAACGAAATTGTTAATATAGATGCGCATATTATGGCCGATGGCCATGATGTATTAGGAGCTTCAGTACTCTATAAACATGAGAAAGCAAAATCTTGGAAAGCGTCCAGAATGCGTTTAATTTCAAATGATGAATGGAAATCATCTTTTGTTGTTGAAAAACAAGGTTTTTACACCTATAAAGTTCAGGCGTGGGTAGATTATGCACTGAATTGGCGTTATGGTCTCATTAGAAAAATTAACGATGGTCAACATGTATCATCTGAATTATTAGAAGGTGCAGAGTATCTTGAAGCCCTATTTGACAAAGTAAACGCTGATGACAAAACATATTTAGAACGTCTTCAAGGCCTTTTCAAAAATGAAAATGACTACGGAGAAGCTATTACTGAAGCCACTACAGAAAGGTTATATAATATACTTTATGCAAACCCGGTAAAGTTTCTCGAGAATGAATCTAAAACCTATCAGGTTTATGTCGATAGAAAAAAAGCTAGATTTAGTACTTGGTACGAGTTTTTTCCACGTTCTGCCTCAGAGCAAGAAGGGGTTCACGGAACTTTTAAAGACTGCGAGCGTTTACTTCCGCGTGTAAAAAACATGGGGTTTGATGTCGTATATTTACCCCCCATCCATCCTATTGGAGAAGTAAATAGAAAAGGGAAAAACAACACAACCGAAGCCAAAGAAGGCGATGTAGGTTCTACATGGGGTGTTGGATCTCAATATGGCGGACACAAAGATATTCACCCACAATTAGGGTCGCTTGACGATTTCAAATCTTTAATCGAAAAAGCCAAAGAAAATGATCTTGAGATTGCCATGGATTATGCGCTACAAGCAGCACCAGATCATCCTTGGGTAAAAGAACATCCGTCTTGGTTTAAATGGAGACCAGATGGTACAGTACAATATGCTGAAAATCCACCTAAAAAATATCAAGACATTTTACCAATTTATTGGGAGAGCAAAGATTATAAAGCCCTATGGAATGAGTGCTTAGATATTTTATTGCATTGGATTGACTGTGGTATTAAAATTTTTAGAGTTGATAACCCACACACCAAACCTTTTTATTTCTGGAATTGGATTATCAGTCAAGTAAAAGTTAAACATCCCGATGTTATCTTTTTAGCTGAAGCTTTTACAGCACCTAAAGTGATGCAACAATTGGCTAAACAAGGGTACACTCAATCTTACACCTACTTTACATGGCGAGAAAGTAAGCATGAACTTATAGAATATGTTGAAGAATTAACAAAATCTGAATTAAAGGAATATATGCAGCCTAACTTCTGGCCAAATACGCCAGATATTAACCCCTACCACTTGCAAGGTGCTAATGAATCTAAACATATTTTACGATATGCTTTAGCAGCTACTTTAAGTTCTAGTATTGGCATATATGGGCCTGTTTTTGAATACATGCTTTCTAGTTCTCTACTCGGGAAAGAAGAATATTTAAATTCTGAAAAATTTCAAATCACCCACTATGATTGGGGTATAAAAAATAAACTGATTACCATTATTGCCAAAATAAATTATATTAGGCACCACAATCCCGCACTTCAGCAAACTAATAATATTAAGTTCTGTCATATTGAAAATGATAATTTGTTAGCGTTCTATAAATGGAATGATGATCGTACAAATCAAATATTTGTTATAATTAGTTTAGATGCCCACCATTCGCAACAAGGCACAGTACAGGTGCCTTTGCATGATATTGGTGTTCCTCATGGTCACAATCTTGAAATGCATGATTTAATTACAGATAGTCGTTATAATTGGAATAGCGAATGGAGCTACGTAGAGTTACACCCTACCATGCCCTTCCACATTTTCCATATAAACAAATAGCATGTCTAACTCATCTTCTATATCATCAGTACAACCCCTCTTCAAGACTGAAAAGTCTTGGGAAGCCTTACTTGATAATAATGATTTTGTCAAGATTTTTTTGTCAGATGTATTAGAAGATTATATGGTTAAACAGCGATGGTATGGAGGAAAAGCAAGTCGGTTAAAGTATATAGAGTTATCTGAATATTTTAAAATTCAACAACATGGCGAAATCTACTTTGGTTTAATACTTGAAGTGAATTTTGTTGAAGCTTTTTATCAACATTATTTTTTGCCCATTGCTTTTGTTACAGAGAAAAATTTTGCCCAACACGATCGTATACTCTCCATTAGCATTGCTGGCCAAAAAGGATTTATAATTGATGCCATAAATCTGGAATCTTTTAGAAAAGTTGTTTTTGACCGTATAGCAACCGCCATTCCAATCGATAAGACTAAGGTACAGTATCACAAAAGTTATTTGCTCAATAATGTTGCTTACGAATCTTCAAGATTTATGGGTTTAGAGCAAAGTAACACCTCATTGGTTTATAATGAAAAATATGTACTAAAGTTTTTCAGACGTATTTTTGCTGATAAAAACCCTGATTACGAAATGAGCAGGTTTTTATCTGAGAAAAAAGGATTTAAAAACACACCTTCTTACCTAGGAAGCATTAATTTGATTGATTCGGAAAATGCCAACATAACTATAGGTTTGATGCAAGAAATGATTCCAAACGAAGGCGATGCTTGGGATTATATGCTTCGGGAATTACATACGGTTTTATCGAATTTAGAATACAAAAATATTAATATTGAAGCCCTTCCGAATACAGAATTATATCAGCGGCTTTCCATAGCCGATATTCCTCCTCAAATTATAGATTGGGCTGGTTTAAATTTATTTTCTCAAGTTCAAACCTTAGCCAAACGCACGGCAGAAATGCACATTGCACTAGGGTCTGAATTTGAAGAAACTGCCTTTACACCATCTCATTACAATGGTGATTATACTGTGTGGTTAAAAAATAAAATGCTATACCAATTTCAAAACAGGTTGAACCTTGTTGAAAATAATATTCAAAAGTTAGATGGATTAGCACTTACATTAGCACAAGAATTTCTGGATAAAAAAAACAGTATCAGAAAACAATTTGTAGCTTTTGATTGGACTAAACTAAAAGGCGAACGATTAAGAGTACATGGCGATTATCATTTAGGACAAGTTCTGGTAAAAGACAACGACTTTTTTATTTTAGACTTTGAAGGCGAACCTGAAAGTACAATTAGAGATCGAAAAGTGAAGCAACCGCCTTTAAAAGATGTAGCTGGATTATTTAGGTCTTTTCACTATGCTATTTACGCGACTGTTTTTAATAATATAGAACATTACAAAGCCAGTCAAGACAGCTTATTTCATGCTTCCGAAATATTATACCGTTTCATCACGGGTCTATTTTTAGGCACCTATGTAGCAGAAACACAAAACGCAAACTTAAACCTTGGTTATAACCAAGAGCGCATTTTTATATTAAAATACTGCCTGCTAGAAAAGGCAGTTTACGAATTGGGTTACGAGCTCAATTCTCGCCCACAATGGGCTGTTATTCCGTTAAAAGGAATATCGAACATTATAAATCATTAATTTATGGCACAAGTAAAACCTTATAGTTTATTTACAGAATTTGACATTAACCTTTTCAAAGCTGGAAAGCATTTCAGGCTTTATGAAAAAATGGGATCTCACCTAGTTACCGTTGATGGTATAGATGGTGTATATTTTGCAGTTTGGGCACCAACGGCAAAACAAGTTTCTGTAATTGGTGACTTTAACTATTGGATGGAAGGAGAACACCAACTTAATGTACGTTGGGACTCTAGTGGTATATGGGAAGGCTTTATTCCATTGATTGAAAAAGGAGCTACCTACAAATACAAAATTCAAAGCCATAATAACGATATTAAAACAGAAAAGGCAGACCCTTACGCCAGACGTTATGAGCATAATCCTAATACAGCATCAATTGTATGGGATGATGATTATAAGTGGAAAGATAAAAGCTGGATGAAAACCCGTAAAAAGAATAATGCCATTGATGCACCTTATTCGGTTTACGAAGTGCATTTGGGCTCATGGAAAAAGAACATAGAAGAAAATCGCTTCATGTCTTATTATGAATTGGCGGATGATCTTGTAAAATATGTGAGTGAAATGAATTTCACACATGTTGAGCTCATGCCTATTATGGAGTTCCCTTACGATCCTTCGTGGGGTTATCAAATTACGGGTTATTTTGCACCTACATCCCGTTTTGGTTACCCAGAAGAGTTTAAATATTTAGTTGACAGACTACACCAAGCAGGTGTTGGAATTATATTGGATTGGGTACCCTCTCACTTTCCTGAAGATGCCCACGGTCTCGGTTTTTTTGATGGATCGCACCTATACGAGCATCCAGATAAACGCAAAGGCTATCATCAAGATTGGAAAAGCTTAATTTTTAACTATGAGCGTAATGAAGTCCGTTCCTTTTTAATAAGTAATGCTGTTTTTTGGCTCGATCAATACCATGCTGATGGTTTACGTGTTGATGCCGTAGCCTCCATGTTATTTTTAGATTATTCAAGAGAAGATGGTGAATGGGAGCCTAACATATATGGCGGAAGAGAAAACCTAGCCGTAATAAGCTTCTTAAAAGAATTAAATGAAGAAGTTTATGCCTCATTCCCCGATGTACAAACTATTGCTGAAGAATCTACAGCTTTCCCAATGGTATCTAAACCAACTTTTGTTGGAGGTTTAGGTTTTGGTATGAAATGGATGATGGGTTGGATGCATGATACCTTAGAGTATTTTGGTAAAGACCCCATTTACAGAAAACACCACCAAAATGATATTACTTTTAGTTTGGCCTATGCCTTTACTGAAAACTTTATGCTACCCCTATCTCATGATGAGGTTGTTTATGGTAAAAACTCCATTTTAGGTAGGATGCCAGGTGATGAGTGGCAACGTTTTGCAAATCTGCGTTTACTATATGGCTATATGTTTACGCATCCAGGCACGAAACTGCTATTTATGGGTGGTGAATTTGGACAATATAATGAGTGGAATTTCCAAGAAAGCTTAGATTGGAATTTATTGGAGTTCAAACCTCATAAAGACATGCAAAACTATTACAAATCGCTCAATGCTATATACAAAAGCACTCCCGCACTTTATGAAAAAGGATTTAGCAGTGAAGGTTTTGAATGGATAAGTTATGATGATCATGAAAATTGTGTAATCTCCTATATAAGAAAAGGCTATCACGAAGAAGACCATGTTGTGGTAATCTGTAATTTAACCCCTTCGGTTAGGAAAAACTATAAAATAGGACTTCCAACCAAAGGCAAGCTTGTTGAAATTTTTAACAGCGACGCTAAAGCATTTGGAGGAAGTGGTATTGAAAATAAAAAACAAATTACAATTAAGAAAGACCCATGGAACGGTAAAGATTTTTCAGCAGAAATAACACTACCGCCACTGGCAGTTACTATATTTAAATTCAAATAAAATTTATACATCTTTTAAAACGCCCTTTTAGTTTACGTCTTAAAAACTAAAAGGGCGTTTTGTTTATTCAAACTGCAAGAATAAATTACTCTGAAACATGGATTTCTAATTTTATTATTATCAGCATTATAGGTTAAATACGCTTTGTTATTTTATTATACGTTAGCACCATATAGTAATCAAAAGATAGGCTATTCTGTGCTACTTTGTAAATTTTATAATTAATCTCCTCATTGATTGAGTTTTATACAATACTTTAATGTTTTTTTTAATAAAAAGAAACAACAGAGGTTTGTTAAATTCACTATTTTCGTGCATTATTATTTACGCATAATTTTATGATATTAAATACAGAATTAGAATATAAAGGAAACTTATTTCCTTCTAAAATAGTTTCATACGAAAAGAACCTTAATGTTTTATCTTTCACTTGTGCAAACGGTGTTATATTACAAGTTACCGTGCGCAGGGATAGTATCCTTCGTTTTAGATTTACCACTACTGGTATTTTTGAAAATGACTTTTCTTATGCCATAACAAAATATGCAAGCAGAGGGTATAATCATTTAGCGGTTACAGAAGATGATGACAACTATATAATAACCACTGCAAAGCTAATTTGTCATATTTCAAAACTAGATTTAAGAACATCTATTTATGATGCTAAGGATAACACCCTAATCTGTGAAGATGAGCTTGGTTTCCATTGGGAAGAAAGTTATGAGCACGGTGGCGATGTTGTAAAAATGTCGAAAACAGCTCAACCAGGAGAGAGTTATTACGGTTTAGGTGATAAACCTGTAGATAATAACTTAAAAGGAAAACGTTTTGAAAACTGGGTAACAGATTCTTATGCCTATGGCAGAGATACAGATCCTATTTATAAAACCATCCCATTTTACACAGGTTTACACAATAAAAAATCATACGGTATATTTTTTGATAATACCTTCCGTTCTTTTTTCGATTTTTGTCATGAACGAAGAAATATTACAAGTTTTTGGGCGCATGGTGGAGAAATGAATTATTATTTCATTTATGGTCCAGATATGTCTGATGTGGTTGCAAACTATACCGATTTAACAGGGAAACCACATGAAATGCCTGCTTTATGGACCTTGGGTTACCACCAATGTAAATGGAGTTACTATCCAGAATCTAATGTAAAAGAAATCACGGCTAAGTTTCGAGAATTAGAGATTCCTTGTGACGCTATCTATTTAGATATTGATTATATGGAAGGGTTTAGATGCTTTACTTGGAGCAAAGAATATTTCCCAGACCCAAAACGTATGGTAAAAGAACTTGCTGATGACGGCTTTAAAACCATAGTAATTATCGATCCAGGAATAAAAATAGATATGGATTACTCGGTGTTTAGAGAAGGTCTTGAAAAAGACTACTTCTGTAAACGGGCAGATGGTCCATATATGAAAGGTAAAGTATGGCCTGGGGAGTGTTATTTCCCAGACTTCACCAATCCAGAAGTAAGAGAATGGTGGTCAAACCTATTTAAGGAGCTTGTAGAAGATATAGGTGTTAAAGGCGTTTGGAACGATATGAACGAGCCAGCAGTAATGGATGTTCCCGGAAAAACTTTCCCTAATGATGTAAGACATGATTATGATGGTAACCACTGTAGCCACAGAAAAGCACATAACGTTTACGGAATGCAAATGGCACGTGCTACCTATCAAGGATTAAAAAAGTTCTCGTATCCAAAACGTCCTTTTGTTATTACAAGAGCCGCTTATTCTGGTACACAACGTTACACCTCAAGTTGGACTGGTGATAATATAGCTACATGGGATCATTTAACCATAGCTAACCTACAGGCGCAACGTATGTGTATGTCTGGCTTCTCTTTTATTGGGTCGGATATAGGAGGTTTTGCAGAACAGCCAAACGGCGAGTTATACGCCCGTTGGATTCAATTAGGGATCTTTCATCCTTTCTGTAGAACACACTCTTCTGGAGACCACGGCGATCAAGAACCGTGGGCTTTTGGAACTACGATTACCGATGTGGTAAGAAAGTTTATTGAAATAAGATATCAGCTACTACCTTATTTATATACCGCCTTCTGGAGATATGCTGAAGAAGGTATTCCTATCTTAAAATCCTTGGTATTATACGATCAGGAAGACCCACAAACGCATTACAGAAACGATGAGTTTATCTTTGGTGAAAAAATACTAGCATGTCCTATCACTGGACCAAACCAAAACGGAAGACGTATGTATTTCCCTAGAGGTAAATGGTATAGTTTCTGGAATGATGAAGTTATTGAAGGTGGAACAGAACAATGGGTAAATGCCGATTTAGATAGTATGCCTATTTTTATAAAAGAAGGAGCTATTATTCCTAAATACCCAATACAGCAGTTTGTTGGGCAAAAAACGATTGATGAATTAACCCTTGATGTATACTACAAAGAAGGTAAAGAAGAATCGATGGTTTATGAAGACGCTACCGATGGTTACGATTATATTAAAGGGCGTTACAGCTTAAGAAACTTTAAACTTAATGGTAAAAAGAAAGAACTTATTATTCAACAACATAAATCTGGTAAGTTTATAACCACATATAAAACGTTTAAGCTTAATTTACATGGTTTACCGTTTAAAATTTCTGAAGTTGAAATTGATAACGAGGTTATACCATTTAAAGATCTTAAACTTAATGGCGATAATACATTAGTATTAACCAAAGAGTTTACAGAACTACACATTATGGCTTAAAACTAGGCCAACATAATTGAATACCAAAAGCCTCATTTTAAAAAAATGAGGCTTTTGGTATTCAGGAATTTTGTATCGAAGCACCTGCCCTCCAAAAGCTAACCACTGCAATCACTAATGCAAAAGTAAATTTTAAGAGAAATATCTTACAAATAGATTTAATTTCTTATTTTTAAGAAAAATCTTATGCGTAACCCAAATACTATAACTCTAAAACATTTATTAATTAACAATAAACCTCAAATCGGTTTAAAATTCTACACCAATAAATCCATACAAATCATTGTAAAAGAATTAACTGATGTAAACTGGAGTACAGAATTTACAATGTATCATGTACCAAATACAAAATCAAATTTGGACGAAATATTTTCAATATTTAAGGATATTGCATGGATAGACACTAGATATTTTTTTGACAAAAACAGATCCAAAGCACTAAATGAAACTTTCGATGACTCTTGGTTTCATAAAAGAAAACGTGGTACAAATTTTAAATCTTGCCCAAGTAGTTATTTACAAAAACTAGAACTCAAAAAATATGCAAATAATACTGTTAAAACTTATGTTTCCTGTTTTGAAGACTTCATTAATTATTACCATGAAGCTAGTATTGACTCACTAAACGAAAATGATATTAGAGCTTATTTACTACATCTAATTAAATTAAATCGTTCAGATTCTTATATTAATCAAGCCATTAATAGTATTAAATTTTACTACGAAACAGTTTTAGGGTTTCCCAATCGATTTTATAGTATAGAAAGGCCACGAAAATCTAAAAAGCTCCCCGTTGTTCTTTCTAAACAAGATATTCAATCAATGATTGAGAACACTATTAACCTAAAGCATAAGTGCATAATTAGTCTTCTTTATTCAGCAGGCTTAAGACGCTCAGAACTATTAAATTTAGAACTAACAGATATAGATAGCAATAGGATGCTTATAAGAGTAAGAGATGCCAAAGGAAATAAAGACAGGTATACACTACTATCTGAAAAAGCGTTAATAGATCTCAGGTTATATTATAAGCAGTATAAACCTAAAACATATTTGTTTGAAGGACAAACTAAAGAACAGTATAGTCCAAACAGTGTAGGTGTTGTTGTTTCAAATGCAGCAAAAAAAGCAGGAATAAAAATACCTGTCTCAGCCCATATTCTTAGGCATAGCTTTGCAACACATCTACTGGAATCAGGAATAGACATTAGATACATTCAAATGCTCCTTGGCCATAACTCAACTAAAACAACTGAAATTTACACACATGTTGCAAAAAACAGTTTTGATTTTATTAAAAACCCATTAGATTTGTAGGTTTTTATTTATATTTGAGTATTTATATAGTAAAAATAAACACATGTTTGTGTTTATCCAACCGTTGTACACAACCTAAATGAACATCGATAAAAAACAAAAAGACGGATTAGATTTAGCCTTTAATGAATCTACAATAAACTATGTCGGAATTGAATCGGACTCGGTTGAAATCTTGTTGAGTTGTATTTCGATGAACGCAGATAAGGAGTTTCCTGATGACAATCGATTGAAAATAGTATTCTCGGATTATGGAAGAATTGCTATAAGTTATCGAAAAGGAACTTGGGATGATGAAAATGCTGAAATTGAGGAAATAAAGCCTGACGAATTGAAATCTAAATTTGACGGACTTATACTCGATTCTATGTATGGATGGGAATTTATAAATCTTGAGGAAAAGCAATTTACGGATTGGTCTGATAAAATCAGCCTTGACGAAATTAACAACTTAAATTGGTCGGATATGAATACAATTGACCTTTTTGCAGAACAAGTTGGTAAAGATGAAATTACAATTGACATAAGGATATGGTTTAATGATTTTAGAGTTTTTGATTTTAAAAACACAGAACTATCCAAAAAAGAATTTGCTGAAAACGCACAACGTGGATGGAATCAAATGTATGAAACTGGAATTGAGACTGAAAACCATAAGAGTAAGAAAATGAAATAAGGCAGATGTACAACAATGGCTATAGTTAATAAGGGTTTTGGTGCTTAGCCTAAAGTTTAGTGCTTTTAACCAAGTCCGCCAAATCTTTTTGATTTGGCTTTATAAAGAAAAAGATAAAACAAAATAAAAAGTTTTGGCTAAGTGCTTAATCGAAAGTTCACTACTTTTAATTCCCGTACTAACCATAGCCGAGACGTTGTGTTTCATTGCGCAGCGCACGCAAAACAAAAAAAGCCTAGTTTTATTCTCGAAATTTTTTTTGAATTTTAAG
>NZ_CANMAU010000002.1 GCF_947495925.1 uncultured Algibacter sp.
TCAGATATAGATGGAGAAACTCAAGGTGATGCCTCGGGAAGTAGTGTAAGTTTATCCT
Organism: uncultured Algibacter sp.; assembly: GCF_947495925.1. Taxonomy (GTDB): domain Bacteria; phylum Bacteroidota; class Bacteroidia; order Flavobacteriales; family Flavobacteriaceae; genus Algibacter_E. Next base: position 59 of record NZ_CANMAU010000002.1, read on the forward strand.
CAGATGGAAGTATAGTAGCCATTGGAGCTATTAATAATGACGGACTAAATGGTTATTCCTCAGGTCATGTGCGTATTTATAGAAATATAGGAGATGTTTGGACTCAAATAGGTTCAGATATAGATGGAGAAACTCAAGGTGATGCCTCGGGAAGTAGTGTAAGTTTATCCTCAGATGGAAGTATAGTAGCTATTGGAGCTATTAATTATGATGGGATAAATGGTTCTGATTCAGGTCATGTTCGAATATATAGAAATATAGGAGATATTTGGACTCAAATAGGTTCAGATATAGATGGAGAAACTCAAGGTGATAGATCAGGTAGTAGTGTAAGTTTATCCTCAGATGGAAGTACAATAGCTATTGGAGCACCAAATAATGCTGAAAATGGAATAAATTCAGGCCATGTAAGAGTTTACGATTTAACAGCCGTACTATCTGCCCAAAGTTTTGAACAAGATTATTTTACCTACTACCCCAACCCAGTAAAAAATATTTTAAACCTAAAGTTAAATCAAGGATTAGAGTTAAAACAAGTCAATATCTACAACATTCAAAACCAGTATTTGTATTCAGTAAAAACTTCAAAAATAGATGTAAGGAGTTTACCAGGAGGGATATATTTTGTTGAGGTGATAACTAATGAGGGTAAATCGACTAAAAAGATAGTGATTGAGTAAAAATAATATAAGAATTATAGATAAAGGCTTGCTTTAATTTGTAAGCCTTATTTATGAATTAACCTTATCGAAACTTCTGTTTAATTTATAAACCCTAACTTTGTAAAAACAAATAGCCAATCTTCTCCTAAAACCGTGCTATTTGATAACACAATTTCCAGTATCTTAGGAAATAAAAAGATTACAAAAATTACATGAGTAAAAAAAGAAAGGGAAAGTCCAGAAAAAAAGGAATTTCCAACCTAACAAATACAATTCTTAGTATTTTAAAAAAAGAAAGAAATCAAAGTTTTAATTATAAACAAATAGCTGCAAAACTTGGTGTAAATGATGCCAGTAGCAGAAATCAAATTATTAAAACCTTAGCTAAATTAGCGGCTAAAGAAGAAATTCAACAAGTTGAACGCGGTAAGTTTAAAGCGGTTGTAAATACGGAATATCATACCGGTAAACTGGATTTGGCAGCTAAAGGAAACGGTTATATTATATGTGACGATTTTGATGATGATGTATTTATAGCGTCCAACAATATTAATAAGGCCTTGCATGGCGATATCGTTGAATTTTATGTGTATAAGCGTAGAAAACGTGGTAAAATAGAAGGTGAAATTACATCGATAATTGAACGTGCTAAAAACGAATACGTAGGTGTTATTCAAATTCATCCGAATAATAATTATGCCTTTGTTGTAGCAGATAGTAATAAAATGTACAAAGATATTTTTGTACCTATTAATAAAATATATAAGGCTGAAGATGGTGATAAGGTATTAGTAAAACTTGAAGAATGGCCAGAAAAGGCAGATTCACCTTATGGTAAAGTGATACAAGTACTGGGTAAACCTGGGGAACATCATACTGAAATCCATGCAATTTTAGCAGAATATGGTTTGCCACATGAATTTCCTTATGAAGTTGAGCAGTTTGCTAATCAATTAGACACGTCTATTACTACAGAAGAAATTGCAAAACGACGCGATATGCGTAAAGATTTAACCTTTACCATAGATCCTAAAGATGCTAAAGATTTTGATGATGCCCTGTCTTTTAAAGTATTAGATAGTGGGTTGTATGAAGTTGGAATTCATATTGCCGATGTATCTCATTATTTACAAGAAGGTACGGTTTTAGACGATGAAGCCTATGAGCGTGCAACCTCTGTTTATTTAGTAGATCGGGTGGTGCCTATGCTTCCGGAAGTACTTTCAAATAACGCTTGTTCGTTACGCCCACATGAAGAGAAGTATACATTTTCGGCAGTCTTTCAAATTGATAATAATGCTGAAATTAAAAACGAATGGTTTGGTAGAACAGTAACTTACAGCGATGCACGTTTTGCTTATGAGGAAGCCCAAGCGATTATTGAGTCTAGAACATCTGAAATACCACAAGAAGTATCTTTAACAGGGAAAGCTTATAGAGCTTCTAATGAAATAACAGAGGCTGTTTTAAAAATGGATGAGCTTGCTAAAATTATGCGAAGAAAGCGCATGAAAGATGGTGCTATTTCTTTTGATAAAGTGGAAGTAAAGTTTAATTTAGATAAAGAAAATAATCCAGCTGGCGTATTTTTTAAAACAAGCAAGGATGCTAATAAGCTTATTGAGGAATTTATGCTTCTGGCAAATAGAAAAGTTTCTGAATATATAGGAAAGCAGTCACCTAAGAAGACTTTTGTATATCGTGTACATGACGAGCCCGATGAAAGTAAATTATCTGCATTACAGAATGTTGTTGGACGATTTGGATATAAACTTAATTTTAAAGACCGAAAAAGTACAACAGCTTCATTAAATAACTTATTAAAAGAAGTTGCTGGTAAAAAAGAACAAAATTTAGTGGATACCTTGGCAATAAGGAGTATGAGTAAAGCAGAATACACCACCCATAACATTGGTCATTATGGTTTGGCTTTTAGTTATTATAGTCATTTTACTTCACCAATACGAAGATATCCAGACGTCATGGCACATCGTTTACTTCAACATTATTTAGACGGAGGAAAATCTGTTAATGAAGAGCTTTATGAAGAGAAATGCAATCATTCTAGTAACATGGAAGGGTTAGCAACCAGAGCAGAACGCGATTCTATTAAATACATGCAAATTCGTTTTATGGAAGACCATAAAGATCAAGAGTTTCTTGGTGTTATTTCAGGAGTTACAGATTGGGGTGTATATGTTGAAATTATTTCAAATAAATGTGAAGGTATGGTGAGCGTTCGCGATATGAAAGACGATCATTATGCTTTTGATCAAGATCAGTATGCTATGGTGGGCAGAAATACAAAAATCATGTATCAATTAGGAGATGAAGTTTTAGTAAAAGTCAAGAATACAGATTTAGTTAAAAAACATCTGGATTTCAATTTAATAGGTAAAGCAGAAAATTAAATTTAAGTAGATAATTTAAAATGGAATAATTATTGTTAAATTTAATAGAAGAATATAAAGAATAATATTATGAAAAAAGTAATAGTTTTAGTAACACTTCTCATTTCTTTTAGCGGTATATCTCAAGAAGCTATACAGAAAACAGTTGGGGAATTTAGTAAACTAAAAGTTTATGATTTGATTAAAGTAGAGTTAATAAAATCTGATGAGAATAAAGTGGTTATTAATGGGGATAAGTCTGAAGAGGTTGTTATAGTTAATAAGAATGGTACTTTAAAAATTAGAATGAATATTGAATCATCTTATGATGGATCAAAAACAAGTGTGAAATTGTATTATACAACGGTTGATATTATTGATGTAAATGAAGGTGCTTCTGTTCAGTCTAGTGAGACTATTAAACAGTTTGAAATAGAACTAAATGCTCAGGAAGGGGGAATGATTCATATACCAGTTGATGCTACTTATGTAAGCGCAAAAGCAGTTACCGGCGGTGTAATTGAAACCAAAGGTCAATCAAAAAATCAAAAAATATCTTTATTAACAGGAGGTGTATATAAGGGAGAGGAGTTAGTTACTGAGAATACAGATGTATCAATTAATGCAGCTGGAAAGGCATATGTAAATGCTACTAAATTGGTTGATGTTAAAGTAAGAGCTGGAGGTGATGTATATATTTATGGAAACCCAGAAACTGTAAATGAAAGTAATGTTTTAGGTGGAAGAGTAGAGCGTGTGAAATAAATGCAAGAATATATTTCAATGAAATATATTATAAAAAAGACTATTTTTTTCAATAGTCTTTTTTGTTTTTTTATAGATATTATTTGTTAAGCACTATACAGGCAACTATACAAAGTTGTTTATAATCATTGTTTTTACTACCTTAAGTCCCCAACCAAACTAAAACATGTGAAAAACTACAAGTATCTTTTACTAGTTTTAATGTATAGTCTGTTTCTTGAATTAGTAGCGCAAGAAAGACCACCTATTAATATTTTTTCTCCAGTAGATTATAGTGCTGCTTCTCAAAATTGGTCTATTTCCCAATCAGAAAACAGATATATATACGCCGCCAATAACAAAGGTTTGCTGGAGTATAATGGCGCGAAGTGGAATTTATACGAATCGCCGAATGAGGCTAAAATTCGTGTTGTTCAGGTAATAGATGATTTAATATATACAGGAGGTTATCATGATTTTGGGTTTTGGAAGAAGGATAATTTTGGTGTTTTAAATTATACTTCACTTGCTCAAAAATTGGAAGTTAATTTTTTAGAAGATGAAGAGTTTTGGAGTATTCTTGCTTTAGATAACTCAATAATTTTTCAATCCCTAGATCGTATTCATATTTATGATAAAAAAACTAAAGCTTATAATTTGGTGTCTTTTGAACACAAAATTACAGGTATGTTTAAGTCGGGCTCAAATTTCTATTTTCAAAGCTTAAACAATGGTTTGTTTAGAATTGAAAGAGGAGGAGCTAAATTAGTATCAGATAATGTCTTATTCAAGGAGAATAAAATTGTTAAGATTTATGATTATGATGGGATCTTATTAATATTAACCCAGGATAATGGGTTTTATACATTGGATAAAGGCGGTCCAACGTCTTGGAATATCTCGGCAAAAGACATATTACAAAACGTAAGTGTTTTTAGTAGTATTAAGTTAAGAGATAATAGCTACGTACTAGGAACAATATCAGATGGTATAATTCACCTTTCTCCAGAGGGTGATGTAAAACGTAAAATCGCTCAAGCAAATGGGTTAAGCAATAATACGGTGCTATCTATTTATGAAGATCTAGATAATAATATTTGGTTAGGCCTAGATAACGGTATTAATTGTATAAATCTAAATTCTCCCTATAGTGTTTACTTTGATAAAACAGGAAGAATAGGAAGTGTATATACTTCAGCTGTTTACAATAATAAGTTGTATTTAGGTACAAATCAAGGCTTATTTTGTAGGTCTTTAAACAGTAATGATGATTTTCAATTTATTGAGGCAACTCAAGGTCAAGTATGGTTTTTAAAAGTTATAGATAATTCATTGTTTTGTGGGCATAACAATGGAACATTTATAATTAATGAAGAAAAAGCAGTAAAAATATCGAACGTTCCGGGAACATGGCAGATAAAGCAGATTCCAAATATTTCAACTGAATTAATTCAAGGAAATTACGATGGATTACATATTTTACATAAAAAAAATGGACAATGGCAATTAAGGAATAAAATCAATGGTTTTGATATTTCTAGTAGATTTTTTGAATTCTCTAGAAAGAATAAAATTTTTGTTAGTCATGAATATAAAGGCGTTTATGAGTTACAATTAAGTAGCGATTTATCAAATGTAATTTCTTTTAAGCAAGACACGTTATTGGATAAAGGGCTTAATTCCAGCCTTATAAAACATAAAAATAGACTCTTATACTCAAATAGAAAAGGGGTTTTCTTATATAACCTTGAGAACAATACTTTTAAAAAAGATAGTTTATATAGTGTATTAATAAATGATAAGACGTTTACTTCTGCTAAATTAATATCTGAAATAGGCACAAACATATTATGGAGTTTTTCTAGTAGAGGAGTACATTATTTAGCGACTTCAAATCTAAGTGGTGAACAAAAGGTATTTACTGTTCCGTTCCCTGAAAGCATTAGAAAAGACGTTGTGGGTTATGAGAGTGTTACGCAAATAAAAGACCAACAATATTTGTTAGGTTCTACTACAGGTTATGTGATTTTAGATTTGAACAAAATTATTGATAATGAACACGTAATTAAAATTAATCAAGTAGCTGTAAATACAATATCTGACAACGACAGCGTAAAATTAATGGATAAAACCAAAAGATCAGAATTAAAAAATAGTGAAAACAACATTAAATTATCATATAGTATTTCTGAGTTCCTTAAAACCCAGCAACCAGAGTATCGTTATAAATTAGAAGGTATGTATGATAATTGGAGTGATTGGACGACAAATGGTAGTGTGCTATTTGAAAATTTACCACATGGTAATTATACCTTCTTAGTTGACGGTAGAGTAGGTAATCAAAGCACATTAAATAAAGCTACGTATTCATTTCAAATTGAGAGACCATGGTTTTTAACTAATCTTGCTTTAGGGGTCTATGTTTTAGGCGTATTGCTTTTTTCATTGTTTATGCATAATGTTTACAAGCGCTATTATAGAAAACAAAGGGAACGCTTAATACAAAGAAAGACTAGAGAATTTGAGTTGAAGGAATCAGAGAATAAGCAACAATTAATGCGTTTTAAAAACGATAAACTCAAAGAAGATATTGATAATAAAAATAGGGAATTAGGAGTCTCTACTATGAATTTAATTAAGAAAAATGAATTTTTAAGTTTAATAAAAGGAGAACTTGAAAAAGCAGAAGATACAAATAGCATAAAACAAGTTCTTAAAATTATTGATAGAAACTTAAATAACAATGACGATTGGAATCTGTTTCAAGAAGCATTTAATAATGCGGATAAAGATTTTCTAAAAAAAATAAAAAGTGTTCATCCAATACTCACATCAAATGACCTTCGCCTTTGCGCATATTTACGTTTAAATTTATCATCAAAAGAGATAGCCCCGCTCCTAAATATTTCTCCACGAAGTGTGGAAGTTAAGCGTTACAGGCTAAGAAAGAAAATGGGTTTACCTCACGAATCTAGTCTTACAGACTATATTTTAGAAACATAATAACCACAACACACATCTTCACTACCTATACATTACCACAACATTGTTGAGGTTTTACGCATTCTTCATTATTTAAACAACACCTTGAAATAGCAGTAAAACCTTATTTTTGTTGAGGTTTTTATAAAAAAGTATGTGTTTTTTTGAATTGTATGTTTTTTGTAGCGGTGTTATTTATTAAATCAATAATTTGATTCAATAATTTTACTTCAAACAAAAACTAACAATTTTATGAGACACACGCTATTCAAAATTTTAACCTTATTCTTTATAGCATATTCCAGTGCACAAAATGTGGACATAAGTGGAGTTGTTCAAGATGAAACAGGATTTCCAATTCCTGGGGCAAATATTATCGTAAAAGATACTAGCAAAGGAACTACTACAGACTTTGATGGTAATTTTACTTTAAATGAGGTTGAAACAGGGTCAACAATTACCATTAGCTACATCGGGTATGTAACTAAAGAAATTGTTATTACAAGTAGTGAAGCATTGACAATTCAGTTACAGGAAGACTTAGCTCAATTAGATGAGGTTGTAGTAATTGGTTATGGTTCACAAAAGAAGAAAGATGTAACTGGTGCAGTTGCCATAGTGGATTCCAAAACTATTGACGACTTAAAGCCTGTAGATGCCGCTCAAGCATTACAAGGAACCTCAGCAGGAGTTGCTGTAACAGCACCATCAGGTTCACCAGGTGGAGGATTTAACATCTTAATTAGAGGTGTAAGTTCAAATGGAGATAATGGTCCTTTGGTTATTGTCGATGGTTACAAAGGAGATTTAAATACGATTAACCCTAGTGATATTGAATCCTTTTCCATTCTTAAAGATGCGCAAGCGGCCATTTATGGTATTGAAGGTGCAAACGGGGTGGTATTGGTAACCACTAAAAGTGGTAAAAAGAATCAATCTTTAAAAATTAACTATAACGGGTTTACTGGGGTTCAACAAACAACGCGTAAGCTTCCATACTTAAACGCTACAGAGTATGCACTTTTATTAAACGAAAGTCATGCGGCAAATGGGGAGGCATTACCATATCCAGATGTTAGTGGTTTAGGTGTTGGAACGAATTGGCAAGATGAAGTGTTTACTACAGCACCAATAATGAATCACAATATTAGTGCTTCTGGTGGTGGTGAAACAAGCACGTATTATTTTGGTGGATCTTATATAGATCAAAAGGGTATTATTTCCCCTGAAAAATCAAATTTTAGAAGAGCTAACGTTAAAATCAAATTAGGGTTTGATATTGGTAAGAAGCTAAAATTCACTACATCGGCAAACTATTTTAATTCAAACCGACAAACTATTGGTGAGAATGCTTTAGGGACGCCATTATTTAACGCGCTTAACTATGCTCCAACTTATGGTATTGATGAAGGAGACCCTTCTGGGTTTTTAGGAAATGAAGTAATAAACCCATTAACGCAAATAGGAAATACGTATAATGACTATACGGGAAATGCTATTGAAGGGACTTTTCAATTGGTGTATACACCTATTGAAGGCTTATCAATTACGTCTCGTCTTGGTATTAGATCGTACAATGATAAAGGAAAAACATTTAGTCCGCAAGTTGAGTATGGAGCTGGAAAGGTGTTTAACAACCCACGTAGCAGTGTAAATCAATATCGAAATACTAACAATTCTTATACTTGGGAGACATTCGCAACCTACCAAAAAACTTTTGCTGAAAATCACAATACGACTTTTACACTTGGTACAAGTGCCATTAGAGATTGGGGTGATAATTTAAGCGGAACAGGTTTTGATGTGCCAAATAACTCATGGGATTTTGCTGAAATACAGTTGGCAAATGGTATAAGCGAAACCAAAAATGCTAATTCCTTTACATATGACAGTAGACTGTCATCATATTTTGCAAGAGTGCAATATGATTATAAAGGTAAATATTTACTTTCTGCAATGATTCGTCGTGATGGATCTTCAGATTTTGCCCCAGATAATAGAATAGATTATTTCTCATCTGTAACTGCAGGTTGGAAAATCTCTGATGAACCGTTCTTAGAAGATTCTGAAACTATTAATTTTTTGAAGTTAAGAGGTAGTTTTGGTACTCTGGGTAATAATACAGGTGCAGATTTATACAGAGCACTATTAGATGGTGAAGCTACTTATGTTTTAGATGGTGCTATTACTAACGGTAGAGCTAGTGGTAGAATACCTAACCCAGATGCAACTTGGGAAACGGCTAAAAAATTCGATGTTGGTTTAGATTTAAACATGTTTGATAACAAGTTAACCATAGTTGCAGATTATTTCATTGAAGATAGAGAAGATTTGTTAATATCAGATTTCCCTGTTTCAGGAATTCTTGGTGGTTTTGCGCCAGGAGCTGGATTGCCAACAGTTAATGCTGGTACAACCAGAAATACAGGTATTGAATTAGCTATAGGTTACAAGAAGCAAATTAATGACAATGCATCTTTTGCCATAAATTATAATGTTACCAAGATTAAGGGTGAAGTATTAGAGGTAAGAGACAACATTCCTTCTAGAGGAGGTGATTTTAGTGTTGGACAACCTCAAATAGCGGTTTTAGAACCAGGACAACCCGTAGGATACTTTTTGGGGTATAAAACTGATGGGATTTTTCAAACGCAAGCAGAAGTTGATGCTTCTGCACAACCAGACGCTTCTCCTGGAGATATTCGTTTTGTAGATATTGTTCCTGACGGTGAAATTACAGATGCAGATAGAACTAAATTAGGAAAACCTCAGGCTGATTATATTATGGGTCTTAATTTAAGTTTTGATTATAAAAACTGGGATTTTGGAGCCTATATGTATGCAGAGTTAGGAAAGGAAACTGTTAGAAACTACGAACGCGACCAATCCAACGTAAACAGATTGAAATTGTATTTAGATAGATGGACAGGTCCTGGAACAAGTAATTCTGTTCCAAGAGTTACTAATGCAGGAACAACAAATAGATTATTTTCTGACTTTTTTGTTGAAGACTCTTCGTTCTTAAGAGTTCAGAATATTCAATTAGGTTATTCCTTAAGTGATGATGTAATTGAGAAGTTAGGGATTAACAAGTTCCGAATTTATGCCTTGGTAAATAACCCTTTTACACTTACAGAATATAATGGTTATGATCCAGCAGCAACAAACGGTGCAGCTATTGGTGGAGGCATTGATTATGGTTTCTACCCTATTGCTAGACAATTTATTATTGGTTTAAATCTATCAATCTAAAAACAATATACAAGATGAAAAAATATATAAACAAAATAACAAAAGCTTTAGCCATGATATTGGTTGTGATTGGAGCTCATTCTTGTGGCGATGCGTACTTAGAAGATGTTCAAGTATATAATATTGACTCAGAGAATTACTTTAATTCGGAATCAGATTATTATGATGCCGTAGTAGGGGCTTATGATTTACTTCAATCAACATATCAAAATGCACTACTTGGAGAAATTGCTTCAGATAATACCCTTTGTGGTGGTGAAAGCGCCACTGATGTCATAGGGTGGCAACAAATTGATGATATGTCTCATACCCCAGTGAATAGTAATCTAAGAGATATATGGAATTGGATGTATGCAGGCGTGAGTCGAACAAATTTCATTATGGAATTTCAAGATAAAACAGATTTTGAAGGTAGAGAAGCGCTCATTGCTGAAACTAGATTTTTAAGAGCTTATTATTATTTTGAGTTGGTTAAATGGTTTGGAGCGGTTCCCTTAAAAGAATCTCGATTTGTAATTGGTGATGAGACATCAATACCACGTTCTCCAGTTACAGACGTATATGCTCTAATCGAAAAAGACTTAAAGTATGCCATTGATAATTTAACTTATATAGCTCCTCAAGTGGGTAGAGCTACGAAGGGTTCTGCACAAGCACTTTTAGGAAAAGCGTATTTGTATCAAAAGAAATATAATGAAGCGACATCTGTTTTAGATGATTTAATTGAAATGGGACCATATGATTTAGTTGAAGATTACGAAATGCTTTGGGAGGCAGAAGGAGAAAACAGTGTAGAATCTGTATTTGAAGTTCAATATACAGATGTAGAAGGAGCGAGTTTTGATTGTTTACAATGTGTTGAAGGTAATGTTGCCATTGGTTTTAGTGGTATTAGAAACTACACAGGACCTTTATTTTCTTCAGGGTTTAGTTTTAATGTACCTACTCAAGAATCATATGATGCATTTGAAGACTCTGATTTAAGAAAAGACATAGCTATTCTTGACATAAACGCTTGGGCAGCACAAGAAGGAGCAACTTTTGGAACTGGATATGAGCATACTGGTTTTTTTAACAGAAAGTATATTCCTAGAAAGAGAAGCGATGAGGCAGCTGGTGATTTAAACTTAACAAATCCTGGAAATTACAGAGCAATCCGTTTTGCCGATGTATTGTTAATGGCCGCTGAAGCTTATAATACTGGTGGTATAAGCGATACTAAAGCTCAGGAATATCTTAATAGAGTGAGAAGACGAGCTTATGGCGTTGATGATAATTCTGTTGACATTACTGACTCAGGGAGTAATCTAACGAGCGCTATAGCAAGAGAAAGACGTTTAGAACTTATGGGTGAGGGACACCGGTTCTTTGACTTAGTAAGAACAGGTGATGGATCAAGAATTCCTGGGTTCGAAGAAGGAAAGCATAATTTGTTTCCAATTCCAATTGAAGAAATGCAGTTTGCTAATGGAAATTGGGATCAAAACCCTAACTATAATTAAAAGAAAGATTATGAAAACAATGAAATATATAACTAGTTTTTGCTTTATCGTTTTGCTGATGGTTTTTGGCTGTGATAAGGATGAAAATGTCGATTTTATTAAAAACGTTGCAGCACCAACTAATATTTCTGCAGGCGTAAATGTAATTCCTGATAATACCGGACTTACACAAATTACCCCTACAGGTGATGGCGTAGCAAGTTTTATCGTGGACTTTGGAGATGGATCTGAGATCTCAGAATCTTTAGCTCCTGGAGAGTACACTGAGCATATGTATGCCGAAGGAACTTATGAAGCTACTATAAGAGCTACAGGAATTAATGGTAAATCTGCCACAGGAACACAAACAGTGAATGTGTCATTTAGAGCTCCTGAGAACATTGTAATAAATACTGCAATTGATGGAGCAAATCCTTTCTTATTGAATGTGTCCGCAACTGCTGACTTTGCATCAAGCTTTATCGTGTTTTTTGATACTACGAATCCTGATGAAGAAGGAACACCTTTAGAATTGGATGGAACTGTTAGCAACGAATACCCTGGTGTTGGTGATTATAATATTAAGGTTGTTGCTTTAAGTGGTGGTGTTGAGTCTAGTGAGTCAGAACAGGTGATAACAATTTCTGCTCCGGTAGTATTCCCTGTAGATTTTGAAGTTTTTGATGCTTCTGCGTTTATTGGATTTGGAGGGGCTTCTGCGGCGGTTATAGACAACCCAGACACCAATGGTAATATGTCTAGCAAAGTGGGTGAAATTGTGAAAGGAGGTCCAGAAGTATGGGCCGGTAATGTAATTACAATGTCTTCTCCAATTGATTTCAGCTTGAAAAAAGCTATGAAAATGAAGGTGTGGTCACCTAAAGCAGGAGGTAAATTATTATTAAAAATAGAAAACCTTGACGATGGAGGAATTTTTATTGAAAAAGAAGCAACACTTGAAGGCAATAGCGCTTGGGAAGAAGTTGTGTTTGACTTTTCAGATATTGATGAGTCTCAATCGTATCAAAAATTAGTATTCTTCTTTGATTTTGGTACAGTAGGTACTGGAGGATCAGATTGGACATTCTATATAGATGATATTAATCAAACAATCCCTTCAAGTGGTGCAACCGGATTACCAGGACAATGGGTATTGGCTCCAGAAGCTGGTGCTTTAGGAGTTGGCCCTGCTGTAGGCGATGTTAGCTGGTGGAATTGTGATGCTGATTGTGTGGCAGCTAGAGCTTGTTATTATGACGATGTTTATATTTTTGGAGAAGATGGTTCTTTCCAAAATGACCTTGGCGCAGACACTTGGACAGAAGGCTGGCAAGGAGGAGGAGACTCTTGTGGAACTCCAGTTGCACCTCATGATGGGTCTAACCCAGCTACCTATGTATATGATGAGGGAGCAGGAACTGTTACTTTAAGTGGTGTTGGGGCTTTTATAGGTTTAGCAAAAGCTTATAATGGTGGAGAATTATCGAGTCCTGGGGATGCTCCTGCGTCAATAACTTATAGTCTTGAATTTTTAGATAATGATACTATAGCCGTTAATATTGATGTTGGTGGAGGCACATTTTGGCAGTTTAAACTAATTAGAGCTGGAGTTGTAGCAACACCTCTAACTGGAACTTGGCAATTTGCTAATGAAGGTGGAGCTCTAGGTGTGGGACCTAGTATAGGCGATGTTAGCTGGTGGAATTGTGATCCTGCTTGTGTAACAGATAGAGCTTGTTATTATGATGATTTATATGTGTTTGGGACTGATGGATCGTTTCAAAATGTTCCAGGTACTGAAACTTGGATTGAAGGATGGCAAGGCGGAGGAGATGCTTGTGGAGCTCCTGTAGCACCTCATGATGGTTCAATTCCTGCAACATATTCCTATGATGGTGGAGCCGGAACATTTACCCTGAATGGCAAAGGATCTTATATTGGTTTGCCAAAAGCAGTGAATGGTTCTGAACTGTCTGATCCAAATGCCGCACCAGATGCTGTGGTATACAATGTCACTTTTGCAGATCCTAACACAATAAATGTTAGCATTGATGTAGGTGGAGGTACTTATTGGCAATATAAACTTGTGAAAATCTAAAAAAACTAATTATGAGAAATATAAAGTATAAATATTATGGCTTAGGTTTATTCCTAGCTTTGGCACTGGTTTTTGCGAGTTGTCAAGATGATGATCAAACTTTTGGCGAAGTTAAAATCCCAACTAATATTGCACTTACTGCAGATGTAATCTGTGAAGATTGTAATGATGCAGATGGAGATGGTAGTGGCTTGGTAAATATTGAAGCCACCTCTAGCGGAGCCCTTGCATATAAATTTGATTTTGGTGATGGTTTTACTGAAACCAATCAAACAGGTAAAGTAACGCACCGTTTTACAAGTGTAGGGGTTAATACTTATACCGTTGTTGTAAATGCAGTGGGTACTGGCGGAGTACAATCTAGTACATCTATGAATGTAACCGTGCGCAGTGATTTTGAAGATATCGAAGCTAAAGATTTCTTAAGTGGTGGTTCTGGAAACAGTAAAACTTGGTACTGGGCCGCTGATAAACCTGCCAATATAGCTTTAGGAAGTAATGTAAAAGATTCTCCAAATCCTGGAGATCATACCTTTCCTACATTCTTTAATTCTGATCCTTTTCATCCAGATAAATTATGTATGTACGATGCTGAATTAGTATTTACTCAAGATGGAGATGGAAACTTAACATTTCAACAAGTGGTTGGGCAAGCCTACGTTCCAGGAACAGTTGCCGGTGCTTTAGGGGTTGATGGTGATACTTGTCACGGAATTGATGTAGCGCCATCATTGGGAATGGTTAGCAATGTGGCTTTAATTCCGTCATCGTCTATTGCTACTGAAGATGCACAGGACCCAAGTTATCGAGGGACTAGTATCTTTTTATCAGACGACGGTTTTATGAGTTGGTATTGTGTTAATAGTCTTTTTGAAATTATTACAGTTACTAATAGCACCCTAAAAGTTAGGGTGGTTGATGGTGTAGATCCAGGTTTAGCATGGTATTGTACATTCCAGACACAAAACCCTAATGAATCTGGAGGTGGGTTTGAAACGCTAGTATGGTCAGATGAGTTTGATGTTGATGGTGCGCCTAATGCAGCTAATTGGACCTATGATCTAGGTGCTGGTGGTTGGGGTAATCAGGAATTACAGACCTATACCGACAATCCTGAGAATGTAATCATTGAAAACGGAATTCTTAAAATTAATGCCTTGGCTGACGGAAACGGCGGTTATACTTCTGCTAGAATTAAAACAGAAGGTCTTCAAGAATATACCTATGGGAAGATTGAATGTCGTGCCAAGTTACCCGCCTCTCAAGGTACTTGGCCGGCAATCTGGATGTTAGGTGCAAACTTTGCTGATGTAGGATGGCCTAACTGTGGTGAAATTGATATCATGGAACAAACAGGACAAAATAAGACTGAAACTTCAGGTGCTTTGCACTTCCCAGGTAACTCCGGTGGTGATGCTATTGTTGGTAGAATAGATGTTGAAGATGCCACTTCCGAATTTCATAACTATACTGTGGAATGGACGGCAGAATCGATTAAAATGTCAGTTGATGATGAATTCTTTTTCTCTTTTGATAATAATTCAGATATACCTTACAATGCAGATATGTTTATGATATTGAATCTTGCCATGGGTGGTACTTTAGGTGGAACGGTAGATCCAAATTTCACTTCAGACACTATGGAAATTGATTATATAAGAGTTTATCAATAGTTTGTTTAGTATTAAAAAGGGTCGGTTACCCTATAGCCGGCCTTTTTTATTTAAACATTATAGGGATAATAGTAAATACTTAAACAAAAGTTAGCTTTTATTGTTTTTAAATTAACATCAGTAGCAGATGAGATTGTTTAAAATAAACCTTTTGTTATAAATGTTTAGTTAAGAACTTCTTGTTTTAACTAGTATGAGAATCTTTCAATCAGTCAAAACAGAAGCTTCAAACTGTTAGTATAAGGTAATTTTATGCAGTAAAACTCTAAATGGTCATTGGTTGCAGTATGATCTTGTAATTAAGACATATACAATCTTGAGTGTGCTGCGCATTAGGTCTAAAACAAAATTTTTCTAGTAAACAAAATATGCAGAATAACGGAGACAATAGCAAATGGAATAAACCATATACTTTCTTAATAAGCTTTATTGTGGCTTTAGGTGGTTTTTTGTTTGGTTTTAATAGTGCTGTTATTTCCGAGGCTATAGAAGGCATTACAATGTGTTTTGATAAGACAAATGAAATGCTTGGCTTAGGTTTTTTCAATTCACTTATAAGCTGTTCTGTGACTCAAATATTCTCATGGGAATTGTCAAATTTAAGGCCGACTAACACCTTCGTTATTTATGGGGTGTTATCATTGAGTGCCGTGTTATTTGTGCACAAGTTTGTTATTGAAACAAAAGGGAAAACATTAGAAGTAGTTGAGCAATTACTAGTAAAGAGTTAAAATATAAAAGCTGCAGAGAACATTTTTATTTAGGTTTTTTCAGCACTTAAAAATGATAATAAATAAGAAAATGAATCAAACTGTATCAACTAAATATAAAGAAACCTCATCAGAGGACATTAGAGTCAAGGGGAGTTTAGTGGATTTTGATAACGAGAAATATTACAAGATTTCTAACAGCGATACTATGAGACCTTTTTTTATGAGCATAGTAAGCGATTCGAACCATTGGATGTTTATTTCAAGCAATGGAGGGTTAACAGCTGGCAGAAAAAATAGTGAATCTTCAATATTTCCATATTATACAGATGATAAGATTACTGAGTCTGCTGATATAACGGGGAGTAAAACTATACTTCAGGTTTATGTAAATGGAGAGGTGAAGGTTTGGGAACCATTTTCACAAAGACAAATGGGGCAATATATTACTAGAAGAAATTTATACAAAAACATTTATGGGAATAAGGTGGTTTTTGAAGAAATAAATGAGGACTTAGGTTTAACATTTAGATATAAATGGAGCTCAAGTAATCAATTTGGGTTTATAAAAAACGTGACACTCATCAATAATAACCGCGATTCAATTAATATTACTGTTTTAGATGGTTTACAAAATATTTTACCGTCAGGTGTTACTACCGATTTACAAAATAGCAGAAGCAACCTGGTTGATGCTTATAAAAAAAGTGAGTTGTTGCCAAATGTTGGATTAGGTGTTTATGCGTTAAGCGCTATAATAGTTGATAAGGCGGAGCCTAGTGAGGCATTAAAATCTAATATAGTTTGGTCTCTTGGTATTGATAATCCGACATACCTCATCTCATCACAACAATTAGATACCTTTAGAAATGGAGGAAGCGTTTTTCAAGAAGAAGATATGAAAGCTGAAAAAGGCGCTTATTTTGTTTCTACCTCAATGGAAATAGACCCAATATCAGAAGAAAATTGGTTGTTTGTAACTAATGTTAATCAATCCATTTCAGGTATAACTTACATCTCTGAATTGATAAGAAATGAAGATGATTTAGAGGAGTTGCTACAGAAGGATATTGATGCAGGTACAAAAAATTTAGTTGAACTAACCGGTGCTTCTGATGGTTTGCAAATAACTGAAGACCCATTAACAAATACGAGGCATTTCGCAAATACTTTATTCAATATTATGCGCGGGGGAATTTTTGATAACAATTATGTTATTGAAAAAGGAGATTTTGTAAAGTACATATCAAAGGCAAACAAGTTGGTCTTTGAAAACAAAAATGAAGTTTTGGAAAACCTCCCAAAGGAATTTACTTTACATCATATCCAAAACATTATATCTAACGATTCTGATAGCGATTTTAAAAGACTTTGTTTTGAATATTTACCACTTAAATTCAGTAGAAGGCATGGCGATCCAAGTAGGCCTTGGAACAAATTTTCAATAAACACAAGAAGCGAGATAGATGGTTCAAAAATTTTGGATTATGAAGGAAATTGGCGAGATATTTTCCAAAACTGGGAGGCTTTGGCCCACTCCTACCCTGAGTTTATAGAAAGTATGATCCATAAGTTTTTGAATGCCACAACATTTGATGGTTATAACCCTTATAGAGTAACAAAAGACGGTTTCGATTGGGAAGTGATTGAAGAGGATGATCCGTGGTCATATATAGGTTATTGGGGCGATCATCAAATAATATATCTATTGAAGTTCTTAGAGTTTATTGAGAACCACTACCCTAGCCGATTAGAATCTACATTTACAAAAGACATTTTTGTTTATGCGAATGTACCCTATAAAATAAAGAGCTATCAAGACATTTTGTGTAATCCTAAAGACACTATTGATTTTGATTATCAATTGGATGCAGATATTAATAAAAAAAGAAATGAAATAGGTGCAGATGGAGCACTTCTCAGAGATCAGAATGACACCATTTATAAAGTAAACCTTATTGAAAAATTATTGGCAACCATACTTTCTAAAGTTTCTAATTTCATTCCTGAGGGTGGCATTTGGCTTAATACACAAAGGCCAGAATGGAATGATGCAAATAATGCTTTAGTGGGTAACGGTGTTTCAATGGTCACCCTATATTACCTAAATCGTTTTTTGAATTTCTTTAATGGTATTATTTCAAAATCACAAACCGAAAAAATTGAACTTTCTGAAGAATTAGTTACTTTCTTTAGCACAGTTCTCGGTACATTAAACCAGCATAAAAATATACTGTCTAATCCAATATCTAGTACAGATAGAAAATTGGTTTTAGACGGATTGGGTGAAGCAGGAAGCGAATATAGAAGCACCATTTACGAATCTGATTTTACAGGGCGAAAATCTTCTATAAGCAAATCCGATATTTTGGAGTTCATAGAAACAGCTCAGAACTATTTGCATCATACTATAGAAGCTAATAAGCGCAGTGATAATATGTATCATGCGTATAATTTGATGACTCTTGAAAATGAAAAAGAGGTGTCTATTTCTTACCTATCGGAAATGTTAGAAGGCCAAGTAGCAGCATTGAGTTCTGGATATCTATCACCAAAAGAAGCTCTAGCTTTATTAGATGGCCTTAAAAACAGCGCTTTATTTAGAGCAGATCAATACAGTTATATTTTATACCCTAATAAAGACTTACCAAGATTTGATAAAAAGAATAATATTCCAGTAGAAAAAGTAGAACAATGTGAACTTTTAAAGCAATTAGTAAAAGAAGGGAATACTCAAATTATTGAGAAAGATGTTTTAGGAAAATATCATTTTAACGGCGGGTTTAATAACGCGGACAGCTTGAAAGAAGCATTAAATAATTTGCCAAAAGATAAATATGAATCTTTAATTGAAAAAGACACGAATCTATTATTAACAATTTTTGAAAACATTTTTGATCATAAATCTTTTACAGGTCGTTCAGGTACTTTCTTTGGTTATGAAGGGCTTGGTTCTATATATTGGCACATGGTGTCCAAGTTATTACTAGCTGTTCAAGAAAACTGTTTACTGGCAGTTAATATGAATGAAAGTGATGAGGTTATAGATAGACTTCTGGACCATTACTATGAAATTAATGCAGGTATTGGTGTTCATAAATCGCCAGAATTGTATGGTGCTTTTCCAACAGATCCTTATTCGCATACACCAGCAACTAAAGGCGCTCAACAGCCTGGAATGACTGGGCAAGTAAAGGAGGATATTTTAAGCCGATTTGGTGAATTAGGTGTTTTTGTTAAAAACGGAACAATGGAATTTAACCCGAGATTGTTGCAATCAAAGGAGTTTTTGACTACACCAACTGTATTTAATTACACAGACGTAAAAGGAGGTGAACAAAGTATTGAGTTAGACAGCGGTTCTTTGGGCTTTACCTATTGCCAAGTTCCTATAATTTATAAGTCAGGCGATTCAGAAAGTTTAACAGTTATCGCTAGTAGCGGTGAACATAGTGTGAGTGACTCATTACGTTTAGATGATCATACTTCTAATATGATTTTCAAAAGAACTGGTGATATAAATCAAATCATTGTATCGATTAAAAAATAAAATGAGAAAGCATCAAAACATATCATATTGTTCATTTTTATTCACAATTGGGTTTGTGATGCTTTTAAGTTGTCAAAACACATCTCCAAAGTTAGAAGGGTCCAGCATCATTATTGAACGAAAAGTGGACTCCTTATTAGACTTAATGACCCTAGAGGAGAAAATTGGACAGATGACTCAGGTTAGGCATTTTTCTGATATTCAAAAGGGGGATGTGGCTTCTAAATATATTGGGTCAGTCATTCATACTGATGGGCCTTTGCCAGGAGAAGATGCTTTAGGATGGCAAGCAAAATTTGTAGAATTACAAAAAGAAGCTTTATCTACACGATTAGGTATTCCGCTTTTATTTGGTGTAGACGCTGTACATGGTCAAAACACGTTTTCAGGAGCAACTATATTTCCCCATAATATTGGATTGGGAGCTACTGGAAACCCCGATTTGGTCCAAAAAGCAGCACGTATAACAGCTATAGAGGCCCAAGCTACTGGGTTTAATTGGGTGTTTTCACCTTGTGTTGCAATTCCATATAACGAAAAGTGGGGTCGTGTATATGAAGCATTTTCCGAAAGTACTGAACTTACTCGAGCTATGACTAAAGCTTCTATTAAAGGGCACCAAGGTTACCTTTTAGATAGAACGACCGTTATGGCTACGGCCAAGCATTATATTGGTGATGGGTCCACTGATTTTGGTGTGGAAGGTGGCAACACCACTCTTACAGATAATGAGATTACCGAGAGGCTACTTCCACCCTATCGCGATGCAGTTACTATGGGAGTGGGTTCAATTATGGCGTCTTTTAATACACTTAATAATCAAGCATTGCATGCCCATAAGGCATTAATAACGGATACACTCAAAACAAAAATGGGTTTTGATGGTATCGTACTTACCGACTGGAAGGGATATTCTAAGTATGGGAAGAATGATATAATTAATGCAGGTATTGATATGGTAATGGCGGTTGATGGTGATTTAGAATTGTTTCAGCAAGGGCTAAAAAAGGGCGTTGAACAAGATTCTGTGTCTCAAGACAGAATAGATGATGCTGTTAAAAGAATACTACGACAGAAGTACAGACTTGGATTGTTTGAGCATCCGTTTCCAGATGCTACTCTGGTTTCAAAAATAGGAAGTTCAGATCATAGAAATGTTGCTAAGCAAGCTGTGAGAGAGTCTTTGGTACTTTTAAAAAATGAGAATAGTGTTTTACCAATTAATAAAGAAGCTGGTAAAATAGTGGTTGTGGGTGAACATGCCAATAACTCTGGGCTTCAATCTGGTGGATGGACAATTTCATGGCAAGGAAAACCTGAAAACTATAAAGGGGCGACCACAATTTTAGAAGGGGTTAAGAAAATATCATCTTCTAAAATTGTTTATGATAAAAATGGGACAGGAAAGCATTTTGATGCTCAGGTAGCCATTATAGTTGTTGGCGAAAAACCTTATGCTGAATTTTTTGGAGATGTGAACAACAATACAGGGTTTACGCTTACGCTAAGCAAATCGCATCAGGATTATATTAAAGCTTATACAGAAGCCGATGTGTCAACAGTAGTAGTTCTAATCTCAGGTAGACCATTAGTAATAAGCAATCAACTAAAGCAGTCCGATGCTTTTGTAGCGGCATGGTTGCCAGGGTCTGAAGGTGATGGTATTGCTGAGGTGCTTTTTGGAGCATATAACTTTTCGGGTAAACTACCCCACTCTTGGCCGGAATCTGTGAATGATTTCCAAGGGCGATTTGGTCCAAATTTTTGGGATGATACTATAAAACCATTGTTTGATTTTGGATATGGCCTAAATTATGAAGCCATAGTCAAAGTAAATTAAAACAATATGAAAATTAATATAAAAAGAATTTGTCTACTAACCTCTTTAATTGCAGTCTTAGGATGCGCAAACAAAGGAAAAAAACAAACAGAAAAAGTGATTGAAGAAAAACATGTAACAGCAGCTGATATTTTAGGGAATCCTGATTACCAAGCTATTTCATATGGGGGGTATCGAGAAAAATCGCGAGATAGCCAACCTTCAATACCACAGCTTAAAGATGATTTAAAAATCCTTTCTGCTATGAATATTAAGGTAATTCGTACTTATAATGTTCAAGAAGAGCATCCGCATGCGTCAAACATTCTGGAAGCTATTCGCCAATTAAAAAATGAGGATTCTGGTTTTGAAATGTATGTGATGTTAGGTGCATGGATAGACTGCAAGAATGCATGGACAGATAACCCTATTGATCATGATATAGAATCCAAAAATAACGCAGCCGAAATAGATAGGGCTGTAGCTTTAGCCAATAAATACCCAGAAATAGTAAAGATTATCGCCGTTGGAAACGAAGCGATGGTACGTTGGGCTACCAGTTATTTTGTGAGACCAAATGTGATTTTAAAATGGGTCAATCACTTACAAGAATTAAAGGAGTTAGGGAAATTATCTAAAGACTTATGGATTACAAGTTCTGATGATTTTTCATCATGGGGCGGTGGAGATCCAAGTTACCATACACCAGATTTAGAAGCTTTAATTAGGGCTGTAGACTATATATCTATGCATACTTACCCTATGCATAATTCTCACTATAATCCGGCTTTTTGGGTAGCTCCAAAAAATGAAGAACATTTTTCAGAACAAGATAAAATTGAATCGGCAATGTTAAGAGCAAGAGACTTTGCTGTTAACCAATATCATGAAGTTTGTAATTATATGAAAACCTTAGGGGTTAACAAACCTGTTCATATTGGTGAAACCGGTTGGGCTACTATATCAAACGGTCACTATGGTCTATCAGGTTCAAGAGCTGCAGATGAGTTTAAGTCTAGTAGATATTATCAACTTATGCGCGAATGGAGTAATAAAGAAAGTGTTTCCTGTTTTTATTTTGAGGCTTTTGACGAACAATGGAAAGATGCTGAAAATGTCCTTGGATCTGAGAATCATTTTGGATTAATAAACCTCAAAGGAGAGGCAAAATACGCGCTTTGGAATTTAGTAGATAAAGGTACGTTTAATGGTTTAACGCGTGACGGACAACAAATTAAGAAGACCTATAGCGGAGATAAAGAAGCACTTTTAAAAGATGTTTTAGTTCCACCGTCAGAATATGGCTTAGTAACGCAACACTAATAATATCAATACTGATGATTTTAAAAAGAATACTTGTTTTCTCAATACTTGCAGGCCTGTTATCATGCGGAGGACCAAATATATCAAATGAGATTAGGGTGTCTGGGCGATCTATATTGGTGAATAAGCAGCCTTTTATTATAAAAGGTATCTGCTATCATCCCGTACCAAAAGGTTTTAAAGAGCGAAGTTTTGATACCTTAAGCGAAGATCTTGACCTCATGCTAGAGGCTGGTATTAATACCATTCGGGTATATGCTCCTATCGATGATAAAGAGGTGCTTGATGCGATCCATAATGCCGGTTTAAAAGTTGTTATTGGTTTTGGATACAATCAAGGTGGGCATTTCGACATTCTTTCAGGGTCTTTTATTGATTATGTGAATAAGTATAAGGAGCATCCCGCCATATTAATGTGGGAACTCGGAAATGAATTTAATTATCACCCAGAATGGTTTGAAGGCGATTTAAATAATTGGTATAAAGCCATGAATGATGGGGCTAAACGTATTCACGATAATGATTTAAATCATCCAGTAACTACTGCGCATGGTGAGTTGCCAGATAGTTTGGCGTTGAGTTCTTCTCCTAATATTGATGTATGGGGAATGAATGTATACCGTTGGGATAACCCAACTAACATTTTTGTTGAGTGGAAAAAAGTAAGTGACAAACCCATGTACTTATCTGAAGCAGGAGGAGATAGTTTTATGACAATTGCTAAACAAGGTTATGAAGCCGGGGTAAATCAAAAAGCACAGGCTGATGCCAATGCAAATATTCTGCATAATGTATTTGAAAATCAGGATATATGTTCTGGAGTCACCATGTTTTCTTTTACCGATGGTTGGTGGAAAGCAGGGAATTTGGATAGGCAAGACCCTGGTGGTTGGGCACCAAATAGTAGCGGGGTGCCTTATGACGGAGCACCAAATGAAGAGTATTGGGGTATGGTGGATATTGAAAGGAATAAGAAAGAAACTTTTGATGTTATTAAAGCAAAGTACAAACAGTTAAAGAATTAATTATGAAGAAAAGAACTTACATCGTAGTGATTATGATCATGTTTTTGGTTAGTAGTTGTGATAAGAAAAAAGAAAATAAAGATAATATGGTGAGTTTTGAAGTCTTTGAAACATCTAGAAAAGGGAATAAACTTAGCAAGGTAACTAGTTTCCAAAAAACTGATAGTGTAGTTTCTATTACATTAAAACCACAATTAACATTACAAACTATTACGGGTTTCGGTGGGGCTTTTACAGAGGCATCGGCTTATCTTCTAAACCAATTAAGTAAGGCTAACAAAGATACTATTTTAAAAGCTTATTTCGCTAAAGATGGTGCTAGATATTCATTGACTAGAACCCACATGAATTCTTGCGATTTTTCTATTTCTAATTACTCGTACACACCAGTTGAAGGAGATAAAACACTAGAACATTTTAGCATTGAAGAAGATATGGACGATTTAATTCCTATGATTAAGGGTGCCATGGCGGTTTCAGAAGATGGATTTAAAATTTTTGGATCCCCTTGGACAGCAGCACCGTGGATGAAAGATAATAATAGCTGGGTTGGTGGTAAACTTCTTCCTGAGTATTATGATACTTGGGCGCTTTTCTTCTCAAAATATGCTGATGCTTATAAGAATCAAGGTATTGATATATGGGGGTTTACTGTTGAAAATGAGCCTATGGGTAATGGTAATAATTGGGAAAGCATGCATTATACACCTGATGAAATGACCAATTTTGTTCAAAATTATTTAGGACCAAAATTGAAAGCAGATGGCAAGGGTGATCTAAAAATTTTAGGATTTGATCAAAATCGAGCTCATTTAAAAGACTGGGTGGACTCCATGTATAAAACTGAAGAAACCTCAGAGTTCTTTGATGGAACTGCTATTCATTGGTATGATAGTACGTTTGAAATTTTTCCAGAAGAATTACAAGATGCTCACAATAAAGCACCTAATAAGCTTTTAATTCAAACAGAGGCCTGTGTGGATTCGGAGATTCCAAAATGGCAAGATGATGATTGGTATTGGAGAAAAGAAGCTACGGATTGGGGTTATGATTGGGCATCTGATGAGCGCAAACACTTTCATCCAAAGTATGCTCCAGTTAATAGATATGCGAGAGATATTATTGGTTGCTTAAACAATTGGGTTGATGGATGGGTAGATTGGAACATGGTTTTGGATACTAATGGAGGTCCAAATTGGTTTGAAAATTGGTGCGTTGCACCGGTAATTGTTGATCCTGATAAGGATGAGGTCTATTTTACGCCGTTGTACTATACCATGGCTCATTTTAGTAAATATATAAGACCTGATGCAAAGGTTATTGAACTTGAAAATTCAGATATGGAACTGAAGGTTACGGCAGCAAAAAACACTGATGGTACAATTGCCGTTGTAATTTTTAATGAAACTGAAACCCCAAAAGGTATTTACCTCGCAATAAATAAAAAGACAATGGAATTCACAATAGATGCGCAGGCTATTCAAACTATTATGATTTCAAATTAATTAAAACCAAAACGATATGCCAACTGTAAAAACGACTACAAAAGATAGGGTGCCTATTGGTCAAAAAGCCGCATTCGGAGCAGGCCATTTTGTTCTTAATCTATTACCAGGAGCTTTAGGGTTCTTTATGTTTTTTCTGTTAACAGCATTTGGCATGGATCCTCTTTACGCTGGTATTTTAGGAGCGCTTCCAAGATTATTTGATGCCGTATCTGATCCAATAATGGGTTTTATTTCAGATAATACAAAATCGAGGTGGGGGCGCAGAAGGCCTTACATTTTTGTGGGAGCCATCTTAAGTGGGATATTATTTGCTTTAACCTGGCAAATGTCTCCAGAGAATTCTCAGATGTATAATTTTTGGTATTTCTTGATTTTAACTATATTGTTTTTAGCTGGTAATACCATGTATGCAACGCCTTTAGTGGGGTTAGGATATGAAATGACTTCTGATTATAACGAGCGAACAAGGTTAATGGCTTTTTCAAATACCATGGGTCAAATAGCTTGGATGATTGTGCCATGGTTTTGGGTAATTATAGCAGATCCTACTATTTATGAAACGCAAGCTGCAGGTGTAAGGCATTTATCTATAGTGGTAGGCTGTTTATGCGGTGTTTTAGGTTTGTTTCCCGCCATTTTCTGTAGAGGAATTGATTCTTCACACATGGAAAACAGAAAAAAAATCACATTAAAAACTATGGCATCTAATTTAACAGATCTATGGAGAGGGATTGGGCAAGTGTCAAAAAACAAACCTTTTATGAAACTTTGCGGTGCCACTTTTTTAGTCTTTAATGGGTTTCAATTGGTTGCAGCCTTCAGTGTTTACATCATCGTTTTTTATATGTATAATGGTAGTTATGCAAGTGCAGGAACATGGCCAGCATGGTTTTCAACGATAACGGCAGTGACTACAGCTTTTCTTGTAATCCCTATTATTTCCAAAATGGCTAATAAATGGGGTAAGCGAAGAGCGTTTATAATTTCAACAGTGATTTCCATTATTGGGTATATATTAAAATGGTGGGGCTTTAACACTGAACTAAATGCAAGCTTTAATAGCACTGGTTTTGGTCAATCATTAAATAGCGGGGTAGCTTCAGTTTTTGAATGGTTAAATCCCTTTTTAGAAAGTATTGGAATGACTTGGTTTAGCATTGATACCAGTCAAGGGTCACCTTGGTTAATCTTTATGCCCATACCATTTATTGCCTTTGGGTTAGGTGGTTTATTTACGCTTATGATGAGTATGACGGCCGATGTATGCGATTTAGACGAACTTAATAATGGGATGCCGAGAAAGGAAGGTACTTTTGGAGCTATTTATTGGTTGATGGTTAAAATTGGACAGTCTATAGCCTTATTTTTAGGCGGTTTAGTTTTAAAGTTAGTTGGTTTTATTTCAGATGCTCCAACTCAAAGCCCTGAAACCATGAATAGTTTAAGAATTGCTGATATACTCATTCCGTCGTTAACAGCTGGTTTAGCAATATGGATTATGTATAAGTATAGTTTAAGCGAAACAAGAGCGCGCGAAATAAAAGAACAATTAGTAGCCCGTAGAGGCGAATTATAGTAAATAAAAGATAAATATTTATAGTTATGTCAAGTGGAAGAAATCATAAAATAATGTCACTATCAGGAAGGAACCTCGATAATAAAACCACAAAAGGGTTACAATATGTATTTGGGAAAGTTTTAAAAAGAGGTATGCATGGTTTATGTTTTAGCCCTTATGAAGAGGGGCAAGAACCTGGGGCACAAATATCTGAAACGCAAATAAGAAGACGTATGGAAATTATAAAGCCATATACAAAATGGATTCGTTCATTTTCATGTACTGATGGAAATGAAGCCATTCCAAGAATTGCGAAAGAATATGGTATAAAAACCTTAGTGGGTGCATGGTTAGGTAGTGATGCTGAAATTAATAAGCGAGAAATAGCTGGACTAATTAAGTTGTCTAAAGATGGGTGTGTTGATATTGCTGCTGTAGGAAATGAAGTGATGTATAGAGGTGATCTTACTGAAGATGAACTACTTGATTTCATGGGGGAAGTAAAAGCTGCTATCCCTGAAACTCCTATGGGTTATGTGGACGCTTATTACGAATTTAGCGAGAGACCAAGGATAACAGAAGCATGCGACGTTGTGCTAGCTAACTGTTATCCGTATTGGGAAGGTTGTAGTTTAGAGTATTCTTTATTATATATGAAAGATATGTTTGCGCAAGCCACAAAAGCCGCAAATGGAAAGAAAGTTATTATAACTGAAACAGGCTGGCCTAGTGAGGGAGAAGGGCTTCACGGTGCATTACCTTCATTTGAAAATGCTATTAAGTACTTTGTAAATTCACAAAATTGGTCCAATGAAGATGATATAAATATGTTCTATTTTTCATCGTTTGATGAATCATGGAAAGTTGGAGCAGAGGGAGACGTTGGTGCTTATTGGGGGTTATGGGATAAGGATGAAAACATTAAGTTTATTGAAAATACATTTAAAAAACTACGAAGAGGTCTATTTAATTTTGGATAAATGTTAAAGGAAATAAGATAGGTTTAGGTCATTAAAAAATCAAAAAGCCTAGGGATAATTCCCTAGGCTTTTTGATTTTATCAAGGTTGTTTTGATCACAATATGACACAAATTAGAGCATTTTGTAATGTTTAAAGTTAAAAACCAGAAATCAAAAAAAAGGATGGATGCTTTTAATTGCAACAAGCTATTTTTTTACCACAACAAGACCACAACATAGAGTTTTTATTCTGAAATATGCCCAAGCGTGTTAGCTTAGTAAAGACGTGCTAGTTTTGATAAAATCTCAATAATGACTAAGTTTTTTTGCGATGTATGTTTTTTGTATAGGTAATAAATAGGGATATATAAAAGGCGAGGGGTTAGATTTACCAAACACTAAATTGAGTATTAATTAAAATTATTATTATGAAAAAAATTACATTATTACTTTTTATTCTTGTTGGTGCTGTATTAAATGCACAACAGCAGCAATATCTTTTAGATTTTGAGTCGGGTACACCAAGTACGGTGGTTGGCAATTGGGCAACTTTTGAGAACCCAAGCCCTGGTTTAGACGTCGTTATAAATCCAACGCCAAATGGTGTGAATACAAGTGCTACAACTCAAGTTTTGAAGTTGAATTTAGCAGAAGCTTCTGCTTGTTATGCAGGTGCAATTAATTTCCATAATACATTAGGAACATGGCAATTTGATGGAGCTGTTACTAGTAACTTAACTTTGAGTATGGACGTATATAGAAGTACTACTAATGGTAATATTGGAATTAAATTTGCTAATGCCACAGACGGTACTGTATTGCAAATTACGGATAATCAAGGTGCGGTTTCTGCTGCTAATACATGGGAAACTTTAACATGGGATATTTCAGCTGCAGCAGCAAGTGGTGACAATGTAAATGTGGATCAAATTGTAATCTTTATAGATTGGAGATGTGATGGGGAGCCTGCAAGACCAGGAGATATAGAATTATTAGTTGATAATATTACTTGGGGAGCGAATAAATTAACGGATCCACCTGTACCAACATGTAGTGATGGAATTCAAAATCAAGACGAAACCGGTATAGACTGCGGTGGCTCTGTATGTGATGCTTGTATAACCGAGCCCGTTGCGTCTGCTGAATCTCCTGCCATTGATGAGAGTAATGTGTTATCTGTTTTTAGTGATACATATATGACAAATACCATCGCAAATTTCAATTTTAATGCATTTGCCGGTGGTGGTGCATATACTACTGTGGATATTGAATCCAATGGTAATTTAAGTGGTAAAATGGAGAATCTAAGTTTTTACGGTGCACAATGGGATGCAGTAGATATTAATGCATATACTTATGTACATTTAGATTATTACGCAACAACGTCAACAGCTTTTAATTTTTATTTAATTGATATGACGGCCGGAATTCCTGGTGGTAACCCTGCAGAGCCTAGGTATGCTTTTGCGACAACGGGAGGAGACGAAACATTTGTTCCAGGGCAATGGAATAGTATATTTATACCACTGCAACATTTCTTAGATTACCCATCAACAGGTTTTACATATGATTTAGATGATATTTTTCAATGGAAATTTGATGGAAATGGTACAGTATATTTTGACAATGTATATTTCAGTAAAACGAATACATTAAGTTTAGATGCTTTTGATAAATCTATATTTAGAGTTTCACCAAATCCTACACAGAACATTTGGAAAGTCAAGTCAGCAGAACAAAGTATAACATCTATTACCTTGTATGATGTTTTGGGTAAAAATGTTTTATCTATGGCAGCGAATGCTAAAGAAGTGAATATTGATGCTACGAACTTAAAATCTGGATTATACTTCGCGCAAATAAAAACGAATTTAGGAATTAAAAGCATAAAACTTATTAAAAACTAATTAGTTTATTTAGTAGTTTATATGGGGTGAGGTTTATTAATCTCGCCCTTTTTTTGTTTAAAATCAACATGAATTGAAAACTAATAGTTTGAAATATTTCTTTTCTTTGTAGAAAGCTTTATTAGTTTATGATAGATGATATTTTAACGGCTATTCCTTTCGGTATTATACTTGCCTTCACTATAGGTCCCGTTTTTTTTGTTCTATTAGAAACAGGTGCCACAAAAGGGTTTAGAAGCGCTTTAATATTCGACTTGGGGGTTATTTTTGCCGATATTATTTTTATTGTCATTGCTTTTTATAGCACCAATAATTTAAGAGGAAAAATAGGTAATGACCCTAGCTTTTTAATCTTTGGAGGTGTTTTACTTATTGTTTATGGCGTTATTTCTTTTCTTAAAACCTCAAAATCTTTTCGTTCCATTGTTAAAGAATATCATAAAGTTGAAATTCAAAAAGATTATGGGAAACTCTTTATTAAAGGGTTTTTACTCAATTTCATAAATATTGGTGTTTTATTAGGCTGGCTTGGTTTTATTGTGCTTGGAGATTCATTAACCTCATCAGAAAATGGCGATATTGTATTTATCGTATCCATGCTACTTTCTTATTTTATATCGGATATTTTTAAAATTTTAATTGCAAAACGGCTCAAAGCTAAATTAACGCCGCGAATTATTTTTAAAACAAAAAAGGTGATTGCTGTAGTTATTTTAGGGTTTGGTATTTTATTGTTTGTTCAAGGCTTGTTTCCAGAGGCTTATGAGAAGAATAGAGAGAAATTAGAACACATTAGTCCTATAAACTAAAAAAGCTTCCAGAACACTGAAAGCTTTTTTTTGAGGCGTCAAGCGGATTCGAACCGCTGTAGAAGGTTTTGCAGACCTCTGCCTAGCCACTCGGCCATGACGCCATTAATGCTGCAAATGTAAAAAAAAAAGTCATTTTACATCACATAAAGTTACTTTTTACGTCTTTCAGTCATTTTTATAGTTACTAGCTCAACATCGCCGCCAATGGGAGGGTTTAGTTTACTAACCCATACGGTTGCTTTTGTTACCAGTTTATCTTCATTAAAGATTCTATTTAATATACGTTTTGCAACGGTTTCGAGCAGAGCAGATGGGGTAGCCATTTCTTCCTTAATAATTCGGTTTAAAAAAACATAGTCGACCGTATCATTTAGCTTATCACTTTTAGCCGAGGTTTGTAAATCAGCTTTCACCTTTAAACTTACACTATAATCGCTACCAATTTTGGTTTCTTCTTTTAAACATCCGTGGAATGCAAATACACGAATATTTTCTACTTTAATTATTCCCATTAGTTTGTAAAAAAATCAAAAACGTTACTTAATGCACTAGTTTTAGTTTTGTAAAATTCTGTATAAGTGCAACGTTTACATATTACCGAAGTGAACTTTTGATTTTGGATATCAAAAATCTTGGAAAAAGTTCCTCCAGTTGCTCGCATCTGTCCAATGTCATAACCTTTATGATCACATTTAGGACATGTGTAATTTAAGTTTTTCATGATTCTAATTCATTATAATTAATAGGCTTTGCTCTATAAGTATAATGAATTAAAAGTTTGTTACGCTTAATAGATAAACTAGGCTAAAATAACTTGAATTTCCGTAATTTTGACGCTTATTTAGTTGAAATACATCAGAACATGTCTGAAGAAAGAAAATCTCTCAATTTTATTGAGCAAATTATAGAGGAAGATTTAGCGAATGGAATGTCTAAAAACAGTTTACGTTTTAGGTTTCCGCCAGAACCAAATGGTTATTTACATATAGGCCATACAAAGGCCATTGGAATTAGTTTTGGTCTAGGTGAGTATTATAATGCACCTGTAAATTTACGTTTTGATGATACGAATCCAGCTAAAGAAGAGCAGGAATATGTAGATGCGATAAAAAGGGACGTAGCTTGGTTAGGTTATAAATGGGATAAGGAACTGTTTTCTTCAGATTATTTCCAACAGCTTTATGATTGGGCGGTGTATTTGATAAAAGAAGGAAAAGCCTATGTCGATTCTCAGTCTAGCGAAGCTATGGCTGAGCAAAAAGGAACACCAACACAGGCAGGAGTTGATGGCCCATTTAGAAATAGGAGTATTGCTGAAAATTTGGATCTGTTTGAGCGCATGAAAACGGGAGAATTTGATGAGGGCGCGCATATATTACGTGCTAAAATAGATATGCAACACGTTAATATGCTAATGCGGGACCCTATTATGTACCGTATTTTAAAGAAGGACCACCATAGAACGGCTGATACTTGGTGTATTTATCCGATGTATGATTGGACGCATGGAGAAAGCGATTACCTCGAGCAAATATCTCATTCCTTATGTTCTTTAGAATTTAAACCACACAGAGAGCTATATGATTGGTTTTTAGATCAAATAGTTGATAGTGCTAAGTTAAGGCCTAAGCAACGTGAATTTGCGCGCTTAAATTTAAGTTATACCATTATGAGTAAACGAAAGTTGCTCAAATTGGTTGAAGATGGTATAGTAAAGGGATGGGATGACCCCAGAATGCCTACAATTTCTGGTTTAAGAAGGAGAGGGTATACACCGGCAGCCATACGAAAGTTTGTTGAGACTGTTGGAGTAGCTAAACGCGATAATATTATTGATGTATCCCTTTTAGAGTTTTGTATTCGAGAAGATTTAAATAAAACAGCCCGTCGTGTGATGGCCGTTTTAAACCCAGTTAAAGTTGTAATTACTAATTATCCTGAGGATAAAGTTGAATGGCTTGAAACTGAGAATAATCAAGAAGATGAAAGTGCTGGTTTTAGAAAAGTGCCTTTTACAAGAGAATTATATATTGAAAAAACAGATTTTAAAGAAGAGGCCGGCAACAAGTTTTTCAGATTAAAACTTGGGGGAGAGGTAAGATTAAAGAGTGCTTATATTATAAAGGCAGAAAGTGTTGTTAAAGATTCCAAAGGAGATGTTACTGAAATTCATTGTACATATTCTGAAGATACCGCTAGGCGTGTTAAAGGAACGTTGCATTGGGTGTCAATAGCACATGCTATAAAAGCAGAAGTTAGGGAATATGATAGATTATTTAATGATGAAGCTCCAGATAGTCATGAGGATAGAGATTTTATGGATTTTGTTAACCCGAACTCATTAAAAACAATTGAAGCTTTTGTTGAACCTAATTTAAAAGAAGCCAAAATTGGAGACCGATTTCAATTTCAGCGTTTAGGTTATTTTAATGTTGATAACGATTCGTTAGCAGATAAATTGGTATTTAATAAAACAGTTGGTTTGCGCGATTCTTGGGCAAAGCAAAAGCCGAAACAACCTCAGCAAGTCAAACAAAATAATAACCAAAATCAGCAAAAATCACAGCGTAAACCTATTGATGTTATTCAACAATTAGGAAAAAAATACATAAACTTACCGGAGGCTAAGCAATTAAAAGTAAAATCTGAGATTTTAGAATTGGCTAAAAATGTAAACTATGAAGAGTTACAACCGTTATTTAATACAGCTGTAAAAAAGGTAGGTACTCGAATTGCTGTAGCACTTGTTTTAGGGGTTTTATTAGAAAATGGACAAGCAAAGAATGATGAGATCAACACATTTATATCAAAAGCTCTAGATGATAAAAATGAGTTGTTAGTTGTTGAGGCACAAGCGCTTTAAGGACATTAGAACAGTTAAATAATATTTAGTTATAAGTATTTTTAATTATATTTAACTATTAACTAAACTAATATTTATCATGGAAATTAATTTTTTAGCAGTTGTTGCTGCCGCTTTTTCTGCACTTGTAGTTGGTTTTATTTGGTATAATCCAAAAGTATTTGGTTCAGCATGGATGAAAGAAGCCAATATGACTGAAGAGAAAATGAATGGCGCTAATATGGCAAAGATTTTTGTTATGGCTTTTATTTTTGCAGTATTATTAGCCATGTCTTTAATGTCAATGACAATTCATCAAATGGGCGCATTTAGTCTTGCTCAAGGCGAACTAGGGTTGTTACCTTCTTATGAGGCTTTTATGAATGATTATGCTAATGAGTTTAGAACCTTTAAACATGGTGCATTTCATGGTATAATAGGAGGGATATTTATAGCATTACCAATTCTAGGCACTAATGCTTTATTTGAACGAAAAAGTGCTAAATACATACTTATTAATAGTGGATATTGGATTGTTACCATGGGTGTAATGGGAGCCATTATTTGTGGTTGGAGATAATTTTGTAAACTTTTAACATATTTAAAGACTGAGAATTGTAATTTTCAGTCTTTTTTATTTTCTATTGAAAACTTATCAAATTTATTATTCTAGTAAGGAATTACCTGTATCATGGGATGATTTGGTAGGACATGACATGTTTTTACAGTCTAAATATTTAAAGGCTATTGAAAACGGAGCTCCTGAAAACATAGAACTCTTTTATATAGGTGTTTTTAGTAATAATGCGCTTGTTGGTGTTGCCATAATTCAGCGCGTAAAATTATATTTAAAAGACATGTTTAGAAAGACTC
The DNA here is from genome assembly GCF_947495925.1 of uncultured Algibacter sp. Taxonomy (GTDB): domain Bacteria; phylum Bacteroidota; class Bacteroidia; order Flavobacteriales; family Flavobacteriaceae; genus Algibacter_E. Next base: position 34,228 of record NZ_CANMAU010000002.1, read on the forward strand.
AAGTGTCTTGCTTAAAGGAATTTCTTCAAAATATAGTGTCTAAGGTGTTAAAAGGAAATATTCTAGTGGTGGGCAATTTAATGCAAACGGGTCAGCACGGGATATATTTTAATAAGAATCAAATAACATATCCAGAATATTTAAACTTGGTTTTTAATGCTTTACAGTTTTTAAAAAAAGAAATTAAAAGCAAACAAGGTAAGGTCATTCGAATGATTTTAGTCAAAGATTTCTTTGTTCATAATGAGAAGTTTAATGGTAAGGAGGAATTTGAAAAGTTGTACCTGCATAGGGTGTCTGTGCAACCCAACATGATTTTGAATATGTACTCAAATTGGAAACAATTTGGAGATTATTCCTCAGACTTAAAAAAGAAATATAGGGATAGGTACAAGCGCGCTAGAAAAAAATTGGGCAGCATTCGTGCTTTTGAGTTCGATATTGAAACCATTAGCGCAAACACAGCATTGCTTCATAAGTTATATTTAAACGTATGTAATAACGCCAAGTTTAATAGTTTTATCTTACCAAAAGATCATTTTTATGTCATGAAACGTAATTTGGGAGATGATTTTAGAGTTTATGGATATTATTTGGAAGATAAGTTGGTAGGGTTTTATACCTTAATTTTGAATGGTGTACATTTGGAGACTTATTTTTTGGGATATGATTCCGAACATCAATACAAAAATCAACTTTATTTAAACATGTTATATGATATGTTGATATTTGGAATAGAGCATCGGTTTTCTTCTATTGTTTATGCTCGAACAGCGATGGCTATTAAAAGTTCGGTGGGTGCAAAGCCTTACAACATGGAAATGTATTTGAAACACACTAATAGTGTTCTTAATGTTATTTTAAAACCTGTTTTTGGACTTATGAACCCAAAACAAGAGTGGGAGGAAAGGCACCCGTTTAAAAGGCGTTAAATAGAAAAGTTACTCATTAATGCACGTTTTGTACTAATTGTTATGATTGTTTTTATGAACTATTTTTTTCAGAGTTTATATAGTCTCTAAAATGACTTAACATTTTATTTGTCCTTGTGCTATAAATGGTTTCAAATGCAGTTTTAAAATTCTGACCAGCTAATATTTTATTAATTAGAATGTTGAATTTAGTAGGACTTAAATCATACATAAAACTAACAAATAGAGTACCTATTCTATAGTTTTTCCAATTTATAACACCATTATTAACGGCATCTCTTGGGTTGTTTGTATTAAACCAATAATCTACTTTTCCTGATAAAAATAATTCTTGTTCATCGGAGGTCATTAATCCCGAAACTTTTGTTTTTTTGGTATAATATTTACCGCCATTTGCAACAAAATCTGCATAACCCTCTCTAAACCATAATGGTATGTTTTTAATATGCTCCGATTCGCCTAGATGCGAGTAAAAAAGAAAATGAGTTAATTCATGAGTGAGTAATTTTTCAGTCCTAGCTGAATTAAAGGCACCTGGAGAAAGAAAAAGTTTCCCCCAGAATACCGCGCCCTTTACGTTTTTGGATAAATATACATATTCATTAAACCGTTCTTGACTTCCACATATATATATATTTATAGGCTCTTTGAACGAAGAACCCACAACTTGTTCAACATAAGTTTTTTTGTTCTCAAGTATGTTGTAAATCAGGGATGCTTTGTCTTCCATACCTATTTCATACTTAATTCTAGAATCTGATTTAAAAGCAATAAATTGATCAGTGGATTTATATTTTGATTTTATGCTTTTAATTAATAAGGGATTCTTTGCGACTAAAACAAATACAACTAAAACAAAGAGAGCTGTTACTACTAAAGTTATTCTTTTCAAAGACATTATTTAAAATGGTTTGAGCTTCTAAATCGTTCATTCTACTTATTGTCTTTCTTTTTAGCCTCTTTCATGGCTTCTCCTATTTGATTACTGGCGGCAAAACTAGCCACCATATCATTTAGCATATTACTACCTGCTTGTGGTGCATTAGGTAGTAAAATAAGGTTACTATTAGTCTCTTCTCCTAGCGACTGTAGAGTGTCATAGTGTTGGGTAACTACAATTAGGGCAGAAGCTTCTTGACTGTTTATACCCACTCGGTTTAAAACTTCAACAGACTCCTCTAAACCACGAGCAATTTCTCTACGTTGATCTGCGATACCTTGACCTTGTAAGCGCTTGCTTTCTGCCTCTGCTTTTGCCTTTTCAACAATTAAAATACGTTGTGCGTCACCTTCAAACTGCGCTGCTATTTTTTCACGTTCAGAAGCGTTTATTCTATTCATAGCCTCTTTTACTTGGGCATCTGGATCAATATCTGTAACTAGTGTTTTAATAATGTCGTAACCATATTCAATCATTGCATCATTTAGTTCGGACTTCACAGCTATAGCGATATCATCTTTTCTGACAAATACATCATCTAATTTCATTTTAGGGACTTCGGCACGAACTACGTCAAAAACATAAGATGTAATTTGATCGTGCGGATAATCTAGTTTATAGAAGGCATCATATACCTTGTCTTTAATCACTTTATATTGTACAGAAACCTTTAAGCGAACAAACACATCATCTAATGTTTTCGTTTCAATTATAACGTCTAATTGTTGAATTTTTAAACTTAAACGGCCTGCAACTCGATCTACTAGAGGTATTTTCATTTGTAGTCCAGATTGACGAATGCTTGTGTAGCGTCCAAAGCGTTCAATAATGGCCGCAGTTTGCTGTTTTACAATGAAAAATGAAGAAATTAGAACAAAGAGTCCAAGGATGATAAATGGAATAGAGAAGAAACTCATAACAGTTTTTTTAAAAGGTTAGAAAAAATTAAAATACAAAATTGCACCCAATTTAGCGACCTATAGGGTCAAATTTATATGCTAAACTAGTTTTATTTATTAGTAGCTATTTCCATAGGTTTGTTACAAAAATTTGGGTTTGGAGGAGGGGTACTAATGTAAAATAATTAATTATTCCATTAATTCTTTTATTTGCTCATCTTTGCTTTGCTTGGTTTTATTCTTTTTTCTATTTAATTTAAAAATACGTAATCTAAAAACAAAATCGTTTGATGTACTTTCGTTTTCAGAGGTGTTCTGAGTGTTCTGATAGGACACATAAAATTCAAATTTCCAATCGTCATTTAATTTATAACCAATACCAGGGGAAACTCTAATAACATCATTAAAACGATCTACTTTTTTCAAATTAAAAAAAAACTCCACGTTTAGAGGAATATAGAAGCCTGAAGTAAAATTAAATATATGCTTGTCTAAGTCAATAACGGTTGAAACTTTATATCGAAACCTAAAACCTATATCCCAACCCGAAGTATTGAAGGTTTTTTGAAATCGTTCTTCTAAGCGTATATAATTCATTAAAGGTACTTCTTTGATGGAAGGGAGATAAAATTTGAATCCTTGCATAAGTCTAAATTCAAAGTCATCCTTTTTATCTTTGTTGGCGATATAATTTGCTCTGGCACCAAGGTGATAGGAGTTGATAAATGGTTTATCGCGTTTTAAGAGTTTTAAGCTCTTCTTATTGGCAATATTGTATGTTGAAACTACTAAAAAATTATTATAAATATTGGGTGTGATACTTCTATAGCCTACATAACTGTTAAGGGATTTGGATTCCCCAAAATGACTTTGAATATTATAGTCGAGCCATAATTGAGCATTAACTTTAACATCGTCTTCAGTTTGGTCCTGTGAGGCAACTCTAAAAGTGAAGAACAACAGTATAAAAAGTATATAATAATATGATTTCATTTGAAAGTTACCATCTATATGGAAGCTGCTATGCCTCTAAGTTAATAACATTTTAGATAATGGTAAAAAACTAAGACCCTCAATTAATATGAAGGTCTTTATTTAAATAAAATCAATAAACTATTTAAGAAATAGATTTTATGATCTTTTCAATACGCTTAATAGTTTCATTTTTTCCAATCATATATATAATATCAAACACATCAGGACCTTGTAAAGCACCAACTAAAGCCAAACGTAGTGGCATCATCACTTTACCAAAACTAATTTCGTTACTTGTTATCCAACCTTTTATTTCAGTTTGAAGGGTTTCAACCGTAAAATCAGTATTTGCATTTATGATATTAATCAGCTGGTTCATTAAGTCTGTTGTACCTTCTTTTAAAGCTTTTTTAGATGCTTTTTCATCAAAGGATGTTGGTGAGTTAAAAAAGAAATGACTTAATCCCCAAAAGTCTGAGACAAAGGTTGCGCGTTCTTTTACTAAATTGATTACCATGGCAATGTAATTGACATCAATTTCAGAAAGTTCAGTACGCTCTTTTTTAAATGCTTCAGCCAACACTTCATTATCTTGCTCTTGCATATAATGGTGGTTAAACCATTTGGTCTTATCAGGATCAAAACGTGCTCCAGATTTATTAACACGCTCTAATTCAAATGCATTTATTAATTCATCAAGGTTAAAAATTTCTTGCTCAGTTCCAGGATTCCATCCTAAAAATGCTAAGAAATTAACCATAGCTTCGGGGAAATAACCATCCTCTTTATAACCTCTAGACACATCTCCTGTTTTAGGGTCTTTCCATTCTAGAGGAAACACAGGGAAACCAAGTTTATCGCCATCACGTTTGCTAAGTTTACCTTTGCCGGTTGGTTTTAAAATAAGAGGCAAATGTGCAAATTGAGGAGCTTCCCAACCAAAGGCTTTATATAATTGATAGTGTAAGGCTAAAGATGGTAACCATTCTTCACCACGAATCACGTGAGTAATTTCCATAAGATGATCATCAACAATATTAGCCAAATGATAAGTTGGCATGCCATCACTTTTAAACAGTACTTTATCATCCAAGATGTTCGTGTCTATTTTAATATCTCCACGAATAATATCTTTAAGGTTTAAAGTTTCATCTTGAGGAGATTTAAAGCGAATTACATAGTCTTCGCCTGCCTCTAATTTAGCTTTTACTTCTTCCGCGCTAAGCGATAACGAATTGGTAAGTTTTAATCTATTATGCCAATTGTATATAAACGTTTTCCCTTTAGCTTCATGATCCTTTCTATGAAAATCTAAGATTTCAGAAGTATCAAAAGCGTAATAGGCATTACCCGATGCAATCAAATCATTAGCATATTGTTTGTATAAATGTTTGCGTTCGCTTTGTCTATATGGCCCAAACTTTTCATTTTTCCCTGGTCCTTCATCAAAAGTCATGTTACACCAATTTAACGCGGCAATAATATATTGCTCAGCGCCTTCAACATATCTATTCTGATCGGTATCTTCTATTCTTAAAATAAATTCACCATTATGTTTTTTAGCAAATAAATAGTTAAAAAGGGCGGTTCTTACGCCTCCTATATGTAAAGGTCCTGTTGGGCTGGGTGCGAAACGCACACGAACATTTTTAGTCATGTTTTTCAAATTATGACTGCAAAGATAAAACGTTATTTAAGAATTAGGAACGTTTAAGCGTAATTGATTTTAAGAAGGGTGTTTAACTCATTTCATGGAACCAATTAAAGCCTTTAGAACTTATGATAAGCTCCAAAAGTTAGTGCTTGTCTTCTGGCAACATTATTACCTGAAAACGCGCCACCTATTCCAACATTCACACCCAGTTTTTTGGTGATTTCTCCAACAAATTTTAGACTATAAGCTGCGTATTCTTGGTCGTTCACATAGAGCCCTGTTAATAGGTTGGTGGCTGGTAATATGACATCGCCATTCTCAAAAGATTTAACAATGTCAATCAAACCAATAATCATTATGCGATTAATGGGGCGAACACCTATTTCGCCTCCAATTTTGAAACTACTACTATAATTGTTTGTTCGTAGTGCAACACCAGTAAAAGCTTGTGCGTAGAACCACTTAAAGCTTCTTCCAGCATTTATTGTTGGGGTTAAAGACCACGCATCGATTCCTGTTCTTATACCTGAAGCGTTATCAAAAGAACCGCTATTAGCTTCCAGGTTAAATTGTCCTGAAATAATCCATTTCTGGTTATAAAAACGTCTTTTAATACCCAGTTCAATATTCCCTAAATTTGTGTTTGATGTCGCCACGGTCAATGGAGTTGTAGTACTTACTAAATTTCCTGTTTCAATAAGCTTTAAGGGAATGTTTAGAATTAATGTTGTCTTATCATTCAAGCCATATTCTCCATAAAGTTGAATCGTGTTATCTGTAATTTCTCGTTCTGTTGAGTAGTTTGGGTTTCCATAAATACTGTTGTATTTACCTATAGAAGAAAAGGATAACTGAGTATAGGCTTCTCCTTTTTTTTGAGTCCAAGCACCTTGTGCAAATACATTAAAAGAGAAAAGAATAACGAAAGAGGTAATAAAGTTCTTCATAATAGCAATTTTTAAAACTTAGTGGTTCTCATTTGTTCTACCTTACACTGGGTTTAACATATATTTGGACTTTTGTTTTTAAGAAATGCTTTATTTTTATCGTCTAGATGACAAATTTTAATACCATACAAAGTAAGCTAGAAGGATTTATTAGAAGATATTATGCTAATGAGTTGCTTAAAGGGGCTATTTTATTTTTTGCAATTGGCTTACTCTATTTTTTGTTTACACTTTTTATTGAACATGTATTATGGTTAAGTACAGGGTTTAGAACACTGTTATTTTGGTTGTTTATTGCCGTTGAATTTGGCCTTTTAGTTAAGTTTATATGTATTCCCTTATCTAAGTTATTGAAGCTTCAGAAAGGTATTGATTACGAAATGGCTTCAAAGATTATTGGTCGTCATTTTCCTAGTGTTAATGATAAACTGTTAAATGTACTTCAGTTGCGCAACGCAAATTCACAATCTGAATTATTTCTTGCAAGTATAGAACAAAAATCAGCTGAGTTGAAGCCGGTTCCTTTTAAACTAGCTATTAATTTTAGAAAAAATTTAGAGTATTTGAAGTATGCTGCAATACCGGTTATTATTTTGCTTTTCACTTTTTTTACAGGAAATATAGACTGGTTTAGTAGTAGTTATAAGCGGGTTATTGATTTTAAAACTGCTTATGAGCCACCTGCTCCTTTTCAGTTTTTTGTGGTCAATGAAAATTTAAATGGCGTAGAAAACGAAGATTTCAAATTATTAGTTAAAACAGCCGGGGAAGTTACTCCAGAGAGCGTACATATTATATATAATAATGAGACGTACTTTTTACAACAAAAAGCTGTTGGGGAATTTGAATATGTTTTTACGGAACCTAAAGAACCTATTACTTTTCAGTTGTCTGCAAATGATGTAACATCGAAACCGTATAAATTAAACCTTATTAAAACACCGTCATTATTAAGTTTTGAAATGGTTCTCGATTATCCTAGTTACACAGGAAAGAGAGATGAGATTTTTAAGAGTACTGGCAATGCCATTGTTCCCGAGGGCACAAATATTAAATGGAGGTTGAGCACTAAGAGCACAGATGAGGTTAATATTTATGCTGCGGATACGACTAAATTAGAAGCACTGGACGATGGAATATTTGAATGCACAAAAAAGGTGTTTTCAGATTATAGTTATACCCTAAGTACTAGTAATGCCGCACTAAAGAATTATGAAAGTTTGGGTTTCAATATTGATGTTGTAAAAGATGAATATCCAGAAATTAATTTAAAGGTAGAAAAGGATAGTTTGGATTTGCAGTCGCTATATTTCTTTGGTCAAATTAGCGATGATTATGGTTTTACAAAACTGGAGTTAGTGTATTACCCTGCAGACGATGAGAGTAACAAAGTTTTTGTAAAGACACCGATATCTGGTTCGAACATTCACGAATTCATAAGTGCATTTCCGAATAATTATCAAATAGAAGCAGGAATTTCATATCAATTATACTTTCAAGTATCTGATAATGATGAAGTTAACGGGTATAAAACTGTTAAAAGTAGTGTTTTTACATATAGAAAAAGAACCGTAGCAGAAGAAGAAAAAAAGAAACTGAAAGAGCAGAGTGACGGTATAAAAAATTTAAATAAATCTTTGGAGAAATTTGAAGAGCAGGAAAAGAAACTAGAGGAATTATCGAAAACCCAAAAAGAGAAGTCTACTTTAAATTTTAATGATAAGAAAAGATTAGAATCTTTTTTGAAGCGTCAGAAACAGCAGGATGAAATGATGAAAAACTTCAATAAAAAGTTAAAGAATAATCTTGAACAGTTTAATAAAGAAAATGAAGAAAAAGATGAGTTTAGGGAAGATTTGAGAGAACGATTAAAGGATAATGAGGAAAAATTGGAGAAAGATGAGAAGCTTTTAGAGGAAATAAAGAAACTTCAAGATAAAATTAACAAAGAAGAGTTGACTCAAAAGTTGGATGAACTTGCCAAACAAAATAAAAATAAGAGACGAAGTTTGGAACAGCTTTTGGAATTAACAAAACGTTTTTATGTTGAAAAGAAGCTGGAGAAGCTCAACGATGATTTAAAAAAATTAGCTGAGGAGCAAGAGAAGTTGTCTAATAAATCTGAAGAAAAAAACACTAAGGAGAAGCAGGAGGAACTAAATAAGGAGTTCGATAACTATAAAAAGGAATTGGATGATTTAGAAAAGGATAGTAATGCGTTGAAGAAGCCTATGGATATTCCAAGAGATAAGTTAGATGAAAAGGAAGTTGAAAAGGAGCAGAAAAACGCTTCGGAAGCATTAGATAAAGAAGAACAACAAAAGGATTCAGAAAACGAGCCAGGTGGGTCAAAAGAGGAGCCAAATCAGAATATGAACAATGCTCGGAAAAGCCAAAAGAAGGCTGCTCAAAAAATGAAAAAAATGAGTAAGCAAATGGAGAGCGCGATGCGGGCTAGTGGTGGTGAGCAGATGGAAGAGGATGCCGATATGATAAGACAAATACTTGATAATTTGGTACTGTTTTCGTTCGACCAAGAAAAATTGATGGGCCGTTTTAAATCCATTGAAGTAAATCATAACAAGTTTGCGTCTTATCTTAAAAAACAAAGAAATCTACGTGAACATTTTGAGCATATTGATGATAGTTTATTCGCTTTGTCATTGAGGCAACCTAAATTGTCTGAGCAAGTAAATAAGGAGATTGCCGATGTGTATTATAATATTGATAATGCCTTAAGCTTAATGGCAGAAAATCAGTTGTATCAAGGTGTGTCTAAGCAACAGTTTGCCGTTACTGCGGCAAATAATTTGTCTGATTTTTTAAGTGATGTGTTAGATGGTATGCAAGAAAGTATGAGTATGTCAGCTGGTAAGGGAGGACAGGGGGATATGCAATTGCCTGACATTATTATGAGTCAGGAAGAATTAAATAAAATGATGGAGGATGGTATGAAAAAGGGGGAAAGTGGCAAACCTAAAGAAGGAGAAGGAAAGCAAAAAGGAGATGGGTATAAGTCTGGTAATAAAGGTGAAGACGGCAAAAAAGGAAGTAAAGATGGAAAAAATAAATCTGGTAATGAATCTGATATGAACGGTGAAGGAGGTGAAGGTTTAGGAAATGGGCAAGAGGAATTGCTTTATGAAATTTACCAAAGGCAGCAACAATTACGTGAGGCACTTCAGAAACGGTTGGCTAAGGATGGAATAAGGGGGAGTGGGAATGCGTTGGTTAGGCGAATGGAAAATATAGAATTGGAGTTGCTAAATAAAGGTTTTACCAAGCAAACGCTTCAAAAAATGATGGTTTTGGAACATCAATTGTTAAAATTAGAGAATGCCGCTATACAACAGGGCGAGGATAACAAACGTGAATCTGAATCCAATAAAAACGAGTTCTTTAATAGTTCAAATAGTCAGCTTCCTACAGCGAAACAATATTTTAAAACTACTGAAATATTAAACAGACAAGCTTTACCTTTGCAGCAAATTTATAAGAAGAAGGTCCAAGAATATTTTAAGGGAAGTAATGATTAATTTTAATTACGAAACGGAGTTTAATTTGCCTTCAGAAGAATTGATTTCTACTTGGATTACAAATTGCATACGTGAAGAACAGCATAAGATTGAAGAAGTTAATTATGTGTTTTGTGATGACGAATATTTGCATAAGCTTAACCTTGAATTTCTTAATCATGATACGCTTACGGATATTATAAGCTTCGATTACTCTATCGGAAAAGTTGTACAAGGCGATATCTTTATTTCTGTAGAACGTGTTGCGGATAATGCAAAAGATTTTGGTGTGGATTTTTCTGATGAGCTACATCGAGTTATTATTCATGGTATTCTTCATTATTGTGGGTATAAGGATAAGACTGATGCAGATGCTAAAGTTATGCGTGCAAAGGAAGATTACTACCTACAACGACTTATAGAGAATTAAAGATTTCAGCGTATATTTGCAAACCAAAATGAATGCCATGTTCCACGTGGAACATGAATTGTAAAAAGCAGTATGTATGTTTAATGAGGTTTATGATGTTATTGTTGTAGGAGCAGGTCACGCTGGAAGCGAAGCTGCTGCTGCTGCTGCAAATATGGGTAGTAAGACGCTATTAGTAACCATGAACTTGCAGAACATCGCTCAAATGTCTTGTAATCCTGCAATGGGTGGGATTGCGAAAGGGCAAATTGTGAGAGAAATTGATGCTTTAGGCGGTTACAGTGGAATTGTGTCTGATACTTCTGCTATCCAGTTTAAAATGCTTAACAAATCTAAAGGACCTGCTATGTGGAGTCCGAGGGTACAAAGTGACAGGATGCGGTTTGCGGAAGATTGGAGGATGTTACTGGAAGGAACTCCAAATCTAGATTTTTATCAGGAAATGGTGTCTGGGTTGATTGTTGAGAAAGATAAAGTTGTAGGTGTTAAAACCTCTTTAGGGATTGAAATAAAAGGGAGATCGGTTGTGCTTACAAACGGCACTTTTTTAAATGGCTTAATTCATATTGGAGATAAGAATTTTGGTGGAGGAAGAGCTGGGGAAAGAGCGGCTACAGGGATTACAGAGCAGTTGGTTGATTTGGGTTTTGATTCGGGAAGAATGAAAACTGGAACACCTCCAAGAGTTGATGGTAGAAGCTTGGATTTTTCTAAAATGTTGGAACAGCCTGGAGATGAAAACCCTGAAAAATTTTCTTATCTGGATAGTACAAAACCATTAAAAAATCAACGTGCTTGTCACATGACTTATACTAGTGTAGAAGTGCATGATTTACTTCGAGAAGGTTTCGATAGGTCGCCTATGTTTAATGGCAGGATTAAAAGTTTAGGGCCGCGATATTGTCCCTCCATTGAGGATAAAATTAATCGATTTGCTGATAAAGATAGGCATCAGTTGTTTATAGAACCTGAAGGCTGGAGTACTTGTGAGGTTTATGTAAATGGATTTTCTACATCATTACCGGAAGATGTGCAATTTAAAGCGCTGCGATCTGTAGTTGGTTTTGAAAATGTTAAGTTCTTTAGGCCGGGTTATGCTATAGAATATGATTATTTTCCACCTACACAATTAAAGCATACTTTGGAAACAAAGTTGGTTGATGGCTTGTATTTTGCTGGACAAATTAATGGAACAACGGGATATGAGGAAGCGGCATCTCAAGGTTTAATTGCAGGTATAAATGCAAGCCTTAAGGTTAAGGAAAAAGACCCGTTTATGTTGAAAAGGGATGAGGCTTATATAGGGGTTTTGGTAGATGATTTAATTACTAAAGGAACGGAAGAGCCTTATCGAATGTTCACTTCCCGGGCGGAGTATAGAACGTTATTGCGTCAGGATAATGCCGATTTACGTTTAACGCCTAAGGGTTTTGAATTGGGATTAGCGTCTGAAAAACGTTTAAGACGTATGGAAGAAAAGCATGAAGCGGCAGAACAATTTGTTAGCTTCTTTGAAAAGACAAGTGTGAAGCCTGAAGTGATTAATCCTATTTTAGAAAGTAAAAAATCTGCGGTTGTAAAGCAATCTGGAAAGTTGTTTAAAGTATTTGCGAGGCCAAACATTGAGATGGATGATGTGAGAAAAGTGGACAGTGTAGAAGCTTATATTCAGGATAATAATTTGGATAGGGAAATTATTGAACAAGCAGAAATTCAAGTAAAATACGCTGGGTATATTGCCAAGGAAAAAAATAATGCTGATAAATTAACACGATTAGAATATGTGAAAATCCCGGAAGGATTTGATTATTCGCAGATAAAATCTATGAGTTTTGAGGCACGAGAAAAGCTTAAAAAAATTCAGCCAACAACAGTTTCACAAGCCTCAAGAATTAGTGGTGTTTCACCTAATGATATTTCTGTTCTATTGGTTTATATGGGTAGGTAATTCTCAACGAAAAACAACGTTCCACGTGGAACATATAATGTAAATCTTCTTTTTTTTTGCTGAATATCTGTTTCAGAATCCGTTTCAAATGAAAAACAAATCTATTTTTTTAAGCGTAAAAGACCATTCGGTTTCGGGTGAGGAATTTAAGTTGATTCAAAATAGCGAGTATGGTTTTTTAGAAACCACACCTCAACCCTCTTTAGAAAAGTTACCCACTTACTACGAAAGCGAAGACTATATTTCGCATACAGATTCTAAGCGAAATCTATTTGAAAAGGTGTATCATTTGGTACGGACATTTTCCTTAAAAAAGAAGCTAAGTTTAATTAATTCATTTCTGTCTGAAGAAAAACACTTGCTTGATATTGGCTGTGGAACTGGAGATTTTTTGCAAATTGCTCAAAGTAACGGCTGGACTATTTCGGGAATTGAGCCTAATAGTGAGGCAAGGGTCATAGCGAATTCAAAAACGAATGCTACAGTTTTTGATACCTCTCAACTATCAAGCTTTAAAAAGAAGAGTTTTGATGTCATTACACTTTGGCATGTTTTAGAGCATTTGCCAGATTTAGAAAGTCAAATAGTTAGCTTTAAGAAGTTATTAAAGCCCAAGGGCAGATTAGTTATTGCGGTTCCTAACTATAATAGTTATGATGCAAAACATTATAAAGAATTTTGGGCCGCTTATGATGTGCCCAGACATCTTTGGCACTTTAATCAAGAATCTATTTCAAAATTAATGGTAACGCAAGATTTTGAAGTAGAAAAAGTAAAACCTATGTGGTTTGATGCATTTTATGTAAGTCTACTTTCTGAAAAATACAAGTCTGGTAAAATGAAACCCATTAAAGGATTTTTTATTGGCTTGCTGTCAAATCTTAAGGCGTGCTCCTCAAAAGAGGCTTCATCTCTTATATATATTATAAAAAACATCTAATTCTCATTTTAGCAACGTTATTTAAACGCTCTTGCTTTGAAATGGATAAATACTACTGCGTTTTTTAAAAGGGCTTTACATGCCTTTATATCAATTCAGTTTTAATAGTTAATTATAATCGAATAACATGTTTGTTATAAATTATTCTTATATGTTAAAATCCAACTAATTAAAGAATCAATTTTAACATACTTTGTTACATTTGTTCGGATTTAAAAACAAACCAATGAAAAATATTTTTTATGTAGCTATAATTGCTATTTCTGTTTTCTCATGTCAAAATCAAAAAATAGGCTTTGTAGATAATGGAACGATAATTAACGATTATCAAGAGAAGAAAGATGTAGAAGCTAAATTTCAAGAGCGAGAAGAATCTTTTAGAAAAAGAGCAGATAGTATTAGTCAAGCTTTTCAGATGGAAGCTCAAAATACTCAGGCAGAAGCACAGAAATTAGCTTCAACCAATCGAAAAAAGGCTGAGGAGCTCATGGGCGGATTGCAGCAAAAACAGCAAATGCTACAACAACAAATGCAGTTTGAGCAACAACAATTAACTCAAGAATTCCAAACGGAAATAGATACGTTAATCGTTAAGGTGAAAGATTATGTTAAGGACTATGGAAAGAAGAATGGCTACACTTATATTTTAGGAACAAGTGAAGCTGCTGCTTCTGTTATGTATGGTAAGGATGAGAATGATTTAACACAAACCGTATTGGAAGCTCTTAACGCAGAATACGAAAAATGATATTTAACTTACTGATAATCAATTACTTAATTGATTATCAGAGGTTAGAAAACACTTATTTAAAAGCCCTGATACAATTTTGTGTCTGGGCTTTTAAATTTCGAATAGATGTGTAACGACTATAATGTTTTTCCTGACACATGTTTGATATAAGTATAGTACACACCGTACGTTTCATCCCCTTCAATAAAATCATTAAGCAGTAAAGTTTTCCCTTTTGAAAGCTTTAAATTAAAAATGACTGCATCACTAGTACCATCAATTGGTTTTTCAAGAATTTGATTAGCTATTCGGATCCTTACTTTTTCTGGCTTGATGGTTTTGTATTTATAAAAATTCTTTGGGTTGTTTTCAGGAACTCCCCATATAGATCCCGGACATTCTTTGGGCCACCTTCTGCACTCTATTTGGTAAATACCATCTTTTTCAACTTCAATGGCGTGGGTGTTATTTGAGTTTTTTTTGCCTTCTGCAACATGTTCAGCTTTCCATATACCAGTACTTTCTCCAATGGCATGTTGAATGGTTAGGGTGATTTCCAGCTGATTTTCATTTCCAACGATGCTCACAGGAAGCTCATTATATTCCGGATAGGTTTTAGAGGTTTTAATAAATTTAGAATTAGACTTAAGTAATTCCTTGGTTATTTCTGGAAACTCCTTGGATACATCATTTTTTTGCAACCTGTCTTTTTCAATATCGAATAGATTTTTACCGTTAATCAAACGCCAGTCATTTTTAATTATACACGTATTAGTTACGCTTGTGGGTGGGCGCCAATCTTGTCGGTTATGAACAAAGATGGTTCTATCAGCTAACTTTTCATGCTTATTCGTGAGTAACCCTGAAAAATCTACACCGTCTAATTTTTTATCATCTGGAATTGAAAGTTCGCACAGCTCAGCCAAAGTTGGTATGAGATCTACATGTGCTGTCTCCGCATCAATGTCTTTACCCCCTTTAATCTTACCGTCTTTCCACCTGATAAAAAAGGGAACACGATGACTTCCCTCAAACCGCTCTCCTTTTCTACCTTGAAACCCATTATTATATCCTAGTTTTCCATCAGCACTATATCCGTATTGCGTGCCATTATCTGTCATAAAGATTAGGATAGTATTGTCTGTTAAGTTTACTTTCTTTAAGTAAGCTTCTAACTTACCAAAGTTCTCATCAATGTTCGAAATCATGCCATAAAATTCAGCATTAAATATTTCTTTGCCTACTAAAGACCTGTATGGCTTTGCATATTTTTCGGCAACATAGTGCGGATCATGAGGAGCGTTGGTAGGTAAGTAAATAAAGAATGGTTTATCTTTATTTTTATCAATAAACTTAATAGTTTCATTAAACCAAACATCAGTACAATATCCTTCAAATTGTTTTGGTTCGTTATTTACCCAGTAAACATCATCAAAATAAGTATTTCCCCAATAATCTGACAATTCACCTACGCCACCAGATTTATGATGGATGGCAACATCAAAGCCGCAATCCGTTGGTCTTACCGGGTAGTTGTCACCCAGATGCCACTTACCAAAAATTCCTGTTACATAGCCATTTACTTTAAAAATATCGGCCATGGTCTGGTTATTTGTGGATAATGCATCACGTCCTTTATAGGTAGCCCACGCTCCATTATTAATAGGGTACCTCCCAGTCATAATCGCTCCTCGAGTTGGGGTACATACTGGACTAACATGAAAATCGGTCATGCGTACAGCATTTTTATAGAATTTGTCGAGGTTCGGGGTATTAAGCCAAGGGTTACCATGGCAACCTATATCGCCAATGCCTTGATCATCGGTTAAAACTAAAATAACATTGGGTTTGCGTACTTCTTGCGTTTTACTCTGAGCAAAAGTGTAATTATAGCTTACTAAAAGCATCCAGATTAAAACTAGTTTTTTAAAACTCATTGCGTTAGATTTGATACACTAAAAATACATAATAAGGAACGAATTAAAGCGTTTTATCATTTAACAAAAAAATACAGGTTCGCCTTTAGTCGTTTTAGTATTTTCATCTTTTTTTAACAACCATGAAAATTAAAGTTTTTTTAAAACAGCCGTTTGACTATTTCGATTCAAATAAAAACAAATGGATTTATGTTATTGGCGCCACGGCTTTTGCCATTACCTTTTTAGTTTTGTTTCAACCTTATGGGCTATCGGAAGAAGTTTCTAATCCTGAGAATACATTAATTAATCTAGTACTATTCTTTTTATCTGTAGCTTTAAGTACGTTTCTAACGCTTTCATTTTCTCAATTTTTTGCTCGAAAATGGTTTGGTTTTGAAAATGTGTCTATTAAAAAGTATGTAACCTGGTATATTTTTGAGGCCTTAGGGCTGACTTTAGTGAGCTTTGGTTTTTCTTTTATCGTTCCTGATTTAGGAAATGATTTTGAAAAGGAACTCAATTTAGTTTTTCAGCTCAAAATATTTTTTAAGGTTATTGTTGTTCTGGTATTCCCTTTTGTTGGTAGTATTATTTATGTTTTAATTCAGAATCTAAACTATGAAATAAGCGAGTTAGGAGAGCAATTAAGTGTTTTCAAAAGTAATTTCGATATGACTCAGGAAACAGAGCTTTTAGAGATTAAAGATGAAAATGACAATATAGATTTTTCGGTAGAATTAAAGAATTTTCTATATGCTGAATCAAGCAATCAATATATATTAATTCATTATCTAAAAGAAGAAAAAGTTAAAAAGCATATTACTAGAAATAGAATGAAAAGCTTTTTAATTCAAACAGAGAATTTCCCAATAAAGCAGTGCCATCGATCTTATGCGGTAAACTTATTAAATGTTGATCGTAAAGCTAAAGAACAGGGCAAGGATTTTTTGATTAATTCTAAAATAGCGTCCTTAAAAGTACCCATATCAAAATCGTATTTAAGTATAATTAGTAACGAAGTATTACCTGAAAAGGCATTCTAGATTTTATTTCACTCCAAAAATTAGTATTTCACTCCAAACCTCAATGTTTACTACACTTTGAGTAAATATTAAAATTTTCTTTGCGTTGTTGTTTTTCATGCAACCCTTTAAAGTTTGGGTTGTCTATTAGTATTAACAATCAAAAACCGAACACATCAAAATGAAGAAAATTGTATTAGGATTATGCCTATTATTGGGTATTACACTAACCGCCCAAAATACGCATAGCGTCAGGGGCACAGTAAAAGATTTTAAAAATGGAGAAACCCTGCTTGGAGCCACCGTTTATTTAAAAGGTACGACTATTGGAACCATTACAAATGCCTATGGTTTTTATTCGCTAACTGCGGAAGAAGGCACGTATACCTTAGTTGTATCTTATATGGGGTATGAAGAAACAACCCAAGAAGTTGTTTTAAATAAAGATCAGCTTATTGATTTCGAAGTAGAAGAATCAACAGAACAGTTAGAGGAGGTTGTCATAGTTGCAGAGGAGTCTGAGCGGGTTAGTATTAAAAGTCCTGAAACTGGAGTTTCTAAACTTAAGGCAGGGACTATTAAACAAATGCCAGCTGTTCTTGGAGAAGTTGATGTTATTAAATCTATTCAAATGCTTCCGGGGGTTACCAATAATGGAGAAGGTACAGGAGGTTTTAATGTGAGGGGTGGAGCCGTTGATCAGAACTTAGTTTTACTAGATGAAGCTATTATTTATAATACGTCGCATTTTTTCGGATTCTTTTCTGTATTTAATACAGATGCAATAAAGGATGTCAAACTATATAAAGGTGATATTCCTGCCAAATTTGGAGGTAGAGTATCGTCTGTTCTAGATGTGCATCAAAAAGATGGTAATAGTAAACGCTTTGCTGCTACCGGTGGTATTGGTACGATTACAAGCAGATTAGCCCTAGAAGGACCCGTGTTTAGTGATAAAGGTTCTTTTTTAATTGCAGGAAGAACATCTTACGCGCATTTACTTATGAAGGGTATTGAAGACTTGAAAAATGATAAAATTTTCTTTTACGATTTAAACCTTAAAACAAATTATCACTTAAATAAGAACAATAGAGTATTTCTTTCTGGGTATTTTGGAAGAGACATCTTCGATTTAAATAATATTGTTAAAAATCAGTACGGGAATGCCTCTGGAAATTTAAGATGGAATCATGTTTTTAATGACAAACTGTTTTCAAACTTATCGTTAATCTATAGTAAATATGACTATCAAATTGAACTCAAGTTTGCGGAGTTAGATTGGATTGCAGATATTAAAAATTATAACTTAAAGTATGATTTTGGGTATTATCTTAATGACAAAATTCGAATAGATTTTGGTGCCAGCGGGATACTTTATAACTTGAATCCTGGAGAGGTCAAACCAACCTCAAATACCTCCCCAATCAATTATTTAAAATTAGAACAGAAAAGAGCTTTTGAAAGCGGTTTATATGTAAGTGCCGAACATCAGTTAACAAATAAACTCACGGCTCAATATGGATTGCGTTATAGCCGATTTAATAGATTAGGCGGCCAATTTGTAACAGATTATGTAAATAATCAACCGGTAGTTTATAATAATAAGCTTGATATTTATGAAGAGGGTGAAGCTTCTGGAGAGACTTATTACGGTAAAAGTGAAAGTATTGCCTCTTTTAATAATTTTGAACCTCGGCTAGGTCTAGCTTATCAATTAAACGAAACGTCATCTGTTAAGGGAAGCTATACAAAATCTTCGCAATACATGCATTTGCTTTCAAATACAGCAGCAGTTACGCCTGTTGATGTTTGGACACCCAGTGGTAAATATATAAAACCACAATTATCAAATCAGTATGCCTTAGGATACTACAAAAACTTTAAAAACAATATGTTTTCAATGGAGTTAGAAACCTATTATAAAACCATTGATAACCGAATCGATTACGTAGATGGCTCAGATTTAATAGGAACCAATACCATTGAAACTGAAATATTAAATGGAGAGGCTAGAGCTTATGGTGTAGAGCTTTTATTTCGAAAAAATAAAGGAAACTTTACAGGTTGGTTTGCCTATACGCTATCAAAATCTGAACAAAGAACACTTGGAGGAAATGCTGGTGGGCCCGGAATAAATGGAGGGAAATGGTACAATACACCTTATGATAGAACCCACGATATTTCTATTACAGGGTCATATAAATTTAATGATAAGTGGCGATTTAGTTCGAATTTAGTATATCAAACCGGTAGACCTATTACGTACCCAGATGGACAATATCAATATGAAGGCTTATCTATAGGAAGTTATTCCGATAGAAATGAAAGCAGGTTGCCAGCATATCACCGATTAGATGTTTCAGCCATACTTACTCCAAAAAACAAAAAAAATAGACGTTGGAAAGGCGAGTGGGTATTTGGTATTTACAATGTTTATAATAGAAAAAATGCAGCTTCAATTTCATTCAATCAAAATCAAGATACTGGAAATAATGAAGCTACTAGAATTGCCATTTTTGGTGTCATCCCTTCTGTAACCTATAACTTTAAATTTTAAGATTATGAAATTCTATATAAAATCACTTTTATTTTTAGTACTGATAAGCATAACATCGTGTGAAGATGTTATAGAAGTAACTGTTCCTAGTGCAGAACCAAGGTTAGTTATTGAAGCCTCATTAGATTGGCAAAAAGGAACACCGGGAAACAATCAAACCATTACTTTAAGTACCTCAACACCATATTTTGATACCAACAAATTTGTCCCTTTATCTGGAGCTAGCGTAAAAGTAACGAATGTAAACAGTGGAGTTGAATATGTTTTCGCAGATCAAAACAATGGATCTTACAATATTTCAAATTTTGAACCTATAATTAATGATTCGTATACTTTAGAAATTGTTTATAATAATGAAACTTATTATGCAACCGAAACATTGAGATCTGTTTCTCCAATTAAAAAAGTAGAACAAACACTTGAGGGTGGTTTTTATGATGATATTTTAGATGTCTATATTTTTTGGGATGACCCTGTAGATGAAGAGAATTATTATATGATACGGTTTATTGAAGAAGGCGACCTTTTACCAGTATTGGAAGATTTTCCGGATGAGTTTGTAAATGGAAACGAGCTTGACGAGTTTTTTGAAAAAGAAAGAGATGATGACGACCCCGAAGCCGAGTTTAACCCAGGAGATGTGGTAGATATTTCTTTGTACGGTGTTTCTGAAGAGTATTTTAATTACGTAAGGCTATTAATTGAACAGTATTATAGCGGAGGTGATCCGTTTACCACAATTCCAGTAAAGCTAAAAGGTAATTGTATTAACCTAGATAACCCTGATAATTATGCACATGGTTATTTTAGGCTTTCAGAATTTGATACAGTGAATTATACGTTTGTAGAGCAGGAATAGGTTTGCAGTGTACCCAGCTAAATTAACATTTTAGCTGGGTTTTTATTCTGCTTTCTTATGCAATAATCTGGTCAATTTAATGGATAAGTCAGTTAAAATAATTTTAGAGTTTCCATTACGCTCAATATGGTAAATAGCATCTTGCAGCTCATTACTAATATCCATAATGTTATTGCCATGAACAAAAGGCGCAAAATTCTCTAACTTGAATTTATCTGTTTTAGGTTCAAAAAACACTAAATCGGTGGCATTATAATTTAATAAAAGTGCTTGACGGAAAAAATCTAAACAAAAATTGAGAAACTGCTTCTGGGTTTCTCGCCCAGTTTTTGCTATATCTTCACTCCACGAAATGAGATCGTGAATAGCAGCTTTATTGCCTTTTGCCTTAAATGCACTACGAATCCAGAATATAAACCAGGTTTCAAACTGCGTGTCTTCAGAATCATGATACACCATGTCGCAAGCCTTGTTGTAATTCCCGTTTGCCTGATGTGCTATTTTAGTAGCTACCGAAAGTTCTAAATTGTATTGTTTTACTAGGGAGGCTTTAATAACATCTTCGGCTAATGGCGGAAAATGTAATATTTGACATCGCGACCTAATGGTATTTATAATCTGTTCCTCATCTTCAGCAATCAGTAAAAAAATAGTTTTGTTTGGAGGTTCTTCAATTAGCTTTAAAAGCTTATTGGCACAGGCCGTATTCATTTTTTCTGCCATCCAAATGAGCATCACTTTATAACCCCCTTCATACGATTTTAAAGTAAGCGACTTTACAATTTCATGAGCCTCATCAACACCAATTTGTCCTTGTTTATTGTCAACACCAAGTAGTTTGTACCAATCAAAAAGGTTTCCATAAGGCTGCTCATTTAATAACTGCCGCCATTCTTCTAAATAAAAATTGGAAACAGGTTTACTTTTTACCTTACTACTAGTCGTAACAGGGAATGCAAAATGTAAATCGGGATGTGAAAAACTTTTAAACTTAAGGTTACAAGCTTCATTGCCCGTATTGTTTTCTGCTCCAGAATTAGAACATAAAATGTACTGAGCATAAGCCAAAGCCATGGGTAAAGTACCGGAACCTTCATTACCAACAAATAATTGCGCATGTGGTATTCGTCCATTATCAACACTTTGGGTAAGGTGATTTTTTATGTGATTTTGCCCTAAAACTTCCGAAAATAGCATCGAACAAATGTAAATTATTTTTTAGCAAATAGAAAAGCTTAAACGAGTTCATTATTTGGGTGTTTCCCTGCTAAGGTTAAGACGTTTCTTTCCGCTTAGTTGTAACCAGTTTTTATCCTAGTTCGAATGTTGTTATACCGAATATTTTATCAATAGCCATTTTCGGAGAGTCTCCATAGTACATTCTAGCACATTCAAAAGTATATTTAGCTTTATATTTCTTCATGAGGTTAACAGCTCCTTTATTTATAACGGGAATATCCAGATACACTGGCTTTCCTACTGCTGAGTTTAGGCAGGCTTTATATAATTCTTCCGCAACTTCGTAACTATTTGCAAATAGAGGCCCTATTTTATACCCAGAATTAACTTTTCGGAGAACAACATAGCCTGTAAGCTCATCTATTTGTGTGAATTTGAAACCCTTGCTATTGGGAATCGTAATCCAGTTTTTTAAAAACACCTTCCTCTTATAACCTAAACACTTGAAGTCATAATTAGCTATTTTTTCAAAATCTTCTATTTCTATACTAGACACATCTCTGCTTAAGGTGGCTTCTTGACCTATACCTTCAAACCTTTCTTCTCTATAAGCAGTCTTAAATCCTCCTTTTTCATAAAATGCTTGCATTTCGACCACGCCGTCCATACCAATAGTTGCCCCTTTCTTAAGCCTTTTGAGTAAAAGGTCTCTTCTTAAATACCATAGCCTTTTTCCAATTTTGTGACCTCGGAATTCTGGATGAACAATGAACAATCCCATAAATCCGAAAACTTGATTATATGAAATGATGGCACCTCCAGCGATTAATTTGTTTTCATGATAGAATCCATAATATCCGTCTGTGTCGGTTTTCCAAAATACGTCAAAATCGTTTTCCCCCGGATTCCAGCCTTCATTATTTGCCCATTCAATCAAAATTTTTAAGTCTTCTCTGTTAAGTTTTTTTAACTCGAAGTGTTCTAAGTTTATCTCCACAAATTGGTGTTATTTATTTTACTTTCCAATATTTGGTTACAATGTCTCTGATAAAAAGTTGTCTTAAAGCTTTTTATAACGCGTTAAACGAATTTATCATTTTTTTCCGGTAAAGTCAAGTTGGCTTATACTAACAATAAAGCGTTATGTCAAATAGTGTATTTTAACAAGATGTTGTAACAAATTAAAAATAAATCGACCTATTTTTATAAGTTCAATTAAATATAAAACCACGCTATGTCGCAAAAAGCGATTTTATTTATTCCCGATATTTCTGGTTTTACAGAGTTTGTGCAGCATACCGCTATTGCACATAGTAAGCATATTGTTGCTGAGCTTCTGGAGCTTCTTATAGATAGTAACCAAATGGGCTTAGAACTTGCCGAAATTGAAGGGGACGCTTTGTTTTTATATAAGCTGAGCGAAGCGGTTGATATTTCGACTTTAGAAAATCAAATTGAAGCTATGTATGTAGCATTTCATACCCATTTAAAACGTTACGAACTTCAGCGCATTTGCAGTTGTGGTGCCTGCTCTTCTGCATATAATCTTAAGTTGAAATTTGTGGTGCATTATGGAGAAATTGAGTTTATAAGTGTTAAAGATTCTAAAAAACCATATGGTAGCAATGTTATAAAAGTGCATAGACTTCTTAAAAATGAAGTGCCCTTAGATGAGTATACTCTTTTTACTGACGCGGTTTTACCTGTAAATACAGAAAGCGAAAATAGTTTGGTTACTAAGTATGATTTTGGTAATATAAGTTTTCAGTATAACCCCTTGCAACATTTAAAAAGTAAGGTGCCAGAAATAGATCCTATTCCTGAGAATATTCCCAAGTATAAATTGTACGACGAAACAGAAACTATAAAAATGGCTGTAAATGATTTATATGAGGTGATAAGTAACTTTGATTATAGATTACTTTGGACAAAAGGTGTAGATAAAATGGAATATGAAAAAAACAAAGTAAATCGCGCTGGCGAAAAGCATAAGTGTCTGTTTAATAAAAATGATGATGTAATACAGACAACAGTTACCAAAACGGTAAATAAAAACCAGTTAGTTTACGGCGAATCTACCACCAATGTGCCTTTTACTAAATTGTTTAATAATTATTTTGTTTTGGAAGAAACCAAAGACGGTTATACCAAAATGAATATTCAGATTTTTGCAGACTTTAAACCCTTCGGTGTGATTTTTAAACCCCTATTAAAAAGAACTTTAAAACGTGCTATTTCTGAAAACATTAAGGAACTCGTATTACTTATTGATTCTGGTTTTAGCCCTAATTATCCTGATTAGGTTTAGTTTTTTTAAAATCTTTTATACTTCAAACGTTTTCGTAAAAAAAGACATTTTATATAGGCTTTTAATTAGTTACATTTGTGTTTCAATTACTTAAAAGACAAAATATATAATAATGAAAACCCTTAACGATTTTAATTTTGAAAATAAAAAAGCACTTATTCGTGTGGATTTTAACGTGCCTTTAAATGAAAATTTTGAAGTTACCGATGCTACTAGAATTGTATCTGCTAAACCAACAATTACTAAAATTTTAGAGGATGGCGGAAGTTGTATTTTAATGTCGCACCTTGGGCGTCCAAAGGGATTTCAGGATGAGTTTTCATTAAAGCATATTGCTGCTAAAGTTGAAGATGTTTTAGGCGTAAACGTAAAATTTGTTTCAGATTGTATTGGGGCAGATGTTGAGGCTGCTGCTGCAAGTTTAGAGTCTGGAGAAATTTTATTATTAGAAAATTTACGTTTTTATAAAGAAGAGACTGCTGGAGATGTTGGGTTTGCTAAGAAATTATCAAAATTAGGTGATGTTTATGTAAACGATGCTTTCGGAACAGCTCACAGAGCACATGCCTCAACAACTATTGTTGCTCAATTTTTTGAAGGTAAAAAATGCTTCGGTAGTTTATTAGCTCAAGAAATTGATAGTATTAAAAAAGTAATGGAAACAGGAGAAAAACCAGTACTTGCCATTC
The DNA here is from genome assembly GCF_947495925.1 of uncultured Algibacter sp. GTDB lineage: Bacteria > Bacteroidota > Bacteroidia > Flavobacteriales > Flavobacteriaceae > Algibacter_E. The sequence goes on from NZ_CANMAU010000002.1 coordinate 58,671, forward strand.
TTGGAGGTGCAAAGGTTTCTTCGAAAATTACTATTATTGAAAATATTCTTGATAAAGTTGATCACCTAATTATTGGCGGAGGAATGGCTTTTACTTTTGTTAAAGCTCAAGGCGGAAAAATTGGTAATTCTATATGTGAGGACGATAAAATGGAATTAGCCCTTGATATTTTAAAACAAGCGAAAGCAAAGAACGTACAAATTCATATTCCTGTTGATACAGTTGCTGCTGATGATTTTAGCAACGATGCAAATACTCAAATTGTAGAGATTAATGAAATCCCTGATGGTTGGGAGGGTGTTGATGCGGGACCTAAGTCAAGAGCTCAATTTCATGATGTGGTTATGCAATCAAAAACGATTCTTTGGAATGGACCATTAGGTGTTTTTGAAATGGAAAGTTTCGCAAACGGTACCATCGAGCTAGGAAATTCAATTGCTGAAGCAACCAAAAATGGAGCATTCTCATTAGTAGGTGGAGGTGATTCTGTTGCAGCAGTGAAGCAATTTGGTTTTGAAAATAAGGTAAGTTATGTAAGTACTGGAGGAGGAGCTATGCTAGAAAGCTTAGAAGGTAAAACCCTTCCAGGAATCGCTGCTATTTTAGAATAATAAGCTATATTCTTTCAAATTAGCTTAAAAAATACGATTTTCGCCATAATCTCGTTCAATAACCAACTGAATTGATTTTATGGCTTTGCGATTTTTTATAATCATATTACTTGTCAATATAAGTACTTGTTTTTCGCAGGTACAAGACTCTCGTTTAGTGCAGGATAGTAATCTTTCAAAAGACTCTGTTGCTGTTCCCAATGTTCATATTAAGGATTCTTTATTTAATAATCAGGCTTCAAAGAAAATTGATGATCTTCATGCTTCTATCGATAGTCTTTCTGTTAAAAACTTACAAGACCTTGAAATTGCGGCTAATTATGATGAAAAATGGTATGAAGAACTTTATAATAATGTTTCATTCGATACCATATATAAAATAGTTACAGAGTTAGATTTTGAACCTGTTGAATACCCTGAACTTCCTACCGATACGCTAAAATCTCGGTTAAAAGCGTTAGATGCTAAAACCCCTTTTAATGTGGAATATAATCCATCATTGGAAAGAGTTATCAAGTCCTATTTAAAAAACAGAAGAAAGTATTTGCAGAAGTTAATGACTTTAAGTGCCTTTTATTTTCCAATGTTTGAAGCAGAATTAGATAAGCACGATATTCCTCTTGAAATTAAATATCTAGCTATTGTTGAATCGGCACTTAAGCCAAGAGCAAAATCGAGAGTTGGAGCTACAGGATTATGGCAATTCATGTATGGTACCGGTAAAATGTATGGGCTTAATGTAAGTAGTTATGTTGATGAGCGCAGCGACCCCATTATGTCTACAGAAGCAGCCGCTAAATACTTATCAAAGTTATATGAAATTTTTGGAGACTGGGATTTGGCTTTGGCAGCCTATAATTCTGGACCAGGAAATGTTTCTAAAGCCATTAGACGTTCTGGAGGCTATCAAAATTATTGGAATATTCGTCATAATTTACCAAGAGAAACAGCCGGGTATTTACCTGCATTTTTAGCAAATATGTACATATTTGAATATGCTAAAGAACACGATTTTGTAGTGAACTCTAAGCCTGAATTTGCCTATTTTGAAACCGATACGATAAAGGTAAAACAAATGATTACCTTAGATCAAGTGTCAGAAGTTACAGGAACGCCTATTGAAGAACTTCAATTTTTAAACCCGTCCTACAAATTGGATATTATTCCTTTTCTAAAAGAAGAAAATTATGTTTTGCGACTACCAATAAATGTTATCGGGAACTTTGTAAATAATGAAGAAAAAATATATGCTTTCGCAAAAGCAGAGTTCGATAAGCGTGAAAAACCCTTGCCTCAATTTTCTAAGGCAAGCGATAGAGTGAGGTATCGTGTAAGATCTGGAGATTATTTAGGTAAAATCTCGAGAATGTATGGTGTAAGGGTAAGCGATATTAAAAGGTGGAATGGCTTACGAAGTAATAATTTAAAAGTAGGACAACGTCTGACTATATATCCTAGAAAACCCTATGTGACTCCAAAAAAGGTTGTAAATACAAATACAAAACCAACACCAATTTCTGGTGAAGTCATTTCGTATACAGTTAAAAATGGCGATTCTCTTTGGAGTATATCACAAAAATTTCCAGGAGTTTCTGTTCAAAACATTAAAGATTGGAACGGTATTAGTGGTAGTAAATTAAAACCAGGAATGAAGCTTAAGATTTCTAAAGGCTAAATTTCAAAAAACATGTAATTAAAATGAAGCATATTCTTTATTCTGTCTTAACACTGATGCTTTTAATGTCTTGTAATAGCAAGAAAAAAACGAACGAAAAATTTCTTCCAGACGCCTCAGGGGCAATAAACAGTGTGTCTGTTGTAACGGAAAATGAGCTTTGGGATGGCCGTATTGGAGATGCTATAAGAGCAGTACTAGCAAAGCCAATTTATGGTTTACCTCAAGATGAACCTACGTTTACGATAAGTCAGATTCCAACTTCAGTGTTTTCGGGCTTTGTAACAAAAAACAGAACCGTTTTAAAAATTGAAACCAATAAAGAGGCTGGTATTGAAATTTTAGAAGATGTTTATGCCACACCTCAAAAAGTGATTGTAGTTACTGGTAAGAGTAGAGAAGCCATTGTAAAAGTGATTAAAGAAAACGAATCTAAAATTATAGAAACGTTTAGAAATGAGGAGTTGGCTGAAAGACAACGACAAATGGCAAAGTCGCCTCATACGTTTACAATTATTAAGGAAAAATTAGGATTGACTCTTGATTTTGCTTCTGTATACCGCATAGCAAAACAAACCGATGATTTTTTCTGGATAAGAAAAGATATTACTACAGGCACCAATAACTTAATGATTTATGAATTACCATTTGATGCTATAAAAAGAAATGACAGCGTGGTTAATCAAATTATAAAAATAAGAGATTCTATTGGAAAAACTTATATTGAGGGACCTGTTGAGGATTCGTATATGGTTACTGAAAATGCATACGCACCTTTTATTGGTGAAACTATTTTGGATAACAAGCCTACGTTTGAAACTAAAGGTATTTGGGATGTGAAAAATGCATTTATGGGCGGGCCTTTTATTAACTATGCTATTGAAGATAAAATCAATAATCGCTGGGTAGTTATTGAGGGTTTTGCCTTTGCGCCTTCAGTTGAAAAAAGAAATTATATGTTGGAGTTAGAATCGATTATAAAATCGGTTAAAATAAAATAAGACTAATATAGATTGTATAAAAAAGACCAACACATAAATTGTGTTGGTCTTTTTTATTATCAATAAATTAATTACTATTTTTTATTTTCTTCACTAGAGTCTTCTTCCTTGCTAGCATCTTTAAACTCTTTAATACCGCTTCCTAACCCACGCATTAATTCTGGTATCTTTTTACCTCCAAACAATAATAAAACAACCACAACAATTAATGCAATTTGCCAAGGTCCAATAGCCAATGGTAACATGTATAAGCTCATAAATAAAATTTTAAAAGACAAAGTTAATAATTATAGTTTAATAATATCGTTTTATATATAACTTTAGTGTATTGATTATCATTGCTAAAATCACATGATTACTATTAAAAATTAAATCAGGACTTTGTTTTAAACATCCTGCTATTTCATAAATTCTCTTTATTTTTGTTTTAATGGCAAATAAGAAAAAGAAACCTAAAAGATTAAGACGTAAACTGCTTGACAAGTATAGGTTGGTTATACTTAATGAAAACACATTCGAAGAACGTCTTTCTTTTAAATTGACGAGGCTTAATGTTTTTGTTATGGGGTCTTTAATGGCGGTTTTTTTTATTTCATTAACCTATCTTATTATTGCATTTACCCCACTTAGGGAATATATACCAGGGTACTCATCAACAGCATTAAAAAAGAAGGCCACAGAACTTACTTATAAAACGGATTCTTTACAACAAGTTCTTTTAATGAATGACAGGTATTATAAGTCCATAAAAAAAGTATTAACAGGAGATGTAAGTGCTGTTGATTTTAATAAAGATTCTATAATAGAAGCGGTAAAAATTGAAGCAAATGAGGTTGATTTAGCTCCTACAGCTGAAGATTCACTACTACGTCAGAAAGTAGATAAAGAAGACAAGTACAATTTATTCGAGTCTGCTACCTCCGCAACAAATTTTGTGTTGTTTCCTCCTGTAAATGGAGAAATAAGTGAGCCATATAATGCTAAAGAAAAACATTATGCCGTTGATATTGTTGTGGCAAAAAATACGCCTATAAAGGCTACCGCAGATGGTATAGTTATTTTTGCTGAATGGACTGCCAGTACAGGTTATGTTATTATTGTAGAACATAGTTATGGCTTGATTTCAATTTATAAGCATTGTGCTTCATTAACCAAAGAACAAGGAGATTTGGTTAAATCTGGAGAAGTTATTGCAACTGCTGGAAATACTGGTGAATTAACAACAGGACCTCATTTGCACTTTGAATTGTGGAACGATGGATATCCTATAAACCCAACTAATTTTATAGATTTTAAGTAAATGATTTCATTAAAATCTGCTTTAGCAAAACCATTTGCAAGACGAGTGTTTAAAAAGGTTCAAAAATGGGCTAAAAACCCTGTAGAAACTCAAAAACTGGTTTTTCAAGATTTAATAGCTGAAGCTACGAGAACCGCTTTTGGAAAAGATCATGACTTTGTAAGTATTAATAATTACGATGATTTTGTAAAACGTGTTCCCATTAGAGATTACGAAGGGTTAAAGTCTTATGTTGAAAAGGTTGTGGCTGGAGAAGAAGATGTTCTCTGGAAAGGGAAGCCTCTTTATTTTGCAAAAACATCTGGAACAACATCAGGTTCAAAATATATTCCTATTACCAAAGAGAGTATGCCTAGTCATGTAGAGGCGGCAAGAAATGCTATCTTATTATACATTCATGAAACAGGGAAAAGCCAATTTGTAAAAGGTAAAATGATTTTTTTACAAGGGAGCCCAATACTTAATGAACAAAATGGGATTCAGTTAGGTAGACTTTCAGGAATTGTTGCTCATTATGTTCCAAAATATCTTCAAAAAAACAGATTGCCTTCATGGGAAACGAATTGCATTGAAGATTGGGAAACAAAAGTGGATGCTATTGTTGAGGAAACTTTACCTGAAAACATGACCGTAATTTCAGGAATCCCATCTTGGGTTCAGATGTATTTTGAAAAACTTCAGCAGAAAACAGGGAAAAAAGTTGGCGATATTTTTAAGAATTTTAATTTGTTCATTTTTGGAGGTGTTAATTATGAGCCTTATCGCGCTAAATTCGAAAATTTAATAGGGAGAAAAGTTGATAGTATCGAGTTATATCCTGCAAGCGAAGGCTTTTTTGCATATCAAGATAAGCAAAATGAAAAGGGTATGTTGCTCCAACTTAATTCTGGTATTTTTTATGAATTTGTAAAGGCAGACGAGTTTTTCAATGATAACCCCAAACGAATTACTATTAAGGATGTTGAGGTTGGCGTTAATTATGTCATGATAATTTCAACAAACGCGGGGTTGTGGAGTTATAATATTGGAGATACGGTGGAGTTTACTTCAACAAAACCATATCGAGTTATAGTTTCTGGGCGTATAAAGCATTTTATTTCAGCATTTGGAGAGCATGTTATAGGAAAAGAAGTAGAACAGGCCATGCAAGATGCTGTTTTAGCCTCAGACGTTCGCGTTTCAGAATTTACTGTAGCCCCACAAATAAATCCAGATGAGGGGTTACCTTATCACGAATGGTTTGTAGAATTTGAAAATGAACCAAAAGATCTTTCTGCTTTGGAAAAGAAAATAGATGAATCACTGCAGAAGCAAAATACGTATTACTTCGATTTGATTCAAGGTAAGGTTTTACGCCCCTTAAAAGTCACGAAAGTAAAAAAAGATGGATTTCAAGACTATATGAAATCTGTTGGGAAACTTGGTGGTCAAAATAAAATTCCTAGATTGTCTAATGATAGGAAAATAGTAGACGGTCTAGCGTATGTAAATTAACGCAAATAGTACTATCTTTGGCCCATCAAATTAAACTATGGCAAGTAAAAAACATCATGCACGAACGCGGGCTCAGGAGAGCTCAAATGCTATTGAGCGGATGTATATTACTATGCGGCATTTATTCAATCGTGGCTTCTATAAGCCCATGGGTATTTCTGGAGAAACTTTAAGACAAGCGTTACTTCTTTTGCGTCCGGAAATATATGGTTCTATTGGCGAAGAAAAAGCGGAATTGGAAGGATTATTGTATGTGACTGATAGATTACCTCAGGGTATTGAGGAGTGCTCTTTCATTAATTTAACGAGTGATGAGGGTTATTCAAATTCTCATTTCAAACCTATAATTCCTGAAAAAAGGCGTCGTAACTGCTACAGAATTGATGCTGAGCAGATGAATATTGAAGTTACCAGAGGGCGTTCAGAAATTTATGATATTCTAACGCATTTAACTTTTCTTTTTGTTGAGTCTCATAAAATTGGAAATCGTGTTTTAATTGATGAAGAGGGTTCTACCACTAGAGATTGGGTTAAGCTTGAAAAGGTTGTGCTTTCAAAAAAGAAACTATCGCAAGATCAACGAGAAGTTGCAATAACCCATGCTGCTAATATTTTGGGAAGAACTTTTAATGAAATAGGTACTGTTTATAAATCTTTTTCATCACCATCTCAACCAGAAAGGTTTTTACATATTGTTTATTGGTTGGGCAAGTTGGCTATTGAAGAATTGGTCCATAATAACAAAAGAACGATAACATTTAGCCCCGTTTTAAGAGAACGTATTGGGCATCATATACATGGTGAAATATGGGCAGATTCAATAAAGGAGATTCTTTATAATAAAGGTTTAATTAATCGACCTATTCATATAATAAGCGCTAACATGCATAGTGTAATGAATACCCTTTTTGCGGGAAATTCATTGAAATCAAAAACATCGAACAAAGACATTGTTGATGTTTATGAAGCTTTGAGTAAAAAGGAAAATGAGGCTTTGCGTAATAAAGTGACTAAGGATGCGTTGCAAAACGGCATGACATATATTAAAGATGACTCAAGAGCCAATATTGATGTTCAACTTTTTGATACCGCTAAAATGGATGTTTCTAAGATTAATCTTGAGGTTTCAGGAAGTGTTCTAAAAGAAGTAAAGCCAGTTATTTTGGTTATGGATTATGCCTTTGGAGAACAGGCTTATGAAACTATCGATGAGTTGTTGAAACCTTATGTTGTAAAAGGGGAAAAGATTTATTTGAATGTTGAGTCTGTTTCTATCATGGGAAAAGCTGGAATATTAGAAGGAGGAAAAGGAGATATAATGATTCCTTCCGCTCATTTATTTGAGGGTACAGCAGATAACTATCCTTTTAAAAATGAATTAAGAAAAGAGGACCTAGAAGGTAAAGGTGTTGATGTGTTTGAGGGATCTATGATAACGGTTTTGGGAACTTCTCTGCAAAATAAAGATATTTTAAAATTCTTTTATAATTCTACTTGGAAAGTTATAGGCTTAGAGATGGAAGGAGCGCATTATCAAAAAGCAATTCAAGCAGCATCAAAGGTACGTGGAAGCATCAGGAGAGACGTTAAAGTTCGATATGCATATTACGCGAGTGATAATCCCTTAGAAACGGGAGCCACTTTAGCATCTGGGGGATTAGGAACCTCTGGTGTAAGACCAACATATTTAATTACAAAAACGATATTACAACAAATACTTAACTAACAAATATTATGAGTAAAGATTTACCGCAACCTCAACCATCTGAAGAAGTAGATTTGGGACAACTATTTAAACTTATAGGTAATGCTTTTAATCGATTTTTTAAATTTATTGGAAGTATCTTTAGAGGTGTTTTTCAATTGATTATTACTTTTTTGCTTTTTGTTCGAAAGCACTTTTTAAAGCTAGCTGTGGTTACCGTTTTAGGCTTTGCCATTGGGTTTTACGCGGATATAAAAAAAGAGCCTAGGTTTATTTCTTCCATGGTACTAGAGCCAAATTTTAATAGTGTCCAGCAGTTATATAACAATATTAATTTTTATAATGAATTAGCCGAATCTAATGATTCAACGGCATTGGCAGAAGCTTTGGATATTACCATAAGAGAGGCTGCTACTATGAAGGAGTTTGGAGTTGAATCGTATTCCGATGAAAATCAAAAAGTGCAGTTGTTTGATAAATTTGTGCGTAGTCTAGATACAACAACTCAAAAAGCCATTGATATTAAAGCCTATTTGGAGAACTTTAATTCTTTGGATGCCCGTTTCCATACGGTACATGTGGTTGCCACTGACAATGGTATTGCCAAGAAAATTCAACCTTCAATCATCAATTCTATTTCGAGGAATGATTATTTTAATCTTCAGAAAGATATTAGTGATATCAATATCAAACTACAAGACAGTCTTTATAAAAAGCAAATAGACGAAATAGATTCGTTACAGGTGTTTTATAAAAAGTTGATGCTTAAAGAAGCTGATAAACCGGAAGGAGCTACTAGTATTAATCTCGCGGAAAGTTCAGGTAGTGATAATAAAGAACTTTCATTAATTAATAAGATGGAAGAATTAAAAATAAGTTTAGTTGAACTTAACGAAGAGCGTGCTAATAAATCCAGTATTTTGAATGTTATTTCTGACTTCCCTAGAAAAGGAGTTGAAATAAAAGGTTTAATTAATAGTTATAAGTTTAGAATACCTTTTTTACTATTATCTTTAACATTTTTGATTTTTGGACTACTATCCTTAAATAGTTATTTGAAAAACTATAAAAGCGAGTAAAATTATGACTGTCTTAATCACAGGAGGGGCAGGTTTTATTGGCTCGCATGTAATCCGGTTGTTTGTTGAAAAATATTTGGATTATGAAATTATTAATTTGGATAATTTGACTTATGCAGGCAATTTAGAAAACCTTAGAGACATAGAAGCAAGACCTAATTATACTTTTATAAAAGGCGATGTAAATGATGCGTTGTTTATTGATAAACTTTTCCAAAGATATAAGTTTGATGGTGTAATTCATTTGGCAGCAGAATCACATGTAGACCGATCTATTAAAGATCCTTTAGCTTTTGTTAAAACCAATGTAATAGGCACGATAAATCTTTTAAATGCCTGTAAGAATTCTTGGAATGACGATTTTGAAAATAAACGTTTTTATCATATAAGTACAGATGAGGTTTATGGAACATTAGGTCAAACAGGTTTGTTTTCAGAAACGACACCTTATGACCCTAACTCACCATATTCTGCTTCTAAAGCAAGTTCAGATCATTTTGTAAGAGCCTATGGTGAAACTTATAACTTACCATATGTTATTACGAATTGTTCTAATAACTATGGAGAAAATCAGTTTCCTGAAAAGTTAATTCCTTTGTTTATAAATAATATCATTCATAATAAACCTTTACCTGTTTATGGAGATGGAAATTATACAAGAGATTGGTTATATGTTCAAGATCATGCTGTAGCCATAGATTTGGTTTATCATAAAGGTGTTAATGCGGAAACTTACAATATAGGAGGTTTTAATGAATGGAAGAATATAGACTTGGTAAAATTATTATGTAAACAAATGGATACTAAGCTTTTTAGAAAGGAAGGAAGTTCGGAAGATTTAATAACATATGTAAAAGACCGTCCTGGACATGATTTAAGATATGCTATAGATGCTTCTAAAATTAAGGATAAACTAGGCTGGGAACCGTCGGTTACTTTTGAGGAAGGTTTGGAAAAAACAATTGAATGGTATTTAGATAATAAAGTTTGGTTGAACAATGTTACAAGTGGGCAATATCAATCTTATTATGAAAATCACTATAACAATTAAATAAAGAACAATGAAGGGAATTATCTTGGCGGGCGGATCTGGAACACGATTGCACCCCTTAACATTATCGGTAAGTAAACAGCTCATGCCTATTTACGATAAACCCATGATATATTACCCATTGTCTACTTTAATGTATGCTGGAATTAAGGAGGTCTTAATTATCTCAACCCCAAAAGATTTACCACTTTTCAAAGACCTACTAGGGGATGGTAAAAAGTACGGATGTTCATTTGAATATGCTATTCAAGAATCTCCTAATGGTTTGGCAGAAGCTTTTATCATTGGAGAAGAATTTATAGGAAATAATAAGGTGGCGCTAATTTTAGGAGATAACATTTTTTATGGTACGGGATTAGCAAAATTATTACAAGCTAATAATAATCCAGATGGTGGTGTTATTTATGCTTATAGAGTTCACGACCCTGAACGCTATGGTGTTGTAGAATTTGACAGCAAGAATAAAGCTATTTCAATTGAAGAAAAACCAAATCAACCGAAATCTAATTATGCGGTTCCAGGCATATATTTTTATGATAATTCTGTAGTTGAAATTGCAAAAAATATAAAACCTAGTCCTAGGGGAGAGTTGGAAATAACTGATGTTAATAAGGATTATTTGTCTCAAGGAAAACTTAATGTAAGTATTTTAGATAGAGGTACGGCTTGGTTAGATACAGGAACGTTTCAATCATTAATGCAGGCTTCACAATTTGTTGAAGTTATTGAGGAAAGGCAAGGTCTGAAAATTGGGGCTATTGAAGCTGCTGCTTTTGAAATGGGGTACATCAATGAAGCTCAATTTAAGGCACTTGCAGAACCGTTACTTAAAAGCGGGTATGGTAAAAACTTGTTAGGTTTACTGAAAAAGAAATAATGATAGTAAAAGAAACTAAATTAGAAGGGTGCTATATATTAGAACCTAGAGTTTTTGATGATAAAAGAGGCTATTTTTTAGAAACTTATAATCAGAAAATATTTAATCAATTAACTGGGAATAATATCAATTTTGTTCAAGATAATGAGTCTTATTCTTCTAAAGGAGTTTTAAGAGGGTTACATTTTCAAAAAGGCGAATACGCACAAGCAAAACTAGTTAGAGTTATTAAAGGGTGTGTTTTGGATGTTGCTGTTGATCTCAGAAAAGGTTCTACAACTTTTGGACAACACGTGGCCATAGAGTTATCTGGAGAAAATAAAAAACAATTTTTTGTGCCTAGAGGATTTGCTCATGGTTTCGTCGTTTTAAGTGAGACAGCGTTGTTTTCATATAAATGTGACAATTTTTATAATAAAGAATCTGAATCTGGTATTTTATATAATGATGAAACTTTAAATATTGATTGGAGAATTTCTTCAGGTGATATAATAATAACGGATAAGGATCAAAAATTACTGACCCTAAAAAAATTTATTGATGAATACTAAAGTCTTAGTTACGGGAGCTGGTGGACAACTAGGAAAAACCATAGAAGAGTTGTATAAAGATAATAATCAAGGCTTAGATTTTGTTTTTGTTACTAAGAAAGACTTAGATATTTCAAATAATGATGTATTAAAGGATTTTTTTAAAACTAATAAATTTAATTATTGCATTAATTGCGCCGCATATACTAATGTCGAACAGGCAGAGAAAACACCTGAAATTGCCTATCAAATTAACGGAAAATCTGTAAAATATTTAGCAGAAGCTTGCAAGGAAAACGATACTATTCTTGTGCATATTTCAACAGACTATGTTTTTGATGGTGAAAAGAGAGAGCCCTATACGACTGATGATGTAACAAATCCAATAAATATTTACGGCAAATCTAAGTTACAAGGGGAAAAGTACATACAAGACATTTCAACAGATTACTTCATAGTTAGAACGTCTTGGTTATATAGTAAAAACTATGGACATAATTTTTATAAGACTATAGTATCTAAATCAAAGACAGAAAAAGAATTATCTATAACAACTGATCAAATTGGTTGCCCAACAGATACGATTAATTTATCTAAATTTGTTGTTGATTTGATCCTTCAAAAAAATGAAAGGTTTGGTGTATATCATTTTTGTGACAAAGAAGTTTTGACTTGGTTCGATTTTGCTAAGCGGATTTTAGAGGAAACCAATTTAATTAATAAAACTAAACTTGTTAGAGCTAGCAATTATGTTACTTTTGCCAGAAGACCAAGATATACGGTTTTAAAAGGAAGTTGAAAGTCAAGATATTTTGGACGTTGTGAGTATGGTAATTTTTTCAATAATTAAGAGTAATAGGAGAGATGTTTCAAAGAAAAACTCCAAATAAACACGACTATGAAATATGTAGAGATTAAGGGTATTGGGTTTCCTAACAAAGGAGCCGAGTTGTTACTTTGTGCTACTTTGGAGCAAATCAAGCCTTACGATATGACTGTATGTATGGAGCCCTACAGTCCATTTAGTTACAAAATAAATTACCCAATAGCTACTAAAACAAGTATATATAAGTGGGGTCTTAATTTGTTATTTCCTTTGAATTTTCTTCCTTCTTATATTACCAATAGGTTAGGTTTTGTAAAACCTAGTCAAGTGGATTTAATATTGGACGCTTCTGGTTTCGCATATGGAGATGATTGGTCTATTTCTCTTGCCAAATCTAGAATCTTATCCGAAAACACTTCTGCAAAAATTGTTTTGCTGCCTCAGTCACTAGGCCCTTTTACTCAAAAGAATTCAATTAAAGTTGCTAGAAAGTTAGCAAAAAAGGCAAATTCTATTTATTCAAGAGAATTTAGTGGTCGAGAATATTTTGAGGAAGCAACGGGGCAAAAAGTAAAGTACTGCCCAGATATCACTTTTAATTTAAAGGTTGATAAATTTAATGAAAAGAATCAGGGGGTTTTAATTATTCCTAATTTTCAGGTTCAGAAGAGGGAAGGGAAATCGTATATTGAAAATTTAACTTCGATTATAAAATATATTCTAAAATCGGAAAAAAGTGAAGTAAAACTTCTGAATCATGAAGGGGTAAAGGATCAGATAATTTGTGAAGAAATTAGAGATAAAATTTTTGTTGATGTAAAAACGAGACTTGAGATATTAAATCCGGTAAATGGTATTGAAGCTAAGAGAGAAATTGCAAGTTCTGAATTAGTTATAACTTCGAGGTATCATGGATTGATAAGTGCTTTGAGTCAACAAATTCCCGTAGCCTGTTATGGCTGGTCTTTTAAGTACAATGATGCTATATCTCGGTTTAATTTACCTAAATTTAATCTATCAAAAGTAAATGAAAAAGAACTTGATAAAATTTTGAGCAATGAATATGCATCATTATTTTTTTCCGAAGAATACAAAGAAGAATTAGATTTAGTTCAATCAGAAGTAATGCAAATGTGGGCGAATGTCTTTGAGTAGAATAACTCCTATTTTTTTGAATATAACAGCTTTGTCAAGGTTGATTTATAATTTAACCTTGATTTCTTTTGTGTTTCTAGTCGGCTTTATGTTGGAAGAAGAGCAAGTAAACAGGATATTTACGACTTTGGCCATCATTCAAATGACAGCATCTTTTATGTCCTTTGGCTTTGGCGCTAATATTATAAAACCGTTACTAGATACCCCGAATAAACAAAGAAACTCAGTTGTTTTACATATTATATTGTTGAAAATTGGATTTGTTCTTTTCGCAACAATATTAATTGAGCAGTTTAATCTGCTTAATCAAATATCACCACTTGTGGTTTTTTTAACACTTTTAGGTAGTGTTTGGAGTTTTGCAGATATATACGTTGAGCTAATGTCTCTAAAACGATATAAGCAATATTTTGTTTTAAAGGCCATATTATCTGTTTTTTCATTAGCACTTAAGTTTACATTAATCAAAATAAATGTAGAATTACTTTATTATTTTTTAACAATTGAAGGGTTATTTCCTCTAGCTTTTTTCCTGCTTACACATGTAAATAAAGACTCCACAAGAGAAGGAGTTAAAATAGTTTATTTTAAACAAGTTTATAAGCTGATTCGGCATGGTATTTTTATCTGGAGTTCTTCTTTTTTGCAGATTGGAGGGTCTCGTTTGTTATATTTGATAATCAATGTGTTAGTGCCATATAGGTTTTCAGCGTTTTATTACATTTTTCTTAGACTGGTGGAAGGTCTTATGTTCATTCCAAATAATATATGTGCCAGTTTTTTTAAAAAAATCATAAATAAACAATATGATATATTAGTCCAGGAAGAACTAAGGTATAAAATGCTAACTAATTGTCTTTTGTCTTCAATTATAGCTTCTCCAGCTTTATTTGTTGTTCTTTATTTATATTCGAAATTTAAAGACATTACTATTGAAAATTATTTTCTTTTATTGCCAATTATTATTGGCGTTACAGTATTAAGTTTTGTGAGGATTTGGATTAGTAGAGAAATCGTTTTAAACGAAAACCTTATAGCATCTCCCATTAGTTATACTTTTGGATTCTTATTTACCATGATATGTGTTTATTTTTTAGCTAATCATGGAATGTGGATCGTTATAAGTCTTTTAGTTTATTACTTAGTATGTTCTATTGTTCCATTTACAATTTATTCTTCAAGGATGAAATCAACTTATAAGCTGTTAAAAAAACTATGTCATGTTTAAAAAAAGGATAAAAAATATATTAAGAAGGATAAGAAATATTTCTGTTAAAATATCAAGTAAAAATCGATTTTTAGGAAGATTATTTTTTCTAGTAACAGGCGATTTCGATAGAGAATTTGAGTTTACACTAAAAGGACGGTATGACGCGTTGACTCATAAATATTCATACAGTAATTCAAACGCAAACATTAGAAGAGGTATCCATCGAATAGAAAAAGGATTATTTCATGCAGAACCCAGAAAGAAATTTGGTAAAGATGTTTTTGCTGAGTTAATGAATGAAATGAGCAAGTATGATATACGCAACATGGAGTGTAATGAATTACATTGGCTAATAGCTACATTAAAGGCATACACCCCTTTCTCATATACTCCTGAAGAGGTTAAATCCATTATTGACATAGCTAAAATTGAATTATCCCATAAGACAATAAAAAATAAACTTGAGAGCAATGAATCTCAGGAATTTCTAAATTTCAAGAATACTTTAAATAAAAGAAAAAGTGTTCGGTTTTTTAAATCGGAAAAAGCAAACGTTGAAAAAATAGTTCAATGTGTTGAAATAGCTAAGAGTGCTCCAACAGCATGTAATAGACAGCCATATCATATAGAACTTTTAACAAATATAAAGGATATTAGGAAGATTGGAGATATGGCCCCAGGCACTGCAGGATGGATTGAGGGCGTCACAACATTGGGAGTAGTTGTTGGTCATGCAAATAGTTTTAGGTTTACTAGAGATCGTCATTTAATATATTTCGACTCGGGCTTATTTGTTTCAAATTTTGTTAATTCTCTCGTTACTGTTGGTCTGGGTTCTTGTATTTGTAATTGGGTACCTAATTGGAAAGAAGATAGAGAAGCAATTAAATATTTGGGGTATGATTTGTCAAAAACTGTAGTTTGTTTAATAGCTATCGGAACTCCTATTGGAATTAAATCTCCTGTCTCCGTTAAAAAGACAAATGCTAACATTTTAAGATTGCGTGATGAATATTAGTGTAATAATTCCTTTTTACAATGACTATGAGACAATCGGGGAAACATTAGAATCTTTAGCTCAGCAGTCTCATTCCGTTTATGAAGTAATTATTGTGGACGATTTTTCAAATAATGAAAAAGAAGTAGAAAATGCCATATCTGATTATAAGTCAATTTTGCCTCTGAGGCTTTTAAGAAATAACCAAAACAAGAATGGTGCTTATTCGAGAAATAGAGGCATAATGAACTCAAGAGGTGATATCATTGCCTTTTTAGATGCAGATGACACTTGGATGCCCAATAAGACACAAAGAATGATTCAATTTGTAAATAAGTATGGATTAGAAAGACTCTTTTTTTCTAAAGTAAATATTGATGTTAATGGGCTCTCAAATTTTTCAAGACCTAAGGGTTTTAATTCTAAAGTTCATATTTCAGAATATTTATTTCTTGAAGACGGTTTTATTCAAACTAGTAGTATTTTTTGTGGTTCAAATATAGCAAAGGAGGTATTATTTCAAGAGCATTTTAAAAGACATCAAGACTACGATTTTGTATTAAGAGCATATCATAAAGGGGTTAAATTTCAATTTATTCCAGAAGAATTAGTAACCTATAAAAGCGCATTAAAGGTAAATCTTTCAAAAGGAGAATCATATGAATATTCAAGGTCGTGGGCCAATGAAATGAAAGTTTACTTTAGTGATAGTGGGTTTAGTGGCTTTCAAAT
The DNA here is from genome assembly GCF_947495925.1 of uncultured Algibacter sp. Lineage (GTDB taxonomy): Bacteria > Bacteroidota > Bacteroidia > Flavobacteriales > Flavobacteriaceae > Algibacter_E. Next base: position 74,914 of record NZ_CANMAU010000002.1, read on the forward strand.
ATTTAATCTTACTTCCAGACTTTTAGCTGAAAAGCGCTACGGAAAAGCTGTTATTAATCTTTTTCATGGTTTAGTTAATTTGAGGATAAATGATTATTCGAGAATATACCCTAAGTTAAAACGTACTATAAAGGGAGTATTGAAATAAATAATGATGATTAATAAAGAAAATAGGATTAATTTTAAGTAGGTTTATTATTAAGAGTAATTCTCCTTTTTTCTTAGTATTGGTAAGCAATATTAAAATTTTAGTTAATAAAAGCTATGTTAAGTCGTAAGTTTATTTCATTACTTTATATAATTTCCATTTGGGCTCTTTTTAAGCATCATAATGCCAGTTCCACTTTTTTTAATAATATTTTTGAGTGTTTTCTCATTTTTTTGGTTTTTTTGAATATTGCGAACATTCACAAAAAAGTTTTTTTTCTTTTTAGTGTTTCAGTATTGTATTTTGTTTCAAGTTTATTATTCGTTTATTTTGTTGCCGATCGGAACATTTTAGATTTTTTGCTAATTTATAAATTCTTTATTTATGCTATTCTACTATCATTTCTTTTTAAGAAACAAATCCTATCAGAGAATGACTTTTTTTCTTTTTATAAATTTTTACTTACTGTTTTTGGAATAAAGTATATCTTAATTAGTTTATTTCAAAGCTTAAGACCAACATTGTTTTTTGAAAACAATTTTGAGTTAATGATGCTTTCTTTAATATTCTATTTATATTATATTTTGAAAGGGAGTGTTTCAGTTAGGCACCAGTTATTTGTAAGTCTCATCTTTTTGATGTCTAAATCAATTTCTGGACTCTTAATACTCTTGTTTGTTTTAGGAATGATTAACGTAAAGCACATATTAAAAAAAATATATATTATAATTCCGAGTATTTTATTACTAGGGGTGTCTGTTGTTTATGTTTTAAAAGATAGACTTGGTGGAGAGTTAGATTTTAGTAAGAATACGCGTTTCCAATTTTTAACAGTTTTTCTTAAAGAAATTGAAAATTGGACTTTCCTAAATTATTTATTTGGGGCGTCAAGGATAACACCTTTATCTGAAAATGCTTGTCGAAGGTTAGGGTATTGGCAAAGCTTGTTTAGTTATTCGGGAGATGGAAGTTGTTATTCGGTCGTATTACATTCTTATATATTTAGAGTTATTTTTGACCATGGATTTATTGGGCTGTTATTTATATGTTATTTTGTTTATTCAATAATTATCAGATCAGGGTTTTCTAGAACAAACGGTCTTATTGTTTTGGGTATAGTATTTATTAATGGTATTTCAGTATCTTCCTTTAATAGCGTATATTTTGCTCTTGGAATTATGTTTTTTCTCATTGTAAAAAAACACGCTGATTACAGCAAAAACTTAGTTTAAAATAATGAGTGTTATCTTAGATTTTATAAAGAATAAAAAAGCTTTGCTTGGTATTTGCATTTTTGTATTCTCAATTAGTTTTGATCCAGATTGGAGTAGTAAAAGTTTGGTTTTTATGATTATTATTGGGCTATTTACTCTCGATTTTAATCGTTTATTTTTGAAAAAAGAATATCTTTTCATTTTGCTTATTACTTTGGTTTATGTTCTTATCAACATGAACAGATTATCTACAATACATTTTTCTAACTTAGCCACATTAGGATTATGCATTTTGTTTTATTTATTAATATTTCAAACCAATTATAAGTTTATTAATTTAAAAATAGTTACTTTTTTTTTCACCTTTGGAGTTTTTTTTGTTGGAATTGTAAACCTTTTAAGCTTTCTATTTGAAACAAGAAATTTTTCAATATTCAACGCCTGGAAGGATTTCTCTATTTTTGATATACACAAAATTTATTATGGCTCTTTTGTAAACCTTTCATTCTTAATGCTAATTTATCTATTTTTAAAAAAACAAGTATCGTTTAGATCTATATTGTTTTTAATTCCATTTATAATAGTATTATTGCTTTTTACAGGATCTGTGAGTAATATGTTTATTTTTGCTTTGCTCTGCACTTTATATATTTCCTATAATTACTTTTTATCATACTATAAAAAAATCTATTTACTTATTTTATTAGGACCTGTTTTAATACTTTGCGCATTATCAACTTCATATGGGAAAGAATTTATGCACGAAATTGAGGGAGAGAGATCTAGGGTTCGAAATTTTGGAGTAAATAGGGCGTTAATATCTAAATCACCCATATATGGCTATGGCATTGGAAATGAGCTATATATTATGCAGGAAGCCCGGAGTAAAAAATCTTGGGAATACAAAAACAGTTATAACGCTCATAATCAGTATTTCGAATATTTATTGGGAGGAGGTGCTATATATTTGATTCTTTCTCTTTTTCCTCTTTTATATATTAACATAAAAGACCGGAAATTAAATCAGAATTTATTTGCAAATGGATTTACTGTCATTTTAGGGTATATATACCTTATTGAGTCTTTTGAACAGAGACACCATGGTCGAATGTTTTTTGCTTTTTTCATAACACTTATTATTTTGGATATGCATAGAGATAAATTAAAATGAGTGCAATAGATTTGTTAAAAAATAAACAAAAAGGAGAAGAAATAGTTGAAAATAGTTTAACAACTTTTATTAACCCTTTTAGTTATCTTTTTTTAAGAAAAGATTTGGAGCTTTATAGACAATTCGATTATTTATTGATTGATGGAATTGCTCTCATATATTTACTTAGACTCATAGGGGTGAAGACTTCTAGATGTAGTTTCGATATGACATCATTGGCACCAATCGTATTTGAAAGTGCTATCGCGGGTAAAAATTCCGTTTACTTCATAGGTTCAAGCAGAGAATCAATAAATAGTTTTATAGAAGTAATAAAGTCTTGTTTTAAAGGGATAAATATAATAGGCTTTAGAAATGGTTTTTTCAGTGATGAGTTGGAAAAGGAAAAAAGTTTAAACAACATAGTTCGTTTAAACCCTGAAATTATTATTGTTGGTATGGGAACACCTTTACAGGAACAGTTTTTGATTGATTTAAAAAACAAAGGATGGTCTGGAATGGGTTATACTTGCGGAGGTTTTATACATCAAACAGCTAAGGGCACTAGATATTATCCAAACTTTTACAATAGGTATAATTTGAGATGGTTATATAGAATTATTGATGAGCCTAAGCTTATTAAAAGGTATCTTATAAATTATCCTAAATCGGTTATGCTTTTTTTTTTAGATTATATTCGTAATAATTGAATAATCAATCAAAATTGTCTTTAAATTTGAATTTTGAAAAATAGAATTTATAAGAAGATTATATTAGTTTTTTAGTTCTTTATTGCAAAAATTAGAATATTAAAGTAAAATTGAAAACTTAGGTTGAATAGAGAACAAAGTCAGGTTTTGATTGGTTTTGCAATTCGAGTAACTGATGTATTAATTTATGAAAAAGTAAGTGCACTATAAGAAAGGTAGATATTCAAGTTTAATCAAACCTCTTTTTGGTTTAATAGACTTATTGGTAATCAATTTGACAGTTCTGTTGTTTGAGACAAATCTAAACAACACGTTTGTTTTTGCTTTATATATTTCTTTAACATGGTTAATTATTGCGGTCAAAAACCACTTTTATGAAGTTCAGAGGCACACACGAGTAATTCAAATTATTCCTCTTTTGATTAGGCAAATGCTTTTTTTTGCTCTTGTCTTGTATGCATTTATTGGAGTTTTTAAGCAACCACATATAAGCAGATTGGCTTTAGGCTACTATTTTATATATTCATCACTATTTATTTTGGCATTTAAGCTTCTGACATTTTTTTTATTAAAAAAGTATAGAACAATCTTAAGCGGAAATACTAGAAATGTTATTGTTATTGGTGAAAACGAAAAAGTTAGACAGTTAATAAATACTTTTAATACGAGGTTAGATTTTGGTTATAAATTCAAAGCTCAATTTAGTAGTAATGACGATTTTTTTAGTTTAGATAAATGCTTTAAGTATATAATTGAAAATAGTATTGATGAAATATATTTTTCAGTTTCTGAGCTCTCAAACAAACAAATTAATAAGTTAATAGATTTCGCAGATAACAATTTAAGAGAATTAAAGTTTATTCCCGATAATAAAGATATCTATTCGAAAAAATTAAAATATGAGTATTATGATTATATTCCAATACTATCAATAAGGTCTATACCTCTTCAAGAGCCATTTAATAAATTTATCAAGCGCCTTTTTGATATTTTGTTTTCGATTTTTATTATTGTATTCCTTTTATCATGGTTAACGCCATTATTAGCTATAATTATAAAGTTGGAATCTAAAGGACCTGTATTTTTTAAACAGTCTAGAAATGGTTTTAATTATTATGAATTTGATTGTTATAAGTTTAGATCTATGACTCCGAATACAAACGCTCATTTACATCAAGCAACTAAAGGAGACTTAAGAATAACCAAAGTAGGAGCTTTTATTCGTAAAACAAGTATCGACGAATTGCCTCAATTTTTTAATGTTCTATTCGGGGACATGTCAGTTGTTGGTCCTAGACCACATATGGTAAGTCACACTGATATGTATGCTCAAAGAATAGATAAGTTTATGGTGAGGCATTTTGTAAAACCTGGAATCACAGGACTTGCTCAGATAAGTGGATTTAGAGGAGAGGTTGAGACAGATAAAGATATTATAAACAGGGTGAAGTATGATATCTTTTATATTGAGAATTGGTCTTTGTTACTAGATTTGAAAATTATTTTTCAAACCTTTGTAAATGCTATTATGGGGGAAGATAAGGCCTACTAGATAGATGTTTGACTCAGCTAAGGGTAATTACATTTAGATCTTATTTTCAAAAATTGTTATTATAAAAAAATAAAAACTAATGGAATATAAACGCGGAAGATATTCGTGGTTATTAAGACCTGCATTAATCGTTTACGATCTATTAGTTATAAATTTCTTTGCATTTTATTTATTGAGTTTAAATGAAGAGAATTTATATTTCTTTTCTTCAGAATTCTTTAATAATAAGAATATTCTTTACGTCATTTATTCTATAACATTGTGGCTTTTATCTACGCATTTATTGAAGTTTTATGGAGTATATAGGTATACTTCGTTTCTCAATATCTTATCTCTACTAGTTAAGCAGTTTTTAGCATTTGCTTTAATAGTGTTTGCTTTTATTGGTGTATTTCGAAGTATTAATTTAGAAGTTTTTACGGTATTAAAGTATGTGCTCTATAGTTTCATATTAATTGGTTTAGTGAAAATATTGAGCTATTATGCTTTAAAAAAAATTAGAATTTATTTAAAAGGGAATTTAAGAAATGTAATAGTTATCGGCAGTGGGAAAGGAATTCAAGAGCTTAAATCTATTTTTAATAATGAAAAAGAATTGGGTTATAAAATAGTGGCAGCGTTTAGCGATATTAAAGGAGATAACATAAATGGAACGATTAATGACAGTTTAACTTATTTAAAAGAGTCTAATGGCATTGATGAAATGTATTGTGCCATTGATGAGTTAACAGAAAAGCAAATTAATGAATTCGTGAAATATTCGAATATTAATCATTGTAATATTAAGTTTATTTCAAATACCTCAAAGCTTATTACCAAGAGACTTCATACAGATTATTATAACTATCTCCCAGTAATGTCTATTCAACAAGTGTCATTGAATACAGATGTAAATAAATTTGTTAAAAGAGGGTTCGATATATGTTTTTCCCTAATTGTTTTAGTTTTTATACTTCCATGGGTTTCGATTATTCTATTTATTCTTATAAAAATGGAATCTAAAGGTCCATTATTCTATAGGCATAAAAGAAACGGAATAAATTATAAAGAGTTTTATTGTTATAAGTTTAGGTCATTAACCGTAACTAAAGAATTTGAAGGGACTTATGTTAAGCAAGATGACATAAGGCTTACAAAAGTTGGTAGTTTTTTACGTAAAACAAGTCTGGATGAATTACCTCAATTTATAAACGTATTAAAAGGAGATATGAGTGTAGTTGGACCAAGACCACATATGCTATCATATACAGATGATTATTCAAAAAAAATCGATAAGTATAATTTTATTTTTAGGCACCACGTTAAACCCGGCATTACCGGTCTTGCTCAAATAAAAGGGTATAGAGGTGAGGTGGAAACCGACATTGATATAATCAATAGAGTGAAGTATGATATTTTTTATATTGAAAATTGGTCTTTACTTCTAGATTTAAAAATAATATTTCAGACCATTATTAATGCCTTAAGAGGGGAAGATAAAGCATATTAATTTTGAGCTCACTTGTATCTATAATAACACCCATGTATAATTCTGAAGTTTTTATATCAGAAACTATAAACAGTGTTGTTAATCAATCATATAAAAATTGGGAACTATTATTAGTTGATGATTGTTCGACAGACAATACACTTAAAATAGTTCAACCTTTTCTTGAAGAATTTAACAATATTATACTTTTAAAAAACAAAAAGAATTCGGGTGCTGCAATTTCTAGAAATAAAGGGATAGAGGCTGCGAATGGCGATTTTATTGCATTTCTTGATGCAGATGATTTATGGAAACCAAATAAACTAGAAGTGCAACTTCAATATATGGGCCCTGATGATTTTGATGTTAGCTTCAGTAGTTATGAACAGATTAATGAGGTTGGGGAATTATTAAATAAAAAAGTAAGGGCATTGGAGCTTTTAACTTATAAAAAGCTTTTAAAAAGTAATTATATAGGTAATCTTACGGGAATGTATAGTGTTAAATCTTTAAACCGAATTACAACTCCTAATTTAAGAAAAAGGCAGGATTGGTTGTTATGGCTGTTGGCTATCGAAAAGTCTGGTAAGCCAGCGAAAGGGATTCAAGAACCACTTGCTTACTATAGAGTTAGAGATAATTCTATATCTTCGAACAAACTTGACCTTTTAAAATATAATTATTGGGTTTATAGGAAAGGATTGGGGTATTCTACTATGAAGTCTGTTTTTAGTATGATAGTTTTCTTAAAAGAACACTTTTTTGTTAAGTCTAAGCAAGTAGTAACTACAAATGAGATTTAAACTGCTTTAATTTACCTCGATTAGAACGATCTAGTTTTTCTTTTCTTTTAAAAATTAAATTTAAATTAGGTTCTAAATACTTAGAGACAGCCTTTTTAATGCCATCTATGTTTTCATCATTAAGGAGATTCGAGCTAACGTAAGTTATTTTAAAGGTATCTAATTTTAACTGTTCAATTACAAATTCCTTTACATTACTTTTTTCTTCTATAACTGTTTTAGTAACATAATAAAATGTTAGACCAGCGGCTTTTTTACCACTAGGTAATTTAACAATATCATTAGTTCTGCCAATTAATTTGTCAAGTATTGGTTTTCGGGTGGAACTTGATTTTGATAAGATTCCAATATCGCCCAAATCATACCTAATCATAGGATGGGCTTTATTGTAAAGTGATGTAATAACTATGCGTCCTTCTTCACCGTAAGGTAAAATCTTGCCGTTTTCGTCTAGAATTTCAATAAATAGATCCTCACTATTAACAAGCCATTGATCTTTTTTGTTCTGAAAGGCAATTAATCCAAGTTCAGCTGCACCATATTCGTTAATAATGGGAATTCCTAATTGAGATTCTAATAATAATTTGTCAGATTCGAATAGCATTTCAGAAGTTACAATACAAGCTTTAAGAGAAGTGCTCAGTGTTTTTAATACAGTAGACTTTCGCTTTAAATACTTAGCAAGTTGTACTATAGAACTGGTATAACCATTGATATAATCAAATGTAGTCGATTTGAATTTATCCAGATTTCTTTCCATTTGTTCATCACTTAAATCGAATACTGAAAAACGAAACCGATTGCTAAAAAAATCTTTTAGCCGTTCTTTATAATACCCTTTTTTGTCTAAAGGGATGCCATAAAAACGTGCTTGTTTAGATGAATTAGGGTTGATGTTAAACCATGAATATCGATCAATAAAATTAGCCCAAGTTAACGCATGGCAAAACTTATCTTTTGCAAAAATAAAAGGATCACCAGATGAGCCTGAAGTTTTATTTATGTAGCTATTACTTTTTGTAAATCCATCTGACAGACGGTTTGACAATGGTTGCTGTAAATCTTTTTTTGTCATTACAGGTATACTATTCCAATCCGAGGAATCAATATCAATGTTAGTACAAAAAGATTTATAGAAAGTATTATGCTTTAAATGATAATCTACGATTTCCTTCTTTTTGGTCTCTAGGTATACCCTAAACTCTGTTTCATTTTTAGCTTGAATGGACTTTAAATGAGCTAAAGCTTTCTTAATAGGAAAGCCATTTAGTTTTAGAGAAAGATTAAATAAATTCATAGTTCAAACAAAAAACAAAGCTAAATATAATTCCCGTTTTTGTTTAAAAATTATTAAAAAATAGAAGACTTATTCGCGGCTTATTATAAAAACCCATTATTTTTGCAACTCATTAAAAAACGTAACAATGAATATCTTAATTCTTGGATCTGGTGGGAGAGAACATACATTTGCTTGGAAAATAGCACAAAGCCCTAAATGTGATCAACTATATGTAGCTCCTGGTAACTCAGGAACAGATAAAGTTGGGACCAATGTAAATTTAAGTGTGACAGATTTTGCTGCCATAAAAGCTTTGGTATTAGAGAAAAAGATTGATATGGTTGTTGTTGGACCGGAAGATCCTCTTGTGCAAGGTGTTCATGATTTCTTTTTAAATGATGATGCTATCAAACATGTATCGGTTATTGGTCCTCAAAAAAAAGCTGCAGAATTAGAGGGAAGTAAAGAATTTGCTAAGGAGTTTTTATTTAGGCATAACATTCCAACGGCTGCTTATGAAAGTTTTACAAAGGAAACTGTTGAAAAAGGATACAGATTTCTTGAGACTTTAAATGCGCCATATGTGTTGAAAGCAGATGGTTTAGCTGCGGGAAAAGGCGTTGTTATTTTAAACAATTTAGAAGAGGCTAAAGCCGAATTAAAAAGTATGCTTGTTGATGCTAAGTTTGGACAGGCTAGTACGAAAGTTGTTATTGAAGAGTTTCTTGATGGGATAGAATTAAGTTGCTTTGTTCTAACAGATGGAGAAAATTATAAAATATTACCAACTGCTAAAGACTATAAGCGTATTGGAGAAGGCGATACTGGATTGAATACCGGTGGTATGGGAGCAGTTTCTCCTGTACCGTTTGCAACAGATGAATTTTTAAATAAAATAGAAGAACGTATTGTAAAACCGACAATTTCAGGATTTAAGAAAGATAATTTACCTTATGTTGGGTTTGTTTTTATTGGACTTATAAAAGTAGGTGATGAGCCTAAAGTGATTGAATATAACGTTAGAATGGGTGACCCTGAGACAGAAGTTGTTTTTCCAAGGCTAAGAAATGATTTAGTTGAGGTACTACAGGCTATGGCTAATGGAACTTTAGATGAAATTAATATTGAAATTGACGAACGCGCTGCTACAACAATAATGTTAGTGTCTGGTGGTTATCCTGAAGCTTATGAAAAAGGTAAAGTGATTTCTGGTGTTGATACCATTGAAGACTCTCTTGCTTTTCATGCTGGAGCAGTAATAAAGGATGGTGATATAGTAACTTCCGGCGGACGTGTAATGGCTATTACATCATATGGGAATACGTATCAAGAGGCCATAAAAAAATCTTACCAAAACATAGAAAAACTACATTTTGATAAGATGAAATATCGTAAGGATATTGGTTTCGATTTATAAAAACGAATGAGAAGAAATACTCTTATCTTCTTCGTTATTGTCATTGAAACCTTTTAATTGGATCATCCAATATACCATGGCAACAAAACCAACAACTATAAAAATCCATGAGATTAAGTTTGCAGTAAACCAGCTTTCAAGTTCTAAAGCTCTTAAAGCATCCATAGGAGCGAAAAGAACATTTACAAATAAGTCTTGTATAGCGTAAAAGAAATCAGTCATTTGTGTTTGTTTATTAATTACCAACCGTTTTTTAGTTAGTATATTTACAGAGCAAAAATACAAAAACCCTTAATGATAACAAGTTTTTTTAATAAATCTAGGCCAACAAACTTTCTCATTGTTTTTGCTGTTACTCTTTTAGCTTTTATAATTGCAAGAATTCCTATAATTTGTGGTGGTATATCAGGTGAGTTTCTAATTAAACAATCGACCTTATTGTTTGTAATTTTATCTTCTATTTTATTGCTTAATTTCATAGCAACTAAGAATAGTTTAACTCATAATAGTAATTTTGAATTATTACTTTTTAGTTTATTCTTACTATTTATACCTCTTACTACAGCGAGTTCCGATATTTTATTGTCTAATTTTTTTGTGTTATTGGGGTTAAGACGAATAATTAGTTTACATACTGAAAAGGATACTAAAAAAAAGCTTTTCGATGCTGCCTTTTGGATTGGTATTGCTGCTTTATTTTATTTCTGGTCTATTTTGTTTTTTGCCTTGATAATTGCGTCATTAGTGCTTTATACCGATAAGAATTTAAGACATTGGATATTACCATTTTTAGGCATTCTTTCCGTTTTTTTAATAACTTCAGCCCTATCAATAGTTTTGTATGATAACTTTTTCGAAATATTTGATTTACCTCCAGAGATGAGTTATGAATTTGAGGCCTATAATTCTCTTAAATATTTAATAGCGATTACGGTACTTTTATCTTTTGGAGTCTGGTCTTCCATTTTTTACTTGCAGAATATTAAGAAGAAAAAAAAGGTTTATCGAGTATCCTTTAAAACCATTATAATAGCCATGTTTATTGGGTTTTTTATAGTCATACAAGTGCCAGATAAAAATGGAGCAGAGTTTCTTTTTTTGTATGCACCATTATCTATTGTAATTGCTAATTATATTGAAATAATTCAAGATAAATGGTTTAAAGAAGTGTTTTTGTCTATTCTTATTGTTGTGCCATTTATTTTACTATTGCTGTAGTTTTCCTCCAAAAGCCAAATCACCGGCGTCTCCAATTCCCGGAATAATATACCCATTGTTATTTAGTGTTTTGTCTATAGCCGCAATCCATAAATGAGCCTCACTGTTAAATTGTTTGCTTATAAAGTTAATGCCCTCTTGGGCTCCAATAACACTAACCAAATGCACCTCCTTAGGTATACCGTATGGTTTAAGAGCTTCAAATGTAGAAAGTATTGATTGGCCAGTGGCGAGCATAGGATCGGCTAAAATTAAGGTTTTGTTTTCTAAATCCGGACAAGCTAAATATTCAACAATGATTTCAAAACTTTCAGAATTAGTTTTGTGGTGTCTATAAGCTGAGATAAACGCATTTTCGGCTTTGTCAAAACAATTTAATAAACCATTATGTAGAGGAACACCAGCTCTTAAAATGGAACAGATAACAAGATCGTCAGTTAATAGGTTTATCGAACTATTACCAAGAGGCGTTTTAATCGATTTTTTTTGGTAACACAAGCTTTTACTCATTTCATAGCCTAAAATTTCGCCAATGCGTTCTATGTTTTTTCTAAATCGCATTCTATCCTTTTGAATACGTATGTCTCTTATCTCAGATAGAAATGTATTTAAAACTGAATTTTGCTCAGAAATGTTATGAATGTGCATAAGCTCTTGTTGGTTTATCAACATAAAGTTAATCAAATATAAGTATCTTTGTGTTTTAAATATAACACTATGTTTACAACTAAAGCAAATAAAATATTTCAAGACGTTATTGAACAATATCACATCGTTAATACGGTAGATCAGCCTTTTAAAAACCCGTATGATAAAAGTGATTTATTAGAACATTTATTATATAGAAAATGTTGGATTGATACCGTGCAGTGGCATTATGAAGATATTATTCGCGATCCTCAAATTGATCCAGTTGCGGCGTTGACTTTAAAGCGTCAGATTGATGCATCAAACCAAGATAGAACCGATATGGTTGAGTATATTGATAGTTATTTTTTAGAAAAATATAAAGACGTTTCTGCTAAAGAAGGTGCGACCATCAACACAGAAAGTCCTGCATGGGGCGTAGATAGACTTTCCATTTTGGCGCTCAAGGTTTACCATATGAATGAAGAAGCAACCAGAGAAGACGCCTCAGAGTCTCATAGGTCTGCTTGCCAAGCAAAATTGAACGTTTTATTAGAACAACGGGTTGATTTGTCTACTGCCATTGATACACTTTTAAGCGATATTGAAAAGGGAGATAAATACATGAAAGTTTACAAACAAATGAAAATGTATAATGACGATGAGTTAAATCCAGTTCTTCGTTCTCAAAAATGATTTTATTCTATTTCGACTTATCAATAAATGTCCGTTGAAATAATTTATGTCGAAAAAACATGAGCATATTTTAGTTGTACGTCTCTCAGCAATGGGAGACGTTGCTATGATTATTCCTGTTTTAAGGGTTTTTAGAGCACAATATCCCGAAGTTAAAATTTCGGTTCTAACACGTTCCTTTTTTAAACCTTTCTTTAGAGACCTATCTGAGGTTGATGTTGTTTCTCCTAATTTAAAAGGAGAGCATAAAGGTGTTTTAGGAATTTATAAACTTAGTAGGACTCTAAACAAATGCGGTTTTACTACTTTTGCCGATCTACATAATGTATTGAGAACCAATTTATTAAAGTTGTTTCTCAAAGATCTGAAATTTGCTAAATTAGATAAAGGCCGTAAGGAAAAAAGGGCATTAACTTCGGGCAAAATATTCAAGCAGCTTAAAACTACCCACATGCGTTATGCTGAGGTTTTTCAAAGCTTAGGTTATAAGTTGGATTTTTCAAAGCTTAACTTTCCAGAACCTGTTAATTTAAATTCAGAGCTTAAAGGTTTTATGGGTATAAATACTCAAAAGACTATTGGAATTGCACCTTTTGCCGCTTATAAAGGCAAGGTCTATCCACTAAATCTTATGAAAGAGGTTATAGAACAGCTTTCAAAAACAAACAAAGTGCTTCTATTTGGAGGAGGAGAAACTGAGACAGAAACCCTTAATAGTCTAGAAAGGCAGTTTCAAAATACAACGAATTTATCTGAAAAAATTACTCTTGACGAACAGTTGGATATTATTTCTAATTTAGATGTTATGATTTCAATGGATTCCGGCAATGCGCATGTTGCTGCCATGCTTGGTATAAAGGTTATTACTATTTGGGGGGTAACACATCCATATGCCGGTTTTTCTCCATTTAATCAACCTGATGATTATGCGCTTACGCCTAATAGAAATGATTTCCCCTTAATACCAACATCAGTATATGGGAATACATATCCTGCAACTTATGAGTCTGTAGCTGGAAACATTTCTGTCGAGAAGGTCGTTAGTAAAGTGAACGAGGCTCTCAATGAGGTTTTAACATAAGATTAATTAGTAATTAAAAGATAAATATTTGCCATCATTTACGGTTACAATTACTTTCTTCTGATTTGGCAAGTTTATTAGGTGGCGTACATCACCATCAGTGTAAAAACCAGAGATCTTATTGGGTATATAATCAAATTTTCCACCATCTTTACCCTTTAAAAACACACCAATTCCTGCGTCAGATCTAGTTGTTTCTACTTCAAATTGATAATTGTTTCCTGCAAGAAGTAAATCTTTTTGCCCATCTTGATCAAAGTCGTGGTAAATGATACTATTAATCAAAGAAGCTTGAGTTTCATTCGAAAAAGGGTGAAATTCAAATTTTCCATTCTGGTTAACGAAAATTCCTGAGCGAAATTCATTCACCTCATAATGCAAAGCAGAATTTATCTCCTCTCCAAGAATACCTTCAACGCCTAGATTAGCAAACTCCTCAAAAGTTGGAATTTTTTTTGCTATATGTGGCATCTGCTGCGAAGTACATGTTCTACCTCTTACGGGAACAAGTTTTCCCTTGTATTCTTTACTAAGTATAATATCTTCAACTCCATTAGAATCAAAATCTTTGGAGTATACATGAAAAGGTTTTTCATTAGATGCATGAAACTTCATGTTTAATCCTAAGTTACCCGCAACAATATCAAGATCTCCATCATCATCAATATCTTCAATAAGCAGCTTATTCCACCAGCCTTTGGAATTTGATAAAGAGGTATACTGTTTGCTTTTTTCAAAATGGTCATTACGATTTAGGAGTACTTCAATACCCATCCATTCACCCGTAACTATTAAATCTAATGTTCCGTTGTCATCAATGTCTTCCCAAAGCGCATCTTTAACCATTCCCAGTTCTGGTAGTTTAAAATCTGTATTCGCAATACTGAATACACCGGCTTTATTTTCCAACAAGTAGCTGCCTCCCGATTTTGGATACTTTCCAGGTAATACGCCGCCTCCAATAAATAGGTCTTGATCTCCGTCGTTGTCAAAATCGGCAGCCTTAACAACTGTAGATACTACGGTAAATTGCGGCAATAAATTTTCACTTTTTGTAAAGTTACCATTACCATCATTAAGATATAGTCTGTCTTGCTGACCTCTAGAATTGGGCGAAAACTCATAGCTTCCAGAGCCTACATATAAATCTTGATCACCATCATTATCCGCATCAAAGAAAGTAGCTGAGATATCCTCAAAACGACTATCGTCTTGTAAAGCTTTTGATGTTTTTTTTATGAAGCGCCCAGTTTTATCACCTAAAAGTAGCTCAGACGTATTATCAAAAGCACCACCAATGAATACATCTTCTAATCCATCATTATTAATATCTCCAATGGCAGTAGCTGGACCTAAGTGAGAATATTTATAAGGCAATAATAATTGAAGTTTATAATCATTATGATAAGGGTCTTTATGACCATAAGGGAATGGTTCTGCTTTAAAAACGCCTTCCAATTCCTTATTATTTGTATTCTTCGAGATTGTTGCATCTTGGTAGCTAATGGTGTACTCAGAATTGATAGTTAGCCCTTCTAGTAATTGTTCTTTACCATCTAACCATTTTACGAAAACTTGCTTTACTTTGTCTGTTTTGGGAATTCCAAAATGCAGGGAATTAGAGACAGAAGAAAGAAAACCTCTGGAGTTAATTAATTGCCGTGTTAGTTTTAGTCCGTTTTCTGTTTCTAAAACAATTTTTGTTCCGAGACCATTTTTATTGCCTTCAGGTCCCATAAGATTGAAAGAAACATAATTCCCGATGCCCTGTTCTAAGGCATTATTTTTTAAGACAGTTGCCGATTCATTAATATTATTTGTCACTACTTCCAAATCTCCGTCATTGTCCAAATCCACGTATATGGCCCCATTTGAAAAGGTTGGTGAAATATTAGTCCATTTATTAGTGACATCTTCAAAAGTCAGATCACCATTATTTTTATAGAAATAATTTTTTAACTTTTGTTGTGGAAACATTTGAGCATATTTCAAAAAATCTTCCTTTGTTGGCTTTTTACCTTTTGCTCTTATTGTTTTTAATATCTCCCTTGTCTTATCTTGGTCTATAACATCTCTAAATACACCATTAGTGATATAGAGGTCCTGATAACCATCTAAATCTAAATCTGCAGATAATATGGCCCAACTCCAATCTGTGTTTGATATTCCAGACATATTTCCAATATCACTAAACGTACTATTCCCATTATTGATTTGCAACATGTTATGCATAAATTGATAGTGATAATTATTTTCTACCATTTGTTCAAACTTAGGAATTGAAGTCATGGCCATTGTGGTTTTGGAACGGATATAATCTTCAGGGTTCATATCTAAGGTTGCAATATCAAACTCTCCATCGTTATTAAAGTCTGCAATATCACTACCCATGCTGTTGTAGGAAATATGTTTAAAAAAGGTGTCGCGTTGATCTTTAAACGTACCATCACCATTATTTATATATGCAAAATCGGGTACTTTAAAATCGTTACAAACATAAATGTCTAAAAACCCATCTCCATTTAGATCACCTACTTGAGGGTTAAGCCCAAACCCAATATCATAATGAATTCCAGAATCAAATGAAACATCCACAAAACGTCCATTTCCCGCATTTTTATAAAGCTTATCACTACCTAACAGTTTTTGTGATTCTGGATCTTTTTGTTTTTTGTTTAAGTCTATAACATCCTTTGTTTTTCCATCAATATCTGGAGTATTGGAAATGAATAGATCTAAATCATTATCATTATCCATGTCAAAAAAAGTAGCTTGAATTCCTCTATTTGAATCATTTAATCCGTATGCCGCTCCTTGTTCTGAAAACTGAAAATCACCTTCATTAATGTATAATAGGTTTTCAAATCTACCCTCTGTTTTGTCTAGCCCGCCGCGAACTAAATAAATATCTAAAAGACCATCTTGATTAATATCAACGAGTGTAATTCCAGTATTAAATCCTTCTAAAGGATTAATGCTGGTTAAAGCACTAACATCTTGAAAAACTAAGTTGCCTTCATTTTTGTAAAGTTTACATGCACTTGTATTACTTGTAAAAAAAAGATCGATAAGCCCATCATTATTAAAATCACCAGAGGCTACACCAGCTCCAATATAGCTATACATGTATTGATAATAATTAAAATCTATATTTTCAGTTAATTCATTCTGAAATAAAATATTAGTTTTTTCGGGAGTCAGTTTTGAGAATAATTTGGGAACATCTTCTTTTGAGTTTAGTTCTTCGATTTTTTCTGAGTTATTTTTAGAATCCTTACAAGAATTTAACGTCGTAAACGTCAAAAAAATAAGTAAAATCAAGGCGTATGACTTAACGATTTGCATGGGAGAATAAGGCTTTTATAAGTTTATAAAAAAGGATCTTTAAAAGTATGAAAATAGGTTGATATAGAACAGTTTATTTAATTAGAAATAAAAAAATAACGGCAAGTCACTCTGGTGACTTGCCGTTATAAAAAAGCAAGTAAAATATATTTAGTTGCTTATGTTATAAAATGGTTCCTATTCATCTACAAAACCGGGGTTTTCATCCAAAATTGCTGGTGGAATTTTAGAGAAATAATTGGCGTTAGATAAATCACCAGTGGCAGGGTTGTGAAGTGGTAAAAGTTCACCGTCACTATTAGTTGAACTTTGAGGTGTTCTTGCTGGAGTCGCTAATGCTTCTGCAACAAGTTCTAATCTTACTAAATCAAACCAACGTAACCATTCACCAGCTAACTCCCACTTACGTTCGGTCACTGCTAGTTGTGCTAAATCTCCAGAAGTTATATCAACTGAGGCATCTGGCGTGTTAAAAGGTAAGTCAGCTGCTCTACGACGCACTTGGTTTAAAGACTCCCATGATAATGGTGTAATTTGTCCTGACCTTGCTGAAGCTTCGGCATACATAAGTAAAACGTCTGCATAGCGAATCCAAAAATCACTCCTTTCTGTAGAGAAAGCACCAAAAGCTAAGTCACCTTCTGGTCCTGCAACTTTTGCATAAACTGGGCTAGCTTGAGTTTGTAAATTTTCCCAGTCAATTTCAGTTCTAAATGTTCCTTCTTTTCTAGGTCCTTCTGGAAAGTCTTCAAAAAATCTGATTTCTGCAAAGGTTTCATCCCAACCATTAAAAGGAGGTCCTGCAGGAAATCCTGCCTGCCCGTACTTACGATTATCTTGACCGGAAGCTTTATCGAAAGCAAATAAGAAACAACTTTCTTCATTAAATCTATTAGCTTCGCGCCATAAATCCGCAAAATGTGGCATTAAGTCAAAACCATGTGCTGCTTTATTTTCAATAACTAAGCGGGCTTGTTCTGCTGCTAATGCATATTTTGATGAATCTTTTAATGGGAAACCTGCCCAATCCATGTATACTCTTGCTAATAAAGCTCTAGCAGATCCCTTATTGGGTCTTTGCGCTCCTTGCACACCTTCTTGAATATCCGGAAGATTTTCTATGGCGGTAAGTAAATCCTGTTCAATTTGAGTATAAACTTCTTCAGGACCACTTAGCTCTGTAGCTGGCGTTTCTTGCGTAACCGTAAGTGCTGCTTTTCCAAAAATTCTTAACGTTTGGTGAAAAGATACCGATCTTAGAAATAATAGCTCTCCCAATAGCTCATTTGTTCTAACAATAGAATCGACGTCTTTGTCACTATCTGGTACTGTAGATAAAAAGCCTTCTGCAAATACAACAGCTCGTCCTGCACTTGCTAGTATAACGTTAGTGTCTCTCCAATACTTTTCAGTTCTTGGGTTGGCTGCAACTAATTCTCTGATGTCAAATTGTCTAAACTCTTCTTTAGAACCACCAGCACTTGTTGTAATATCATCTCCACCCCAGCCAGGAACATTATATCCATTTAAGAATAACATTGGCCAATAATCAGAATACACTAAAAGTGTAAAATCATTTAATAGTTTAACCGTAAATGGCGATTCTGCCGTTCCACCTTGTACTGATACGTCAGTTAAATCTGAAATTTCATCAATATCCACACACCCCACAAAGCAAAGTGCGGCAAGGGCTATTACATACCAGTATTTTATATTTTTTATTTTATTTCGTATTTTAAACATAATTTCTTTTTTTTTTTTTAAAAACCTATTTTTGCTCCAAAAGTAAAAGTTCTTGGATTAGGGATTGCTCCCGCGTCTATACCTGCACTTACATCTGCATTATTAGCTTGTCCATTTGATTGAGAAGAAGATATCTCTGGGTCGTAGCCACTATAATCTGTAATTAGAAATAGGTTTTGACCACTACCATAAACCTTTACAAAATCTATACCTTTTAAGTTATTAAAGGTGTACCCGATTGAAAGATTACTTACTCTAATGAAATCTCCGTCTTCAACGTATCTTGAAGAATTTAATCCAGAATTTTGAACTTGTTCCTTATCCGTTTTTAAGAATGACCTGAAGTTTGGTTCTCCTCCAGCTAAGGCAGCCTCCACTTGGTTATAGACTTGAAAATCATGAGATCCTTGAACAAATAAGTTAAAGTCCCAATTTTTATAATTAAAGGTATTATTAAGCCCCCAAGTGTGAGCTGGTAGTCCATTACCTATAACCTGTACGCCCGAAGGATCGATAATGGCTTGTCCGTTTGCGTCAACACCAAGGTATTTAGTTCCCCAGAATGCACCTAAAGGCTCTCCCTCTTTTATAACGTTTAATTGTTGTCTAAAGCCAACATCTCTAAAGTTACCAACAACAAATCCAGAATCTATTCTGTCAGAAATTCTTACTACTTCATTTTTCAAAAATGAATAAGCTAAAACAGTATTCCATGTAAAATCATCTGATCTAATGATGTCAGCATCAAAAACAACATCAATACCCGTGTTTTTAACATCACCAATATTTTCAGTAATAACATTATCTGGAACATTTTGATCTACTAATGTAGTAACAATTAAATCTCTAGTTTTCTTTTCATAGGCATCAATTGTAAGATTTATTCTACTCTTTAAGAAGCTAATGTCCAAACCAATATTCGCCTGTTCTGTTGTTTCCCAAGTCAAATCAGGGTTTCCTCTTCGAGTTTGTTTTGGAATTTCAATAGTTCCATCAGGAGTTACAATTTTTCTCACTGTAAATGTGTCTTCAAATGCTGATCTAGGAGCATTTTGATTACCAGTTTCACCCCATGATGCTCTCAGTCTTAAGTTATCTAGGACATCACTATTTTCAATAAATGCCATTTTTTTGAAACTATAACCTGCAGAAAAACTCATAAAGTTACCAACACGGTTATCTGGTAAAAAGGCAGTTGTTTCATCTCGTCTGTAAGAAGCTGATAAAGACAGACTTTCATTATAAGTATATTTAGCTCTAGCTAAAAAGGAAACAATTGCAGACTGCCCATAGCCAGCACCAATTTCTAAAAATCTTCTGTCTACTCTTGGGTCTCCATCAATAGATTCTGGTTGCTCTTCACCAGGTCCTACCTCAAACCTGCCAATATCGGTAATATTTCTCAGGTAAGTAGGAATAGATCGTCTAAACAACCTATTCGTTCTATTTTCGTTTTTGGTAAATTCATAAACACCTGTAAGGTCGATATTATGCTTTTCATTAAAAGTTTTATTCCAGTTTAATATATTAGAAATTTGATAAGTTGAAAACTCATTTGAGTTTACTGAACCCTGATCGTCTCTAGCTAAAGTATTATCAACATCATCTGGTGATTCAAATCTTAAGGATTCTGTTGTCTGATTTGTTATTGAAGCTCCAGCAATTAAGGTGTACGTTAAATTTGGAACAATTTCATAATTCAAATTAAAATTTGCATTAAATCTATTCGCTCTTCTTACATTAGAGCTTCTTAAAAGGTTAGTTACAAAATAGGTAGCATCTGTATTTCCAGTAAGAGGCTTCTCGAAATTGTAACTTCCATCTTCATTAAACATTCTAAATGAAGGGTCAAAAGTTAAAGTTCGTACCACAGGCCCTCCAAATATTCTTTTGGTAGCGTCTGGGTTATTACTATCAATTTCACGGTTAAAAAATGTCCTTACACCAATCTTTAGTTTATCATTTATTTTGGTCTCAACATTTGCTCTTAAAGAGAATCGCTCATAGTTGTTAGCAACCATAATACCATCTTGATTTAAATAATTTCCTGAGACAAAGTAATTAACATTGTCTGAGCCTCCAGATATTGATAATTGATGGTTTCTCGCAAATGCAGTTCTAAATAATTCACTTTCTCTATCAGCCACTGGGTTGGCGATCAAATCTGCTATATACGCATTATCATAAAAGTTAGGATTATCCCTTGCAAACTGAACTGCATCAACTCTGTTGTCATAAGTTCTTGCTAATTCAGAAACAGATAAGAAAGTGTCAAAAGATAATTTAGGTTTTCCTTTTCCGGTTTTAGTTGTAACTAAGATCACCCCGTTTGCACCACGAGACCCATATATAGCTGTTGCGGAAGCATCTTTTAAGACTTGAAAAGATTCTATATCCGCAGGATTCAGAGTACGTAAGTCTCCTCCAATGAAACCATCTAATACAACTAATGGTGAATTGTTACCTGTAATGGAATTCACACCTCGAATCCTAATTTTGGCACCTGCTCCCGGAGACCCGTTTGCTCTAGCAACTGTAACACCAGCACTTCTACCTTGAAGAGCTTGTTCAACTCTTACTACTGGTTGTTGCTCAAAACTCTTGGCTGATACTTGAGAAACAGATTCTGTTAGTTCACTTCTTTTGGCAGTACCATACCCAATTACAACCACTTCATCAAGCTGAGCAGCGTCTTCAACCAAGATAATATTTAAAGAAGTTTGATTACCTATAGTTACATTTTGGGTAACATAACCAAGGTATGATACTAGAAGAACATCACTAGAAGACGCCTTAATGGAGAAATTACCATCAAAGTCAGTAACGGTTCCGGTAGTTGTTCCCTGCACCAAAACATTAGCTCCTGCTATAGGGATACTACTTTCATCAGATACAGTACCAGTTATGGTCTGTTGGGCATTAACTTCGTAAAAGCCCGATAATATGAGAAGCAAACACGATAGCACGCCTGTTCTCATCAAATTTACAATTTGTTTTTTCATAATTAATTGTTTAGTTAAAAGTATAATTTAGTAGTTCTTCAATTTAGGGAATAAAGATGAAATTCCTCTAAAAACTCCCAATATATGTTAAAGTGATGCTCGGTTTAAGATTTTGATACTCGATTAAAACTAGACAGGACGGTTATTTTGTGTTATGCAGGGCTTTAGAGGGTGAAAAAAATCTGAATAGATATTCCTTGATTTTGGAACGGCATTCATGTAAGACATAAGGGTTCAAATAAAGCTTGAATTTAGATCATGATTTGCAGGTAAGTTTTTAAATATTTGATATACAGTGGTTTGAGTATGTATTTAATGAGGGTATTACTTCATTATTTGTTGTTGCTTCCCCTGATGAGTCAGTAATCTATTTTTTTTGATTAATGATTAAATAGGAAAAAGACAGATTTTTTTCATTGACATCGACTAGACAGATTTAATTTTAAGAGTGTGACACTCATTACAAAATTTTAACATAAATTATATGGAAGAAATGAAGTTTTCAAGATTTTCCCCTTTGGAAATGTTCATCTTTTTTCTGAGTCTATATCTATTTGTATGCACAGATTCTACAGAAATACCTAAAAGTTTTGCGATATCTTTACTAGAAAAATTTAATTTGATTAGGGCACAAATACGCTTATCGTTTTGACTTAATTTTGGGTAATCGGTGTTTAGTTTTTGATAAAAATCATCGTTAATAGAAGTAAATCTCAATTTAAACTCTTCCCAGTTGTTTGCATTATTTTCAATTGAGGCCGACTTAAGAATTTTATTCATTTCTGAAGCTTTTATATTTCCGCCTAGTTGACGTAGTCTCGTTTTTATATCTTTAATAAATTCGTTTTTCTGAACCAGTTGAAGCGCACTTGCTGCTAACTCTTTGTTTTTAAGTTCAATTTCATCTTTAGCTTTTTGAACTTCAATTTCCTTATTTTTTTGAATTAATTCTTTTTCATGTTTATGTTTGGACCTAACTTGTCTTAAGTAGGTTAAACCAAAGATGATAATGAAAATAATGGCACCTACTAAGAGAATGCGTTGTAAAAACTGAATTTTACTTTCTTGATTCAATTTATCTAATTTTTGATTCTGAATCAATTGAGTTTGTCTTTCTTTTTCCAAGCGTACTTCATCCTTAATCTCTAAGACTGACCAATTATTTTCACTTCTACTATCAAATAATTGTGTATTTAAGTCCTGGGCTATTTTATGGTTTTCGTATGCTTTTTTGTAATTGTTACGGGTTAAATAGACCGCGGTTAATTTCTCATAAATTAGTATGGAAAAGTCGATGTGACTATTATAAGTTTTAGAGACTTCTAAAGCTTTGTTGTAAAAACTAATGCACTCTTCAAAATTTGACAACTTTTTATGGATATCTCCCCAATAGGTATAAACCAATGTAAGATAAGATGGTTCGTTTTTGAAGAACCACGGCTCGATCTCTCGCATTATTTTACGAGCCTCATGAGTTTTATTTTCTTGAGTAAGTACATAGGCTTCTTCAAATCTTAGGAAAGCATAGTTGTTTGAGTCGTTTTTCGTATAAGTAATAAAACAACTGTCTAAGTAAGTACGTGCATTTTTTACATCGTCAAATTCTCGGTAAGTACTCGCAAAGGTATAATATGTTTTAAGTAAATCAACCCTGTCTAGTTTGTTTTTGGCTAATAAATCTTTTTTAATCTGTAAGGACGTGTTGAAGTATTTAAAAGCATCCACTTTGCGCTTATAAAAGCTATACATCCTTCCTAAACTTAAATATAAGTTCGATTTTAATAAGTCATTTTTAATGTCCTCACATAAAATTAACGCTGCCCAATGATTATCGTAGGCTTTAGCATAATTGGCAATATTTCCATAAACATCGCTAATTACCATTAATGATATGATGGCTTGAATCGTGTCACCTTGTTTTAATTGCTTTTTATGATTGGCCTTGTATAGCTCAATAGTCTGTTCTGAATTTTTATAACCAGTCTTTCTGACTTTTTTTAATTCGGCGCTTAAAAGGATATCAGTAGAATCTTTTTGAATATTTATAGCACTAATGAAGCAAGGAGATAGAAGGATGACCGTGCAGATTACATTAGCGAAATGTTTAATTCTTATCATGGAATAGATTTAATTTGATAAAATTAATTCATTATTTTAAAAATTTCATAAAAAACATTAGTATTTAGTTTTACTTCTTGTTTTATGGTAGGAATATTATTTCATATACCATTATATATAGGATTTTGTGTTCGAACTATTTTTTGTGGAATTAGATATAAGAAGAAATTTAAATTGATTGTTAAAAATTAATTGGAGTATAATTTATAAACTTAAATTAGAAATGTTCATAGAACAGAAGTTGTGAGTAAGTATTTTTGGATCAAAATGAAGTTAAAAAAGCCAAAAGTGATACAAATGTTTACATATGTTTTATAAGCTCCCAGTTTTTTTTTTTACTTTTAAAGTATTAACATGGGGTATCAAATATTGATTTCTAAAGATTTAAATGAAACGATAGTTGTTCCTAATGTTGAGTAATTATAGTTTTTTCATAAAGTTAGTTGAGTTTTTAGTCAATTCAATCCTGCAATTTTTAGTTTACTTTGCAGGATTGTTTTATTTATGAACAGACGTTTTTGATTTGTTACAAGCTTAATATGAAGTATTATTATATTGTTAACGACCGGACGAACTTTAATGTGTTTTTAACTTTTTGCATAAGGTCTTAAATTAACTCTCAGTAGTAAATCATCTGCAACAATAAATAGATATCTGCCATCATCAGTGAATTCGCAATTACCAGCAGCAATGTCTGTTCTTATCGTACCTAGGTGTTTACCTTCGGGAGTAATAATTAAAACACCATCAGGACCTGCAAAAAATAAATTCCCATGCTTATCCAGTTTTATGCCATCGGGACATTGTTTGCTAATACTTTTTTCTCTAAGTTCAGTCACATCAAAAAGTAATCTTCTATTACTAATTTTCCCTGGCGAAAGTATATCGTACGCAAATATTTTTGGGTACTCCGTGTTTGAATCTCCAATGTAAAGTGTTTTGTTGTCATGAGATATGGCAACACCATTAGGGAATTTTATGGACTTATCTAATAAGATAACATCTCCTCCGTCTTTCGGATAAAAAAATAAACCGCTAAAGCCTAAATCACTTTTAGCATTTTTCAATCCATATGTCGGATCAGTGAAATACATATTACCTTCTTTGTCAAAAGTTAAATCATTGGGTGAATTAAATTTTTTCCCTTTATAGTTAGTTACAATGGGTTTGAATTCTGGATTTAAAGAATCTTTTAAGCTAACTAACTTGCTAATAACTCGATCACCTTGTTGGCAGAGAATTAAATTGCCCTGTAAATCTAAACTTAGGCCATTTGCACCTTTTCCACCCCTAGTCCAAGGGTCAATTTGAGGTCCTGTATAACCTGATGGCTCTAGATAAAGGCTTAATCCCTTTATATCATTCCATTGATAAACCTTATTTTCTGGCACATCAGTAAACAATAAAGTTTTCTTATGTGGTAGCCAAACGGGGCCTTCAGACCAATTAAAGCCTTCAGCTACTAAATCTATTCGAGCATGTTTTGAAATTATTGTGTCGAGACCTGGATCTAAGCGTTCAACCCATCCGTAGGTTGGATACTTTTTTAAAGAATCCATAATAACTGTAAATCTATTTTTTATTTGATTTTTGTTATTACCAAATTTAGTAGTATCCAATGGCTTCAGTTCTAACTTATCCTTTTCTATATCATAAAACCTGCCATCGCCGTATAATTTATATTTTTTATTAAATACAAATTCAGCTGGGTTTAAATGGTCTTTTCCTGCGCCAGGTTTTGGGTTATAACTCATATAAACCCAATCCCTTCTATTTACGGTTTCTCCTTTTATTAAAGGCAGGAAACTTTCTCCATCGCTAAAATAGTTATCTGGAATTTTCGTCCCTGCAGCTTCCAGAATAGTAGGTAAAAAATCTATAGCATCAATAAATTCATCGGTAGTTTTATTCTCTTTTAGTTGTGCAGGCCAATTGGCTATTAGCGGAACTCTTATTCCTGCATCTGTGGTTAAACCTTTCCCTCCTTGAATAATTTCCTTACCTTTTTTAGAGTATATGGTTTGATGTGTGCCATTATCAGAATAGAGTAGAATAAGTGTATTATCTCTTATTCCTCTTTTCTCTAAGTTGTTTATAATATCTCCTACAATTTTATCTGCATACTCCACCATATGTTTGTAATACGAAGTATTATTTTCAGACCTTTTTTCTGGGTTTTTCCATATATCGCTATTTGGTGTTGGAGAAAAAGGATCATGTGTTAAAACCATAGGGTAGTAGATAAAAAAGGGTTTATTATGTTTCTTACTTACATAGTCATTTAGGTATTTTGAAAAAATATCAGGTCCGTAATCCTCATTATTATACTGCAAAAATTTACCGTTTTGATGAATTTTTGGACTTACATATCTGGAGCCTTTATCTTCTGTATGTCCTGTATGCCATAGACAGTATTCGTCAAAGCCTGCATCATCAGCTTTCATACCTGTGCCTCTTCTGTATTCTGAGCCCGCATAGTTAATGGGGTCATAGCTTTGTAGTTGCCATTTCCCAACGATACATGTAGAATACCCTGCATCTTGCATCAGGTGTCCAAATGTTTTTTGATTGGGATCAAGGATACCAAATGAAGTCCAATTTCGGTAATTGTATTTCCCGGTCATTAGTTTTACCCGAGTATTAGTGCAAAGTGGTTGAGCGTAAGCTTGATTGAATTGCATTCCACTTGCTGATAGCTTATTTATATTGGGTGTTTTATATGTGGTTCCTCCATAAGATTCAATGCATTCGTAACCCAAATCATCAAGCATAATAAGTATGATGTTGGGTTTTTCGACAGGTATTTTTGCACTTGGTTCGCAATTTGTGTACGCTAAGAAGAAGGAAATTAAAAAGAGTGTTTTAAGAGCGACAAGAATTCCTTTTTTTCGTTTATTTATCGAGGTTGATTTCATTTTTTTTATCATGTGGCTTGACCTTTTTGAGATATTCACTTGGAAGGACGCCATACTGGTTTTTAAAACATTTTGAAAAATAAGATCCTGTGTTAAAACCAGTCATATACATTATTTCTTTTACGGTTAAACCACTTGTATCTAAAAGCTGCATAGCTCGCTTTAATCTAATATTTCTTATAAATTCGCTAGAAGATAAACCTGTTAATTCTTTAAATTTCATATAAATATTAGAACGGCTAAAGTTCATTTCTTGAACTAAAGTTTCAACATTAAAGCTCGTATTTGACATATGCTTTTCAACAATTTCAATAGCCTGATTTAAGAATTTTTCATCAGTTGAAGTTACGGTTACTTCTTTTGGTTTGAGAACAATTTTCCTATTGAATCGCTTTCTCAAATTATCTCGCTCATTAATAATATTTGTTAGTTTTGTTTTTAGAAAATCAATCTTAAATGGTTTTCTTATATAACTATCAGCTCCTAACTTAAGACCTTCTAATTCACTTTCGTCAGATGATTTTGCAGTTAACATTATGATTGGAATATGGCTGGTCTCTGGTTTAGTTTTAAGGTTTTCACAAAATTCGAATCCATTCATTACTGGCATCAATACATCAGAAATAATTATATTGGGCTGTACACTTTTTGCCATTTCAAGTCCTTCTTGACCATTTTCAGCTTGATAAATGGTATAATCTTCATTTAACATTTGAGCAATAAAATTTCTTATATCTGTATTGTCATCTACGACTAAAAGTATGGGTAGTTTTGATCTGGTTTTTAATAAAACATTATCAATACTTTCGTCATGTTCATCCCTTTCATAAGTTTCGGAAAGTGATGGGAATATGGAGTTATAAATGGTTTCATTATAGTTAAGCGTAACATTGGTATCGTTCTGATAGGTTTCCTCATCTATAGGAATACTAACCGTAAATGTGCTGCCACTTGCCTGAATGAGACCTTTGTGTAACTCAACCAATTTTTTGGTATAATACAGCCCAATACCAACACCTTCTGTGCTTTCTTGCTTACTTTCCTTTTCGGCATAAAAACGCTCAAAAATATAATTGGCCTTATCTGAAGAAATACCAGGGCCCGAATCATCAACTTGTATGGTTATGTAATTATTGTATGGCTCATTTATTTCAGGGATTTCTTGTCGAAATAATTTAATAGTAATACTTCCTTTATTTGGTGTAAATTTGAAAGCATTCGATAATAAATTATTCATAATTTTTTCAATAGCATTTAAATCGAACCAAGTAACTAAAGTGTCTTCAGAAGATTCAATGGTAAAATTGATTTCTTTTTTATGACTGAGAAATTGAAATGGTTCGGTAAGTTCTTTTATAAAGCCGATAATATCTTTTTTAAATAGGACCAAATCCATTTTACCTTTTTCAATTTTTCTAAAACCTAATAATTGATTAACTAATCTTAATAAAAGGTCAGTGTTTTTGTGCATAACACTAAATTGTTGAAAAACCATTTTTCTATCCAAACTATCATAGGACTGCTGCAAATATTCAAGCGGACCTTTAATTAAAGTTAAAGGTGTGCGTAACTCATGCGAAATATTTGTAAAAAACTCCAGTTTGGATTGTTGTAGTTCTTCACCTTTTTCTTTCTCTACGTGTTCTAACTCTAACTGATGTTTTTTAGTTACAGTAATTAATGCATAATTTCTAAAACTAATTAAAAGAATAATAAAGATTATGAAATAAATGAGATAGGCAAGAGTTGTATGCCAGAAAGGAGGGGTAATATTAATTTCAATTTTTGATGGTGTATCATCCCATAAACCATCACTATTCGACGATTTTACTAAAAAAGTATAATTCCCATGTTCTAAGTTCGTGTAGGATGCCAATCTATTTTGGGCTGTGGTATATATCCAATCCTTATCAAAACCTTCTAACATGTAAGCAAACTTGTTTTTATTAGGAGCGGCATAGTGTAAGGCGGAAAACTCAAGTGCAATATTGTTTTCAAAATAATTAAGTTCAATACTTTTTGTATTATTTATGGTGTTAGAGAGCAGAACTTTTTTATTTAAAATTTGTCCGGGCACAACTTGTTTGCCTAAAACAAAAAGATTGGTAAATACTGTTTTAGGCTTATAGGTGTTTTCTTTAAGCTCTTTTGGAAAAAACCTATTAAAGCCATTTATTCCTCCAAAAAGCATTTCGCCTGTACTTTTTTTGAGGCACGCTAATTCTTGAAACTCATTACTTTGTAATCCATTATTAACATCGTAATTTTTGAATATTTCTGTATTTGGATTAAACATGGATAGGCCTTTATTGGTAGAAATCCAAAGATTACTATTTTCATCTTCTAAAATGCCTTTTATAACACCATTTGGCAATCCATCTTTATCGTTATATGATTTAAAATGATCAGGTTGAGCTTTAGTTTTTGGGATAAATTTGTTTAAACCACCACCAAATGTACCAATCCAGAGATCACCTTTAGTACTTTCAAATATTGGTAAAATATAATTATGACTTAAACTACTTAAGTCCCCAGGAATATTTTTGTATACATCAAATTTTGGATATTTTTTTGAAGCTTCTGTTTTCGAAAGCCTACTTAAACCATTACCGGTTGCAAACCAAATATTACCCTTGCTATCTTCGTAAATGTTCCTTATTATATTATTCGAAAGACTTCTTGGGTCATTTGGGTTTTCAGTGAATACTTCTTTATCGTAATTAGTGCCGTCTTTGTTAAGAGTCCAACGATATACGCCATTGGCGTATGTTCCAAACCAAAGTGTATTATTACTGTCTGAAAGAATTGAGAATACCGCCCCAGTTACTTCTCTAATAGGTTTAAATTTGTTGCTTTTTATGTTCTTCGGATTAGTAATATCTAACTCGTACAGGCTTATAGAGTTTTTACCCCCAAGTAAAAGTTTTTTTCTTGACCCTACTTGAATTTCTTCGATTGCAAAAACATTAGGAATACTATTGAATTTGAAAAATTCATTGGCATGGTCTTCTTTTGATTGAAAATTTATTCCACCACCTTCAGTTCCAACCCAAAGATTTCCGTAGCTATCTTCAAAAAAAGAACGTATTTTATCGTAGCTAAGACTTTCAGGGTTAGGTGTTTTTCTAATATGAAGGAACTCATTTCTGGCTGGATCGAACTTGTTAAGCCCTCCTCCATTAGTACCTATCCAGATAATTCCAGTATCATCTTTATACAGTGATGTAATAATGTTTTTACTGATGCTATTGGGATTGGTTGGAT
This sequence comes from uncultured Algibacter sp., assembly GCF_947495925.1. GTDB lineage: Bacteria > Bacteroidota > Bacteroidia > Flavobacteriales > Flavobacteriaceae > Algibacter_E. The sequence goes on from NZ_CANMAU010000002.1 coordinate 104,664, forward strand.
CGTATTTAAAACTTTTATGCAATACAGGGAATCCTTTTCTTGGTTGGACTTTCATCCATTTAAGTCCATTGTCACTTCCAGCCCAGACATTATTATTATCTATTAAAATACTGCTAAAATTACCTTCAATTACTTTTTTGAAAGTGAACGTTTTATCATTTATGGTTTGATAATAAATACCAAAACTTGTAGCAAGTATTAGTCGCCCCTCTTTATCTTCCGTAATATCCGCTACGGCTAAATTTGGAAGGCCTAATTCTTTGTTTTGAAATTTGAAATAGAAATCACCGCTTGACTCTCTTGAGAGTTTATATAAACCTCCAAATCCTCCCGTCCATATTTGGCCTCTTGAATCTTGATAAATACTATTAACACTGCTAATGTTTATTTGCGGCATAAAAGGCTCTACATGCGCATTAAAGCTTTGAAATTTAATACTATCAACGTTTTTTTCAAGATTAATAAGGTTTATTCCTTTACTTGTTCCAATCCATAACCTATTCTCTCTATCGGCATATATTTCTGCAACATAATCACTATTTATGCTTTTAGGGTCATTTTTATCATACTTATATGTTTTGAATTTTTCAGTGAGTTTATCAAAAAAAATGAGCCCTCCACCTGTTGTTCCAATCCAAAAATTTCCATTAAAATCTTCTTCAATGTTGAATATTAAATTATTTGAAATACTATTGGGCTTGTTGTTGTCTGGACTAAATACTTTAAAACTGTAACCATCATATCTGTTTAATCCATCATGAGTTCCAAACCACATAAAACCATCTCGATCCTGATGAATGACATTAATATCGCTTTGCGATAAACCATCATCTGTAGTTAAACGTTCAAAATAGTCTTCGTTTTGAGCTAGATTTGTCAGGGTATAACAAAACAGTAATGAGTATAAAAATAGCTTCAATATTTTTTTTGAATTGTAAAATAAAGGATAGTATTTGTTATCGTTTATAATCATTACTACCGTATGATTTTTATTAGTTTTAAACTGTCATTATTTCTAGCAGCAAGAATAGCTTGCTCACGGTGTTTGCCAATATGGATAATTGAAATACCTTTAATTTCTCCTGTAATAAAGAATTTTGATTCATTTGAAGGTAAAATTTCTCCCCCTTTTTTATTTCCTATAACAAGAGCTCCTAAACTTGCGTCATTTCTAGGTGTTTCAACTTCTGAATTATATAAATTGCCACCAACTATTACATCAGAAAAAGCATCTCCATTATAATCAAAAATAGCGAAATCATTTATTGATGAAAACTGTAAGTAATCAGAAAGTTTATGAGCTTTAAAATTCCCGTTTCCTTCATTTTCAATCCAATAATGTGCAAAAGTATTGGCTGTGTAGTGTAACGACTTGCTTAACATGCCTTCACCATAAATATCAATTAAATCTGCATTTGCAAAGGACTCATAGGTTTTAAATCGCTTAGCAATTGCTGGAATTTGTTGTGAAGAACACTCGCGTCCTCTTAGCGGTAGTTTTGCGCCATTTTTTTTATAACTCAATACAATATCAGAAGAGCCGTTTTCATCAAAATCATTGGAGTATACCTCGAAAGGAGCGTTTTTACTCGCTTTATATTTGTAATTCAGTCCTAAATTCCCAGCAAGGTAATCTAAGTCTCCGTCCCCGTCCATATCAACTTTTTTCAAACTATACCACCACCCTGATTGGTTTTCGAACCCGATATTATCAGTTTCCTCTTCAAAATGGTTGCCAGCGTTTTTAAAGAATCTAATAGGCATCCATTCACCAGTGACAATAAGGTCTATTTTTCCGTCTTTGTTATAGTCGTCCCACAATGCTGAGGTTACCAATCCTGGGAATTCTAATTCAGGAGCAATTTCAGTGGTCACATCAGTGAATTTCAAATTCAAGTTTTTACCGCCATCATTCCTTAAAATGGTGCTTTTAGGCGCATGTGGATATCTTCCAGGAATAATTCTACCTCCTGTAAATAAATCTAGATCTCCGTCATTATCATAATCAGATGTAATAACAACTTTTCCACTGGTATAGTTTTCGGGTAAAACGCCTTCGGACTTAACAAAACCATTTTTAGTATTTAAATACAGGCGGTCTTTATAAATAGTTTGCGGCTTATCTAAAAAATTACCACCGCTTACCACGTATAAATCTAAATCGCCATCATTGTCAGCATCGAAGAATTTTGCTCCTGTGTCTTCATGTATGGAATCTTGTTCCCAAGGGCCTGGAGTTAGCTCAAATGTTTTATCGTTTTTTTGTATGTATAAAGCCCCTGAACTTCCAGAAGCGTTACCAATAAAGAAATCCTCTAAACCATCATTGTTAACATCGCCAACAGCAATTCCTGGGCCTATGGTAGAATATTTATGGGGGAGTAGGGGTTCGTGTTCAAAATCATCGTAAACATCCTCTTTATGCGTAAATTTAATTCCGGAAAGATCAGTTATATCTTGAAATTTACGAAAATAGCTTTCGGCATCATGTTTTGGCAAAGTAGCGTTGTTATAGTCAATTTCTAGGAGTTGATTTGCTTTTATATTAGACAATGTTTGAGTATATCCATCAGGCCAAGTAATATTGATTTCGTTTATTAAGTAGGAATTACCAAGACCAAAATGAATTATGGGTTCAACGCTAGATTGATATCCTCTTGTCAGTGTAAGTTCTTGTGTCTGTAGGGTGTTATCTGTTTTTATAGTGACTTTTGAACCCAACCCAGAAGGATTCAATTTGTTACCCGTTAATTTTATTCTCAGATAGTTGTTTTCTTTGCTATTTGATTCATTAATATATATGGAAGCCACTGCATCCATATTATTTACTATCAAATCTAAATCACCATCGTTATCCAGATCAGAAGTTGAAAATCCATTCGAAAACCCTTTTTTATCTAGCCCCCATTTTTCAGTAGTTTTTGTAAACGAGAAATCGCCATTGTTTTTAAAGGCATAATTGGAAATGGGTGTGCTAGGCATTTTGGTGAAATCCTTGTTTTTTTTAGCACCAAAGAAAGCTTCAGCTTTATAAGCTTCGTTTACATCGTTATTATTAACATCGCGTTTTACCCCATTGGAAATAAAAACATCTTTGAAACCATCGTTATCGAAATCAGCAAATAAAGCACCCCAGCTCCAATCTGTGGTTGCCATTCCAGCGTATCTAGCAATATTACTAAATAAGGGGAGGTTTTTATTAGAAATACCGTTATTAAGTTGTAACGAGTTTTGCATGTATTGGTGATTAAAACCTAATTTAATAGCCTGATAAAAAGCACTTGGGCTCATGCTGGCCATATTTGTTTTTGAGCGTTTATAATCCCCTGGTGTCATGTCAACTTGAAGAAAATCAGTTAGCCCGTCATTGTTGAAGTCCGAAGCATCTATTCCCATACCAAACATAGACGTTTGTCTTGATGTTTCTCCTGATACTTCTGAAAAAGTTCCATCACCATTATTTAGGTAAAAATAATCAGGAACATTAAAATCGTTTGATAAATACAAATCTGTATTGCCATCATTATTAAAATCAGAAGCGATAAGACCAAGAGTTAAACCGAAGTTTTGAACACCAGCATCGGTGGTAACATCTGAAAACGTGTTATCTCCGTTATTTCTGTACAAGTGACCTGAATCTTCAAACTTATTGAGATCCATAAACCTTTTATAATACATGTTGCCTTGGCTAACTAAAACATTAGGGTAATTGGCAACAAATAGATCTAGTAGCCCATCATTGTTATAGTCAAAAAAAGTAGATTGAATAGATTTACTTGAATCGGCTATACCATATTTGGCAGCTTGCTCGGTGAAGGTGTTATTTTTATTATTTATATATAATTGATTAGTACTATTCCCTGATTTTCCTGAAACACTTAAATAAATATCCAGATAGCCATCATTATTTACATCGGCCATAGTTGTTCCAGAATACCATCTTGAATCACCTGTTATTCCAGCAGATTCAGTAATATCTTCAAATTTTAGGTTGCCTTTGTTTAGGTATAGTTTATTGGAGACAAGATTCCCTGTAAAATACAAGTCGGTAAGACCATCATTATTAATATCTCCAGCTGAAACACCGCTGCCAAGATATAAGAAAGGGAAGTTAAAATAATTTAGAGTATCGTTTTCAATAATACTGTTTGAAAAGGTTATTGTTGAGCTTTCAGAACTTAGTTCTCTAAAAGATATGGTTTGCGTAGCGGGTTTTTCTTTCTGCTCACATGAAGACATTAATAAAAAATATAAAAAAAGTATAATTAAGTTAGGTCTCAGCATTTTATTACCAAATTACAAATTAGCCATCAATCCAAAACTATGGATTGATGGCTTATTAAACAAACTCTAGATTAAATGATAATATTAATAACCCGGGTTTTGTTTGAAACCTTCCTCGTTGTTATTGCCATCAATTTCAGTTAGAGGAATAGCAAGGTATTCTCTACCAGGTTTGTAAGATCCTGTTCCTCCACTTTCAGATTTTAATTCTGGATTGTCAACTATTCTTGATTTTACTCTACCCCATCTAAGTAAATCAAAATATCTTGTACGTTCAAAAGTAAGTTCTTTAACACGTTCATCGTCAATGTCTTGCATTGTAATTGAGGCGTGAGGTTCTAAATCAACTCTTGCTCTTACTCTATTAATAGCATCAAGGGCCACACTGGTAGAGCCATTTAGCATAAATTCTGCTTCAGCAAACATCAGTAATATATCGGCATATCTAAGAATTCTTAAGTTATTGGCAGCTCCATGCCAACCGCCATCTAAAGATTGTTCTTTGCCATTAAAAGCCCAATCTGCATATTTATTTCCATAAATATTAGTGTCTGTTGAAGAATAAGCATCAACATACGACGTGTTAAGATAAGTTCTAGATTTTAAGTATTTTCCTTCGTATTGGGTTGAATCCTGATAGTTCCAGAAAAAAGTTGTATAAGTTCTTGGGTCTACCTCTCCATTAATGGTTTGCTCATCTAAAAATAAGTCAAGTGCCCATTGGTTTACACGCATTGTGTTTTGATTAGTGTATCCTACAGGAGCTAAATCTGGCTGATATGCTGAACCAGAACCGCTATTGGCATTGTCTGCTCCCCAGCCTTGATTGCCATCGGCAACCATTTGTATTTCAAATAAAGATTCTTGATTATTTTCGAATTCTTCGGTGAAGTTGTGTGCATAGTCATCCATTAGTTTATAGCGACCATCCATAACTTTTGAAAACTCAGCTTTGGCCTCAGCATATTTCTCTTGATATAGAAATACTTTTCCTAACATTCCAGTTGCGGCTCCCTCTGTAGCTCTACCTAACTCATCTGCAGGCCATGATGGAGGCAGTTTGCTTTGAGCCATTTTTAAATCTTCTTCAATTTGCGCCCAAATATCTGCAGGCGGAGCTTGAGGTATTAAGTCTGGTGCTTCTATTTCGCTAACAGGCGATGTTAGTAAGGGCACATTTAAAAAATTGTTTAGCAACTGAAAGTAATTATATGCTCTAATAAAGTAGGCTTCCCCCAAAATATAGTCCTTTTGAGAGGCATCCATTTCTATGTTAGGAACATTGAATAGAACATCATTTGCTCTAGATACTCCTCTAAATTGAGCCTCCCACATCCATTTGGGTGCATTTCTATCTGCAGTAGCATTAAAGGCCCCTGCTGCGGTTCTATCAGAAGTATTAAATCCATTAACTACGTCATCTCTATAATCGGAAAGAAATATTTCAAATCTGGAGTAATAGGTGATAGCAACAAAGGGACTATAGGCACCAATTATACCTTTGTTAGCGTCATCAGCGGTTTTCCAAAATAACGTTGGTGACAGTACATTTGGGTTATTTTGATTTAGTACATCATCTGAACAGTTCGTGTTAAGGGCAAATAATACTATCAGCGCTAGTAACCCCTTTATAATAGTTTTTATTCTGTTTGTATTTTTCATGTTTTTCATTTTTTTAAAAAGAAACTTGTACTCCTAGTTGAATTGTTCTTGGCACTGGATAAGCCCCTTCATCTACACCATTATTGAACTGATTAGTTCCTCCTCTTGAGTTTCTTCCAATCTCTGGGTAATAACCAGAATAGTCCGAAATGGTAAATACATTAGTTCCTGAAAGATATAACCTTATTTTTTGTAATTTAATTTTTTCCATGACATCACTTGGCAGTGTATAGCCAATTTGAGCATTTCTTAAACGAAAGTATGCTCCATTCTCAAGATAGAAATCAGACATTCTACGGTTAAAACCAGGATCTACTTGCGTGTTTCTAGGCACACTGGTATTTGTGTTTGAAGGTGTCCAGGCATTTGCGGCATCAGCTAAATAATTACCGTTGAAGTCAAAATAACCTCTATATATAGTTGAGTTTAATATTTTATTGCCAGATACACCGTTGAAGAAAAGACTTAGATCAAAATTCTTGTAGTCGGCTGAAATATTTAGGCCATATTCGAAATTAGGAATTGGACTTCCCAAATATCTTCTATCATCTTCGTCTAAACCATTTCCTTCAAAATCTTTAAATTTTAAATCACCTTGTTGAGGATTTCCTGATTGATCATTAGCGGCAGCCGCTTCTGCATCGGTTGCATAAATTCCATCTGTTACCCAACCATAAAATGATCCAATTGGTTCTCCAATATCAGTTCTTGTTCCTTGTAACCCGTTTGATGTAAAGCCACCACCAACTATTGGAGTTTGACCTCCTAATGAAGTTACCTTATTATCCAAGGTGGAGAAGTTACCAGTTACGCTAAAGTTAAAGTCGCCAAACGAATCTGCATAGGTTGCTAAAAATTCAAAACCTTTATTCTCTATACTTCCTCTATTAAATGGAATTCTATTAGAAAAACCGGTATATAAAGGTAATTGAATATCCACTAATATATCTTCAGATTTTTTAATAAAGTAATCTAATGTTACACTAAGTTTGCTTTGAAATGCATTAAACTCTAGACCAATATTTGTTGTTTTTGTTGTTTCCCAGAATATATTTGGATTAACTCCTCTAGTAACGGCATATCCAGTTTCTCTTGAGTTTGGGTCTGATGTAACATAAGTACTAAATAGGTTTATAGAAGGCTCAATAACATAAGCATTTACATTGTTGGAACCAATTTCTCCATATCCTGCTCTAAACTTAATGTTAGTCAGTGCATTGAAATTTTGCATAAATTGTTCGTTGCTTAAATTCCAACCAATTGCGAAAGAAGGGAATTCCCCCCATCTAAGGTCTTCTTTAAAGAATGAAGAACCATCACGTCGAATACTTGCAGTAAGTAAATATCTATCATCATAAGTATAATTTAATCTACCAAAGTATGATTGAATTGAAGATGTGATATCTTCACCTGTAGATGATTGTAGGTTTTCTTTTGAGAAAGCTCGCCCTACACTAATGCCATTAGTGGCATTAATAGCGTTCACTCCAAGATATCTTCTGTTATTTTTTTGTTCTGTAAAACCTGCTAATACATCAACTTTATGTTTGTTAAATGTTTTATTATAGTTAAGCGTGTTTTCGATTAGCGTATTTAAAGTATTACTGTTTTCTTCGAAAAATTCTGAAGTGGCCTTATTACTACCATTATAAATAACTTGTTCATCCGGACTAAACCTAAAATTATTTCTTGCTGAAGTTTCAATACCTAAATTAAGTTTATAAGTTAAGCCTTCAATTATTTCGAAAGAGCCAGCAATATTCCCTACTAGTCTATTGTTTTTAATGGTTCTTTCCTCTAAGTTTGCTAGTGCCAATTCATTGGTGATTGTACCTTGACCATAGAAAGCTCCGTATGCCGTTGTAATTCCTCTGTCGGCTCTGTCATCAGAGCTCCATTCCCCTGCATCATTTCTTAACCTAATGGTTGGTAAAAGATTTCTTTCTTTATTGAAATAAACGTTCGGATCGTCAACTGTTCTTGTAAGACCAATGTTAGTCTCCATTTTGAATTTGCCTTTATCCAACCCAGCATTAAGCCTAGCGGTGGTTCTTTTAAACTCAGAGAACTTTACAATACCTTCTCTATCTAAATGACTTAATGATAGTGTAAAGACACTGTGTTCGCCCCCACCTGACATTCTAAGGTTAGTATTTGAAACGCCAGCAGTTTGAAATGAATCATCATATAAATTACTGGTATAATTAGGGTCGAACTCTGTATCGTTTGCTGGTTTTCTTGCAACACCGTCATTATCATTTGCTCGGTTTACAATATCTGCATATTGTCTTGCGTTTGCCCAATTCACCTCGTTTATAACATTTTCAAAGCCATAATTGGCATCAAGCTCAATACTTATTTGTCCTTTTTTACCTTTTTTGGTGGTAACTATTACTACACCGTTGGCAGCACGAGATCCGTAAATAGCAGTTGCAGATGCATCTTTTAGAACAGAAACACTTTCAATGTCATTTGGATTAACCGAATCCATACTGCCCGTAATCATACCATCAATAACAAATAAAGGCCCGTTGTTTGAGAATGTACCTGTACCTCTAATTGTTATAATTGAACTGGCACCTGGTGCTCCACCCTGTTGGGAGACATTTACACCAGCCATTCTTCCTTGTAGTGCCTGTGTGGCATCACTATAAGTATATTTTTCTATTTCTTTTGATCCAACTTGAGCAACAGCACCCGTTAAATCAGACTTCTTTTGTTTTCCATATCCAATAACAACGACTTCATCAAGTTGACTTGCATCTTCAACAAGAACTGCTGTTATCGTTGTTTGTCCATTAACTGGAATTTCTTGAGAAACAAACCCAAGATAACTCACAACTAATATGGCATCACTAGATGCCTGAATTGTAAAATTACCATCGAAGTCTGTTTGCGCCCCATTGGATGAGTCTTTAACCAATACGTTAGCTCCAGCTAATGGTTGATTATTCTGATCGGAAACGGTACCGCTAATTGATAAGTCTTGAGCACTTGCTAGAGCGGTCCCTGCTAGCAATGCTATTAACAACATCAGGAATGGATGTTGAAATTTTAGCTTGAGTAATTTTGTTGATTTCATAAGCTTAAAATAATTTTAGTTTAGTTAATAAATAATATTAAGACAAACATAGCATGGATATGAGTTCGACGATACAACATATCGTCAAAACCATGTAACATATAAATAAATGTCAAGGAATGACGGGTGTTTTTAAAGAATTGTAATTATTTACACACATTATTTTAAGTAAACACATTAAACCTATTGGTTTGTTGGTGTTTTCTTAAAATGAATAAGAAAAGCTTAAGTTTGTGGTTTTCTAAAGAGGTTGTTTTTTAGGAAGAAATTCGCACTAAAAAATCAGATAGAAAAGAAAGGGTTTTCGGAGTCTTGATTACCTAAAATTATTGTTCATTTATTAACCTGTTAGTGTTTTTCAACAGGAAGGTAAATCATAATGAAAAGGAATGAAATTATTCTGTCTTATTAAAATGTTTAAACCTAGACGTCATCAAAATCAATTGCAAGTGTGGGTGTGGTAGGATGCGCTTGGCAGGTTAGAATCAATCCTTCAGCTACTTCACTTGTCGTTAATATATTATTTTGGCGCATGGTAGCTGCGCCTTCAGTAATTTTAGCTAAACAACTGCTACAAATACCGCCTTGACACGAGTATGGTGCATCGATATCTTCGTCTAAAGCGGCTTCTAAAATCGTTTGTTTTTGAGACATTTTAAAAGTCGAAGTCTCATCATCAACGGTGATTGAGATATTAGTGCTTCCCGATGTAACAGCGACTTCCTTTACCTCGGCTGGTTTTGCAGCTTTAAAAAGTTCGAAATGAATTCTGCTTTCATCAATATTGTGCTCTGTTAAAACGTCTTTAACAGTATGAATCATACCTTCGGGTCCACATAAGTAATAAGCATCAACTTCAACATGTTTATGCTCATTCTTCATAACATAATTAACGGTACTTTTTTCAATTCGACCAAAAATAGCATCTTCTTCGTCTTGTTGACTAAACACAAACTGAACGGAAAAACGATCTTTATAGTTATGTTGTAAATCTAAAAGTTCTTGCAAAAACATAGTGTCTTTGGTTGTTTTATTTCCATAAACAAGAATTACCTTACTGTAAACCTCTTCTTCTAAAGCACATTTAATAATGCTCAAAACTGGAGTAATGCCACTTCCTGCTGCAAATAATGCTATATTTTTAGTTTTAGAGTCATTAGGTTCAAAAATAAAACGTCCTTTTGGAGGAGCGACTTCAATGGTGTCACCAACTTTTAAAGTGTTATTTGCGTAAGCCGAAAATGTACCATCTTTAACTTCTTTTATGGCTACTTTAAGTTCACCACTTTTTGGTGAAACGCATAGAGAATAGTCACGTCTTACTTCGTTGTTATTGATATTCGTTTTCAGTGTAACATACTGACCAGATTTAAAGGCGAAAGTATCCTTAAGATTTTCTGGAATATTAAAAGAAATGCTAATGGCTTTATCAGTTTCTCTGGTTATATTCTTAACTGAAAGTTTATGAAATGAAGACATGTGTTAAATTTTTGCACAAAAATAGTGAAGCCTGTAAAAAATAGTGGCATTTTTAGTAAAAAAGTAACACATAATATTATTATGCATAAGAACATTATGTATATTAGCAAAATTATGAAAAACTCTCAATTGTATAAAGGTAGTCTGACAACCATTATTTTAAAGCTCTTGAACGAAAATGATAAAATGTACGGTTATGAAATTACGCAAAAAGTTAAAGATATTACTAAAGGCGAACTAAAATTAACAGAAGGGGCATTATATCCCTCATTACATAAATTGGAGGCTGAAGGACTTTTGGAAGTTGATATTATGAAAATTGGTAACAGGATGCGTAAATATTATAGTTTAACGGAGTTAGGTACCCAAGAAACGGTGAGTAAACTTGCAGAACTCGAAAACTATATTAAGACGATGCGTGCTTTAGTAAATCCGAAATTTCGATTTGATTAATGAAAACGTTAACGGAAGACGAAATATCCCACATTTTCGACTTTACCAAAAACAGGTATGTTGAACGGTATAAAGTTCAAGTAGAACTTGTAGATCATTTAGCTAATGGCATTGAAAACCAGTGGAAAATAACACCTAATAAACCTTTAGATGTTTCAAAATTTAAGATTGAAATTAAGAGGAAACTGAATAAACGGGTAAAAAAAGGCTATTTGATAAGTGTACTATTCAGGCCGGAGGTTTATTACATGTTTTAAATATTGGAATTTGGATTCAAACTTTATTTAAACCAGATAGACAGTGGACAAATACTACAGAATTAATTGTTGCAACACTTATTGTGATATACATATTACTTACATGGATTTCAATGATTATTATTCCAAAACAATTAGAAGAAAAACTAAATCAAAAGTACCCAGAATACAATTCTTTTAAAATTGTGTAACATTATATCTTGTTTGTATACTTACAAGAAACTTTAACCATCAATATAATTTATCAAAATGAAAAAAATCTTATTCGCATGCCTGTTTGTATCAGTAGTAAACTTTACTCAAGCTCAAGAGAATTCCAATTATAAAAACGAAACTATTGAGTTTTTAAAAATGACAGGTGCGGGAGCTGCTTTTGAAAATGCTATTACGCAAATTGGAACTATGGTGCCGGAAATAAACAGAGCGGCTTACATAAAGGAAGCTCAGGGTACCTTAGGCGGTCTATACAATAAACTTGCTGAACTTTATATGAGTGAATTTACTCATGATGAAGTTAAGGAGCTAATCGTTTTTTATAAAACAGATTTAGGAAAGAAATTGGCAGAAAAACAATTGGGACTTACCCAAAAAGCCATTTCTTTTGGACAAACTTGGGGAGCAAAAGTTCAAGAAGTTGCTCAAAAACACATGCAATAAACTAAGGACTTTTTGGTAATAATCTTAGAATTAATTTAAACTGACAAATGATTCGATTGTTTTTAAATTTAGAGTGGAAACAGTTTACTAGAGCCTCTTATTTTCAAAAGGGAGTAGCTATTAAAATAATGCTGATTTTTGCTGCAATCTATTTTGGTGGGGCCGCTATAATGATTGGTGTCGGTTTATTTTTTATTTCCAAAAAAATTATGCCAAATATGGATCCCATTACGGTTATTAATAACTTTTTAATATACTGGTATGTATTGGAACTGGCAGTTCGATTCTTTTTGCAGCAATTACCAGTCATGAATATAAAGCCGTTTATGGTTGTTCCAATAAAACGAGAGGCCATTATTCATTATTTACTTGGAAAAACTACTATTTCGTTTTTTAACTTTATTCCGTTTTTTATTTTTTTGCCTTTCAGCATAGTTTTACTAGTTCAGGGTTACTCCTTTATTCATGTTATTTGCTGGTTTTTGTCGGTTATGGCTTTTTCTCTATGTATTAATTTTACTAATTTTTTAATTAATAAAAACAATACATTTTTCTATAGTATCACAAGTGTGCTATTTCTTTTTATAGGGCTAGAAGTTTATAATGTCTTTAAAATATCAGAACCTATTGGTTTGGCTTTTAACGCGCTATACGATCAGCCTTATTTAATTGTTTTACCATTCCTTTTACTTTTTGCATTGTATAAAAAGAATTTTTCAGATATCAGAAAAGGGTTTTATTTGGATGGTGCAATTTCTAAAAAAGCCGATAAAGTTGATAGTTTAGAATTAAATTGGATGAATCGGTTTGGAAGCCTTGCTATATTTTTGAAGAATGATGTGCGTTTAATTTTAAGAAATGCGCGACCAAAACAGGTTTTAATGATGTCGGGTCTATTTCTGTTTTATGGATTAATTTTTTATACACAAGATGCCTATAAAGATATGCCGGCGTTTTTGGCCTTTGCTTCAATGTTTGTAACTGGTGGTTTTTTAATGACATTTGGTCAATTAGTTCCATCTTGGGATAGCGAATACTATAAATTATTAATGAGCCAGAATATTCCGTATAAAAAGTATTTAGAGTCCAAATGGTACTTAATGGTTGTTGCTGTGTCCGTATCTTTTATACTGAGCACACCTTATTTATATTTTGGGTGGGATATTTTTGGTATGATAGGAGCAGGGGCGCTTTTTAATATAGGACTAAACTCATTTATTACACTATTTGGCGGTGCTTTAAATAGGGTACCTGTAGAACTTAATGTAAAAGCCAAAGCGTTTAGTAATACGAATGGGTTTAACCCAACGCAAATGTTAATTGCAATACCCAAATTAGTGTTGCCAATGTTACTTTTTTATATTCCTTATAAAATAGTAAACTTTCAAGTAGGATTATTAGTTCTGGCTCTTAGTGGCGTTTTAGGTATTGTTTTTAGAAATTTCTTTTTAAATAAAATTGAAACAATTTATCAAAAAGGAAAGTATAAAACCGTTGCCGCTTTTGCTGAAAAAAAATAAGGATTTTAAAATTTTATTCAAATCATGATTACAACATCGAATCTTTCAAAAAAATACAATGAAAATGAAGTTCTAAATATAGAGGCTTTAGAGATTCCTAAAGGGCAGAGTTTTGGCTTAGTTGGTAATAACGGTGCTGGAAAAACGACGTATTTTAGTTTGTTATTAGACTTAATTCAACCGACTACGGGTGCTATTATAAATAACGATATTTTGGTAAATGAAAGTGAAGATTGGAAACCTTTTACATCTGCTTTTATTGACGAAAGCTTTTTGATTGGATATCTAACAGCAGAAGAATATTTTTATTTTATTGGTGAATTACGAGGGCAAAACAAGGCAGATGTTGATGCCCTTGTTGCTCAGTTTTCAAACTTTTTTCATGGAGAAATATTAGGGCAAAAAAAGTATTTACGAGATTTGAGTAAAGGAAATCAAAAGAAAGCTGGAATTGTGGCAGCGCTTATTGGAAATCCTGAAGTTGTTATCCTAGATGAGCCTTTTGCCAATTTAGACCCAACAACTCAAATCAGATTAAAAGAAATTATAAAGAATTTAGCCAAAGCAAAGGGAGTTACCGTTTTAATTTCTAGTCATGATTTAATGCATGTTACAGAGGTTTGTGAGCGTATTGTAGTGTTAGAAAAAGGTGAAGTTGTAAAAGATTTGGCTACGAGCGAGGCTACTTTAAAGGAGTTAGAGGCCCATTTTGCTGGTTAATCTCTAGTTGCCATAATCCTTTTAGTTAGAGTACTAATTATGGTAATTTCTACAGATATCTGCCGATAATTCAAAAAGATGTTTATTTTTACCCAGCTATATAATAATAACAACGTATAATAGTTATTATTTTAGACTAAAAATACCTGCCTTGAAATGAGTTCTTAGAAATTATTCTGTTGATTAATTTAAAGAAATGTGATTTTTTCGAACAAAACAAAGCGGTTGATTTAAGAACAAAATTTTTATTTTATTCCAGGCGGAGTAAAAATTCTAAAGTCAATGAAAACATCTTTTAAAGCTATACTAACCTTTGTTTTTTGTGCGTTACTTGCGTTTAGCTGCTCCAGAAAAAAGGATAAGTTTATTAGTAGGAATATGCATGCCCTAAGTACAGAATATAATATTTTGTATAATGGTCAAATAGCTTTAGAGCAAGGAAAGGAAAGTCTGAATGCTTCGTATTTTGATAATTATTGGGAAGTTTTACCAGTTGAGCGCATGCAGCTTACCGAAGAAATTGTGTTGCCGGGGCAATCAAAAAACGAAAACTTCACAAGAGCAGAAGAGAAGGCTATAAAAGCTATTCAAAAGCATAGTATGAATATTGAGGGCAAAGAAAAAAACCCTCAAATGGATGAAGCCTATATACTTTTAGGTAAATCTAGGTATTTTGATGAGCGCTTTATTCCAGCTTTGGAAGCTTTCAATTATATCTTATACAAATATGCTGCTAGTGATAAGATAAATCAAGCAAAAATTTGGCGCGAGAAAACAAATATGCGTTTAGATAATAATGAGCTGGCTATTAAGAATCTTAAACGACTATTGCGACAAGAAGATATTGAAGGTCAAGATTTGGCCGATGCTACATCAACTTTAGCACAAGCCTATTTAAATACCCAAGTTATTGATACGGCCATTACCCAATTAGAAATTGCGTCTCATGCTACAAAAAATCATGACGAACGAGGGAGATACCGTTTTATTCAGGGACAATTGTATAATAAATTAGGTTACAAGGATAGTGCTAACATTGTTTTTGATAAAGTGATTGAACTAAATAGAAAGATACCTAGAATCTATATGATTGCAGCGCATCTGGAAAAAGTTAAGAATTTTGATGTTGAGCATGATGATCGGTTTGAAATAGCCGAATTATTGCGAGAATTAGAAGAAAATAGAGAAAATAGACCGTTTTTAGATAAAATATACCATCAAACCGCCGAGTTTTACCGAAATTTAGGTTCAGATTCTTTAGCTATCGCTTATTATAATTATTCCTTAAGAACGGATACCAGAGATAATCATTTGAAAGCTAAGAATTATGAAACTCTTGGCGATATGTACTTTGATAGTTCTCTGTATGCAGATGCTGGTGAGTACTATGATAGTACAATGAGTAGTCTCCCATTAAATTCTAAACCATATCGTGTTATTAAAAGAAAACGAGATAACTTGAACGATGTTATTTACTACGAAGGTATTGCTAAAGTTAATGATAGTGTTTTAAGGTTAATCAATATGCCTGATGGAGAGCGTGCTTTGTATTTTAATGAATATGTTAAGGAGTTAAAATTTAAGGCAGAACTCGAAAAAGAACGTGCCGAGGCAGCAGAGCGTAATAATGGACTTGTAACTGTTAATAACCAAATTGGAGGTCGATCAAGCATAGGCGCAGTTGATAAAGCACCATTGTTTTACTTTTATAACCCCACCACAGTGGCTTATGGCAAAAATGAATTTGTTAAAATCTGGGGAGATAGGCAATTAGAGGACGATTGGAGGCTATCGAGCAAAGGGTTTTCAGGTTTAGCTACGAGCAACCCAGCATTTGATGCTTTAGCAACAATTTCAAACGAAGAAAAGTTTGACCCTGAGTATTATATTTCAAAAATACCAACAGACGAAAAAGAAATAGATAGTATTTCAAAAGATAGAAATTATGCATACTATCAATTAGGGCTTATTTATAAAGAGAAGTTTAAGGAATACGAATTAGCAAAAAGTAAATTTCAAAATTTATTAAAAAGCAACCCTGAAGAAAGGCTCATATTACCTTCTGAATATAACTTGTATAAAATTTACGAATTATTAGGTGAAAGTGACGAAGCTTTAATTGCAAAAAACAATATTATAAATACATATCCCGATTCTAGATATACTACTATTTTAAAAAACCCTGAACTCGTATCTGGAAGAGATGAAAATAGTCCGCAAAGCTTATACGAAGCTTTATATATTCAGCATGAAAACCAGGAATACGCGGCTGTGATTTCAAAAAGTGAAGATTATATCAATAGGTTTGATGGTGACGCCATTGTACCAAAATTTGAATTGCTAAAAGCCACCGCCAACGGGCGTTTATACGGCTACGAAGCTTATAAAAAAGATATTAATTATTTGGCAGTTACTTATGCGAATACTCCCGAGGGGAAACAGGCTCAAAATATCGAATCAAATATTTTGCCTAAATTAGCTAGCACCGATTTTGTTGAATCTAATGACAGTATTAGGGTTGGACATAAGGTTGTGTTTCAATTTAAAGAACCAAAACAAGAAACTATTTCAGGTTTTAAAACCACTTTAGATACGGTTCTAAAACATGTTAGGTATTATAAGTTAAAGTCGTCTGTAGATGTTTATGATCCTAAAACAACTTTCGTTATTGTGCACGGTATAAAATCGAAACAGGTTGCTGAAACATTTGATCAATTGATAATTAAAGAAGATAAGAAAAAAATAAAAGCCCCCTATTTTGTAGTTTCATCTACAAACTATCAAATTATGCAGATTCATAAAAACTTGGATGCATATTTGAATCTCTATAATAACTAACCCTAACAAATAATTATTATGTTCTCTGAAAACAAAAAAGAAAGACAAATGACAGAAGGTTCAGCAAGCCAGAATATTGTAGCCCAAGGCACAAAAATGATTGGCGACTTCAATAGTGAAGGCGATTTTAGAATCGATGGTACTATAGAAGGAAATATTAAAACTACAGGAAAAGTGGTTGTTGGAAAAGCAGGTTTAATAAAAGGTACTTTAAATGGCACCGATGCTTATTTTGAAGGGAAGTTTTCTGGAAAATTAGCTTTATCAGGTACTTTAACTTTAAAATCTTCTGCACATATTGAAGGCGAAGTTGTTGTTGGCAAACTAGCTGTAGAACCCGGAGCTACTTTTAATGTGACTTGTGTAATGAAAGGCACTGTAAAAGCAATGAATAACGGTAATGGCGCACAACCACAAGAACAAAGAAAACCAGAAGCAGGCAAAACAGCTTAAGCAAATTGCTGCTTTATCTGGAATTGCAATACAAATGGGTGTTACCATTTACCTTTTTGTAATATTGGGTAAATGGTTAGATGCCAAATTTACAGATAACTCCAAAGCTTTTTTGGTGATATGCACCCTCGCAGGCGTCGCCATTTCATTGTATGCCGTACTTAAACAAATAAAGAAGTTAAACCCTTGACTTTAAGAAAACTTGTTATAAACTGCTTGACGGTAGTTTTTATTGCTGTTATAGCTTTTGCTTTTCATTTTCTTGTTAATTCTTTATTTGAAATCGCAGTAGAAGTTAATCAATTAGTATACTCTTATAGCATTAATATTTTGCTGGCTTGTGGAGTTATTGTGCTTCTGTTTTTATTAAAAAAACGATTAAGAGATCAACTGGGGTTTATCTTTATGTTCGCAAGCATGTTAAAATTCGTTTTCTTTTTTATTCTTTTCTACCCAGAGTATAATGCAGATGGCGATTTAACACGCTCAGAGTTTTTAACTTTCTTCATTCCATATGTAGTTTGTCTCATAGTCGAAAGTGTTATTTTGTCCAAGTTTCTCAACAGTTTGGACAATTATAAATAGTTAAAATTGAAGTAAATAAATAATATTAAAATTTGTTTTTGGCTTTTCAGATAAAAACATACCTTTGCACCGATTTTTAAGCCACTATTTATAATAAGTGATATGCAAAATATTATTTCTAGAAAAACGATTTGTTTATTCTTCTTAATGATAACAGCGTTTTCTTTTGCTAAAGAAGAAAAACATGAAGGAGAGGGAGATATAAAAACTGAAATAAAAGAATATATAAATCATCACTTACTTGATACGCATGATTTTAGCCTAACATCTTACACTACAGATGCTGGAGAGCATAAATATGTTGGTTTTCCTTTACCAGTTATTTTATGGGACAATGGATTAAAAGTATTTTCTTCTTCAAAATTTCATCATGGAGAATCTGTTGCTGAGGTAAACGGAGATTACTACACATTATTTCATAATAAGGTATACAAAACGGATGCTGCTGGAACTATCGATCTTGATGAGCATCATCACCCAACAAATGTAAAACCAATAGACTTTTCTATTACTAAGAATGTATTTACCATATTTTTAGTTGGACTACTCATGTTTGTTATGTTTAGCAGAATGGCTAAAAGATATAAAACATCTAGTATCCCTAAGGGAATGGGTAGATTCTTAGAGCCAATTATTCTTTATATAAGAGATGATATTGCTGTTCCCAATATTGGAGAAAAGAAATACAAAAGGTATATGCCTTATTTGTTAACTGTATTCTTCTTTATTTGGATTATTAACTTACTAGGATTAACACCGCTAGGGGTAAATGTTACAAACAATATTGCGGTAACATTAGCTTTAGCACTAATCACATATTTCTTGACAACTTTTACAGCTAATAAAAATTACTGGGGTCACATTTTCTGGATGCCAGGGGTGCCAACACCTATGAAAATAATTTTAGCACCAATTGAGTTGTTAGGTACTATTATTAAACCATTTTCATTAATGATTCGTTTGTATGCAAATATCACAGCGGGTCACATTGTATTAATGAGTATAATTGGTTTAATGTTCATATTTAAAAACTGGCTAGGAAGTTCATTATCATTTGGTTTAGCATTTGCTTTATCATTGTTAGAACTTTTAGTAGCTGCATTACAAGCATATATCTTTACCATGTTATCTGCTTTATATTTCGGGTCGGCTGTTGAAGAACATCATGACGACCACTAAAAAAGAATGTTTAATTTTTAATATATATACATTATGACAATTCCAAACATTGTAGGAGCAGGTTTAATCGTTATTGGTGCTGGTTTAGGTATCGGTAAAATTGGTGGATCTGCAATGGATGCCATTGCACGTCAACCAGAAGCTTCTGGAAAAATCCAAACAGCTATGCTTATTGCAGCAGCACTTATTGAAGGTATTGGATTTGCTGCTTTATTTGCAGCTTAAAAAAACGAAAACAGCTTTAACGGTTGGTTAAAGCTGTTTTTTAAAAATTAGTACAGTTTAAAATCTATATAGATAAATGGAAAAGTTAATTAATGAGTTTTCAATAGGATTATTCTTTTGGCAATTAGTATTGTTCATAGGGTTAGTTTTACTTTTAAGAAAATTTGCTTGGAAACCTATTCTTGATGCTGTTGAAAAGCGTGAAGATGGTATTCAAGATGCGTTAGATTCTGCTGAAAAAGCAAAATTAGAAATGACGAATCTTCAGGCTGATAACGAGAAGTTATTGAAAGAAGCTAGAGCAGAACGTGAAGCGATGTTAAAAGAAGCGCGTGATATTAAAAATAAAACGATTGAAGACGCTAAAGGTGAAGCTCAAGAACAAGCTAATAAAATTATAGAGCAAGCACAAGCTGCTATTGAAAGTGAAAAGAAATCAGCGATGGCTGAACTTAAAAATCACGTAGCAGGCTTATCTCTAGAGATTGCTGAAAAAGTAGTGCGTACTGAATTATCTAACAAAGACAAACAATTAGCGTTGGTTGAAACTATGTTGGCTGAAAAAACTTCAAAATAAGGACATGGCAGGAGCAAGAGCAGCAATCCGTTATGCAAAAGCAGTATTGAGCTTAGCATCAGATCAAAAAGCAGCAGATGCTGTAAATAAAGATATGAAGTTAATTGCTGATACTATTGCAGATAGTAAAGAGTTAAGCAGCATGCTTCAAAGTCCTGTAGTGCCTTCTTCTAACAAGAAAGCGGTTTTATTAGATGTTTTTAAAAAATCTAATAAAATAACATTAAGCTTAATTGATATTTTAGATACCAATAACCGAATTGATATTTTAGGTAACGTAGCATCAAAATACAATGCCCTGTATGATGAGTCTAAAGGTATTCAATTAGCTACTGTTACAACAGCTGTGGCGTTAACGCCAGCATTAAAGAAGGAAGTTTTAGCAAAGGCTAAAGAACTGACAGGTAAAAATGTTGAAGTAGAAAATATTATTGATGAAAGCATTTTAGGTGGTTTCATTTTACGAGTTGGTGATGTGCAATATAATGCTAGTGTTGCAAATCAACTTAACAATTTAAAAAGAGAATTTACATTAAACTAAGATATTTATATATCTAAATAAATAATAAGATGGCAGAAGTAAAACCAGCTGAAATATCAGCAATCTTAAAAAAACAACTTTCAGGTTTTGAGGCTAGCGCTTCATTAGATGAAGTTGGAACTGTATTAACTGTAGGTGATGGTATTGTACGTGCTTACGGATTATCAAACGCTCAATATGGTGAGTTAGTTGAATTCGAAGGCGGACTTGAAGGTATTGTACTAAACCTTGAAGAAGATAACGTTGGTATTGTATTATTAGGTGGATCAGTAGGTGTAAAAGAAGGATCTACAGTAAAACGTACAAGACGTATTGCTTCGATTAATGTTGGTGAAGGTATAGTTGGTCGTGTTGTTGATACATTAGGAAATCCTATTGATGGAAAAGGACCAATTTCTGGTAAAACTTATGAAATGCCTTTAGAGCGTAAAGCGCCTGGAGTTATTTTCCGTGAGCCTGTAACTGAACCATTACAAACAGGTATCAAATCTATCGATGCGATGATTCCTGTAGGTCGTGGACAACGTGAGTTGGTTATTGGTGACCGTCAAACTGGTAAAACAACAGTTTGTATTGATACCATCTTAAATCAAAAAGAATTTTACGATGCAGGTGAGCCTGTATATTGTATATATGTTGCTGTAGGTCAAAAAGCATCTACAGTAGCGAATATTGCTAAAGTATTAGAAGAAAGAGGTGCACTTGCATATACAACCATTGTAGCTGCAAATGCTTCTGATCCTGCTCCAATGCAAGTATACGCGCCAATGGCGGGTGCTGCAATTGGTGAGTACTTTAGAGATACTGGTCGCCCAGCATTAATCATCTATGATGATTTATCTAAACAAGCTGTTGCTTACCGTGAGGTATCTTTATTATTAAGAAGACCACCGGGACGTGAAGCGTATCCAGGTGACGTTTTCTACTTACACTCTAGATTATTAGAGCGTTCTGCAAAAGTGATCAATGATGACAGTATTGCTAAAGACATGAACGATTTACCAGATTCATTAAAACCATTAGTGAAAGGTGGAGGGTCTTTAACAGCTTTACCAATTATTGAAACTCAAGCAGGTGACGTTTCTGCATATATCCCAACAAACGTAATTTCTATTACAGATGGGCAAATTTTCTTAGATGGAGATTTATTTAACTCTGGTGTTCGTCCTGCAATTAACGTTGGTATCTCGGTATCTCGTGTTGGAGGTAACGCACAGATTAAGTCCATGAAGAAAGTATCGGGTACATTAAAGTTAGACCAAGCACAATTCCGTGAATTAGAAGCTTTCGCGAAGTTTGGTTCAGATTTAGATGCTGTTACTTTAAATGTAATTGAAAAAGGTAAACGTAACGTTGAGATTTTAAAACAAGCTCAAAACGATCCATTTACAGTTGAAGATCAAGTCGCAATTATTTACGCAGGTTCAAAAAACTTGTTAAAAGATGTTCCTGTAGAGAAAGTTAAAGAATTTGAAAGAGATTTCATTGAATTCTTAAGAGCTAAGCATGCAGGTGTATTAAGCACATTAAAAGCAGGAAAATTAACTGATGAGGTTACAGATACATTAACAGCTGTAGCAAAAGATTTATCAGGAAAATATATAGCATAATTTATGATTCCCACGAAAGTGGGAATCCTATTTCATATTTTAAAATATGGCAAATTTAAAGGAAATACGTAACAGAATATCATCAGTATCTTCAACGATGCAGATTACCAGTGCCATGAAAATGGTATCGGCCGCTAAGTTAAAGAAGGCACAAGATGCTATTACAGCAATGCGTCCTTATGCAGATAAGTTAACTGAGCTTTTACAAAGCTTAAGTGCGACTTTAGATGCAGATTCTGGCAGTGCTTATTCTGAAGAGCGTGAGTTAAAGAAAGTGCTTATAGTGCCTATTACATCTAATAGAGGTTTAGCAGGAGCTTTTAATTCAAACATCATTAAAGAGGTTAATAAATTAACTACTGAAACTTATGCTAATCAAGAGGTTTCTTATTTAGCTATAGGTAAAAAGGCAAATGATGCTTTTAAAAAGACCAATAATGTTATTGCTAATAAGAGTGAAGTTTTTGATGATTTAACATTTGATAATGTTGCCGAAATCGCTCAACTTTTAATGGATAAGTTTGTTGCGGGTGAGTTTGATAAAATTGAAATAGTTTATAACAAATTCAAAAACGCAGCAACTCAAATAGTGATGACTGAGCAGTTTTTACCAATTGTTCCAGTTGAAGGTGATGCTAATGTTAATGCAGATTACATTTTTGAACCATCAAAACTAGAAATTGTTGAAGAGCTTATTCCTAAGTCTTTAAAAACACAATTGTATAAAGGTATTAGAGATTCTTTTGCTTCAGAGCATGGTGCACGTATGACAGCAATGCATAAAGCAACAGATAATGCTACAGAGTTAAGAGATCAATTGAAATTAACTTATAATAAAGCACGTCAAGCGGCAATTACTAATGAGATTTTAGAAATTGTTGGTGGAGCTGAAGCTTTAAATAATTAGAACAATTCTTTAAAATAGTGAAGAATCTTCACAAAATAAAGCCTCACTTTTTAGTGGGGCTTTTATTTTTTTAAAATTTTATGTAACATTTTTTTGATTTTGAATCTAAAGGGAAAATCAATTTAAAATGTATATCATGAAATTAATTAAAAACCTAGTATTTTTAGTAGTTATGTCTTTCAGTTTTTTTTCAAATGCTGAAACAAATCCATCTTTTAAAGTAGACGTTGTTGGAAACGGTGATCCTATATTGTTATTTCCTGGTTTTGCTTGTACTGGAGATGTTTGGAATGAGGTTGTAGAAGACTTATCAAAAACAAATGAATGCCATATTTTTACTTTTGCTGGATTTGGTGATGTAGCACCTATAGAAAAACCATGGTTACCAAAAGTTAAA
Source organism: uncultured Algibacter sp. (assembly GCF_947495925.1). Taxonomy (GTDB): domain Bacteria; phylum Bacteroidota; class Bacteroidia; order Flavobacteriales; family Flavobacteriaceae; genus Algibacter_E. Next base: position 128,090 of record NZ_CANMAU010000002.1, read on the forward strand.
GAAGGTGTGGCTTCTTATATTTCTAATGAGCATTTGGAAGAGGCAACAATAATTGGGCATAGTTTAGGAGGTTCTCTTGGACTTTGGTTGGCTTCTGATGAAGATGCTAAATTCAAAAAAGTTATTGTTATAGATGCCTTACCCTCTATTGGAGCCTTAATGATGCCTAATTTTAAAAGTGAAAATGTAAAATATGATAACCCCTATAACAAGCAATCATTAGAAATGAATGCAGAGGCTTTTGGCGCCATGGCTACCCAAATGGCGTCTGGTATGACCTCAAAAGAAGATAAGCAAGTACTTATTAAAGATTGGATTTTAAAGGCCGATAGAGAGACTTATGTTTATGGTTATACAGATTTAATGAAATTGGATTTACGTGAAACTATAGCTTCTATAAAGGCTCCTGTGTCTATTTTAGCAGCTACTGAACCTTATGGTGAGGAAAATGTTAAAAAGAACTTCGATGCACAATATACCAATCTTGATAACTATACTATTAAATACGCCAAAGGTTCAGCACATTTTATCATGTACGATCAACCAGAATGGTTATTAAGTTCGATTAAAGCTGAATTAAAATAAATTTATGAAAACGTTGGAGTCTAAATTCGACAAAATATATAAATCCAATTATGCTAAGGTACATCGTTTATGCATGGGTTATACAAATGGCGACGAGATGCTGTCTGCAGATTTGGCACAGGAAGTTTTTATAAAAATTTGGGAACATATTGGAACTTTTAGAAACGAATCAAGTGTGTCAACATGGATTTATAGAATTACCGTAAATACTTGTTTAATGAGTCTTCGGAAAAAGAAACCTGTTGAAATTTCAAACCTTCTTAATGTAATGGAAAGTACAGATGATTCATTTCAAGAGGAAAATAAGTCAATACAACTAAAACAATTATATAACTGTATTAATACCCTTAACAGTGATGGCAAAAGTATTATTCTACTTGAACTAGAGGGCTTGCCACAAAAAGAAATAGCAGATGTTATGGGGATAAGCCATGAAGCCATTCGAGTGAGAATTCACAGAATAAAAGAAAAATTAACTAAATGCGTAAAAAAATGATAAATTTTGATGATTTAAAATCCCAATGGAAAATGCAGCTAAACATAACAGTACCTCATAATGGTGCCGAATTGATTGTTGAAAAAACAGATTTACTAAAAAAGAAGCAACGTATAACTAATATCGTACTAGGTATTACAACAGTTGTTTTAGTAGGATTCTTTTTTTATATCGCAGCCTATAATAATGTAACAGTAGCTTTAGCGTTAGGGTTAATGATAGGTTCTTTGTTAACCAGAATAATAATAGAGCGTTTTAGTATTGAAAAACTTAAGCAAGTTAATCTTTCTGTTAAGGCCAGTAAGTTTAAAAATATAATAACTAATTATTATAAACAACGTATCAAAACGCACTATATAATTACCCCCATAGTATTTGCTTCATATATTGTAGGTTTTGCGTTGCTATTACCATTTTTTAAGGAAGGTTTATCTGTAGGGTTTTATTATTATATCCTAGTATCTGGATTCGTATTTTTAATCGTTATGGGTATTTTTATTAGAAAACAAGTCTTAAATGAAATAAACCTTTTAAAACAGCTACAAAGTTGATATTATAAACTTTGCTTGAAATAAAAATGCCTCATTTATGAGGCATTTTTATTTGGTTTAAAAAGGATTAAAAGTCTTCAATAAAACAGATACACTCATGAGATAACTTATCTTTGGTTGGCATTGGCGAAAAACGTACTTTTAGCGGCATAAAAAACAACTATTGAGCGCACTTAAGTCATTATTTAAGCAAACATTTATTTATGGGTTGGCTACAGTTTTACCTAGAATGTTGAGCTTCTTATTGGTAAGACTCCATACAGATGATGAAGTATTAAAAACAGTTGCAGACTATGGTAGCGTATCTATTATTTATTCCTATTTTGTTTTATTTAATATTATTTTGGCCTACGGGATGGAAACCGCGTTCTTCAGGTTTTATAATAAAGAGGATGATAAAGGCAAAGTTATAGGGACTTCGGTAGTATCATTAATATTCACATCTTTAGCATTTTTCTTTTCTGCAATTATCTTCAGAAATCAAATCTCAAGTTTGGTAGATATTAAAGTGGAGTACATTAATCTCGTTATTTGGATTTTATTATTCGATGCTTTGGTAATTATGCCTTTTGCTTGGTTAAGGGCTAATGAGCAACCCACAAGGTATGCAGTAATTAAAATATTAAACGTTGTTATAAATTTAGGTTTAAATCTGTTTTTTCTTATTTGGTTGGATGATCTAGCACTTGAATCTTCATTTTTTGATACCATTTACAAGCCAAATTTCGAAATTAATTATATTCTAATTGCAAACTTGATTGCTAGTGCTGTAACGCTTTTAATCATGTTGCCACTTTACTTTAAAGTAAACTATACTTTCAGCAAGCAACTTTGGAAAAAGATGATGCATTATGCCTTGCCTATTTTTGTTGCCGGACTAGCCTTTTCGGTAAATGAAACTTTTGATCGTATTTTACTTGATAAAATATTACCCGAAAATATTGCAGAAACTCAAATTGGTATGTATTCTGCTTGTTATAAATTGGCTTTGTTTATGACTTTATTTGCCACAGCTTATAGACTAGGAATAGAACCCTTCTTTTTTAGTCATGCTAAAGCGGAAAATCCACAAAAAAACTATGCTAAAATATTAGAGTTCTTTATCATTTTCGGGTCATTAATTATGCTCGGTGTTGTTGTTTTTGCCGATGTGTTAAAAGTCATTCTTATTGGAGATGAAGATTACTGGTCCGCTATGTGGATTGTACCTATTTTATTATTGGCAAATTTCTGTTTAGGCATATATCATAATTTATCCGTTTGGTATAAAATAACCGATAGAACAAAGTTTGGTGCATATATTTCTGTTTTTGGAGCCGTTTTAACTCTAATTCTAAACTTTTGGTTGATTCCCATAATGAGCTATAAAGGGTCGGCCATAGCAACATTGGCAGCCTATTCAACCATGATGCTGTTATCATTTTATTTTGGGCGGAAATACTACCCCATTCCTTATAATTTAAAAAAAATAGGTTTGTATATGCTGCTTAGTATAACATTTTCAATAGTATCTTTCTATCAATATAGAGGTAATTATTTGGTAGGTGTATCTATGTTAATTGTATTTTTGGGGATCGTATATTTTTCAGAACGACAGGAAATTAAGCAACTTTTAAATAAGAAAGCATGAAAATTAAAATAATAAACAAGTCTAATCACGATTTACCTCACTATGAGACCATTGCATCCGCAGGAATGGATTTACGTGCTAGTTTGTCAGAAGATAGAGTATTAAAGCCTTTAGAACGAAGTATTGTGGGTACGGGCTTGTTTATAGAGTTACCCGTTGGTATTGAGGCACAGGTGCGCCCACGAAGTGGTTTAGCGGCAAAGAAAGGTATTACTGTACTCAATGCGCCAGGAACTATTGATGCCGATTACAGAGGGGAAATAGGTGTGATTCTGGTAAACCTTTCAAGCGAAGATTTTACTATTCAAAATGGAGAGCGTATTGCACAATTGGTTATTGCAAAACATGAACGAGCTGAATGGAATCAGGTAGAAGAACTTTCTGAAACCGATAGAGGAGAAGGTGGTTTTGGAAGCACAGGAACAAAATAAAAAATTGAAAATATAGCTATTAATAATAAAAAGTAATTAGGAAAATGAAAATTATAGTCCCAATGGCTGGTCGAGGATCTCGATTACGTCCACACAGTTTAACCGTACCAAAACCTTTAATACCTGTGGCCGGACAACCTATTGTTCACCGTTTAGTAAAAGACATTGCGAAAGTTTTAAAACAACCTATTGAAGAAATAGCTTTTGTTTTGGGAGACCCGGCTTGGTTTGGTAATGATGTGGTTTCTAGTTTAGAACATCTTGCAACAAGTTTAGGAGCTAAAGCGTCTATTTATCGTCAAGATAAACCCTTAGGAACTGGGCATGCCATAATGTGTGCGAAACCGTCTTTATCTGGACCTGCTGTAATTGCTTATGCAGATACATTGATTCGAGCTGAGTTTGATTTAGATCCTACTGCAGATAGTGTGATTTGGACTAAACAAGTAGAGAATCCAGAAGCTTATGGTGTTGTAAAATTAAACTCGAACGATGAAATAATGGAGCTTGTTGAAAAACCTGAAACGTTTGTTTCTGACCAAGCTGTAATTGGAATATATTACTTCAAAGATGTTGCTGTTTTAAAGAGAAAATTGCAGGAAATCTTAGATGAAAATATTATGAATGGCGGTGAATATCAAATAAATGATGGTATTAAACGTATGATGACTGATGGCAAGGTGTTCAAAACAGGAACTGTAGATGAGTGGATGGATTGCGGAAATAAAGAAATTACTATTGAAACTAATAAGCGCATGTTAGGGTTTTTAAAGGCTGATGGAGAAGAACAGCTTATAGCCTCTTCTGCTAAACAAGAAAATTCTAATATTATTGAGCCTTGTTTTATTGGCGAAAACGTGGTACTTAAAAATACAACTATAGGTCCTTTTGTATCGGTTGGAAGTGACACAGTTATTGAAAATTCAACTATAGAAAACAGTTTAATACAAACGAATTCTGAAATTAAGAATGCTAAGTTAAACAATGCTATGATTGGTAATAATGTTAAGTATAATGGTGATTTTAATAGCATTAGCATTGGTGATTATTCGGTTTTAGAGTAGAAATATTATTCTTATTATGTATGTTGTTCTTTATTCTTTTGAGTTAAAACCTAATCAAGAAGAAAACTTTATTAATGGTTGGAAAGGTTTAACGGCTTTAATATATAAGCATGAAGGAAGTTTGGGGTCTCGATTACATAAAAAGAAACCTTTAGAGTTTATGGCTTATGCGCAATGGCCAAGTAAAGATAAATTTGAAAATTCTGGAGATAACTTACCAGAAAAGGCCAATGAGTATAGAGATTTAATGCGATCATCTTGTAATAAAATAGAAGTTGTAAGTAAATCTGAAGTCGTTGAAGATTTGCTTGCAGATAAATTATATGATTAAAAATCGTTTTTGCATACTGGTTTTTCTTTTAGGAATTGTTTTGGTTCCTAAGATGAATTATGCACAGGTAGATTTTAATAAAACGCCTGATGATGATTTAGGTGATAATGATGATGAATTTCAAGAACTTTTTTATGAAGGATTAAAACAAAAAAGTATTGAAAACTATGATCGAGCTGCACAAGCATTTTTGAAGTGTATTGCCTTAGATAAGTCAATTCCAGTATTATATTTTGAGCTGGGTAAAAGCTATTTTAAGCTAAACGACTTTGGATTGGCTGAAGATGCTTTAAAAAAAGCGGTTAACAAAGACCCTGATAATGAATGGTTCTTAGATGAGTTGTATGGTTTTTATGCTTCACAAAATGAACATGAAAAAGCACTTCAAACAGTAAAGCAACTTGTAAAATATCATCCAGATTATAAGGAAGATTTAGCAGCACTTTATGTAAGAACAGAAAAATATGACGATGCCTTAATGATTTTGGATGAAATGGACGCTGAGCATGGTGTTTCCGTAAGTAGAGACATTATGAGGAATCGTATTTATGAAAAGACAGGAAGGAAGAAAGATCAAATTAAAAACTTACAGGAGCGTGTTGAGAATAATCCAGAAAAAGAGTCCAATTATTTAGCTCTTATTTTTCGCTATAGCGAGAACAATGAAAAGAAAAAAGCTTTTGAAACGGCGAAAGAACTTCTAAAGATTAATCCAAATTCTCAGTTAGTTCACTTGGCTTTATACAAGTTTTATTTAGATGATAATGAAGCAAAAAAAGCTATTGAATCTATGAAAATAGTGGTTAAAAGTCCAGAGATAAAGCCTGAAGCTAAGCTTAAGGTACTCACCGATTTCGTAAAGTTTGTTGGAGAACATCCAGAATATGAATCAGATTTGGTTGAAGCCACGGCTATGGTGAGCACTATAAATGATAGTAAAACAGTTATTGAATTAGGTCAATATTATTTAGCTAAAGATGATAAGGTCAAGGCTTTAGAATATTTTGAAGAAGGATTGCAGTTAGAACCAAATAACTTCAATGTCTTAAAAAATGTGATGTTGCTTTATATAGATTTAGATAAATTTGACTTAGCCCAAAGCGTAAGCAATGAAGCTCTTGAAAAATATCCGTCGCAACCTATACTTTATTTGATAAATGGAGTATCTCAAAATGAGCTAAATCAACCTCAAAAAGCCATAGATGCATTAGAAATAGGTTTAGATTATATTATTGATGATGTTAATATGGAAGCAGATTTTTACAAACAACTTAGTAAAGCGTATACATTATTAAACAATACCACCAAAGCAAAAACGTTTAGTGATAAGGCAAAACAAATAGAATCGTCAAATTAATGAGTAAATATTCATCTGTAATAATTAGTGCTGTTTTGTTATTGATTGTTGGTTGTAAATCGGCAAAAACAATAAGTAGCGGAGAGGCTAATTTAAATTTATCCACGCGCCAACTTATAAAAGAAAACACAAAGCAGGCTGCTCAATTTAAAACTTTGCAGGCGAAACTTAAAATAACATTTCAACAAAAAGGAAAATCGCAAACACATGCTGTTAATTTTAGAGCTGAAAAAGATAAGGTATTATGGATAAGCGCTTCCTTTTCGATAATAAGAGCCATGGTTACGCCAGAAAAGGTTAGTTTTTATAATAAGTTAGATAACACTTATTTTGATGGTGATTTTAAATATTTAAGTGATTTGTTGGGAACTGAATTGGATTTTCAAAAGGTTCAAAATTTGTTATTTGGAGAGACTTTGTATACATTAAAAACTAATGACTACACAGCTAGTGTGGATAAGGACTCATACATTGTGCAGCCCAAATCGCAACAAGAATTATTTGAAATACTCTTTTTGTTGTACCCTACTAATTTTAAGGTAAAGTCTCAACAAATTTCTCAGGCACAAGAATTTAGGCATTTGCAAATTGACTATTCTTCGTATCAAGAAGTTGAAGAACAAATAATACCAGAGCGCATAAAAGTTATTGCGGTTGAAGAGAATGAAGAAACTATTATTGGATTAGAGTATAAAAATGTTATGCTCAATGAAGAATTGCGATTTCCATTTAAGATACCATCTGGGTTTAAAAAAATTGAACTGGAATGATAGCTATAAAACCAACATATAAGTTCGTTTTTTTGATGCTATTATTGCTTTCGGGAGCTTTTGGTTATGCTCAGAACAATAAGCAAAAACAGTTAGAGTCTCGCCGGCAAGAATTACGCAGAGAAATTCAAAAAATCAATGCATTACGGGCTGAAAACAAGTCTAAAGAAAAATCTCAGCTATCGTTAATTGAGGATTTTAATTATAAAATTAACGTACTTTCCAATTTAATAAAAGTTACGAATCAGCAGGCTAATTTGTTAACTCGTGAAATTACTTCTAACCAAAAGAAGATTTCAAATTTAAGGGATGAGTTAAAGCAGTTAAAGGCGGATTATGCCGCAATGATTGTTAAGTCTTACAAGAGTAAAAATCAACAAAGTAAGATTATGTTTTTATTGTCTTCTAATGATTTTAAGCAGGCCTATAAACGGATGCAGTATATGAAGCAGTATTCCGATCATCAAAAGCAACAGGGAGAAATTATTAAGAATAAAACGGCTGAATTACAAGAGACTAATATTAAGTTATTGAAACAGCAGGAAGATAAAAATAAACTGATAGCTGAAAATAGAGTTGTTCAAAAATCCTTAGAGTCGGAGCGGAAGCAGCATCAAGTTATGATGGCTTCCATTAAAAAGAATTTATCATTATACACTTCCCAGATTAAACAGAAACAAAGAGAAGCTGCTAAAATTGATCGTGAAATTGATAAGATTATAAAGGCAGCCATTGTTAAATCGAATAAAAAGGCGGGTAAAAAAGCCACTTCAAAAAGTTTTGCTTTAACCTCTGAAGAAAGAGTTTTAGCTTCAAATTTTATATCGAATAAAGGTAAGCTACCATGGCCTGTTGAAAGAGGTGTTGTGCGGCTTGGTTATGGTAACCAAAGGCATCCCATAGATAGATCTTTAACTATTAAAAGTAATGGGGTGCGCATCGCTACTTCAAAAGGGGCCAAGGCACGAGCTGTTTTTAATGGTGAAGTCAGTGAAATATTGAAGCTAAAAAATGTAAACCCCATTATAATGATTCGCCATGGAAATTATTTAACCATTTATAAAAATTTGGCTTCCGTATATGTGAAAAAGGGAGATAAAGTAACTACAAAACAAGAAATAGGAGAAGTTTTCACAAATCCAAGTAATGGCGAAACTATATTAAGTTTTACTATATCTAAAGGCTTTACAACTGAAAATCCAGGAAGTTGGATTTACAAAATGTAACTTAAAGCGTGATCTTGTGGTTGTTTTCAAGAACTTCTAATTCATATGAATTACAACAACTATCCTTTTGAAGTTTTTTGCGTTAGGGATTGAACCATTGTTGGAGCTCCTCGTAGAGAGCGACTTGTGAAAGCCCGACCTTTAGGTAACGCTCAAAGTTTATACTTTTACAAACACATAGCCGCTTCTTGTTTTACGATAGTGCTTACCATTCCATACATAATAACGTTTGCCTTTAACCCGAACGACTTTATAGTGCTTAGGTGGTGTTTTTATTACCGTAACTTGGTTTGGTCTGGTACGTACATGCGTTGCACATGATGATGTGCTTAACAGGGTAAATAAGGCAATTAATAAAAAAATAAGTCTCATAGCATTTTAAGATTTGGTTCTGCTATTAAGACATTTATAATTGTAAAAGGTTTAATTATTCAAACAAAGCTTTTAATTCGCTTGCCTGTTGAGGTTTAATTTTCCCTGCTAATAGCAGGCTTAATTGCTTTCGTCTTAAGGCAGCATTAAAACGTTCTTTTTCTATATCGGTTTCAGGAGTAACCTCTGGTACTGCAATAGGTCTTCCTGTTTCATCAACAGCAACAAATGTATATATGGCTTCATTGGCTTTGGTGCGTTCTCCAGATTCTCTGTCTTCAATCCAAACATCAATATAAACCTCCATGGAGGTTTTAAATGCTCTAGACACCTTAGCCTCAACAGTAACCACACTTCCTAAGGGAACAGCTCTGTTAAAGGCTACATGATTTACTGATGCCGTAACCACAATACGCCTAGAATGGCGTCTTGCCGCAATACTAGCCGCACGATCCATACGTGCTAATAGTTCGCCTCCAAATAAATTATTTAAAGGGTTGGTTTCACTTGGTAAAACCAAATCAGTCATTATAGTTCTAGATTGTTCTGGAGTTTTTGCTTTCATGGCATTTTTTTGATGCAGCAAAGTTACGTATTAAAGCAGGAAAATATAGGTGTATTGTTGGATAAACTAATCTAGCTTTTTAACATCTAGCCAAGCATCTTTATTATGCGTTTTCTTAATAGTTTTTAGCGCTTTTAAAGCGTCTAATCTATCTTCATAGCTATTATAAGCTACAACATGTAAGCCGTATTTATTTGTGCCAATTTTGCGAGCGTTAAAACCTTCAGACCTAAGTTGTTCTACTTTTTTATCGCAATTTTCTTCTATTCTAAATGCACCAGCTACAATATGGTATTTACCCTTTTGTTTGGTAATATTTAGTGTAATTTCAGGAAGTGTGTTTAGACTAAATGTAGCTTGCTGAATTTTAGCATCGAGCATCTTTTTGGCCTCTTCTTGCGCTATTTGGTTATGCGTTTCAATTTGTTCTACATAAAACTTAGAAGCACCAAGTCCTCCCAACGTTAAAGCTATTAAAGCCACAGCTGCATATTTAAGATAAGGTCTTGATTTACGTTTTTCTGGTGTTACAGCAATAGGAATAACACGTTCAACTTTTTCAGCTTCTTTTTTGAGAACTTCTCGAGTTACTACTGGTGTTGAAAATTGAGAAAGACCAAACGCATCTGTTAGGTAATTAATATGATAGGCTGGTTCAAATAAAATTTTACCTTCGTTATTAAAAATAATTTCACCAATGTTTTTGAAGGTAAGGGTTTCGCCTTGAGTTAAATAGGACTTTAGTATTTCAACACGTTTTGCAATTTTTCTGTTGGCAACTTCAAAGGGTATTTTTTCTACGTCTGCAATATAATGTGCTAATAAACCATCGTTTTGTTGAATTTGTTCATTAAACGACAATACCTTTTTGGGTGCGTAAAATGTATTTGAGTCGTGCACAATAGTCGCCGATACGCGTTGTGTTAAAAATGATCCAAAATCTGGGATGGTAACACACTCATATCTATAGAGTAAATCGCTTATGTAGGTTTCTAGTTGCATGAGCTCAAAGTTAAAAAAAAATATTTTTATTAAAAATTAAGTCATTACTATTTATTAACACTGCAAAAATCCTTTTATTGTAACTTTATAATCAACGAGGTAGCATGACAGAAAATGATTTGCTTTACACATTAGCGCTTCAACATGTACATAATATTGGCGATATTACTGCAAAACGCCTTATTGGGCACTGTGGTTCGGCCGAAGCCGTGTTAAAGGAAAAGAAGCAAAACCTACTAAAAATAGACGGTATTGGGAGTATAAGTGTGAATGAGCTTATTAAAGCTAATCATTTAAAAGAAGCTGAAAAAGAATTAGAGTTTATAAAGGGTAATGGCATTGAAGTGTCTTATTTTCAAGATAATGATTACCCCGAAAAACTCAAGCATTGCATTGATGGACCAATTTTACTATTTCAAACAGGAAAAATTGGTTTAAAACAACAACATATTATAAGCATTGTTGGAGCCCGAAAAATAACCACCAACGGGGTTTCATTTTGTGAAAACTTAATTGAAAAGTTGACACCCTATAATCCAATTATTGTTTCTGGGTTTGCCTATGGAACGGATATTACAGCGCATAAAGCTGCAATGAAGAACAATTTGCAAACTATAGCATGTTTAGCCCATGGATTGAATCAAATTTACCCTAAAGTTCATAAAAAATATATGGTGGATATGGAGAAGAATGGTGGGTTTTTCTCTGATTTTTGGAGTACAGATACATTTGATAAGAATAATTTTTTAAAACGGAATAGAATTATTGCAGGCTTAAGTGAAGCAACTATTGTAATAGAATCTGCTGAAAAAGGCGGAAGTTTGGTAACAGCCGATATAGCGAGTTCTTACAATAGGGATATTTTTGCCGTACCAGGTAGAATTGCAGATAATCAAAGCGTAGGATGTAATAATTTAATAAAGCAGCAAAGAGCACATATGTTGACAACACCACTTGATATTCCATATATTTTGGGATGGAAATTGGAAGATGATAAGCAACCAATAATTCAGAAACAGCTTTTTGTTGAATTAAGTGCTACAGAAAAAGTAATTTATAATTACTTAAAAGCAAATGAGAAACAGCAATTGGATGTTATTGCGATTAATTGTGATCTGCCTATTTTTAAAGTGGCTGGTATTTTACTTAATCTGGAGCTAAAGGGTGTAGTTAGACCGCTTCCGGGTAAATTATTTGAAGTGGTTTAAAAATTGATTTTTAAAATCCAGATATCTTCGAAATAATCTAGTTTTGAAAGCTCGTTCTGTCTTTCATAAATTAGAACAGGGTCTTCATCTCGATCTAAATAAACGTAGGTCCAATTATTTTCAGGATTAATATAAGATTTGGTGTCGAAGCCTTTCTCTTTTAAATTGGCCATCCATTTTAAGGCATTACTTTTAGAAGAAAATACATTAGTTACTAAATAATATCCTTTTTCAATGGAAGGTATAGATATTGGCGTAAGGTTTTTAATTTTTTCAAGGTCTTGGTCTATTACAGGTATTTTATTTTTTTCAATAACTAAAATAGATTCAGTATTAGTTTTACTTTCTAAGAAAATAGGATTTATTTCCGTTTCAAAAGCAACAAAAAACAAATAGAATTGATCCGCTTTTGAGTTAAAACTTACCTGAGCATGTCTCATATTGTTTGATATAATGCTATTGTCAGAATTAGGGATTTGAATTTTTAATAAATCAAACCCTAAAGTGTTTTCATTATTGGGTAGTCTATTACTATAAAGGTTGTCGTTTATGGTAATACTACCATTAAAAAAGTTCAATCTTGGCCTAAGTTTATTAAAAAGCGGGATGTATGTTTCGCTTTTGTAATCTAGAAAAGAACAAAAATCGGTTTTAAATTTTTTATCACCCTCTAGGGCTCCAAGTAAAAGAGCTGTTTTTATTTGACCTATTTCGGGAGCTTTAAAGTCCTCAAAAACAATGTCTACAGGCTTTTTAAAAACATTTATAAAACCGTTGTATGCTGTGAAGTACTTTGGCGTAGTATGTTCATCTTCATATATAACGTATAATAACCATCCTCCAGCAGCGCCGCCAGAGAGCATCCCTTGTGTTGCTTTTATATTGGCTACCGTATAATCTCCATTAATTTGTTTTAAATTTTGTAATATGGAAGTTACATCGGCATAACAAACGTATGGCTTGGTTTCTGGAAAGGCATGTTCTCTATTGAAACTATCATAAATAATATTGCCTTTAATAGTACGATACTCATTGTTTGGGGTTTTAAACAAAACGTTATTTACATCGGTTGAGCGCACTTCATCCCCCTCATAAAACATTTGTTTAATATTCTTATTATGTCCCGTTAAATTTTTTGTAATAGTACGTCCTTTATCATATCTGTATATAGCACTCCAGTACAATGCTGCATATGCTATTTTGGGTTTTTTAAGATCTATTGTTAAAGTGGCTTGACTAGAACTAAATGTGTTTTTATTCTTATCAACATCTATATATTTTAAATTTAAAACGTCATTGAATGAGCTGCCTTTGTATGTTTTAGTTGAGTGTGTACTTACAATATTATTTCCTATTAATGTGGAGTGGCCTTTTATATAGATTTTTTTATTCGAGGAAAATGATAAACCGTTTTGGGCATGAAAATTACAGATAGCTAATAAAGACAATAAGAAAGCTTTCTTAAACATAATTTTCGGTTTAATTAATACCCAACTTTTTCTCTAACCCGTTTTAAGACATCATTAGCAACTAAGGTTGCTTTTTCAGCACCAACTGCTAAAGCCTTATCAATTTCTGGAAGGTTGCTCATGTAGTAATTGTATTTTTCTCGCTCAATAGCAAATTTTTCTATTATGAGCTCATAAAGTTCTTGTTTGGCATGACCGTAACCAAAATTGCCATTTTCATAATTAGCTTTCATAGTTTCTATTTGAGCATCATTGGCCAATAAACTATAAATCGCAAAGCAATTGCAGGTTTTCCAATCTTTAGGATCTTCAAGTGGTGTGCTGTCCGTTTGAATGCCCATAATTTGTTTGCGTAGCTTTTTGTCGGCGAGAAAGATATTGATGGTGTTATTTCTACTTTTACTCATTTTTTCGCCATCCGTTCCGGGGATAAGCATCGTGTTTTCTTGTATTTTGCCCTCTGGCATTACAAAAGTTTCGCCAACTTTAGCATGAAAGCGAGAGGCGACGTCACGGGTCATTTCAATATGTTGTAACTGGTCTTTCCCTACAGGTATAATTTCGGCGTCATAAAGCAATATATCCGCTGCCATAAGCATAGGATACGTAAATAAACCTGAATTTACATCTTCCAACCGGTCCGCTTTGTCTTTAAAACTATGCGCCAAGGTTAAACGTTGATATGGAAAAAAGCAACTTAAATACCATGATAATTCTGTTACTTGTGGAATGTCGCTTTGTCTGTAAAACACTGTTTTATTTACGTCCAATCCAAAAGCTAACCAAGTAGCGGCAGTAGAATACGTGTTTTCACGCAGCGTGTTTGCATCCTTAATTTGAGTTAAGGTGTGCAAGTTTGCAATGAATAAATAAGAGTCATTTTGCGGATTTTCAGCCATTTTGATAGCTGGAAGTATTGCTCCTAAAATGTTTCCTAAATGTGGTGTTCCTGTACTTTGAATACCTGTAAGTATACGCGCCATAGTTTTTCAATAAGCCGCTAATTTAAATATAAGTTATGCAATAAAAAAGAGTACCTTACTCACTTTTATTAAAATTTACAATTCTTTACTTTTTAAACAAACCAGCAATAAATAAAACGGCACATGCACCAATAACTCCTGTTAAAATATCACCAATTAACCCGCTCATTAAACTAATGCCAAGTGTTGAAAATAACCAGTTGCCAACAATACCCCCAACAATACCAATAACAATATTTAATAGTAGCCCGAAACCGCCACCTTTCATTAGCTTTCCTGCTAGCCAACCTGCAATAGTTCCAATTATTAATGCATAAATCATAATTCAATATTTTAAGTTATGTGATTTAAAGATAATCAATTTATAATAGTACTTTTAGGGCTCATGAAAATTTTAAAATATATATTTTGGACACTTTATCGTATTTGGTTTTACGTTTTGGTGACTTTGCCTATACTCATTTTATTTCCTATTTTATTAATTTCAATTTCGCGAGAGTCTTGGTATCCTTTCTTTTTTAGACTAGCACGCTTATGGGCTAAATTTATTCTTATTGGTATGGGGTTTGCATATCGTATTAAGCGTGATGAAACTCCTAAAAGAAATGAAAGCTATATGTTTATTGCTAACCATACGTCTATGGCCGATATAATGCTGATGCTGGTTACGGTAAAAAACCCGTTTGTTTTTGTTGGAAAGGCTGAATTGGCAAAAATCCCTCTTTTTGGATTCTTTTATAAGCGAACGTGTATTTTAGTTGACCGAAGTTCGCCTAAAAGTAGGCAGGCTGTATTTTTAAGAGCACAGCGCAGGCTGCAATCAGGGTTGAGCATTTGTATTTTTCCTGAGGGAGGTGTTCCAGAAGAGGATATTGAGTTGGATGAATTTAAGGATGGTGCGTTTAGGTTAGCTATTAATCATCAAATCCCTATTGTACCTATTACATTTGGTGATAATAAAAAACGTTTATCGTATACTTTTTTTAGTGGAGGGCCTGGAAAAATGCGTGTAAAAGTACATGAGTTTATTTCAACTAAAGGATTAACAACCGAAGACACAAAGTATTTAAATGATACATCCAGAAAAATAATAGCTGATCAACTACAAACTTTTAAGACATAAAAAAACTGCTTGAGAGAACAAGCAATTTTTTGATATTGACTTTCGAGCTTAAATGAAAATCAATATCTAGATCTAACCAAAAACCTAGAATTTTATTGCAAATCCGGTATATACTCCAATAAAAAACGGGGTAAAATTACCAGATGTATTATTAAATGTATTGAATTGGTATTTAAAAGTAGGTTCTAAATTTAAATCAATTTTTTTAGAGAACTTATAATTTAAACCTAAACCTAAATTAGCACTATAACTTACGTCATTGATATTATTAGCTTCACCTAAAAAGGTCCTAGCTCCGTTTTCTCTTTCAGAATAAATTTCATTACTATCTAAAAAGAAAGAACTAAACCCGCCAATAACATTGACCCCTAATCTTTTGTCAACAAATGTATACTGGATTTCAAGCGGAACTTCAATGTATCCAAAGGATTGGTTAATAGTAGAATTTGTTCCCACAGCAGCATTATTTGAAAACGCTATGTTACTTTCTTGAGATTGATCGCTTGCAACGGCTAAACCATTATTCGCCGCATCAACGTTTTTAAGTGAACTACTGCTTCTTGCGGTGGACCGAAAAGTAATAACGTCATTCGTATTGTAGCCCAAATTTACTTTGTTAATACCAGACCTTACTTTAAGCTTTTTGTTTAAAGCGTAACTTGTAGAGATACCATAACTCATGTTTACATCTCCAGTTTTGGAATTAGAATTGAATTGTCCATCTATAGACGAACCTTCATTAAGCGTGTTAAAATAAACAGGAGCTATATTTGGCGCAACGCTCCAGCGATTTTCAGGTTTATCACCTTGAATAAGGTCTTTGTTTTTATCCATGGCTTCTTCAATAGTCAAAGCGCTAACGGCAGACTCAGGGTTGTTTTCAATCTTATTCTCTTGAATTTTGTCTTTATCTTCAGCTAAAGCTATGTTATTTAAAGAATTCTCAGGAATCATACTTTCTTGTAAGCTCTTATCATGAGAAACATTATTATTTAAAATATTGTTTTCATTATTATTAACGATAACGCCCGACCTGTTTTTACCTAAAGATTTTTTAGGAGCCATTGCTTCTTCGGAAGAATGATTTTTGGCAAGTTCAGATTTATCTTTGTTATTGTTTATTGAAACTAAGGTTTCGGTATTAACTTTTGAGTTTGAACTTGCAATAGTAGAAGTTTTGGGTTGTGCTATAGGCAAATTTTCTTTAGGCTCTGAAAAATGACTTCCATGAGGCGCGGTATCATTTACTTCTGATTCACTTATTTTATTTGATGAATGATTACTAGAAGAGTTATTACCTGGGATAGTATTTGTTTCTACATTACTATCAACTATAATATTATTTGAGCCTTCCTCAGGGTTATTCAAATACATCCCTCCTATAGATAAAAACAATAATAGTAAAGCAGCAACACCAGCATAGCGCCACCAAATAGGAATTATGCGACGCTTTTTCTTCTTGGCTTCTAGCTCTGCTTCAATTTTTGTCCATACCGTATCACTTGGCGAAACTTCAAAGTCCTTAAAGCTTTCCTGAAATATTCTGTCTATATGTTTCTTTTCACTCATTTATAATGATTGCGATTGCTGCACTGTTTTATAATGCTCAATAGTTTGTCTCAAAATTTGCCTAGCACGAGCTAAATTTGATTTTGAGGTTCCAATATTTATACTTAACATATCTGCTATGTCCTTATGCGAATAACCATCCAAAACATAAAGATTAAAAACCAATCGATATCTGTCTGGTAATTCTTGAATAATTTCAAGAAGATAATCAATGGAAATGGAGTCTTCTTCAATTTCTACAGTCGTATCTTCAATACTATTTTCATTTACAAGATCAAAAACTTTTTCATTCCTATAGCGTTGTAATACAGTGTTTACCGTTATTCGCTTTATCCAGCCTTCAAATGAGCCTTTGTTCTTATATTGTTCAATTTTTTTGAAAATTGTTAAAAAAGCGTCTTGCAGATTATCTTCTGCTTCAACACGATTTCTGGAATACTTAAGGCATATGGTGAATAACTTGCTAGAAAATAGCTTGTAGAGTTCTCCTTGTGCTTTAGTATTTTGCTTCTTACAATTTTCTATGAGTTGTTCTAAACCCAAATTAAACATGTATTAATTAATAATTTATTCAATCATGAATACTCTCATAACATCAAAATAGATTTACATAAACGGTTTAAATATGAAACCGTTAAATTGTCTTATTATCAAGTCTCTAGCAAATTACAATAATTTTTTCACTAAAAACAAGCTGAGAGTAAAACGCAAATACATGCTTGTAAGATAAAGATGTTGAAGGTTTAAAAAGGTTGCGTGAAAGGCAAAAAAAATCCCGAATTAACGGGATTTTAAATTACTTTTCTGACACAAGTGCCCTGACTTTGGATTCTAATTCATCCATGAGTTCAGGGTTGTCTTTTATAAGCGCCTTAACAGCATCTCTACCTTGGCCTAATTTTGTTTCGTCATAACTAAACCAAGAGCCACTTTTTTTAACCACTTCAAAGTCTACAGCTAGATCTAAAATTTCACCAACTTTTGATACGCCCTCACCATACATGATATCAAATTCGGCCATTTTAAATGGAGGTGCAACCTTATTTTTAACTACTTTAACTCGGGTTTTATTACCCATAACTCCTCCGTCTGTACTTTTTATTTGTGTAGAACGTCTTATGTCTAACCTAACAGACGCGTAAAATTTAAGAGCGTTACCACCTGTAGTAGTTTCTGGGTTTCCAAACATCACACCAATTTTTTCGCGCAACTGATTAATGAAAATCACGGTACAATTGGTTTTGCTAATTGATGCTGTTAGTTTTCTAAGAGCTTGAGACATTAAACGCGCATGAAGCCCCATTTTTGAGTCTCCCATTTCACCTTCTATTTCACTCTTAGGGGTTAAAGCTGCAACTGAATCGACCACAACAATATCAATAGCACCAGATCGAATTAGGTTATCGGCAATTTCTAAAGCCTGCTCTCCATTATCAGGTTGTGATATGATTAAATTCTCAATGTCCACACCTAATTTCTCTGCATAAAACCTGTCAAATGCATGTTCTGCATCTATAAAAGCAGCAATACCACCAGATTTTTGAGCTTCGGCTATGGCATGTAATGTTAATGTGGTTTTTCCTGATGACTCAGGCCCATAAATTTCGATGACTCTACCTCTTGGATAACCACCAACGCCCAAAGCAATATCTAAACCCAAAGAGCCTGAAGATATCGCCTCTACATCTTGTATAGCGGCATCGCTCATTTTCATTACTGTTCCCTTTCCGTATGCTTTATCTAGTTTATCTAATGTAAGTTTAAGTGCTTTTAATTTAGCGTCTTTTTCACTGCTCATTTATCTATTTTTTTCTGAATTATTCATGCTAAAATACTATATCTTTTGTCATCTAACAATAATAGTTGTCAACATATATTGGCAAAATAATTCAGCTTTTGAACCACTTAAAAAAATAAATCAAATTCAAGACGCAACCTTTATTAGTATTCTGTATCTAGTTAATAAACTAAGGAGAATTGTTGCTATAAATTTACCAAAGAAATAACAACGACTAACTCAAACTAACTTGAAAAGGCACTTAAAGAGATTTAGGTGCTTTTTTTTATACAAGCAATTGTAACATCTTATTAAATGTGTATTTTTGCAACTTAAAATATTTCTTTATGTCGCGTTGTGCGGCAATAACCTTAAAAATTAGTATAGCATGCAACTGTACAATAAGTTAAGCGCAAAAGAAAGAGTAGAATTAATCGAAAAAGCAGGGAAAGATCGATTAACACTTTCTTTTTATCAATATGCCAAAATTGGCAATCCGCAAGAATTTAGAGATCAGTTATTTATTGTCTGGGATAAACTAGATGTTTTGGGTCGTATTTATGTGGCTACCGAGGGCATTAATGGTCAGTTGTCATTGCCAGCCGAACGTTTTAATGAATTTAAAACGCATTTAGACACCATAGATTTTCTAAAAGACATTAGACTTAATATAGCTGTTGAGCAAGATAATATGTCCTTTTTAAAATTAAAGGTTAAGGTGAGAAATAAAATTGTAGCCGATGGATTGAATGATGATACGTTTGACGTTACCAATAAAGGTGTTCATGTTGATGCTGATGCATTCAATGAACTTATTGAGGACGATAAAACAGTATTGGTAGATATGCGAAACCATTACGAAAGTGAAATAGGGCATTTTAAAAATGCGGTTACACCCGATGTGGATACATTTAGAGAATCTTTAGATATTATTGAAGATGATTTAAAAGACCATAAGGAGGATAAAAATTTAGTGATGTATTGCACGGGAGGTATCCGGTGCGAAAAGGCCAGCGCATATTTTAAACACAAAGGTTTTAAAAATGTATATCAGTTGGAAGGAGGGATAATTGAATACACAAGGCAAATAAAGGATAAAAGTCTTGAAAACAAATTTATAGGTAAAAATTTTGTTTTTGATGAACGTCGAGCTGAAAAAATAAGTGATGACGTAATTGCAAATTGTCATCAATGCGGTACTCCTTTTGATGTACATACCAATTGTGCTAATGATGCTTGTCATTTATTATTTATTCAGTGTGATACTTGTAAAGCAGAGATGAATAATTGCTGCTCTACGAATTGTAAAGAGATTCATGCTTTGCCTTTTGAAGAGCAAAAAGAACTTCGCAAAGGGCAGGGCAATAGTAATGATATTTTCAAGAAAGGACGAGCAGACCATTTAACATATAAGAAAGATTTGCGAAATATTTTTGAAACTCTAAAGGGGGATAAAAAATAAATCTGAAATTATGCAAAAGATAGAATTAATGGCACCTGCTGGTAACTTTGAATCATTGCAGGCCGCTTTAGATAATGGAGCAGATTCGGTTTATTTTGGAGTAGAGCAATTAAATATGCGAGCCAGAGCGTCTATAAATTTCACTTTAGATGATTTACCAGAAATTGCAAAACGCTGTGAATTAAAAGGTGTAAGGAGTTATTTAACGCTTAACACGATAGTTTACGACCACGATTTATCTATTGTAAAAACCTTAGTAAATAAAGCAAAGGAAGCAAATATTACGGCGGTAATAGCTATGGATCAAGCGGTAATTGCCATGGCAAGAGAAGCGCAAATGGAGGTTCATATTTCTACTCAAATTAATGTAACGAACATTGAAACTGTTAAGTTTTATGCCATGTTTGCCGACACTATGGTGTTAAGTAGAGAATTGAGTTTACGTCAGGTTAAAAAGATAACAGAACAGATTGAAAAAGAACAAATCACAGGACCTTCTGGGAATTTAGTTGAAATAGAAATTTTTGGTCATGGTGCTTTATGTATGGCTGTTTCGGGTAAGTGTTATATGAGTTTGCATTCGCAAAATTCGTCAGCTAATCGAGGAGCTTGTAAGCAAAATTGCAGAAAAAAATATACGGTTATAGACCAAGAAACTGGTTTTGAAATGGAGCTAGATAATGAGTATATCATGTCTCCCAAAGATTTATGTACTATTGACTTTTTAGATGAGGTCGTAGATGCTGGAATCAAGGTTTTAAAAATTGAAGGTCGGGGTCGTGCACCAGAGTATGTTGCTAAGGTTATTAAGTGCTATCGCGAAGCGATAGATAGTATTGAGAATGGTACATATAGCAAAGAAGAAGTTGTTTCTTGGATGCAGACCTTAGAAACAGTTTATAACAGAGGTTTTTGGAGTGGTTACTACCTAGGCCAAAAATTGGGTGAGTGGAGTAAAGGTTCTGGGTCTCATGCAACACAGAAGAAAGTCTACATTGGTAAGGGGACTCATTTTTTTCCTAAAGCTCAAGTTGGAGAATTTAAAATTGAAGCTTATAATATTAATGTTGGCGATACTATTTTAATAACAGGTCCAACTACCGGAGCACAAGAATTGGTTGTTGAAGAATTATTAGTAAACGATCAAAAATTAAGTGAAGGCACAAAAGGCGATATGATAACCATGAAGCTGCCTTTTAGAATTCGGCAGTCTGATAAACTATATAAAATAGTAGAACATAAAGTTGAAGCTTAATGGTAGTCATCACATTACAACGTAAAAAATGTATTGGCTGTAATTATTGTGTAGAGTTGGCGCCAGATCAATTTCAAATGTCAAAGAAAGATGGTAAGTCCGTGTTGCTTCATTCTAACGACAAAAAAGGGTTTTTTACTTTAAAATCTCATGATGAATTAATTTTCGAAGCGTCTGATAATGCTGCTAAGGCATGTCCAGTAAAAATTATATCTGTAAAACAGGTCTAACTTGTTGTCATCTTCCTTTTTAAGTCCTGAGAATAATCATATATTTACAGATTAGAAAACAGGTATGAACTTCCATTCGTAATAATCTAAATTATTAACGAATTCAATATATAAAATATGGCTTGCGCAAGTTGCTCGACTAAAGACGGCTCTCCAAAGGGTTGCAAAAATAATGGTACTTGTGGGACGGACAGTTGTAATAAATTAACCGTATTTGATTGGTTATCAAACATGTCTCTTCCAAACGGAGAAAAACCTTTTAATTGGGTAGAAGTTCGTTATAAGAACGGTAGAAAAGAGTATTACCACAATACAGAAAATTTAACCTTAAGTATTGGTGATATCGTTGCAACACAAGCTAAGGCAGGTCATGATATCGGTATGATTACCTTAACAGGGGAGTTAGTACGTGTTCAAATGAAGCGTAAAAACATAGCCGAAAATATAGAAGAAGCGCTTAAAATCTACAGAAAAGCATCACAGAAAGATATTGATATTTGGCAAAAGGCTCGGGATAAGGAAGAGGCTATGAAAGTGAAAGCACGCCAATTTGCAATTGATTTGAAACTTTCAATGAAAATTTCAGATATTGAATTTCAAGGGGATGCTAGTAAAGCCACATTTTATTATACCGCTGAAGAACGTGTTGACTTTAGAGAACTCATAAAAGTTTTTGCTCGGGAGTTTAGAACACGTATTGAAATGAAACAAGTAGGCTTTCGTCAAGAAGCCGCTAGACTTGGAGGTATTGGTTCCTGTGGTCGCGAATTATGTTGCTCTACATGGTTAACAGATTTTCGTTCAGTAAGTACATCTGCTGCACGCTATCAGCAATTATCATTAAACCCTCAAAAGCTTGCAGGGCAATGTGGTAAATTAAAATGCTGTTTAAATTATGAGTTAGACACCTATTTAGATGCCTTAAAAAGTTTCCCAAAAACAGATACTAAACTTTATACTGAAAAAGGAGCAGCAGTCTGCCAGAAAACCGATATTTTTAAGGGACATATGTGGTATGCCTACGAAGGAGAGTGGATGAACTGGCACAAAATCACTACAGTTCAGGCTAATGAAATTATAGAAATAAATAAGACTAAGAAAAAGATTGCCAGTCTTGAAGAATATGCATCAGACCTTGTAGAAGATACTAAAACAGAATTTGAGAACGTTGTAGGTCAAGATAGTTTAACGCGTTTTGATGGTCCAAAACGTAATAAAAAACGTAGAAATAATAGAAGGAAGGGAAATCAAGGAAGTAAAAACACGGCATCTAATAAGAGTTCAGGATCAAAAAATACGGGTTCCAGTAAAAATCCTAACCAGAAGCCTAGAAACAAAAACAATAGAAGAAAACCTCAAAACAGTAAAAATGCCACAAAATAGAATCGTATTAGTTTTTTTGATGATTTGTTTTGTTTTTATGGGTTGTGACTCAAATCAGGTATTCGATAAGTATAAATCTGTACCAAACAAGTGGCATAAGGATTCTGTTATTACCTTTAAAGTCAATCCTCCAGATTCAACAAATGCTTATAATTTGTTCGTTAATTTAAGAAATACAAACAGTTATAAATTTAATAATTTGTACTTAATCGTTGAAATGGTTTTTCCCCATGGTAAAACGGTAAAAGATACTTTGGAATATCGCATGGCCGAACCTAGTGGAAAACTTTTAGGCACGGGGTATACAGATGTAAAAGAAAATAAACTGTGGTATAAAGAACAGGTGGTATTTCAAGAATCAGGAGAATATACTGTAAATATTCAACACGCCATGAGAGAAAATGGAAAAGTAAATGGTATTGTTGAGTTGGAAGGTATAACAGATATTGGTTTTAGAGTTGAAAATATTTTAAATAAATAAATGTCACATCGAGTGATTGCGCTTTGGCGGAATAGTATCAAGATGTATTAATAAATAGTACATGGCAAAAGCAAAAAAACAAACAAAAGCAGTTCAAGATTTTTCAAAATACATCCGATGGTTTTGGATGTTATTTATAGGAGGTTTTGCTTCTTTAATATTAGCGTTTTTATTGACATCAATATTTGGAGACTTACCAGATCATACGGTGCTTGAAAACCCTAAAACGCATTTAGCTACTGAAATTATTTCTTCAGACGGAAACACCTTGGGTAAATTTTATCTTAAAGATAACCGAACGCCAGTAAGTTATGATCAATTACCACAGAATTTAGTGGATGCTTTAATTGCTACTGAAGATGCTCGTTTTCATGAGCATTCAGGAATTGATGGGATAGGAACATTAAGAGCTTTTGCTTTTTTAGGTACAAGAGGTGGAGCAAGTACTATTTCTCAACAATTAGCAAAGTTGCTTTTTACAGAAAAAGCATCTGGTAATATTGTTAAGAGAGTTCTTCAAAAAATGAAAGAATGGATTATTGCTATTCGTTTAGAGCGTCAATATACCAAAGAGGAAATAATAGCACAATATTTTAATATTTATGATTTTGGTAATAATGCGGATGGGATAAGGAGTGCATCGAGAATATATTTTGGAAAAGAACCAATAGAACTTGACATAAAGGAATCGGCTATGTTGGTTGGTATGTGTCAGAATTCTTCTTTTTATAACCCTAGACCTCATAGAAATCCGGTTGGAGTAAAAAATAGGAGGAATGTTGTTTTGGGTCAAATGTATAAGTATGATTATATAGATGAGAAATTAAAAGATTCGCTTCAAAAAACAGAATTAGATTTAGACTATTCACCAGAATCGCATCGCGAAGGAATTGCAACCTATTTTAGAGGTTATCTAGATGGTTTTATGAAAGATTGGATTAAGAAAAACCCAAAACCAGATGGAACAAAATATAATTTATATAACGATGGTTTAAAAATTTATACGACTATCGATTCACGTATGCAAACTTATGCCGAAGATGCTGTGCAACAGCATATGCCTAGGTTGCAAGCGGAATTTTTTAATCAAAATACACCACAAAGAAACCCTACGGCTCCCTTTTTAGACTTAGATCAAAGCGAAATTAATGGTTTGATGAAGCGCTCCATGAGGCAATCAGAGCGCTGGAGACATATGAAATATGATTTGAAAAAATCTAATGAAGAGATAGAAGAATCATTTCAAAAGCCAACTCAAATGTCTGTCTTCGCATGGAAAGATGGAAAACCTTCTGAAATTGACACCATCATGAAGCCTATTGATTCTATGAGATATTATAAGACCTTTTTACGAACAGGGATGATGTCTATGGACCCACAAACAGGACATGTTAAAGCCTGGGTTGGAGGTATGAATTACAGACACTTTCAGTACGATATGGTTAAACAAGGTAAACGACAGGTGGGCTCAACTTTTAAACCATTTGTGTATACAGCGGCCATAGATCAATTACATTACTCACCTTGCGATGAATTTCCTGATACTCCGTTTTGTATAGAGAAAAATAAATTTGGAAACCCTGAGGAATGGTGCCCTAGAAATTCAAATGGTGAAAATGATTATGGAGGAACAAGAACTTTAAAAAATGCTTTAGCAAATTCTGTAAATACGATAACTGCTAGATTGGTAGATAAAGTAGGCCCTCAAACAGTTGTGGATTTAGTTGAGAAATTAGGTGTTGAATCTGAATTACTTCCTGTGCCAGCCATAGCTTTAGGCGTGGCTGAAATTAGCGTCTATGAAATGGTTGGGGCATATTCAACATTTGCAAATCAAGGGGTGTATACCAAACCAGTTATGGTAACTAGTATTGAAGATAAAAATGGCACATTATTGTATCAGTTTAAACCAGAAACAAGAGATGTTTTAAGTGCTGAAACAGCTTATGTTTCAGTAAAACTAATGGAGGGGGTAACCCAGTCAGGAAATGGTGCAAGATTAAGGGGTAAAGGTCGTGATGCTTATCGAGCAGATTATAGAGAAGTCATCACTGGGTACCCTTATGAATTTACAAACCCTATTGCTGGTAAAACAGGAACAACACAAAATCAAAGTGATGGTTGGTTTATGGGTATGGTGCCAAATTTAGTTACAGGAGTTTGGGTTGGAGGAGAAGAAAGGTCAGTGCACTTTAAATCTATTACTTATGGTCAAGGTGCAGCTATGGCTTTACCTATTTGGGGGATATATATGAAGAGTTGTTATGCCGATGAAGAACTTAATATTTCTAAAGCCGATTTTGTAGAACCTAAAAACTTATCAATTCGAGTAGACTGTTCTCAAATTGATTATAGTGATGCAAAAGAAGATCAAGAAGAAGAGACACCTGATGATTTGGATTTTTAGTTTATATAGACTTTTTTGATACAAAATAGATTAAAAAACCATTCTGATATAGGATGGTTTTTTATTTGATATTATTTTCAACTTTTTATGCATTTATTTGTAAATTTAGGAAGCAAAAAATGCTTAAGAATGATTAATAAAAAAGTCGAAAATGTCCTGGAAGCACTTCAAGGGGTTTCAAATGGTATGACGCTTATGCTTGGTGGATTTGGATTAAGCGGTATTCCTGAAAATGCCATTTCAGAATTGGTTAAACTTGGAGTGAGTGGACTGACTTGTATTTCTAACAATGCAGGCGTAGACGATTTTGGTTTAGGATTATTACTTCAAAAAAAGCAAATAAAAAAAATGGTATCTTCTTATGTCGGGGAAAATGATGAATTTGAAAGACAAATGCTTTCGGGAGAGTTAGATGTAGAACTTATTCCACAAGGAACTTTGGCTGAAAGGTGTCGCGCTGCTCAAGCTGGTTTTCCGGCTGTGTATACACCGGCAGGTTATGGTACTGAAGTTGCCAACGGCAAGGAAACAAGAGAATTTGATGGCAAGATGTATGTTTTAGAGCATGCTTTTAAAGCTGATTTTGCCTTTGTAAAAGCATGGAAAGGCGATGAGGCCGGGAATTTAATATTTAAAGGGACAGCAAGAAATTTTAATCCTAATATGTGCGGTGCCGCAAAAGTTACTGTTGCCGAGGTAGAGGAATTGGTTCCTTTGGGAACTTTAGATCCCAATCAAATACATATTCCTGGAATTTTTGTGCAACGTATTTTTCAAGGAGAAGTATATGAGAAACGCATTGAGCAACGAACGGTAAGACAAAGGAGTTAGTAAAAATATAAGTACTCGCAATACAGTAAATTTAAA
This sequence comes from uncultured Algibacter sp., assembly GCF_947495925.1. GTDB lineage: Bacteria > Bacteroidota > Bacteroidia > Flavobacteriales > Flavobacteriaceae > Algibacter_E. Next base: position 154,684 of record NZ_CANMAU010000002.1, read on the forward strand.
AGGTACCTGTAGTAATTTTCAACCTTAAGTGCTTAAAGTTTTAGAAACCTAAAAGTAAAACATGTTAGATAAAAACGGAATAGCTAAGCGTATTGCAAAAGAGGTACAAGATGGATATTATGTAAATCTGGGGATTGGCATACCAACTCTTGTGGCTAATTATGTTAGACATGATATAGAAGTTGAATTTCAAAGTGAAAATGGAGTATTAGGTATGGGACCATTTCCATTTGAGGGTGATGAGGATGCCGACGTTATAAATGCTGGGAAACAGACAATAACAACCCTGCCTGGAGCAAGCTTTTTTGATTCAGCGCTGAGTTTTTCTATGATTAGAGGTCAGCATGTAGACTTAACCATTTTGGGGGCTATGGAAGTTGCGGAGAATGGGGATATAGCCAATTGGAAAATACCTGGAAAAATGGTTAAAGGAATGGGGGGAGCAATGGATTTAGTGGCGAGCGCTGAAAATATTATTGTGGCCATGATGCACACTAATAAGCGAGGTGAGTCTAAATTGCTTAAAAAGTGTAATTTGCCTTTAACGGGAGTAGGTTGCGTAAGAAAAGTGGTGACAAATCTTGCTGTTCTTGAGGTAAATGAATCTGGTTTTAAACTCTTAGAACGTGCGCCTGGAGTTTCTGTAGAAGATATTAAAAATGCTACTGAAGGGGTGTTGATTGTAGATGGAGAGATTCCTGAAATGAATATCTAGAAATACAATTCTAAGAATAAACCTACTCATTATCGATAAAAAGTTAAATAAAATTGCATTTTGTCGATTTTATTTGGTTTTAACCGAATATTTTGAAAATAAATTAGATATTAGTAGTCCAAAAAATAACCAGATAACCTTAGATTTCCCTGTAAATCTTCAAGAAAATTTAATACATATGAATATTGCAACAAATCTACCTGAACTACCTACTAATGAAGAAAGCAAATTCAAAGAAACTGTTAAAGAAAATATGCAGTTTTTAAAAAGCTTGCTTTATTTAACAAAGAAGATTTTTATGCTTGTCTAGTAATAGCACAGTTTAAAAATATAAAAGCGTTACTGAGGTTTACTTGAGTAAGGCTTTTTTTTATTAAAGCCCTTTTGGGATCGCCTCAATTAATTTTTTAGTGTATTCTTTTTTAGGGTTATAATAAATAACATCGGCATCATCTAATTCTTCGATTTTACCCTGATTCATAACTAATAGTTGATCAGACATATATTTTACAACCGCCAGATCATGCGAAATAAAGATATAAGTAAAGCCAAAATCTTCTTTAAGTTCATTTAAAAGGTTTAAAACTTGGGCTTGAACCGATATATCTAATGCAGAGACCGATTCGTCGCAAACAATTAATTTGGGTTGCAAAGCAATAGTTCTTGCTATACCAATGCGCTGCCTTTGTCCGCCAGAAAATTCATGTGGGTAACGGTTAAAATAGTCTTCAGAGAGTCCAACTCTTTTTAATATATCAATAACTTTTTCCTTTCTCTCAGAATTAGTAGCATAGAGGTTATGAACCTGCATGGGCTCCATGATTGCTTGTCCAATAGGAGTTCTTGGGTTTAAAGATGAATAAGGGTCTTGAAAGATGATTTGAATATCCTTTCTAAGTGTCCTTGTCTCCGTTTTCGATAATTTAGTAATATCAATACCCTTATAAATAATTTTACCTGCGGTAGCTTTATCTAATTGTAAAATAGCATTACCCAAAGTTGATTTTCCGCAGCCAGATTCACCTACCAGTCCCAAAGTTTCACCTTCATACAGTTTAAAACTAACGTTGTTAACCGCTTTGAATGATGCGGGTTTAGTAAATAAGCCAGATTTTGAAACGTATTCTTTCTCAACATTTATAACTTCTAATAATGGTGGATTACTATAAAGTTTTTCGTGATTTTTATGGCGTTGATCTTTTGAAATAATTTCAGTGGAAATCTGATGATCCAAAAAATCTTGTATCGTAGGTAATTTTTTTAATCTTGTATCTAGAGAAGGTCTAGAGTTTATTAATGCTTTTGTATAATTGTGTTTTGGATTTTCGAATATTTCTGTGGCTAAGCCTTGTTCAACAATATTACCTTTGTACATAACCAAAACTCTATTGGCAATTTCAGAAATGAGTGCAAGATCGTGCGTGATGAAAATAATACTCATTTTAGTTTCAACTTGTAACTCTTTCAGTAGGCTTACAATCTCTTTTTGAACCGTAACATCTAAAGCGGTAGTTGGTTCATCGGCTATTAAAATATCGGGTTTACAGGCAATAGCTATGGCAATCATAACCCGTTGCTTTTGCCCACCAGATATTTCGTGCGGATAAGCGCTAAACATACGTTTAGGGTTGGGAAGTTTTACTTTTTCAAAAAGCAAAATTGTTTCTTCCTGAATATTTTTTTTAGATAGGTTAGTGTGTTGGACAAGTATTTCTTGTACTTGTTTCCCGCAAGTCATCGAAGGGTTTAAAGAACTCATGGGTTCTTGAAAAATCATTGCAATTTTATTGCCCCTAATGCTTTGAAATAATTTTGAAGAAAGTTTTGTTAAATCATGTTGATTATAAGTGATGTTTCCAGAATTTATTTTTGAAATATGTTTTGGAAGAAGTCCCAAAATAGCTAAAGAAGATACCGATTTCCCAGAGCCTGATTCTCCAACAATGCCCAGAATTTCATTTTGTTTTAAAATGTATGAAATATTATGGATAACTTCATTTTTACCAAATGAAATGGTAAGATTTTCAACTTTTAAAATGGGCGTTTCTGGCATTTAAATATGTATAATTTCGTCATCTGATAAAATAGTATCACCACGTAGTCGTAAAAAAATTTGAGCTACAGCAATCGTGTCTTTTTCACAATAAATTACAATTCTATCAATATCTTGGTCTTCATAAAATACGCGACAGACTTCACTGCCATCAATATCGTCTTTAGGAGATGGAATTCCCAAAACATTAGTCATTAATTTTAAAGAGGTATAGGTTTTGTAATCTCCAAATTTCCATAATTCTAAGGTGTCTAAATGTGGTACTTCCCAAGGTTTTTTGCCAAAGAGGTTTAGCTTATAAGGCAACTCAATATTATGAATTAAAATTCGGCGTGCAATGTAAGGAAAGTCAAATTCTTTACCATTGTGAGCACAAAGTAAATGTTTAGTCTGATTAAAATGCGTTTCTAAAAGGTTTTTAAAATCTTTTAAAATTTTAATTTCATCACCAAAGAAAGAGGTTGTTCTAAATTTTCTTAAATCACCTTGGATATTAAAATAACCAACGGATATACAAACTATTTTCCCGAATTCAGCCCAAATACCAGCACGATCATAAAATTCTTCAGCTGTATAATCTTCTTTTCGCTGATACTTTGATTTATGATCCCACAAGGCTTGTTTGGTTTCGTCTAAATCAGAGAAGTATTGAGTTTCAGGAACCGTTTCAATATCTAGAAATAAAATGTTTTCAAGATTTAGTCTGCTAATCATTTTTCAAGCATTTTATAAGCTTCTTCTATGTAAATAGAAATATCCTCAGTAAATTGACCAATACCTTCATCTGGTGATTTTCTATGGCCTAAACGTACGACAATAATATTGTCGTCTGGTTCCACTAAAACATATTGCCCTAGGTGACCACGCATCATAAAAAAATTCTTGTTGTTTATTTCCTTTAGCCACCAACCATAACCGTAAACGGGGTTTTCTTTAAATCTTGGAGTAACACTTTTTGCCACAAAGGCCGAATCTAATAACTGTTCGCCATTCCATTTACCATAATCTTTATAGAGCTTTCCAAAGCGGGCAAAATCTCTTGCATTGCTCGAGATACAACAAAATGTTTTTGCCAATCTATTCTTGTCGTCATCTAATTGCCAAAGCGCGTCGTCAGAAGCTCCCATGGGTTCCCAAAAACTTTCAGATAAATATTTAGCAAGAGTTTTACCTGTAGCTTTTTGAATAATCATGCCTAATAATTGCGTGCTTCCGCTTAAATATTCAAAGGCTTTTCCGGGAGTTTTAACTACTTTTTGCTCTAACATGGTTTCCGCTAAATCATCATCGTAATTTGCTCGAGCAGTTAAAGAAAAGGGACTTGTATAGTGCTCAACCCAATTTAAACCAGATGCCATTGATGATAAATCGCCAACAGTGGTTTTTGCATACTCATACTGTGGATAAAAATCACTAATAGGCTGGTCCAAATTTTCAATATACCCATCCATTATCGCTTTACCTAACATGGCAGAGGTAATGCTTTTTGCCATTGAGAATGAATTAGTTTTGGACGATTCGTTAAATCCATCAAAGTATTTCTCAAACCAAATACTATCGTTTTTGATAATAAGATATGCTACTGTGCCCCAGTCCTTATTAACTTGTTCTAGTTTTTTTGTTTCTTTTACCGTGTTATAATCTATATGAAAAGGCCATGAATCTGTCTGGCTTCCTTTTTTAATAGTGTCATTTTCAAAATAGGGGTAGTCATCAATAAAAGCTGTTTTATGCCCGGTAAAATACACCACCTTAATTCCTCTAAGAATATAGCTATAATCAAAAATATAAAGCAAAAGGATGATTAGACCTATACCAATAGCCAACCATTTAAATAGTTTTTTAAGGAAATTCATTACAATTAATTTAGTTGTAATAAATATAATAATTATAAGCTTAAAGTAAGATTTGAGTTGCTATTAATTAAAGACCGATTCGAGAATTTTGCGTAACCCCCAATGTAAATGCTTTTCAGTGTCTTTATTAGATAGTCGGCACACATCTTTAGAGACGATTACAGATTCAATACCCATTAAAGCGGTTGCCGAGGTGATTAGATGTTTATAATCTTGAGGATCCATTTGATTCCTGTATGGGCTAAGTGCGAGCTTCAGCGCAGCGGTACGTCTAGAACCACGAGTGGATTTTTTTGTAGTGTTAGAGTCTTTAAGGTAAATGCTTAAATATTTGCGAAAGGCTGTTTCATTTTGAAGTGCCAAATCATTAAAGTAAGATTGTATGTGTAATATGCGATCAATAATGGGGAGGTGTTCAATGTCATCGAAAATAGATTCAGTTGATTGTGTTATTAAATCTAAGCTGGCTTCTGAGCAAAGTACATCAATATTTGAGAAATACCTGTAGATAGTTGCTCTTGAAATACCTGCTGCTTTGGCAATTTCGTCTAAACTTAATAACTGAGGGCTTTTCAATAATTGTTGAGTTGTTTTTAGTATGATTTGTCGTGTTTGTTGTTTTTGTTTTATACGCCCGCTTTCTAAAGAGAATTTATTCATGAGACAAATGTCTTATAAATATTTGAAAACTCAAAAACAAATTTTATATTTGTGAGACAAAAATCTCATAAAATGAAAAATACAATTACAAAATGGGTTTTGGGGCACAAAGTAACATTACATGATACTTCTGGTGATTATGATTTAGCTTTTGGCGAAACACCAGCAGGGGTTCCAGGGCCACCACCGCATGTTCATACAAGTTTAAAAGAGAGTTTTTTAATCACAGAAGGGGAAATGCAATTTATGGTTTCAGGAGAGGTAAAAGTCGTCAAGGCAGGTGAGACTGTTGATTTGCCTGAAAATACTGTTCATACCTTTAGCAACGTTAGCGACAGGCCTTGTAAATGGGTGAATATTCATAGTCCAAAAGGCTTTAGGCGTTTTTTTGAAAATGTTGGTATTGAGGCCCATGTTGAAAATGCGCAAGCTAAATCCGTTTCAGAAAGTATTATTAACGAAGTTATAATGACAGCCTCAAATTATGATATGCAGATTAAAACTTAAAACAAAGACTGTTGTTTATAGGGGCTTTCATGCTCCAATAACCATTGTTTACGGTACAGTCCTCCAGCGTACCCTGTTAGTGATCCGTCACTTCCAATCACACGGTGGCAAGGAGTTATAATCCAAAGCGGATTTTTACCATTGGCATTTGCTACGGCTCTAATTGCTTTTACATCTCCTAATTGTTGTGATAATTTAAGATAAGATATTGTTTTGCCAAATGGTATACATTCCAATTGTTTCCAGACTTTTTTTTGAAAATCAGTGCCTTGTGGATTTAATTTTAAGTTGAATTCCTTACGAGCCCCTTCAAAATATTCGTTGAGTTGAATTGCACAATCTTCTAATTCAGTAGGAATAATATCTGTAATTTTTTCTTCAGAATTAAGAACGATAACCGAATTTATGCCATCGTTATCACCAATAATTTTAGTACATCCTAAAGGCGAATTAATGATACAGCTTTCCATTATTGTTTTGGTTTATCGCTTTCTAATATTCCTAGTTTTTTTGCTCGTGCTTCCCAGCTTTTTCTAGCCAAATGCTGCAAATCTGAGACATTATCGCTCTCGTCCATAATTTCAAGGCCAAGTAGGGTTTCAATAACATCTTCCATGGTAAGTAAGCCACTTACAGAGCCGTATTCATCAACAACCAAAGCCATATGATTACGCGTTTCTACCAATTTTTCGAATAAAACGGGAATCGGTAAATCTCTATCAACAACAATAATATCACGTTTAAGTTCGGAAAGTTTTTTAGAGTTGTTATCTAAAGCCATTTCTTTGAAAATCTCATCTTTTAAAACAAGACCAGTAATATTATCGGAATCATTTTTATAAACGGGTATTCTTGAGAAACGAAGGTTTAAATTTTGTTTAAAAAAGTTTTCAACCGTCGTTGTTTCATCTTCAGTTTTCATAACTGTTCTGGGCGTCATCACGTCTTTGGCAAAAACATCTTTAAACGTGAGTAGGTTTTTAATGATTTTACTTTCATTCTCTTGAAATACACCTTCCTCATGAGCCATATCTGTCATTACATGAAAATCTTCTCTACTTAAAACGCTTCCATGATGGCCTTTACCACCAATTAACTTTGTGGTTAATTGTAATAGCCATAAAATACCAGTCCACTTAAGTGGAAATATTAAAATTTTTAATGCGGTTGTGGTAAAATTTGCTAAACCTTTCCAATAGGTTGCGCCTATTGTTTTTGGAATGATTTCTGAAGCAACTAAAATAAGTATGGTCATGATTGAGGAGACCACACCTACCATAATTTCTTCTGTAAACTCAACCCCTAAAAAACTTGTAGTTTGCGAACCATATAACTCTACATAGGCTACTTTGGCCTGCACACCTACCAAAATTGCACCAACAGTATGGGCAATAGTATTAAGCGTTAATATGGCGATTAACGGACGGTCTACATCCTTTTTTAAAGCTTCGAGTTCTATCGCATAAGCTTTGTTTTCTTTTTTTTTAACGTTTATAAATGTGGGTGTTACACTTAATAAAACAGCTTCAAGAATTGAACATAAGAATGAAAAGAAAATGGAAATGATTCCGTAGAATAAAAGTAGTGCCATTAATTGTTTTGTTTAGAGCTAATTTACGAAATCAATTTCACAACATCTTTAGCAAAATAAGAAGCAATAATATCTGCGCCAGCTCTTTTAAATGCTATGGTTGTTTCCATCATAATTTGATCATGATCTAACCAACCTTTTTCAGCAGCCGCTTTAATCATAGCATATTCTCCTGATACTTGATATACAGCCACAGGAACATCTACTTCGTTTTTTATTTCTCTTAGAATATCAAGATATGAAATACCTGGTTTAACCATAACAATGTCTGCCCCTTCATCAATATCCATTTCGGTTTCTCTAATGGCTTCAAAGCGATTACTAAAATCCATTTGATAGGTTTTTTTATCTTTAGGAATATCTGCCAGATCTACTGGAGCAGAATCTAGAGCATCACGAAAAGGGCCGTAAAAGGCCGAAGCATATTTAGCTGAATAGCTCATGATACCTGTATTTATGAAACCTTCATCTTCTAAAGCTTCACGAATGGTTAAAATACGCCCATCCATCATATCACTTGGTGCTACAAAATTGGCCCCTGCCTCAGCATGGGAAATACTCATTTCTGCTAAAAACTCTGCGGTAGGGTCGTTTACTATTTGTCCATTTTCAATAATACCATCATGGCCATAAGCAGAATATGGGTCTAAAGCCACATCGGTCATGACCAACATATCCGGACACACATTTTTAACCGTTTTAATAGCGCGTTGCATTAAGCCGTCTGGATTTAAAGCTTCAGCACCTTTGTTATCTTTTAAATTGTCGGGTACTTTCACAAAAAGTAAAACCGATTTTAAACCCAGATTCCAAAGTTCTTTCACCTCGCCTTCAAGCAGATCTAAACTATATCGAAAGTAATTGGGCATGGATGGAATTTCATCTTTAATTCCTTTGCCTTCAACTACAAAGAGCGGTACTAGAAAATCGTTTGGGGTAATTATGGTTTCTCGAACTAATGATCGTATGGCTTCATTGGCTCTTAGTCTTCTATTTCTTCGTAATGGGAACATATTATTTTTTATTTACTCAATCCTAAGTATTTCCAGTGTTTGTTTTCTTTTTTAAATGCCGATTTTTCATGGATTACATCCACTTTTCCATGCTGGTAAAAATAGGCATTAAATGTCACAGTTCCATTGGTGTCGTTTTCAAGACCCATGGTAGTATCTATTATTTCTAGTTTAATCCAATTTACGGATTTTGCCCAAGCTACAATAGCTTTTTTTTCTGATGTTGGTCGCGTTTTACTGTGATGGCTTTTCATCAAGAAATCACCATTTGCTAAAACAAAAGCAGAGTATCTAGAACGCATAAGTTGTTCTGCAGTGATGGCATTAGTCAAATCTTTATGAATTTTTTCACAACAATTCACATAGTCTTTTAAGTTACCACAATAACAATTCATTACTTTTTTAAGTGTAGTTTTTCGTCAATAGTATTGGCCTTTGCTACTAATTTTTTAGGAGCTTTAAAGCGGTACCCGATAAATAGTTCGAAATAAGGAATATTGTCTTTAATATATGTTGTGCGATCTGCATTATGGTTTAATACTAAATAGCTATAATGGCCGCCCAAATATAGATTATTCTTGTCGTAAACAATAGAGGCTCTAAAATTCAACTCTGTTAAAATTGAGGTAAGCGATTCAGTTTCCGTTTTACTATAATTGACACCAATACCCACTGAGCCTCCTGCCGAAATTAAGAAGTTCTTACTTGGCACCCAATTGTAGGTGTATGAGGGCGCAAAGGCCAAATCGTATGAATGGAAGTCTTCATCTATAGTATCGTCTATAAGGTCATATTTTGTGTAATAATACACTATGGTAGGCATGAAGGTTCCGGCGCTAACTAATTGCTTTTCGTCTTGTGATACTATGGCGCGATAAGAGAAATTTTCATTAAAGATATATGACGTGCTGCCACCTATCTTTAATGATTTTACTTTTGGTAGGTAACTGTCTATACCTAATTCTGGTATTTCAATAAAAAACCCTTTTTGCTCATATAGATTAAAAGTTTGCAACCACTGTCCGAAAAACCCTTTTAAGCGAAGGTTAAATAATCTAGAATCTTCATTGTCTTTATTCTCAGACAAAAAGCTAGGCGCAAAGGAAAAGGACAATGCAATTGCACGAAATGCAATGGATGCGCCTAAACGATCCTGTTTGTTCGGTATTAAATTGTAATCAACATCTTGGTTTCTACTTTGTACATTTACAGAGTTAGAAGTGTTAACAAAAAATAATCGTCCCGTAATTTTATCTGAAAACTGAACTTTGTATTTTATGGAATCTGATGATACCAAAGCGGGTATGCTGTCTTGTGACCAGGACAGATTCCCTAGAAATGTAATTAGAATTAAAAATATTTTTTTTGTTAAACCCATGATTTTGGGGATGCCAATACTTTAAGGAGTTTCTCTTCTTCACTTCCTGATTCAGGATGATGGTCATATACCCACTGCACATGAGGTGGTAAACTCATTAGAATACTTTCTATGCGGCCATTGGTTTTTAGTCCGAAAAGCGTGCCCTTATCATGAACTAAATTAAATTCTACATAACGACCTCTTCTTATTTCTTGCCAGTTACGCTGGGCGTCAGAATAAGGTAAATCTTTTCTTTTTTCGACAATAGGCACATAAGCCTCTAAAAAACTATCACCCACTTCTGTGACAAAGTTATACCAGTTTTTCATAGTCATGTTGTTTGATGCCTTGCAATAATCGAAAAATAAGCCACCAATGCCTCTGCCTTCATTTCTGTGGGCATTATAAAAATATTCATCACAGCGTTTTTTATATGTTGGATAAAAGTCCGGATTATGTTTGTCGCAAGCTGTTTTACAAATTTGATGAAAATGTGTTGCGTCTTCTTCAAATAAATAATAAGGCGTTAAATCTTGTCCGCCTCCAAACCAGCTATCTATGATACTACCATCTTCGTCATACATTTCAAAATAACGCCAGTTAGCATGAACGGTTGGAACCATAGGGTTTTTAGGATGTAATACTAGGCTCAAGCCACAGGCAAAAAAATCAACATCTCCTACTTTAAAGTAGGCTTGCATAGATTTTGGTAATTCGCCATGAACACCAGAAATATTAACACCACCTTTTTCAAAAACGTTTCCGTTTTCTATGACACGGGTGCGTCCGCCGCCGCCTTCCGGTCGTTTCCAAATATCTTCTTGAAACTTAGTCTTTCCGTCAAGGTGCTCTAGTTTAGATGTAATACGATCTTGTAATTCTTGTATGTATTGATAGAATGCGTTTTTCATAATTTATACCATTGATTTGTTACAATAAGTAGCTTTTTCGAAATCATTAATATTCATTGCTATAAAATCTACAGAGGGAAACATGCCTTTCAATTTACTAACAATGCTTTTAGAAAGTTTAGCTTTTTGGAGGGTTGTTCTACCTTGCATAATATTTGCGAACACATGAATAAAGTCTCCTTGAATACCACCAACTAAATAATGTTCTGAAAAAGGGTTTAAACGTACTTTAATATCGTCTTCATCAAATAAATTGGAAGCCGTAGCTGTTTGGTGTACCTCAAGTATGATATGTTCTGGCCGTTGCATTTTTAAAATGCTTTCTGAGCAATCAATTACAAAATGTGGCATAGTCTTAAGATTCTATTTTATGATATAATTCGTATAATTCCATATTTAATGGGTCTTCCCCGGGAGGCGTAAACTTGTTGTGAAGTGTTGCTATCCAAGTGAAATTATTTTTTTCTGCAACTTTTAGGCTTCCTATATTGCTTTTGTGAACAATGATTTGAAGGGTTTCTAATCCTATTGATTCAAAAGCATAATCTGATAGTGCTTCTATCGATTTTGTCATTAGGCCTTTGCCTTCAACAGTATAATCAATAGCATAGGCAAACTCACCTTGTTTTTTAGCCTTGTCAACTTCTTTGATGTAAACTAAACCAACTATGTTATGGCTTTCGTTTTGTTTTATGGTGAATAAAAATTCTTCTTTAGTACTAAATTGTTTCACCTTCTTTTCAACAAAAATATTTGATAAATCTGGTGTTAAATTCTGTTCCAATGTTTTAGGAAAATACCGTTTTAATCGATCTTCATTGGCAACAGCAAAATTGCAAACGCTCCACCCATCTTTTGGATGTATAGGTGAAATATAATATGATCCTAAATTAAGCTGCATTTACAGAATTTGTTTTTAGTTGAAGCGCTTTTACGGTTCTTGTTGAAGCTGCGGTTACCGATAAAGGTAAAACTAAAATAACGCCAATTATTGGAATTAATAAAAATAGGATAAACACAATACCATTACCAATGGCTAATCCACGATGTTTACGTACAAACTGAATACTATGTTTGTATTGAAAATGACGTTCTAAAGTGAAATCCATATTACCAAAACCCGCATAATAGGCTTGCACCATAAAAAGTAATATGGTCGAAAATATGTTGACTACAGGTATAAATTTTAACAATAGAATTGGAATGGTTAATAGCAGTTCCATTATCAGGTTTCTACCATTAATTTTAACACCACGCATCAATTGTTGTATGAAGGTAGTGTCTCTATGCGAATGTGCTGGATTGCCAGTGAAATATGCTTCTATTTTTTCTGAAACCGGACTCATAAATGGTGCGGACAGCGCCATTATAATGTGCTTAAAAAGGATGAGGCCAATTACGACCACAATTAATCCTCCGATGACATTACTTATGGATGAGAAGGTATCTTTTCCCCAGTCCCAAATCCAGATTTTTGAAATGAATCCGCCAATATTATCTGATAATCCGTAGGCAGAACCAAAAACAACTATTGCCGTTATGAAACTTATTAGCATGGGAATAGCGAAATACTTCCAGAGTTTTAGTTTTGATATTAAACTAAATGCACCGAAGTATGCTTTAATTCCTGAAATAATATTTTTAATCATAACGTTGGTTATGCGTTAGGGATTGCAGCGGCATCCTTTTTTTATTTTTCTTCAAAAAAGATATAGCGGAAAGCCCGACATACTTTTTTACAACGATATGTTGGTGTTTAGTGCCTAATGTTACACAAAAAAGTAGGTAACGCCCAAATTATTTTAATTTCCGTACTCTTTTACAGCATCAATAAACGCCTTGGCATTATCTAGACCTATGTTTGGTAAAATACCGTGACCAAGGTTTACGATGTATTTATCTTTACCAAAATCGTTAATCATTTGGTGTACTTGTTTTTTGATTTCGGTAGGTGGTGAAAACAGGCGTGTTGGGTCGAAATTTCCTTGAAGCGTAATATTGCCGCCAGTTAAATAACGGGCGTTTTGAGCAGAACACGTCCAATCTACTCCCAAGGCAGAAGCACCAGACTTTGCCATTTCACCGAGTGCAAACCAGCAGCCTTTTCCAAAAGCAATTACAGGAGTATCATTTTTTAACGCGTTGATGATTTGCTGAATATATTGCCATGAAAATTCTTGATAATCGACTGGTGAGAGCATGCCTCCCCAAGAATCGAAAACCTGAACCGCATTACAACCTGCTTTTACTTTTTCTTTAAGATAAGCGATGGTTGTATCGGTGATTTTTTGTAATAATTGATGCGCTGCAACGGGGTTTGTAAAGCAAAATTCTTTGGCTTTATCGAAATTTTTACTGCCTTGTCCTTGTACGCAATAGCATAAAATTGTCCAAGGAGAACCTGCGAAACCTATTAAAGGAATTTCATCATTTAGTTTTTCTTTGGTTGCTTTTATGGCTTGATATACATAGTCTAATGCTTGCGTAACATCTGGTACAATAACATTATCAACGTCTTGTTGAGAGCGAACAGGATTTGGTAAATAAGGTCCAAAATTGGGTTTCATTTGCACCTCAATATTCATGGCTTGGGGAATAACCAAAATGTCACTGAATAAAATAGCAGCATCCATGCCGTAACGACGGATCGGTTGGACGGTAATCTCACTCGCTAATTCTGGGGTCTGGCAACGTGTAAAGAAATCATACTTCGCCTTAATTTCCATGAATTCTGGTAAGTAACGCCCAGCTTGACGCATCATCCAAACTGGTGGACGATTTACAGTTTCTCCTTTTAATGCTCTTAAAAATAAATCGTTTTTTATCATGGTTATTAGTTGTTAGTTAATGGTTGTTAGTTATCGGTTCTATTAACCAACAACCAGTAACCAATAACCAATTATATATAATGTTCGTTTACTAATTCAATAACACTTTCTACAGTTGGTACTTTAGCAACTCTAACATCCTTAAAATGTTTCCGCGCTTCTTTTGTTGTAGTTTCTCCAATACAAAAAGCAATGACATCACTTTTGTTGCTTCTTACAAAACTTTCAACTGTTGAAGGGCTGTAGAACATAACGCTCTCAACAGAGTCATCAATTTTAAAACCATCATATTTAGTTTCATAAGCTTCAACTTCGTTAACTTTTATATTGTTTTCGGTTAAAATTGTTGGCAAAGCATCTAGTCTGATGTCGCTACAGAAATACGTAACTTCAGAGCCTTCAATATATTCAACTAAATACTCAGCTAGTTTTTGAGCGTTTTTTTCGGTGTGTGTTACTTTTCCAATCTTGTTTTCAACTAACCGTTTGGTTCTTCTGCCTACGCAATAGATGTTTTTGAATTGCAATTCAGCAGCCGAATAGTTATTCGTTAATGATTCTACAGCATTTTTACTAGTAATTACAACATTCTGGATTTCATTTTTTAAGAAACGTGGATGAATACGATTCAAACTTATTTTAATAAAATCTGAACTTTTAGCAACCACTTTTTCATGAAATAACAAGCGCTGATCTTCTGTAAAAGACTTGGTTGAAAACACATTTGTTTTTTTATCCGAATTTTTAATCTTGTCCATTAATCGTTTACCACCACGCTCAATAACAAAATCGGCACAAAACTGAGCCATATCATTATGCTCTCCTAATTTTTTAACTCGGGTAACATCGATTCTTTTAGAGCCGTCTTCACTTAGTAGAACGCCTTTAAAATTAATTTCTTCGTTTTTTATATAGGCCAAAGCCCCAATGGGAGCTGTACAACCCCCTTCTAATTTATTTAAGAATTCACGTTCAATAGTTGTGCAAATTTCAGTTTCTTCATGATTTAATGCGGCACAAGCTTCTTTTACAAAATCATCTTCTTCCAAAGCAGTAATCATTATAGCGCCTTGGGCAGGAGCAGGAATCATCCAATCTAAATTTATTGCTTCTTCAGGGCGTATTCCTATTCTGCCAATACCCGCTGCAGCAAAAATAGCTCCGTTCCAATCATTATCTTCAAGTTTTTGTAAACGTGAATTTACATTACCTCTTAAATCTGTAATGGTATGTGTTGGAAAACGATTTAACCATTGCGCGCGTCTACGTAAACTACCTGTTGCAATAACAGCCTCTTTAGCGCCAAGGAATTCTTCATTGTCTTTAAAAACGAGAGTGTCGTTGACATTACCGCGTTTTAAAACTGCTGCTTGCACAATGCCTTTTGGTAATACCGTGGGGACATCTTTTAAGGAGTGTACCGCAATATCAATATCATGATTTAGCATGGCAATATCTAGAGTACGCGTAAAAATACCGGTAATCCCTAATTCGTAAAGCGGTTTATCTAATACTAAGTCGCCAGTTGATTTTACTGGTACTAACTCTGTTTTATGACCCGCTTCTTCAAGTAATTTTTTTACAATGTTAGCTTGCCAAAGTGCTAATTCACTATCGCGCGTGCCAATTCTTATGGTTTTATTCCCGTTTGAGTTCAAAATGAAGGATAAATAAATTGAGTTATTCTTTGATTAATCAAGGCAAAAAAAATAAGCATAGCCTTAGATATGGTTTTGTTTTTTAAAGACGAGTAAGCGAAAAAGAAACGATTTATATTCGTCATTTGCAGGTTTAATGGGAATTACACATTGGTTTTCTGGGATTCTTCTAACTGAAATACTTTTTTAATAAGCTCCAGACTATCATCCGTAGATACGTTATCATCTTTTAAATGATGCGCAAAATGATTGGTGATTTTTTGAATAATTTTATTGCTGATTACTTCGGCTTGCTCTTCATTAAAATCAGACATTTTTTTACGTTGCGTATCGAGTTCAGCGGTAGCAAAATCAGTCAGTTTATGTTTTAATGCTTTTATAGTAGGGGCGAATTTTCTAGTTTCTAACCAACTGTTAAATTCGGCTTTAACATCTTCTATAATAGCTTCAGCAGAAGGAATATGTGCTTTTCGGGCCTCTAATGTTTCATCTGTAATTTTAGAAAGATGATCTAAATGTATTAAAGATACATTATCTAATTCCTTAACATTTTCATTTACGTTTTTCGGAATTGATAAATCTAAAATTAAAAGCGGCTTTTTAGTCTGAATAATATGTTTATCAATAGTTGGGCGTTGTGCACCAGTTGCTACAATCAAAATATCACACGTGCTAACTTCTTCTTGTAAATTAGCATAGTCTTTTACTATTAAATTAAACTTTCCAGCAACCTGTTCCGCTTTAGTTTTTGTTCTATTTATAAGTGTGATGTGCTCATTTTGAGTATGCTTTACTAAGTTTTCACAAGTATTTCTTCCAATTTTACCTGTTCCGAATAATAAAATATTTTTACTTGAAACATCTAGGACATTATTGAAAATGTACTGAACCGAAGCAAAAGAAACCGATGTGGCTCCAGAAGAAATATTAGTTTCGGTTTTAATACGTTTACTTGCTTGTATTACAGCATTAACTAAACGCTCGGTAAAGTGATTTAATAGGCCGTGTTTTCTGGATAGTTTGGTACTTGATTTCAGTTGACTAATAATTTCAAAATCACCTAAAATTTGACTGTCTAAACCAGAACCTACTCGAAACATGTGAGCTATAGCATCTTTATTTTTGTAGATATAGGCTACGTCACGAAACTCTTCAACAGTTCCATTCGTGTTATCGCAGAGTAATTGAATAAGTTGATAAGGGTGCTGCGCAAAACCATAGATTTCAGTTCTGTTGCAGGTAGAAGTAACTACTAAGCTTTCAATATCGTTAGCCTTAGCTTGTGTAAGTAACGCTTGCTTAGATTCGTCATCTAAACTAAAACGACCTCTAATATCTGCATCAGCTTTTTTATAACTTAAACCAATGGCATAAAAGTAGTTACTACGTGAAATGTTATACTTCTGCATGCTATACCTGAAATTGTGAAGCAAAAATATATGGATGATCTATAAAAAAGTAACGCTAAAAGAACTTTTAATATCGTTTTGAGTTTTTTAAGGTTGTTTTTTTTAAAAACATGATAAATGTCATATTTTTGTAGTGAATTAGGCAGTTTTTGCATGTTTAATTTAGAACGAATCTAAATAAAAAGATAATGAGTGAGGATTTAAATACTGGAAAAAGTATCGCTAAAAGTTCTTTTGATGAAACTAGGATCGAAGATGGTGTTATTGTTTTAGCTTACAAGAATGAAGCAAATGAAGTGCAATCTGTTGCAAAAGAAATAGATAGTGATTTTATTCAGTTTCATTTTTGTGTAAAAGGCTCTAGCCAGTTCGTATTCAATCAAGGAAGGTATCGCCTAAATATCCTAGAGGAAAACTCGCTGCTTCTCTATAATCCGCAACGTGACCTTCCTATCGATTTAGAGATTAATCCGCATTCTTGGATGGTTTCGATTTTAATATCGATTAAAAAATTTCATGGATTCTTTTCTCATGAAGCAGATTATATCACTTTTTTGAGTGGGGATAATAGAGATAAAAAGTATTATAAAGATGGTGTTATTTCCCCATCAATGGCCATTGTTCTGAATCAATTGATCAATTATAATTTAAATCAATCTATTAAGCCTTTATATTTTAAGGGGAAAGCTTATGAGTTATTGAGTTTGTATTTTAATAGAAATGAAGATGCCGATATTGAACAATGTCCTTTTTTAGTTGATGAAACCAATGTTATTAAAATTAAAAAGGCAAAAGATATTATTGTTTCCCGAATGGCAGAACCACCAAGTTTGCAAGAATTAGCAGATGAAATAGAACTAAGTTTAAAGAAACTTAAAGAGGGTTTTAAACAAATTTATGGCGATTCAGTGTTTAGCTTTTTGTTCGATTATAAAATGGAAGTGGCTAGGAAATTGTTGGAGGCTGGCGAAGATAATGTTAATGAAGTGGGGCATAAAGTTGGTTACAGTACCTCAAGTCATTTTATAGCAGCGTTTAAAAAGAAGTATGGTACCACACCTAAGAAGTATGTGATGTCTTTAAGTTAAATACCTTCTAAAAGTGTAATTATGTTTAAATTTATCCTACTAAACTTAATGTAAAAGCAAATGTTATGAAATACTTAACCCCAGAAATCGCAGCATTTTATAAAGGAATAAACAACAAGTCACTTGCACGTACCAATATTTCCTGTGGTATTTTTCAAGATTGTGATTATAATGAAGAACGCCCTAAGCTATATCATCAGCAATTCGTAGAAAGACCAAAACGGTAATTATTTGTTGCTTCATCTAATCATTGTAATTTGTGTTGTATTTTTGCAATAATTAAAGTTGTAAATGAAAAAAGGAATTTTGCTAGTAAATCTGGGGTCTCCAGATAGTCCAGAGCCAAAAGATGTCAAAAAGTACTTAGGAGAATTTTTAATGGATGAGCGGGTTATTGATATTCCCTATGCTGCCAGAGCCTTATTAGTAAGAGGTATTATATTAAAAACAAGACCTAAAGCTTCGGCTGCAGCTTACAAGAAAATATGGTGGAAAGAAGGCTCTCCTTTAATAGTCTTATCAGAAAGACTTCAAAATAAAATACAGAAACAAGTAGACTATCCAGTTGCATTGGCCATGCGCTATGGGAGTATGTCTATTTTAAAAGGACTACAAGAGCTGGTAGATAAGGGGGTTGAAGAGGTGTTGTTATTCCCGCTTTATCCGCAATTTGCAATGGCAACTACAGAGACCATAACAGTTTTAGCCGAAAAACTTCGTCAGTTACATTTTCCAAATTTAAAAATTGAATCTGTTCCAGCCTTTTATAATAAGCCCGATTATATTGAAGTTCTAGCAAATTCAATAAAAGAGCATTTAAAAGGAAAAAGTTACGATTATCTTCTATTTTCATATCACGGTGTTCCAGAACGTCATATAAGAAAAAGTGATGTTACTAAATCGCATTGTAAAATTGATGGATCTTGTTGCGAAACAGCGAGTAAAGCGCATGAGTTTTGCTACAGGCACCAATGTAAAGAGGTAACCCGTTTGGTGGCTGAAAAATTACAATTTGAACCAGACATATATTCTACTTCTTTTCAATCTCGTTTAGGTTTCGACCCTTGGTTACAACCTTATACAGATAGAACTATTGAACGTTTAGGAAAAAAAGGAGTGAAAAACATGGCGATAGTAACACCTGCTTTTGTAAGTGATTGCCTTGAAACTCTTGAAGAAATAGCTATGGAGGGTCAAGAAATATTCCATGAAATGGGAGGAAAAAATTTTACCACCATCCCTTGTTTAAATGACGATAAAGACTTTGTAGATTTATTGTCTAAATGGATAAATGAATGGGCAATAGCACCAGTTAAAATTGTTTAGTTTATGGATTATTACTTCTATTTTAAGGCCTTTCATTTAATTTTTGTTATTACGTGGTTTGCTGGTTTATTTTATATTCCGCGTTTGTTTGTATATCAAATAGAAGCGTTTCATAAACCCTCACCAGACAAAGAAATTTTAGGAAAGCAGCTCAAACTTATGGCTATGCGATTGTGGTTTATAATCACATGGCCTTCTGCAATTTTAGCGCTATTATTTGGTCTTATACTATTTTATATAAACCCTACACTTGTTTATCAAGATTGGATGCAAGTAAAAATTGGTTTCATCCTTCTACTATTCATTTACCATCTTATAACGCACAAATATTACAAGCAATTACAGGTTGATGATGTACAAAAAACATCAAGCTTTATGCGTATCTGGAATGAAGGCGCCACCTTCATATTGTTCGCTGTTATATTTTTGGTTATACTTAAAAGTGCCATTAATTGGATTTGGGGTATTATCGGCATTTTTATTCTAGGCATACTCATTATGCTCGGATTTAAAATGTACAAGAATTTCAGAGACAAAAATCCTGATGCTTAGATTATTTGGGCGTTACCTTAAGGTCGGGCTTTCCACTATATCTTTTTTGTAATAAACGTATTGTAATATTTCATTGTGTTGCTTGCATTAGTAATTAGTGCTTTTACGAAACATGCTTTTAAACAAAAAAGGATGCCGCTTCAATCCCTAACGCAGTTTGTTTGCGTTCTTTCAGTTTATCGCTAAGTATATACTGTGTTTGGTGTGATTATTGTTATATTTATTACCTGTTAAAACTTCAAAATAGGTCTGTTGAAATTAAAAACCTTATCCTTACGTACACGTATATTTATTGCTATGATTCTTTTAGTACTTTTAGGGTCAGTGCTTATTTCTGCAGTGGCCATTTATCAGTATAAAGAGCAGAGTTCAGATTATCATAAAGGACGTTTAGAACGTAAAGAAGAAAATATTCAGGCGCACCTAAAGCGGGTTCTAAATGCGCGCCAAAACACCTGGGAAGTAAAAACCGAAAATATTCCGCTCATATTTAAAGAAGAGATTTACAATATTGCCGATATCCATAAATTACAAATTAATTTATATGATTTAGAGGGTAACCTGTTAATTACATCAAAAGCAGGGTTTCAAAATAATAATGCAGATAAGTGTTTAAATGCTGAGGTATTGAATGCCATTTCCAATACCGCCATACACAGATATGTTGATAAACATAAGGAAAATGGAGAAACATTTCAATCTTCATATACGTTTATAACAGATCAAAAATCAAAATCTATAGCTATTCTTAATATTCCATATTTAGAAAAAGATGACTTTTTAAGTAAGGAGCTCGAAGAGTTTTTAACTCGTATTGGTTTTGCTTTTATTTTGGTATTATTTATGGCCATAGGTATAGCCTTTTTACTTTCAAAATATATTACTAAGTCTTTAAAAACGATTAGTGATAAAATTAATTCAACAAGATTAGAACGGTTAAATGAAAAAATTGAGGTAAATGACACCAGTGAAGAAATTTCAACTTTGGTAAACTCATACAACAGTATGATAGATGAACTAGAAGAAAGCGCGGTACAATTAGCAAAAAGTGAGCGCGAGCAAGCTTGGAGAGAAATGGCAAAACAAGTGGCCCACGAAATTAAAAACCCACTAACCCCTATGCGATTAACGGTGCAAAATTTTCAACGAAAGTTCAACCCTGAAGATGATAAAATTCATTTTAAAGTTGATGAATATAGTAAAACACTAATTCAGCAAATTGATACTATGAGTTCCATTGCATCGGCATTTTCGAATTTTGCTAAAATGCCAGCACAGCAGAATGAGACTCTAAATGTGGTGAAAATTATTAAATTGGCTTTAGATATTTTTAATGAAGATTATATTGTTTTTAAAACGGATGCTGAAGAGATTATTGCAAAATTTGATAGAACACAACTTATACGAGTAGTCACCAATTTAGTTAAAAACGGGGTTCAGTCTATACCGGAACATAAAACACCAAAAATAGAAATCCATGTGGGTGAAATTAAAGAGCATGTTGTTATAACAGTATCTGATAATGGCTCAGGGGTAGCAGAGGAAAATAAAGAAAAAGTCTTTGAACCTAAGTTTACCACAAAATCGAGTGGTATGGGCTTAGGATTGGCTATGGTTAAGAATATTTTAGAAACCTATAAAGGCAGTATTACTTTTGTTTCTGAAAAAGATAAAGGGACCATATTTAAAGTCACATTTCCAAAAGAGTAACATATTCCTGCGAAAGCAGGAATTTTTTAGAATTAAAGTTATGAAATATAATAATTTACTTGTAGCATATAATACGGGAATAACAACGATTACTATTAACAGACCAAAAAAACTAAATGCGCTGAATAAAGAGACGATTAGCGAGTTGCATGAGGCTTTTTATGCTGCTGATAATGATGCTGATACCAAAGTAATACTTGTAACAGGTAGCGGAGAAAAAGCCTTTGTAGCTGGAGCAGATATTAGTGAGTTTGCAGATTTTGATGTAGACGAGGGAAAGGCATTAGCAGCAGAAGGACAAAAACACCTATTTGATTTTGTGGAAAACCTTTCAACTCCAGTTATTGCTGCGGTAAATGGTTTTGCCCTTGGAGGTGGGCTTGAATTAGCAATGGCGTGTCATTTTAGGTTAGCAAGCGATAATGCCAAATTAGGATTGCCAGAAGTGTCCCTAGGGCTTATTCCTGGTTATGGTGGTACACAACGCTTGCCTCAGTTAGTAGGAAAAGGCAGGGCTATGGAAATGATTATGACAGCCGGTATGATCGATGCCAATAAGGCACTTGAATATGGTTTGGTAAACCATGTTGTAATTCAGGAAGAATTGCTTTCTACGTGCCAAAAAATTGCGATAAAAATATCTCGTAATTCACCAGTGGCCATAGAGGCTGCGATAAAAGCAGTAAATTCAAATTTTAAAAATGAAGTGGATGGATTTAGTGTAGAGATTAATGAGTTTGGACGTAGTTTTGGAACGGACGATTTTGAAGAAGGTACTTCTGCTTTTTTAGAAAAAAGAAAGGCTGATTTTCCTGGTAAATAGATCTTTTATTTTCATTGAAGGAGAAGCGAATTCGATTCTAAAATTCATACAGATATTAAATTAATTGAAGCGCTTTCCAATAATGAAGCGAAGTTGCCCTGTAGATAAGTTAAAATCATAAGGCTTTAAGTCAATGGTTCTATAATTAAGTGATCCAGTAAGGTTTATAAAAAATAGACGATGTTCATAGCCTAATGCTAACCGGTTTAAAATTTGTGCAGCAGGTTGGTCATTACTTTCAACCTTGTTTTCTAAGTTTCTAGTGCTAACATGTTGGTAGCCAAAACCAGGAATAACAGCAGCACCTAAAACAAACTTATCCTTTACAACTAAGTTGTAGGCATACCCGACAGAGACTCCTAAGGCTACATTGCTAAAGGCTTTAATATTAAAACCTTTACTAACTTCATCTGGAAATTCAGAAGGGACAAATCCATTATCAGTTGTGGCCTCGTCATAATTTCCAAAAACACCTAGAAGAAAACTACCTGCACTTTTAGTTTGAATTTCATCACGCACAAAGGCGGCGCGATAGGAATATTTGTGTGCATTGAATAAATAAAAGCCAATTACACCGGCAGACAGTATTTTCATATTTCCAATTTGAGGAAAGAAATCACTAGTCCAATCAACAAAATCTTCAGGGTTAGAGTTATAATAGCCTTTGTAAGCCTGAAAGAATCCATCTGCTCCAATTTTTCTATTATACATGCTGCCCTGTAAATCTAGGCGTTGGGTTTTTCCATATTTCCTCTGATTTTCATCAGAAGGAGGCAGACCAAATGCTATGCCTAGACCGATTTTTTTATAGTTGAATCCTAAACCTAAATTGGTGTTACCATTTGGTAAAAGGATTAATTCTAAATCTTGAGCTTTGTTTTCAATACTTAATGAGTTGAATTTAGTAATGGTATATACTCTTAATAGAAGTTTGTTTGAATAATCCTTAATGTAAGTACTGTCTTGAGCATGAGTGCTATTACAAAAAAAGGAGACGAAAAGAAAAACCACGAAATTTTTAGTAAGATGCATCATTTATTCAATTCTTGACACCAAATGAAATCTAAATTGTTCTTGGATGTTTTTTGTAAAAATACTTATTTTAAGAACAATGTTGTTTTTTATAAGAAAAGGATTAGTGTGTAAATGATCAATTTTTCATGTTTGTTAATAACCTGTTTTTTCTTTAACATTTTTGAAAAGCAATTATAGCTAATTTTATAAGGCGACATATTTTTATCCTAAATTAATTATTATGAATCCCAAATCAATCCTAAAAGGACGTGGTGCCCAACGTCATATACCCAATCAGTTTTTTGACCTAAGTCATGAAATGCGTGATGATTTTTTGGAGTATTGTTATAAAGAAGGTGAGTTGTATGATAAAAATATAACTAACTATAGTCAAGTATTTCCAAAAACCATTGTAAATAAAGTAAGTAGTCCAGATGTGGGTATGGTTTATAGTTTAAATCCGTATCAGGGTTGTGAACATGGATGTGTTTATTGTTATGCTAGGAACACCCATGAGTACTGGGGCTATGGTGCTGGTTTAGATTTTGAACGTAATGTTTTGGTGAAAAAGAACGCGCCAAAACTTCTTGAAGATTTATTAAAGAAAAAGAGTTGGAAGGCGCAAACAATTGTAATGTCTGGGAATACCGATTGTTATCAGCCAGCTGAGAAACAATTTCAAATTACCCGTCAATGCTTGCAAGTGTTTTTGAAGTATAAACATCCGGTAGGTATCATTACAAAAAATGCTTTGGTTTTAAAAGATTTAGATATTTTACGGGAACTGGCAAAATACGATTTAATAGCCATTCATATATCGATCACATCTTTGTCTGAAGAGACAAGACGTGTTTTAGAACCTAGAACTACTACCACCAAAAAAAGATTGGAAACTGTAAAAACACTTACCGAAAATGGAATACCTGTTAATGTTATGTTGGCACCAATTATTCCATCTATTAATAGTCACGAAATACTTCCCTTAGCTAAGGTGGCATCAGACTATGGCGCATCCTCAATTGGGCATACTATTGTAAGGCTTAACGGTGCAATAGGAAGTTTATTTACGGATTGGATTGAAAAAGCAATGCCAAACAAGGTGAAAAAGGTGCTAAGTCAAATAGAAGCTTGCCATGGAGGGACCTTAAATGAGTCGAGGTTTGGTGTGCGTATGCGAGGTGAAGGTCAAATAGCAGAACAAATCAATAGTTTAATAAAACTGGCGAAACGAAAATATTTTAGCGAAAAAGAAATGATTCGTTTAAATTGTGATTTGCATGAACCCTTTAAAAATGGACAGTTAAAATTGTTTTAATTAAAAAGGGTGAGCCTTAACAACTCACCCTTCTCAATTAATAAAATAAGGAGCTAGATTTTTAATCAATTATTTTTACAAATTCTCTTCCTTGCGAGCTACAAATCACTTTATAACTTCCTTTTTCAAAACCAGATAGTTTGAAAATTTTTTGGATGGTTTTGGTGTTTGCTATTTTTTCTGAATGAATAAGTTCTAAATCATTAGAATGAATATCATTTGAAAAGTAAATATTAATCTCAAGCGGAGCCTCGTTTAATGAAAGCTGAGAGACTAATAATAGATCGCCTTTAACTCTGGTATAAGGTTTGAAAAAGCTTTTTTCTTTTTCCTTTTCAAATATAACCTCGCTAGATTTTACAGAAAACGGAATGGTTTTAATTTCAAGATCTTTTTCAAGTTCAAATAGATAAAAACCATCTGGAAGAGATGTTAAATCAAATCCTTTGGTGTAAATTCCAGATTTCTGAATAGATTCTTTATATAATATTACTCCATTATTATCCTTAATAGATAATAGATTTCCTTCTTTAACATGTTTTAAAGTTAGAGCGGTTCTGGCTACATCATTTTTAATACTATAAAATGATGCGTCATTGGCGAAACTTAACAAGGTAGCAAACAGTGTTACCATTAAGAATCCTTTTTTTGAATGTTTGAATGTGTTTTTCATAATTTGGGTTTTAACGTTTAACACTTCAAAGGTAGGTTAGCTTTAATAATTGTAAAACATTGATATTGACTAATTTATATGGAATTTTATCCGTTATTATTACATCAATTTTATGTTAAATCAAGATAGCATATAGTCGAGATAAATCAGCATATTTTGTTTTGGAAAAGAATGGTAATGTTTCGTCTTATAGAAGTTCGTTAAAACATGTCATAGAAAAGCGGGCCACCACAACCCGCTTTAAAACTAAACTAAACTAAATAAGACATTAAATAAATTATTTAACGAATGCTTTTGTATTTTATAATTACTTTATGTTCTTTTTTTTAGAGGAAATGATATTAAAAAATATAAAGTGGGCCACCACAGCCCACTTTACCAACTAAACTAAACTAAATAAGACATTAAACTAATTATTAACGAATGTTGTATACTCCTTACTATCGGAGTTTATGACTATTTTGTAATTTCCTGTTTCTATTTTGTAAATACGCTCTAGTACTTTAGTGTTTTCGATTTTTTCAGAGTGCACTAATTCGAAATCGTCATTACGATTTGCGTATATGCTAACATTTATAGGTTTATTATTTGGAGAAAGCTTTGTTAAATAAACTAAATCACCCTCTTGTCTTGTATAAGGCTTGTAGAAAGTTTCTTCGTTGCCTTTATCAAATAAAACCTCTTTTGCATTTACTGTAAAAGGAATCGTATTAATTTCTAAATCTTTTTCAACTTCAAATACATAGTTACCATCAGGCAATGCGTTTAAATCAAATCCTTTTTTATAAACACCGGTAGTTTCTACCATTTCTTTATAAAGAATAAGACCATTACTATCCTTAATGGAAATTTGATTTCCCTTTTTTACATCATTTAATACTAAAGCAGTTTTTTTAGAATCTTTATTAACTAAAATTTTTGCTTCACTTGCGAATCCTGAAATCGTAGCTAATAGGGCTAACATTAAGATTCCTTTTTTTGTGTTTTTAAATATGTTTTTCATAATCGTGGGTTTTACAATGTCCAACGGTACAAAGGTATAGGGAAGGTGTGAAGGAGAAAACATCAATTTTAGCTAATTTATATGCTATTTTATCTGTTAAATGATTGTTAACTTACTGTAAAGTTAATATAGCATATAATTTGGGTAATAGTATATATAATGTACGCATAATATGTATTAAATTTGCTATAAATTAATCACGTATGATTAAAAAGAAACCTACTTTAGAAAAGCTTACCCCAAGTTTTGGAAGTTCAATACTTATAAAGCAGCACAGAGAGAGCGTTGATAAAAATAAAGCCTTTTGGCATTTTCATCCAGAACTTGAACTGGTTTATGTGAATAAAGGTCAAGGAAAGACGCACATTGGGAATCATTTATCTTATTTTAATAATAGTCAATTAATATTAATAGGATCTAACTTACCGCATAATGGCTTTTCAGATAGGCTAACAGCTAACGGTACAGAAACTATAATACAGTTTAAGGCTGAGTTTTTAGGGCATGATTTTCTTAGTGTGCCCGAGATGGCTAATATAGTAGCTCTATTCGAAAGAGCTAAAAAGGGAATTCGTTTTAAAGTTGATACCAAAAAGAAGCTAGGTCTTAAAATTGAGAAACTTTTAGAGCATAAAGGATTGAAACGCGTTTTAAAATTTTTGGACATTTTAAATCATTTGGCAAAAACAGATGATTATATGTTATTGAATGCTGACGGATTTGCGTTTGAGACGGAAGCGCAAGACAGTGCTAAGATTGGTACTATATTTAAATACGTGCGTGAAAATTTTGAACACCATATACCTTTGGATGAAATAGCCGATAAAGTTAGTATGACGGTGCCTGCCTTTTGTCGTTATTTTAAAAAATCTACGGGTAAAACGTTTACACAGGTCGTTAACGAGTATCGTGTGGTGCACGCAACAAAGCTACTATCTGAAAGCGATATGAGTGTTACAGATGTTTGTTTTGAATGTGGGTTTAATAATTTCTCGCATTTCAACAAAACGTTTAATGATATTACAGGTAAGACAGCATCAAGTTATCGCAAAGAAATTAAAATGATGATTCAATAAGCGTTTTTTTGTAAAAGAAAAAATGGTTTTAAACCTTACCATTCCACTCAGCATAAAATTGCTCAAGATAGCCTACCATATAATTATGGCGCTGTACAGCTATTTTTTCACCTGTTTTTGTGTTCATGCGGTCTTTTAAAAGTAAAAGCTTTTCGTAGAAATGATTTATGGTTGGTGCGTTGGAAGCTTTGTATTCTTCTTTGCTCATGTTAAGATTAGGTTTTACATCAGGATCATAAAGCCCTCTGTTTTTAAAACCACCATAATTAAAGCAACGTGCTATTCCTATAGCGCCTATAGCATCTAATCTATCGGCATCTTGAATAACATCTAGCTCTGGTGACTTAAATTTCTGGGCTTCATTACCGCCTTTAAAAGAGATGTTTTCAATAATATTTACAACATGCTCAATGATTTTGGAATCTACATTTAGTTTAAATAAAAACTCACGAGCTTTCCTGGGGCCAATAGTTTCATCTCCATTATAAAACTTGCTATCGGCAATATCATGTAATAAGGCACCTAAAGCTATAATTAAGGTATCAACAGTTTCGTTTTTTGCAATTAGCAGGGCGTTATTATAAACACGTAAGGTGTGAAACCAATCATGACCACCTTCCGCATCAACTAAAGTCTCTTTTACAAATTGTTTTGTTTTATTGATAAGGTTTTCAGAAGTCATAACACTAAATTTCTTCTAGGACAGACTCACCTTTAGATAAATCGCCAGAAGTCCATTGCCAATTTTCATGAAGGCGTATTTTTCCTGATGCCATGATCTCTGGTTTTGAATAACATATACCTGTCATTAGTACATTTTTTTTGTTTACTTGATGATACCTCATATTAATATGACCATTACTTTCAACAATACCCATAAGGTGTCCAGATAGGATTTGATCTCCACTATAATTACAAGTTAATAGGTTATTATCTTGTTTGTAATTAAATATAATGGATGTAGATACTTCGCTATTATCTGATGATGATAGCAGCTTAAAGCGTTTATTGTTATAATTAATCAAATTATTTTATGGCTGGTTCAACCCATTTAAACTGGAATGAGTTTTCTGGAATTTTCATGCGTTCAGACAAACGATACATTCTAGCCGGAAGTTTCATAAGGTAATCTCTTGCTTTTTCGGCTTCATCGTTAAGCCCCGTAATTTTATCAATTTCCCATCTCGTGATAAGCTTCTGTAATATATCAACATAATCAGTAGAGGTGTAAACTCCAATTCGTTGGGCCGTATTAGAAAATTCTTCAAAAGCAGTCCCGATTTGGTTACCAGTTTCTCTTAAAAAGTGGGCCGGCATAGTAATTTTCTGTTTCATCATATAATGAAAAGCCATCATCATTTGACTAGGATCTACCTGAAAAATACGTTCCACAAATTCTGAGTAAGCATGGTGGTGGCGCATTTCATCACCAGCAATAATTTTACACATTTTAGATAAACGTTTATTACCAACATCCTTGGCTATTTTAGCTACACGATTATGAGAAACGTAAGTTGCTAACTCTTGAAAACTAGTATATACGAAGTTTTTATAGGGATCTCTATCGGTTCCAATATCAAAACCATCAGCAATTAAATGCTGAGTAGTTATTTCAATCTCTTTCATGTTTACTCTACCAGAAAGGTAAAGGTATTTATTAAGTACATCTCCATGTCGGTTTTCTTCTGCTGTCCATTGGCGTACCCATTTAGACCAACCATTTTGGCCATGTACTTGGTCTACACCCTCAACATCCATTAGCCATGATTCGTAAGTTGGCAAGGCTTCTTCAGTAATCATATCCCCAACAAGAACGACCCAGAAATCATAAGGCAATTCTTTAGCCAATTCTCTAATTTCTGTTACTTCTTCAAAAAAACTAGCTGTTGTGGCTTCAGAATCAGGTAAAAAATCAGTAGGCTGCCATATACTATCTATCGGGATTAAATATTTTTCCATTAATGCATCAACGTCTTTTTCCAAAAACTTCATGACTTCAAATCTCTTATTCTTCAACGACATCTTTATATGTATTAAGGTTTTATATGCTTTGTGATAGTAGTTTCAATACTATTTAAAAGTGCTTGCTTGTCAACAAAGGTAGCTAATTCTAAAGGTTTATGCACAGTAAATTTTAGGTGATTGCCCAATCCTAAAGGGAATTTCCCGTAACACATCATTTTCCAAGAGTTATTAATGGTCACAGGAACAATTAAAGCTGAAGGAATTTTTTTAAATAAAACTTCAAGCCCTTTAGTTTGAAATCGTTTTGGGGTACCATCTATACTTCTTGTGCCCTCAGGAAAAATAACGGCTGATCGATTATTAGTTTCAATGTATTCACCAAACTTCATTAGGGCTGGTAAGGATTGTCGTGGGTTTTTACGGTCTATTAGAGCGGCCCCTCCGTGGCGTAAATTATAAGAAACACTTGGAATGCCCTTGCCTAGTTCAATTTTGCTAATAAATTTTGGATGATATTTTCTGAAGAATACTGATAAAGGTGAAATATCATACATACTTTGATGATTGGCGACTATAATTAATGGACGGCCTTTTTCAATTTCATAAGGATTTTCAAAAGTAAAACGTGTTCCTAAAATATGAAGACAGCGCATGAGGCAAATATTCATGTAATCGGCACTCTTTTTATGAGCCTTGTATCCAAAAACATTAAAGCAAATCCATTGAATGGGATGAAATATGATTAAGGTTAAAAAAAACGCAATTACGTATAGAGGCGATATAATGTATGATACTAATTTTAACATGCGCCAAAATTAGTAAAAAACTTAGTTTTAATATACGGCAATACAGATGTTATTTTCGCATTTTAAACTTGATGGCGGGTTCGTGATTGCACAATCTGAAATAACACCCCATTTTGTATTGAAGTTTTTTTCTTGTTTGTTATAATCTTCAACTAATTCTTCTAAATTTTGAGTGTCAATTGATGTGGAATACACTAAATACTCCCAAGGACCTCCACAAGCTTTGCTTCCTAAGCCAATATAATTGCATGAATGCCTATCGTTACAAACAGATGTACTTGCTAATTTCTCAATTTCAGCCTTTAATTCGTTTAATTGAGCACGCTCATCTTCCTGAGTGATATTTGTGTCATCATCATTACAACTAAAAGTAACTGATAATATACAAGCTATAAATAGAAATGGTAATAGAGTCCTTTTCATTTTGTTTTAGGGGTTAGTTTTAAGATGAATATGCTGGCAAAAGGTTGCGCAATAAATCAAAAAACCACGATAGTTTTATCGTGGTTTGGGTTATATTACGAAATAAGTTTTTACTAATTTCTTATCTTAAATGTGGTTTTTAACAATTTGCGTTATACGCATCAATAAGGTTTTCTGCAATTAATTCTGCAGGACGTCCTTCAATGTGATGACGCTCAAGCATATGAACTAATTCTCCATCTTTAAAAAGTGCCATACTAGGCGAACTTGGAGGAAATGGAACCATATGGCCACGAGCAGCATCAACAGCTTCTTTATCGACACCTGCAAAAACAGTAACGATATTGTCAGGTTTTTTTGCATTATCTAGGCTCATTCTTGCCCCAGGGCGTGCATTTGCAGCTGCACAACCACAAACTGAATTTACAACCACTAAAGTCGTTCCTGATTTGGCTAAAGCAGCATCAACAGCCTCGGCAGTATGTAATTCTTCAAAACCAACTTTTGTTAAGTCTTCACGCATTGGTTTTACTAATTCTGCTGGATACATATTTTTAAATTTTAATAATTAACATTTTTTAAGATTGCAAAGATACCAATTGTGTAACAAAACCGTGATGCAATCAACTAACAAATATTATATTTGACGATAAACAAAATTTATACTTACATGAGTTTTTCAAAATGGATTGGTGGTGCTTTAGGTTGGTCTTTTGGAGGCCCTATAGGGGCAATAATTGGAGTTGCAATAGGAAGTCTTATTGACTCCGTGACAAATGGCACTGCTGTTTTTGAAGGAGATGAACCTTATAGAGGAGGACGCACTAGGCAAAAACCACAAACGCAGTCTGGCGATTTTGAAGTGAGTTTGCTCATTTTAGCATCGGTAGTAATTAAGGCAGACGGTAAGCAAGACCAGCGGGAGCTAGATTATGTGCGCCAGCAATTTATGCACATGTATGGTAAAGAGCGAGCAAATCATGCTTTCAAGCTTTTTAAGAATATCAATAAGCAACAAATTTCTGTGCGCCCAGTATGTTTGCAGATTCGTCAAATGATGGATCATGCCTCACGTTTGCAGTTATTACATTTCTTATTTGGTATAGCTAAGGCAGATGGTATTGTTACTGAAGATGAGGTTAAACAAATTTATAGTATATCGGGGTATTTAGGAATAAACCATAGGGATTACGATAGTATAAAGGCCATGTTTTATAACAGCAGTGATAATGCTTATAAAGTTTTAGAGGTAGATAAAGGAGCATCTGTTAATGATATAAAAAAGGCCTACCGAAAAATGGTTAAAAAGTACCATCCTGATAAATTAGTGCATTTAGGAAAAGAGCATCAAAAAGGAGCTGAGGAGAAGTTTAGACAGGTTCAAGCTGCTTACGAACAGATTCAGAAAGAGCGTGGATTTTAAGTCATGCTTTATAGTTTGAGCCAATAAAATCAATGACTTCCTGCTGGATTAAAACAGCAAATTTTTTATAGCGTTCATGGACATCAACAATTTCATCTAAAGCTCATTGAGCAAGTGGTTTGTTTTCCCATGTTAATTAACTTCAAGTTTATAGCCAACCCCATGAATGTTTACTATGTTAATTGTTGGGTCGTCTTTGAATTTTTTACGGAGTTTTGAGATGAACGTATCTAAACTTCTATCGACAAAAACACCATGGTCTTCCCATATTTCCTTTACCAAAATTTCGCGTTTCACTACCCTATTTTGATTGGTGCTTAAAATTGCAATTAACTCACATTCTTTCTTTGAAAGATTTATTTCTACGGTATCTGTTATAATTTTGTTTTGTTCTTTGAAAAATTTGTATGCACCAATTTTCAAAAATGGAGATTCTATTTTTTTTGAGTTTTTTAGAATTCTATGTTTATAAATAAAACCTATTACTAAGCTCAAAACAATTAGTACTAAAGTGAGTAAAATATAGGGAGAATTCGTATAAAAAAATGATTCGTTTTCAAGGAATAAAACGCTTATTTTGTAGCAATTATTAGGTAAGGTTCGTCCCGAACAAGGAACAATACTTTCTTCTTGAATACCTGAGATTTTAAAACTATAAGAAACCTCTTTGGTCTTGCAATCTAATACCTCTACCACATAACGTTTAGGGAGTTTTGCGTTCTTTAAAATGGTGCTAATCGTGTTAACTAGACTGTCTGGTGTGATCTCTAGGGTGTTTTCAAAAGTAATCTCAAATTTATTTTGGTCTATTTGGCTAATAGGTAAAATTAGAGAATGCGAATCATTATTTAACAATAGTAAATTATGTCCAACATCTCTTAATGCAACTTTTGCCTTTTCTGAGAAATAATCTTGCGAGTGAGTCGTATCACAAGCGTAAAACATGCAAATAATGGTGGCAAAAATAATATGGATTGCTTTTAGCTTCATAATAACAGAAAACACAAATAAAATGAATTATCGGTCTTTTTAAATCCGTTTCACATTTGTTTTACACTTTTTTCACATCAATAGATCATTGCTTTTCTAATTTTAATCAAAACTTTTTACAACATGAAAAAAATTAAAATACTTTTCGGAATTATGCTTTCTGTGACATTTATTGTAAAGTCTCAAAACGCAATAAAAATTAGCACTTCTACTAATGCCCTTAAATGGACAGGTTCTAATATGTTTAAATATAATAAACATTATGAGACCTTAGTTTTTTTAGGCGATCAAAAAGTAGAGTCTAATTGTATCTCTCTTGTTGGTCCTTATCAAATTAATTTAAGTAAATCCAACAATAAGAACGTTGAACTTACACAAGTGTTAATTTGGAATTTGAAAATCAAAGAACCCACAAATATGTTGCAATCGTCACTAACCAAAATTGAGTTTATTGAATTTAGAGCAACGAGCGCAAATAGTATTTATGTAAAAGCTAACTTGACTATTAATAACATTGCCAGCCCAATTGAGTTTATGTTAAATCTAGATTCAAATACCAAAAAACAGATTTTTTTCTCCAAGATTCATATAAATAAATCAACTTATAACATCATAGATATTACGTCCGACCCTATAGAGTTTGAAGTTATTGTTCATAGTAAGTTAGATAATTGCTAGCTTATTCTTAGTAGAAGATTAAATTGGTTTTAGAGTCACACCTTACCCATGAAGAACCTAAAATATTTTGTAAATTAGGGCTTTACTAATGTTTAAGTATGAAAAATATTTTTGACTCAAAAGAAACGGATGCCGTTATAGAAAGGATAAATAAACTTGAATCTACCACAAAGCCATTATGGGGTAAAATGAGCGTTGATCAAATGTTGGCACATTGTAACGTAACTTATGAAATGGCATATGAAGATAAACATGCTAAGCCAAATAGTTTTACAAAGTTCATGTTGAAGTTATTTGTGAAACCTACCGTTGTAAATGATAAACTTTATAAAAAGAATAGTAGAACAGCTCCACAGTTTTTGATTACAGATGCTAAGAATTTTGTTGAAGAAAAAGCAAGATTAACAGATTATTTAAAGAAAACGCAAAGTTTAGGAGCTGATTATTTTGACGGTAGAGCATCGCACTCATTTGGGGATTTAAGCATTAATGAATGGAATAATATGTTTTACAAACATTTAGATCATCATTTAAGCCAGTTTGGTGTTTAGATTACTGTCAAGATTATAACCAACTCCGTGAATGTTAACGATATTTATTGAATTATCATTTTTAAAATTTTTGCGATATCTTCCACATTTTTATTAAGCTCTTTTGTTCTTTACGATTATGACTTAAATTTAGTGAATAGTAAACTTAAGACGTCTCAAATTGATGTGGATTTTCTATAGGTTTATTCAAATTTTAAGGCTACTTGTTGGAACGCCCTTACTTTCTTGGGTATTTTTAGATTGGCAAGGACAAAAAAAAGAAATAAGTAAAAGCTTGGCGTTAGTAAGGGAGTCTTATTACTAATCTTTATTACAAAATCTTGGCTGCCATTAAAAATCAACTTATATGACTAAAAAAATAGGGCTTAAAGAAGCTATGGCCATTGGAATTGGCGGAATGGTTGGTGGCGGAATTTTTGCTGTATTGGGGTTAGCCGTTTCACTTGCTCAAGGCGGGACGCCAATTGCCTTTTTATTTGCAGGAGTTTTAGCTTTAATTACGTCTTATAGCTATGTGAAACTATCAATAACCTTTCCAGACAGAGGGGGAACTGTTAAATTTGTAAACCAAGGATTTGGAAAATCACTTTTTAGTGGAGGGATAAATAATTTACTTTGGATTAGTTATATTATTATGCTCTCATTATATGCTTCAGCATTTGGTTCTTATGCGCCAAACCTCCTTTCTATGATCGACAAATCAACCGATTTTCATTTTTATGCAAGCTTTATTATCATTTTAGCTACTGCAATTAATTATTACAGTATAAAGGTTGTGGGTATGATTGAATCTTATGCGGTTATTATTAAGCTTGTTATTCTTCTTTCGTTTATTGTTGTCGGAATTTATGGATTAATTGGAAACCCAAACCTTTCACAACTTTCAATTGCCAATTGGGAAGCTCCAATAAAACTATTAACAGGAGGGATGGTTATTTTTGTTGCTTATGAGGGATTCGAGTTAATTGCAAATGCAGCTCCTGATATTGAGAATCCAGCAAAAAATATCCCAAGAGCTTATTACTATTCTGTAATTTTTGTGATTATGCTTTACATTATTATTGCTACTGTTACTGTTGGCTCTCTACCTTTTAAAGAAATAGCGACAGCCGAAGATTATGTTTTGGCTGAAGCTGCGAAACCCATATTAGGAAAAGTTGGATTTACTATTATTACAATAGCTGCGTTAATTTCGACATTCTCAGCTATAAATGCTTCACTTTATGGAGGGAGTAGGGTAAGTTATGAAATATCTGAAGATGATGAACTCCCTCACCATTTAACGAGTAAATTATGGAATCAACCAATAGGGCTTATGATAACAGCCATAGCTACTTTAATCATTGCAAATCTTTTAAAACTTGAAAGTATTTCGACTGCTGGAAGTGTAGGCTTCTTATTGATTTTTGCAATCGTTAACTTAACAGGATTTAAATTAAGTAATGAAATAAAAGGAAATAAAATTATTTCATTTTTAGGATTTTTGCTTTGTTTGATAGCTCTTGGTATTCTGGTAAGCCAGCAAATGACAACTAATAAAACTGGGGTAATTATTGCAATGTCAATCGTTGGACTATGTTTTATAATAGAGTGGATATACAAAAAAAACGGAGACGAATAATATATATAAAGAATAGGCGAAAAGCACTAAACACAAAGGTTTGGACTTGTATTTAATATGCTTTAAGCGTTAATCAGAAAAATCTAAAGTAGTTTTGTTTTTTTCAACGGTTAACTCAACGATTCTTCCTAAAATTAAAGCCCTGTTGTCTTTTTCATGACCTGCGGGCATATTAAAGGCAATAGGAAAATTATACTCCGATAGGGCATCTAAAATAAGTTGTTCTATGGAAGTTCCCCAAAGTGTTGTGTTTTTTCTAAGTCTTGTCATATCGCCTACAATAACACCATTGCAGTTGTCAAAATAACCAGCACGTTTCATACTTTGTAACATACGATCGATATGATATTTGTACTCTCCAATTTCTTCAATAAAAAGAATTTTTCCGTTGGTGTCCATACTAGATTTTGAACCCAACATGGTGTGAAGCATAGTTAAGTTTCCCCCAACTAATTGCCCTTCACTATGCCCTGTTCTATTGTAAGTCGAGCCTGTTAAAGTGTATTTGAGTGGTTGCCCGAAAACAGTGTTTTTGAATGTCGAAATTGTAGTTTCAATATCAGATAAATCTTTTGTTAAACTAACACACATCATAGCATGCAAGCTTTCCACACCTTTATTGTGTATCTGGTTGTGGATGGCTGTTATATCAGAATACCCAATCACCCATTTTGGTTTTTTTTTGAATTTTTGCCAATTCAATTTGTCTAAAATCCTCACAGAGCCATATCCGCCTCTTGCACACCAAATAGCTTTAATTTTTGGATCATCGAGCATTTTTTGAAAATCTTCGCAACGTTCGTCATCTGTTCCAGCAAAATGATTTCCTTGGCTAAATACATGTTTGCCAACAACAGGGAAAAGCCCCCAACTTTTTAAAAGTTTTTTTGCCTGATCTATTTCTCCAGCTTTATTTTTTAAAATTCCTGAAGGCGCAACTATAGCTACTGTGTCTCCTGCTTTTAAATATGGTGGTTGTTTCAAGGTCTTATGATGTTTTTGAAGCTCTGAATTTTGTGTGTTAACGTTTTGCTTTCCGAAGAAAAAAAGAACGCTAAATAGGCTTAAAGTTAGTAGTGTTTTTGACATAAGGTAAATGTACATTTTTTTTCTAAATAGGATTCAAAATGTGTACTTTTACGACTTTAAAATAAGCGTTATTCAGAGCGAAGCACGGAAGCCTGTAAAATTAAGTTGCTATTATTGAGGTTACTGTAGTCGTGCTTTTTTCGTAATGAAGTTAAAATACAAAGATAGAATTTGATGAGTAAGCCTAAAAGATATACCATTACAACTGCATTGCCTTATACCAACGGCCCCATTCATATTGGCCATTTAGCAGGGGTTTATGTACCTGCCGATATTTATGTGCGTTATTTGCGATTAACAGGAAATGATGTGGCCTTTATTGGAGGAAGTGATGAACACGGTGTACCAATTACTATAAAAGCGAAAAACGAAGGGGTTTCTCCACAAGATATCGTTGATAAATATCATGCTATCATAAAAAAGTCGTTTGAAGATTTTGGGATTACTTATGACAATTATTCTAGAACAACAGCGCCTATTCATCATGATACAGCTTCTGATTTTTTCAGAACCTTATATGAAAAAGGAGAGTTTATTGAAGAATCTACAGAGCAGTTGTACGATGCTGAAGCTAATCAGTTTTTAGCTGATCGCTTTGTGGTTGGGGCTTGTCCAAACTGTGGTTATGAAGAAAGTTATGGCGACCAATGTGAAAATTGCGGAACCAGTCATAACGCCACAGATTTAATAAGTCCAAAATCTGCTATAACAGGAAATGTACCCACTTTAAAAAAGACTAAGCACTGGTTTTTACCTTTAGATAAGCATGAAGCGTTTTTAAAAGAATGGATATTAGAAGGGCATAAAAAAGATTGGAAACCCAATGTATATGGTCAAGTAAAATCTTGGATTGATGATGGTTTGCGTCCACGTGCGGTTACCCGAGATTTAGATTGGGGTATTCCAGTTCCAGTTGAAGGTGGCGAAGGCAAAGTACTTTATGTTTGGTTTGATGCCCCTATTGGCTATATCTCATCTACTAAAGAATGGGCGGAGCGAGAAGGTAAAGATTGGGAGTTGTACTGGAAAGATAAAGACACAAAATTGGTGCATTTTATAGGGAAGGATAATATTGTATTTCATTGTATTATTTTCCCATCGATGCTGAAAGCAGAGGGGTCTTATATTTTGCCGGAGAATGTACCAGCCAATGAGTTTTTAAACTTAGAAGGGAATAAATTATCAACTTCAAAAAACTGGGCTGTTTGGTTGCCGGAGTATTTGAAGGATTTTCCTGGTCAGCAGGATGTTTTACGTTATGTGTTAACAGCAAATGCACCAGAAACTAAGGATAACGATTTTACTTGGAAGGATTTTCAAGCTAGAAACAATAATGAGTTGGTAGCCATATTTGGAAACTTTATTAATCGCGTAGTAGTTCTTACCAATAAATACTACGAAGGTATCGTTCCTGCGCCAGGTGCATTTTCTCAAGAAGATTTAGATGCTTTGGCTGTTGTAAAAGCCTATCCGGATGTTATTGCAAGTTCTATTGAACGTTATAGATTCAGGGAAGCTGGACAAGAACTCATGAATTTGGCGCGTTTAGGGAATAAATATTTAGCAGATGCCGAACCTTGGAAAGTAATAAAGGTAGATGAAGATCGTACTAAAACCATTATGTATGTGGCGCTTCAAATAGCTTCTGCTCTAGCAACCTTGAGTGAACCATTTTTGCCATTCACATCTGCCAAATTGAAAAATATTCTAAAAATATCTTCAAGCGAATTGGAGACGTCTTGGAATGAGGTTTCAACTAAGAAAGAATTGCTTCCGGCAGAACACCAAATTGGAAAAGCAGAATTATTATTCTCAAAAATTGAAGATGCAACAATTCAGACGCAATTAGATAAATTAGAAGCGAGCAAGAAGGCAAACGAAGCTGCTAATAAAGTTACAGAACCTCAAAAAGACACCATAACTTTTGATGATTTTACCAAACTAGATTTGCGTGTTGGGACTATTATTGAAGCCGAAAAAATGCCAAAAGCTAAAAAGCTTTTAGTTTTAAAAGTTGATACAGGAATTGATGTGAGAACTATTGTTTCTGGAATTGCTGAGAGTTTTAAAGCTGAGGAGGTAGTTGGCAAACGTGTAACGGTTTTGGTAAACTTGGCACCAAGAGCTTTACGAGGTGTGGAAAGTGAAGGCATGATTTTAATGACTGAAAGCGCCGATGGCAACTTGGTATTTGTAAACCCTGATGATGCTAATGTGGCGAATGGACTGCAGATAAGTTAAGGATTTGAGATGTTTTCTCTGGTTTAAATAATTACAATTTGCTTTGGATTAAAGGGTTAGTATAATGAGTTTAATTTTTTATTAAATTCATAATCCAGATGCACTTTGCCTTTCGTAAATAAGTTAAAGAATTAACGTACAAAAAGTGACATTTTATTAATGTAAGTGTCATAAGTATGTAGTACATTTATCTAACTTAAAAAATCAAATATCCATGAAAAAAATAGTACTGTTAGTATTCACTTTGAGCCTTATGGCTTGCGGTGGATCAAAAGGCGTGAGAACATCTAAAAAAGTCATGAAAGGAGATTGGACACTTACCAATATTACTTTTAGTGAAGAGGGACCTTATAAATTAACCCTGCTAAATGATGAAAATAAAGAGTGTTTTGAAGGAAGTACATGGAAGTTTATACCTAACAATAATACAGGGACATATTCTATTAATGGTGTAGGTTGTAGTAGTGGGGATCGCTATTTCATATTTACTATTGCTGAGATTGATGAAGCAACAGGTTTATATGATTTTCTTTTAAAGCCAACCGATGCTAAAGGCAAATCTGAAACGAATAAAGGTTTTAGATTAAAACTAGCTTCGTTATCTGAA
This sequence comes from uncultured Algibacter sp., assembly GCF_947495925.1. Classification (GTDB taxonomy): domain Bacteria; phylum Bacteroidota; class Bacteroidia; order Flavobacteriales; family Flavobacteriaceae; genus Algibacter_E. Next base: position 194,219 of record NZ_CANMAU010000002.1, read on the forward strand.
TCAGATATGCAATGGCAGCAAACAACATCAGTTGATGGAAAGCCTTTTGTAATTACAATGAATTTTTCTAAAATAAACGTTGAGTAATAAGAACGAATCGTATTTTAAACTTAAAATCATAATAATGAAAACGCATATAAAAAAATCATCAATAATAGTATTTACTCTAATAATGGCCTTAAGCATGGTAAATTGTAAATCTGTTCAAAATGCAAATAATAAACAAAAAGGAGGTGCTATTGGAGCTGCTGGGGGAGCTCTTTTAGGAGCGATCATTGGAAATAATATAGGTGGAGGAAATGCTGCATTAGGTGCTGTAATAGGTGGTGTAATAGGCGGAGGAGCAGGAGTACTTATTGGTGATAAAATGGATAAGCAAGCGCAACAAATAGAAGAAGAAGTGCCAGGAGCTCAAGTAGAACGTGTTGATCAAGGTATTGTAGTTACTTTTGAAGATGGAAGCGGTGTTTATTTCGCAACAAACAAGTACAATATTAACGATCCGTCTCAAACAACCTTGTTAAAACTAGTATCTATTTTTAAAGAAAATGCCGATACTAAAATATTAGTAGTAGGGCATACAGATAGTAGCGGAGATGCATCATATAATATGACACTTTCAAAGAATAGGGCTAATTCAGTATCAAGTTTTTTAAAGCAAAACGGGATCAATTCATCCAGATTAATAACTAAATGGTACGGAGAAGAGCAACCTATTGCTAATAATGCTACTGAAGCTGGGCGTTCAAAAAATAGACGTGTAAATATTGTTATTTTGCCTAACGACGAAATGATTAATGATGCAAAAAAACAAGCGGGAGAATGACATCTAATTAATAAATAGGAAAAAGCCTTGTTTTTAAAACAGGGCTTTTTTGTTTTATTTAGGGTTAAATAAGTTTGTAATGTTTTTTTAAACCTAAAGACTAACCCCACATGCAAAAAACATTTACCGAGTTTTCCACCAATGCCATTCTCAAAATTGGAGATGAAGAACTTCTTGAGCCCTATAAAACGTCAAAACAACCTGAGTTATATACTTTTATTAGAACCACTAATTCTAGAGCAGAAATTGTAGTTGATAGCATGCCATATACTATTGAGCCTCATAGTGTTTTGGCATTAACAGTGGTGCAATATTTTCAATTTATTTTAGGAAAAGATTTAGTGGTGTATCAATTTAACCGTGAGTTTTATTGTATTAAAGATCATGATCAAGAAGTAAGTTGTGCGGGCTTATTATTCTTTGGAAACGTACATATTCCTATTATTGAATTGAATGAAAAAGAAAACCGAAAACTACATATTCTTCATGAAGTATTTTTGGACGAACTAGAAACTGAAGATACTATTCAAGCAGAAATGTTACGTATGCTTATGGCGCGTTTCATTATTATAAGTACACGTTTACTAAAATCTAAAGAAGGTTTTATTGAAACGGTTAAAAACTCAAAAATAGATTTACTTCGGGAGTTTAATATGTTAGTAGAATCGTATTTTAAGACAGATCATAGCGTATCTTTTTATGCCGATAAACTATTTAAATCTCCTAAAACCTTATCAAATAACTTTGCTAAATTAAATACGAGCCCGCTGCAAATTATTCATGAGCGTATTATTCTTGAAGCAAAGCGCTTATTAATTTATACGGATAAAACCGCCAAAGAAATTGCTTATGAGGTTGGGTTTGAAGATGCCTCTCACTTAAGTAGATTATTCAAAAAACATACGTCATTATCACCTTCAGACTTCAAAAAACAGCTCAAAAAAACATAATAGGGAAAAATTGACAAGCCCTAAGGCAGTCTTACCATTTTATAGCATCCTTTTCTAATTCATCTTTGCATTGTATAATTAAAACAACAAAGTCATGGATTTAAAACACATATCAATATTCAATTTAATTGAAATATTTAGAGGAAAAAGAAAAGAGGTGTTACATACCATTACACCAAAAACACATTGCGAACAAAATCATATTTCAGATTTCTATTGTGATGCTGAAAGACCATATGTAGCTTCTGATGCGATAGGTTTAAATCAGTAAAGGAAAAATTGACAAGTTAAAAGGAATAAACTACATGGTGTAACCATTATAACGGTTGCACCTTTGTACCAAGAATTACAAACAATAAAATTCAAAATAAAACAAAATTATGAGCACATTTAATGTACCAACAAGAGATCAAGTAAGCGAAAATAATCAAGCTATTTTCGATAATTTAAACAAAGCTTTAGGCTTCGTTCCTAACTTATATGCAACGTATGCAAACAGCGATACGGCTTTAGAGAACTATTTAAATTTCGCGAATGCAAAAACATCTTTGTCAGCTAAAGAGAAAGAAGTAGTGAACTTAGCTGTAAGTCAAGTTAATAACTGTATTTACTGCTTGTCTGCACATACAGGTATTGGAAAAATGAATGGTTTTTCTGAAGAGCAAATTTTAGAATTAAGAGCGGGAGAAGCTTCATTTGATAGCAAATTGAACGCCTTAGCAAGATTAGCGAAAAACGTTACAGAAAATAGAGGTAGAACGGATGCAGATGTTTTAGAAAACTTTTTTAATGAAGGGTATACAAAAGGAAGTTTAATAGATGTAATTTCTTTGGTAGGAGATAAAACAATTTCTAACTATATACATAATACAACTCAAGTACCTGTAGATTTTCCGATAGCGCAACCATTGGAAGTTGCAACAGTATAAAAATCAATATATAATAATCAAATCAATAATTCGAGCAAAAAGCTCACAAAAAAGTAAAACAATGAAAAAAGTAATTTCAATTTTAGTAATCGCATTAGCATTCGTATTAAACTCTAATGCTCAGGATAAAATGACGGACAAAGGTGTAAAAACGATTTCTTTAGAACAAACTAAAGGAGAATTTGTTCAAAAAGCATTAACAGTAAGTGAAGGTACCTATGTGTTTGAAGTATCAAACAACCATGCAGCTAAAGAAGTTGGTTTAGTATTAGTGCAAAAAGGTAAAGATGCCAGTAAAGCAGAAAATCATATTAAAACAGCCTATGTTACAGCTGTTGCCAAAGACGGTGAAACGCAAAAATCGAATGCTACAACATTAGCAAAAGGCGAGTATGTATATTTCTGTCCATTAAACCCAACGCCACAGTATACCTTAACGGTAGAGTAGTTCGTTTAAGTTGTTCAATAAAAAAAGGTTATTCTATAAAAGAATAACCTTTTTTTATTGAACTCCCCCAAAAGATGCTCTGGAAATCTTTAACTTTACAAAAAACAGAATAATATGTTATCGAAAAATATACAGGACGCACTAAATAGTCAAATAAAAATTGAAGCAGAATCTTCTCAAATATATTTGGCCATGGCATGCTGGGCAGAGGTAAAAGGTTTAGAAGGTGTTGCAAATTTTATGTATGCGCAAAGCGATGAAGAACGTGAGCACATGCTAAAATTGGTAAAATTTGTTAATGAGCGCGGTGGGCATGCGCAAATTTCAGAATTAAAAGCGCCTAATGTTACGTTTAAGTCCTTTAAGGAAATGTTTAAAAAATTGTTTGAGCATGAAGTATTTGTATCACAAAGTATTAATGAATTAGTACATATAAGCCTTCAAGAAAAAGATTATGCTACACATAACTTTTTACAGTGGTATGTGGCAGAGCAAATAGAAGAAGAAGCCGTTGCAAGAAACATTTTAGATAAGATTAATATGATTGGAGATGACAAAGGCGGATTGTATTTATTTGATCGGGATATTGAAAATCTTACAGTAACAACCGCAGCTACAAACGCTCCAGAATAATTTTAACATTTAATCTTATTTAGATTTAATAAAAATAATTTATTTTTGTCGACAAATTTGAATATCATAATTTTTTGTGGGCAAGAAAAAACAAAAAAAAGCAATTAAGAAGTTACGAAAGTTAGGAGTTGATCTTCCTGATAAAGTAAAGTCGAGTTGCTGTAAAAAATTTAAAAAAGGAGAAAATAAGCGCTGCAAAAAATGTCCTTGTTTTGATTTGATTAAGAAGGTGGCATAGTTACTTTCATATATACATAAAATATAGACCTGCTAAGTTTAAACCTAGCAGGTCTTTTTAGTTAAAATAAATCTGAAATTAATTAGATTTGGTGAAATTTAGAAGGTCAAAACAAATATGATTAAATATATAGTTCAGCAAACACAGCTTCCTGAAAATTCAATAAAAAGTACCATCCAGCTCCTTAATGAAGATTGCACTATTCCTTTTATATCAAGATATAGAAAAGAGCGGACCGGAAATTTGAATGAAGTTCAAATAGGAGATATTGTAAAGTTTAAAGAACGGTTTGAAACTTTAGAAAAACGTAAAAAAGCTATTTTAAAAGCTTTAGAAGAACAAGGTGTTCTCTCTAAAGAGTTAAAACAAAAAATTGAATCAGCACAAGATTTAACATCGTTAGAAGATATATACTTGCCCTTTAAGAAAAGCCGAAAAACAAAAGCGGAAAAGGCAAGGCAAGATGGATTAGAGTCTTTGGCTAAAATCATGATGTCTCAAAATGCAAATGATATTGAATCTATTGCCTATACATATGTAAAAGGCCAGATTAATTCTATTAACGAAGCTTTGGAAGGCGCTAGACACATTATTGCAGAGTGGATTAATGAGCGTACCGACATTCGGAATAATATTCGTGGTCAATTAGAACGTTTTGCGAAAATTTCGACCAAAAAAATAAAAACGAAGGTAGATGATGAAAACGCTCAAAAATTTAGAGATTATTTTGATTGGGAAGAATCCCTTAGCAGAATTCCGTCGCATCGACTTTTGGCTATTTTAAGAGCAGAGAAAGAAGGGTTTATTCGCGTAAAAATTGAAATTGATAACGATAGAGCTTTAGACAATATGGAACGGCGCATTATTAAAAGCGATAATGCTTGTGCCGAACACATTAAAATAGCAATTAATGATGCTTATAAACGACTTTTACTGCCATCCTTAAGTAATGAAGCTTTGCATATTGCCAAAAATAAAGCAGACGAATCTGCAATACGTGTTTTTGCAAAAAACCTCAGGCAACTGTTACTAGGTTCTCCTTTAGGTGAAAAATGTGTTTTAGCTATAGACCCAGGATTTAGAACCGGTTGTAAAGTGGTATGTTTAGATGCTCAAGGGAAATTAAAATATAACGAAACCATTTATCCGCATCCACCAAAAAATGATAGTGTTGGCGCAATGAAAAAAATAAGTTCTTTAGCCGATGCCTATAAAATTGAGGCTATTGCTATAGGAAACGGAACGGCATCAAGAGAAACAGAAGCGCTAATAAGAAAAGTACATTTTAAAAACGACGTTCAGGTTTTTGTGGTAAGCGAAGCGGGAGCAAGTATTTATTCGGCATCAAAAATAGCACGAGAAGAATTTCCGAATTATGATGTTACAGTTCGTGGTTCAGTATCTATTGGACGACGATTACAAGACCCATTGGCAGAACTCGTAAAAATTAATGCAAAGTCTATTGGTGTTGGACAGTATCAACATGACGTAGACCAAACAAAACTTCAAAAAGAATTGGATGTGGTAGTAGAAAATTGTGTAAACTCAGTTGGGGTTAATATCAATACCGCAAGTAAATCACTTTTAAGTTACGTGTCAGGAATAGGTCCAAAGCTAGCTGAGAATATTTTTAATTACAGAAATGAAAACGGTGTTTTTACATCGAGAAGAGAAATCAGAAACGTACCACGATTAGGGGGGAAAGCTTTTGAACAGGGTGCTGCATTTTTAAGAATTAAAGAGGCTATAAACCCATTGGATGATTCGGCTGTTCATCCAGAAAGCTACCCTATCATTACAAAAATGGCAAAAGATTTGGGGAAGTCGGTTGAAGACCTAATAGGAAACAAAGAATTACTTCAAAGGCTAAATTTAAAATCGTATTGTACAGATTCAGTTGGATTACTAACGCTTGAGGACATCATAAAAGAACTCGAAAAACCAGGTTTGGACATTCGAGAACAAGCCAAAGTATTTACATTTAATCAAAACATTAAGACGATTAGCAATTTAAGAGAGGGGCAGCTACTTCCAGGTATAGTTAATAATATTACCAATTTTGGTTGTTTTGTGGATATTGGTATTAAAGAAAGCGGATTGGTTCATGTTTCAAATTTATCGGATAATTTCGTGAAAGATGTGAATGAGCATGTACATTTACATCAGCAAATTATTGTGAAAGTTTTGCAGGTTGATGTTCCGCGAAAGCGTATTCAATTAAAGCTACATAAATGAGTTTTCAAGAAAAAGAAAACAGTTTTATTTGTAATTATAAACACTAACTTTTTGAATTCCTAAGCCTTCTACGGGAAGAAAAACACCTTGACCTCTATTGGTTTCATCGCCCCCAAGTCTTCTGCCTTTTTGCCACTTATCGTCTAAACAAATGTATTCATCAACGGGGCCAATTCCAGTTTTAAAATCTGGTGTTTTTGGTCTAAAACTTATAACGGCATTTCCTCCTAGTATCGTAAATTCATTCGTTCCAGTTTTTAGGATTATACCATGAGCATTATCTACTTTATACTCGCCTCTTCTTTTGTAAAGCGTAGCTTTTACGTAATAATTATCCATTTCAAATTCTGTACTAGGTTTATCTCGATCAATTAGAAATGCTCTCATTTTATTTTTGTCACCTTGATACTCCAGAATTTTAGGAGCTAAAAACTTCACTGCTTTATACATTTCGGATACGGGTTGGTATTCTTCTGGATTTAATCGATCTATTCCAAAAGGTGCAACACCAAGCGTATTATAATGGCCAATTGCGTACAACATATAGTTTACATATTTTGGTTTATTCCACCAAGTTTCAGGAATAAATAGCGGATCTCCTTGGCTTGTATACAGATCGCACCATTCTGTGAAATTTGTACCATAAATATCTGGACTCATAAAATCAATATCTGGAGCAGCAGCTTTCCAGATATCCATCACCCTAGGAAGCGGACCACCGGTAGGAAACTCTCCTGGGTTAGGATTACTAGAATATTCTAACCAAGCATTAACAAACATGGGTAAATTATATTCGGTTTTACCTTTTTGGGTTACATGGTTCATATAGGTGGCATATTGCCAAGACATAAATAACAGATCAGTCCATGCACTAGAACCAAAAACATCACTCCATGTTCCGTTTTTTTTGTATCCATTAGAAGACCACAATGCATCTAGTTGCGGCATAAGTTTACCTTTGTTTTTATCGAGATAGCGCATTAATTGTTCAGGAACATTACTATTAAAAGCAATTTCAGCAATTTCCGATCGGTCTCTAGAATCTCCAAGAATACCTACTTCGTTTTCCACTTGAACCATAATTACAGTTCTATAGGCGCTATCAACTTCCTTAATGTGTTTCATTAAAGCTGTAAACGCTTTGGCATCTGCCTTGAGGTTGTTTTCACTAAAAGTTGATAAAACTTCAATACTTCCTTCATCCTGTATTTTTGTTCTCGGAAATCGTTTGTAATTTTGTTTTACCCACAGAGGAGCATAGCTAGACATCCCGTTTTTCCATGACCCAAACCAAAGCGGTATAAGCTTAATATTTTTTTCTCTAGCCCCTTTAATCATGGCATCGACCATAGAGAAATCGAATTTACCTTCTTCGGGTTCAATCATTTCCCATGAAATAGCAGCTAAAACTGTATTTACATTTAAATCAACCATTTGTTGCCATACAGAACCTTTATAATCCATATTCAGACTACTGTCGTTCCCGAGACTCCCATTCAGCATTTTATATTGTTTTCTTGGAATTGGATTTTCTCCATTAAGCATATGCATCACACTACCGCTCGCGGAATTTGATAATTCTCCTGCTAACATTAAAAAAGGTTTACCATCTACTATGAATTGAGTTTTATTGTTGGTTCTTTTAAGGTGAGGTAATGATTGCGCAACCGCTGATAGATTGTAAATAAATATCGAGAAAAAGATGACAAGTTTTAGTAACAATCTAGATAGATGCAAGTTCATAGCAATTGGAAATTAAAAAGGTTTCGTTAAAATTAATGAACTTTATGGAGTTATAATAATTTGGAACTACTTGGACAGCGGAAGTTGAAGCGCAACTTTTTAGCAATATTGATCCGAACGTGTTAATGCTTTCTAATTTTAGAGAAGGCAACTTCTTTAGAATAGGCATTTTCAAAGTGTTTTTAGCTTCATATGCTTTTGCTTATAGCAAATTTAAAATGTCAAAAAACCTTCTTTTTTTCATAAAAAAAGCGTCCAAGAAATTGAACGCTTTGAAGCTTATAGATTTTTAATATTTTTATCTATTCATATTCTTTATTTGGTCCACAAAGTCATCCAAATCAGTACCATTACTTACTAATGTTAATGCCTTATCTACAATATATTTTACATTTACAGCATGAAAACCAAGTCCAACAGCAATCTTTTTCAAAAGTGATAATTCAGAGTCGTCCTTAATTTTATCAACATGCACCATTCTTACTAAATCGTATAAACGCTCCAAACGTTTATCATAAGATACTGGCGGGTTAATTGGGTGAGATTTGTAGTCTTTTAAAATCTGTTTATATTTTTCCTCACCAATATTTAGATTTTGCGCTAATCGATCTAAAAACGCTTGTTCGTCAGGGGTAATAACTCCATCATCCATAGCTACACGTACAATAGCCGCAAAATGGCTTTCATTTCGCTTCTTAAAACCTCCATCAAATAATTTCGAAAACGACATATATTTTATCTTTTTATATTGACACAAACGTACATATTTTTTTCATTTTTTATAGTATTCCACTTATTATTTTTTGGGCAGTACTTTACCTAGTTATGACTAGGCTTTGTGTTATCCTTTTTCTTTGCTGAACTTGTTTCAGAATCTCATGAAGTCAATTGCTTGTACAATGGTTCTTCTTTTAAGAAATGATACGTTTTCACAACGATGGATCTTACTACAAACCTTAAGATAAATTCGCAATAAAAAAGAATAATTAAGTTCCTAATAAATTAAACTTAAAAATAATCAAATCAAACCTTATATTTGCATTTCAAAAAAAAATTTAGGTGAGTACATCTGCCCTCTCTCAAACCTATAAACAGGCTTTGCAAACGCAAAATCTGCAAAATACTATTGCCAAAACCGAAAGTAAAATCCATTTAAAAGGTTTAGTAGGGTCATCTTTTTCTTTTATTATTTCGAGTATTTTTAAAGAAGCGAATAAGCCATTTCTTTTAGTTTTTAATGATAAAGAGGAAGCTGCACATTATTTAAACGATTTAGAGCAGCTGCTTAACGATAAAAATGTTTTATTTTATCCTGGAAGCTATAGGCGTCCGTATGATATTGAAGAAACAGATAATGCTAATGTCTTGCTACGTGCCGAGGTTTTAAATCGTATAAATTCTCAGAAAAAGCCTGCGGTAATTGTAACGTATCCTGATGCCTTATTTGAAAAGGTAGTGACACGAAAGGAGCTAGAGCGTAATACCCTTAAAGTTGGAATTAACGATAATCTATCTATCGATTTTGTAAACGAGGTATTGTTTGAATATCAATTTAAACGTGTAGATTTTGTTACAGAACCCGGTGAGTTTTCTGTGCGTGGTGGTATAGTAGATGTGTTTTCATTTTCTCACGATGAACCTTATCGGATTGAGTTTTTTGGTGATGAGGTAGATAGTATTAGAACCTTTGATGTTGAGACACAGTTGTCTGTTGAGCAAATCAAAAAAATCAGTATTATTCCTAATGTGGCCAATAAAATGGTTCAAGAAAGCCGACAAAGTTTTCTGAAATATATTGCGCAAAAAACGGTCATTTGTTTAAAAAACGCCGATTTTCTTTTTTCAAGAATAGATGGTTTTTATGCTAAAGCTGAAGGCGCTTTTAAAACACTTTCTTCAGATATTAAGCATGCTGAACCTAATGAATTGTTTTGTAATGCCGAGTTGCTGAAAAAGCAATTACTGGATTTTTCAATTATTGAATTTGGGGCCTCTCATGTATTTGATACAACTACAAGTATTGAATTTAACACCACGCCTCAGCCATCTTTTAATAAACAATTCAATCTTTTAATAGAAGACTTAAACGTCAATCATAATAAAGGTTATATTAACTATATAGCTTGTGTGAGTGAGCAGCAAGCAAAGCGTTTTCACGATATTTTTGATGATGTTGAAGAGGAGGTATCTTATCAAACCATCGTGCAATCTTTACATCAGGGATTTATAGATCATGATGCTAAAATTTTGTGTTATACAGATCATCAAATTTTTGAGCGATACCATAAGTTTCAGTTAAAAAATGGCTATGCCAAAAAGCAAGCGATTACGCTAAAAGAGTTAACCAATTTAGATATTGGAGATTATGTAACGCATATAGATCATGGTATTGGGCGTTTTGGAGGGTTACAGAAAATTGATGTAGAAGGGAAGAAGCAAGAAGCTATAAAACTGGTTTACGGTGAGCGTGACGTGTTGTACTTAAGTATTCATTCACTGCATAAAATCACCAAGTTTAACAGTAAAGACGGTAAACCTCCTAAAATTTATAAACTAGGAAGCAACGCTTGGAAAACCTTAAAACAAAAAACAAAGGCACGTGTTAAGCATGTGGCTTTTAATTTAATAAAACTTTACGCTAAGCGTAAAACCGAAAAAGGTTATCAGTATAACCCGGATAGTTATATGCAACATGAGTTGGAAGCTTCATTTATTTATGAAGATACACCAGATCAGAGTTCGGCAACTGCCGATATTAAAGCCGATATGGAAAGCGAACGCCCCATGGATCGTTTAGTATGTGGCGATGTTGGTTTTGGTAAAACAGAGGTGGCTATTCGCGCGGCATTTAAAGCTGTTGATAATGGCAAGCAGGTCGCTGTGTTAGTTCCAACAACCATACTGGCGTATCAACATGCAAGAACGTTTAGGCAGCGTTTAAAAGATTTCCCTGTTACCGTAGATTATGTAAATAGGTTTAGAACCGCCAAAGAAAAACGTGAAACTCTAGAAGGTTTAGAGCAAGGTAAAGTTGATATTATTATTGGAACGCATCAACTCGTCAATAAAAATGTTAAGTTTAAAAACTTAGGTCTTTTAATAGTTGATGAGGAGCAAAAATTTGGAGTTGCGGTAAAGGAAAAATTAAAAACGATTAAAGATAATGTTGATGTATTGACGTTAACCGCTACACCAATTCCTAGAACTTTGCAGTTTAGCTTAATGGCAGCACGAGATTTATCGGTTATAACAACACCGCCGCCTAATCGATATCCAATTGAAAGCCATGTTATCCGATTTAATGAAGAGTCTATAAGGGATGCTGTAAGTTATGAGATTGAACGTGGCGGGCAAATATTCTTTATTCATAACAGAATTGAAAACATAAAGGAAGTTGCTGGAATGATTCAAAGGCTGGTGCCTGATGCCAAAATAGGAATTGGCCATGGGCAAATGGATGGAAAGAAGCTAGAGCAACTTATGTTGGCTTTTATGGATGGAGCTTTTGATGTTTTGGTAAGTACGACAATTGTAGAAAGTGGTCTAGATGTGCCTAATGCGAATACGATATTTATTAATAATGCAAATAACTTTGGATTAAGTGATTTGCATCAAATGAGAGGTCGTGTAGGACGTAGTAACAAAAAAGCATTTTGCTATTTTATTACGCCGGAGTATTCTGCAATGACAGATGATGCCAGAAAGCGTATTACAGCACTTGAACAGTTTACAGAGTTAGGTAGTGGTTTTAATATCGCTATGAAAGATCTTGAAATTCGAGGAGCAGGAGATTTGTTAGGTGGTGAACAAAGCGGTTTTATAAATGAAATAGGTTTTGATACGTACCAGAAAATATTGAATGAAGCCATCGAGGAACTTAAAGAAAACGAGTTTAAAGATCTATATAATGAACCTGAGGAAGATAAGGTTTATGTTAAAGATGTTACTATTGATACTGATTTTGAGCTATTATTCCCAGATGGTTATGTGAATAATATTGCAGAAAGATTGAATCTTTATACGCAACTTAATAATTTAAAATCGGAAGATGAATTACATATCTTTGAAAAAGAATTGATTGATCGATTTGGGGAGTTGCCAGAGCAAGTGACCGATTTATTAAACAGTGTCCAAATTAAGTGGTTGGCAAGTAAAATTGGGTTTGAAAGAATGATAATGAAACAAGGTAAGTTAATAGGTTATTTTATTAATGATAAGCAAAGTAGTTTTTATCAAAGCCAAAGTTTTACAAAGGTTTTAAAGTTTGTGCAAACGAATGCAGCGGTATGTAAAATGAAAGAAAAGCAAACTAGAAACGGCTTAAGGCTGTTATTAACTTTTGAAAATATAAAATCTGTAAAACAAGCCTTAAATGCTTTACAGCCTATTGTGGCTTAATAATTGTTTTGAAAGAAATATGAAACGTCTAATTTTTATTGTGTTTTTAATTCCTGGACTTCTAATAGCCCAACATACTATTAAAGGTGTTTTTACTCCTGCTAAGGAATATAATATTGCACTATTATATAAAGTTACGCCAATAATATCTGAATATGTTGCAAATGCTGAAATACAGCCTGACGGAAGTTTTGAATTTAAGTTAGACTCAACTATAACAAAAGGAGTGTTCCGATTAGTTTATGCGGTACCTCAGGAAGATTATAATTTTGATATACTTTACAATGCAAAAGAGGATATTGAACTAAGTTTTAATTCTGAGACAGGAGTATCGTATAGTCAATCTGTTGAAAATAAGTTATTGAGTTCATATACCACTAGTATGTCTATGGTTACGCAAAGTATTGGTAATTATTTTAGGCAGAATAGTGGTGATACACTTGCTTTAAGTTCAATTTTTAAAACTCAAAAAGAAACACAGTTAAGCTATGAAGAAGCGGCAGAAGGAACTATTGCGCTTGAGTTTATAAAGGCCAATAAACCGTTCACCCCTAAGAAGGCTTTAGATGTGAAAAGTTATGTAAGTCAATTAAAAAAACACTATTTTGATCATGTAGATTTTAATAATTCAATACTTCAAAGTTCTAGTTTTCTGGATGAAAAAATGTTGAATTATGTTTTTGGAATGACAACCAAATCATTGGACGATACGGAGAATTATAAGGCCAATATTGATGTTGTTTGTAATGAAATGAAAGATGCACCAAATGAAGTTAAGCGTATTTTGTTATATGACTTATGGCAACAAATGGTGGATTTGAAAATAGAATCAGTAGCTAATTATATTTCAGAAAAATACTTAATGGATATTGCTGTGGCATTGAATGATCAAGAGCTTTTACATACTTTAATTCTTTACAAAGATCTTTCAAATGGTAGCGAAGCACCAGATTTTGCTTTAGGGCATCAGGAACAGAAGAATATAGATGGGAAGAATTTACTAGATATAAATTTAGCTAAAACTTACGTGCTTGTATTTTGGAGTACTGGATGCTCACATTGTTTAGATGAAGTGCCTCAACTTCAGGAATTCATGAAATCAAAAAATGAAATAAAAGTTATAGCTGTTGCCTTGGAAGATGAACCTAGTAAGTGGAACGAATTAAGTGAAACATACTCTGAGTTTATTCATGTTTATGGTGAAGGTAAATGGGACAATAAAATTGGGGATGACTATGGTATTACTTCCACGCCAACCTATTTCGTTTTAAATAAAAACAAAGAGATTATTGCTAAACCCGAAAATTTTGAAGGGGTTCAGGCATTTTTTGAGGATAGCAAAAAAGAAGAATAGATATGTTAGAAGTGATAAAAGGCGTTTTTTAAATGCTCAATATTAAAATCATTTCCCTCTTTTACAATAGCAACAATATCAAAGCGTACTTCAACATCTAAATTATTCTCAGTAATATATTTATCTACAGCTTTCACTAAGTTTTTTATTTGTTTTGGTTTTACAAAATCTTGTGGATTTCCAAAATCAGCTGTGGAACGGGTTTTTACTTCAATTATGGCTAGAATCTCATCTTTTTTAGCAATAATATCAACTTCAGCTTTATCAAAGCGATAATTTTGCTCAATAATAATGTAGTTGTTTTTAAGAAGAAAATCTACTGCAAGCTGTTCTCCTTTTTTGCCTAGTTCGTTGTGTTGTGCCATAATTACCCTCTAAACAAAAAGAAATCATCCTTCATATGTTCTATTTTACCGTCTTCGTTAGTGATAATATAGTCAATGGCTTGAGTGGTGAAATCTTCACCTTTTTCTGTTAACGAGACAATGTTCTTATCAAATTGAATCATATTGTTTTTAAGAGCTAAATCTAAAATGGTTTTAGAACGCACCTTTTGCCAATTTATATGTTCATTAAGATGGTTTACATGGCGTTCGCTTTCTTCAGAATGATTTTTTAGGTGTAACAAAAAGGTCAGGAGCGACACTTCAGTACGTTGTTGTTTCTCTCTATATAAAACAGCAATAACTCCTTTGTTATGAGCAAATAAATAAACAAATAAGAATACTATCCCCAACATGGTGGTAATCGATCCAGCAATAGAGGCGTCTAAACCATGTGCTAGCCAGTATCCTGAAATCGCGCAAAACACACCAAAGCCTATGGCGTAAAGTAACATGCGTTTTAAATTATTGGTTAATAAATAAGCGGTTGCTGCTGGAGCAATCATTAAGGCAACTACAAGTATGGCACCTACTGCATCAAAAGCTCCAACGGTTGTGATTGACGATACTGACATGAGTCCGTAATGAATTACTGCTGGAGAAAACCCTAATGAAGCTGCTAAACCCGCATCAAAAGTACTCACTTTTAATTCTTTAAAAAAGGCAATAAGGAGGCCTATGGTAACTATTAATATAATGCCAATAACCCATAGCGATTTTGGTCCAACATCCACTCCAGAAATAATAAGTCTGTCAAAAGGGGCGAAGGCTAATTCTCCTAATAATACGGCATCGACATCTAAATGCACATCGTTGGCGTTTTTGGCAATTAAAATTACTCCAATACTAAACAAAATAGGGAAAACTAAACCAATGGCGGTATCTTCTTTAACGAGCCCTGTTTTCTGAATGTATTCTACCAAAACCACCGTTAGAATTCCGGTAAGCGCTGCTAGTAATATTAATAAGGGTGAATTTAGATCTTGAGTTATAAAAAAACCAATAACAATACCAGGTAATATGGAATGACTAATGGCGTCACTAATCATCGCCATTTTTCGGAGAACTAAAAAGGTGCCTGGAATAGCGCAGGCAATGGCAACCAAACTGGCGATAAGTTGTATTTCAAATTGGGCGCTACTCATCATTCGAATTTTGTTGGTTATATAAGTTTGTTGCGGTTTTAAAGCCTTCTTCAGTTAAACTCCACATATTGCCATCTAGTTTAACATAATTTTTTCTAACTAATTTTTGAAGTGTTCTTTTAGTAAAACCCTGGAAATTGTTTAATATTTTAACGGTGTGCGGATGACTAATATTCTCATGCGTTTCAGCAATTCTAAACATGAACGTAAGTGTTTTGTGTAATTGAAGATCACGACGGTTTTTAATAAAACGTATCTGTTTAAAAAGTAATCCTCGACTTGGTGAAAAAATAAATGAAAACAACACAAATATTCCTGCTATAATGACAATTACGGGGCCTGTTGAAAGGTTGTTTTGAGTGGCGCTGATTGCTGTTCCAAAAACCCCTGAAAGAGCTCCGAAAATAGCGGCTAAAAATACCATCATACCAAGGCTATTGGTCCATTGTCTCGCTGCTGCCGCAGGAGCTAATAGCATGGCACTCATTAAAACAACACCTACGGTTTGTAGGCCTAATACTGTAGCTAGTACGATAAAGGTTGTTATTAGTATGTCTATAAATTTTGTGTTGAATCCTAAGGTTTTGGTATAATCTGCATCGAAGAGGAGTATTTTGAATTCTTTCCAAAATAATAAAAGGACTAGTAGGCAGGCACCAGTTACTATGGTCATCATCCAAACATCACTTTCTACTAAAGTGGCTGCTTGGCCAAATAAATATTTATCAAGCCCAGCTTGATTGGCGTTAGGTTGTTTTTGTATGAAGGTAAGTAAGAGCATTCCAAACCCAAAAAATAAGGAAAGAATGAGGCCTAGCGCTGTATCTGATTTTAAATGTGTTTTACTAATTATGCCCCGAATCCAAAAAGTTCCAATAAGGCCACTAACTAAAGCCCCTAATAATAAAATATTACTGTCCTTAGCACCTGTAATTAAAAAGGCAATGGCAATGCCAGGAAGCGCTGCATGTGAAATAGCATCACCCAAAAGACTTTGTTTTCGCAAGACTGCAAAACTACCTAGCATACCTGTTACCGCTCCTAAAATGGCGGTTCCAAGGGTAATGGTTCTTAAGGTATAGTCTGAAAAGACAAGTCTTATGTATTCTGCTATGTCCATGAATTATTCCTGAATACTTACTTTATAATTTATTCCATAGGTTTTTGTGAGGTTATCATCATTGAAGATGTCTTTTACAGGTCCCGTTGCTATTTTCTTAACATTTAAAAAGGTGACCCAATCAAAGTATTCGGGAACCGTTTGTAAGTCATGATGAACTACAATAACCGTTTTTCCTGCTTTTCGGAGTTCTTTTAAAATGTTGATGATTGCAATTTCTGTTGTAGCGTCAACCCCTTGAAACGGTTCATCCATGAAATAGATTGACGCGTTTTGCACTAAAGCGCGGGCTAGGAATATACGCTGTTGTTGTCCGCCTGAAAGCTGACTAATTTGCCGGTTTTTAAAAGCCAACATGCCTACTTTTTCTAAAGCTTCTAAAGCTTCTTTTTTTTCTTTTTGCCCTGGACGTTTTATCCAACCTAAACTCCCGTAGGTACCCATCATTACCACATCAAGAGCAGTGGTTGGAAAATCCCAGTCAACACTTCCTTTTTGCGGTACATAAGCGACCAAATGGCGTTGTTTAGCATAGCTCATTCCAAAAATTTCAACACTTCCTGCTATGGGTTTTAAAATGCCTAAAATAGATTTTATAAGTGTAGATTTGCCGGCACCATTTGGGCCAACAATAGCCATAAGCACGCCTTCTGGTATTTCTAAGTCAATATCCCATAATACTGGTTTGTAGTTATAAGCTACTGTTAAATCATCAACTTTTACGGCTATATTTTTACTCATAAAATTTTGTTTTAGCCCTGATAGAAGCGGCATCCTTTTTTGAGGTACGAGAAAAAGATACAGCCGATAGCAGGAAAAAGCTTCAAATATTTTTACTTTAAAGCATTGACTATTGTATTTACGTTATAACTAAACATGCCAATATAAGTGCCTTCAATGGTTCCTGAATTACCTAAAGCATCAGAATATAAAGATCCTCCAATTGTAACGTTATGTCCCTTTGAATTTACGGCAGCTTGCAAAGCTTCTATAGTACGCTTTGGCACCGAACTTTCAATAAATATGGCCTTTACATGGTTCTCAATTATAAAATTTGATAGTTTTTGAACGTCTTGAACTCCGGCTTCTGTAGCTGTTGATAATCCTTGCAGACCAACAACTTCAAATCCATATGCTTTTCCAAAATAGTTAAAGGCGTCATGTGCTGTTACTAAAATACGTTTTTCTTTAGGAAGTGTGCTAACCGCAGTTTGTATCTCCAATTTTAAAGCTTCCAATTGTTTTATGTATTTGGCACCATTTGCTTTGAAAACCTGTTCTTGCTCCGGAATAGCTTCAGCTAGCTTCTGTACAACAAACTGTGTTGCTTGAATCCAATAATCTGTATTAAACCATATGTGCGGATCATAATTGGAGGCAAAGTATTCTGAACCAATCAATGTGCTTTTATCTAAGGCATCAGAAATGGCAATGGTTTTTATCTGTTTCATTTTCTCGAAAACCTCGACTAATTTCCCTTCTAGGTGAAGGCCATTGTAAAAAATGATATCTGCATTCGCTAATTTTGTGACATCGCCTTCACTGGCTTTATATAAGTGCGGATCTACACCACTGCCCATTAAACCTTGAAGGTTAGTGTGGTCTCCTGCAATGTTTTTTACTAAATCAGTAATCATTGAGGTAGTCGTAACAACATTAAGTTTTCCATTGGCATTTTTTTCGTTTTTACAATTGAAAAAGGCTAGCGGAAGAATTAATAAGAAGAGAATATGTTTCATGTGTTATAGTTAATTTAATGTAAATCTTAATCCGAAAAATAGGCGTCTGCCCTGGTTTGGAGCATAAACATATGAGGGGTCAAAGGTTAAAGCATATGGGTTGTTATCAGTTGGTAGTACACCACCTGGTTGTACAATTATGGTTTGTCCGGTAGCCGGGCTAGTGGCTGAGACAGGTTGGTCTGTTTCATTAAAATCTACTTCTTTATCAAAAGGGTCTTCTGATCGCGCAATAATAAAAGGATTCCCTTCATTTGGCGTCCAATTAAGTAGGTTTTTTATCCCAGCATATATTTCAAAATTATTAAAGCCATTGTAGGTAAATTGAATATTTTGAATACTCCAAGTGGGTGAGTATTCTTGACGTGGATCTAATTCGCCTAATAGTGGTAAACGCATGGGCCCATAAAGATTTCCCGTATAGTCTACCGTTATGTTAGTAGGGTAGTGTCTATATGATAAGGACCAAACAGCGGAATAACTTTCGGTTAGTATTTGTTTGGTTTTTATACCATCTTCTTCCTTAGAAACGTCTTGTATTGTCCCGCCTATAGATCCTCTAATACCACTGCCAAAAACAGCGTCAATATTAACGCTAATACCTTTTGTAGTTGAAAAACCATCTAGGTTTCTGTAAAATATTTTATTTGGGTCGGTGTCATAATCTGGGATTATGGCATTCGTGAAATAGGTATAGAATGCAGAGGCATCAAAGGTAAACAACATGCCGTTTTTAATATAAAGCTTCTTGAGGTAATTGAGGGTAACATTATAAGATTGCTCAGGTTCTAATTCGCCTTCAATAATAACATCTCTGGCGCCCGTTAATGCGGCGTGTTCTTCAGTAAATAGATTAACCACTCTAAATCCCGTACCGGCATTAAGTCTTATAATATCATCTTCAGTTGGTTTAAATCTATAGGCTATACGTGGTGTGAAAATGGAACCATGTCTGCTATCATAATCATATCGCGTTCCCAAAAGTAGCCGCTGTTTTGGGCTCAGGGTGATTTCATCTTGAGCAAAAAGAGAAGGGATAACAACTTCATCAGCATTTACTGTAGCGGGAGTATTATCATCGTAATAATTATATCTTCCAGCCATACCAAAAAGAAAGTCGTGGTGTTTTAGTGGTTTATCCCAAATGAGTTGACCGAAACCAATACGTTGTTTTGCTAAATAAGGTGTGTCACCATATACAGAATTCTGATCGTGATCTGAATATGAAAATTGGAAGATCATATTTTCTTCAACGGGTAGTTGGTAATTACCAATAAGCTCATAGCGGGAGGTGTAAATGCTTTCTCCATAAACGGCGTCACCACCTCTAAAACTTTTATTCCATTGCATTTCTCCGCCCCATCTGTCTTCATAAAAATAGCGACCTGCCAGAGAGAATAGTTTGTTGCTTTTACGTTTAAAACTCCATTTCTGAAAAATTGAAATACGATCTTGCAAGGTGACATCAGTGAAGTTGTCCTGGTTGTTGTCAATGGGATTAGAATAATTGAAATAATTTACTCCCATGAGTAAATTAGCCTTTTTCCCAACATTAGCTTTAAAACCTAAGTCCACATTTAACTCGCCCCAACCGCTAATAAACGTGTCTCCAAAGAACATGGGTGCGTGTTCAGGTAGTTTAGTGATAATATTAATTAATCCTCCAACCGCTTCACTGCCATAAAGCGAGGATGCTGGACCTTTTACAATTTCCACTTGATCTATAAGAGAATTTGGAATTCCAGATAAACCGTATACGGTAGATAACCCACTAACAATAGGCATACCGTCAATTAAAACAAGGGTGTAAGGCCCCTCAAGGCCATTGATATGAATGTCGCCCGTATTACAGACATTGCAATTAAGTTGAGGTCTAACGCCGTTAACATTTTGTAAGGCTTCAAAAATATTTGGCGTGGGATTTTTTTTGAAAAAGGCAGGGGTATATACCTCTACAGGTACAGGACTTTCAAGGCGAGACACGGCTTTTAATGTCCCTGTCACTATTACTTCATTTAGACTTTCTGATTCTTGAAGTTCAAAATTTACCGTATTGGTTTTTCCAGCTGCTATTGAAATTTGTTTTTCAACATTTTTGAAACCAGTGAAAGAGGCAACTATAGTATAAGAACCATTTGGCACATTTGTTATGCTGAAGTTCCCGTTGTCATTACTTGAACTGCCTTTGGTTGTATTCTTAAGAAATATATTGACATAAGGCAGCGGCATACCATCAGATGTTGTTCTACCTTTAATTGTCTGGCCATGCAAACCACATGACACCATTAAAAAACAAAGGGTGTTTTTAATTATTTTCATTAACATAGATTATAGAACTGAAATCTTGATTTAGTAAAATGGTATTGTTTTTTACTAAAATCTGGGTCATTTTATTATTACTGAATTGTTTGGATACAAAAACAGTATTGCTATACTTAAGTTCATTGAGTGCGCAGAACTCGAAAAACTCTTTATCGTCGCTCATTAAGCGCGAAATAATGTAAGTCTTGCCTTCTTCAGCTTGTGATAATGCTATAGACGTATCAATCGTTGTGATTTCACCATGTTCATTAGGAATAGGGTCACCATGCGGGTCAAATTTAGGATGACCTAAATAGGCACTGATTTTATTGGCTAATAAATCTGATGTTTGGTGTTCAAGAAGTTCGGCCTCCTTATGGATATCATGTAATGATAAATCAAATAATTTGAAAAGTAAGGCTTCCCATAAACGATGCTTTCGTACAACATTAAGGGCCATTTTAGTGCCCTTATCAGTTAATTTAAGTTCTTGGTATTTCTTGTAATGTAATAAGTCTTTGGCAGAAAGTTTTTTTGCCATATCCGTGGCAGCGGCATTTGAAATACCGAGTTCCTTGGCTATATTACCCGGTTTGGTGTCGTTATTATCTCTTTTGCCATTTTTGTAAATGGCCTTAACAAAGTTTTCAATTGCAGTTGACATTCGTTTCGCTTTAATTAATATTTAAGCTTGCTTAAATATTTTACAAATGTAACTAAAAAAATAAAGGTTCTGCTTTTTTTTATAAAAAACAGAACCTTTAAAAAGATTTATTTTAAAATGAATTAAAGTTTAAACTTAACGTCTTCGCGTATAAACTTGGGGAATTTGGTTATCGGTGTTAGTGTCATATTTTTATAATAGCACTCGGCAGCTTCCGATTGAATTTGTATTTGTCCTTCGGTTAGCGGTTTTTTCGTTTCCGGGTTAATCGCATTTTCAACAACCATGACTACTTTGCCGTTAACGACATGTACAGCATTATTGCCAACAACATAAAGCTCTAAATGATTCCAGTTTCCATGAGGTGTTTGAGGTTCCAGATAGGCGTGTATATACCCTTTACCCTCAAAATAAGTATCAAAATTTGGGTCGTACTGCTTTTTTTCAGAATTGGTGTTCCCTCTAATTTGAACTATTGGGCCCCCAGGGTTTGGTTTAATTGAATTCGCAGGTAATGAAATAAAATCTCCTAGATCTGTTTCCTGAACCTGAAACTCTAAACAGGTTTTCCATGTATTCCAGAACCTGCCATGATCGCCATAACTATGATATAAAATACCAGAGTCTTTTTTTTGTTTAAGCCTTGGTTCCCATTTTTTGTTACCCCATTTAAACATCGTGCTAAAATGATAATTACTATAGTTGTCTTTAGTAGTAATGCATCCATATATTTCTCCACTAATATTGAGAATAGTTTCTCCGTGAATATTGGTGGTTGTGAAAACGTTTTTTAAGTCATTATTGATTCCTAGAGGAACACCTTTAGTTACATCTTCTGATTTTGGTGTGTCTTTGGAAAGCCCTATAACCGTTTCATGCGGAACACCTATAAATTTTTCAAAATGACTGAGATTAGCATCTAATAAATTAATAGTAGTTGCTTTTTTTTGAGCAACAACAGAGGTCATAACCAGTGAAAAAAGTATAATTAAGGGTTTAGGATATAGTATCATTAGTTCATTTTTTTATGAATACTTCCAAATTTAACTGAAAAAATTGTAAGTTTAAGTAAGTTTATCTCTTAATAAAAACAATTATGGTAATGAAGACATTTAAAAGTGAAATCCTTTGTTTAAAGACAGTTGTATTGTTGATTATGGTGGGACTACTATCTTATAATGGGTTTGCTCAAGAGTTGACTAAAAAAGAATTGAAACAGCAAAAGAAAGTTGAACAGGAAAAGGAGTTTTCAGCTTTAGTAGAAAGTAAAACCTTTGTGTTTGTTGGACGTAGAGCTATATCGAGCAGAGGTAGGTCAATAGATCTTACTACGAATCAAAATTATTTAAAGTTTAGTCCTGAACTCGTGGATAGTAGTATGCCCTTTTTTGGTGAATCTACTGGGGCAGGACACTATGGGAGTGCTGATGTTGGATTAACATTCAAAGGCAAGCCCGAAAAATACAATATTGATAAAACAAAAGGTAAATATAAAATACAGGTTGTGGTTAAAGATAGTAATGATACTTATGAAATTAATATAACCGGAACAGCAGGGAATTCAACCTTAACCATAATGAGTAACAGAAAGAGTTTAATGACCTATAATGGAGATATATCCAAGGGTTTATAAATTTTTGCTGTTTATTTTAAAGCCTATCACTGCCCATTAATGACATCCACAGTCATCTTTACCACAAGCTTTTTTAGCAGTGCTTTTTTTCCATATAAATTTTTTCATCAGAAAAGCGATAGCAGCAGCTATAGCTGCGAAGACAAGTATGTTTTGAATTATAGTATTCATAGGCACTTAGTCTGATATTAATAATACTTATTTTAAAAACTGAAACGCTATCAGTGCTACAATATAAGCAAAAACTGTCATTATAATTAATTGTAAAACAGGCCATTTCCAGCTATTTGTCTCTCTTTTAACAATAGCTAGAGTACTCATACATTGCATGGCGAATGCATAAAATAACAAAAGCGAGATACCCGAAGCAAATGTGAATAGCGGTCCTCCTAAGGTGGGGTTTGTTTCTGCGGCCATTCTATTCTTTATTGTCTCTTCATCATCATTTCCAACACTGTATATGGTTGCTAAAGTACCTACAAATACCTCGCGTGCTGCAAATGAACTTACAATCGCAATGCCTATTTTCCAATCATAACCCAAGGGTCTAATGGAAGGCTCAATAGCTCGCCCAGTAATACCAATATAAGAATGTTCTAATTTGTGAGATGCAATTTTCTTTTGTATTTCAGCCTCTTCTAAGTGTTCTGAAGCGTATTCAGTCCTAATTATTTCTTCTGCATTATTAAACGCTTCCCCTGGGCCATAAGAAGCCAAAAACCAAAGAATTATTGAAATTGCTAAAATGATTTTACCAGCACCAAAAACAAAGGCCTTAGTCTTTTCAATGACTGTTAACGCTACATTTTTGAATAAGGGAAGTTTGTAATTAGGCATTTCAATAACAAAGAAGGACTTGCTTTTAATTTTAAGGACTTTGTTTAGGACATAAGCCGATAATACGGCTGTTCCAAACCCTAGCAAATACAAGAGCATTAGGGTTAATGCCTGATACCCTAATCCAAAAAATCGGCCCTCAGGAATTACTAATGAAATAATAATTAAATAAACAGGTAACCTTGCGGAACATGTGGTAAAAGGCGTGACTAAAATAGTAATTAAACGTTCTTTCCAACTTTCAATATTTCGTGTGGCCATAATGGCTGGTATAGCGCATGCGGTTCCAGATATAAGGGGTACAACACTTTTTCCGCTTAAGCCAAATCGGCGCATGATTCTATCCATTAAGAAAACGACGCGACTCATATAGCCACTTTCTTCTAGCACTGCTATAAACAAAAATAGAAAGGCTATCTGTGGAATAAAAATAACAATCCCACCAAGCCCAGGGATAATACCTTCAGAAATCAAATTTGTAAACGCTCCTGGCGGTAACATATTTTTAGTCCATTCACTCAGCGAGGCAAATGCACTATCAATCAAATCCATTGGTACGTTAGCCCAATCATAAATCGCTTGAAATATGGTGAGTAAAATAAAAAAGAATATAACATATCCCCAGAACTTATGCGTTAAAACCCGATCTAGTTTTGATCTTAAATCTTTGGCTTTCGATGCGTCAATAGTTTGTCCAGCTTTGAGAACATTATTAATATACTGATAGCGTTTTATGGTTTCTTTTTGCTGTAAACGCTTTAAATCTGTGGAACTTTTAGTTTTAAAATCGGATACCGCATCAAATTCATTCCTGCTGGTTTTTCCAAAATTTACATCTTGGGTAATTACTAGCCAAAGTTTGTATAGTAGTTGGTTAGGAAAGGCTTTATGCAGGTTTTCAAAATAGTTAGTGTCAATGGATTTTATGTCTAAACACGCTTTTACAGAAATATCCTTATAATTTGTAATTAGCTGTTTTAACTTGTCAATACCCTCGTTCTTTCGTGTGCTTATCAAAGCTATTTTGGTATGTAGCTGTTCCTCTAAGTGTTCAATATCTAGTGAAATGCCTTTGTAGCTCATGCGGTCAGCCATGTTAATGACTAACAGTGTTGGGATTTGTAAATCTTTTATCTGTGTAAAAAGAAGTAAGTTTCGTTTTAAGTTTTCTACGTCAGTGATAACCACAGCAATATCTGGGAAGTCTTTGTCATTTTGATTTAATAATAATTCGATGACAACATTTTCATCTAGCGAAGAGGCATTTAAACTGTAGGTTCCTGGTAAATCAATAATATGAGCTTTAACGCCCCTAGGTAATTTACAAACACCTTCTTTTTTTTCAACGGTTATCCCTGGGTAGTTCCCTACTTTTTGGTTTAACCCAGTAAGTGCATTAAAGACTGAGGTTTTTCCTGTATTGGGATTCCCAATAAGCGCTACATTGATCTGTTTACTCATTAGTTACTTTTTCAATTAATATGTGAGCAGCGGTTTCTTTTCTGATTGCTAAATGAGACCCATTAATATTTAAGTACATGGGGTCTTGAAAAGGTGCCAATTGAACAAGTTTTACTGGGGTGCCAGGTAAACAACCCATTTCTAGGAGTTTTAATGGGATATGAAAAGAAGAAACATCAGTAATTATAGCCTTTTCTCCCCGTTTTAATTCTGCTAAAGTATCCTGCAAGCTTATTTAGATTGATTTTAAAGAACCAAAAATAATATAAAAAATATCCCTAAAAAAATAGTTCAGACAAAACTATTTTTTGTACTCGCGTTTTAGGATTTTAATATCATCTAATAAGCGGCCTATTTCCTCAGGATTAGTGCCATCATAAAAGCCTCTAATTTGTCTTTTTTTATCAATAAGCATAAAATTTTCAGTATGAATCATATCAAAAGAGCCACCGTCACCATTGTCTTTTACCGCTAAATAGCTTTTTCTTGCAAGCTTGTAAATTTCTTTTTTGTCTCCAGTAACCAAGTTCCATTTTTTGTCATTTACTCCTTTTTTTAAAGCATAACGTTTTAGTTGATCTACGGAATCAATTTCAGGAGTTACAGAATGTGAAAGTAAAAGGATATCATCATCGCTAATTATTTCTTTCTGAATTATGGCCATGTGATTCGTCATAATAGGACAAATGGTTTGGCAGGTTGTAAAAAAGAAATCGGCGATATAGATTTTATCTTGGTAGTCCTTTTGCGTTATGGTCTGGCCATTTTGATTTACTAATGAGAAATCGGCTATTTTATGATATTTTTTTTGATGTTGAATGGTACTATCTACTAATTCCGTACTTACCATAGCAGGTTGGTATATAGGAAGTGGCTTGTAAACATTTAGAGTGCTATAAATAAGGCAGATAATTATTATAGAAATAACTCCAAAAACAATGGCGAAAATCTTGTAATCCTTGAAAAATGAAAGCATATCGTGGTTTTCTTAAAAAGAATTTAGTGCAAAAATACAATGAATATTAGACTTGAATATTGATATTGAAGCTTAAAAAGATGTTAAATCTTAGTGCATTGGTTATTTGTTTTCCCCAAGTTGGTTTAAAACCTTACTTTTGTGCGATTACAAAAAAGATTCTTTCATTTATGGAGTTTGTTATAAAAATATCTCAGTTTCTATTAAGCCTGTCGTTGCTAATTATTTTACATGAATTAGGACATTTTATTCCGGCAAAGGCATTTAAAACTAGAGTAGAAAAGTTTTACTTATTTTTTGATGTTAAGTTTTCCTTATTTAAAAAGAAAATTGGAGATACTGTGTACGGAATTGGATGGCTGCCTTTAGGTGGTTACGTTAAGATTTCAGGTATGATTGATGAAAGCATGGATACAGAGCAAATGGCGCAAGAGCCTCAACCATGGGAATTTAGGTCGAAACCAGCATGGCAACGTTTAATTATAATGCTTGGTGGCGTTACCGTGAACTTTGTACTTGCTATCTTAATTTATATTGGGATGAGCTACTTTTATGGTGACACATTTTTACCAAATGAAAATATTAAGGATGGACTTTTAGTTGAAAGTGCAGTGGCAAATAAGGCTGGGTTATTAACTGGAGATAAGATATTAGCTGTTGATGGTGACAAAATTAAAACGTTTTCTGAAATATCTGAGAAAGTATTATTTGGAAAAGAAATATTAATTGAAAGAGATGGCAGTCAATCTAAAATTAATATGCCTGAGGATTTTTTATCGCAATTAATGGATTCGAAAGAAAAAGGTTTTATTAAACTTAGAGAACCTTTTATAGTTGTGGAAGTGCCAGATAGTTCGCATAATAAAGCAAGTGGTATTAAGAAAGGAGATATTATTGTAGGCTTGAATGATTTTAGAGGCAAATATGCTGATGAAATAAAACTTGGTTTAGAAAAATTTAAGGGGCAGAATGTTTCTGCAACAGTTTTAAGGGATGAACAAGAAAAAACCTTGCCTTTACAAATTAGCGATAATGGCAAATTAGGTTTGGTATATGCAGCGAGTTCTACGTCGAAAACTTTAGAAGCACTAGGGTATTATAATTTTGATGTAAGGGAATATGGGTTTTTTGAATCAATCCCGGTTGGATTGACCAAAGCAAAAGATAAATTATCTTCATATTGGGACCAATTGGGTGCTATTTTCAGTCCGAGTACTGGGGCATACAAGGGAGTAGGAGGCTTTAAAGCTATTTATGATATTTTTCCAAGTACATGGAGTTGGCAAGTATTCTGGAGTATAACAGCCTTCTTGTCTATCATGCTTGGGGTTTTAAACTTGCTACCTATTCCTGCTCTAGATGGTGGACATGTTATGTTTCTGTTATATGAAATGATATCTGGAAGAAAGCCAGGAGACAAGTTTATGGAGTATGCACAAATGGTAGGAGTCTTTATTTTATTAGCCTTGGTTTTATTTGCAAATGGAAATGATATTTATAAAGCGATTTTTGAGTAAAATTTTTAAGAAAAATATTTGTATAAAGTAAAAAACAATATATATTTGCACTCGCTAAGTGAAAAGCACACTCCTTCTTAGCTCAGTTGGTTAGAGCATCTGACTGTTAATCAGAGGGTCCTAGGTTCGAGCCCTAGAGAAGGAGCACAATTAGAAAAGTCATTCAAGAAATTGAATGGCTTTTTTTATTTAATCGCTTCAGTTTTGTTTAATTCGATATTGTTATAAATAAAGCTATTTTTTAATAGCCTTTTTAAACAATAACAATGTGCTTATTTTGTTAAGAATATCCATTCCTGATTGCATCCAATTGGGAAGTTTTAAGCAGTCTTCATAATCATGCTTTAAATGTTTAATCTCTTCTAAAGCTATTTTACGCTCTAAATTCAAAATTTTAAGGTCACGTTCAATACTTTCAAAGTTTTTATATGTTTTCATCTTGGCTGAAAAAAGGCTTAGAGAGTGATTTAATAATGAAGTTGTTTATGTGTTTTCTCAAAAGAAAAACGATAAGAGATATTAGGAGGTATACTACTCCAATTATTAAGAATCCAATAGTATTGCTATGCGTGATGTCACTTATTTTAAATGCTGCGGCTATAGAGAGAAAAGTTAGGCCAATAAATATGATACCTCCAATAGCGAAAATTTTAAAAACCATGCTCACAGAAATAGTAATTTGCTGAAAGATTTTTAGTTTATAATAGTCATAAGATTTATTTAAAAACTTTTCGCCAACTTCAGCAGCTTTTCTATTGGTTTCGTTTATTGAATCTATTACTCCCATTAACCTACAGGTTCTTCATTAATTGTTTTGTTTTCTATTGTTTCTTTTTGGAATTCCTTATTTCGTTCTTTTAGCAACGCCAGTTTTTTTTCTAAGCTTGAAATAATATCATCGGCTTTATAGCTAGCATTAGTCAGAATAGAGCCAAATTGTTCCTCCAGAGTTTCTTTTTTAAAATGAGTTTCAGATTCTATTTTATCCTTTAGTTCGTTTACTGTTTCAGAAAGTTTTTGTTTAGCCAAAAGAGCTTCATCCAAAACTTTCTTTCGCGTATTACTTCCTTTATCAGGAGCAAATAATAATCCTAATGCGGCACCAATAGCTCCGCCAGCCAATAATCCTAAAATAGTACCTCCATTATTGCTCATAATATATAATTAATCCTTTTTTTGTTTTAAATTTACTTAAAATATTTGAGTTTTTGTCAGTGGCCAACTGTAAAATATTATAAGGGGTTCGAATTAATTTTAGAAATCTTTTTTTCAATTAGTACAGCTCTGAGAGCTTCAATCGTTTTTTTTGAGTTACCTATAAAAATTTTATCCTCAATAATTACAACAGGTCTACTTAAAAAAGTATAATGTTCTAAAATATAATGTTTGTAATCACGTTCTTCCAGTTTTTGATTTTTTAAATCCATTTCTTTATAAAGCTTAGCGCGTTTACTAAATAGTACTTCATAGCTTCCAGCTATAGTTTTTAATCCTTCTAATTGATCAACAGTTATTGGTTCAGACTTTATCTCTTGAAAGATAAAATCTGAGCTTATATTTAGTTCCTTAATAATTCTTGAACAAGTATTGCATGTTTTTAGATAATATATTTTTTTCATAATAAATATGGTTTGGAAAAAACAAATTAAAACTATATTTAGCGAAAAATATATTAAAATGGATTTTACATTTCAAGTATTAAAAAATATTAGAGGAATTTTTAATAGAATTATTGAAGAGAACTCTTCTGAAGTTCTGAATAAAATACCATCAGGGTTTAATAATAACATAATATGGAATATTGGTCATGTTGTTGTTTCAGAACAGTTACTGGCGTATAAGTTATCTGGCTTAGAAACAAATCTTTCTGAAACGATGATTAATAAATATAAAAAAGACTCTAAACCTGAAGGGATTGTTTCTGAAGAAGAAGTGCATGAAATTAAATCATTATTATTAGCTACCGTTGAAAGAACAAAACAAGACTATGAAAAAGGTGTTTTTAAGAGTTATAACACATATACCGTTTCTACAACAGGTAATACCTTAAATAATATTGATGAGGCTTTGCATTTTATACTTGCGCATGAAGGTATTCATTACGGTTATGTTTTAGCCTTATTAAAGGCCATTAAAAACTAAATTCGATTTTATTTTTTAGGAGTAGTAAATTATCAATTAAAGGAAATTTGAAATTCCAAAGAGAATAAATAAAAATATGCTGTAAAGGACTATAGTTTCCTATTTCATTAATAATTTAGAATGGAGACTCCCAAACTTAATTAACAAGTTTAAAATCTACTTATCAAATAAGGTTTTTATAATAAGGTAATGTTAGTAAAGTAATGCCTAATCTAAATAGTGAACGTATCCAATATTAATCCAAACTAGCCAATCATTATTTTTATTACTCGGTAATTGGTGATTTAATCCATCAACCCAATCATTAAAGTAGTATTGAAATCTGAAGTCGAGCATTAAATCAGAAACTCTTGTAAGCTTGTAGCTTATTCCAGCACTGGTAACCATTGACCATGAATTAGACTTAGATACATCTACAGATCCTGCTTCCCATCCTGAATAAAAATTACTTGGGTCATTTACGTCACCAATTGCTTGCGAATTAGGATTTTGATATGTAGTCGCTACACTGGCAGATGAAAAAGTGTAATGTAAACCTAAACTAATAAATGGTGAAAATTTGTGCCCATATCCTTGAAACTCACTTAAGTTTAGAGGAGAAAATTCAAGTTGAGCACCAATATCAAGGTTGTTAGCTTTTCCAGTATGACCTCTTAGTCTTTTAGCGTCTTCACTTGTTTTTGAAGGATCGACCCATTCACCAAAATGCTCCAATTTGCTCGTATTATATGATAGTTCACTTCTTACTTTAAAGTGATCATTAAAATACGTATTAGTAAAGGAAGAGATATTGGAATCTGCATATGTAAAGTTTAAATAATGAATAATACCAACACCAAAACCAGAATTACCAAAATTAGTTTTGGAGTCGTTACTTTGTCCGTAATCTGATCTAAACTGTACCGGACCTGCTATTACTCCAATTTCGTGATATAAACCAAACTGTGCATTGGAAATCTGCGTAAATATTAACAAGCAAAAACCAAGTACTAAGTGTTTAAGTTTTAGCATAAAAAGGTGTTTTTTTTGGAGGCATTAATTACGAACAAATATATAAAAACTGACATTAGAAACAAATATTAAAATATTAATGGAATTTCTAAATAATATTTAATTATGAAATTGGGAAAAAAACACGTATTATTTTGAAGATAATGTATATTTGCATCAATAAATTACGTATTCAATAAATAATAATGTAATATTTATATGTATGAAAAATAATATTGAAGCATTTTTAGATCTCGTAAAGGGAAGAAATGGTCAAGAACCAGAATTTTTGCAAGCTGTTCAGGAAGTTGCAGAGACAGTAATACCTTATATAGTAAATAATGATATTTACTACGGTAAAAATATTTTATTAAGAATGGTCGAGCCTGAACGTGTTATATCCTTTAGAGTTTGCTGGGTAGATGATGAGGGGGAAATTCAAGTTAATAGAGGTTATCGAGTACAAATGAATTCTGCAATAGGTCCTTATAAAGGAGGGCTTAGGTTTCACCCGACAGTGAACCTTAGTATACTGAAATTTTTAGCTTTTGAGCAAGTATTTAAAAATAGTCTTACTACGTTGCCCATGGGAGGTGGTAAAGGAGGTAGCGATTTTGATCCTAAAGGGAAAAGCGATAATGAGATTATGAGATTCTGTCATGCATTTATGGGAGAATTATTTAGGCATATTGGGCATAACACAGATGTACCCGCTGGTGATATTGGTGTTGGTGCACGTGAAATCGGCTTTCTGTTTGGAATGTATAAAAAGATAAGCAATGGATTTACCGGTGTTTTGACTGGTAAAGGGATGTCTTGGGGAGGTTCTTTAATTAGACCTGAAGCTACTGGTTATGGCAATGTGTATTTCGCGCAAAAGATGTTGGAAACAAAAGAAGATTCGATTCAAGGCAAAAATGTTGTTATATCGGGTTCAGGAAATGTAGCTCAATATGCAGCCGAAAAAACCTTACAGTTAGGAGGAAAAGTTTTAACGTTATCTGACTCTTCTGGGTATATTTATGATGAAGAAGGTATAGATGAGGAGAAGTTGGCTTTTGTCATGGAACTTAAAAATGTAAAAAGAGGTAGAATTAGAGCGTATTTAAATACATATCCTAATGCGAAATTTGTAAAAGGCAAAACACCTTGGGAAGTGAAATGCGATGTTGCATTTCCTTGCGCCACTCAGAATGAACTTAAAAAAGATGATGCCGAAGTACTTATAAAAAACGGATGTATATGTGTTAGCGAAGGTGCTAATATGCCATCTACTATTGGAGCAATCAATGCTTTTCAAAAAGCTAAGATATTATTTGCTCCAGGAAAAGCATCAAATGCTGGTGGTGTTGCAACATCAGGCTTAGAAATGACTCAAAATTCTTTAAGATTTAAATGGTCAAGAGAGGAAGTCGACAATAAATTAAAAGATATCATGTCCGATATACATAAGTCATGTCTTGAATATGGTAAAGATGAAGATGGTTATGTAGATTATGTAAAGGGGGCAAATATTGCTGGTTTCGTTAAAGTTGCCGATGCGATGCTAGCGCAAGGTATTGTCTAAAATGTTCAGTTTAAATATGGCTAATAAAAAAGCTTCTCAAATTTTGAGAAGCTTTTTTTATTAAAACTAAATATATTATTTTTAATTTTCAGATGCCATTAACGCAAAGAACTTGTCAATATTTGGAAGAATTATAATTCTAGTTCTTCTGTTTTTTGCTCTATTTTCTTTAGTGTCATTATCAGCTAGGGGTTGGTAACTACTTCTACCAGCGGCAATCAATTTCTCAGGAGCTACGTTATATTTACTTTGTAGTTTACGTACTACCGAAGTCGCTCTTAAAACACTTAAATCCCAGTTGTCTGCAATAAATTCAGTGTTAATAGTTCTTGCATCTGTATGCCCTTCAACCATAACATCTAAACTTTCTTCTGAATTAATTACATCTGCTAATTTTTGCAATAATGGGTCAGCTTTAGAGCTTAATCTGTAGCTGCCTGTATTAAATAACATGTTGTCTGCAATTGAAATCATAACAACAGTCTCGTTAATATTTACTGCAAAATCTTCATCCTCATTAATGTTACTTTCACTTATGGTCTTTTCAAGATTATAAGCTACGGCTAAATTCATAGAATCTTTTAAAGTTTTGGCTTGACTAAGTTTTGCTGGGTCAACATTTTTCAATGTTTCACGCATTTTTACCTTAGTGTTGTTTGAAATAACAGCACCATCTTTAGATTCTAACTTAGCGTCACCTTCTTGTTTAAGAGAGCTTATTTTTGCATTGTAAGCGTCAACACGCTTTTCTATCTCAGCAAATTTAGCTTCTAAGTCTTCTTTTTCAACTTGTGTTTTTTGTAACTCACTTTTAATCTCTCCATTTTCTTGTTCTAATGCCATATATTTCTTTTTTGAAACACATGAAAACACAAGAACTGATAGCAATAAGATTGAAATTTTTTTCATAATTAATAACTTTAGGTTTAAACCATTTACGTAAAAAAGGAGTAGATAGATTTTGGGAGGCTTTTTTTTTATGAAATATCTGTCATTATTTATATTGACACAAATAAGCTGTCTGTATTGAGACTTTTACTTGAAACTTTTCATTTGCATTAATTTCATAAGATTCTCCTAGTCCAAAAGTCTTCCATTCAGAATTTCCAGGCAGTTTAACAGTCATTTCGCCTTCTATTACCTGCATGGTTTCATGTGTTGAAGTTCCAAATTCATAAGTTCCTGGTTCCATAACACCGATTGTAGATTTTCCTTTAGCAGAAGTGTAACCTAAAGATTTTACATGGCCTTCAAAATATTCGTTCGTTGATATCATAAATTTTAAATTTTGTTTATAAGGTTGTATGTCTAAGCGTTTAATTTTAGTTTAACGGTTATGTGAAATAAAAAAGCTTATAGCTTTTATTAAAAACTATAAGCTTTTTAAAGTATATATAAACTTTGTTATTCCTCTTTTTTGATTTGCGAGTTTTCTTGCCCTGTTGTTGGTTCTATAACTTCAATTGTCGCAGGTTTTACCGAACTATCATGAGCTTCATGGTATTCTTCTAATAAGTTCATAGTAGCATTCAATAAATCTTTCGTTTCTAACAGAACTCCAAAATAAAGTGTAGTGTTTTTAGGACTGGATTCTTCAGTCCGTGTTCGTTCCACTTGTTTTTGAATTTTTTCTGTAACTAAGCTAAAAAGCTTATCCTTGCTTCCCAAAATACTACCTATTTGTTCGAAAGACTGCGTATCGAAAGATTCTTTAGTCCCATTGAATAATTTCTCAAGAGCATCGTCAACTTCCTTTAATTCTTTTATTTGATTGAATTTAAGTTTCTTGTGGTTGTTGTTGACGTGTTTGTGACTTACTTTAGAAATATACTCTAAGGATTGTGTCATATCCTGTAAGTAGCCTAAAATATTAATATAAAAATTACTTGCGCCTACACTTGAGTCGTCTAAGTTTTTTATGAAATAGAAAATATTATCTCTTAAATCTTCAACTTCTTGAGATAACTTTACAATTTGCTTATTATTCTTTTTGAGTAGAGCTAAATCTTGTTTAGCAAGACCGTTGATGGAGTTCGTATATATTTTGTTTCCTCGTTTAACCACATTAGCAATATTACCTGCACTTTCAACAATAACTCCTTGAATTGAGCTGCTTTCAGCTTTTTTGAGACTATCACTAGCTCTAACTTCCTTAGATTTTTTGTTATGAACTATAGTACTTCTTACTAATAAGGCGAAAGCTATAGCTAATAGGATGGGAAACATCACGTGGATGTTTAAATTAAGTAAATAGGCCACTAAAGCTGCTGCTGAGAAAGCACTTATAGCAGTAAAAAACCACCCTCCTATAACATTTATTACTCCAGCAACTCTATATACAGCACTTTCTGCTCCCCAAGCTCGATCTGCTAATGATGTTCCCATGGCAACCATAAAAGTCACATAAGTTGTTGAAAGTGGAAGTTTGTAAGATGTTGCAATTGAAATTAAAACA
Organism: uncultured Algibacter sp.; assembly: GCF_947495925.1. GTDB lineage: Bacteria > Bacteroidota > Bacteroidia > Flavobacteriales > Flavobacteriaceae > Algibacter_E. The sequence continues at coordinate 228,903 of NZ_CANMAU010000002.1, forward strand.
GCGGCTACCATTAAATTTACCGCAGCTCTCACCATGTCAAATGCGGGTAGTTCAATTTTCTTGGTTGCAGTTATAGCTATCGCAGGAGTTTCAAATTGTCTATCAATTTTTTTCTGCCAAGAATCAGGTAACATAAAACTCGTCATTTGAGACATTAACATAGCAGATCTTACGAAACCTCTAGATAGAAAGTTAGGTTGAAATCTTTCTTTTGTTTCCCCTTGACTTGAAAGATCTAATGATGTTTTAACAACGTTTTTTGCTTTTGTAGAAAACCAAAGTGTTAAGACCATAATCATACCTGCGGCCAATAATAACCAATTGTTAGTAGGGACCTTTTTTGCTAAGACTTCCATTGAAAATTCAGTTGCAGGTAGCCCAGAAGCAGTCCACTCTAAAAAGGCGTTATATGCAGCGACAGGAACTCCAATAAAGTTCACTAAATCATTACCTGAAAAAGCCAGAGCTAATGCGAAGGTTCCAACAATTATAATTAGTTTATAAATATTGGTCTTTGCAAAAGCTATTAAAATATAAGATAATAGTGACCAAAATAAAGAACACACTACAACAATAGAGAGTACCTGGCTTTCCAAAAAGTCCTTCATGGTGCCACCTCCAAGAATATCAAAAGATTCTTTGGCGTAAGATGTCCCCTTTAAGCCTTTCATAAAAATGAAATAGGTTATAGCAGTCAAAGCAAAACCACCAAATAGGGCTCCTACCCAATGTGCTTTCTTTTCAAAATTGTAAGATAAAAGTACTCTTGAAATCCATTGAACAATTGCTCCTATAGAGAATGCGACGACTACAGATAGCAATATGCCAAATATAATTTGAGAAGCTTTGGATGTATTTATATAATTAATAACATCACTAAAATCCCCACTATTATGTCCTATTTTTATTAAAGCCATAGCCACTGCGGCTCCTAATAATTCGAAAACTATTGATACTGTTGTAGATGTTGGCATACCTACTGAATTAAAGAAATCTAATAGCAGAATATCTGTAATCATAACCGCCATGAAAATTATCATGATTTCATTAAACATGAATTCTCCAGGGTTGAAAATTCCTTTTCTAGCAACTTCCATCATGCCACTAGAAAATACTGCGCCAACAGCAACTCCGATACTTGCAACAATCATTATGGTTTTAAATGATATTGCCTTTGATCCTATAGCTGAATTCAAAAAGTTAACAGCGTCATTACTAACACCAACAACCAAATCAGCAATAGCTAAAATGGCCAAGGCAATAATCATATACAAATAGATGTTATCCATAGTGTTTAATTGAAATAAGTTTGCAAATATCCTAAGCATAATTCAGTATTGTGTTATGTAATTGTTATTTTTTAGAAATGTATGTCCATTTGTAGTCTAACCATAATATTATCACTGTTAGGTGAAATATCTAAATAACTGACATCAGATTGTATTTTTAGTTTATGTCCAACAATAAACCTTGATACACCTAAGGTATACATGTCTGTGGTGTTATGGGCATTAGCTAAAATAGGGAACTCCATATAGGTGTTAGTATAACGTCCCGCAATTTCCCAATTAGAAGGGAATAAATGTCCCGCTTGAAGGTTAATTGAATGTCCAATGCGAACGTACTGACCAGTTTCTGTTCCGTCAGAATTTTTAACTATAGGGTCATCGGCTGTCCTATTTGCGTATTCAAACATGAAAGAATTACCTTTATATTTTAACATGCCATCTACAAAAACAGTATTAATGTCAGTTTGATAAAGCCCTTGTTCATCATCAATAAGCATGTAGGCACCAAGATTGCTTCTAGCTCTTACCGCATTATTATTATGGTCATAAGTAGCTCCAATAGATAATTTTGGTTTTTGCTCTCGTTTTAGGTCAGATCCTTTGTAATCTCCCTTACTTGCAAAGTTTCCAAAAGGTAATAACTCTAATCTACCTGTGTATTGAAGGCCTCCTAAATTACCCACAGTTTGATTTCTTCCCTCACCCTGACTTAGAGAGAAGATTTCTCTTACAATAAATGAATCTGTTAGGTTGAAGTGATGTCTTAATTGAAACCCTATATCTCTGTCAATGTTAAAGTTGGCATTTAATAAGGATCTATTCACTAATTGAAGATCTCCAGAAGATACTACACGTTCTCTATTTCCTGGTAGTTTTCCTTGTCCTACCCATAGTTCAAAATTTCTGTAGAAATTCCATTTAATTTGGGCATCCATAATATATCTAGGGGTGTTCCTATTGTATACCGAGAGTCCTGAGATATCTCTGTTAGAAAGGCCAAGTTCAAATTTGTACCTTAGTTTAGGATTTAGAACAAAGCCGTCAAATTTTAACCTAGAACGTCTTACCAAAAAATTAGTATTAGTTTCGCCACTTTCGTTAAAATTAGCCACTCCTAAAAGTTGAAACCTAAATCCCACTTTCATAGTAAAAGAACTGTCTTTCCCTTTAATGTTTAGAAGGCCTTTGCCAAATTTACCCGATTTAATCTCTTGCCCTTGAGTAGTAATCATGGCAAGTAAAAACATCCCAAGAAGGGCAGTTTTAGTATTCATTATGTTATTAGTTTTTGTCGCTGCAAAGAACTAATAATAATTTTAAGCTAATGTTTCCTTAATGTTAAATATGGAGAATCTAAAAGACTGCCTCGGCCAAAGGCAGTCTTGATTAGAAATCATGATAATGTAGTCGACAAAAACTAATAGATTATATGAAATACTAATTGTTTGTCTTAAGACATTACAAATGTCGCGGTTTAGTTTAAGGTGAATGTAATCTTAATATTAACTAATTATTAATATTTCAATGTTAAATCTTTAATTTTAAGAAATTAAAAATCAGATGATTATGATTCCAATGTTAATTTAATGTTATCTAAATGTTGTTTGAAAGTTAACTAATATGTATATTTGTTTTATAATGTTAAAACACCCATAATTATGAAGAAATCAGTTTTATTAATTTTTGCTTTTTTAATTGCTGTGGTTTCTTTTGCTCAACAAAAGAGAGAATTAAAACATAACCCAGACACTAATTTAATAGATGTTGTTTATTATCATGACAATGGTGTTGTAAGTCAAACAGGTTCTTACACAGCAGATGGTAAATTACAAGGCGTTTGGTTAAGTTTTGACACAGAAGGCAATAAAATCGTTTCTGCAAATTATGATAATGGAAAAAAAGTCGGCAAATGGATTCACTGGATTGATGGTGAAAAGAAGGTCGTAGATTATGCTAATAATGTGGCATCGCTGTAAAGCCTATGTCATTTGAAATACAATAAAAAAGCATCCCATTGGGATGCTTTTTTATTGTATTTCAATATATCATTCTAAAGGCTCGCGTCTTTCCAAGCCCATCCTGAGATGTCTAAAGGGGCAGCATCTTTACCAGAGTTAAGCTCGTATTTAGTAGTCTCTCCAGAAAGTAAAGTTGCATCAGCAGTAGCTCCATTTATTTGCACGTTTGCTAAATCACCACCATCTTTCATATCTAAATCTACACCATATCCATCTAAATGAAGTCCAGTTATAGTTCCACCAGATTGCTTTTTAAACTGTAAAGCAATACCTTCTACTGTAGATATCGCAGTGATGTTGTTGAATTTAGGGTTTCCATTGTCCTTATCACCTTCAAAAACAGTAGAGAATCCGGGTACGGTATGAGAAATATAAGCATTGCTTACTGTACCGTTCCATCCTTCAGTCCAATCAATTGAATCATCAGAGTTATTTTCTAAGTATAAGTTAGATGCAGAAACCGTTCCGCCAAAGAACTCAACCCCGTCATCATCACCATTAATTACAGAAACATAATCTATTTCTGTTTCAGAACCTACAGCATATAATGATAATCCATTGTATTGAGACTCAGAATTAATTTGAGCTCCAGTACCTTTTAAAACTAAATATTTAATTGATCCTGAATTGTCAGTATCATTGGTACCACCGTAAATAAAACCACCAACTTCAGCAGTAGCATCAACACCAGCAGTAGTTGTAGCGTCTCCGCAAATGGTTAAACCACCCCAGTCTCCAGGACTAGCAGAAGCCGAAGCAATTACAACAGGGTTAGTTGAAGTACCTTGAATATCAATTTCACCACCTTTTAATACCGCGATGTAAACACCAGTACCACCATCTCTGGCAGTAATTTTAGTTCCAGCAGGAATTATTAACTTACCACCATCTTGAACAATATAAGATGAATTCAATAAATAGTCAACAGAAGCATCTAAAGTTACAGTTCCAGTAACGGCACCTTGAAGCATGCTAGTTTCAAAAGATAAATCAGAACTTACCCAATCAAAATCAGCTATATCAACCGTAGGAACTACAGGAGCATTAAGGGCATAAAAATATTTGCCTTCAGTTTCAGGGTCTGTTGGATCAGTGATAGCAACAGGCACTAACCCGTCATTAAAGATAATATTAGCAGTATCTCCACCATCTTTCATGTCTAAATCAACATCGTATCCACTTAGAGATAAGTTAGTGATTGTCCCACCAGATTGTTTTTTGAACTGTAAAGCTGTTCCACCTACTGTAGAAACAGAAGTGATATTTACGAATTTAGGGTTACCATTATCTTTATCTCCCTCAAAAGCTGTGGAGAAACCAGCAACAGTATGAGAGATATAAGCGTTTGTTACTGTTCCATTCCAGCCTTCTGTCCAATCAATAGCATCATCACTACTGTTTTCTAAGTACAAGTTAGATACAGAAACTGTTCCACCAAAAAACTCTACACCGTCATCATCACCATTAATAACTGCAATGTTATCTACAAATGTATCAGATCCAACTGCATAAAAAGACACCCCATTGTATTGAGATTCTGAGTTAATCTGAGCTCCTGTTCCATTAATTTGTAAGTATCTAATGCTACCAGAGTTATCAGTATCATCAGTACCACCATAAATAAAACCACCAACTTCAGCAGTAGCATCTACACCGGCAGTAGTTGTAGCATTTCCACAAATAGTTAAGCCACCCCAATCACCAGGCTCTCCATTTAAAGAAGACATGATTACTGGATTAGATGCAGTACCATTAATATTAATTTTTCCACCTTTTAAAACAGCAAGATAAACATCAGTACCTCCTTCATCAGCAAGAATTTTTGTTCCGGCAGGAATATTTAAAGTAGCACCTTCGGCAATTATAAATTGTCCTGTTAGGTTATAGTTTACTGAGGCATCAAGGGTATAATCTTCTTCTAAAGTCCCTTTCATAGTGCCAGCTTCTAAGTCAATAATTACTTGATCTTCTCCAGGAACAATTGGAGCTGGATCATCAGAACTACAACTTGTTAGATTCATTGCTGCTATCACAGCAACTAAACCAAATAATTTTACAGTTAGTTTTTTCATTTTTAATTTTATTGTTTTTGAACATTTAATTCTCCTGCAAAGAACAAGATTTTCCTTTGCTTCATCTTTAAGAGAATATTAAACGTAGGTTACGTTTATTTGGAAATATAAGGGTTATTGTTACTAAAAGGTTAACAAGCGAATTAAAGCTTTTAAGGATAAGGTTTACGTTTTAAATCGTCATAAAAAAAGCCCAAGAATAGAGTTTTCTTGGGCTTAGATTATTATTTGGAATTATATGAATACTTCTTAGAATGCGTATTTCAAACTTAAACTTAGCACGCTTCCACTTTTATATGAACTCACAAGCTCATCTGTTTCTGTACCATCAACAAGACTTTGTACTTTTTGAGTTTGTTGTATATCAGGATTTAACAGGTTTCTGCCTATAAATTTTAAAAGCAATCTGTCTGTTAATTGTTTGCTCAATACTAAATCTAAAGTAACAAATCCTTTTTCTATGATTTCATCGTTATAAAGTACATCACTGCTCGCAAAATCTTCAGGGGCACCTAATGCAAATATTTTATCAGAAGCATAGTTGCCTGTAATTGTAGCTATGAATGGTCTTTCCGATTGGTTGTTGTAGCTTAAAGATCCGTTAATTATTAAATCTGAAGCACCTTGTAATTCAGATTCAGTCAGGTTTTTATATTGGAATTCTTCTAATAAATCTTGGTTAAACCACATTTTAGTTAGGTTCACATTAAAATCAAGAATAGATTCTTCTTCTTCATTTTCGATTAAATTTAAGCGTGTTTCGATTTCAACTCCAAAAACATCGGCTTGTTCTCCAGTATTTCTGTATTGAAAAATACCAGCAGACCCTCTTGCTAAAGCTAAGTTGATTGGATTTTTAATTTGCTTATAAAATGTTGTTGCAGACAATAATTCTCCTGCTTTAGGGAAGAATTCCCATTTTAAATCAACATTAAAAACATCGGACTTTTCAAGGTTGGGATCACCTTTTGTTACACGGCCAGTAGGTGATACGTATTCAAACGGAGATAATTCTTTAAACTCTGGAAGTACTTGCGTTAAACTTGAAGCAAAACGTAAAAAGTGTTTGTCTGTTAATGCATATTTAAGATTTGCGCTAGGATAAAACTCGTTATATTCTTTTTTAACAGAACCCACACGACCAACAAAGTTAGCTACATCCCAAAGTACATTTATTTCATCTCTTTCATATCTAACACCTAAATTACCAGAAAATCGCTTATTAAGGCCAAAGTCTACGTTGGCATATCCACCCATTGCTGTGAAATCTGCATCATACCTGTCTGGATCAGGTTCCCTTAAAACCAAGCCGTTTTCAAAGTTTTCTTCTGTGAACGTATCTGAAAAATCATCTATACTCGGTGCACGAAAATCTCTCGCTCTCACCCCGATAAATTGAGAGCTAAATACCCTTTCCTTTTTACGATAATTTGCACCAACATTAAGGCGATAATTTCTATTATCATCTTCGTCTAATTGCCCAAAATCTATTTGATCTTTTATCAAACCATTGAATTCTCTATCTTCAATTTTCTGGCTTGATTTTCTTTGTTGAAAGTCACCAACGTGCGCATATTGGGCTTCCTCGTTGTCCTCAAAATAAATATTAGCTTCGTTTCTTACTCTGTTAGGCTCTTCTGCTAAAACATAGTTGTAACCACCAGACCATTCAAGTCTGTTATTCTCATTAATTTGGTGCGTTCCATTAATTTGATTAACAAGTAAAATAGTTTGTTTAAAGTTCTGGTCTCTTACAAAAGCCTCCGTTTCTTTTGGATCTTGATCAAAGACATACCCTCTTCCATCTCTACCTTGCTCATAAACATTATCCTCACTTCTATTAACAGATAAACTACTAATTTTAATTCTATTATCATTGTTAATTTTATAACCTAAGTTGATGTATCCAGTAGAACGCGTATTAGTAATATATTCTTCAACGCTAGGGGTATTAACTATTTTTTCGGCATCGAAAAAACGTGGGAATCCGTTATCTAGGACGTTAGATCTAAAGGTTCTAAAAATACCTTCTCTATATTCAAACGATTTTGAATGTGATCCTGCAACATAAAATGACAGGTCTTTTCCAAATAACTGAAATTTATAGCCACCACCTAAAGCTAAGCTGTAGTTAGCTGTGTTGCTTTGCGTTAATGGATCCCAAGGTTGTCTTGTTATTAAATCGACCGTAGCATATTGTTTTTTATGGAAACCGAAAGTCACATCCTCAGAGGCAATACTTCTTTTAAAATCACCATCCATTCCTAAAACATTGGTGTTATAACCCGAACGAAGACGTGCTGAAAATTCTTTTTTAGAATATATTTTAGAGGAGATATCAACGTTTCCTGAAGTTTGATCAGCATATCCGTCTGTATTATAGGTTTTGCTAATACCAACGTTTTCTATCATTTGTGTTGAAAATAAATCAAGATTAATATTTTTATTATCAACGTCATCTGAAGGAATAGGAAGCCCATTCATAGTTGTAGATAAATATCTATCTCCTAGACCTCTAATATAGATCTCTCCAGAACCTTCACTCTGCGTAACCCCTGAAATTTTGGTAGTTGCTGCTGCTGCATCTGAAACACCAATTTTGGATAGTCTTGCTGCTCCAATACTTTCTTTTATTACAACCGCCTTTTTTTGTTCTAATAATAAAGCGGTTTCACTTTCTCTTTTTGTAGTGGTTGTGATAACTACCTCATCCAAAGAAGCTGCACTGGCTCCCATTGGTACATTAACTTCGGTTACTTTTCCTGCTACAATGGTTACAACAATTTCTTGAGTTTCATAGCCAACAAAGCTATATACCAAGGTATAGTCTCCGACTTCCAAATCATTGAAGGCGTATAAACCATCAAAGTCTGAAGTGGTTCCAGTAGTCGTTCCTTTTATTAATACATTAGCGAAGGCTAACGGTTCATTGTTATATTCCTTATCTGTAAGTTTTCCAACTACAGAGCCCGTATTTTGGGCGTAAGTAAATACTGTTGTTAAAAGTATAAACAGAAATGTGATTTTTTTCATTTTTTTATCTATGATTTCTAGCCGCAAAGAAACCAAGATATTGTGAACACATCGTTACCTATGGGTTAAAGAACAGTAACAAAAGCGTTAGCTAAACGTTATGTAATTAGAAAAATAATGCTTTATTTGGTTACGTTAATTTAACATTAAAATCATAACACTTTGATTTGCATATAGTGATGTATTTGAATTTTGTTTTATTTTAAAACAGGAAGTAATTTTAACGTAACGTTAAACTAGTAGTAATGACTGTAAACAAATAAGCGATTTTTATTAAATAAAAATCGCTTTAAATTATATTTTGAAATCCTTTTTTAGAAGGTTCTCGATTGGTTGAAGTTTTTTCTAATCAGTACTTGCAATAGTCGTCATTAAATCATCTAATGATATCGTACTCGCTGCAAGATTAAAAGTAATAGTTGTTGAAGTATTTGAAGTGACTTCAATTTTTATTTCTTGAGTTTCATAACCAGTAAAACTTCCCACTAAAGTATAAGTGCCCTCTTCTAAATTTCCGAATTTAAATAATCCGTTCTCATCCGACAAAACCTTAGACCCGGTTTCTTTAATTAGAATCCTACCATATAATAACGGCGCGTTGTTAGACTCTATATCTAACAATTGACCATTAATGGTACCTGATTCTTGTGCAAAGGTAGTTGCTGTTATTAAAAAGAGTATCGTATATATAAAACCTTTCATTTGCTATTTCTTTAATGAAATGCAAATTAAACGTATAAACATGACTAGAATGTTACTTAAAGTTTAAACATACATAATTAAAATGTTACCTTAATGTTAACAAATAAAGACTGTGATTGTGATTCTGACTTAATATTGTTTGTCACCCTTTTTTAATGCGTTTCATCGGAAATAAGTGAAGATTATGACTGAAAATATATTTGAAAACGAACATGTGTTTTCAAACAAATTCTTTGTTATCTTGCCTCAGTTTAAAATTTAACCATGATCTGGGAACAACTCCTCTCTTTAAAGCGCTACGGCGATACTAATAAAAGACTAAGAAAAGAACAAGACGAAACGCGACTAGGCTTCGAGGTAGATTATGATCGTATTATTTTTTCATCTGAATTTAGAAGTCTGCAAGATAAAACTCAAGTTATACCCTTATCAAAAACCGATTTTGTGCATACACGTTTAACGCACAGTTTAGAAGTTAGTGTAGTTGGGCGATCTTTGGGGCGACAAGTGGGGCAGAAGTTACTTAAAAAACACCCGCATTTACAGAGCATTCATGGTTATCAGGCTAATGATTTTGGCGCTATTGTAGCTACAGCAGCTTTAGCGCATGATATTGGGAATCCGCCATTTGGTCACTCAGGGGAAAAATCAATTGGAGAGTTTTTTAAGTCGGGAATAGGGAAACAATATCAATCTCAATTAACCGATAAAGAATATCAAGACCTATGTGATTTTGAGGGCAATGCGAACGGATTTAAAATTTTAACCCAAAGCAGAGCAGGACGAGAAGGCGGGCTTCGTTTAAGCTACGCCACACTTGGTGCTTTTACAAAATATCCAAAAGAGTCCCTGCCAAAGAAACCCACAAACCATATCGTTGATAAAAAATATGGGTTTTTCCAAAGTGAAAAAGAAGCCTTTCAAGATGTAGCAAATGAATTAGGCCTAAGTAAACGAAGTAATAAAGCTCTTAGTTACGACCGCCATCCATTAGCATATTTAGTAGAAGCAGCAGACGACATTTGCTACACTATTATCGATTTTGAAGACGGCATTAATCTTGGTCTTATTCAAGAAGAATATGCCCTAGAATTCCTTTCAAAAGTTATTCGCGATAATATTATTCCAGAGAATTATTACGCACTAAGCAATAAAGAAGACCGGGTAGGTTACCTCCGTGCCTTAGCAATTGGCGCTTTAATCAATGATGCTGTGAATATTTTCATGACTCATGAAGAAGCTATTTTAAATGGCACCTTTGATTGTGCATTACTAGATAAAAGTAAATTTGAAGCTCAAATAAACGATATTATTAAAATAAGTATCGAAAATATCTACCAGTCGGAAGAAGTGGTCGATAAGGAAATAGCAGGCTACCAAATTATCAATAAACTACTCAGCGTATACACCGCCGCAGTAAACCACAGTTTTAACGGCACTGCTTCAAACTATGATAAACTTATTCTTAAGCGTTTACCTGAAACTATCAATTTTAAAAGCGATACCTTATACGAACGTTTACTGGCAGTTTGCCATTACGTATCCTTGTTAAGCGATAGTAAAGCCATTCAGAATTTTAAGAAAATAGAAGGTGTTACTTTTTAAATATTGCAAGTGAAGCGTTGCAATTTGTAACTTGTTAGAGACTATAGTATAAATAAAGATTTAAAGAAGGTTATTGATAAATTGCTGTAGGCTAATTGGATCTATACCGATTATTTGCTGCAACTCATTAATGCTACCATGTTCTATAAATCCATCGGGAATTCCTAAAACTTTAATTGAGTTTTTATAATTATGTGTGGCAGAAAATTCTAAAATGGCAGAACCAAAACCACTTTTAATCACATTGTCTTCAATGGTTATAATGGTATCGTGAGTTTTAAAAATAGAATGTAATAATGTTTCATCCAAAGGTTTTACAAAACGCATATCGTAATGAGAAACCTCTAAGTTAGCAATAGCTTCAGTTACATTTTTGGCAATAGTACCAATACTCAAAACCGCTAGTTGTTTCCCTTTTTTTAATTGTGCGGCTTTGCCAATTTCTATTTTGGTAAAAGGCCGTTTCCAATTTAAAATAGCACCTCTTCCACGAGGATAACGAATTGCAATAGGTCCGTCTAAGCCTAATTGTGCGGTATACATGATATTTCGCAATTCCATTTCGTTTCGTGGCGCAAAAATAATTAGGTTAGGGATACAATTTAAATAAGAGATATCAAAAACGCCGTGGTGTGTTGCACCATCTTCACCTACTAAACCCGCACGGTCTAAACAAAAAATAACAGGCAGGTTTTGTAAGGCAACATCATGAATAATTTGATCAAAAGCCCGTTGTAAGAACGTGGAATAGATATTACAAAACGGTATCAACCCTTGGGTGGCCATACCTGCCGCTAAGGTTACGGCGTGTTGCTCGGCAATTCCAACATCAAAAGCCCGTTCAGGAATTTCATCCATCATGTATTTAAGAGAACTTCCTGTAGGCATTGCAGGGGTAATACCAATAATTTTTTCATTTTGTTTGGCAAGTTCTACTATAGTATGTCCAAAAACATCTTGGTATTTTGGAGGTAATTTAGAGGTCGATTTAGCAACAAGTTCTCCAGTAACCGAATTAAATTTTCCTGGAGCGTGATACTTCACTTGGTCGGCTTCAGCCTGTTTTAATCCTTTACCTTTAGTGGTGACAATATGCAATAATTTTGGACCCTTAAGAGTTTTTAAGCGCTCCAACTCAGAAATCATTTTGTTCAAATCATGCCCATCAATAGGGCCAGAATAATCAAAATTTAAAGCTTCAATTATATTGTTACGCTTTTGGGTGCCCTTTTTAACGTTGGTTAAATATTGTTTAAGCGCTCCAACACTTGGGTCAATACCAATAGCGTTGTCGTTTAAAATAACTAGAAGATTGGCATCAGTAACACCAGCATGATTCAGGCCTTCAAATGCCATTCCGCTAGCAATAGATGCATCGCCAATTACAGCAATATGATGCTTATTTTCTCCTTTTAATCTAGAGGCAATCGCCATACCTAAAGCTGCTGAAATAGAAGTAGATGAATGCCCCACGCCAAAAGTGTCAAATTCACTTTCACTACGTTTTGGAAAACCACTTATGCCGCCTAACTGTCTATTAGTATGAAAAACGTCTTTTCTTCCTGTTAATATTTTATGCCCATAAGCCTGATGGCCAACATCCCAAATTAATAGGTCTTCAGGCGTATTAAAAACATAATGTAATGCAATGGTAAGTTCTACAACACCAAGACTTGCACCTAAATGACCTTCTTTGGTAGCGACTATATTAATTATAAATTCACGTAATTCTTTTGCAAGATGAGGTAGGTCTTCAGAATTTAAAAGGCGAAGATCTTGAGGCAAGTTAATATTTTCTAATATACTTTTTTGCACAAGACAAAAGTACAAGAATGAAATTGTATTTTTGCTATCATGATAGAACCTTTTGATGATATCTACTTTATGAAAAGAGCGCTTCAAGAAGCTGAAGTGGCTTATGAAAAAGGTGAAATTCCTGTGGGGGCGGTTATTGTTATAGATGGTAAAGTTATAGCAAGAGGGCATAACTTGACTGAAACATTAAATGATGTGACAGCACATGCCGAAATGCAAGCTATTACTGCAGCAGCTAATTTTCTTGGTGGTAAATATTTAAAAGGATGTACACTTTATGTTACTTTGGAGCCATGTCAAATGTGTGCAGGCGCTTTATATTGGAGTCAAGTTTCTAAAATTGTTTATGGTGCTAGAGATTTAGAACGTGGTTGTATTAATTTAAAAACCAAGTTACATCCCAAAACAGAAATGTTAGGTGGTATTTTAGAAGAAGAAGGAGCGTCTTTGTTGAAACGTTTTTTTGCTGGAAAACGTAATTTGAATTAATTGTTGTAATTCTGCAATTTACATGTTACTATCATGCCATTGATACTGAAAAGTTTAATGTTTCTTTTCTTTTTGACTATCCCTCATTTTATCTAAATTCTCCTTGGTTAGCATGTAATCTTTTGGATCTTTTCCTTTCCAATGGTGGTATGAGAACAGAGGGAAAACAACTAAAAATAACCCAGTAACACCGAAGCCTATAAGCTTTTCTGAATAGGTGACGTCTAAGGTAAAACCTAAAATGATACTTGTGAATGCGGCAATAGTTAACGTAGTAATAAGGTATTTCATGTAAGATTTAAGATGACTATTTAGTGAAGTTTATGAGTTGTTGCCTGTATGCTGTGAGGAGTTTTGATTTTGAAATATATCCATAATATTTACCGCCTTTTACCACTGGTAAATTCCATGCGCCACTTGTTTTAAATCTATTCATGATATCGTTCATAGAATCATCATCATAATTTATAATGCCATGATCGGCATGCATTAGGCTAGAGGCTTTTACCTTGTCATAGAGGTCGGCATCAAACATCATATGCCGTATATCATCTAACCGAATTACTCCAAGAAATTCATGGTCGTCATTAACTACAGGGAAATGGTTTCTTGATGATTTGGCAACGGCCTTGGTAAGAATGTCTCCAAGTAACATTTCTGGTTTCAATATGATGAAATTAGTTTCTATAACCTTATCAATATCTAAAACCATAAGCACGTTTTGATCTTTATCGTGAGTCATTAACTCACCACGTTCAGCTAGTTTTAAGGTGTATATAGAATGCGAAATGTAATATTTAGTAACAGCAAATGATATGGCAGAAACAATCATTAGTGGTACAAATAATTCATATCCACCCGTTATTTCAGCAATTAAGAAAATAGCAGTAAGTGGTGCGTGTAATACACCTGCCATTAAACCTGTCATTCCTATTAGTGTAAAATTAGATTCTGAAACATGAAAATCAAGCCCCATGTTATTGATTATTTTTGCAAAAGCATTACCAATGGCGCTTCCCATAACTAAGGTTGGAATAAATACACCACCTACACCTCCTGCTCCAAAGGTAGTAGTCATCGCAATGGCTTTAAAAACGGCAATCCCTAATAGTAAACCAATAACGACCCAAATATTTGAAAGTTCCATGTTAAAAGGAGTGCTGCCAATAGCAGCTAAGTGATCTCCTTTTAAGAGGTTATTCATAATACCATAACCTTCACCGTAAAGAGGTGGGATAACATAAAGCATGGTACCAATGGCTAAGCCTCCAATAAGAAGTCGTTTCGCTCTACTTTCAAATTGTTTGAAAAAATTAGTAATGGCAAAAAATACTTTTGAAAAATATACTGATGCAAATGCAGTTACTAGACCAAGCAATGCGTAAAAAGCGATGTCGTTAACTTCAAATTTATCAGTCAATTCAAACCTTAATAATACATCTGTACCAGAAAAAAGATATGAGGTCACAACTGCCGAAACGGAGGCGAGTAGCAAGGGTACAAGTGAGGTAAATGCAATATCTAAACTAAATATTTCAACCGCAAAAATAATAGCAGCAATAGGGGCTTTAAACATAGACGCCATAGCACCTGCAGCAGCGCATCCTATTAAGAGCATTCTCGTTTTTACGTTCATATGAAACAATCGTGCAGCATTCGATCCTAAGGCTGAACCAACGCTTACAGCGGGACCTTGCAGTCCTACCGATCCACCAAAACCAGCAGTAAGTGGTGCTGTTATTAGTGCGGCATAGATATTATATCTTGGAATGATACCGTTTAGTTTGGAAATGGCGTATAGGGTGGATGAAATACCATGTCCAATATGTTTCTTTAACCAAGTTTGTTTAATAATATAAACAAGCAGTAGACCTATAATAGGAAGAATAAAGTATAGTGTGCTTTGATAGTCGTGAAAGATATATAAACTAAAAAAGTGCCTGATGTAATAGGTAAGGTTTTTGAGAACTACCGTGCCCATACCTGCTAAAAAACCAACTAAAATACTAAGTATATAAATAAACTGACGTTCAGAAATATGCTTGTATTTCCAGATTAGAAATTTACGTAATAGGCTTTTAGTAGTAAAAGGCATGTTTAAAATTAAGAAAATATCCCAAAATGGTGGGGTTTTATATCTACGATTTTAATTAAGTTTTAACCGTAGCTCTTTTTTATGTTTTTAATCATCAATATGGAACTGAATTATGGCTAAAACCTCTAAATTTAATTTCCGATTTACTCGATATTATTTAAAATAAACTATCTGCTTTATGCTTACGGTTAAATCTTTTACGTGTTTGCAGTACTAAGTAGTAGAAAAGAATCTTTTACGATTCTACTTTAGTTTTTTGTCAAAACGATATATATACATCCAACCTTTTGGTCCTGCATTCCACATTAATTTATGCCCCATTCCCCATGATACCCCTGCGTGAGGGTCTGTGTCTGATTTTTCTGTTCTGTACAAACCTGCCGCCTCAGGAAAACCAGTTACTTTACCTTTGATATTGAAATTGACCCCGTCATCAGAGTATTGTATGGATAGTGCTTCTGGTCCGTCTTGATGTTGAAGAATTGCAACACCATCGGCATAAGGCCAAACCATTACTTCATGCCCTGTGTTTGTTATTGGGTTGAATTCCGATTTAACATATGGTCCTGTTGGTGAATTAGCAATAGCAACACCCCATTTTACCTGTTTTCTCATTCCACATAAAGGGTTACACCATGTAACACAATCTTCAGTATCCATGCATCCACATTCGCCTTTGTAATACAAATAAAATTTATCATCATAAGAAATTATGCATGGGTCGTGAGCCGATTTATTATCAAAAACCAAGTTTTTAGTATACGTAGGGGTTAATACTGGAGTGTCAAGTTTAGTCCATGGCCCATTAGGTGTTTCTGCCCAGGCCATACCCACAGTGTTTCTTCCAAATACTCCTTCTTGGTCAGCTGCTGCTTGATAAACCAAGTAGTATTTGCCATTATCAACAAGTACTTCAGTCGTAAATACTGAGCGTGCATCATAACTACCTGCTTCTCCTCTTCCAACAGCTATTCCTTTTTCTTCCCAAGTAATGCCATCTGTAGAAGTTGCATAGTATAGATCATTAAAATCCCAAGGAGCTGTTTTAGTTTTGTCAAAAGTAAGGCTGTAAGAATACCATACGTAATATAAATCATCAACCTTAATTACAGCACTTGGGTCTCGTCTTGTATACTTTTTATCTGGTGCCAAATCTCCTTTTAGGGTTGTTATTTCAAAATCAATATTCCATTTTGGGTCATCTGGAATATTTACAGTATTGCACCCGTTTTTTAAGTAACCCTCTTCACGTAATGAGGCTAGACTTTTTTGCGATTTTCTGAGTGTAGTATGAATTTTTGTTGATGGTGTTTGTCCATTTATTTGTTCATATGTATAACCGTCTTTATGAAAAATGAATGTTTTAATCTTTTCTTCAGATGATGAATAAGTCCAGTGGCCTTCAGAATTAGTTTGAGTATATGTATCATCTTCTACAACATATATTTGGACATTAGATACAACCTTTCCTTGCTGATCTTTAACTTTTCCTGCAAAAGTCTGAGCAGTTAAAGTTTGAACCATAGCAAACATTATAAAAACGATTCGGATACTTTGTTTAATCATTTGAAGTTAGTTTAGTTATTCATTTTTTAAATTAAGTTTTAGACTTAATTCATTTAATTGTTCATTATCAATCGGAGCAGGAGCATCTATCATCACATCTCGTCCCGAATTGTTTTTAGGGAAGGCTATAAAATCTCTAATAGTTTCTTGTCCGCCTAAAATGGCAACTAGTCTATCCAGTCCAAAAGCTAAACCACCATGAGGAGGAGCGCCATATTGGAAAGCATCCATTAGGAAACCAAACTGTGCTTTTGCTTCTTCAGGGGTAAACCCTAAATAGTCAAACATTAAAGATTGTGTTTCTTTATCATGAATTCTTATAGAACCACCACCAATTTCATTACCATTTAATACTAAATCGTAAGCATTGGCTTTCACTGATCCTGGATCTGTTTTTAGTAATTCCAGTTGACCTGCCTTTGGAGATGTAAAAGGGTGGTGCATGGCGTGGTAACGTTCTGTGTCTTCATCCCATTCTAATAGAGGAAAATCTAGAACCCATAACGGTGCAAATTCATCAGGTTTACGTAAGCCTAAACGTTCTGCTAGTTCCATACGTAAAGCACTTAGTTGTGCACGTACTTTGTTTTTATCACCTGAAAGCACACAAACTAAATCTCCAGGTTTTGCTCCTGTAACTTCCGCCCATTTTGCCAAATCTTCTTGGTCGTAGAATTTATCTACTGAAGATTTATAAGTTCCGTCATCGTTGCAACGTGAATAAACCATGCCTAAAGCCCCAACTTGAGGACGTTTTATCCAAGAAATTAGTTTGTCAATTTCTTTTCGCGTATAACTATTACCTCCTGGAACAGCAATTCCAACAACTAATTCAGCATTGTTAAAAACATCAAAATCTTTGTGTTGTGCAACCTCATTAAGTTCTCCAAACTCCATTCCAAATCTAATATCTGGTTTGTCATTTCCGTATAAACGGATGGCATCGTTGTACTGAATTCTTGGAAATTTGTCGACTTCAACACCATTTACTTCTTTTAGTAAATGACGTGTTAAGCCTTCAAAAGCGTTTAGTATGTCTTCTTGCTCGATGAACGCCATTTCACAATCAATTTGAGTGAATTCTGGTTGTCTATCTGCACGTAAATCTTCGTCTCTAAAACATTTTACAATTTGGAAATATTTATCCATGCCTCCAACCATAAGCAATTGCTTAAAAGTTTGGGGTGATTGAGGTAGCGCATAAAACTGCCCTTCATTCATTCTTGATGGAACAACAAAATCACGAGCACCCTCTGGAGTAGATTTTATTAAATAAGGTGTTTCAACTTCAATAAAACCATCGTTAGACAGATAATTTCTCACTTCTTGAGTGACTTTATGTCTAAAAATAAGACTTTCTTTTACGGGATTACGGCGAATATCTAAATAGCGATATTTCATTCTTAAATCTTCACCACCGTCAGTTTTATCCTCAATAGTAAATGGAGGTAATTCCGCTTCGTTAAGAATATTTAATTCTGAAACTAAAATTTCAATATCTCCTGTTGGAATATTTGGATTTTTTGAAGCGCGTTCAATTACTTTACCTTTTACTTGAACAACAAATTCTCTGCCTAACTTTTGCGCTTGTTCAATTAATTCTTTAGAAGTACGTTCTTCATCAAAAACCAATTGCGTAATACCGTAACGGTCTCGCAAATCTACCCAAACAATAAAACCTTTATCTCTAGATTTTTGAACCCAACCGGCTAGAGTTGCCTCTGTATTAATATGTGCAGCTCTTAATTCGCCGCAATTATGACTCCTGTACATAGATGTAAAATTGAGGTGCAAATTTACATAAGTTAAATGATTATATAAATGAAAAAGCTTCAATAATTAAATTGAAGCTTTTTCGCTATTAATCGAGTTAGTCAAAAACAATTAATCAAAATAGGAATGTTTTTTATGAGGCTATTTTATCATCATAAACAGCTACACGATCTTTGTATAACCACATTTTAAATTTTGTTACCAAGTAAAATAAAATAGGCACAACTATTAGGGTTAAAAAGGTTGCTATAAAAAGTCCGTAAATAACAGTCCAAGCTAGTGGCCCCCAAAAAATCACATTATCACCACCCATGTAAATATGTGGGTTAAACTCACTGAACAATGTAAAAAAGTTAATGTTTAAACCTGTGGCCAATGGTATTAAACCTAAAATGGTTGTTATAGCCGTTAAAAGTACAGGACGTAAACGTGCTTTTCCTCCTTTTACAATAGCTTCTAGTAACTCATTGTTTTCTATATATTGGTCATCCTCTACATCATGTTCTACCTTCTTACGGTCTATAAGAAGCTGCGTGTAATCTAAAAGAACCACACCATTATTTACCACAATTCCGGCTAATGAAATGATACCCATCATAGTCATCATGATTACAAATGAACTACCTGTAGCAACAATACCACCAAATACACCAATTAAACTTAAAAAGATAGCTAACATAATGATTCCAGGTTTTGAAACTGAGTTGAATTGGAATATTAGGATAAAGAAAATTAAACCTAAACCAGTGAAAAAAGCACCCATTAAGAAGGCCATTTGTTTATTTTGTTCTTCTATTTGACCGGTATAATCAATCTTAACAGCGTCTGGTTTTTGAGTAAAACTTTGCATTTCATTTTGAATCTGTGAAACTATTGCTCCTGCATCTGTATACCCTGGAGCGAGTGCAGAATATAAAGTTACTACACGCTTTACATCTTTGTGCTTAATTGCGCTAAAACCAGAAGAGTTATTTTGCTTAGCTACAGCAGATACAGGGACTTCTTTAATTTGTCCACTGGCCATATCTCTAAACGTGATTTTCTGATTGAATATGGCGCTCGTATTGTATCTAGTTTCTTCATTAAATCGAACATAAATATCGTAATCTTCACCGTCTTCCTTATAGATGCCCGCTTTAGCTCCAAAAATGGCATTACGTAATTGCTGACCTACTTGACCTGATGTTACACCGAGTTCTCCAGCTTTTTTTCTGTCAACCTCTACTTGCATTGATGGTTTCGATTTGTTTACGTCAATTTTTAACTCATCAATACCTTGAATATTCTTTGAGTTGATAAAATCACGCATCAATTCGGCAGTAGCAATTAATTCGGAATAATTTTCACCTTCTAATTCAACATTTATAGGATATCCGGCAGGAGGACCAACAGCATCTTTTTCAACCGAAATAGCCACCCCAGGATACACATCTTTTAAATCTTCTTGAACTTTTTTGAGTAAAATATTACTGTCTGCACCATCTCTAAATTTATATTCTCGCATGGTCGCAGTAATTTTTCCACGATGTGGCATTTCTGCCGCTGAACCACCGTCTGTTTGTGGATTACCTGCACCTTCCCCAACTTGCGATACTGCACTTTCTGTTAAGAAATTAAAATCACCATGCATATAAGATTCTTCATTTATAATCTTATAAACGCGTTGCTCAATATCTTTAGTGATGGCATTTGTTTTTTTAATATCAGTCCCTTCAGGATATTCTATATAAACAATAATTTGATTAGGTGTGTTGTCTGGAAAAAACTCAACTTTAGTACGTTGACTTCCAACAGAAGCTCCAAACCCCATAAAAGCAACAAATAATAGAATTACCGTACCTATGGATATAACTTGAGGCATTTTTCCACTTAAGGCAAAGCGTAATGTTCTCTCATAAAAACGCTCCCATCTAGGTAGTATATTGTTTTGGAATCCGTTTGCCCATTTTCTTAAAAACAGTCTATACATCCATAATAAGCCAACCGTAACAATCATTAAAGTACCTAAGCCTCTGTAGCTACCACCTGCAACTAAAATAAGTAAACCAATACCACCAACAATAGCCGATATTTTTATAATTTGTTTTAAGGGCATATCCTTGTCTTCAGTTGTCATAAACTGAGAAACCATTACAGAATTAAAGAAAATGGCAACGAATAAGGATGATCCTAATACCACCGATAGTGTAATTGGAAAATATATCATGAACTGCCCCATAACCCCAGGCCATAACCCTAGAGGGATAAATGCTGCTACGGTTGTTGCTGTAGAGATAATAATAGGAAATGCAATTTCTCCAATACCTTTTTTGGCTGCTTCAACCCGGGTCATTCCTTCAGACATCAATCGGTACACATTTTCAACAACTACAATGCCGTTATCAACCAACATACCCAGACCCATAATAAGTCCGAATAAAATCATGGTATTCATGGTGTATCCTAGATAGTTTAATATCATGAGCGACATAAACATGGACATAGGAATTGCGAACCCAACAAACAGGGCGTTCTTAAACCCTAAGAAAAACATCAATACGGTTACTACTAGAATGATTCCGAAAATAATATTGTTAACCAAATCATCCACTTGACCAATAGTTTTTGATGACTGATCGTTAGCAACAGTTACTTCCAAATCTGGAGGGAATACGTTTTCAATAGCATTGTCTACAATAACCTGAATTTGTTCTGCGGCAGCCACCATGTTTTTTCCAGCACGTTTTTTAACATCCAACATAACAACAGGGTGTCCAAACTCCCTAGCGTAAGTTGTACGGTCTTCATCTTTAAAAGTTACTTTAGCAATATCTCTTAAATAAATGGGGTTATTACGTTCCGACTTAACTACAAAGTTCTCTAACTCTTTTGGGTCTTCAATTTCACCAAGTATTCTTATGGTTCGTCTTTGGCCACTGGTAATTAAGTTACCCGCAGACATGGTCATGTTCTCTCTACTAATGGTATTAATAACATCGTCAAAACTAACTTGTGCAGCCATCATCGTGTATATGTCGACTGCGACTTCAACTTCTTTTTCTTGAGCACCACGGATATCTACCTGCTTAATCTCTTGTAAGCTTTCTATTTCGTCTTCAAGGTATTCACCATATTCTTTGAGCTTATCTACGGGGTAATCTCCTGAAATATTAATGTTTAGGATAGGGATTTCCTCAGACATGCTTAAATCAAAAACATTAGGTTCTACCTTAGCCCCATTAAACGTGGGCCAGTCTTCACCAGAAGTTTCAGAATCTACTTCATCTTTTACCTTTTGTTTTGCAGCTTCAACCGAAATATTTTCGTCAAACTCTACAATTACAATAGAATAATCTTCTTGTGAGGTAGAGGTGATTTCAACCACATTACTCACAGTTTTTAATTTATCCTCAATAGGGTCAGTTATCAGTTTCTCAATATCTTCAGCGGTATTACCAGGGTAAACAGAACTGATGTAAATTTTGGTTTCTTTTATTTCAGGGAAGTTTTCTCTGGGCATACTAAAATATGCGCCAGCTCCAAGGAATAATATCAAAGCAATCAAAACATACATGGTTGTTTTGTTATTGATAGCCCAAGAGGATAAACCAAATTCCTTGTTTACTTTTTGCTTCTTTTTATCTTTAGTCATTGTTCGGGTAGTCTTTAGTTTTATTTAGCTTCTTCAATTACAAGAATTTTTACTTCTTGTCCTTCTTTCACACTTCTAGCACCTTCTTCAATAATCTCTTCTCCATTTTCAATACCAGATAACACTTCAATAAAATCGCCTTGTGTTTTACCTGTTTTAATAATGACACGCTTTGCTTTTGCTTTATTATTCGCTTTATCGACAATGGTATATACGTACTGCTGTCCTAAAGCATTTTCTG
Source organism: uncultured Algibacter sp. (assembly GCF_947495925.1). Classification (GTDB taxonomy): domain Bacteria; phylum Bacteroidota; class Bacteroidia; order Flavobacteriales; family Flavobacteriaceae; genus Algibacter_E. The sequence goes on from NZ_CANMAU010000002.1 coordinate 251,232, forward strand.
AAATAATACTCTGAGGAATTAATATGGTATTTTCGTTTGAATAATCATTGATTTTAAGTCTAGCAGTAAGGTTAGGTTTAATAGACTTGTCGTGATTAGGAATGGCAACTTCAACTTTAAATGTTCGGTTTGCGGGGTTTATAAAATTCCCTGCCTGACGTACCTTCGTGTCTAATTCTCGACCCAAAACCGGGAAATATACTTTTACCTCTTTACCTTTAGTAATATCTGAAACGTAACGTTCCGGAACATCAGTTTCAATATACATATTGTTGAGGTTAACGATTCTAAACAATTGAGATTGCCCGGGAGCTACAACGCTTCCTTGTTCTGTAATGACATCATCAATAGTTCCAGAAAAGGGCGCTCTTACTTCTGTTTTTCCCACCTGCTGTGTTAATTGATTGGTAGCTTGCAATTGCGCTTCGTAAGTTGCTTTGGCTTGTAGATATTGTATTTCACTACCAATTTTTTGTTTCCATAAACGGTCTTGACGCTCGAAGGTTGTTTTTGCTAACTCCGTTTGAATTTTTAATTGAGACAGTTGTTGACTTAATCCACCATCATCAATTTTTGCTAAAAGTTGCCCTTTATTTACTTTTTGACCTTCTTTCACATACACATGAGTTAGTACCCCAGAAAACTCCGGATAAATAACCAAGTTTTGTTTTGTGCTTACACTTCCTTGCAGTTCGGTAAAATGATTAAAAACAGCTGCTTTAGCTTTAAAAGTGGTAATTAAAGGCACTTTTGCTTGTGGATTCAATACCTTTATTTTCTTTTCTAATTGTTTTAATTGTGCTGCAATTTCTTGAGCACTGGCATCTAATTCGCTTTTCTTTTTTCTGATTAGTTCTAAATCATCAGAAGCTAATATGTCTTCAACAGACTTTTTACTTTCAGAACCACATGAACTTAAAAGAACAGTAGCAAATAATAAGGTGTATATCGTTTTCATTGTGTTTGTTTTTGATAGAGTAGTTTATTGATTGATGCGGTTTAATAACGTTTCTAAAGTTGCTTTCTTGGTAATAACGTCTAGCATGGCTTGAAGGAATTCTTGCTGTGCCGTGTATAGTTGTATTTGTGCTTGTCTCAATTCAAAACTTGAGGCAATACCTTCGAAGAATTTGGTTTGATTTTTAGCTTCAATGCGCTCAGCTAAATCTAAACTTTCTTTCTTATTGGAATAATCTTCAATGGAGTATTGATAATCACTCTGAGCTGTAGCAATATCTAGCTTAATACGCTGCTCGGTTTCAATTAAATCGTCCGAGGCTTTTGCGTAATCAATTTTAGCACGTTGTGTGGCAGCACTTCGTCCACCAGAACTAAAAATGGGAATATTCATTCCAACACCAAAAACGGCAAAACCAAAGTAGTCTTGTCCTTTGTCGAAAAATGTAAAATCATCACCAAAGGAATTGTACCCGCCATTAAAAAAAGCATTTATAGAAGGCATAGCATCACTTTTGGCTAGCTTAATTAATAATTCTTTAGATGTTTTATCATTCTCAGCAATTTGGTAGTCTATATTGTCTTCAACAGTAAAAGGATCACTTATCAATCCTAAATTTACGTTTCTAGCTGTTAAGGTTTCTAGGTTATCCAATAATGTTGTAGGGTGTTTAATGTCTAGTCCCATTGTCATGTTCAACATTTGCAAAGAGACTTCTCTAACCCGTTCGCTTCGGTTTAAAGCACTTTCAATATCAGCAAGCGTAATTTTTAATTGTTCAACACTTTCTTCTTCTTCTAAGCCATTTTCGAAAATTTTGGTAGTCTCGTCAAGATTCTTTTGAAGGGTTGCTCTATTTTCCTTTAGAATAGCCACTGTTTCTTCACTTAAAAGTACATTGCCATAGGCGTTTATAGTACCTTTTCGAACCTCAAGATCCGTCTTTTCTTTAGCATTCTTAGATATCTCTAAAAATACTTTTGCAGACTGAAGACCTACAATATATGAACCATCAAATATGAGCTGGCTTAAAGATGCAGAAGCTGAAAGGTTTTGTTTAGCTCCAAAAACTACAGGGACTAAAGGTGAATCTGGATCTTCAAAATCACTTGGTATTACATTAACTTGTTGTTTTAAGTTGTTTTGGTAATCTATTTGCCCATTTAATTGTGGTAGTCCAATAGCGATAGTTTCCCACTTTTGTTTATAAGCGGCTTCTACATCTCTAGAAGCGTTTTTGGCATTTCTATTGTTTTCTATGGCATAGTCAATAGCTTCTTGTAAGGTGAAGCTTTGTTTTGTCTCTTGGGGTTTTTCTTGGGAAAAGCCCGAGAAAACAGATAGTAAACTAAAACATAGTATTAGTTTGATTTTCATTTTATGATTGATTTGATGTTATAAATTTGTTTAATGTTTCTAAGCCCTTAGGGGTGCAAATACCTCTAAGGTGATATTCTAAATAGTTGCTCAATAGCATATGCATTGAAAACTGTTTCTCTGGAAATAAGTCTTTATCCTTTATAGCAAGCATAATACTGAAGTAAATTCTTGAAATAAAATGAACATCTATTTCCTTTCTGTAAAGTTCTTGCTTAATACCTCTATTAAGGTTATTAATAACACAAGTCTGCATGACCTCAAATTGTTTTCCCTTTAGTGTATTACATATTTTAGGGTAATATTTTTGCAATTGATATTGAGGCGAAGACTTCTCATCTTTCAAGTGTTCCATGATAAACTGCTTGATGCTATAAATTTCTTCAATGGGATTTTTTTCTAAAGCACATATTTGATTAATACCTTCAGAAATGCATCCAAATAGATACATAGTCGTAGCTTCTACCAATTTGGTCTTATTGTCAAAGTGTAAATAAATGGTCTTTTTTGATATGCCTAGGTTGTTAGCAATATCATCCATAGTAACACTTTTAAAACCAAGGTTTAAGAATAATTCTGTTGCGCCAATTAAAATCTTTTCTCTCATAATTGGGGGCAAATCTACAACAGGAAACTTTAAAAACCTAAAAAGTTTCCTAAGTTTTAATGTTTTCTTAACACTAAATTTAATTTCACTCTAAAAAATATGAGGATTTACATTATTTTTGTTCGATGCTTTCAATTGAAAAATACCAACATCAGTTTGTTCAGTTTTTAGAGAACTATACTACAGAAAAAGAACCTCAAAATTTATACGAACCCATAACCTATATTCTAGGCTTAGGAGGTAAGCGGTTACGACCTGTTTTAACCTTAATGACCGCTGATGTTTTTAATGGACGTTATGAAAAGGCCTTAAATGCAGCTTTAAGTGTTGAGGTTTTTCATAATTTTTCACTTGTTCATGATGACATTATGGATGATGCGCCCTTAAGACGTGGAGAGACCACAGTTCATGAAAAATGGGATGTAAATACCGGAATTTTATCTGGAGATGCGATGCTAATTATGGCATATCAACTCTTTGAAAATTATGAAGCAACTACCTTTCAAGCTTTGGCTAGATTGTTTAGTAAAACGGCACTTGAGGTTTGCGAGGGGCAACAATATGACGTGGATTTTGAAACTAGAAATGACGTTACAATTGATGAGTATTTAAAGATGATTGAATACAAAACAGCTGTTTTAGTTGGTGCTGCAATGCAAATGGGAGCGATAGTTGCAAAGGCGTCTATTACAGATCAAAATAACATTTACGAATTCGGTAAAAATTTAGGTATTGCTTTCCAACTACAAGATGATTATTTGGATGCTTTTGGAGACCCTAAAACCTTTGGAAAACAAGTAGGAGGTGATATTATTGAAAACAAGAAAACCTATTTGTATTTAAAAGCACTAGAGTTTTCAAACGAAAGTGACCAGGAAGCATTGATAGCTTTATTTTCGTCAAATCCTGAAGATGTAAATACTAAAATACAAACTGCCAAACAGTATTTTGAGACATCGGGGTCGGCAAAAGCAACAAAGGAGGCTATTCAAGAATATACTAATAAAGCCTTTGCGGTTTTAGAACCTTTGAATATTACAGACGATAAAAAGGAATTACTTAGGGCTTTTGGTTCTAGCTTAATGAATAGAACAGTGTAATGCAATTACCAAATACTTTTGATACTTTAATTGCCGAAGCAAATAAATTAGACTTATATAAAAAACTAATCTTTCAATTGAATAAGGATTTTCAATTGGCTAATATCGATTTGGATTTTCATGAAGATGTTTTACCTTCAAGCTTAAAACTAATTCTTCATGAAACTGTTTTTAAATTGATTCAAGAGAAGTTTACAGAATATCTTAACTTGCTTTATATTATTGATGTTTCTGAAAGTCAGGTTAAAGCATTAGACGGGGATGATGTTTTAAAACTGTCTGAAAATGTGTCTTTTTTAATTTTGAAACGTGAATGGCAAAAAGTTTGGTTCAAGAATAAACATTCCTAAACCAAACCTTTTTTTTAATACTATTACCTATTACTACTGAAAAGTTTTCTCTAACTGAATAGCTTTCGGGTGTAAGATGTTATTTTCTAAATGTATATGTTGATGTAAATCTTGCTCAAATTCATCAAGTTTGGCGTACAAGGCTTTAAAGGTGTTACAAGCACCTTCTGGTGGTGTGTAATTGTTGGTAAGTTGAGCTATAATTTTAAAAGTATCGCCTGCAGATTCGTGTTCCGTTTCCATCATTTGAATAGGATTGTTAACCGTACCAAAGGATGGTGTTGATGGTCTTGTTTTTTCCTTTTGTAGTTGAAGTAGTTTTTTAATATATGGGAACAGAATAAGTTCTTCCTTTTTTAAGTGCGCCGATAATTCATTTGCAACTTCTATAAAGAGTTTGTTGATTTGTACAACTTCAGAATAATGGTGACCATGCACATGTGCAACTCTGTTAGAATATTGAAGAATTAATGGGATGGATTCTTCCACATAGGTGTGATGAATATTGATTATATGATCAATTAAGAAATCAAGATTCCATGAATTATAATCATACGCTTTTGGAGCACTATCAACTTGTACTAATTCAGATTTTATTTTTTGGTAATCAAGCTGTTTTTTTTCACAGGCTTTTTCAATGGTAACACCGCCCCCACAGCAAAAGTCTATGCCGTGTTTTTTAAAAACATGAGCCGTTTTAATATTTTCGGCTACAACTTCGGCAACTGTTTTATTTTCTATAGTATTCATATATTAAGTTTAAAATTAAAAAGATGTTTTTATCTTTTTTATATGTCAAAAATATGTATTGCACTGAATACAAAACATGATAATTGTTAGGGACAGGTTATTTAAGAGTTCTAAAGTATTCTAAAATAGCTCTTGCATCTTCTTCAGATAGGTTTTGATTGGCCATAGGTGAACCGTTAAATTCTGTTAATAATGCTTTTGCAAGAGGGTCTTTTTGTACCATTTCTTCAGGCTTTAAAATCATATTCATTACCCATTCAGGAGACCTGCGTTCCAATATTCCAGTTGTTGACGGGCCAATAAATTTCTTATTAGGTCTATGGCAAGCGGTGCACATTTTTTTAAATACATCTGCCCCGTGTGCAGCCATGGTCTGGTCTATAGCAGTATCTAGTGAAATGAAAGTAATGGGACCAACGCCCTTATTGCTAAGGTCGACTATTTTTGATGCAGGTAACCTCGCTTCTGTAGTGGATGCTTTATTCTTAGTAGTTGTTTTCTTGTTGTACGAGAAACTTTCTTTCTTATTAGTTCCTTTACCTCCACAGCTAACAATTAGAGCAAATACTGTTATAAATAAAAATTTCAGTAACGTTTTCACAAGAGTGTGTTTAATCAAACAAAACTAATGTCTTAGTAGTCAAAATAATATGATAAAAATCATTTTGGGCTATAAACATCTTTTTTAGATTTGTTTTTAGTTTTATACTTTTATAAAATGTTCTCAAACTCTTCCAAATATGCTATAAAGGCAGTTTTATATTTGTCTTTGCACTCTAGTGAATCTCGAAAAGTAATGGTTAAGGATATATCAAATCCAATTAATGTTCCACAGGCTTATATTGCCAAATTATTGCAAGAATTGGTAAAGGAGGGCGTTGTTTCTTCCACAAGAGGTCCAAAAGGAGGTTTTTTTATGAATGAACATAACAATAATGAGAAAGTTATTAGGATTTTGGATATTATTGATGGTGAAAAAAAACTAACAAATTGTATGTTAAGCTTAGAAAGTTGTAATGAAGACAAGCCTTGTCCATTACATGCTATCCTAGGGCCTTCAAGACAAAATATTTTAAAAGTCTTAAACGAAAACAGTATAGTAGATTTAGCGCTTTCTGTTAGAAAAGGAACAGCCTTTTTACCGCTATAAACTTAGAAATAGAACCTTACAAAGGGCGCCCAAGGATCGACATATATACTTCTATTTTCGTCGTACAGAACATCATATCTTATCCCTACAGATACATTACCGCTTCTATATCCAGCTCCAAGATACAATGCAGGCAACCAGTAGTTTTCATTCATTAAGCCCAAGCGAGTATCATAATTTCTATCAATGTTAAGTTGCTCAAACTCTGCGGAGATTTGTATTTGAGGAATTACATTATATAAGCTTATGATGCTAGCACCTAAAACAGTCGATTCGTACGCGTTTTTTTGACTGTTGTATGTAAAATTAAGACCTAAGCCCAGAGCGAATTGTTGATCAAACTGATAAATAGCACTTGGTGCTAAAGTCCCACTAAAAAAACCATCTCCAAAATTTAAACCAATCCCTCCACCGTAGCGCATATGACTCCAAAAATCACTTTTTTGATTTTGGCCTGATGCCATTTGGGAGAAAATTAAAAGAACCAATAAAACAAAACCGATTTTTTTATTAATAGAAAGAAATAAATTAGACATAATGAGATATTGTTAAAAATTTAACACCTTTTTGAGTATATGTGTTAAATGCAGATTAGCACCTATAAATATAGTCAAAGAAACATCTAATTTTGGTAAAAGTTGTATTTTTGAGAAATATTTTGAAGACCCTACGCGGGATTAAAACAAGCAATGGATAAATTTTCATTTTTAAATACAGCACATACAGTATATTTTGCTGATATGTATGATCAATATTTGCAAAATCCAGATGCCGTTGAACCAAGTTGGAGAGCCTTTTTTCAAGGCTACGATTTTGGAAGTGAGAACTACGGAATGGATGGTGAAATTATTGAAGGGGTATCTACTCAAATACCAGAACATGTTCAAAAAGAGTTTAATGTTGTAAGGCTAATTGATGGATATAGAATACGCGGACATTTATTTACTAATACGAACCCAGTAAGAGAACGACGTACCTATACACCGACTTTAGAAATTAGTAATTTCGACCTTTCTGAAAACGATTTAGATACCGTTTTTAATGCAGGTGAAGTTTTAGGTGTAGGTCCAAAAACTTTACGTGAAATTATAAGCCATCTGGAGCGTATTTATTGTAGTTCAATAGGAGTTGAGTATATGTATTTAAGGAATCCAGAAGTGATTTCTTGGTGGCAATCGCAATTAAATAGAAATGATAATCAACCGAATTACTCGGCGGATACTAAAAAATACATCCTTTCAAAATTAAATCAAGCCGTTACGTTTGAGAATTTTTTACAGACTAAATATGTAGGGCAGAAGCGTTTTTCTTTAGAAGGGGGAGAATCTTTAATTCCTGCTATTAGTAACGTTCTTTTTTATTCTGTTGAGAAGTATGGTGTTAAAGAGTGCGTGTTAGGAATGGCACACCGTGGGAGGTTAAGTACTTTGGTTAATATTTTTAGAAAGCCTTTGAATGAACTTTTTAGTGAGTTTGATGGTAAAGATTTTGAAGATGAAAGTATTGATGGCGATGTTAAATATCACTTAGGCTTAACACTTGATAAAACGTATCAAAATGGTAAAAATATCAAGATGAATTTAGTGCCTAATCCGTCACACCTAGAAACAGTAGCTCCTGTAGCCGAAGGGATTACACGTGCTAAGATTGATAGTGATTATGGTGGTGATGATTCTAAAATTATTCCTATTATAGTTCATGGTGATGCAGCTATTGCAGGTCAAGGTGTAGCTTATGAGGTTGGACAGATGAGTCAATTAAATGGTTACAAAACAGGAGGTACCATTCATATTGTGGTGAATAATCAAATTGGTTTTACAACCAATTATCTTGATGCACGTTCAAGTACCTATTGTACAGATGTAGCAAAAGTGACTTTGTCTCCAGTTTTACATGTTAATTCGGATGATGCTGAGGCTGTAGTTCATGCCGTTGAAATGGCATTAGAATATAGAATGCGTTATAAGAAAGATGTATATATTGATTTGTTGGGCTATAGAAAATATGGACATAATGAAGGTGACGAACCTAGATTTACCCAACCAAAACTTTATAAAAATATTTCAAAGCACAAAAATCCGTTTAAGATTTATGCTGATAAGCTGATTGCTGAAAATACCATTGATCAAAGTTACTCAGAGCAGATCGTTGGGGAATTTAAAAATACACTTGAAAGAGAATACTCGATTTCTAAACAAGCAGAGTCTTCAAAAGTTAGAGAGTTTATGCAGGAGCGCTGGACTGGTTTTGATCGTAAGGGTATAGATGCTATGCTTGAAGGTCAGGATACCACCTATGCTAAAGAAAAATTGGAAAATATTTCGCGAGTAGTTTCAACAGTTCCTGAAGGTGTTAAATTTTTGCGCAAAGCGGAAAGAATACTCTTGGGTAGGACTAAAATGGTATTTGAAACCGATACTTTAGATTGGGGCATGGCAGAAACTTTGGCCTATGGAAGTTTAATGGAAGAAGGCTATAATGTTCGTATTTCAGGACAAGATGTTGAACGCGGTACGTTTAGTCATAGGCATGCTATTTTGCGTGATGAAATATCAGAAGAACGTATTAATCTATTAAATACGAATCCTGAGAATAAAGGTAAAATGGATATTTATAATTCATTTTTATCTGAATATGGTGTACTAGGTTTTGATTATGGTTATGCTATGGCTAATCCTAATACATTAACCATTTGGGAAGCTCAGTTTGGTGATTTTAGTAATGGAGCCCAAATTATTTTCGATCAGTATTTGTCGGCAGCTGAAGATAAATGGAAATCGCAAAACGGTATTGTGGTCTTGTTGCCTCATGGTTATGAAGGTCAAGGGTCAGAGCATTCATCAGCAAGAATGGAGCGCTATTTACAATTATGTGGTAACGATAATATGATTGTTGCAGATTGTACAACACCGGCTAACTTCTACCATTTATTGCGTCGTCAAATGAAACGCGATTTTAGAAAACCATTAGTGGTTTTAACTCCAAAAAGTTTGTTACGTCATCCAAAAGCAGTGTCTTCTCTGGATGAATTGGCAATAGGAACTTTTCAGGAAGTACTTGATGATACTATTGCTCCTGATAACGTTAAAAAACTAGTGTTTTGCACAGGTAAGTTTTACTATGAGTTGTTAGCAGAACGAGAAACTTTAAATAAAGACGATGTAGCATTGGTGAGAATAGAACAATTATTTCCACTACATGACTCTAAATTACAAGAGGTTATAAATAAGTACAAGCACGTTGAAAAATATGTTTGGGCTCAGGAAGAACCTAAAAATATGGGGGCATGGAGTTATATGGTACAACGCATGGATTTGGTTAAATTAGAAGTTTGTTCAAGGCCATACAGTTCCGTACCCGCGCCGGGATCAAGTACAAGAGATAAAGCAAGACAAAGGCGTGTTATAAATGCCGTTTTTGATTTAGAATAAAAATATAGAATTTAGATACCAGTAAAATTATAAACAATGATTTTAGAAATGAAAGTTCCTTCTCCGGGGGAATCTATTACAGAAGTTGAAATAGCTACGTGGTTAGTTGAAGACGGAGATTACGTTGAAAAGGACCAAGCTATTGCTGAGGTTGACAGTGATAAAGCGACACTTGAATTGCCTGCAGAGGTGAGTGGAACAATTACTCTTAAGGCCGAAGAAGGAGATGCGGTTGAAGTTGGCGCTGTAGTGTGTCTTATTGATACTAGTGCAGCAAAACCTGATGGAGAAGCGGTTCCAAAAGAAGAGAAAAAGGAGGAAGCACCTAAAGCGGAAACTCCAAAAACACCTGCTACAGAGGCAAAAACTTATGCTACTGGAAGTGCTAGTCCTGCAGCTAAAAAGATTTTGGCTGAAAAAGGAATGGATGCGGCTTCAGTATCTGGTACTGGTAAGGATGGAAGGGTAACTAAGGAAGATGCTGTTAAAGCAGTGCCATCTATGGGTACGCCTACTGGAGGGAACAGAGGGACTTCAAGAAGTAAAATGTCTATGCTTCGCAGAAAAGTAGCAGAACGTTTAGTAGAAGCTAAAAATACAACGGCGATGTTAACCACATTTAATGAGGTCGATATGTCTCCTATTTTTGCATTGCGTTCTGAATATAAGGAAACGTTTAAAGCGAAACACGGTGTAGGTTTAGGATTTATGAGTTTCTTTACTTTGGCTATTGTAAGAGCATTAAAAATGTATCCTGCGGTTAATTCAATGATCGATGGCAAGGAAATGCTGTCTTACGATTTTTATGATATAAGTATAGCTGTGTCGGGGCCAAAAGGACTTATGGTTCCAGTAATAAGAAATGCTGAAAACTTAAGTTTTAGAGGTGTTGAATCTGAAGTAAAACGTTTGGCACTGCGTGCCAGAGACGGACAGATTACAATTGATGAAATGACAGGTGGGACATTTACCATTACAAATGGAGGAGTGTTTGGTAGTATGTTGTCAACGCCAATTATTAATCCACCGCAAAGTGGGATTTTAGGAATGCATAATATTGTAGAGCGTCCAGTAGCAATAAACGGAAATGTTGAAATAAGACCGATTATGTATGTTGCACTTTCTTATGATCATAGAATTATAGATGGAAAAGAAAGTGTAGGGTTCCTAGTTGCTGTTAAAGAAGCTTTAGAGAATCCTGTTGAATTTTTAATGAATAATGATATTAAAAAAGCTTTAGAGCTTTAATAAGTATTTTTATAATAGAAAATAAAAAGGTGTTGTACGTTTAAGTGCAACACCTTTTTTAGTAGGATTTTTTATTAACCAACTAAATAAAGAGCAATAAAAGGTTTATTGATATGACAGCAATAACTATAATAGTTAGCCCTACAACACAACACTTATCAAGAATATTATTCTGCTTTTCCATGTTTAAGGGTTTCAGCATAATGTTTTGTAATTTTTGTTTAAACACTCTGTACCATTGCAGTACAGAGTGTAGTAAAAAAATTCTCTCTCAAAAGAATTAATAGCACTGTAAATTTAAAACGTATTGAGGTAAAAAAAAATACGCACTTCTACGTATTTTATTGATAGAAAAGGTTTAATAAACGAAGAAAGCTCCAAACCTTTTGGGTTTAGAGCCTTCAATAATTCTCCCTAAGAACTAATTAATAGCACTGTAAAGATAGGTTTGAAAACCTTAAAAAAAAATACGCACTTCTACGTATATTTTATAAGTAAGATTTATTAGTGTTGGCCCAAATTGATAGTGAAGTAGGTTTGTTATCTAAATTTAACTTATGCACCATGTTACTGCGATGTTTATCAACTGTTCTTACCGATATAGATAATTCATTAGCAATTTCTTGACTTGTTTTGTTTAGAGAGATTAGCTTTGCTATTCTCAATTCAGATTTAGTCAGTAAGTTTAGGGTTTCAGGTTTTTTAGATAGATCGCTTGCATTAAGATAAGATGCGATTTCCTTACTAAAATAAGGCGTTCCGTTTACAACACTTTCAATACAGGTTTCAATTTCTTCTATGGCGAACTCTTTTAAAATATACCCATAAACATGGAATGCTTTAGCCTTGTCATAAAGTTCTTCTTCTTTGTCAAATGTTATAAGAATAATTTTGGTGTTTAAACTATTATTTTTGCAAGCTTCAGCAATCTCTAACCCTGTTTTATGGGGCATTCTAATATCCAGAATAGCAATTTCTGGCTTTAGTTTTATAATAAGATTATAAGCTGAATTTCCGTCTGAGGCACTTCCTAAAATGTTAAACCCTTTAGATTTTAAAAAATCGGTCAGACCACGTAGCATTAGTGGATGGTCATCAGCAATGACAATAGATGTGTTCATTAAAACTTAGAGAGAGTTTTGTTATAACTTTAAATATAGATATTTCTTTTCATAATCAATGATGGCTTTTGACTTTTTTAATATATCTGCTCCTATTATACCATCAACTGGTTTTGAATTATGATTTATTAAGGCTGTATTTACATGAGTTAAATTGAATAAAACCAAAACAATTTTATTACTAGACCATTTTCCAATTTTCACTTTGTTTTTTTTAGCCATTTTAGTGTCCATGTCTGTAGCTCCGGCTCCGGCGGCTTTGATTAGAGAATCTTCAGCTTTTAATTTAAAGGTTTCAATACCCTCAAATCCTACGCAAGAACTTGAGGCCCCTGTATCCAATATAAATAATCCTTTTTTACCGTTAATAGTCGCTTTTATTTCGAAATGGTTTGTTTTTGTAAGGTGTAGTTTAACTTTTGTGTAACCTTTGTGGTGCAGAAATTCTTGAAGGTTTTCCATCTTATTGATTTTGAACAAATATAATCATGTAAAAACAATTATTTTTACCAAATAGAATTTGGGTTGGATTTAAATATTTTTGAATTGATAATTACAGATACACATACACATTTATACAGTGAGGCTTTTGAAGAAGATAGAGAAGTTATGATAAAAAGAGCTTTGGATGAAGGAGTTTCAAGATTCTTTATTCCAGCGATTGATTCTACTTATACTCAATCCATGTTGGAACTAGAGAAAAGTTATCCTAATAATATGTTTTTAATGATGGGTTTACATCCAACACACGTTAAAGAAAACTATTTAGAAGAACTGGCCCATGTAGAAGAAATGCTTAATACTCATAAGTTTTACGCTGTGGGTGAAATTGGAATTGATTTATATTGGGATAAATCGACCATTGAAATTCAAAAAAAAGCCTTTAAGTATCAAATTCAACTAGCAAAAAAGCTTCAATTACCAATTGTTATTCATTGCCGAGAAGCATTTGACGAGATATTTGAAGTTCTTGAAGGGGAGAAGGGAGAGGATCTGTATGGTATTTTTCATTGCTTTACAGGTAATTTAGAACAAGCTCATAAAGCAATTTCATATAATATGAAGCTTGGAATAGGAGGTGTGGCTACATTTAAGAATGGAAAAATAGATCAATTTTTGTGTCAAATAGATTTGAAACATATTGTTCTAGAAACAGATTCGCCATATTTGGCTCCAGTGCCTTATAGGGGTAAAAGAAATGAAAGCTTATACATATTAAAGGTGTTAGATAAGTTATCTGAGTTATATGACCAGAGTGTTGAATCCATTGCTGAGGTTACGACTCAAAATTCAAAAGATGTTTTTAAAGTATAAATCATGGATACATCAAAGGTAAACATATTATTAATTTACACTGGCGGAACTATTGGGATGATTAAAGATTTTAAATCGGGAGCTTTAAAGGCTTTCGATTTTAAGACTTTATTAGAGAAAATCCCCGAACTGAAGTTAATAGATTGCGATATTGATACCGTATCTTTTAAAGACCCAATTGATTCAAGTAATATGAACCCTAATAATTGGATTCAAATTGCAGAGCTAATTGAAGAAAATTATAATAAGTTTGATGGTTTTGTGGTACTTCATGGTAGCGACACAATGAGTTATACCGCCTCTGCTTTAAGTTTTATGTTAGAAGATTTGGCAAAACCTGTTGTTTTTACTGGATCGCAGTTGCCAATTGGAGACTTAAGGACAGATGCCAAGGAGAATTTAATCACATCTATTCAAGTGGCTTCACTTCAAGATAAGGGAGAGTCTATTATTAAGGAAGTTTGCCTTTATTTTGAATATAAGTTGTATCGAGCGAATAGAACAACTAAATTAAATGCGGAACATTTTCAAGCGTTTGCATCATTTAATTATCCTGAATTAGCAGAATCTGGGGTTCATTTAAAAATTAATAATCAGAATTTACTTGAGGTAAAGCCTAACCAAAATTTAAAAGTACAAAAGGATTTAGACGATAATATTGCCATCATACGGTTGTTTCCTGGAATTACAAAACATGTATTAGAAAGTGTTTTTAGTGCATCAAATTTAAAAGGTGTTATTATTGAGACTTTTGGTTCTGGAAATTGTACCACAGAAGACTGGTTTTTAAATATTTTGAAAGAAAATATTTTGAAAGGAATTCATGTTATTAATATAACTCAGTGTCTAGGGGGGCGCGTCATGATGGGGCAGTACGAAACGAGTAGCAAGCTAAAAGAGTTGGGTGTTATATCGGGAAAGGATATGACTACTGAAGCGGCAGTGGCTAAATTAATGTACTTATTAGGGCAAAATATGTCACAAAATACTTTCCGAACTAAATATGAAACATCATTAAGAGGCGAAATGATATAATTTTACCTGTTAGTTCCAAATCCACCATTCTGCTTTTACTCCAAAGTAGGTTCCCCAAGATTTAGGACCTGTAAATTCTAAATATGGCGAGTATAAGGATTCTTTAGCGTAGTCATTATATTTTGCTATGCTACAAACAAACCTGAGGTGAGGGCGCGCCCATACATCTTTTTTTCCTGTTGGCACATAAATAGGGACAATACTTAGTTTTGTAACACTGGCTGTTGGGTTTGCACCATCTTTTCTTTGAGAATAATGTAATTCTGTTGCTAAATGAAAAATATCTGAAAAATATATTTCGTCACGAGCCCCAATGGTAAAGTCTAGCTTTCGGTTAAAAACTTCTTTACCAAAATATGTTTCGCCTATATGGTTTGTGTTTGCCGCACCTTTACTTGATGTAATTATAAGGTAAGGGTTTAAGCTGTTTTTATCTGATAAGTTGAGAACGGTATGGTTTACAATAGCGAGTGAATAAGCTTTTTTAAAACTCAATGTTTCTAAATCTGGTGCGCCATAGGTTAACCAGGTCCTAGAGAGCCCTCCATCACCACCATTTGCTATTCCAGTGCCATATCTAATGGTAAAATCATTAAAAGAGCCCGATTTCATTTTTTTTAAAGCCTTATGCCATCTAGTACCTATGACGAAACCTTTGTCTGATGGAAAATTAACACGTTGTTCAATACTATCAACCTCTACGTCAAAATCACCATCTGGCATATTGTGGAATTCTCCCATAATGGTAACTTTATTAGAATCATTAATATCAATGTCGTGTTCTAAAATATGTACCATACGTTGCCTTAGCGCAGTACTAGGCGTACCAGTTTTTATATTTAGGTAAAAATATGGTGGAACGGTAGATGTGGTATCTGTGGAAGAGACAAAGAGTTGCGTGTATCGCGTTTTCTTATATTCAATTCCAAAACCTTGCCCAGAGTGGTCGTTAAAATAAAAATGATCGGCTATATGAGCGTCAGGTCCACGATATAATCTTGCGCCAATCCAAACATTTAAATCTTTACCACCTATATTTCTGGCTTGAACAAACATTTCGGGAATAGCTATAGTTAGTCCCCCTAAACTAGATGTGGAGCTATTAGCGAAGGTAGTCAAGCTATTAGAGTACATTGAAAAACGCACTTGTGCATTAATTCGTGTTTCATCACCTTCGCTTGGTGTAAAATGGAATGACGGGGCTATTTCTAGGTAATCCTGTTCTTCCATCCTTCCGCCAATGCTTCCCATATTATTTAGGTTTAAACGTCTCCCTATAGTTCTGCCATCGTCAAAAGACCAATCTACGCCAACACGTCCATAAGATCCAATAGAAACATTTTTGTTAGTTACTTCGTCGTAAGCAATCTGCGAATAGGATTGAAAGCATCCGCAGATTAACAAAAATGAAAGAGATTTGAGACACTTATCTATTTTAAATAAGGTTTTGATTTTGTATTGGTTTAGCATTAAAATAGCTTTTTAATAGATTAAAGTTAGTAAAAAGATTAAGACAAGAAATTAATTTTATTTATGAGGTATCATGTTAAAAAGGATAAATAGAGTTTAGGTTTTCTTGTTTGTTACTCATTTATAAATGATTAACTTTTTGAGAGATGTGTTTAAGTCTGTAGAATATTGATTAATAATGATGGAATATACTTTTGGTATTTTGGTATTCTATTAAAATTAACCCTGAAAATTTTAGGGTTCAAAGATTTTTTTGTTATTTGAACCCCAGTAATAAATGAATTAAAAATAAAGAGAGGTGGCCGAGTGGTCGAAGGCGCACGCCTGGAAAGTGTGTATACCTCAAAAGGGTATCGAGGGTTCGAATCCCTTCCTCTCTGCTGTTATTTTTTATAGTTTAATTGCTTTTTTTTTATATCTTTAACACTTTAACTAATAAAATTAAGATCTAGAACATGAAAAGATTATTTTCTATCCTTGCCATTACAGGAATGATGGTATTTGGAACTGCTAATGCAACTACAATTGCAAACACGACTACAGCTGTAACTACTGTAGCAAGTATGACACAAGAAGAAGCGGCTGCTGAAGAACTTGGATTTCATCAAGAATTAAAAAAGAGATTTATTGAAGGGGGTGCCGGATTTATGGGTATTGTACTGTTATGTTTAATTCTAGGTTTAGCAATTGCTATAGAAAGAATTATCTTTTTAAACTTATCTACTACAAATACTAAGAAGTTAACACAAGACGTTGAGGATGCTTTGTCTTCTGGAGGTGTTGAAGCTGCTAAGGAAGTTTGTAGAAACACAAAAGGACCGATTGCTTCTATATACTATCAAGGTTTAGATAGAACAGATGAAGGTATTGAAGCAGCAGAAAAAGCTGTTGTTGCTTATGGAGGTGTTCAAATGGGACAGCTAGAGAAAAACGTTTCTTGGATTTCATTATTTATTGCATTAGCACCAATGCTTGGTTTCATGGGTACGGTAATAGGTATGATTCAAGCTTTTGATAAGATTGAAGCTGCTGGTGACATGCAACCTTCTCTTGTTGCAGGTGGTATTAAAGTAGCACTTTTAACAACTGTATTTGGTTTAGTAGTAGCCATTATTCTTCAAATTTTTTACAATTATATTATTGCTAAGATTGATAGTATTGTTAACAACATGGAAGATGCTTCTATAACGTTAATGGATCTATTGATTAGAAACAAGAAATAATAATTTAAAAAATAAAAATTATGGGTTTACATAAAATTTTAAAAATAGTAGCTTTCGCGCTCGCCATTCTTGGTGCTATTTTCGCACTGACTATTATGGCTGGTGATGACGATACAGCTCAAAGTATGAGCGGGAATATGCTCTATGTAACATATGCTGTGCTAGGTATAGTACTTGCCTTGGTTGTCATATTTGTTATTAAAGGCTTATTTGCTGGGAATATTAAAAAGACATTGGTAACTGTTGGCGCTTTTGCGGCAATTATCTTTATATCTTATGCTATTTCTTCAGGAACGGATTTAGATTTAACACCTTTTACAGATAAAGGATTAGATGTAGATGAAGGAACATCTAAAGTTGTGGGAGCTGGATTATATGCGTTTTACGTATTAGCTATAGTGGCTATAGGTTCAATGTTATTAGGCGGAGTGAAAAATATTCTTAATAAATAAATTATGGCAAAAAGAGCAGCACCAGAAGTAAATGCAGGCTCCATGGCCGATATCGCTTTCTTACTATTAATATTCTTCTTAGTAACTACAACTATTGAGACAGATTCTGGTATAAACCGGAAACTTCCTCCTATGGAAGAGTCTGATGAAGATGTTATCATCAAGCAAAAAAATATTTTTACTGTGTTATTAAATGGTAAAGATCAGTTGCTAGTTGAAGATGAGATCATGGAGTTGAAGGATCTAAGAAAAGCAGCGGTTGAGTTTCTTGATAATGGAGGGGATAGATCATGTGATTACTGTAAAGGCAAGAAAGATCCTGCGTCATCTGATAATCCGGATAAAGCCATTATTTCTTTAAAGAACGAACGTGAAACATCTTATAAAATGTATATAGCTGTGCAGAACGAATTGGTTGCAGCATATAATGAGTTAAGAGATGATAGAGCACAGGCTTTATATGGGAATTCATTTTCTGATATGGAAGCGAATTATAAAGATGTGAATTGGCCTGGAAATAAAGAAAAGTTAAAGGAAAAGATTGATCAAATAAAGCTTGATTATCCTCAAAAACTTTCAGAAGTACAATAAATAATTTAACATTATATAAACATGTCTAAATTTAAAAAGAAAAAAAGTGGCGATATGCCCGCTGTTAATACAGCATCTTTACCAGATATCGTATTTATGTTATTATTCTTTTTTATGGTGGCTACGGTAATGAGGCAAAACACATTAAAAATTGATAATAATTTGCCTTTTGCAGATCAGGTTGAGAAGTTAGATAAAAAGGATTTGGTTATGTATATTTATGCAGGTAAACCAAGTGCTAATTATAAAAGTTTTGGTACTGAAGCCAGAATTCAACTTAATGATGACTTTGCTGGCGTTAGAGATATAGCAGCTTTTATTGCAGCAGAGCGTGCTTCGAAAAGAGAAGAATTAATTCCGTTTTTAACTACCGCCTTAAAAGTAGATAGTGAGGCAAATATGGGATTAATAGGAGATATTAAACAGGAACTGCGTAAAGTTAATGCACTTAAAATCAATTATACTACTAAAAAGGGTAGTGTATTTGGAAGAGATTAATATTTACTTTCTTAATTTTATAGATAAGGCGTTTTGATTATTCAAAACGCCTTATTATTTTTTATAAATTTAGTTATACATTTATGGTTTAGTAGTTATGGCTAAACTATATTATTCTATTTAATGAGATATTTGTTTTTTATTGGATGTTTTTTGTTTTGCTTACCATTATGCTTCGCACAGGAGGTGGAGGAAAAGCAAGTGGATTCACTTTATAGGGAAGATCAATTCTATCTAGGTATCACTTATAATCTGCTTGGTAAAAAACCCATAGGAGTTACACAGAACGGATTCTCTTTTGGTGTGCATTTGGGGTTTATAAGAGATATGCCAATAAACAAGGCTCGAAATAAAGCATTTGGCATAGGCCTAGGCTATTCATCAAATGGTTATAATCAGAACATATTAATGAGTAGAGATGATAATGGCAAATTTGTTTATACCTTATTAGAAGATTCAAGGAGCTATTCCAAGAATAAGATTAATACTCATGTTATAGAGGTTCCTGTTCAGTTTAGGTGGCGAACATCTACACCTTCCGATTATGGTTTCTGGCGAATCTATGCTGGATTTAAGGTAGGTTATGTCGTATCACATGTCTCCAAGTATAAAGGTGAGTTGGGTGATATTAAGCATTACGGAAATGATGATTTTAACGATTTTCAATACGGATTAACACTTAGTGCTGGTTATAGCACATGGAACTTATATGTATATTATGGACTAAATTCTATTTTATCAGGCAATGCTACGCTTAATAATAGCCCTATTGATATGAATGCGATCAAATTAGGACTCATGTTTTATATGTTATAGCCAATAAGGAATGAGAATTAGTTGAGGAATAATACCTATAAACAATCCAATGGCAAGCTCTTTTGAGTCATGAGCTTTAACATGTAATCTTGAGGTCGCGACGGCACCTAAGACTAATGCCATTAACGCTAGTGTACCACTTAAGTTAATACTAAAGTGAATACTCAAAGCAATAAAGAACATAAATACTCCGGAGACTCCCATCATATGTATGCTAGCTTTAAACTTTAAAATAGCTAGTATTAAGCATGTCATTGTTGAAAGAAGAATACCCATATAGAAAAAATACAATTCTATGGCTTGAGTAGGCGTAAGTATACGTTGAGTAACTACGAGTGTAACTAAACAACTTAGAATAAGCGGATATATGCGTTCTTTGGTTGAATTTAAGTGAATGGAGTTCACTTTTCCTAAAATTTTCAAAAGAAAATATAATAGAATGGGAAGTAGAATAGTGAGAATGAAAAGCACTATAACTTTAGCTTGAATAACTTCTGGTGCAATATAACGAGGTGATTTAGAAAAGTAGAAAATCACACCCAATAATGGCATAATAATAGGGTGAAAAATATAAGAGATACTCTTTAATAATCTATCCATTATATTTTTTTACGTAAACGAGCTACTGGTATATCAAGTTGTTCTCTATATTTGGCCACTGTACGTCTTGCTATTGGGTAGCCCTTTTCTTTTAAAATAGAAGCAAGAGTTTCGTCTGTTAACGGCTTTTTCTTATCTTCTTCTTCAACAACGGTTTCTAAAATCTTTTTAATCTCTCTAGTTGAAACGTCTTCACCCTGATCATTTTTCATGGACTCTGAAAAGAATTCCTTTATCAATTTGGTGCCGTATGGCGTATCAACATATTTACTATTTGCAACTCTGGAAACTGTTGAAACGTCCATATTTATTTCATCCGCAATATCTTTAAGAATCATAGGTTTTAAGTTACGCTCATCGCCTGAAAGGAAATATTCTTTCTGATAATGCATAATAGCACTCATAGTTACAAATAAAGTCTGTTGGCGTTGTTTAATAGCCTCAATAAACCATTTTGCAGCGTCCAACTTTTGCTTAATAAAAATTACAGCATCTTTTTGAGATTTAGACTTATCTTTCGAATCTTTATAGCCTTTTAGCATATTGTTGTACTCCCTTGAAACGTGAAGGGCAGGCGCATTTCTTCCATTTAGGGTTAATTCTAATTCACCATCTACAATTTTAATTGCAAAGTCGGGAACAACATGTTCTGCGATTCTATTATTTCCAGCATAAGAGCCTCCAGGTTTTGGATTAAGATGCTCAATCTCTGAAATGGCATCTTTTAATTGTTCTTCTGAAATATCAAATTTTTGAAGGAGCTTTTTGTAGTGTTTTTTTGTGAATTGATCAAAGGCTTTATCGATTATGGTAATGGCCAATTCGGTATCTTGAGTTTTTTGTTTTCTATGTAATTGAATACTCAAACATTCCTGTAAATTTCTTGCTCCAACACCAGCAGGGTCTAATTGATGAACAATTTTCAAAACTTTTTTTATATGATCTTCAGTAGTGTATACGTTTTGAGTGAATGCCAGATCATCCATAATATCACAAATCTCTCTTCTTATATACCCACTTTCATCAACGCTCCCAACCAAAAATTCAGCTATATCACGTTCTTCGTCTGATAATCTATAAGTATTTAATTGATTAATTAAATGCTGTGTAAACGATGTTCCTGCCGCATATGGCATACTTTTCTCATCGTCATCAGCACTGTAATTATTAGTATGCGTCCTATAGTCAGGAATTTCATCATCGCTTAAATATTCATCAACATTAATGTCATCGGCTTCAATAGATTCGTTGTCATTTAAATCATCATTTGTATTATCAAAATCTGCATCTAAGTCATTTTGATTATCTTCTTTACCGCCTTCTAAAGCAGGGTTTTCTTCCAACTCTTGTTTTAAACGTTGCTCAAAAGCTTGTGTTGGCAGTTGTATCAATTTCATCAATTGAATTTGCTGCGGAGACAGTTTTTGAGATAATTTAAATTGTAAATGTTGTTTAAGCATATTAATCTTGTTGCTACATCAAAAATAAATAAATTACCTTAATAAGCAGATGTGTTTGAATCCTTTTATTGAATATTACTAAAGACTAATATATGATTTTAGTATAATTAAAGTATAGATAAATTTTACCGGTTTTAGGTTCATCAGATTTATAGGTATCCTTATCAATTTGGGCATCTTTACCCATATATTTTAAAGGTATTCTGACCCGCTCAATTTCAAATTGAACTTCAATGTCTGAAGGCAATAGGTCTTTACCGTCATTGTAGTTCATTACCACAACATAACTTCCATCCTTCTTCGTGTTTACCTCATATTCTATGATGCGATTTGTTGATGTGTCAATCAGCACAGTAGCTATTGAAAAATCAGTTTTTTTATTGGTCGGGATAATATTTAAAGCTTTGTAGGGTTTGTTATTTCTTATTTCCGAACCTCTGTCTACAGTAATAAATGGGTTTTTAAATAAATGGTATAATGAAACATCTAAGCCCTTTTTTGGTACTAAAACAAAGTCTTCTGAAAACACTTTAGTTTCTTCATTTTTAGCATATTCAATTCGAGCATGTTTTACGGGGATATTTACAAAACTAATATCGACCTCAAGTTTAACATGAGCAGAAAAACTCTCAATGGTATCCATACGCTGCTGAATCTTCAAAATATCTTTATCTATATTTTGAGCATTTAAAAAACAAATTCCATAGAAATAGAAGCATATTAATAATCTAATTGTCATTTGCCAACATCTTTTTTAGTGAAAATTATTATACCGATAATTACTGTTAAAATAATATATAAGCTAAGTATGAAGGTGTTTACATATATTTTGTTCCATGGTATGCTAAAATGAAAAAAATACTGCCAAGTGTCGTTAAGTTTCACATATAACCAATTGTCTAGGAAATAGTTCTTAAAATTCACTTTTATCAATAGGTTGGAAACTATTAAAAAAAAGGCTCCTGTAATCCATGTTTTAGTTGATTCTTCTAAAATGATGGCTAAGGTTAAACTCACTACCGAAAAGAAAATCATAGAAATTGCGCCAAAAGAGAATGCCCATAGAATGCGTTTAAAGGCATCTGAAGATTCAAAAAAGTTAAGGCCATCTAAGTATACTATAAGGTCACCATAGCCAAAAAAGGAGTAGGCCAATATAAAGGTTGTTAAAGCTAAAAACAGCACAATTAAAAAGGTAAACACAATGGCAACAATATATTTACTTAAAATGAATTTCCATTTAGAAACAGGCTGTAGCATAACGCTTAGCAATGTTTTATCCTTATATTCTGAAGTTAAATTCCCTGAAATAAGAACAATTAAGATTAAAGGTAAGTGAAACCATAAAGTGTTTAATATTAGGTAGCTAAGTAGATTTCCGTTTAATAAATTACCTTCAAAATGAAAAGATTGTTTTAAATTATCTAAAACCATATCTAAAATACCTTGACCTTGAGAGTAGGCACTAAAAAGAATAATAATTTCAATCAAGAAAATCGCTCCTAGCGCATAATAAGTTTTTCCTTGTTTGAAGAGTTTGTATACTTCAGCTAAGATTAAATTTTTCATAGCGATTAACTTTCAAACAATTTATTCATATCAACTTCTGGAGTACAAGAGGTAATATTTATATTTTCTTCCTGAAGTTTATATAATAGTTCAGAAACATCTTCAAAAGGCACATCAACTGTTGCTATATTATTGCTAATAGAAGAATTGTAATTTTTTAATATTAATGACGAAGAAATATTTTCGGCCGAAATATTATAGGCTATGGTGCTTTGGTTAATAATATCTTTTGTGGCTCCGGTTTTAATAATTTCCCCGTTTTTTATCACCGTTAATCCCGTACATATTTTGTTTAACTCCCCTAAGATATGAGAGGAGATTAGAACACTCAATTTTTGCTCTTCAGCAAGTGTTTTTATCAAGGCGTTTAATGATGAAATACCCATTGGGTCAAGCCCTGAAAATGGCTCGTCTAAAATTAGGCATTCTGGATTATTAAGTAGCGCTATGGCAATACCTAACCGCTGCTTCATACCCATTGAGTAATTCTTAACAGGATCCTTGCGTTTTGTAGGCAGTCCAACTTTTTTTAGACTATTAATTACAAATTCGTTAGTAATTTTTAAGCCTTGAATTCCACCAAAAACTTTTATGTTTTCATAAGCATTCAGATATTCGTATAAAGCAGGTTTTTCTATAATGCCACCAATAGGTTTTGTTTTTTTTGAATTGATTGATACCGTTCCTGTATCTGGTTTCAATACGCCTAAAAGAATTTTAAAAAGTGTAGACTTTCCAGAACCATTGGCTCCAACTATACCAATTATTTCTCCTTTTTTACATGAAATAGAGACGTTGTTTAAAGCCTTTAGTGATTTATAGGATTTAGATAGGTTATGACCAGATAGTATCATAAACTTAACTGCAATTGAATTTTTCTGAAATCAAATTTGGGTTCATAACTTTTTTCAAGAAAAGAACGTTTCCAGAAGTATTTTTTAAATAAGAAAAGGGGGTCTTTAATCATAAAATAAGGGACATAATGATACCACCTGATACCTTTTGAGTAGTAATAATCCTTTACTAGATGTTCAATGCCTAATTCTTGAGCGGCGATTAAAGCTGCAATGCGCTGGCATTTCGAGCCTATATATAAATTTGAGATTCTTTTAGTAAAACCATAGATATAAAATTGGTCTTTTGCTCTTTTATAATTTTGATATCGAGACCATCCGTCCATAATAACAAGAAAAATATGTACAAACGAAAACAGGAAACAAGCAAACCAAAAAATAATAACCCAAGTTGAAGATTCAAAATAGGCAGCTTTAAGTTTTATCCAATAAAACCATGATTCTAAAACAAATAGAAAAAGGGAATAATAGAGGAGTCGCCCGACTTTTAAATAGGACCAAAAAGCAGGAGGCTGATCTGGTAATTCTTTTATCTTAAGGTCAAAAGGTAATGCAGTCTTCAACTTTAATTTTTTGAGTTAAAGTAGCATAAATTTTAGGCAGAAACAAACCAAATAAATTAAATAATAACTTTTGGTAGTGTAAATTATTAAAAATCTGCATTTTGCGGTGTTCTAGGAAAAGGAATAACGTCCCTAATATTACTCATACCGGTGGCGAACATGACTAAACGTTCAAAACCTAATCCAAAACCAGAGTGAACGGCTGTGCCAAATTTACGCAAATCCAGGTACCACCAGAGCTCCTCTTCTGGAATATTTACAGCAGCCATTCTTTCTTTTAGGATATCTAAACGTTCTTCGCGTTGTGCACCACCAACTATCTCACCTATACCGGGGAATAAAATATCCATGGCGCGTACAGTTTTGCCATCATCATTTAAACGCATGTAAAAGGCTTTAATGTTTGCCGGATAATCAAATAATATAACAGGACATTTAAAATGTTTTTCTACAAGGAATCGCTCATGTTCACTTTGCAAATCTGTACCCCATTCATCAATTAAGTACTTGAATTTCTTCTTCTTGTTAGGCTTACAGTTTCTTAAAATATCAATGGCTTCAGTATAGCTAACACGCTTAAAATGATTGTCTGTTACGAAATTTAATTTCTCAATTAAAGTCATATCATTACGTTCTGCCTGAGGTTTTCGTTTATCCTCATCTTGTAAACGTTTGTCAAGAAATTCTAAATCTTCACGATTATGTTCTAGTATATGTTTGATAACCGATTTCATGAAGTCTTCAGCCAAATCCATATTCCCAGCCAAGTCCAAAAAAGCAACTTCAGGCTCAATCATCCAGAATTCGGCCAAATGCCTTGAAGTATTGGAGTTTTCAGCCCTAAAAGTAGGCCCAAATGTATAAACTTTACCAAGTGACATGGCGTATGTTTCTGCTTCTAATTGTCCTGATACGGTAAGATTTGTTTCTTTGCCAAAGAAATCTTGAGAATAATCTATTTCTCCCTTGTCATCTTTTGGCGGGTTTTTGGAATCAAGGCTTGTAACTTTAAACATTTCACCAGCACCTTCAGCATCGCTTCCAGTAATTATAGGAGCATGCATATAATAAAACCCGTTTTCATTGAAATATTTGTGAATTGCAAAAGACAATGAAGAACGTAAACGCATTACAGCACTAAAAGTATTTGTTCTAGTTCTTAAATGTGCATTTTCTCTAAGAAATTCAAAAGAGTGTTTTTTAGGTTGAATAGGGTAGGTCTCAGGGTCTGAGTCTCCCAAAATTTCAAATTCACTCACTTGTATTTCAACATTCTGACCCTTTCCTTGACTTTCCACCAATTCACCTTTTACAGAAATAGCTGCGCCCGTAGTAATCCGTTTCAAAAGCGATTCGTCGAAATTCTCGAAATCAACAACGCATTGTATATTATTAATAGTAGAACCATCATTTAAGGCAATAAATCTATTGGCTCTAAACGTTCTAACCCAACCTTTTAGTTCTACTTCTGGTATAACAATATCTTGCGTTAATAGTTCTAAAACCGTTCTTGCCTGCATATATTCTAGTTTTGAAATGTAAATATAGTAGTTTCAATCCTTAAAATTAAAAATATAAAATCAAAAATTAATAAGAATTTTGTTGAAATTGACATAATAATGTTTAAATCTGTAATCTTTATTCGTTATGTGAGTCTTTATCAAATTTTTGCTCATTATCTTCTTCTGGGATAATATTGATTGAAGGTTTTCGAAGCACTTCTTTATTAGCAATATTACGCTCAAGAGATAAGAGTAGAGAGGGAAGGAGTAATAGGTTTGATAGCATAGCAAATAAAAGCGTAGCAGAAACTAGTGCCCCCAAGGCCACAGTGCCTCCAAAGCTAGAAATAGTAAATACTGAAAACCCAAAGAATAATACAATGGAGGTATAGAACATACTTACACCAGTTTCACGCAAAGCACCGTAAACAGATACTTTAATTTTCCATTTATTTGCTTGTAACTCTTGTCTGTATTTGGCAAGAAAATGAATGGTGTCATCTACTGAAATCCCGAAAGCAATACTAAATACTAATATGGTAGATGGTTTTATTGGAACTCCTAAATATCCCATTAAACCTGCTGTAATTAGCAATGGTAAAAGGTTAGGTATAAGCGAAATAATTATCATTCGAGCAGACCTAAATAAGTATGCCATAAATAAGGCGATTAAAAGAATGGCTAATGATAAAGAAATAGCTAAATTTTTAACCAAATACTTCGTCCCCTTCTGAAATAAAAAGGCTTTTCCAGTCATGGTGACATCGTATTTTTCTTTCGGAAAAACTTTGTCTATTTTATTTTGTAAGTCTTCTTCAATTCCTTCCATTTTATCCGTGCCTATATCTTTCATAAAGGTTGTAATACGAGCATATTGCCCAGTACTATCAACAAAATTCTTCAGTAAATCGACATTAGAGGATGAATTTTTAGCATAGGACAGAATAAAGCTATTCTCTTGTGAAGTTGGTAGCTGATAGTATTTTGTTTTACCGTTATAGTAGGCTTGTTTTGAATATTTAACAAGTCCCACTACCGAAACGGGCTTTGATAATTCAGGGATTTCAATGATTAAATCTTCAAGGGCATCCATGCGTTTCAAAGTTGAGAGCTTCATGACACCTTTTTTTCTTTTAGTATCAACCATAATCTCTAATGGCATGATACCATTAAATTCATCTTCAAAAAACCGGATATCATGAACGAAATCAGATTCCTGCGGCATATCTTCAATTAAACTTCCTGAAATTTTAATTTGATAAATACCAATAATACTTACTGTAAGAAGAATAACGGCTGTAACATAAATGGTAATGCGCCTTTGTCTTACCATGTGCTCCATCCAATTAACAAAGCCTCCAATCCAACGCTTGTTAAGGTGCTCTAAATGGCGGTTCTTTGGAAATGGTAGAAAGGTATATATTATTGGAATGATGAGTAGACATAAAATAAAAATAGCTAATATGCTTAATGAGGCAACAACTCCAAATTCCTTTAAAAGTTTACTTTCTGTTAAAATAAAAGTTGCAAAACCAGAAGCTGTGGTAACATTGGTCATTAAAGTGGCATTACCAACTTTTGTTATAACACGTTGAAGCGATTTTACTTTATTCCCATGAAGTTTAACTTCATGCTGATATTTATTTATTAAAAAAATACAGTTAGGGATCCCGATGACTATAATTAATGGAGGTATAAGTGCTGTGAGTACTGTGATTTCGTAATTCAAGGCTCCGATAATACCAAGTGTCCACATCACACCAATACAAACCACAATTAGAGATATTAATGTCGCTCTAAAAGACCTAAAAAAGAAAAAGAATATAAGGGATGTAACGAGTAGAGCAGCAAAAACAAACAAGCCAATTTCATCTACAATGTTTTGAGCGTTAAGTGTCCTGATATAGGGCATTCCAGAGATTCTAACATCTAAGTTAGTGTCTTCTTCAAAATCATTAATTAAGGGTATAAATATGTCGTTTACGAATTCTTTTCTAATCGGCGTGTTTACGATATCTTTTTTTAAATAGATGGCCGTTCGAATAGTTTTGGTTTCTTTATTGAATAAGAAATTATCATAGAATGGGTATTTTTCGAACAACTCACTTTGCAGGGATTCTATTTGAGCTATAGATTTAATAGAATCCTTGATAAACGGTTCAAGTTTAAATCGCTCATTTTTAGTGTCTTTTATAAGTTTTTGGAGGTCTTTTATTGAAATAACAGTTTCAACGGCATTAAATTTCTTAAACTTTTCTGATAGTTTATTCCAAGCGTTAAGTTTTTCAATAGAAAATAAGGTGCTATCTTTTACACCTAAGACTATGAGATTACCTTCTTCTCCAAAGGTTTTTAAAAAGTTGTTATAAGCAATATTTACTTCATGATCATCAGGTAATAAATTTGCCTCATTATTTGAAAGGCGCATGTTCTCCCATTTTTGACTTAAAAGAAAAGTGGCAATTGTAATAGCAACAAGAATTATAATTTTATTTCTTAAAATTATTCTTGCAGTTACATCCCAAAAGTCTTTGGTAAAAAGTTTAATCATGCCTTAAATTAAAGATGCGCAAAGGTAGAAAAAACCACCATAATACCTCATAATGAGCCGTTAAATATAAACTTAAGGTTAAGATAAAATAGGAAAATGAGTGAAATATTTTTTTTTGAATGTAATAGGTAAGATTTGGTGCAAAAAAAAGCGACTTTAAAGTCGCTTTTTTTTATACTGTCATGATTTCTTTTTCTTTATTATCGAAATGCTCATCCACTTTTTTAACATGATTGTCTGTTATTTGTTGTATGTCTATTTCGGCATTTTTCTTTAAGTCCTCAGAAATATCATCATTTTTTTTAATATCGTTCATAGCGTCTTTACGCGCTGTTCTAATACTTACTTTAGCGTCTTCTGCTTCCGCTTTAGCTTGTTTTGCTAAATCTTTACGGCGTTCTTCTGTTAAAGGTGGTACATTAATAATAATGGTTTCACCGTTATTCATTGGGTTAAACCCAAGGTTAGCATAAGCAATACCACGCTCTATTTCTTGAAGCATACTTTTTTCCCAGGGTTGAACGGTAATCGTTCTACCGTCGGGCGTATTAACATTAGCGACCTGGCTTAAAGGTGTTTGTGTGCCATAATAATCAACCATAACGCTTCCTAACATGGCTGGACTTGCTTTTCCAGCTCTAATATTTTGAAATTGTTTTTTAAGGTGGGCAATTGCGTTGTCCATTGATTCCTTTGCGGTATCTAATATAAATAGTATGTCTTCGTTCATGGTCTTATATGTTTTTCAAATTATATAGGCTTGTTCAAAAACTAGGTCAAGTATTATACGTTTACTACGGTTCCAATATTTTCTCCTGAGACTACCTTAAGAAGATTTCCTTTCTTATTCATATCAAAAACAATAATTGGTAATTTGTTTTCTTGACTTAATGTGAAGGCTGTTGTATCCATAACTTTTAGACCTTTTCTTAAAACGTCGTCAAAAGATATACTATTAAATTTCACTGCTGTAGTATCTTTTTCAGGATCTGCATTATAAATACCATCTACTCGCGTACCTTTTAAAATAACATCAGCTTCAATTTCAATAGCACGTAATACTGCTGCCGAATCTGTTGTAAAATAAGGATTTCCAGTGCCACCACCAAAAATAACTACACGTCCTTTTTCTAAATGGCGCATAGCCTTTCTTCTTATAAATGGTTCTGCAACCTCATTAATTTTTATTGCAGTTTGTAATCGTGTTGGAATGTCTGCATCTTCTAGAGCACCTTGTAAAGCCAACCCGTTAATTACGGTTGCTAGCATGCCCATATGGTCGCCTTGAACACGATCCATACCCTTACTGGCCCCTGCAAGACCTCTAAAAATATTTCCGCCGCCAATAACAATGGCGACTTCTATACCTTTATCGGTTATGGTTTTGATATCTTGAGCGTATTCTGCTAAACGGTCTGGATCTATACCGTATTGACGTGTTCCCATTAAGGCTTCACCTGATAGTTTGAGGAGTATTCTTTTGTATTTCATAAGTATTTGATGAGATTGTCGTTTATACGACAATCTAGGTTGTGCAAAACTACATAAATTTTTGGTGTTTATTGAAGTACAATTTATCAAAATATGGGTATTGTAAGCTAAAAAAGCCACAACTCTAAAAAGAATAGTGGCTTTTATATGGTTAAGATTCTGTTTACACAGAAATTTGTTATCCTACTGATGCACGTTTGAAACCAGCGATTTCAACATCTCCAAAAGAAGAAACGTATTCAGAAACAGTTTTCTTCTCATCTTTAATGAACTTTTGGTCTAATAGACATTGTTCTTGATCTAAAGTGGTGTTATCAGAAATAAAGCGTTCCATTTTTCCTGGTAAAATTCTATCCCAGATTTTTTCTGGCTTACCTTCGGCAGCTAATTCCGCTTTAGCAGCTTCTTCAGCTTGAGCTAAAACTTCAGGAGTTAATTGTGCCATAGAAATATAGCTAGGTACATTTTTAAGAGTTTTACCTAAACGACCTAATTCAATATTATCTTTTTCAATAACAGCAATTCTAGCTTCAGTTTCAGATGCAATGTATGCAGGATCAAAATCTTTATAAGATAAGGAAGTTGCACCCATAGATGCTACTTGCATAGCAACATCTTTCACTAAAACATCAGCGTTATCAACCTTAGCAGTTAAACCAACTAAAGCGGCAATTTTGTTAATGTGAACGTAAGAACCAACATAAGGAGCTTCTAATTTCTCAAAAGCGTTTATTTCTAATTTCTCACCAACTACGCCAGTTTGCTCAACTAATTTTTCAGCAACAGACATACCACCAAAATCAGCAGCTAAAAAGGCTTCTTTATTATCGAAGTTTAAAGCAATTTCAGCAAATTGATTTGCCAAGGCTAAAAAGTTTTCGTTTTTACCAACAAAGTCAGTTTCACAACCTAAAACAATAGCAACACCAGCAGTCTGGTCTGCATTAATTTTAGAAACAGCAGCTCCCTCAGAAGAATCTCTGTCAGCTCTTTTTTCTGCTACTTTTTGTCCTTTTTTGCGCAATACCTCAATAGCTTTATCGAAGTCTCCTTCAGCTTCAACTAAAGCTTTTTTGCAGTCCATCATACCTGCACCAGTTGCTTGTCTCAATTTATTAACTTCAGCAGCTGTTACTTTTACTGTAGTACTCATAGTTATTGTAATTTAAAAAAGTCGTTCAATATATTTTCAAAAAAGAAAAGAACTAAACGACTTAATTTTATTGTGTTAATATTATTTATTCTTCTTCTTCAGCAATTGCTTTAGGTGCTGGAGCAGCTTTAGCTTTAGGAGCAGCTTTTTCAACTACAGCTTCTGCTTTTGCTTCCGTTTTAGGAGCTTCTTTAGCCACAGCTGAAGCTTCTTTTTCCGCTTTGCGTTCTGCTAATCCTTCAGATACTGCAGATGTTACATGCGTTAAGATTTTATCTATCGATTTAGAAGCATCATCATTTGCAGGGATAACATAATCAACCTGACGTGGGTCAGAATTAGTATCAACCATAGCAAAAATTGGAATGTTTAATTTTTGAGCTTCTTTAATCGCGATGTGCTCACGCTTAATATCTACAACAAATAAAGCACCTGGTAAACGTGTCATATCACTTATAGAACCTAAGTTTTTTTCCAACTTAGCTCTTAAACGATCAACTTGTAAACGTTCTTTTTTAGATAATGTCATGAACGTACCGTCTTTCTTCATTCTATCAATAGAAGCCATTTTTTTAACCGCTTTTCTAATAGTAACAAAGTTAGTTAACATACCACCTGGCCATCTTTCAGTGATGTAAGGCATGTTAATTTCGCCAGCTTTTTCAGCAACTATATCTTTTGCTTGTTTTTTTGTTGCAACGAATAAAATTTTACGTCCAGAAGCTGCAATTTTTGCAAGTGCTGCTCCAGCTTCATCAATTTTAGCCGCTGTTTTGTAAAGGTTTATAATATGGATACCGTTACGCTCCATATATACGTAAGGAGCCATGTTTGGATCCCACTTACGTGTAAGGTGTCCGAAGTGTACACCTGCTTCAAGTAATTCTTTTACTTCTACTGCCATTTTGTAATAGTTTACGTTCTGTTGAATTAGCAATGTTCCCTTTGGCTTTAAAGCTTATGGCTTCATTTAGATGCTAAACTAAATCCTGTCTTTTGAACTAGGACAACAATAACTGTTTTAAATTTATTATTTTGTTTTGAAAATGATAAAGGAATCTGATAACCAGATCCTGAACCAAGTCCAGGATATTAACGTTTCGAGAATTGAAATTTCTTACGAGCTTTCTTCTGACCGAATTTCTTACGTTCAACCATTCTTGGGTCTCTTGTTAATAAACCTTCTGGTTTAAGCGTTAATCTGTTTTCAGCATCAACTTCGCACATTGCACGAGAAATTGCTAAACGAACAGCTTCAGCTTGTCCAGTAATACCACCTCCATATACATTAACTGTAATATCAAAGTTGGCGTCATTGTTAGTCAAAACTAATGGTTGTTTTACTTTGTACTGTAAAGTAGCTGTAGTAAAATAATTAGCTAAGTCTTTTTTATTAATTGTAATGTTACCTTTTCCTGGAGCAACATAAGCGCGCGCAACAGCCGTTTTTCTACGGCCAATTTTGTGAATTACTTCCATGTTATTTAAATTCTTCTAGATTTATTGTTTTTGGCTTTTGAGCTGCATGTGCATGCTCTGTACCAACAACAACGGTTAGGTTACGGAATAAATTTGCCCCTAATTTATTTTTAGGTAACATTCCTTTAACTGATTTTTCTACTACTCTTGCAGGATCTTTTCCGTACAATTCTGTAGCAGTTAAACTTTTTTGACCCCCTGGGTATCCGGTGTGACGAATGTATGATTTCTCAGTCCATTTGTTACCAGATAACGTGATTTTTTCAGCATTGATAATAATAACATTATCTCCGCAATCAACATGAGGTGTGAAGTTTGGCTTGTGCTTACCTCTTAAAAGTTTTGCAACTTTAGAAGCTAAACGACCAAGCGCTTGACCTTCAGCATCAACCAAAACCCACTCCTTATTTACAGTAGCTTTGTTTGCTGAAATCGTTTTGTAGCTTAATGTGTCCACACTAATGATTTTTAATTATTAAACATTCCTCTCTTAAAAAAGAGTTTGCAAATTTACGATTATATATTTGATTACCAAATAGTGAAGTGAGTTTATTTTGTACGAGGTCTAAGTGATTATTTTGATAAGTTTTAAGATATTATGATATGACAACTTTAGGGCTATACCGGCTATTTAAAGTTTAAAATTAAACAAAGGTCACAGAGGTTTTATTTATGATCATTTATTTAGGTCACGAAATATCTTGTTTCAATAGATATTCTCAATTTGTTTGAGCATTAAATTAGTCCTTTGTATTTTCTGTCAGCGTGTTGTTTTATGAAATTTTTTTAATGTTCAAGGTGTTTTTAAATTCACTATAAAAATAGCATATTAGGAATACAAGATTTCTTATTTGTTAAAGTCTAATTTAGCAGCTTAAACATTCGATTTGCAACACGCTACCAAGGTAAAGGAACAACTGGAGCAATGGTAATTCTAAACTGATGTTGTGGGCCAAAAGCGTCTGGAGTAGCCACATAATACCAATACTGACCACCAATTCTAACAGGGAGTTTTCCAAATTTTAAAACTTTCTGAATTCCTGTTCCTATAGGTAGTGTTAACTTATTACCACTAGATGCATTATGATTGTAGGCATAAGTTGGAGAGGCCGTAATCTGCCAACCCTTTTCAAGGTTTATGGTGTAAAAATATTGCCCTGCAGTAATACTGGTGCTCGATGAACCATCAGAGGTTAGCCAAAAGTCATCCGCTAAAATAGCACTGGATTCAGGGTCGGAATCGTCTGTGCTTCCAATGCCCCAGGCGTGGGTAATAATTATACCCACAGCTCCAAAACTGGTTAGTTTAGCTACCATTACTTCTGGACCTAGCGTGGTTTGCTTTGCTCTAAGGGTCTTGTTCGACGCGGTCTTAAATCCTCCAAATACTCCGGCTAAGGTAATCCATTTTGAAGGCCAAGTTTTTCCAATAGCCACATCGGCACTAATATTGCCAAAACCTGATTCTTGTTTAAATCCAGATGCAGTAGTAGTTGGTTGGGAAGTATATATAGGGATCAATGGTCTCACATATAAATTGATACCTTCCGAAATTGGTATAGGTAATGAAGGTTGAAAATTAAGGACCGTAGCATTTTGGGCGTTGGCACCATCAACATCACCATTATAATCTATAAAATCTATCGGGAATAGCATTTGCCCTAAAGTGGCATTAGGGTTTGCCAATTCCTTAGCTAAGTCGGAAGCGCTTATTCCTGGTTTGACATCTTGGGCATTAACCGAATACGTTATAAATAATAAAACGACAAGTGAAAGTAGATAGTTTGTTTTCATGTTAAAAAGGATGTATTATAATTTTTCAAATTAAAACTCAAATTTTGCCATGGTTTGTATTCTATGGGCAGCACCATAAGCATCGTTGGTGGTGCGTTGTTCTCCCCACATATATTCGGCACCAATGGAGAAATTTTTGTCAAACTGGTAAATAAGGTTGGCATGTCCTACTCCTCCTCGTTTTAAGGAGAAGGGAGCTCTTGAATCGGGAGAATCTAACCATCCATAAGCATAATTAAAATTAGATTCCAGTTTTGGGCTCCATCTATGCATAAAACCTAATAACGCAGATTTGGCTAACATTGGATCTAATTTGCCATCGGCATTAAGAACGGCATTGCCATTACTGCCAGCAAAGGCTATAATATTTTCTCCATAGGCATTGCCATAATTAAAGTTGAAGGTGAAGTAATTATTTTCGCCAATATACTGTCTGCCTGCAACAACCAATGCCCATTGGGTTGTCTGATCCGATGGCCCTGTAGTACCACCATCCCATCGCAATTCAGCTAGGCTGGCACCAGTCCATAAAATCCCAGTTTTCCATTTGTAGTCCATTCTGAGCGCCACTAAGGGTAACTTTACGTTAGCTTGTCCTTCAAAATTATTGGGATTTTCAATTCCTAAGAAATCTAAAGATTCTAGCGCCGCAGCAATTTTTATTTTTTCAGATACTTGTTTCTGGTATCTTATTTGTACAGATCGCCCTCCAAATAAGGCATCACCTGCAGCAAAGTCGATCATAAAGGCCATGGATTCTAGAAAAGACAGGGTAGTCCAGGTTTGACCTATAATAAAATCGCCCGCTGTGATATAAGCATGCCTCAACCTAAATCGATTCCCATCTGAAAAAAAATCACCTTCAATAAATAGCTGTAAAGGAATTTTATCTTCAGCAAAGCGTCTTAAATCTATATGAAAACGCGTTTCTTTGGCTGTAAAGGCAACATAGCCTTCATTGTCATATTCTGGTTCACCTCTTACTGGAATGGTAGACATTAAGAATTGACTTTTATCGGTAGTTCCATCAAAATCATATATAAAATCAGCCTTTACATAGCCACCAAGTTTCATTCTTAAATCAGTTCCAAACATGGGCCAGGAACCTGGAAACTCTTCATTGACCAAGTTTTCTGCGGCTGTTTTTAAGATGTCTTCTTTAACGTCCTTATCAGGAATGACTAATTGATTTTGAGTAGAATCTTTAGAAGCCTTTACCTGCGCATGTATTGCTGCAGGTAAAAGCCAAATAAAAAGTATAAAGGAATATTTATAATTTTTCAAGATGCGTTTTTTTATTTCTTAAGTTCTTCTAGATTATCAAATATGGTGTAAAAGAAGCCAATAGATTTTGCATATTCATTAACCAAAATACGCTCATTTACGCCATGAAATCCTTTAAATTCTTCGGTGTTTTCTAATTGAATGGCTGTAATGGTATACACATCTGGTGCAAAATCACGTGCTTGAAAGTGTTTAGAATCTGAACCACCCACCACAAAGAAAGGTGATACAATTAAATCATTACCATAGATTTGACGAATGGTTTTTTCAAGCATATTATAAGCAGGATTACCTACCTCGGCTATATTGGTGGCAGGCGTAGAAGCTGAAATGTCTCTGATTTCAATGCGGTCATCTTGAATAGCAGCTTTTATATGTTCAATAAGCACCTCTGGAGTATCTCCTGGCATAGGTCTGAAGTTTACCACAGCAGTTGCTGATGGTGGCAGTACATTATCTTTAATACCAGCATTAAACATGGTTGTAGCTATTGTGGTATGCAGCATGGCTCTAGTCACTTCATTGCCGGCCATGGCCTCAATAAATTTTTTCTCTGGGTCTGTTAGTTCATCATCCTTGCCAAAGGCTACTGCGGCATAAAGAGGCTTTAGTTCTTCATCTAATTCGGGTCCCATATAACGGTATTGTGAACGCACTGCAGGGTGTATTTTGTAAGGAAATGGTGCTGCTTCTAATTTGGTAATGGCTTCTGCTAAAATACCGATGTTAGATTCTTCAGGAGGCATTGCAGAGTGTCCACCAATACCATGAATAGCCAATTCTAAACTAATAAATCCTTTTTGAGCAATACCAATTAATGCCGTATTGTCTTTAATTCCAGGGAAAATACCAGGAGTTAATGGAGCCGATTCGTCCATAACATAAGCAAATCGTTCTATACCACGTTGTTCTAAAACATCAGCGATTTTCTTGGCACCTTCTGAACCACCTACTTCTTCATCTTGACCAAATACAAAATAAAGCGTACGAGCTGGTTGCCAGCCTTCTTTTATTTTCATTTCGGCAGCCTCCAAAATAGCATGAATCTGATTTTTATCATCTAAAACACCACGTCCCCAGATGTAACCATCTTTTACGGTGCCTGCAAAAGGGTCTTCCTTCCATTCGTCTCTAGATTCTTCTGGTACGGGAACAACATCCTGATGAGCATAAAATAATGCGGGCTCTAAACTTGGATCTTTTCCTTCCCAAGTATATAGTAAACTGTATGGTCTAGGGTCTCCGTGCAGTTCTTTTTTGAGCGTTTTATGCACCAACGGGTAGGATTGCTCTAAAAATTTATGATACCCCTCAAAAGCTTTGGTGTCAAAATCATCTCGGTCTTGGTTAGATATTGTTTTAAAAGTTACAGCTTTTGATAGTCGATTAACGGCAGCATCTAAATCAACATCAACAGATATTTGTTCGATGCCTGTCATTTGCATTGAAGTAAAATCTTCTAGATTAACAGGTTCTGAGGCCGTTGTGGCCTGCGTTTCTTCTTTGGTTTTTTGATTGCAACTTAATACTACAGCTGCTGTAGCAAAAGCAATGAATGTTTTTATTTTCATTTAATTAATAATTTATGGTCTTTTGTGATAAGAAATTAACAATTGTTAATAATAAATTAAAGTACGAATTTTTTACAAAGGCTCTATGCGTGCATATTACTTTTATTTAAATATTTAAATATTTAAATATTAGATAACCTTGTTTAAAAGATTAATAATAAACTAAAACAAAATATGTGGTTTTGGGCATGGATTATGCGCAAAAGACTAAAAATGAATTAATCACAATTTGCTAATACTTATAAGCGTTGAGGTGTATTTTGTTTAACAAGTTGATTGTATGAAAAGTTACTGAACTTTTTTCAGAACGTAGCACGTTGCAGCCTGTCATTAATAGATTTGCCTAAACCGTAATCAGGAAAACGTTCAGCTATAATAACATCTAAGTTTTGATGATCTAAATCGTGCATGGCGTCATAGAGTTTCGAAGCAGCTTCGGCCATATCACCCTCTTGAGATAAAATGATTTGAGTCGCAACAGCATTGCTGTTAACCTCTGATTTAAAAACAAGAACACCAATATGTTTGCCAAGGTGTTTTTTGACCTCTTCAGAAACATTGTCAGTCAGGAATGTTCGAGTCGATGGAGCGTAATGACGTTCTAACATACCTGGAGCATCTGGACTTACTTCTTTTTTGTTTTTTATACTTACTTTACCAACTACAGCTTCAATATCTTCAAGGGCAAGTGCACCTAAACGGTAGATGACAGGTTCGTTGTTTTCAAATCCAATTATAGTTGACTCTATGCCGTTAGCACAAGGCCCACCATCGAGAACTTGACCAATAGCATCCTTAAAATAGCGTTCTACATGTTCTGGTTTGGTTGGACTAATGCTTCCAAAGGGGTTAGCGCTTGGCGCTGCTAGAGGAAAAGGTAATGTTTGTAAAAGTTCTAATGTTAGCGGGTGGTTTGGTACACGAACAGCAACGGTATCTTTTCCGGCGGTGATTAAATCTGGAATATTGGCATGTTTTTTTAGGACTAAGGTCATGGATCCTGGCCAAAATGCTTCGGCCAGTAGACTTGCTTTTTCAGGGACATAACTTACAATGTCTTCTAAGCTTTCTATGGATGGGATATGAACAATAAGAGGGTTGAAAAGAGGTCGTTTTTTGGTTTCAAAAATACGTTTAATAGCAGTTTCACTATAAATGTTTCCTGCAAGACCGTAGACGGTTTCGGTTGGAATTGCTACCAGTTTATCTGCCTTTAAAAGTGTTGCAGCATTCTGGATGTTTTTTGAAATAATACTCATTGTTGAAAATCAAGTAGCAAAACTAGTTAAAAATGATGAAATTTTACTAATTATTGATAGACCTAAAACCATATGAGGCTTGTAAAGCCTAACCCAAATATGGGTCTATAATGAGGAAGCGGCTAATTTTCCCTATTTTTGCAGCGCTATGCAGGAGTTAAAATTATCAGATTGGTTACCAACTACTAACAAAGAAGTGAAAATACGTGGTTGGGATGAACTAGACGTGATTTTGTTTAGCGGTGATGCTTATGTAGACCACCCATCGTTTGGGCCTGCCGTTATTGGTCGTATTTTAGAAAGTTATGGCTTGCGAGTTGCTCTTGTGCCGCAACCTAATGTAAATGATAATCTTCAAGATTTTGTAAAACTAGGTGCTCCAAAATTATTCTTTGGAGTTACAGGTGGTTGTATGGACCCCATGATTAGCAATTACAATGCAAACAAAAAGCGCCGTGATAAGGATGCCTATACGCCAAATGGAGATATAGGATTTAGACCAGATTATGCAACCACAGTTTATTCGAAAATTTTAAAAGATAAGTGGCCTGATGTGCCCGTTTTAATAGGAGGTATTGAGGCATCTTTGCGTCGTGTAACGCATTACGATTACTGGAGTGATAAACTCATGCCGAGTATTTTAGAGAGCTCTAAGGCAGATATGCTAGTGTATGGAATGGGCGAGCAACCTTTGCGCGAGGTTGTGCGTTTGTTGCAGAAAGGGGTACCCTTTAGTAGCATTACAACCATTAAACAGACCGCTATACTGTTAGATGCTGATGCTAAAGTACCTAAGAATAGTAATTGGGAGGATGTTGAAATTGTGTCGCATGAACGATGTTTAAAGGATAAAAAAGCATATGCATCTAATTTTAAAACCATAGAACAGGAAAGTAATAAATTAGCAGCACGAAGAATTTTCCAAAAAGTAGGGGATAAGACTTTGATGATTAACCCGCCTTTTCCAACAATGACTGAGGATGAAATTGACGCCTCTTTTGAATTACCATATACGCGTTTCCCACACCCGAAGTATAATAAGCGTGGACCTATTCCAGCTTATGAAATGATTAAGTTTTCGATTAACATCCACCGAGGGTGTTTTGGTGGTTGTAGTTTTTGTACCATTTCGGCACATCAAGGAAAGTTTATCGCATCCCGTAGCCAAGAATCTGTATTACGCGAAGTTGATACAGTTGCAAATATGCCAGATTTTAAAGGATATTTGTCTGATATCGGTGGGCCTAGTGCTAATATGTACAAAATGAAAGGCAAAGTACAGTCTATATGTGATAAATGTGTTGCACCTTCTTGTATTTCACCTGTAATTTGTAGTAATCTTGATACATCTCATAAACCATTAACTGAATTATATCAGGCTGTTGATAGTCATCCTAAAATTAAGAAATCATTTATTGGTAGCGGTATCAGGCATGATATGTTGGTGCCAGAATTTAATAAGAATGCAGACCCGAAGGAGCTAGATGATTACACTGAAGAAGTGATGACTAAGCACGTTTCGGGGCGTTTAAAAGTTGCTCCAGAACATACTAGTGATCCTGTTTTGAAATTGATGCGTAAACCCTCTTTTAGTTACTTCCATAAGTTTAAAGAGCGTTTTGATAAAATCAATATTAAGAAGGGACTAAAGTTACAGTTGATTCCTTATTTTATTTCGAATCATCCAGCTTGTGAAGCCGAAGATATGGCTAATCTTGCTGCTGAAACTAAAGATATGGGCTTTCAGTTAGAGCAAGTGCAAGGTTTTACACCAACGCCTATGACGGTGGCAACCGTAATATATTATAGTGGCTACCATCCATACACACTTAAAAAAGTGAATACACCTAAAACGCGTAAAGAGAAAGATGAACAACACCGTTTTTTCTTTTGGTATAAGGATGAAAATAAGGCATGGATAAAAAATACTTTGAATAAACTTGGGCGTCAAGATTTGTTAGAGGTATTGCTTCCTAAGAAAGAAGAGAAATGGCGTAAAAATAAACCTGGGAAACCAAAACATACTTTTGATGATGCGGTGCCTTTTAATCAACGCAAAAAGAAGGCTAAGTTTAGGAGTAAGAAGAAGAGGTAGGTTTAATGTGCTTCTAGCCAATTATCACCCATGTCAAAATCAACATCTAAAGGCACTTCTAATTTATAAGCATTTTCCATTTCTGTTTTCACCAAAGTTTTTATAGACTCAATTTCAGATTTATGCACATCAAAAACCAATTCATCATGCACTTGTAAAAGCATTTTGGTTTTATAATGACCTTCTTGAAGCTTGTTGTAAATATTAATCATGGCTATTTTAATAATGTCTGCAGCACTTCCCTGTATAGGTGCGTTTACAGCATTGCGTTCTGCGGCACCGCGAACCACTGCATTTCTAGAATTAATATCTTTTAAATAACGGCGACGGCCTAAAACAGTTTGCACGTAGCCATTATCACGAGCAAAATCTACTTGTTCACTCATGTAAGCTCGTAATTTAGGGTATGTAGCGTAATAAGTGTCAATTAATTCTTTGGCTTCTCCTCTAGATAAATCCGTTTGGTTGCTTAATCCAAAAGCAGAAACACCATAGACAATACCAAAGTTTACGGTTTTTGCATTACTACGCTGTTCTCGTGTTACATCTTCGATAGAGACATCAAATACTTTTGAAGCGGTAGATGCATGAATGTCTTCCCCATTTTTAAATGCTGAAATCATCGTTTCTTCTTCACTTAATGCGGCAATAATGCGGAGTTCTATTTGTGAATAATCGGCAGCTAATAAGGTGTAGCTTTCATCACGTGGAATAAACGCTTTTCTAACTTGTCGTCCACGTTCCGTTCTAATTGGGATGTTCTGTAAATTAGGATTGTTGCTACTTAAACGCCCTGTGGCAGCCACGGTTTGCATATAGTCCGTATGAACTCGTCCTGTTGCTTCTTCAACCTGAGTTGGAAGTGCATCAACATAAGTACTTTTTAATTTTGATAAACCTCTAAAGTCTAAAATATTCTGAACAATTTCATGATCTTTGGCTAAGTAGCTTAGAATATCTTCTCCAGTTTTATATTGTCCTGTTTTGGTTTTTTTAGGTTTATCAACCAATTTTAATTTTTCAAACAAAATAACACCTAATTGTTTTGGTGATGCAATATTGAATTCTTCGCCAGCTGCATCATAAATACGTTTTTCAAGGTTTACAATATCTGTGTTTAATTCCTCTGATAAATTATTTAAAAAATCTTTATCTAAATTAATGCCTTCTAATTCCATGGCCGCTAAAACACGTAGTAACGGAACTTCAATGTCATTAAACAGTTTTTGGGTATTAGCTTCTCCTAATTCCTTTTGAAAATGTTCTTTTAACTGCAATGTAATATCGGCATCTTCAACAGCATATTCTGTCTGTTTTTCTAAAGGAACCTCTCGCATTGATAATTGATTCTTTCCTTTTTTACCAATCAATTCTGTTATAGAAATAGGCGTATAATTTAAATAAGTCTCTGCCAAAACATCCATATTATGGCGCATATCTGGATTAATCAGATAATGTGCTAGCATGGTATCAAACAATTTGCCTCTTACATCTACATTATATTTTGCTAAAACTTTAATATCGTATTTTAAATTTTGACCAACTTTCTCGATAGCTTCGCTTTCAAAAAATGGACGCAATTGCTCGATTAGTTCCTGAGTTTCATTTTTATTCTCTGGAAAAGGCATGTAAAACCCTTTGCCAACTTCCCAAGAAAAAGCAATACCAACCAGTTCTGCTGTTAGTGGGTTTAGTCCAGTAGTTTCAGTATCAAAACAAACAGAAGATTGATTCATCAAATTTTTAATAAACAACTTAGTTGCCATACCAGGTGCTATACTTTGGTAAAAATGAGATGTGGTTTCGGCAGTTTTTCTTCTGTGTTCAGAAACAACTTCAGCTTCATTAGAAGGATCTGCTCCAAATAATGAAAATTGACCAGCACCAGCAGATTTAGTTTCTTTAGGCGTTGGTTTTGATTCCGTTTCTTCTGAAGTTTTAGTGGTTTTATTTGTTTTGGGCGTTTCAACAGAAAAGGTTTTTATAAAATTATCCGTTAAACGTCTAAACTCTAGATTTTGAAATATCTCTTTTACTTTTTCAATATCAGGTTGATCTAATTCAAAGTCTTTAGCATTAAATTCCACAGGAACATCAAGCATAATAGTTGCTAGTTTTTTAGATAGCAATCCTAATTCACCATTAGCCTCAACTTTCTCTTTCATTTTACCTTTAAGCTGATCAGTATTGGCTAGTAAACCTTCCATACTGCCAAATTGTGCTAAAAACTTTTTGGCTGTTTTATCTCCAACTCCTGGTAAACCGGGGATGTTATCACTAGCATCTCCCATCATACCTAAGTAATCAATTACTTGTAATGGGTCAGTAACCTCAAACTTTTTCTGAACTTCAGGAATGCCCCAAGTTTCATAACCACCACCAAAAACAGGGCGGTACATAAAAATATTTTCGGAAACCAATTGTGCAAAATCCTTATCTGGTGTTACCATAAAGGTTTTATAACCTGCTTTTTCAGCTTGTTTAGAAAGGGTCCCTATAACATCATCAGCTTCATAACCCTCCTTTACCATAATAGGAATATGCATGGCTTTCAAAATCTCATAAATATATGGGACAGCAGTTTTTATGCCTTCAGGAGTTTCATCTCTGTTGGCTTTGTATGCTTCGTACATTTCAACACGATCGGAACTTCCTCCTTTATCAAAACACACTGCTAAATGATCTGGGCGCTCACGTTTTATAACGTCTAATAACGAGTTCATAAACCCCATTATGGCAGAAGTGTCTTCTCCTTTTGAATTAATTCGCGGGTTTTTTATAAAAGCATAATATCCTCGAAAAATTAAGGCGTAGGCATCAACTAAAAAAAGGCGTTTTTGATCTGACATTTTAAGTGTTTTGATAGAAAACCAAATCTACAAAAACTAAATCGTAAAAAGGAATCAATGCTTAATTGGATTTTGAAAATCAAGCAGACGTATTCTTAACAATTAGTTAAATAAAAATTAGTAATCAGTTATTGGAATAGAATACCATTATATTTGGTTAAAAAAAGAAATATGTTACGTTGGGTAATTTTTATTGGGGTTTTTCTAGTTATGGATTTTTATGCGTTTCAAGCATTCAAAACTGTAACAAAAAACAATTGGCTTCAAATTATATACTGGTTAATTACCTTCTTGGTTATCGGTAATTTTATTTATAGTTATTACGGTTTTGATAGAAGTGATGGGTTTTCTCATGGTCATGCCTATGCTTTTGGGTTTTTCATCGCGCTTCTGGTCCCAAAGATGATTTTATTAGGTGTTATGTTTGCTGAAGACGTGTTTAGAGTTCCGCAAGCTATTTACAGATATTTTACCGAAGGTAGTGTAGCTAAAGGTAACTATTTTGCGTCTAGAAGACAGTTTATTAGTAAGATAGCTTTAGGTATTGCTGCTATCCCGTTAGCATCAATTATTTATGGCATTTATAAAGGGAAGTACAATTACAAAGTTTTAAAATATACTTTGAGTTTTGAAGATTTGCCCGAAGCTTTTGATAGCTATAAGTTGACCCAGATTAGCGATATTCATTCTGGGAGTTTTGATAATATGGATAAGGTAAAATATGCTGTAGATTTAATAAACGAACAACAAAGTGATGTGATTTTATTCACAGGAGATATTGTAAACAATAAAGTAGAAGAGTTAGTGCCGTATAAAGAGGTGTTTAATAAATTAAAAGCCAAAGATGGTTTGTATTCTGTGCTCGGTAATCATGATTATGGCGATTATGTGAATTGGGAATCTGAAGATGCTAAGCATCAAAACTTGGAGGATTTGAAAAGCCTACAAAAAGAAATCGGGTTTAATTTGTTATTGAATGAGAGTAAATTTATAGAAAAAAACGGCGAACGTATAGCACTAGTTGGTGTTGAAAATTGGGGCGCTGGAGGATTTAAAAAAGCAGGTGACTTAAAAAAAGCAGCTCAGAATATTGAAGCAAATGATTTTAAAATATTGATGAGTCATGATCCGTCTCATTGGGAAAAAGAAGTTATTCAAGATGATTACCATTACCACTTAACGCTAAGCGGGCATACACATGGGATGCAATTTGGTATTGAGATTCCAGGGTGGTTTAAATGG
The DNA here is from genome assembly GCF_947495925.1 of uncultured Algibacter sp. Lineage (GTDB taxonomy): Bacteria > Bacteroidota > Bacteroidia > Flavobacteriales > Flavobacteriaceae > Algibacter_E. The sequence goes on from NZ_CANMAU010000002.1 coordinate 296,039, forward strand.
AGCCCTGTAAAATGGCGTTATAAGTATTGGGCAGGTATTTATAAAGAGATGGGGCAGTACATAAATGTAAATAGGGGGTTTGGCTATTTGGCATTTCCTGGGCGTGTAGGGATATGGCCAGAAATTACGGTTATAGAACTGAAGAAAGGTATAGTAAATTCATAATTAGCATTATACCTTGCAGTTATGAAGAAAATGCTTATTTTTATAGAGGTACATTGCCTAAGTACAGATATAGCCTGGGCTTAAATTATTATATCAAAAAAAAGTGTAGGTTTGTATAAGTGTACTTGATTAATAAACAATAAAGTATGTCAAAATTTGGGGAACTTATAGATGTTGAAATTCCAGTATTGTTAGATTTCTATACAGAATGGAATGATCAATCGGAGCAGATGCATTTGGTTTTAAGAGATGTTGCAGCTGCTCTAGGAGACAAGGCTAAAGTGATAAAAATTGATGTTGAAAAAAATCAAGAATTGGCCGAAGCTTTACGAGTAAAAACACTTCCAACTTTAATTATTTATAAGGGAGGTGAGATGAAATGGCGCCAAAGTGGTGAGCAAGATGCCAACACGCTTATTGGTATTATTCAGGATTACATTTAAATTTTTTTGATATTTTCTTTACCCAGAATTTATTTTCAGAATTGGTCGACCTTGCTGTAGTGGTGTTTTTTAAGGCCCTTTAATAAACACCTTGTTCTTTATAGCAAAAGTCTTACTTTATTAAATAGAAGAATTTAACGATTTAAAACGGTATCCTTTACGGCTAAAATGTTTCAATACTTTTGGTAGTGCGTATTGCAGGTTTTTTGAAGCTTTTACGCTATCATGAAACACAATAATACTGCCCTTAGATGCTTTTGTTAAAACATTATTTAGGCAGGTTTCTTTATTAATAGATGCTTCCCAATCAAAAGACAACACATCCCACATAACAATCTTATAGCCTAAGGCTATAAGATGCTTGCCTTGTTTAGGTGTTATTTGGCCATATGGCGGTCTGAATAATTTAGTGCTTTCTAAGTTTTGTGTTTGATTATCAATAGTGGCTTTGCCTTCAGCAATATTGTTTAAATAATCTTTAGCTTTGGTTTTCCAACCTTTTATATGGTTTTGTGTGTGATTACCAATAGCATGACCAGCAGCTAAGGTGTTCTGGAAAATATCGGGGTGTTTTTCAATATTATCTCCTATACAAAAAAAGGTCGCTTTAGCGTTGTATTCTTTTAAAACGTCTAAAGTCCAATTTGTAATTTTAGGAGTTGGCCCATCATCAAAAGTTAAATAAATAACTTTCTCTTTTGTTGCAATGTCCCAAATATAATTTGGGAACATTTTTTTTGCAACAATAGGTGTTTTTATTGGTGTTAAGGTCATGCCTTAATCCTAATTTTTAATTTGAAGAATCACTTTCTAATTGTAATCCCGCATCCGTTGGGATATCTAAATCGGGTTGTACACGAGTTTCTTCGGGTTCGTCACCATAGAAATGTTTAAAAGATCTTAAGTGGTTGTTGAATATATCACCTTCGGTTTCAGCAAACTCAATATCATATCTAACCAAAACATCTATTAAGCCTTTGTATCGTTGTATGTCCGTATAAATATCTTCGAACAGGCGTTCTTGGTCGTCAATTTTTAAATTGCTATAATAAGTTAAGTTTTCTTGATATTTATTAGCAACGTCTTTAAATAAACGCTGAGCTTTTTCCTTATTTCCAACTTCATAATAGGTCGTAATATATGGTTCTAAAAGCGTATAGTATCCAAAATATTCAACAGGCATGTTAAGCATGGCAACATCAGCTATTTCCTCAGCCTTATCTAGTTTATCTTCATTTATTAATTGTTCTGATAAGCGCGCTAGGTTACCTCTATAAGTAATTGAGTTTTTGCGCGTTTCAACATCATGATAGATATCTGGACTTCCACTATTACCCCAATCCCAACTCTTAACTTTATCATACATTAAATCGCTATCAACACGTCCCATATCAAAAGGGTTTGCTCTATCAACAGGAGTTTTAATAGGAACAAGTTTATAACACATACCATCTAATTGAAGGTAGTCTTTCATCCAAATATAGTCGTCATCCCCAAAACTTCCTCCGGTAAAATAGATAGGTCGTTTCCATTCATTATTGGCAACAATATCTAGCATTAAAAGTCTATTCTTATACAAGGCGCCTCCAGTAACCTCAATATCAATAAAAGGTACAATTTTATCAGCATCCTCAGGTTTCACTATACCAGAATTTAAAGCGTTTTCCTTGTTAACTGGTAGTCGCAAATTTCGTGTAGGCATATAGGTAGCGTTGGCATCTTGACTTCTAACTTTTGTCATATCTACACCTTGCTTTTGTAATACGTATTTGTACTTTGTTCTAGGCTTATCACTTGCAACAAAATTAAGGAACTTCTTAACACTAATTGTGTCAGGTATTACGGGTTGGATAATAATGTAGTCGTTGGTGCCGTATTTATATAAATCGTGTGTTAATTGAGAAGGTATAGGATCACTCTCATAAGCTTTACGTTTCATTTGGTCAATATACCAATCGGTTTGAAACAAGCTTGTGTTTACTACGCGTACATCTGTTCTATAGCCTTCAATCTCTTGAGCGTACCAAAGCGCAAAGGTGTCATTATCACCAATTGTAAACAAAATGGCGTTTTTAGCACAAGAGTCTAAGTACATTTTAGCCATAGCTCGGGCAGTATATTTATCAGATCTGTCATGGTCATCCCAATTATTGGCAGCCATGATTGTTGGTACTAATAATAAGCAAGCCACAGTAATAATTGGAGCAGCTAATTTTTCTGGGAGGTATTTTTTAAGGGTATCGTAAATAGCGTAAACACCAAATCCAATCCATAAAGCAAATACGTAAAATGAACCGACTACGGAGTAATCGCGTTCTCTTGGTTCAAAAGGTCGCACGTTAGTATACACTTGAATAGCAATTCCTGTGAATAAGAAAAAAACGAGCATAACCCAAAATCTGTTTTTGTCTTTATTGAAAAGAAAGAAAAAGCCAATAAGTCCCAGAATTAATGGTAGTAGATAGTATGTATTTCTTGCTTTATTGTTTACCACATCGCTAGGTAAATTGTCTTGAGAGAGTCCAAGGTGCCATTCGTCAATCGGTTTTATACCTGTAATCCAATTTCCATGATTGTCATACCGTCCTTGAATATCATCTTGCCTGCCAGAAAAATTCCACATAAAATAACGCCAGTACATATAGCCCAATTGATATTCGAACATGTACATTATATTACTTGCTAGTGATGGTTTTTCAATTTCAATGTAGTCTTTAAATTTTTTTAAAAAGTTGTTATAATCTTCGTAATCAATGCCGCCTCTAGCTACTTCATTTTTGAAATTAGAAACTGCAGTTCGCAATTCATTTTCCATTTGATAATCTGGCTTTAGCTTAAAGTCTAAGAAACCAGAGAACATCATATAATTTTCAGCATGTTCTGTGCTCCACATACGTGGCAGTAAAGAGGCGTGTTTTGAATTGTAATTTTGTTTCGCGTTTTTAAAATCATTTACAACTACATATTCTCCTTTTTCTTCATCTTTTTCATATTTCGGTTTATCATCAATATAAGGGTTGTTGTCGTCTAAATAAGCATACTGATCTGTAAATTGAGGGCCAAAAAACAAATGTGTTTCCGGGTACTGCTCTAAATTGTAGTAAGCTAAAAGTTCTCGTGCACTCGAAGGATTGTTTTCATTTATAACAACATTTGCATTGGCACGAATAGGGAGCATGAGCCATGTTGAAAACCCTATAATAATAAAAGTAACACAAAGAATACCGGTGTTTAAATGCACATAGTTTTTTTGTCGTGTATATTTTAAAGCATAAAATATTAGAGCAACTAATGCAATTCCAGCAATAACAGATCCCGAGTTAAACGGAAGTCCTATAGTATTCACAAAAAATATCTCAAATACACTAAAAATCTTTAGAAGATTAGGAGCTAAAAGCTTAAAAACAAATAATAAAACCCCTACAGATAAAGCATTGGCGATAATAAAGTTTTTAATAGTAATTTTTTTATAGTTTTTAAAGTAGTAGAGCAGTCCAATAGCTGGAATAGTTAGTAATCCCATAAAGTGAACTCCAAAAGAAAGCCCAATAATAAAGGCAATTAAAATAAGCCACCGGTTACCTCTTGGGTTATCCATATCTTGTTCCCAGCGTAGACCTAGCCAGAATAAGGCAGACATAATTAAAGTAGCCATTGCGTATACTTCAGTTTCAACTGCATTAAACCAAAATGAATCTGTAAAGGTAAATGTTAAACTTCCTACTAAACCACTTCCTAAAATAGCCATAGCCTTACTTTTAGAAAGTATTTCATCTTTTACCACAAGTTTATTAAGTAGTATAGTAATGGTCCAGAACATAAATAAAATAGTGAATGCACTCGCAACCGCACTCATCATGTTCATCATAAAGCCAACTTGCGAAGGTTCGAAAGCAAACATAGAAAAGAATGCTCCCATCATTTGAAATAAAGGTGCTCCAGGAGGGTGTCCTACCTGCAATTTGGCTGAGGTTAATATATATTCACCAGCATCCCAAAAGCTTACTGTAGGTTCAACGGTTAAACTGTAGGTTGTAAGCGCTATTAAAAAGGAGAACCAACCTAAAATGGTATTCCATTTTTTATAGTCAAAATGTGCCATGTATATCTTTATTAGTTTTGCTGAGGCGAATTTAATAATAAATATGTAACAAGGTGTAACTATTTAGTTTGTCTTAACATAAAAGCATGCTTGGTCATTTTTGGTTAAACCGTTTAGGCAAATTGGGTTGAAAGTATGATACAGAGACTTTAAATAAAACGTTACGAATTGGTAATTATTTCTAAAAAAGGTTTGCGCAAAGATTTTTTTATATTAAATTTGCCACCTCGTTACAAGAATGGCCTATGGTGTAACTGGCAACACGTTGGTTTTTGGTACCAAAGAGTCTAGGTTCGAGCCCTAGTAGGCCAACAGTAATTTAAATCCTAATCGTTTTTTCGGTTAGGATTTTTGCTTTGAATATACAGACTCTTTTAAGGTATAGATAATAATGAGAACTCGAAGGTTTACCCTTAAAATGCGGGTTTCTCAATAGTGTTAGGGTATTTGTAGGATTATCGTAGTAGCATTAATATAGTATCTGGTTCTTGCTTACTATTTTATAAGCTAAAAAAAGCGCAAGTCATGAATAACTTACGCTTTAACAATGCGTATTATAATGAGTTAGTCTTACTTTTCAGGAATTTGAATATGTGTATAAAAGGCTTCTTCATTATCTAAGCTTCCATATTCATGATATTTGTATTTTTTTGCTTCTGCCTCAGAATTCCATTCTATTATAGCAATGTGCTGAGGGGCATTGCCAGATGTTAAATCTTCATATCCACTTACGGTTGCACTGAATAGGATTTTACCTTTATGTTTTTCTATTTTTTTGTTTTTAATTTTTTTCTTATCCCAAAGCATAGTGATTTCATAAACTTTTCCTTCATTAAAAGTTAAGGTGGTTTCTTGCTCTATTATAATACCTGGTTGTTTTAATTCGTCCCATACTTTTAAGCGCATCGGCTTCAGTTCAGAATTTGGCAATTCTTTTAAAAAAGCTTCAGAAGCTTTTTGGTTTGGCCACTTATAAAGTCCGAAAAAATTATTTGGTCTATAACTTCCAGCAACTACTTTATCTATGGTCAAATTTGCCAAGGGTTTAAAACCATTTTTTGAGGCTATTGGAAATACTTTTTGAAAATATGCATTCATTGCTTCTTGTGCTCCTGGTTTTGTGATTGATGATATTACTAGAAACAGTTCTCCTTTTTTAAGAGTAATTTGATGTTGTTTGCTTGATGTCATTTTTTTTATGTTTTTCATTTGATGACTTTTTTCCATTGCGTTTTGTGCCTTTATATTGGTTGCAAAAAGAATAGACATTGATAGTAAGATTAATTTTAATTGATGCATTTTCCTCTCTTTTTTTAATTGTTACATCAAAAATATTAGTGTGGTGAGAGATGAAGAAATATGTGTTGTGATTAGGAAAAAATAGTTATGAATAGGAATGAATATAGTTATTTTAAGCGTGGGAATAACTCGAAAATATCTGATGTTTTGTTTCTGGATACAGGAATTTCAATAAGATAATCTTTTAAACCAAGTTTGGAGTTTTTACGGTTTCCGGAAATTAAATAATTGATTTTTGTATTGACGATATACGAATTATGACATCTAAAAAAATAAATATAGAAAGTATCCCGCATTATTTTAGTTAGCGATGTGCGTATTACCCTTTCCTTAATTTTTTTTGCTTCATTTAAAAACACAATCTTACAATAAACGCCCTGAGATTCGATAAAAAGTAACTGCTTTGAGGCAACTGCAAATATTTCAGAAGTAGTAGAGTGAATTACAATAACATCATCCCTGTTTTCGGTAAGCTTGGAAGGCAGCATTTGGGGTCTTAATAGTTTTAATCTTTTTTTATAAATGTAAAACTTATCGCTTTCTCTAAAAGTTTTCCAAGCGGGGTGTGATAAAGCTCTAATAAACCCCATTTTAGTTTTATAAAATGCTTCAAAATGTTTTACGCTATTTTGTATGTCGCCCAAAGCGAAATAAATAATTGATGCATCTTTATTGTAATTCCCGTCGGTATCATTTTTTATTAAGGTATCAAATTTGTTTTTCCACAGTTTTAAGTTATCAAAGTCTTCTAAAAGATTATAAATAATAATTTCAAGGGCAGGAGAGAATAGTAAAGTCATTTTGCTGTTTTCTACCATTTTTCTAGCTTTTTCGTACTGTTTGCTCAAAATATAAGTCCAAATAAGGGCGTCGTAAGTTACTTCAGAATCTGGGTGAGTAGAAAGCGTTTTTTTTAAATGTTGCTCTGCTTCGTCATATTTATTACTAAGTAAAAGCGCAAAACCGTAAGTGCTATTTGCCTGTAAATTAAAAGGATCTTCTTTTAATGCAAATTCTAATGCTTCAATGGCTTTTTGATACTTACCAATAGTGATAAGGTAATAAGCATAGTAATGATGTGCTTTTGCGTGCGAATTGTTAATTGAAAAAGCGCTTTCAAAAGAATAGTAAGCACTTAAAATATCAACATCATTTACTAGTTTAATTAATGCCAGAGATAGGTGAGCTTCAATAGACGAGTTATCCAAAGCAATAGCTTTAAGCGCTGCTGTTTTTGCGGCGTTGTAATGTTCGAAATTATCTTTAGTTATAATTGCGGCTAACAAAGAATAACATTGAGACAGTCTCACATAAACTAAAGAAAATTTGGGTTCAATTTTAATTACTTCTTTAAAATGTGTTATCGCACTTTTCACATTTTTTTCGTCCCATAAATTCCAATATCGTATCCCTTTAAGATAGTGCTCATACGCTTTCGAGTCTATTTTTAAATGACCTTTATTCGTTGTAAATTCAAATTTTAAATACTGAACAATTTTTAAAGCAATAGCATCAATTAATTCAAAAATGTTATCGTTATCCGCTTCTACCTTTATCGATAGTAAGCATTTGGCGTTTTGCGCATCAATAAGCTGAAGATTAAATCGAATATTAGTTTTAGTTCTTAAAAAAGAACCTTCTAAGTAAAAGTCTACAACCACATTTTTTCCAAATTCACTTTTTAAGAGTTCTTTGGATTGGGGAGATATAATTCTTAAGCTTTTATGCTTAGAAAGCAGATGAATAATTTCTAACGGCACAGAATGTTCAAGATAGTTATCTTCTGTAGTTCGCGATAAGTTTGTGAAATTTGATATTAAAATGCTTTTAAACACGCCGTAGAATCGTCTTTTTAGTAAATGTACTATTATATTGAGATGTGCATCATTCTTTAAACAGAAGTTTAACTTTTGGAAAATTATTTTTTGTCTATTAGTCGTTTTATTATGTGGTCTTAATATTAATTTAATATTGTTAAACTTGAGGTTGTGTTAATTTAATACTATCGCATCATACTTTACATCAAAATAATTTTAAAGTAATATTGGGTTTTTTTATAATTCATTCATTTGAGGATTAATTAATCGAATCAAAAAAGAATGAAAAAAATTACTTTTTTTGCTAGTGTACTAGCATTATGTTTTACTACTGTTCAGGCTCAAAACCCTTTGCAGTTTTTATCTAATTATGAGACCAATACTGAAGGTTCAGCTGAAACTGTAGCCTATGATGTTATCAATCAGCAAGCTTTCTTTACCAATTCTGCAAACAATAGTTTTACTATAGTAGATATTAGTGACCCATCTACACCAGTATTAGTAAAAAACGTAGACTTATCAACTTATGGCGCTGGACCTAATTCTATCGCAGTAAACGGGAGTATTGTTGCTGTGGCCGTAGAAGCAGATCCTAAACAAAATCCTGGAAAAGTTGTGTTTTTCGATTTAGATGGTGTTTATGTAAATGAAATTACCGCTGGTGCTTTGCCAGATATGTTAACATTTACTCCTGATGGTATGAAACTGTTAGTAGCGAATGAAGGTGAGCCTTCTGATGACTACACCAATGATCCTGAAGGAACAATATCTATAATTGATTTAAGTCCTGGTGTCGCTTCAGCAACAGTAGCCACTATAAATTTTAATGCTTATGATGATAAAAAAGCAAGTCTTCGAAATAAAGGCGTTAGAATATTTGGGAATAATGGCGCGGCTACCGTATCACAAGATTTAGAGCCAGAATTTATAACCGTAGTGGAAGATGGCTCAAAAGCTTATGTAAACTGTCAAGAAAACAATGCTTTGGTGGTCGTAGATTTAAGTAATAATACTGTATTAGATATTCTACCTCTTGGTTATAAAAACCATTTGTTAGGTACGCCTTCAGTTACCAGTTATGTTGTTAATGATTTGGTATCCGCATGGCCATCATTAGGAACTCCAGTTTACGATGGAGGTCAAGATGCTGTGGCATTGGGTGGCTTTTCTGGATTGTATTATGATGCTGTAAACTCTACGGCTACAAATTATGTGTTCTATGCCGTGCCAGATAGAGGGCCAAACGATGCTGCGGTTGCTAAAGCTGAAGTTCTCCCCGCTTCTTCTCAAAACTTGAGACCATTTAAATTGCCTAATTACCAAGGTAGAATAGCAAAATTTACTTTAAATAAGAATACAGGCAATATTACTTTAGATGATCAAATTTTATTGACCAGAAAGGATGGAACTACACCTATTACGGGAAAAGGTAATATCCCCGGTTTTGATGAGGTTCCTGTGACATACACGGATGAGGCCACGGCCTATACCCAAGCCGATTATGTTGATGGAGCTTCAGAAGAATATCATGAGTTGGATTATGATGCCTATGGAGGAGATTTTGAAGGTGTTTTAATTGATAAGGACGGTAAATTTTGGATGTGCGATGAGTACAGGCCGGCATTGTATAAGTTTGAAGCTAATGGACAACTCATTGAGCGTTATGTGCCTTCTGGAACCTCATTATTAGGAACAACACCTCAGGCTGTTGGAGCTTACGGCGCTGAAACATTACCAGAAGTCTATTCTAAACGAAGAGCGAATAGAGGTTTTGAAGCGATTGCTTACGACGAAGTAAATCATATCATCTATGCCTTTATACAGTCGCCGTTGTATAATCCATCTAGCGCCACCAAAAATAATTCAGATGTCATTAGAATTTTAGGGGTTAATGCAGATACTGGCGTTCCTGTAAGTGAATATGTATATTTATTAGAAAGAAACCGAGATGCGGGTTACGCCTCATCTAGAGTTGATAAAATGGGAGATGCTGTTTATACTGGAAATGGAAAATTCTTGGTTATTGAGCGAGATTCTGAAGGCCCTACTGTGGCAACAGGGAAAAAGTATATTTTCGAAATTGATATTAATTACGCAACAAATATTCTAGGCAATGGAAACTATGGCGGAAAGGAATTAGAAGCATTGACCGCAGACGAAATAGCAGCAGAAGGTATTTTAGTGGTTCATAAAACGAAAGTGCTGAACTTGCCATCTGTTGGTTACCAGGGGTCAGATAAAGCGGAAGGTATTGCGCTATTCCCAAATAATGAAATTGCAGTAATAAATGATAATGACTTTGGCTTAGCTGGAGCAGGAATTACAGATAATAGTGTACTCGGAATTATTGCTTTTGCCAATGATTATGGTTTTGATGCCTCTAATAGAGATGATGCTATTAATATTACACAACATCCTACATTAGGTATGTTTATGCCAGATGCGGTATCTTCATATAGTGTTAATGGCGTAAATTATATTGTAACGGCAAATGAAGGTGACGCTAGAGATTATGATGGGTATTCTGAGGAAGAACGCGTTAAAGATTTAACATTAAATGCATCATACTATCCAGATGCAGCAACGCTTCAAACAGATGAAGATTTAGGGCGCTTAAAAACGACTACTGCTACAGGCGATTATAATAACGATGGTGAGATTGAGCAAATTTACTCTTATGGAGCAAGGTCGTTCTCTATATTCGATGAGTATGGAAACTTAGTCTTTGATAGTGCAGATCAGTTTGGTCAAAAAATAGCATCAGAAGAACCTGCTTCATTTAACGAAGATGAAGGAGAGTTAGATGATAGATCTGATGATAAAGGCGGTGAGCCAGAAGCTATTGCTATTGGAACAATAGAAGGTAAAACGTTTGCTTTTATAGCTTTAGAAAGACAAAGTTCTATTTTAATGTACGATATAACAGACCCTAATGATGTTGAATTTATTACCTATTATAAAGGAAATAGAGCATCCGGAGATGTTGCACCAGAGATTATTAAATTTGTCCCAGCAGCCAATAGTCCAAATTCAAAAGATTTGTTATTAGTGGGCTACGAGGTTAGTGGTTCAATGGCTATTATTCAAATAGACGATACTGTATTAAGTATTAGTAAAGAGGTTGCAAAGAATGATTTCAGAATTTATCCTAATCCAGTAATTAACAGTAGTTTGAAATTTAATAAAACACTTTCTGGAGCTATTTACAATGTAAATGGGCAAGAGATAAAAAAGTTTCAAAGCAAAGAATCCCTGAATGTATCTGAACTTACTTCAGGCATATACATTATTAAAACATTAGAACATGGTGTAAAGCGCTTTGTTAAATTGTAAATAGTGATGTAATAAATTCAAAATCTCATTCGGATGAATCGGATTTTTTGTTTTATGTGACTTTTTCAAAAAGTTAGTGTCTTAAAGATGCTATTAATCAATAAAAGGGGGTTTCAAGAAATTGTTGCCCTTTTTTCATTCATATTTTAAAGGTAATTACGGGGCGTTTGGCATGATTTACTAAATCTTCACTAATACTACCATTAAAGAAATGAGAAATGCCTTGTCTGCCATGCGTGCTCATGCCAATTAATTGGGCGTTTATAGATTGCGAAAAATTCATAATACCTTTTTCAATGTTGGCATCGTTGTAAATATTAAGCGTGTAGTTTGAAAATTTAGATGCTTCAATAAATGTATTCATGCGTCTATTTGAGCTTGCTGTAGTGATGAATTTGTTGGGTGTGTTCACCATGAGTAAGTGGATCTTAGCGTTAAGCATTTCTGCAAAACTTATAGCTTTTTTGTAAGAAGGAATGCTTTCCTTTTTAAAATCGGAAGCAAAAACAAAGTCTTTAACTTTAAAGGATGTATGTTCTTTTTTAACTACCAATACAGGTTTTTCTGAGGTGCGTACTACTTTTTCAGTATTACTTCCAATAAGCATTTCTGTTAATCCGCTAGACCCGTTGGACCCCATAATTATCAAATCAATCTCATGTTTTCTACTCACATGAAAAATACCTTTAAATATTTCATGAAAATCAACAGTTTCATGCACAACAATATCCTTTAGATATACTCTGTTTTTAAGTTTTTCAAACTTTTGATGTGCTAGTTTCATAAAAAAAACGGCCTCAGGCAAATCGCTATAAGAGTTTAAGGGGTCTACTTTATGAAGTGGAATCTCTAAAATATGTAATAGGTAAATTTCAGATTTATGCTTTCTGGCTAATTGAGCTGCGACCTTTAAAGCATTTTCCGCTTGATCAGAAAAATCAGTTGGTACAAGTATTTTTCGCATGTTTAGAGAGGTTAGTTATACCTAAATTTATGAAATAATCCTTTAGAAATCAATAAAAAAGTATATATTTGCACCGTTGAAAGACGAAATTAAGATTATGAGGGGACGGAAAGTCCCCTCTTTTTATACTAAAAAATGTTTAAAACCAAAGTTACGGAATTGCTTGAAACTGCGCTTACTGAGCGTTCAGACTTGTTTCTAATTGATTTTTCGATCAATCCAGAAAATCATATCAAGGTTATAATTGATGGTGATAATGGTGTTTTGGTTGAAGATTGTATGTTTATAAGCAGAGCGATTGAGCATAATTTAGATAGGGAAGAAGAAGATTTTTCTTTAGAAGTTATGTCGGCAGGAGCAGCTGCCCCAATGGTGCATAAGCGTCAGTATCAAAAGAACCTTAAAAGAACACTTAAAGTAAGAACAAGTTCTGAAGAAATTGAAGGAACACTTACTGAAGCCACAGATGATAACATCAAATTAGAGTGGAAAGTTAGAGAACCTAAACCAGTTGGTAAGGGTAAAGTAACTGTAAAAAAGGAAGCTAATATTCCTTATGAAAATATTGTAGAAGCAAAAGTTATGATTAAATTTTAATTTAAAGAGTTATGGAGAATGTCGCGTTAATTGAATCATTTTCAGAATTCAAAGACGATAAGCTAATTGACAGAGTAACGTTAATGGCAATTTTAGAAGACGTATTTAGAAGCGCCCTGAAGAAGAAATTTGGGGATGACGATAATTTTGATATTATTGTAAATCCTGATAAAGGCGATTTAGAAATATGGAGAAATAGAATTGTTGTTGCTGATGGAGAGGTTGAAGAACCAAACCAAGAAATTTCATTATCTGAGGCTCAAAAAATTGAACCAGATTTTGAAGTTGGGGAAGATGTATCTGAAGAAGTGAAGCTTATTGATTTAGGTAGACGTGCAATTTTAGCATTACGCCAAAATTTGATTTCTAAAATTCATGAACACGATAACACGATTATCTATAAGCAATTTAAAGATTTAGTTGGAGAAATATATACGGCTGAGGTGCACCACATTCGCCACAGAGCAGTTATTTTATTGGATGACGAAGGAAATGAAATTGTATTGCCAAAAGATAGGCAAATACCATCTGATTTCTTCCGTAAAGGAGATAATGTTAGAGGAGTAATTGATAGTGTTGAGCTTAAAGGAGCAAAACCAACTATCATCATGTCCAGAAGCTCTCCAGTGTTTTTAGAGAAATTATTCGAACAAGAAATTCCAGAGGTTTTTGATGGTTTAATTACTATTAAAAATGTAGTAAGAATACCTGGTGAAAAAGCAAAAGTTGCTGTTGATTCTTATGATGATAGAATTGACCCAGTTGGTGCTTGTGTCGGAATGAAAGGGTCCAGAATTCATGGTATTGTACGTGAATTAGGTAATGAAAATATTGATGTTATTAACTATACTAACAACTTGCAATTATTTATTACTAGGGCATTAAGTCCAGCAAGAGTAACTTCAATAAAATTAGATGAAGAAGCTAAGCGTGCTGAGGTTATTTTGAAACCAGAAGAAGTAAGTAAAGCAATTGGTAGAGGAGGTCATAATATTAGATTGGCTGGCCAATTAACGGGTTATGAGATTGATGTATTTAGAGAAGGTGCAGAGGAAGATGTTGAATTAAGAGAATTCTCTGATGAAATAGAAGGATGGATCATTGAAGAGTTTAGTAAAGCTGGTTTAGATACGGCTAAAAGTATTCTTGAACAAGAGGTTAACGACTTGGTTAAAAGAACGGATTTAGAAGAAGAAACCATCAATGATGTAATTAGAATTCTTAAAGAAGAATTTGAAGAATAGTAAATAAAAGTGCAGATTTGCACTATGGTTATGCCTGAAAAGGTATAATGTATATATTTGAGTATTATTAAAGGCGATTTATGGCTGAAACAATTAGATTAAATAAAGTATTACGCGAGCTGAACATTTCTTTAGATCGTGCCGTAGAATTTTTGGATTCTAAAGGTGTTGAGATAGAGAAGCGTCCGACTACAAAAATTTCTGAGGCAACATATAATTTGCTTTCAGATGAGTTTGAGACAGATGCTAATAAGAAAATGAAGTCGCAAGAGGTAAGTGAAGCTAAGCTTAAAGAAAAGGAAGACTTACGTATTAAACGTGAGCGAGAATTGGAAGCTAAGCAGAAAGCTCAAGAAGCCATAAAAGCTAAAGAAGAAGAGGTTGTTAAAGCTTCAAAAGCACTTTCTGGACCTAAGCAAGTTGGAAAAATTGATTTAGATCCTAAGAAGAAAGAAGAAGAGACGCCTGTTGTTGAGAAAAAAGAAGAGCCAGTTAAAGAGGAGGTTGTTGCCGAGCCTGTTAAGGAAGAAGTAATTAAGGCGAAAGCGCCTAAAGTTGAGCTGAAACCAGTAGCAAAAAAGAAAGAAGAAGCTCCTAAAAAGGAAGTTCCTGCTCAAGAAGCTCCATCTGAGGAACAAGCAACTATTACAGACGAGGAAGGAAACGTTATTCCTGATGAGAAAGTAAAAACACAGTATAAAAAACTTACTGGACCCAAAATTTCTGGTGATAAAATTGATTTATCTCAATTTAACAAACCAAAGAAAAAGAAGGAAGATAAAAAACCAGACGTTAAGCCAGGTGATGCAACTAAGAAAAAGCGTCGTCGTATTAGCAAAGCAGGGGCACCAAATTCTGGAGGTCAAAACAGGCCAGGAGGAAGAGGTAATGATCGTTTCAAAGGAAAGCCTGGTCAAGGAAGACGCAATGTTGTAAAAGAGGAACCTTCTGAAGAAGATGTGAAAAAACAAGTTAGAGAAACACTTGAAAAACTTCAAGGAAAATCTAACAAAGGTAAAGGCGCTAAGTATAGAAGAGATAAAAGAGATCAACACAGAGAACAAACTGAAATCGATCAACAAATTGAAGCAGCGGAAAGCAAGATCATTAAGGTAACAGAGTTTGTTACGGCTAGTGAAATGGCTACTATGATGGATGTAAGTGTTACTCAAATTATTTCGGCTTGTATGTCTCTTGGTATGATGGTAACCATGAATCAGCGTTTAGATGCTGAAACATTATCTATTGTTGCTGAAGAGTTTGGATACAAAGTAGAGTTTGTAACTGCCGATATTGAAGAGTCTATTGAAGAGATTGTTGATAAGGAAGAAGACTTAAAACCGCGTGCGCCAATTGTTACGGTTATGGGTCACGTAGATCATGGTAAAACATCACTTCTGGATTATATCCGTGAGGAGAATGTAATTGCTGGGGAATCTGGTGGAATTACACAGCATATTGGAGCTTATGGAGTTGAATTGGAAAATGGTCAGAAAATAGCATTCTTAGACACCCCTGGTCACGAGGCCTTTACGGCAATGC
Organism: uncultured Algibacter sp.; assembly: GCF_947495925.1. Classification (GTDB taxonomy): domain Bacteria; phylum Bacteroidota; class Bacteroidia; order Flavobacteriales; family Flavobacteriaceae; genus Algibacter_E. The sequence continues at coordinate 311,545 of NZ_CANMAU010000002.1, forward strand.
GTGCTCGTGGTGCTCAAGTAACAGATATTGCTATTGTTGTAGCTGCGGCAGATGATGATATCATGCCGCAAACTAAAGAGGCTATTTCGCATGCGCAAGCAGCTGGAGTGCCCATAGTATTTGCAATCAATAAAATTGATTTACCAGCGGCTAATCCTGAAAAAATCAAAGAAGGTCTTGCGAATATGAACTTATTGGTTGAAGATTGGGGAGGTAAAGTGCAATCCCATGATATTTCGGCAAAAATGGGTACTGGTGTTAAAGAATTACTAGAAAAAGTATTGCTTGAAGCTGAATTATTAGAGCTTAAGGCTAATCCAGCTAAACCTGCTGTTGGAACAGTAGTCGAGGCATTTTTAGATAAAGGACGTGGTTATGTGTCTACAATCTTAGTGCAGGCTGGTACGCTTAAAGTTGGAGATTATGTTTTAGCAGGGCAGCATAGTGGTAAAGTAAAAGCTATGCACGATGAAAGAGGAAATGACGTGGAAGCTGCAGGCCCATCAACGCCAGTTTCAATTTTAGGATTGGACGGTGCACCTCAAGCGGGTGATAAATTTAATGTATTTGAAGATGAGCGTGAAGCAAAACAAATTGCTTCAAAACGTGCGCAATTGCAGCGTGAACAATCTGTAAGAACACAGCGTCATATAACACTTGATGAAATTGGACGTCGTATTGCACTTGGTGATTTCCAAGAACTAAATATTATTCTAAAAGGTGATGTTGATGGTTCTGTGGAAGCATTAACAGATTCATTCCAGAAATTATCTACTGAAGAAATTCAAGTGAATATTTTGCATAAAGGTGTTGGAGCGATTACTGAAAGTGATGTGTTATTAGCTTCGGCTTCTGATGCCATCATCGTTGGATTTAATGTGCGTCCTGTTGGAAATGCAAGAATGATTGCTGATAAGGAGGAAATTGATATTAGAACATATTCTATTATTTACGATGCAATTAATGATCTTAAAGATGCTATGGAAGGAATGTTGTCTCCAGAGCTTAAAGAAGAGATTACTGGTACTGCAGAAATTAGAGAAATCTTTAAAGTGTCTAAAGTTGGTAGTATTGCAGGTTGTATGGTAACAAACGGTAAAATTCTAAGAAGTTCTGGTATTCGATTAATTCGCGATGGAGTAGTTGTTTACACAGGAGAATTAGCATCATTAAAACGATTTAAAGATGATGCTAAGGAAGTAACCAAAGGTTACGACTGTGGTATGCAAATTAAGAATTATAACGATATTAAAGAAGGAGATATTGTTGAAGCCTTCCATGAGGTAGAAGTTAAGAAGAAATTGAAATAGTATTTCAGTTGTATAAATAAAAAAAGCAACCTCATTGAGGTTGCTTTTTTTATTTATACAACTCGATTAGTTATGATCTTTCCTTTTTTGGTTTAAAAATAAAGGCGCTAGGGAATTCTTTTTTTATACGCTTCAAAGCTCTATCAGCCTCTATGCGTGTTCTAAAATTGCCAGCCCAAATTTTAAAATTAGGAGCCTCGAACTGCATAGTTGGTTTCCAATCTGTAAAAAGTTTTGAGAAGTCGTTTTGAGCATCTTTTGCTTGTGTTCTTCCGCCTGAATATATTTGAATTTTGTAACGATCAGAATCGTTTTCATTTTTATTCATTTCTTTTTTAAGCTCCAATAAAGTACTTATGCTTTTATCTTGATTTATAGTAACCTGCCCCTCTTGAGCAGCAATAGATGTTGATACTAAAGAAAAACATATAACAGTAAATATTGCTGTCCTAAAATTAGTTGATATCATATTTTAATTATATTTATGCAAATGTATAAGTATTAAACTTATTTGCAGGCTATTTTATTATTTAGAATCCCTCTAAATTATATATTAACGTTTCTTTAAAATTTCGAGAATCGACTTTAAATATTACTTTTGCCTGAGATTTTATAACTATGATTTTTTTCAGTTAACAACTGACAAAAGTCATACCAAAGTTAAGAAGTTAATTTAACCAACAATATGAGAAAGGTGATTCACCGAAGATTAAGCAGAAGCTTTTTTAGTTTAGGCTTAATAGTATTAGTAGCGTTTACAACCTCGCTTTCTGCTCAGGAAGGAGATCCAGCAAAAGGAAAATCTTTATTTAATGCCAATTGCGCAGCTTGCCATCAATTAGATAAGAAGATGACAGGTCCTGCTTTACGTAATGTGGAGACACGTTTGTCTGATGATCAAGGGTTAGATAGAGATTGGATCTACGCCTGGATTCGTAACAGTTCTGGAATGATTAAGTCTGGCGATGCTTACGCAAACAAAGTCTATAACGAGTTTGGTGGTGCTGCGATGACGGCATTTCCGCAACTTTCGGACGACGACTTAAATAATATTTTAGCATATACTGCTGAAGAAAAGAAAGCGTCTGCTGCACCAGCGGCAGTGGCAGGAGGAACTCAGGCTTCTGAAGATTCTGGAGGAATTTCAAATGAACTTATTTTGGGTGCGTTAGCTATTTTGTTTATACTATTGGCCGCAGGATTATATTTAGTCAACAAAACATTACGTCGTTTTGCTTCCGCTCAAAATATCGATTTAGAAGTTGAAACTGGAAGAAAGCCACTTTGGAAAGCATTTGTGCAAAATCAATTCTTAATGATTGTTGTCGCTATTTTCTTTTTATTATCCAGTGCTTATTTTGTTTATGGTTATTTATCACAAATAGGAGTGGATCAAGGATATCAACCTGTGCAACCAATTCATTTCTCACACAAAATACACGCTGGTGATAATGGGATAGATTGTAAATACTGCCACTCTTCTGCTAGAGTTAGTAAAACATCTGGTATCCCTTCTTTGAATGTGTGTATGAACTGTCATAAATCAATTTATGAATACAACGGAGAAACATCTGCTGAGTATTCTAAAGAATTCTATGATGGAGAGATTAAGAAATTATATGCTGCTGCAGGATGGGACGATGCCGATCAAAAGTATACAGGAGAATCTCAGCCGGTAAAGTGGGTTCGTATTCATAACTTACCTGACTTTGCATATTTCAATCACTCACAACACGTAACTGTTGCTGGTGTTGAATGTCAAACATGTCATGGGCCAGTTGAAGAAATGGAAATCATGTATCAGCATGCACCATTAACCATGGGTTGGTGTATTAACTGTCACAGAGAGACAGATGTTAATGTTAAAGACAATGCTTACTACGAGAAAATTCACGAAGAGTTATCTAAAAAGTACGGTGTTGATAATTTAACAGCTGCTCAAATGGGTGGACTGGAATGTGGTAAATGTCACTACTAGTAAAGTAGTTTCTTTTCTGCGGAAAGCGGAAGCAATAAAATTAATTAAGAAGTAATTCAATTATATAATATGTCATCAAACAAGAAATACTGGAAAAGTGTTGAGGAGCTAAACGAAAATAGCTCTATTGTTGAGACGCTAAAACAAAACGAGTTTGTAACAGAAATTCCAACTGATGAGTTTTTAGGTGATAAAGAAACATTAGAGAATACTGCTACAACACGTCGCGATTTCTTAAAATATGTAGGGTTTAGTACAGCGGCAGCTTCTTTAGCAGCTTGTGAAGGACCTGTTAAAAAATCAATTCCTTACGTAGTGCAACCAACCGAGATTGTTCCTGGTGTTGCTAACTATTATGCAACTACGATTGCAAATGGTTTTGATTTTGCTAGTGTTTTAGTTAAAACGCGTGAAGGTCGTCCAATTAAAATTGAAAACAACAATTTGGCTAGTACTAATGGAAGTGCTAATGCTAGAGTCAATGCTTCAGTTTTAGGTTTGTATGATAGCTTACGAGTTCAAGGGCCAAAAAAAGATGGTTCTTCAATTTCTTGGAGCGATTTTAATACTGAAACAACTAAAGCTTTAAATGGTTTAAAAGGATCCGATAAATCTATTGTGTTATTAACACAGACTTATGCAAGCCCTTCAACAAGAAACCTAATAGCAGATTTTAAAGAAGAATACGGAAATGTAAACCATGTAGTTTATGATGCTGTTTCTGAATCTGCTGCAATTGAAGCTTTTCAAAATAAATATAACAAAAGAGGATTAGCTGATTACGATTTTTCAGAGGCTATGACTATTGTGTCTATAGGTGCTGATTTCTTAGGAGACTGGCAAGGCGGAGGTTTTGATTCAGGATATTCTAAAAACAGAGTGCCTGATCATGGTAAAATGTCTCGCCACATTCAGTTTGAGTCTAATATGTCTCTTACTGGTGCAAATGCAGACAAGCGTGTGCCTTTAACACCTTCACAACAAAAATTAGCTTTAGCTAAATTGTATAGTTTGGTGACAGGAAACAATGTTTCTGTTAGTGGTTTACCTGAATCTGTTGAAGCTGCTGTAAAAAGCGCTGCGTCTCAATTGAAGAAAGCTGGAAGCAAAGGAGTTGTTGTTACAGGTATTCAAGATGTAAATGCACAAACGGTTGCTTTAGAGCTTAACGAATATTTAGCGAGTAAGGCATTTAACAGTCAAGTTTCAATTAAAACAAGGCAAGGTATTGATAGCGATGTTTCTCAACTAGTTGCTGATATGAAAGCAGGTAAAGTTGGAGCTATCATTATGAGTGGTGTAAATCCATTATATACTTTAGCTAATGCGGCTGATTTTGCAGAGGGCTTAAAGAAAACACAATTATCGGTTGCGTTTTCAATGAAAGAAGATGAAACGTCTATACAAACACAATATATTGCTGCAGCGCCACATTATTTAGAATCATGGGGTGATGTTGAAATTAAAACAGGACATTATAGTTTAATACAACCTACTATTCGTCCTTTATTTGATACAAAACAATTTCAAGACGCTTTATTGACTTGGACTAACAATGATCAGTCTTATAGTGATTACATCAAGTTAATTTGGAATGAAGATATTCTTAATGGCGCATCTTATAACCAAGCTTTGCATGATGGTTTCTTTTCGAGTGCTACTGCTGAATCTGATGACATCGATGAGCTAGAAGGTGTTACATCAACAACTTCAAGAGAATTAAAAGCTAAGAAAGACAGAACATGGGTAGGAGGCGTCATTCATAATACTGCTGTAGATTTAAAGTTAAAAGAAGAGGATAAAGATGAATATATTACTAAGACTACACATTCTACTGTAAAGTCAAGTAATAACGAAAATGCATCATCACTTACAGGAGGAAGTTATGCTCAAGCTTTAGCATCATCTGCAAAACCACAAGGATTAGAGTTAACATTATATACAAAAGTAGGTATGGGAGATGGTCAACAAGCCAATAACCCATGGTTACAAGAATTTCCAGATCCAATAACAAGAGTATCTTGGGATAACTACTTAACGGTTTCAAAGGCTGATGCTGCTAAGATTGGTTTAACAAATACGCATGTTGCAAACGGTGCATTAAACGGTAGTTATGCAAATGTTACTGTAAATGGTGTTACTATAACTGCTCCGGTAATGATTCAACCAGGGCAAGCAAAAGGTTCTGTTGGACTAGCTTTAGGTTATGGTAGAACTGCTGGATTAAAAGAAGAGATGCAAACTGGTGCTAATGCATATGCATTATACCAGAATTTTAATAACGTTCAAAATGTAACTATCGAACCAGCAGCTGGAGAGCATGAGTTTGCTTCAGTTCAGCTTCATAATACATTAATGGGACGTGGAGATATCATTAAGGAAACAACTTTAGAGATTTTTAATACCAAAGATAAAAGGCACTGGAATGCTGTGCCTGTTGTTTCTTTAAATCATAAGGAAACGCCAGTAACATCTCCAGAAGTTGATTTATGGGATGAATTTGATCGTTCAATTGGACATCATTTTAACTTATCTATTGATTTGAATGCTTGTACAGGATGTGGGGCTTGCGTTATTGCCTGTCATGCTGAAAACAATGTACCTGTAGTTGGTAAAACAGAAGTACGTCGTAGCCGCGATATGCACTGGTTGCGTATTGATAGATATTATTCATCTGAGGAATCGTTTGAAGGTGATAATGATAAAAAGGAAAATATTTCTGGTTTAGGAAGCTCATTAAGTGAGTTTGGTGAAATGGAAAATGCTTCTGAGAATCCTCAAGTAGCATTCCAACCAGTAATGTGTCAGCATTGTAACCACGCACCTTGCGAAACGGTTTGTCCTGTGGCTGCAACGTCTCATGGTCGCCAAGGTCAAAACCATATGGCATATAACCGTTGTGTAGGTACAAGATATTGTGCAAACAACTGTCCGTATAAAGTGCGTCGTTTCAACTGGTTCTTATACAATGGTAATGACGAGTTTGATTATCATATGAATGATGATTTAGGTCGTATGGTATTAAATCCAGATGTTGTTGTGCGTTCTCGTGGTGTGATGGAAAAATGTTCTATGTGTATTCAAATGACACAGAAAACTATTCTTGATGCCAAACGTGATGGTCGTCAAATTAAGGATGGTGAATTCCAAACAGCTTGTTCTGCTGCATGTAGTAGTGGTGCAATGAGTTTTGGAGATATCAATGATAAAGACAGTAAAGTTGCAAAACTTTTAGAAGATAATCGTATGTATCACTTATTGGAGCATGTAGGAACAAAGCCTAATGTGCAGTACCAAACAAAAGTGAGAAATACAACTGAAGCATAAATCTAATTAAAGAATCAATTATATAATTATGGCGTCTCATTACGAAGCACCTATTAGAAGACCTTTAGTTACAGGCGAAAAATCATACCACGACGTAACTGTGGATGTGGCTAAACCTGTAGAAGGAAAAGCAAATAAACAATGGTGGATAGTATTTGGTATTTCACTTGTGGCTTTCCTTTGGGGAATCGGATGTATTTTATACACAATATCTACAGGTATAGGAACTTGGGGTTTAAACAAGACCGTTGGTTGGGCTTGGGATATTACTAACTTCGTTTGGTGGGTTGGTATTGGTCACGCAGGTACGCTTATTTCTGCAGTACTTTTATTATTCCGTCAAAAATGGAGAATGGCAATTAACCGTTCTGCAGAAGCAATGACCATTTTCTCTGTTGTACAAGCAGGTCTATTTCCAATTATTCACATGGGTCGTCCATGGTTAGGATATTGGGTGTTACCAATTCCAAATCAATTTGGTTCGTTATGGGTAAACTTTAACTCACCATTACTTTGGGATGTGTTTGCAATTTCAACGTATTTATCGGTATCACTAGTTTTCTGGTGGACAGGTTTATTACCAGATTTTGCTATGCTTAGAGATAGAGCTGTTAAACCTTTTCAAAAGAAAATATATGCTTTATTAAGTTTTGGATGGTCCGGTAGAGCTAAAGATTGGCAACGTTTTGAAGAAGTATCATTGGTTCTTGCTGGTTTAGCAACGCCATTAGTACTTTCTGTACATACTATTGTATCGTTTGATTTCGCCACATCGGTTATTCCCGGTTGGCATACCACTATATTCCCACCATACTTTGTTGCTGGTGCGGTATTCTCTGGATTTGCTATGGTAAATACTCTGCTTATTATCATGAGAAAAGTGTGTAATCTTGAGGATTATATTACAGTACAACACATCGAATTAATGAACATTGTAATTATGATTACAGGTTCTATAGTTGGTGTGGCATACATTACGGAGTTGTTTATTGCATGGTATTCTGGTGTAGAGTATGAGCAATATGCATTCTTAAACAGAGCCACAGGACCTTACTGGTGGGCATATTGGGCAATGATGACTTGTAACGTGTTCTCTCCACAATTTATGTGGTTTAAAAAACTTAGAACAAGTATCATGTTCTCTTTCTTTATCTCCATTGTCGTGAACATAGGAATGTGGTTTGAGCGTTTTGTAATTATTGTAACATCGTTACATCGTGATTACTTACCATCATCATGGACAATGTTCTCTCCTACATTTGTTGATATTGGAATTTTCATTGGAACAATAGGATTCTTCTTTGTGTTATTCTTATTATATTCAAGAACATTCCCAGTAATTGCTCAGGCAGAGGTTAAAACTATTTTGAAATCGTCTGGAGAACGTTACAAAAAAATAAGAGAAGCTGGAGATAGTTTAGTAGGTACTGGTGCCGATGAAAGAACGTCTAACCTAAAGGTTTCAAAAAGAACTTTAAGTGAAGAACCATTAGTCGATCATACAGAGAAAATAAATAAGTTATTTGAAGGCATTGGAAAGTTTGATGCTACAGCCCAAACTGCAGATGACTTACAAGTTATTAATGGTATTGGTCCGAAAATGGAAGAAGTACTTAATAGCATTGGCATATTTACTTATGTACAGGTTAGTAAGATGACAAAAAGAGAATATGATTTGTTAGACGAGATTACAGGTTCTTTCCCAGGAAGGGCAGAACGTGATGACTGGTCAGGACAAGCTAAAAAATTAATAAACTAAAAGTAGCATATGGAAGCTTCAAAAGTAATTCACGCTATTTATACAGATGATGATATTTTAATGTCGGCCGTTAAAAAGGTAAAGGCAGAAAAGCATCATATAGAAGAGATTTATACACCTTTTCCAGTTCACGGGCTAGACAAAGCTATGGGACTAGAGCCTACACGAATTGCAATTACAGCATTTATTTATGGGCTTATAGGTTTAACAGTTGCCATTGTAATGATGAATTTTATCATGATTGAAGATTGGCCGCAAAACATTGGTGGTAAACCAAGTTTTAGTTATTTAGAAAATATGCCAGCATTTGTACCAATTATGTTTGAGCTTACTGTGTTTTTCGCAGCTCACTTAATGGTAATAACGTTTTACTTACGTAGTAGAATGTGGCCTTTTAAAAATGCTGAAAATCCTGATCCAAGAACAACAGATGATCATTTCTTAATGGAAATTGCAGTTCACGGAAATGAAAATGAATTAGAGAGTTTGCTTAAGGAAACTGGAGCAGTTGAAGTTAATTTAGTTGATAAAGCCCATTAATAAATAATATGAAAAGCTTAATTAAAATATTAGTAATAGCAGTAGTTTTTGTAGCCGTATCTTGTAATAAGAGTACAGCTCCTAACTATCAATTCATGCCAAACATGTATGAGTCTGCTGGATATGAAACATATGGTGAAGCGGCATTTCCTAATGGGGTAGAGGCTCAATTACCTGCAGAAGGTTCTATAGCTAGAGGGTTCGTTCCTTTTGATATTGAGAATACGACTGAAGGATATGACTTAGCTAAAACAACTTTAATGAGTCCTTTAGATTCTGCGGCTGTTGATTTAAATAGAGGTAAAGAGTTATATGATATTTACTGCGGAATTTGCCATGGTAATAAAGGTAATGGACAAGGAAACTTAGTTAAACGTGAGAAAATATTAGGTATTCCTAGTTATGATGATGCGGGAAGAGCGATTACAGAAGGGAGTATTTATCATACAATATACTACGGAAAAAACGCTATGGGATCATATGCAAACCAGTTGAACGAGGAAGAACGTTGGCAAGTGGTTTCTTATGTATTAAAGTTGAAAGCAGATTTAGAAAAGTAAGATTGATAAGATTATTATAGATATGTATACATTTTCAAATAAATTAAAGACATTTTCTTTCATTCTAATGATTTTAGGAGCATTAGGTGTTGGATATGGTTTTATGACATCTCATAAATCTTTTGAAGAAGTTGAGCACTTACTTGCAGAAGAATCACATCACGGTGGAGGACATGGTGAAGAAGCAGATCATGCTGAAGCAAGTCATGGTGCACATGCAGCAGTTGATTCTCATGGTGAAAGCCATGGAGATTCTGCCCATGCTGAAGTAGATGAACACGCGAAGCACATTGAGCATGTGCAACACCAAATAGCTAACCGACCTTGGTCGGCATTATATGTAGCGGCATTTTTCTTTATGATGATTGCTTTAGGGGTTTTAGCGTTCTACGCAATTCAAATTGCATCACAAGCGGGATGGTCGCCTGTTCTTTTTAGAGTGATGGAAGGTATTACCGCTTATTTATTGCCAGGAGCACTTATTGTGTTGGCTATTGCAGTGGCATCTGGTACGATTGGTCACTATAACTTATTTGTTTGGATGGACCCAGATGTGGTTGCTCATGATAAATTAATTCAGGGTAAAGCCGGATGGTTAAATATTGGTGGCTTTGCCATTAGAGGTTTAATTTTTATTGCAGGATGGAGTTTATATCGTCACTTTTCTAGAAAATTCTCTATTGCTCAAGATACTGCTGAAGATAAAAGTAACTTTAAAAAGTCATTCCGTATTTCAGCAGCATTCTTAGTATTCTTTATTTATACAGAATCTATGATGTCTTGGGATTGGATTATGAGTGTTGATCCACACTGGTTTTCAACATTATTTGGATGGTATGTATTTGCTAGTATGTTTGTTAGTGGAATTACAGTAATCGCTTTAATAACATTATACTTAAAATCTAAAGGTCAGTTAGAATTTGTAAATGAAAACCATTTGCATGATGTGGCTAAGTTTATGTTTGCTTTTAGTATTTTCTGGACATACTTATGGTTTTCTCAATTCATGCTTATTTGGTATTCAAACATTCCAGAAGAAGTAACATATTTTGTAACACGTTTCCAAGATTATAAATTACCCTTTTTAGGTATGGTAGTAATGAACTTTGTGTTCCCTATATTAATGCTTATGAATGCAGATTATAAACGTATTCCTTGGTTTGTAGTAATGGCAGGTTTAGTCATCTTATTTGGACATTATATAGATATATTCAACATGATTATGCCGGCTACTGTCGGAGACAGATGGTTTATTGGCATTCCAGAAATAAGTTCTGTTTTACTTTTCGCAGGGTTATTCATATTTGTGGTGTTTACTGCACTATCAAAAGCACCGTTACTGGTTAAAGGTTACCCTTTCAGAAAAGAAAGTGAAGAATTTCATTATTAATTAGATATAAATAAAGACGAACGATACCAATGACTGCTTTATTAACAATTATAGTTTTAGTATTTATTTTAATTGCCATTTGGCAAATGGTTAAGATTTTTGATTTAGCACAAGCTAAAGGCGGAAGTGATACTTCTGGTGTTGCTACTGATAAAGATAATACCATGAACGGTTATTTAATGATGGGCTTTTTAGCATTCATCTATGTAATAACCATTGTATGTTTGGTTAAATGGGGTGATTTACCTTTAATGTCTAATTCGGCATCAGAACATGGTCCTACAGTTGACAACTTGATGGTAATTTCAATGGTTATCATCTTTTTTGTGCAAACGGTTACGCAATTCTTATTGCACTATTTCGCTTTTAAATATAAAGGGGAGAAAGGAAAGAAGGCATTGTTCTTTGCTGATAATAATAAGCTAGAAGCTATCTGGACCATCATTCCTGTTATTGTATTAGCTGGATTGATTATTTATGGATTAAATACTTGGATTAACATTATGGGTGTTGACGAGAGTGATGACCCTATTGTAGTGGAATTATATGCGCAACAGTTTAACTGGAAAGCAAGATATGCGGGTGCAGATAATACATTAGGTAAGGCTAACGTACGTTTAATTGATATTGATCGTGCTAATATTCTTGGTTTAGATGAAGCAGATCCTAATGCACAGGATGATGTTATTACTACTGAATTGCATTTACCTGTGGGAAAACCAGTGTTGTTTAAAATGCGATCTCAAGATGTATTACATTCAGCATATATGCCTCACTTTAGAGCACAAATGAACTGTGTGCCTGGTATGATTACACAATTCGGATTTACGCCAACAGTTACAACAGCAGATATGCGTTTAACACCTGAAATGCAGGAGAAAGTTACAAGAATTAATAAAATTAGAGTTGAAAATAGTAAACCATTAGTAGCTAAAGGAGAAGAACCTCTAGAGCGTTATGAATTTGATTACTTGTTATTATGTAATAAAATTTGTGGTAAATCGCACTACAACATGCAAATGAAAATTGTAGTTGAAACTCAAGAAGAATACGATGCTTGGATAAAAGAGCAAAAAGAATTCAAAAACTCTCTAATTAACTAATAAAAAGAAAAAACGATATAAGATTATGTCAGCACACGCAGATACTCACGCTCACGACGACGACCACGGACATCATCATAAAGAAACGTTTGTAACTAAATATATATTTAGTCAAGACCATAAAATGATTGCAAAGCAGTACCTCGTTACAGGTACGATTATGGGTGTTATAGGTGTTTTAATGTCTATGATGTTTCGTATGCAGATTGCATGGCCAGAAGAACCAAACGTATTATTTGAAGCGCTACTTGGAAAATGGGCGCCAGATGGTGTTATGGACGCTGATATATACTTAGCATTAGTTACAATTCACGGGACTATAATGGTGTTCTTTGTGCTAACAGCTGGTTTAAGTGGTACGTTTAGTAATTTATTAATCCCATTACAAATTGGTGCACGTGATATGGCATCAGGTTTCTTAAATATGATATCATATTGGTTATTCTTTTTATCAAGTGTAATCATGGTTATTTCGTTATTTGTAGAAGCAGGTCCTGCAGCAGCTGGATGGACTATTTATCCACCTTTAAGTGCGTTACCAATGGCACAAGGTGGTTCTGGTATGGGGATGACACTATGGTTAGTATCAATGGCTATTTTCATTGCATCATCATTATTGGGTTCTCTTAACTATATTGTTACAGTAATCAATTTACGTACTAAAGGTATGTCAATGACTAGATTACCTTTAACTATTTGGGCATTCTTTGTAACAGCTATTATCGGTGTTATCTCATTCCCGGTATTATTATCTGCGGCATTGTTATTAATTATGGATAGAAGTTTTGGAACATCATTCTTCTTATCAGATATATTTATTCAAGGTGAAGTCTTACATTACCAAGGTGGATCTCCGGTATTGTTTGAACACTTATTTTGGTTCCTGGGGCACCCAGAGGTATATATTGTAATATTACCTGCAATGGGTCTAGTTTCTGAAATTATGGCTTCAAATTCGCGTAAACCTATATTTGGTTATCGCGCAATGATTGCTTCTATATTGGCTATTGCATTCTTATCTACAATTGTATGGGGTCACCATATGTTTATTTCAGGAATGAATCCTTTTCTGGGATCTGTATTTACTTTCACAACATTATTAATTGCTATACCATCAGCAGTAAAAGCCTTTAACTGGATAACAACACTCTGGAAGGGTAACCTTCAGATGAATCCAGCTATGTTGTTTTCAATTGGATTTGTTTCAACATTTATTACCGGTGGTTTAACAGGGATTATTCTTGGTGATTCTGCTTTAGATATTAACGTACATGATACATATTTTGTGGTAGCTCACTTCCACTTGGTAATGGGTATATCTGCTCTTTATGGTATGTTTGCTGGTATTTATCATTGGTTCCCAAAAATGTTTGGTCGTATGTTAAATAAAAACCTAGGATATATCCATTTTTGGTTAACCGCGGTTTGCGCTTATGGTGTGTTTTTCCCAATGCACTTTATTGGAATGGCAGGTTTACCTCGTAGATATTATACAAACTCTAATTTTCCATTATTTGATGACTTAGCTAATGTAAATGTGATAATTACCATATTTGCATTAATTGGTGGAGTTGTGCAAATCGTATATTTATACAATTTCTTTATTAGTATTTTCTATGGGAAAAAGGCAGTACAAAACCCATGGAAGTCAACAACTTTAGAGTGGACAACGCCGGTTGAGCATATTCATGGAAACTGGCCTGGAGAAATTCCTCATGTACACAGATGGGCTTACGACTATAGTAAACCTGGTCATGATGTTGATTTTGTGCCACAAATAGTGCCTTTAAAAGAAGGAGAAGAAGAGTTGCAACACTAGATTACAACATAGTTTATATTTAAAAAAAAGCTCACTTTTTAAAGTGAGCTTTTTTGCGTTTTATGGTAATTGTATTGCATGATAAAAAAAAATATTAAAAATCCGACAAAACATCAAAAAAATCTGTTAAATTGCGTGGAGTATCGGTTTGACTCTGAGATATACTCAAATTTTTATGCCAAATCCTAAACCTATGATTATGAAAACTAGCTTTTTATCGAGTTTTGTATTTTGTAATGCACTTTTTACTTTTTTGCTTTTTGGTATAAGCCTTAATGTTTTCGCACAATGCCCTACGGTTGATAATCCAAACCCTAGTATATGTATTGGTGGAGCAGGATATACATTCAATGATTTAAATACTTTTGTTACTGATGCTGGAAATGGCATTGCGTGGTATAATGTGGCAACAGGAGGCACTGCCTTTGCTCCTAATGAACTAGTGTTTGAGGGGACATATTATGCGGGAGATAGCACGGGTAGTTGTGGTACAAGAACGTCTTTATTTGTTGATTTTGTTGTTGATGGTTCAGGAACTCTTCCTGATAAATTATATTGTAGTAAAGAAAATGCTACGTTTCAAACTTATATTGATGACGTACTTCAAACATTTATTCCTGTAGGGGGTTCGGTTGAGATTTATACGGATATAGGATTAACAAGCCCAGTAAGTCCTACTGATGTTGTACCCATTGGATTTTCTACTTATTATACCGTATTTATAGATACAGGCAATTGTGAAAGTCAAATTCAAAGGGGACAGATAGGTGTGTCTCCAACACCAGCAGACCCAACACCAGATCCAAATCAGTTATTTTGTTCAGGTTCAAATCCTACTGTAGCTGATTTAGATCCTAATGTAGCATCAGACTTTTTTTGGTATGAACGATTAGATAGTAATGGAAATCCTATTAATCAATTACTCCCCACAGATCCATTGGTTAATGGAGAAACCTATTATTTACAAATTGATGATATATTTTGTACGAGTAATCCAGTTCCTGTAGAAGTAACTATTAATAGTGAAGAATCGGGAGTGTCCAATACGCTTAGTTTCTGTGAAAGTAAACTTCCTGATGTTGATTTTAATCTATTTGATCAATTGGGAAACCCAAAAGATAATACTGGAACTTGGACTGGCCCCATAGCGGTATCATCTGATCACCTGGGAACTGTTAATATTTCTGCTTTAACAGCAGGAACTTATGTGTTTGTCTACACAGTCCCTGCAAATGGAACTTGCCCTGATCTTACATCTGATATAACAATTACTATCTATGAACCTTTATCCTCAGGAACACCAATAAGTCTAAGTCCTAGTACTTTTTGTGTTGCAAGTTTGCCTACCTCATTCGATTTGTCTGCACAATTAACGGGACAGGATTCTGGAGGACAATGGACGGCGGGAACATTAAGTACAGATCCTGTGGTTACATCTCCGGTTGACTTGAGTACATTAACCGAAGGAACATATTTTTACACATATACTCAAAACCTGAGCCCTAATGTATGTGGTGAAGAATCAACTACTATTCAAGTAGATATATTGTCTGACCCAAGTGCCGGTAATGCCATTAATCAGACCTTTTGTGAGAACAATTTAATTTCAAATTCTCCTTTCGATTTGTTTATGGCTCTTGATGGTACTCAAAGTAATAACTCTGGGGTGTGGAGGGATGCAAGTAATAATCCTATTTCAAACCTACTAAATATTACTGGGTTTACGTTTTTGGGAAGCCCATACAGTTTTAATTATACAGTTGGTGATGGCAGTTGTAGCGATACTGAAATAATTACCATAAACATTGAAGAAGGTCAAGATTCGGGAGTAGCAAATCCCCCTGCAGATTTTTGTTTAGGTTTAGCCCCAGTAAATTATGACCTATTTGATATGCTAACTGGCGCAGATCAACCAGGTACGTGGTATATTGGAGTTGACAATTCTGGAGCAATAACTTCAAACTTAGTCGATTTATCTGTGTTAACGCTTGGAACATATAATTATACTTATGAGGTAACCCCCATTGGAAGCTGTATTGATGAGTTAGTTACTGTTCAGATTAGTATTATTGCTTTACCAAATACAGGAACGCCTATGCCTGCAGTATTTTGCGAAAATGATGTTGTTGCAAACTCACCTTTAGACCTGACTGGGCAATTGAGTGGTGCTGATCCAGGTGGTATATGGCAGGATGATAATGCTTCAGGAGCCTTAACGGGTAGTAATGTGGATTTGACTATTCTAGATAGTGGTTCATATAATTATACGTATACAATAACTGCTTCTGATGGATGTGCGAACAGTTCGACGGTGGTTGTAACAATTGATGATGCACCTGAATCTGGAACCCCAAACGGGCCTGCAGAATACTGTAAATCTGTGTTAACTATAGGTCAGACACTTGATTTGTTCGACTTGTTAACGGGAGCAGATTTAACTGGTGCATGGAATGATGATGATGTTACTGGGACATTATCAGGAAGTAGCGTAAGCTTAAATGATTTACCAATTGGAACGTCTAATTTCACATATAATGTTGATGCTATTGGAAGCTGTGATGATGCAGATGTTACAGTAAGCATTATTATTAATGATATCGTGCCTCCAGTAGCTGCTTCAGATCAGGAATTCTGTGATTCGGCTACTGTTTTAGAGTTAAATGCTTCAGGAACAGGGATTAACTGGTACGACGACTTAACCGGAGGAAGCCTTTTGGATAGTGGGACGCCACTAATCAATGGAGAAACATATTTTGCGGTTCAAACAGACACCGCTACGGGTTGTGAGTCTTCTGTAAGAATTGGTGTAACAACTACTATTTATCAATCTCCAAATTCTGGAATAGCCATGCCTTTTTCCGCTTGCGATAATGACAGCAATGTAGATTTATTTAATGCATTGGATGGCTCACAGGATTCGGGAGGAACATGGCTAAATAATGATGGTATTGGAGTATTAACCGGAAATGTTTTTGATGCCACCGGCGTAGCTCCAGGAAGTTATCAATTTACATATATGGTTACAGCTTCTTTACCCTGTATTGATACAGAGACTACCATTACATTAGATATTGAAGAACCCTTGAATGCTGGAACCAATAATACTTTGGATATTTGTAGTGATGGTGATTCTACAGATTTATTTTCACTTATAGGACCTGCAGATATAGGTGGTACTTGGTCTCCAACTCTAGCAAGTGGTACAGGACTTTTTGATCCATCTATAGATCCTTCAGGGACATATGTTTATTCATTGGTAAATTCATGTGGAACATTTACAAGTGAAGTTATTGTAACAGTAACTCAAGCACCAGATGCTGGATCGGACAATACGTTAACTATTTGTGTGGTTGATGCCCCAACTGATTTGTTTGATTTATTAGGAAGTACAGCGCAATCTGGAGGCACATGGTTGCCATCACTAGCTAGCGGGACAGGCATTTTTGATCCAGCAATTGATTCACAAGGTACATATACTTATACGGTAACATCTGTAGCACCTTGTTCTCCTGAAGATGCGGCAGAAATAATAGTAGTCATTAATGATACACCTGCCGTAGTTGTTTTAAACCCTAGTCCGGAGTATTGTTTAATAGATAATCCTACAGTTGCAGATTTGGCGAGTAGTATTAGTTCAACAGGAACCGTAAATTGGTATGAAGATGCCGAATTATCGCTACCATTATTAGATTCAGATAGTTTAGTTGATGAGGAAGACTATTTTGCCACACAAACAAATAGTACAGGCTGTGAGTCTTCAGTAGCAATTCAAGTAGATGTTATAATTAATGATGCACCAACGCCTACGTTAAAGGATTCTAATGCTGATTATTGTATAAGTGACGGACCAACAATTAACGATTTATCTTTAAATATCTATGAATTTGACAAAGAAACAGATAACGTTGTATGGTATGATGCAGAAACGGGAGGAACGGCATATGATAGTACTTCCACTTTAACAAATACCACGTATTATGCGGCGTTAACTGATGCGACTTCAGGGTGCGAAAGTAGTGTCCGTTTATCTGTTACTCCTGATGTTACAGCATGCGAAAAACCAAAAATCCCTGATGGTTTTTCTCCAAATGGAGATGGGGTTAACGATACATTAGATATAGACTTCTTGAGTATACTGTATCCTGATTTTATGATGGAAATTTACAATCGCTACGGAAATATTGTGTACAAGGGAGGAGCTGATACACCTAGGTTTGATGGAACTTCAAACCAATCGAGATCCATTTCTGATGGAGACTTACCAGTAGGGGTGTATTTCTATATATTTAATTTTAACGATGGCGAAAATGCACCAGAACAAGGACGTATTTATTTAAGTAGATAATTCAGAGATTGTAAAAAATAAAAGAAATGAAACAATTAATTGTGTATTATAGAACTATAGCATTGTTAGGAGTACTGCTGTGGTCTATAGGTAGTTTTGCGCAGCAAGACCCGCAGTTTACACAATATATGTACAACATGAGCGTAATAAACCCTGCTTATGCTACTGGTGAATTGGATGTTTTAAATTTAGGAGGTTTGTACAGATCCCAATGGGTTGGTCTGGAAGGTGCGCCAAGAACAGCTAGTTTTTTTGCTCATAAACCCTTAAATGAACGAATTGAGGTGGGGATATCATTTACGAATGATAATATTGGTGATGTTGTTAATGAGAATAATATTTTTGCCGATTTTGCCTATGTAATCCCTGTGGGCTTAGATAGTAAATTGTCTTTTGGAGCCAAAGCAGGAGTCAGTTTTTATAATGCTAATTTTGATGGTTTTGTTTTACAGTCGGGAGATAGGACTACAGATGTAGCCTTTAATGATAATGTTGGTCAAACATTTCCAAATTTAGGTTTTGGAGCTTTCTTTTTTAAAAATAATTTTTATTTGGGTTTATCAGCACCAAATATATTGTCTAGAAAGCATCTGGAAACCGAAAATGGAGTTAGTGCTACAGGTACAGAGAATGTGCATTATTTCTTTACTGGAGGATATGTGTTTGATATGAGCCGGAACATCAAGTTTAAACCGGCATTTATGGCAAAGGCGGTAACAGGAGCGCCATTAGCTATAGATATCACGGCAAATGTACTGTTTAATGAAAAGATTGAAGCAGGATTGGCATATAGATTAGATGATGCTGTTAGTGCCTTGGTTAATTTTAGGGTGACGCCAGAAATAAGAATTGGTTATGCTTATGATTATTCCATCACCAACCTTAGCGAATTCAATTCAGGATCTCATGAAATATTTATCCTTTGGGATATTGACTTTTTTAAATTAGAAGGAGGATATGATCGCTCACCACGATTCTTTTAGCATTTAAATAAAAAGACATGAAAAAGAATTTTTATCTACACGTCAGCTTTTTATTAGCCATTAGTATGTCTTTTGCTCAAAATGGCAACCTGAAAAGGGCCAACAAACTTTTTGATATAAAAGCTTATGTTGAGGCGGCTAAAATATATGAGACCAAAAAACGTACACAAGAAGTACTTGAAAATTTAGGTGATTGTTATTATTATAACGGAGATTTTGCACAGGCATTAAATAGTTACAAGGAATTGTTTGAAAAATTTCCAGAATCTGGTATCGATAGAGAATTCCAATTTAAGTATGCCCAGTCCCTAAAAGGAAATAAAGAATATAAAGAAGCTGATAAATATTTAAGTAAATATTTTCAAAAAGAAATAAATACGATAGCATTTATGGATTCTTTGGCAAGTTCAACCCCTCAAATATTTAAACTTGAAGAAATAGAGTGTGATTATGCTGATAGTTATTTTGGTTTGTCTTATTTAGAAAAAGATAACGTGGTGTTTGCTTCTGCGAAAAATAAAGACAGTTTATTATACGCTTGGAATGAATTACCATATTTAGATCTATATAAAGCCACTTTATCGGAGGAAAATAAACTTGAAAATATTGAATCGCTTTCAGATGAGATCAATACAGATAATCATGAAAGTAATGCCATTTTTACCAAAGATGGCAAAACCATGTATTTTAATAGAACAAAAATTGTCGAAAGAACAAAAGCAGATAGAAGTAAAATAGCTCAAGTGAGTATTTATAAGGCAGAATTGGTTGATGGTGTTTGGGCAAATATTGTTGAACTTCCATTTTCATCCGAATCTTATAGCGTTCAACATCCCGCTTTAGATAAAGATGAGAAGACGCTCTATTTTGCTAGTGATATGCCTGGTTCCTTAGGTAGTTTTGATCTATATAGGGTTACTATTAATGGTGATTTCTACGGTGAACCTGAAAACTTAGGACCTAAAGTAAATACAATACATAGAGAACAATTTCCGTTTATTAGTGAATTTAATATTCTTTATTTTTCTTCAAACGGACATTTAGGTTATGGTGGGTTAGATGTTTTTAGAAGTATTATAATAAATGATGAGGTTAGTAAACCTATTAATTTAGGAACTCCTGTTAATAGTAATTTTGATGACTTCGCCTATACTGTATTGGAGCGAGAAGAGAAAGGGAATGTGTCTTCAAACAGGAGTGGTGTCGATAGAATATACAGCTTCACTAGAGAAGAAAATGAACTTTCCGTTTATCAGGTTGAAGGTTTTACCAAGGATATGCATACTGGTGAATATATGGGCGGGACTTTGGTAACCTTATTTGACGAATCTAATCAAGTGATACAGGATACTATTGTAGGAGACGATGCGTATTATATTTTTAAAATCCAATATAACAAAAGATATAAGATTAGAGGGACGCGTAGAGCTTACATCCCTCAAGATGTTGAGTTTTCAACAAATAGCCAAGGAAAATCTCAGCATAACATTGAATTATCTTTAGAAGCTTATTCTGATGCTGAAGAAAATATTGAAGAGAGTGAAGATGGCGAAGTACGGGTTAGATTGGATAAAATTTATTTTGATTTTGACAAATCAGATATTAAAGAAAAGGCGGCTAAAACGCTAGATGTGTTGGTGGACTTAATGAAAAAATACCCATTTATGGAGATTGAAGTGTCTGCGCATACCGATGCGTTGGGAACAGACCAATATAATTTAGATTTATCAAAACGCCGTGCAGCCTCTACTTTAGAATACTTAGTTAGCCAAGGAATTGATAGAAAACGATTAATAAGTATTGGTTACGGAGAAATGCAACCGTTAAATGATTGTATAGAGGAAGATAGCGATTGTACCGAAGCTGAATATGATATAAATAGGCGTTGTGAATTCACAATTATAAATTAAAGTGAATCATAACCAGTTTAATTAGAGAAAGCCTTTCCAATTTTGGAAAGGCTTTTTATTATATTTGCTAATAGTCGTTCCTGTGCATACGGGAAAATAATTTCATAATACCTTTTTTAAAAATAAATCATTCCTGTTTAAACAGGGCATTGATATGAACGAAAACCTTGACCCAACAAACGATAATTTTTCTCCTGATGAAATTGATGTAGAAAGAAAGTTAAGACCACTTTCATTCGATGATTTCACGGGTCAAGATCAAGTATTGGAAAACCTCCAAATATTCGTTCAAGCTGCCAACTTAAGAACAGAAGCGTTAGATCATACTTTGTTTCATGGTCCTCCAGGTTTAGGTAAAACAACACTAGCCCATATTTTAGCAAATGAGTTAAATGTTGGTATTAAAGTAACTTCTGGACCTGTTTTGGATAAGCCAGGAGATTTGGCTGGCTTATTGACTAATCTTGATGAACGTGATGTATTATTTATTGATGAAATACATCGATTAAGCCCAATAGTAGAGGAGTATTTGTATTCTGCTATGGAAGATTATAAAATTGATATTATGATAGAAACTGGGCCAAATGCGAGGACAGTTCAAATTAATTTAAACCCATTTACTCTGGTTGGGGCAACAACGCGCTCCGGATTATTAACATCTCCAATGCGTGCTCGTTTTGGTATTCAGAGTCGACTTCAATATTATAAAACCGATTTATTAACAACCATTATTCAGCGTAGTGCAACTATTTTAGACGTTCCAATATCTATGGAAGCAGCAATAGAAATAGCGGGAAGAAGCCGCGGGACACCTCGTATAGCTAATGCTTTATTGCGTAGGGTTAGAGATTTTGCACAAATAAAAGGGAATGGCAGTATTGATATTAAAATTGCTAAATACGCTTTAGAAGCTTTAAATGTTGATGCTCATGGATTAGATGAAATGGATAATAAAATTTTATCCACCATCATTGATAAATTTAAGGGAGGACCTGTTGGTATTACTACGATTGCTACAGCAGTAAGTGAAAGTCCAGAAACCATAGAGGAGGTTTACGAGCCCTTTTTAATCCAGCAAGGTTTTATTATGCGTACACCACGTGGTAGGGAAGTAACAGAACAAGCCTATAAACATTTAGGAAGAACAAAAGGATCGGTTCAAGGCGGATTATTTTAGAATATCTTCTCATTCAGAACCAGTCAAGATTCCTAAAATTATGAATGCTAAATATGAATATACACAACTCATTAAAACCGAAGCTAAACGTCTCGGTTTTTTATCTTGTGGTATAAGTAAAGCGCAGTTTTTAGAAGAAGAAGCACCTCGGTTAGAAAAGTGGTTAAATGCCAATATGCATGGTGAAATGCACTACATGGAAAATCATTTTGATAAGCGTTTAGATCCAACAAAACTAGTGGAAGGATCAAGAAGCGTAATTTCTCTACTTTTGAATTATTTCCCTACGGAAATCCAAAATGATAATAGTTTTAAGCTGTCCAAATATGCATATGGCAATGATTATCATTTTGTTATAAAAAACAAGCTCAAGTCCCTTCTTAACTTTATTGAAGAACAAATTGGAGAAGTTCAAGGACGAGCTTTTGTAGATTCTGCACCTGTGCTAGATAAAGCTTGGGCTGCGAAATCTGGTTTAGGTTGGATAGGAAAGCATTCCAATCTCATAACTCAACAAGTAGGCTCCTTTTATTTTATCGCTGAACTTATTATTGATTTAGAGCTGGATTATGATACGCCAGTTACTGATCATTGTGGGACCTGTACCGCTTGTATTGATGCCTGTCCTACACAAGCTATCACCGAACCTTACGTGGTTGACGGTAGCAAGTGTATTTCTTATTTTACTATTGAATTAAAAGAAAACATACCTATAGAATTTAAAGGAAAGTTTGATGATTGGATGTTTGGTTGCGATGTCTGTCAGGATGTTTGTCCATGGAATCGATTTTCTAAACCACATAATGAACCACTTTTTAATCCTCACCCAGAACTCTTGTCCATGTCAAAAAAAGACTGGATAGAAATTACAGAAGATACCTTTAGAAAAGTATTTAAGAATTCCGCAGTAAAACGTACTAAATATTCCGGACTAAAAAGAAACATCAATTTCATAAAAGAATAAGAGTTTCCTTGTTAGGATTGTTATATTTGTTAGTTTCAAAATATAATCCATATGAGCGAAGAAAGTAAACGAAGAGAGGCCCTTATATATCACGCGAAACCAACTCCTGGCAAAATAAAAGTTGTTCCAACTAAAAAATACGCAAGTCAAAGAGATTTGTCTTTGGCTTATTCTCCGGGTGTTGCCGCGCCTTGTTTAGAGATTGAAAAAGATAATGATTCAGTTTACAGATATACAGCTAAAGGGAATCTGGTCGCTGTAATTTCGAATGGTACGGCGGTTTTAGGCCTTGGAAATATAGGTCCTGAAGCATCAAAACCTGTGATGGAGGGTAAAGGTTTGCTGTTTAAGATTTTTGCAGATATTGATGTTTTTGATATTGAAGTGGATACTGAAAATGTAGATGCATTTATTGAAACTGTTAAAAACATTGCACCCACTTTTGGAGGTATAAACCTTGAAGATATTAAAGCGCCTGAAGCTTTTGAAATAGAAAGACGCCTCAAGGAAGAATTGGATATTCCCGTAATGCATGACGATCAGCACGGAACAGCAATTATTTCGGCAGCAGCTTTATTGAATGCTGTTGAGCTTGCTGAAAAGAAAATGGATGAAGTTAGAATTGTAATAAGTGGTGCTGGTGCCGCAGCTATTTCTTGTTCTAGATTATACCAAGCCTGCGGAGCCAAGCGTGAAAATATGGTCATGCTGGATAGTAAAGGCGTGATAAGGGATGATAGAGAAAACTTAACAAATGAAAAATCGGAGTTCGCTACGCACAGAAAAATAGATACTTTGGATGAAGCCATGAAGGAAGCAGATGTTTTTATTGGACTTTCTAAAGCAAATATTGTTTCTCCAGAAATGCTTTTGGCCATGGCAAAAAATCCAATAGTATTTGCAATGGCTAACCCAGATCCAGAAATTAAATATGACCTAGCGATTGCGACCCGAAAGGATATTATTATGGCTACGGGTAGAAGTGACCATCCTAATCAGGTTAATAATGTTTTAGGGTTCCCTTTTATCTTTAGAGGCGCATTAGATGTGAGAGCCACTATAATTAACGAGGAGATGAAAATGGCGGCGGTTAAATCTTTAGCAAAATTAGCGAAAGAACCGGTTCCAGAACAAGTAAATGTAGCATACGGTGAAACCCGACTTACTTTTGGTAAAGATTATATTATTCCAAAACCATTTGACCCTAGATTGATTGCCGAGGTGCCTCCAGCAGTTGCAAAAGCAGCTATGGAGAGTGGTGTTGCTAAAAAACCAATTAGCGATTGGGGTAAATATAAAGATGTGTTGTTAGAACGTTTAGGTTCTGATAATAAGTTGGTTAGACTGTTGTTTAATAGGGCTAAATTACAACCAAAACGTATCGTATTTGCCGAGGCAGATCAATTAGATGTTCTCAAAGCGGCCCAAATTGTATATGAAGAAGGTATTGCTATTCCAATTCTATTAGGGAGAAAAGAAACGATTGAGGCGCTGATGGCAGAGATAGAGTTTGAAGGAGACATAGATATTAGAGACCCTAAAACAGAAGATGAAAACGATTGTAAAAATCGTTATGCTGAAGTATACTGGCAACAACGAAAACGACGAGGTGTTACATTCTATTCTGCTCAAAAATTAATGCGTGAACGTAATTATTTTGCAGCAATGATGGTTAATGAAGGGGATGCAGATGGTTTAATTTCTGGTTATTCACGTAACTATCCGACCGTGTTAAAACCTATGTTAGAGCTTATTGGATTAGCCGATGGAGTAAGTAGAGCGGCCACCACTAATATTATGATGACTAAACGTGGTCCTATGTTTTTGAGTGATACGTCTATAAATGTAGATCCAGATGCTAAAACATTAGCAAAAATTGCTCAAATGACATCACAAGTCATAAAAATGTTTGGAATGAACCCTGTAATGGCGATGATATCCTATTCAAATTTTGGTTCTTCAGGTAATGAAAAAGCATCAAAAGTAAGAGACGCGGTTGCATATTTACATCGTCATTATCCCGATTTGATTGTTGATGGGGAATTACAAACTGATTTTGCCTTAAATGACGAGATGTTGCGAGAAAGATTTCCTTTTTCAAAACTAGTTGGTAAAAAGGTAAATGCACTAGTTTTTCCAAATTTAGATTCTGCCAATATTACGTATAAACTGCTTAAAGAATTGCATGAAGCAGATTCTATCGGGCCAATTATGTTGGGTATGAAAAAACCTGTTCATATTCTGCAGTTAGGGGCAAGTGTAGATGAGATTGTAAACATGACCGCAATTGCTGTAATTGATGCTCAGCACAAAGAAAAAATTGAATTAGAAAATGCTGAAAAGTAAGTAAATGGAATGCAAATAATTTTATTACATTTGGTCGGTTAACGAATAACAGTTCATGATAACGCACATTCAAGGAAAACTTATTGAAAAAAACCCAACCCATGTTGTTATTGATTGCAATGGAGTAGGATATATGCTTAACATTTCTTTGCATACGTTTTCCCAAATTCCTGATCACGAACAATTAAAATTATTCACGCATCTTCAGGTAAAAGAAGATTCTCATACGCTTTATGGATTTTCGTCAATAGCCGAGCGTGATATTTTTAGATTGTTAATATCGGTTAGTGGTATTGGTTCTAGCATCGCGCGCACTATGTTGTCGTCTTTAACACCAAAACAAGTTAGAGAAGGTATAGCATCAGGTGATGTAGCATTAATACAGTCAATAAAGGGCATTGGGGCAAAAACGGCTCAACGCGTTATTATTGATTTGAAAGATAAAATATTAAAAATTTATGATCTCGATGAGGTTTCGGTTTCTAAAGGCAATACCAATAAAGATGAAGCGTTATCTGCTTTAGAAGTCCTTGGTTTTGTTAAAAAACAAGCAGAGCGTGTGGTAGATAAAATTATAATAGCTCAACCAGATGCTGATGTAGAAACCATTATTAAGCAGGCTTTAAAAAATTTATAATATATTTTGAACTTAACTAACCTTAAAATTTATAAATCGATTAAACGTTTAGGTCTATTAGCATTTGTTTTATGTTACTCAATGGGAGTTTGGTCTCAACAAACACCTCAAGATTCGGTTAAAACAGGATATAACATAGGACGATTAAAAACACCAAATCCAAATAGTATAGAATCTAAATATACCTACGATCCTATTACAGATCGATATATTTACACAGAGCGAATAGGTGGGTTTAATATCAATTATCCGGTTATTTTATCCCCTAAGGAATATTACGCTTTGGTAGCTCAAGAGAACCAAAGAAACTATTACAAGGAAAAAATTGATGCTTTTGATGGAAAAAAGGAAGGAGCTGAAGATGCAAGGAAAAATTTATTACCTGAATTTTATGTACAGTCTGGTTTATTTGAATCAATTTTTGGAGGCAACACCATAGAAGTGATTCCGCAAGGATCTGTAGAGATGGATTTAGGTGTTTTGTATTCAAGGCAAGATAATCCGGCATTTTCTCCAAGAAATAGAAGTAATTTTACTTTTGATTTTGATCAACGCATCAGCCTAAGTTTACAAGGTAAAGTTGGAACAAGGCTTCAGATAAATGCAAATTACGACACACAATCTACTTTTGATTTTCAGAATCTTATTAAATTAGAGTATACACCTACTGAAGATGATATTATTCAGAAAATAGAGGTTGGTAATGTAAGCATGCCGCTTAATAGTTCATTAATTACTGGAGCGCAGAGTTTATTTGGTGTGAAGGCGCAACTTCAATTTGGCAAAACAACGGTTACTGGTGTATTCTCTGAGCAGAAATCGCAATCTAACACAGTTATAGCGCAAGGTGGTGGAACTGTAGAGGAATTTGATTTTTTTATTCGAGATTATGATGAGAATAGACACTTCTTTTTAGCGCAATACTTTAGAGATAATTATGATGAAGCTTTAAAGAATTATCCTTTTTTAAACAACAAGGGGCTACAAATTACAAGACTTGAAGTTTGGGTAACGAATAGGAGTAATAGAACCGAAAATGTTAGAAATATCGTAGCACTTCAAGATTTAGGAGAATCTGACAAAATAGGCTTACAAACGCCACCACCAAATTTTGTTAATGTTGGAGCAAATTCTCTTCCAGATAATGGTAATAATGATTTTGACCCTACTAATATTGGTGGGGCTGAGTCACAACTTACAGAAGCTATAAGAGATATAGCTACAGTTCAAGCTGGGATTTTAGTGCCTAATGTGAATGAAGGTTTTGATTATGGGAAAATGGAAAATGCGAGAAAACTTAATGTTGGTCAAGAATATAATTTAAACACAGAGTTAGGTTATATTTCGTTAAATCAGAGATTAAACAATGATGAGTTATTGGCTGTGGCATTTCAATATACTGTTGGAGGTAAAGTTTATCAAGTTGGTGAATTTGCAAATGATGGTGTTGAGGCAACAGATGTTGAAACTAATCCAGACGGTGATGTGATATCGGTTGTGAATTCAAATTTAATCCTGAAAATGCTAAAGAGTAGTGTTACTAATGTTGATTTGCCAGTATGGGACTTGATGATGAAAAATATTTACGATACTGGAGCTTATAATTTAAGTCAGGAAGATTTTAAACTTAACATATTTTATAATGAAGCATCACCCTTAAATTTTATAAAACCAGTAGGTGCTGATTTTGATGTAGATATTAATGGTAATCCTGTTGGCCCGAATACAGATGAAAAGGATTTAATTCAAAATGTACCATTATTGAGAGTATTCAATTTAGATAAATTGAATTATAACAATGACCCTCAAACTAGGGGAGATGGTTTTTTTGATTTTGTTCCAGGAATAACCGTAATACCTCAAAATGGAAAAATAGTATTTACCAGCGCAGAACCTTTTGGTGAATATCTATTTAATAAACTCGGTGGTGGTAATTATGATGATAATCTTTCTTATAATGATGATCAGGCAAAGTATGTTTATGATGTGCTATATAAGAGTACAAAAACTGCTGCTTTAGACGAATCAGAAAAAAATAAATTCAAGTTAAAAGGTCGTTATAAAGCTAGTGGAGGAGATGGAATTCCAATAGGTTCATTTAATGTGCCAAGAGGATCTGTTAGAGTTACAGCAGGAGGACGTGTATTAGTGGAAGGTATTGATTATACCGTAAATTATCAGTTAGGACGTGTTCAAATCCTTGATGAAGCTTTAAAGGCATCAAATACACCTATTGAAGTATCTACAGAAAACAACGCCGTATTTGGTCAACAAACCAGACGTTTTACGGGGTTAAATGTAGAGCATAAATTCAATGATAACTTTTTGTTAGGGGCTACTTTTTTAAATTTAAATGAAAGACCAGTTACTCAAAAAGCCAACTACGGAACAGAATCTATAAACAATTCTATTTTTGGATTTAATGGTAATTATGCAACCAAAGTGCCTTTTTTAACAAGATTAGTTAATAAATTACCTAATATTGATACCGATGTTGAGTCTAACTTATCAATACGGGGTGAGTTCGCCTATTTAGCTCCAGGAGCACCTAAAGGAACAGACTTAA
Source organism: uncultured Algibacter sp. (assembly GCF_947495925.1). GTDB lineage: Bacteria > Bacteroidota > Bacteroidia > Flavobacteriales > Flavobacteriaceae > Algibacter_E. The sequence goes on from NZ_CANMAU010000002.1 coordinate 340,259, forward strand.
ATGGAGAGGCGACTTCATATATTGATGATTTTGAAGGCTCTCAAAATGGAATCGATTTAAAATCGCAACAATCTTGGTTTTTATCAAGTAGGCCTTTAGGTTTAAACGTACCTAGTAATCCGAATGAGGACGAAAATGGTATTCAGAATGGATATCAAAGAGGTATGCTAAACTGGTATTCTATTGATCCTATATTTTATAGTAGTCAGCGTCCAGATGATATTTCAGACGAAGATATTTCCGGTTTATACAATAGCCGTGTTTTTATTAACGAGTTGTTTCCAAATAGAGATTTAGTCCAAGGGCAAAATTCTGTGCTTTTTACTTTGGATTTGGCGTATTACCCAGATGAACGTGGACCATATAATTTTGATCCTGCAACCACTAGTGGCATAATTAGTAACCCTCAGGATAGTTGGGCAGGTATTACGAGGCAACTAACATCAACAGATTTTGAGCAACAGAATGTTGAATATATAGATTTTTGGTTACAAGATCCATTCCAAGAAGACCCCACTAATCCGGGAGGTAAGCTTGTTTTCAATCTTGGAAACATTTCAGAAGATATTATTAAAGATGGTAAAAAACTTTATGAAAATGGCTTACCTAAAGATGGTGATATTTCTTTACTGCAGCCAACGGCTTGGGGTTCGGTAACGCCTCAAAATCAATCTTTAGTTTATGCTTTTGATTCTACAGGAGAAGAACGTACGAATCAAGATGTGGGTTATGATGGTTATGATGATCAAGATGAAGCTAATGTTTTTGGAGCTGAGTTTGGTGAGGATCCGGCAAATGATAATTATACGTATTTCTTAAATACAGAAGGTGGCATTTTTGAACGTTATAGAAAGTATAATGGAGTTCAAGGTAATACGCCAGATTCCTTTTCAAATACAGATAGAGGGTCTAATACCCAGCCAGATGTTGAGGATTTGAATCGAGATAACACCATGAATACTATTGATAGTTATTTTGAATATGAATTGGATGTTAATAGACAAAATTTACCAACTAGCGTTGCTGATTTTGAAAATATGCCAGATAGTAATCCCTTAAAGCAATTTTTAAGAGATTATAAGGAGCGTCCTCGTGAAGTGCCTAATGGTGATCAGTTAAATGTGAGATGGTATCAGTTTCGTGTTCCAGTACAAGGAGATCACGCAAAGGCGATTGGAGGTATATCTGATTTAAGATCGGTTAGGTTTACAAGAATGTATTTAAAAGAATTTAGCGAACCTACTGTGTTCCGTTTTGGAACATTGGATTTGGTTAGAAGTGATTGGAGGCGTTTAACCGTACCCCTTGATAGTGAGGCGCCACCTTTTGATGATAATACGGAGTTTACAGTTGGGGTTATAGGAACTTTAGAAAATGAAGGTCAATATCAAAGCCCTCCTGGAATTGAACCAGAACAATTGTTTAACAATAATACGGTGGTGCGTCAAAATGAGCAGTCTTTGGTTGTGAAAGTCTGCGATATAGAGCCTAAAGATTCCAGAGGAGTTTTCAAAAATGTAAGCCTTGATATGCGTCAGTATAAACGCATGCGCATGTTTATGCATGTGGAGGATCAAGACCTTGTTTCTGGAAATCTTGATGATAAAGATTTAGTTGGTTTCGTGAGAATTGGAAATGATTTAACAGACAATTTTTATCAAATTGAATTGCCATTAAAGGTGTCTGAATCTACGACTAGAGAAGGACTGTGGCCTGTTGAAAATGAAATTAATTTGCCTATTGAAATTCTTGGAAAAATTAAGGCAGAAGGGATTTCAGACATGTCTCTAGGCAACGAGGCACCTACGTTTTATGATGTTATAAATGGTGAGGTAATTAAAGTTACCGATCCTTTCTCTGGATATGTACTGGGGCAGCATCGTGTGGCTATAAAGGGTAACCCTAATTATGGAGATGTGCGAACACTTATAATGGGTGTTAAAAATGCTTCGGGAAAAATACTTTGTACGGAAACATGGTTTAATGAACTGCGTTTATCCGAATTGGATAACGAAGGCGGTTGGGCTGCTGTAGTGAGCATGGATACTAATATTGCAGATTTTGCAAATATTAGTGCAACAGGAAGTCAGAGTACTTCAGGGTTTGGCTCTCTGGAGCAAGGACCAAGTCAACGGGCTTTAGAAGATGTTCAGCAATACAACGTAGTAACTAATGTAAATGTAGGTCAGCTTTTACCGAAAAAATGGGGTATCCAATTGCCATTTAATTACGGGCAAGGCGAAGAACTTATCACTCCAAAGTACGATCAGTTCTATAAAGATTTAACCTTAGATTCCAGAATAGAAGCTGCCGATTCTCAACAAGAAAAGGATGCTATTAAAGAACAGTCTGAAGATTATACAAAGCGACAAAGTATTAATTTTATTGGGGTTAGGAAAATACGAACTACCGATAAGAAACCGCGTTTTTATGATGTAGAGAATTTTACTTTAAATTACTCTTATAACAAGGTGGAACATCGAGATTTTGAAATTGAAAATTCCGAAGATAAAAGATTACGCTTAGGAGCTAATTATGCTCATAATTTTAATCCTGTTGAGGTCGAGCCATTTGCTAAAAATGATTCTATATTCATGAATAGGTATTGGAAAATATTAAAAGATTTCAATTTAAATTTAATGCCTGCTAGCTTCACGATAAACTCAAACCTGAATAGGCAGTTTAATAGGCAAAAGTTTAGAGAAGTTGATTTAACAGGAGATAATATAGCCATTGAAGAATTATTCAGAAGAAATTATACCTTCGATTTCGAATACGCAATAAATTATAATTTAACCAGGTCGTTACAATTAAATTTTACGGCGGCTAATAGTAATATTGTTAGAAATTATTTTGTTGATAATGATTTGATTGCAGGAGAACAAGATAATACTCTTGATATTTGGGATGGACTTATGGATTTTGGGGACCCGAATAGACAAACTCAAAACTTTGGGTTAACCTATCAAATTCCGCTTAATAAAATACCAACATTTAGCTTTATAGATGCGACATATCAATATACAGGTACATTTTTATGGCAAAAAGGATCTGATTTGTATGGAGATATTGAGTTGGATGGAAGGTCGTATGATTTGGGTCATACTGTACAGAACTCGAATGTTCATAATCTAAATACGTCTTTAGATATGAATCGTTTATATAGATATATAGGTTTAACAAAAAAACCTATCAGTAGAGCAAGAAGCAGGAGCACTGCAGGTGCTGCTGGTCCTCCAGGAGGAAATCCTGATGGGGAGGGTAAGTCAAAACCTAAGTCTAAAAGCCAAACAGGGACCAAAATTTTAAATACAGGGATTGATATTTTAACTTCTGTTAAACGAATTCAAGTTAATTATTCGGAAAATAATGGTACATTTTTACCAGGTTATCTACAAACTCCCGGTTTTGTAGGTACCTTAAAACCTTCTCTCGGTTTTACATTTGGAGGTCAGGCCGATGTGAGATATGAAGCGGCCAGACGTGGTTGGTTAACTGAATTTCCACAGTTTAATCAACAATATACGAGAACCAATACCAGACAGATAGATATGTCTGCTAGTTTACAACCTACGCGAGATTTGAAAATTGATATTGTGGCTAACAGAGGGTATTTAGAGAATTATTCTGAAAACTTTAGAGTTGATGGTTCAGGAGACGAGTTAGAATATATTCAGCTTACTCCAAATACCTTTGGTAATTTCAATATTTCTACCTTGCTAATTAAAACAGCATTCCAAAAAAGTGATGAGGTGAATTCTCAAGCTTTTGATGACTTTAGAACTAACAGGTTGACGATAGCGAATAGGTTAGCTAGAGATTTTTATGGTAATGATAGCTTTGAAAGGGACGAAGAGGGATATCCTAAAGGTTTTGGAAAAAACAACCAGAAAGTACTCTTACCCTCTTTTTTAGCAGCATATCAGGGTAAAAGTGCCGATAAAATTACAACCAGAGCGTTTAGAGATGTACCAATTCCTAACTGGGACTTGAAGTATACTGGTTTTATGAAGTTCGCTTGGTTTAAAAAGAATTTCAAACGTTTTTCTCTAACACATGGGTATCGTTCGGTTTATACTATTAATCAATTTACGACTAATTTAAATTTACAAGACGGAGAGAACCCAATTCCGGGAGTACCTTATAATAGTCAGCCCGAGGGTTCTAAAGACCAATCTGGAAATTATAAAAATGAGGTTTTATATAGTAATGTTAACTTGACTGAAATGTTTAGCCCGTTAATGAGGCTTGACTTTGAGATGAAAAACTCCGTAAGAATACTTACTGAAATTAAGAAAGATCGCTTGTTATCTCTAAGTTTAGATAATAATTTAGTAACCGAAGTAAAAGGTAATGAGTATATTATTGGACTTGGTTATAGAATTAAAGATTTAAGAATTCGTTCAAAATTAGCTGGACCTTCAAAACGAATTGTTAGTGATTTAAATATGAAGGCAGATATTTCGGTTAGAGACAATAAAACCATTATTAGGTATCTAGATTTGGATAATAACCAAATTACCTCTGGTCAAACTATTTGGGGGCTTAAATACACGGCAGATTACGCTTTTAGTAGAAATTTAACGGGTATTTTCTATTTTGATTATACGTTCTCAGATTATGCGATTTCAACGGCATTTCCTCAAACAACAATTAGGTCTGGTTTCACAATCAGGTATAATTTCGGGAATTAGTAAATAATCTATTTGAATTTATAAATTGAATAAATACATTTGTTGAATAAACATATTTAAATTAATTATAATGAATTTACCTTCAGAACTAAAATACACAAAAGACCACGAGTGGGTTAAGATGGACGGAGATGTTGCAACAGTTGGTATTACAGATTTTGCTCAGAGCGAATTAGGAGATATTGTTTATGTTGAGGTAGAAACACTTGATGAAACTTTAGAGGCTGATGAGGTTTTCGGAACGGTTGAAGCCGTAAAAACAGTATCAGATTTATTTTTGCCATTATCGGGTGAAATTATTGAGTTTAATGAAGCTTTGGAGGATGAACCAGAAAGTGTGAATACAGACCCTTATGGTGCCGGATGGATGATCAAAATTAAATGTTCTGATCTTTCTCAAGTTGAAGGCTTAATGTCTGATGCCGATTATAAAACCCTTATCGGTGCTTAAAAAAATAGCACTTGTTTTGGCAGTTGGGTATACAATTGCGCTTGCAACAGTAAGCTTGATAACCCTTAATAATCTGCCAGATACGGGTATTTCTTTTGCTGATAAGATATTTCATTTTTTAGCATATGCTCTGCTGACTATTTTTTGGTTTGCCGCGTTTTCAATAACATTTAATTGGAAAAAAAAACGAGCGATGTTAATTGCAGTTTGTTCTTCAATACTTTTTGGTATACTTATTGAAGTATTACAAGATACATTGACAGAATCTCGAGCTTTAGATATTTACGATATTTTAGCAAACAGTCTAGGAGCATTGTTAGCATCTATAATATTGTTTTTTAAAAAAAGTTTACACGTTAAAAACGTCTGAACACTTGTTTTTTTGATAAATAAATAGTTATTTTAGCAATCTTGATAAACGATTTAAATTATGGAACCTAAAAAAAATCCGAAAGCAAATGTTGGACGTAATAGTTCACTTTACTTTGCCATTGGTTTAGCGCTTATGCTTTTCCTTACAAATTATGCCATTAACTTTAAAACATACGATAAGTCGGATATCGATATAGGTATGGTAAGTATGGATGAAGAATTAGAAGAGGATATTCCATTAACAGAACAGATTCAAACGCCACCACCACCACCACCACCTCCTGCTGCGCCTGAGGTAATTGAGATTGTAGAAGATGAAGAAGAGGTTGAAGAAACGGTTATTGAGTCGACTGAGGTAGATCAAGAAACTGAAATCGTTGAAGTTGAAGAAATTGAGGTTGATGAAGTTGAGGAGGATATTGATGTGCCATTCTCTGTAATTGAAAATGTGCCAATCTTTCCAGGATGTGAAAAAGGTAACAACCAAGCAAAAAGAGACTGTATGTCTAAAAAGATATCTCAGTTTGTAAATAAAAAGTTTAATACGGAGTTGGCGAGTGATTTAGGTTTATCAGGAAGACAACGTATTAACGTTATTTTTAAAATCGATAAAACAGGTTCTATAACAGGCATTCGTGCTAGAGCACCTCACCCAGGTTTAGAAAAAGAAGCAGCTCGTGTTATTGGGTTATTGCCAAAAATGAAACCAGGTAAGCAACGTGGTAAGCCAGTAAACGTTCCGTATTCTTTACCAATTATTTTCCAAGTTCAAGATTAAATAATATGCTTTAAAGAATGCTTAGTTTATACTGAGTTCCAAAATATAAAATCCCGTTACAGCAATGTAACGGGATTTCTTTTTGGTATGCTTCTTGTGACTTTACCATAAATATTAACATTAAATCTATAATTATGAGTAATCAAAAGAAAACTCACGATCTCATTCGGCAAAATGAGAAAATCGTGAAAAAATCAAAGAAGCATGAGGCAAATTTACAAAAAAACTCAACCCTTTATTTTCAAATAGGCTTGGTTGTATGTTTATTGGCAGCATTCGGGCTTCTAGAAATGAAATTTGAAACAGATAATACATCTGTGGATCCTCCTCTTGATTTGGGTGAGCCTGAGTATGTTGATATCCCTTTTGTAAAGGAAGAGAAACCCGTAATAGAGGATGTTAAGCTAAAGAAAATGATTAAGAAAAGCACTGCGCTTGAAATTATAGACGATGACATACCTGAAAACCCTATTAAAAAGCGAACCTCTGAACCTACATTTGATGACACCCCTCCTTTGCATCCAGATGTTCTGCCAGATCTCCCTAGTGTTACCGATGAGGCTGATGTGCCAATTCATATTGTTGAAATTGTGCCTGTATATCCAGGGTGTGAAAAATCTAAAGATAATAAGGCTAGGAAAAAATGTATGTCTGAAAAGATTTCAAAACTCATTCAGAGAAAATTTGAAGGAGGAGATATTGCTGACACCTATGGTTTAATAGGCCGGCAAAAAATAGATGTACAGTTTAAGATTAATAAAGCAGGGCATGTTACCGATATTATTACAAGGTCTCCACACCCTAAGCTTGATGAAGAGGCTGTGCGAGTTATCAACTTTATTCCGCAAATGACTCCGGGTAGGCAGCGTGATAAAAATGTAGGTGTTATTTATAACTTACCTATTATATTTCAGGTACAATAAATTGAATGCACTGTATTATCAAAACGAAAAACCGTTTTCACTACATGTGAAACGGTTTTTTGCTAGCTTTTAATTTCTCGAGTATTTCGTTGTAAATAGCGTTTCAGAATCTTCTGTAAATTAAGGAATCTAAAAAAATATAGTATCTTTCGTCCCAAAATCAAATCGTCGCCACAAACATGAAGCAATTCATTGTATTTCTCCTACTTTTTACTCAATATTTTGGGTTTTCACAGAATAAATTTTTACCTGAAAAGCCTCCGGTTTTTGAAGATTGTAAGGGTGTTGCTATAGATTCTTTACAAGCATGTTTTGATAAAAATGTATTCGATTTTATTTATAATAATTTCCAAGTACCTCAAAAGGTATATGATGAAAATTATAAAGGAGAGGTTGTCGTGCTTTTTGAAGTAGATACTCTTGGACAATTTAGAGTTATTTATACCGATGCTATTTATCCTGAATTAAAAGATGAAGCTGTTCGTGTGTTTTCAGAATTACCGAAAGTACAACCCGCTAGTTATAATACTAGAAAAACATTTAAACAGTATTCAATCCCTATAAAAATTCCATTAGAGAATCAATCTGCGGTTACTCAAGATCTAGCTCAAGTTAATAAAAAAACAGAATTAGAAGAGCAAGCTACTCGAGAATTTGATAGTGTTATTGCTCAAAGAAAGGTATATGACAATGCAGAATATACTAGCCAATTGAATATTCCATTTGTTCATAATGAATATGCTAAATTTGACAGGTCAATGAATCTAGTTGGCACTAATAGTCATACAGGTTCTAAGCCATTTATGTATTCTGAAGTAGTTCAATACTACGATTTCTCAGCTGAAAAGGATGTGTTAAAAAAAGAAAAAAAATCTTGGGGTGGACGAAAATTGTGGAACGAACATTTAGTGCAATACCAAGCAAAAGATTATTGGTTTACTATTGACCCTCTATTTGATTTGCAAGGTGGTAAAGATGCAGATGCCGATTTTAGTACCACTTATAATAATACAAGGGGAATTATGATTCAAGGTGGTTTAGGGAAAAAATTCAGTTTTTATACCGCCTTTTTTGAAAGCCAAGGGCGATTTGCAGATTACGTGAATAGATATGCTGAGAGTTTAAAGGCTTTTGGTTCTGATCCAGCCATTATTCCTGGACGGGGAATTGCTAAACGGTTTGGAGAAGACGCTTATGATTACCCAGTAGCCGAAGCTTATCTCTCATATACGCCGTCAAAATATTTTAACTTTCAATTTGGGCAAGGAAAATCCTTTATTGGAGATGGTTATCGATCTTTAGTTTTGAGTGATATAGCTAGTCCTCATCCGTTTTTTAAGATAAATACGAACTTTTGGAAGATGAAATATACCAATACTTGGATGTGGTTAAAAGATGTAAGACCTGAGGTTGAGCAGGATAAAGCTTTCCTAACGAAATATATTGCTAATCATTATTTAAGTTGGAACGTGTCAAAAAGGGTAAATATTGGTCTGTTTGAATCTGTAATTTGGGAAAATTCGAATAATAGAGGTTTTGATATTAGTTATTTGAATCCCATAATCTTTTACCGAGCTATTGAATTTCAAAATGGATCAGGAGCAGGAAATGCTATTTTAGGGTTAACAGGAAAGTATAAATGGAATGACAACGTTTACTTTTATGGTCAATTTGTTTTAGATGAATTCTCGACTGCGGATATTTCAGGAGGAGAAAAAAGCTGGAAAAATAAATATGCATACCAGTTAGGTGCTAAGTATTATAATGCTTTTAAAGTAGACAATTTGATGCTTCAATTGGAATATAATAGAATACGACCATATACTTATTCACATAATACGATTGTCTTGAATTATGCGCATTCCAATGAATCTAAAGCACATTCTTGGGGAGGTAATTTTCATGAAACTATTTTAATAGGACAGTATTATTATAAACGATGGTTTGCAAATGCAAAGCTTATATATGGGGTCAAAGGTTTCGATTTTAATGATGGTACTGATAATTTTAGTTATGGTGGAGATATCTATAGAGACTATAATGATAGACCTTTTGACACGGGTGTTGAAGTGGGACAAGGTTTAAAGACAACGATTTTTAATGGGAACTTACAGGCTGGTTATTTAGTTAACCCAGCGTCAAATATGAAAATTTTTGCTGATTTTACTTATAGGGATTTTAACCCAGAAGCGAATACCGCTGCAACGTTTAAAAACAGTACCACTTGGATTAGTTTCGGAATAAGAAATGATCTCTTTAATTGGTATTTTGATTTTTAAATAGAGTATTGCCCTGACTTTTTTTAGCCTTAAACCTATTGCTAAAATGCTTTTATAGAGTATCTTTGCACTCGCAATCAAAAAGCCGTTAGGGTATTTTTAACCTTGAGTAATTCAAAGTCTTCATTAGCAGTACCTTCAGTGATTTCAGATTTTAAAGAAATCACTAAAATGCGTTTGTCCTTAAGTGTGGTGTTTTCATCACTTGCGGGTTACCTGTTAGGTGTTGAAGTTATTGATATTAAGGTTTTGGTATTATTGGCTCTGGGTGGTTATTTCATGGTAGGAGCTTCAAATGCGTTCAATCAAATTATTGAGAGAGATTTAGATGCTTTAATGGACAGGACAAAAAATCGCCCTATTCCATCAGGACGTATGTCTGTCAATACAGCATTTATAATTGCAACTATTTTTACACTTTCTGGGATTGTTATTTTATATACCATCAACAAGCAAACGGCTATGTTTGGTGCTATTTCAATTTTCTTATATACCTGTGTGTATACGCCTTTAAAAACAAAAACACCATTGGCGGTTTTTGTTGGAGCTATTCCAGGAGCTATTCCGTTTATGTTGGGTTGGGTTGCGGCAACAGATGATTTTGGTATTGAACCAGGAACCTTGTTTGCGTTACAATTCTTTTGGCAGTTTCCTCATTTTTGGGCTATTGGTTGGTTTTTATTCGACGATTATAAAAAAGGAGGCTTTTTTATGTTGCCAACGGGCAAACAAGATAAGGGAACGGCGGTACAAACTATAATGTATACTATTTGGACTGTAATTGTATCAGTTATTCCAGTATTTGGATTTACCGGAAAGTTACAGTTGTCAATAATTGCGGCCATTATTGTTTTTTGTTTAGGATTAGGGATGTTGCACTATGCGGTAAGGCTTTTTAGAGAAATGACTACAAAAGCAGCTAGACAACTCATGTTAATTAGTGTATTATATATTACATTGGTGCAAATTGTTTACGTTATAGATAAATTTATACAATAATCATGGATTTAACTCAAGGAACCGCGGAAGAAAAGAATAGTAGAGCAAAAAAGATGATGCTTTGGTTTGGTATTATTTCTTTAGTGATGTCCTTTGCAGGATGGACTAGTGCTTTTGTAGTGAGTAGTTCAAGACCAGATTGGTTAAAAGATTTTCAGCTGCCAAATGCTTTTATAATGAGTACAGTTGTTATAATTATAAGTAGTATAACATTCTTACTAGCTAAAAGAGCGTTAAAGGCAAGACGTAGTAAAGCAACTATGTTATGGTTGATTTTAACTTTTGCTCTTGGCCTTGTGTTTGTATATAATCAGTTTTTAGGTTTTCAACAAATCATTGATTTAGGATATAATTTTACAGGCCCTACCAGTAATGTAACTATGTCGTACATATATCTAATTGCTATTGTACATATTTTGCACGTTGTTGTTGGTTTGATTTGTCTTTTAGTAGTAATTTATAATCATTTTAAACAGAAGTATACCTCCAACAATATGCTTGGCTTTGAATTGGCAGCTACGTTTTGGCATTTTATTGATATACTTTGGGTTTACCTCTTCTTGTTTCTTTATTTTGTTCGATAATATACCTTTATTGGTATTGAAAATATATGAGTATTTACCCGTAAACTATAGTAAAACTGACATTTATCATAGGTTAAAATTTACAGGTGTATATTTCGTCAGATAAATAAAATGATTATTTTTGTGCAACTTTTAAATAACAACCATTATATATGAGTACAGCAGTAGCAGAAGGCAAAACTTGGGGTGGAGGTAATCAACCTTTACAAGCAAGTTACGGTAAAATGATGATGTGGTTTTTCATTGTTTCCGATGCTTTAACTTTTTCTGGGTTTTTAGCAGCTTACGGATTTTCAAGATTTAAATTTATTGATGCATGGCCCATTGCAGATGAGGTGTTTACGCACTTTCCATTTTTACACGGTGTAGATGCTCCAATGTACTATGTGGCTTTTATGACATTTGTACTTATTATGTCTTCTGTAACTATGGTTTTAGCTGTAGATGCAGGACATCATTTAAATAAATCAAAAGTTACCATATATATGTTTTTAACCATCTTAGGTGGTTTAATATTTGTTGGCTCTCAAGCTTGGGAGTGGAACACGTTTATTAAAGGAGATTACGGTGCAGTGCAAACTAAAGGTGGGAACATTTTACAGTTTGTTGATACAGATGGTCATCGTGTAGCTCTTAGAGATTTTGTTGCTGTTGATACACACGCAGAGAGAACACAACATGAAGATAAAAGTGGTTTATGGTTTGTTTCTGAAGGAACATTACCAACTTATACTGTTGAAGAAGTGCTTCATGGTTTGGAGGCTCATGAAAATGTTTTAGTAAGAACACAGACATTAACCGCAGAAGGAGAAAAAACAGTTCTATCTAGAGCCGAATCTTTAAAACAAATTAAGGATAACGGTAAGTTGGTTGTTGAAGGAGCAAATCTTCATGTAAACGAATATGGTTCACCATTATTTGCAGACTTCTTTTTCTTTATTACAGGATTTCACGGATTTCACGTATTTTCAGGGGTAGTGATTAATATTATCATTTTCTTTAATGTGGTATTAGGAACTTATGAACGCAGAGGAAGTTACGAAATGGTTGAAAAAGTGGGATTATATTGGCACTTTGTAGATTTAGTTTGGGTATTTGTATTTACATTCTTCTACTTAGTTTAATTCATAATAGATTATAAAATGGCACACGAGCATAAATTAGAAATATTTAGAGGGCTTTGGAAATTTAAGTCGAATACGCAAAAAATCTGGGGTGTTTTAGCATTCTTAACTTTTGTAACCATTATAGAGGTTGCATTAGGTATTATTAAACCAGAAATGTTGATGGGAAAAGTTTTAGGTATGAAGGCCTTAAACTGGATTTTCATTATATTAACAATAGTAAAAGCGTATTACATTACTTGGGATTTCATGCACATGCGTGATGAAACGAAGGGATTACGACGTGCTGTGGTATGGACAGCTATCTTTTTGATATTGTATTTAATATTTATCCTATTACAAGAAGGAGGATATGTATTTAGGGTATATGATGAAGGTTATATAAAGAGAGACTTTTAACTAAATCATTTTAGTTAAATTAAGATATAGAGGCGGTTTTTAAACCGCCTTTTTTTATTTTTGCAAAGTTTTATTCAACAACAGTAACGGTATTAGTTAATGGATTATAAAAAAATAAGCCGATATGTGGTTTTGGGAATTTTATTTTTTCTTCCTGTAACCTTTTTATTGTTTTTGTATCCTGCAACTCATAATTATACACCACTGGATATTGTAAATGAATCTGTCTCAGATTTAGAGAATTTCAATTCCAATTCTGAAGAAAAGATTGTTCTCAGAGATTATATAACTGTTCTTGGGTTTTTGGGGAATACGCCAAAGAATAAAACGACAACTGCTCTTAACTTAAAAGAGTTGGTTTATGATAAGTTTAAAGGTTTTAAACGTTTCCAAATTGTTATTTTAATGCCAAAGGGTACAGAAGAAGCTGTTAAGCAATTAAAGTCTGAAATAAGCTCTTACGAAGATTTAAGATTTTGGCATTTTGTATTTGGAGAACCATCTGATGTTAAACGCATATATTTTAGTTTAAAGAGTGAATCAGATCTGGCAAGCGATTTATCTTCAGAATATGTATTCGTGGTAGATAAAGATTTAAAGCAAAGAGGAAGACTTGACGATAGAACCGATAGAGAGCTTGAAAAAAATAAAGCTACTTACGGTTTGAATGCTTACAATTGTATTGAAGTTGCAGAAATAAAGAATAAGATGAGTGATGATTTGCGCATTTTGTTTACTGAATATAGACAGAAAAGAAAAGGAGAATTTAATTCTGATACAAGAAGAGCAGACGATTTAACAGGAGAAGTTAAAAATTGATGTGATGAAAAAAACAAATTACTCATATATAGGTATTGCTTTCATAGTGCTTGTTTTCGGAATAATATTTATTCCAAGAATTGTAGATAGAATTTCTAATAAAGACATTATTAGAAATGAAAGTAGAAGTGATTTTGCCAATGAAAATAAATCAACATTGTCTAATTTGGCATTTATTGAAACAAATGGAGAAGCAAAAAAAGTACCAGCCTTTTCGTTTACAGATCATAATGGCAAAACGATTACGAATAAAGATTATGAAGGCAAAGTTTATGTCGTAGAATTCTTTTTTACAACGTGCCCAACTATTTGTCCTAGAATGAATAAAAACTTGATTCAAATACAAAATACGTTCGAAGGTTTTGAAGATTTTGGAGTGGCCTCATTCACTATTAATCCCGATTATGATACCCAAGACGTACTTAAGTCTTATGCTGAGAAATATGGAATAATAAACCCCAATTGGCATTTAATGACAGGGGATAAAGACCTTATTTACCAATTGTCTAATCAAGGTTTTAATTTATATACAGCAGAAGAAGAAACGGCTGCTGGTGGCTTCGAACATTCAGGGAACTTTGCTTTGATTGATAAAAATGGCTTTTTACGTTCAAGAAAAGATAGCTTTGGAAATCCTATAATTTATTACAGAGGAATTATTTCTGAAGAAGAAAAAGTTGATGAAGATGGGGCCAAAGAAGAAATAAGTGCCTTGAAAGAAGATATTAAAAAGTTGCTTAATGAGTAATTCAGAACATGTTTTAAACGAAAAAAAATACAACAAATTAATTGTTGTTTTGTCTATTCTAATACCAGTTATAGTAGCTGTTTTATTTGGTGTTAAAATACCAAATGTAGAGCCTTTAACATTTCTACCACCAATTTATGCATCAATAAATGCGCTAACAGCCTTGGTTTTGGTGTTGGCGTTTATGGCTATTCAAAAGCAGAAGGTTACACTTCATAAGCGTTTAATGAGTTTTGCTATTGCGTTATCTGTTATGTTTTTAGCGATGTATGTTGCTTATCACATGACTAGTGATTCTACAAAGTTTGGAGGCGAAGGAGCTGTTAAATATTTTTATTACTTTATTTTATTGACGCATATTTTAATGTCAATAATTGTTATTCCATTCGTGCTCATTACATACGTCAGAGGTATAACAAATAACATAGAAAGACATAAAAAAATAGCACGTATAACATTTCCGCTTTGGTTTTATGTAGCCGTCACTGGTGTTGTTGTTTATATCATGATTTCACCTTATTACGTATAAAATGAATCGCAAAATTGTTTTTCTACTCGTTTCTATTTTGTTTTTTTTTAAAACAAATGCCCAGTGTGCTATGTGTCGTGCTGTTTTAGAAAGTGAAGAAGGACAAACAGCAGCTGAAGGTATTAATGATGGTATTGTTTACCTCATGGCAATTCCATATTTACTGGTTGGGGGCTTAGGATACTTTATTTACCGTAAATACAATACGTTAAAAAAGTAATAAATAATTTTTTTCTACCTTTTTGTAACATTTCTTTGTCTTGTTAGTCTTACTACAAAATGATTAGCATAAACAAAATCATTCAAAGTTATGTTGAAGATCCATCAGCTTCATAAATCCTATGCAATAGGTGATTCCAGTTTACATGTTTTAAAAGGTATAGATCTTGAGGTAGAATCTGGAGAGATGGTTGCTATAATGGGATCTTCGGGGTCAGGAAAGTCAACTTTATTGAATATTATTGGCATGCTCGACGAAGCAGACTCTGGCGAGTATATTCTTGATGAATTACCAATAAAAAATCTAACGGAAAAAAAAGCGGCTGTATACCGAAACAAATTCTTAGGGTTTATTTTTCAATCCTTTAATTTGATTAACTACAAAAATGCACTTGAAAATGTTGCATTGCCTTTGTACTATCAAGGTATGAAGCGTAAGGAACGACAAAAAAAAGCGCTATTTCACTTAGAAAAAGTAGGACTAGCTAATTGGGCAGAGCACTTGCCTAAAGAGCTTTCTGGAGGTCAAAAGCAGCGTGTAGCTATTGCAAGAGCCTTGGCTGCAAACCCCAAATTGCTCTTGGCAGATGAGCCAACAGGAGCTCTGGATACTAAAACATCTTATGATATTATGAATTTTATTCAGTCTCTTAATGATGAAGGTAAAACCATATTAATGGTAACACATGAAGAAGATATTGCTAATATGTGCAAGCGCATCGTTAGGTTAAGAGATGGTGTTATTATGGAAGATAAGAAAGTCAATCAAGTGAGAGCCGAGCAATATGTTTGATCTAGATCTTTGGCGCGAAATATTTCAAAGTATTAATAAAAACAGAACGCGAAGTTTGCTTTCTGGTTTTACTGTAACCTTTGCTATTTTGTTGTTTACTATTCTTTTTGGAATTGCGAATGGTTTAAAAAATACTTTCAAAGAAGCTTTTGGTACAGATGCAAATAATTCCATAGTCATATTTGCAGGAAGAACTTCTCAAGCTCATAAAGGACTTCAGGCGGGCAGAAAAATTCAGTTTAAAAATGAAGATCGCGATTTTTTAATTGATAAATACGGCGATAAAATTCAATACTTTACTTCAAAAGTAAACAAAAACGTAAGTGCATCTTTTCGTGGCGAAAAAAATAGTTATGAGGTGAGAGGTGTATATCCAGAGTATATGTTTATTGAAAACAATGTGATTAAAGACGGCCGTTATATTAATCAGAATGATATCGATAAGAAAACTAAGGTTGTTGTAATAGGTCGCGTTGTTGAAAATGAGTTGTTTTATAAAGTAAACCCTATTGGGAAGTATATAAATTTAAGCGGCATCTCTTATAAAATTGTGGGTGTGTTTACCGATGATGAAGGAGACAATGAAGAGAAGATTATCTACATGCCTATATCTACAACACAATCTATATATGGTAATAATGACTATGTTGATTTAATGCATTTAACTTATAACCCTGAAATGAATTCAGATCAAGCTTTGGCATTTGGAAATTCAATGAAGAAAAGTTTAAAAGAGAAGTTTGATGTGGCCAGAAGTGATCAGCGTGCAATACGGATGTTTAATATGGCACAGGGTACTAAACAAGTAGATGTCATGACTTTTAGCTTAACCATTATTATCCTGGTTATTGGTTTTGGGACTTTAATAGCAGGAATAGTTGGTATAAGTAATATCATGATTTTTATTGTTAAGGAACGAACAAAGGAAATTGGCATTCGAAAGGCATTAGGAGCATCACCAAGATCTATTGTATCTATTATTTTAATAGAATCTATTATTATAACCGCTATTGCGGGGTACATTGGGTTATTGGTAGGTGTTGGCGTGTTGGAATACATAGGGCCTAGTTTAGAAGTTTATTTTATTAAAGACCCTGGTGTTAATAATAGTTTAGTAATAGGCGCAACTTTAACACTAATTATTGCAGGAGGTCTTGCAGGGTATTTACCAGCTAAAAAGGCTTCAAAAATAAAACCAATTGTAGCACTAAGAAACGATTAATTATGCTGAGATTTTTATTAGATAGAGATACATGGCAAGAAGTATTCGATAGCTTAAGTAAAAATAAACTTAGGTCTATACTCACTATGGTTGGTGTATGGTGGGGTATACTTTTGCTTATTGGTCTGTTAGGTTCAGCTAGAGGGTTAGAGAATTCGTTTAATAGGTTATTTGGAAGTTTTGCCACCAATAGTGTATTTGTTTGGGGACAAAATACAGGTAAGCCGTTTAAAGGTTTTCAGGAAGGAAGACGCGTAGTTTTATCATTAACAGATGCTAAAAAAATTGAAGAAAATGTTGAAGGTATTGAATTTGTACTTCCAAGAAGTCAACAAGGTAAGGCGGTTACAAGAAATTTCCTTTCAGGGCGTTTCCAAACAGCAGGCGATTATCCGCTATTAGATGAACTACAGAAGAAGAAATTAATTCATGGGCGTTTTATTAATCAAAGTGATATTGATAATCGAAAAAAAGTAGCCGTTATTTCAAAGGGAACTTATGAGCAATTATTCAAAAAAGATGAGGAGGTTATTGACCAATATATAGAGATTGATGACATCAATTTTAAAGTTGTAGGATTATTTGAAAACGGGAATGTAAATATGGGGCCCAGTACAGATATTCATGTGCCATTTACAACATTTCAACAAGTTTATAATAGGGGCGATCAAATAGGATGGATGATGATTACTGGCAAACCGGAATTTGATATCAAACAAATTGAAGAGGATGCTAAATTGTTATTGAAGAATATAAATAATATTCATCCTGAAGACAGGAGAGCATTTGGTAGCTTTAATTTAGGTAAGGAATTTGCAAAAATGACGGGCTTCTTAACGGGTATGCAGTTTCTTACTTGGTTTGTAGGCATTGCAACCCTATTTGCAGGGGTTTTTGCCATTGGGAATATTTTACTCATTACGGTTAAAGAGCGCACAAAAGAAATAGGTTTGAGAAGAGCTTTAGGGGCTACACCATTTGAAATAAAACGTCAAATAGTTATTGAAGCAGTATTCATAACATTATTAGCTGGACTTTTTGGTATCATTACCGGAGGTTGGATTTTAATTGCTCTAGATCACTTTTTCGGTCAAGGAGATGATGCCGCTATTGTAAACGCATCTGTATCAATTGCCGTGGTTTTTGTAGCCATGGTTATATTAATAGTTTTAGGAACTTTAATAGGGCTAATACCTGCTTTTAAAGCAACAAGTGTCAAACCTATTGAAGCATTAAGAGAAGAATAAACAATCAAAATAAAATGAACAAAACAGTAAAAATTATTTTAGTCTTAGTAGTTATTGTACTACTTGCTTTTGTGTTAAAGTATTTTAAAGATGCAAATTCCAAAAGTATTGTAGATTATAAAGTAGAAGAACCCTTTTATACTTCTATAAATACGAAAGCAGTCGCAACAGGAAAGTTAAACCCAGAAGAAGAAATTGAGCTTAAGCCTCAAATTTCCGGAATTGTGGACAAGATTTTAGTAGAGGAAGGAGATGTCGTGGAGAAAGGTGACTTAATAGCTAATATTAGAGTAGTTCCTAATGAACAAAATTTAGTGAGCGCTAAAAGTAGAATAGCAACTGCAAAATTGTCGTTTGAAAATTCTAAAACATTATATAATAGAAATAAGGCACTTTTTGATAAAGGTGTGATATCAAAACAAGATTTTGAAAATAGTGAGTTATCTTATTTTCAAGCTAAAGAGTCTTTTACACAAGCTCAAAATGATTATCAGATTATCAAAAAAGGATCTATCTCAGGAGGAAGCTCTGCTAATACTAATATTGTAGCTCAAATTTCTGGAACAATATTAGAAATTCCTGTACGTGAAGGAGATCAAGTGATTCAGAGTAATAATTTTAATGCAGGAACAACTATTGCTACCATAGCAAACATGAGCTTTATGATATTTGAAGGAAAGTTAGATGAGGCCGAAGTAGGTAAAGTAAGCGAAGGGAAAGAGATAAAAGTTATTTTAGGAGCTATTCAAGATAGAGAGTTTCCAGCAAAATTAACCTTTGTTGCGCCTAAAGGTATTGAAGAAAACGGTGCCGTACAATTTACTATTAAGGCAGATGTGAAAATTGATTCCTTAAGAAATATAAGAGCGGGGTACAGCGCTAATGCCGAGATAGATTTGGATAATAAGGATAGTATTTTGGCTATTAGAGAAGCTTTACTTCAATATAACAGAATTACAGAAAAACCGTTTGTAGAAATTATGGGTGAGGACAATAAATTCAATAAAAAAGATGTAGAGCTTGGGCTTTCTGATGGCATAAATGTTGAAATAACAGAAGGTGTGGAAGAGGGAGATAAAATTAAAGTATGGAATAAAGCATCAAAAGATAATGAGGATGAGAAAGAAGAAGAGTAGTATAGTCACTTTATTATTTATGCTGTTCATATCCCTAATAGGGATAGCTCAAGAAACAAAAGTGTGGTCTTTAAAAGAGTGTGTAGATTATACCTTAGAAAATAATATTCGTGTTAAACAAACGGCACTAGACGTTAATACAGCCGATGAAAACTTGATAACAGCAAAAGGTAATTTTTTACCTAACTTATCTGGGTCGGCAACACAAAATTTTAATTTTGGGTCGTTTATTAATCAAGATCAACGACGAATTTCTACGGATTCACGAGGAAATACCTTTGGATTAAATACTGGTGTTGTTTTGTTTAATGGATTTCAAAACACAAGTGTTTATAGGCAGGCGAAATTAGGAATTGAATCCAGTAAATTACAATTATCTATTTTAAAAGATAATATCTCATTGAATGTGGTAAACCAGTACTTAAGTGTTTTGCTTAATAAGGAAAACTTAAAAGTAGCAGAAGATCAAATTCAAGTCACTAAAAAGCGTCAAGAGCAGATTAAGGAGCTGGTTGATTCTGGGGTAAGACCAAAGGCCGATTTATTTGATGTTAATGCTCAATTGGCAAGCGATCAAGAACAATTGACCAATGTGAAAAATAATGTAGACTTAGCGTTATTGAGTCTAGCACAACTGATGCAAATTTCTCACCGCGGGTTTGATGTTCAAGACATGGAAATGAAGTTACCAGCAGTGTTGCTAGAACATAAAAGTGCTGATGATATTTATAATTTTGCTTTGACTAGTAGGCCAGAAATTAAGCAGGCAGAATTAAATATTGAAGATTCAGAGTTAGGTATTGATATTGCTAAAAGTGCTTATTATCCAACATTGAGTTTTGGAGCTGGTATGTTCACATCCTATCAACATCAACAAGGGCAAGATGATGTTAGGCCAATAATTGATCCTGATAATCCTCCTAATATCATTTTAATTCCTAACGGTTTTGGAAAGCAACTTAATGATAATTTAGGTTACAATTTTGGATTTAACTTAAACGTTCCGATTTTTAATAGAATGCAGACAAAAGCCAATGTGACTCGTGCAAAAATTAACAATGAGCGTATTGCTTTTGCTTTAGAACAAGAAAAACAAGATTTAAGAACAAATATAGAACAGGCTTACGCAGATGCCAAGGCTGCATTTAATCAATTTGAGTCTTCTAAATTGTCTCTTGATGCTCAAAACGAATCTTTCAAGAATGCGCAAGAAAGCTATAATCTTGGTGTAATGAATGCTTTCGAATTTGAACAAGTTCGAAATAGGTTAATTAATGCGGAATCTAGTTTAATTAATTCAAAATATAATTTTGTGTTTAAGACAAAAGTTTTAGACTTTTACCTCGGAAAATCATTAACAGATTAAATTGAGCACATATATTCTTAATATTGAGACTGCAACTACTAATTGTTCTGTTTCGCTATCCGATAATGGTGAAACCATTATGATAAAAGAAGATAATGATAAAAGTTATTCTCATGCAGAAAGGCTTCATGTTTATATCGAATCTGTTTTAAAAGAAGCTCATATAAGTTCTGTTGATTTAAGTGCAATTGCCATAAGTAAAGGTCCAGGTTCTTACACAGGACTTCGCATTGGTGTTTCTGCTGCCAAAGGATTGTGCTTTGCTATGGACAAGCCATTAATTTCGGTGGCCACCTTACAAGCACTGGCTTGGCAAGTCACAATAAAAGAAGGTTGTATCGTAGCCATGCTAGATGCCAGAAGAATGGAAGTATATTCTGCAATATTTGATGCTAATCACAGTCAAATAAGAAATACACAAGCTCAAATTTTAGATGAAGCCTCATTTTCTGAATATCTTGAAAAAGGGAAAGTATATTTTATTGGGAATGGTGTTGAAAAAACAAAAGCACTTATAGAGCACCCAAATGCGGTATTTATTGATGGTAAACTACCCTCAGCTAATGAAATGAGTAATTTGGCTTTTACAAAATATCAAAAAAGCGACACCGAAGATGTCGCTTATTTTGAACCATATTATTTAAAAGACTTTATAGCTTTAAAGCCTAAAAAAGCTTAGGCATTTTTATGTATTTCAACTTGATGTGGGTAAGGAATTTCTATGCCCGCTTTATCAAGAGCTTCTTTTACGTTTTCGGTAATACCGAAATAAACATCCCAATAGTCATCAGCCGTACTCCATGGTCTTACAGCAAAGTTTACCGAACTATCTGCAAGTTCAGAAACATTTACAGAGGGAGCTGGCTCTTTTAATACCTGAGGATGCGATGTTAAAACATCCATTAAAACCTCTTTGGTTTTCTTGATATCAGCATCATAGCTTACACCTATAACTAAGTCAACACGACGCGTCCCTTCAGTGGTGTAGTTAATGATATTTCCGTTAGATAACGATCCATTTGGAATAATAATCTCTCTATTAGAAAGACCTGTTAACTTGGTGGTAAAAATTTCTATTTCTTTAACAACACCTATTTCTCCTTGAGCTTCTATTAAATCTCCTATTTTGAAAGGTTTGAATATCATTATTAATACACCTCCAGCAAAATTCCCTAATGAACCTTGAAGCGCTAAACCAATAGCTAAACCAGCAGCTGCTATTATTGCGGCAAATGAAGTGGTTTCAACACCTACAGTACCAAGAACAACTATTATGAGTACAATTTTAAGACCCCAGCCCAAAAGGTTTAATAAAAACTTTTGAAGACTCTCATCATAGCCACCTTTGGCCATTACTTTTTTTGTGGTTTTTAAAAGTTTTTTGATAATCCAACCTCCAATTACCCAAATAAGAATCGCTCCAATAATCTTAAGGCCATAATCGGCGGCTAGCTCAATCCATTTTTCTGTGTCAATACTTTCTAAATTCATGTTTTTTAAATTAATTAGTAATACTAGTAATACAAAATTAAGACTATTTAAGGTGTTTCGTTCTTTTAGATGTAAAAAAATGATTAATTTTTACAATAAGAGACTTACTAAAGCTGCAAGAGCAGGAACAGATTGAATATAAAACAATTTTATCTTCTTCGTGGTGTAAGCCCCATAGATTCCAGCTAAAGCCACACATGTTAAAAAGAAAATAGCAATTCTTATATCATTTGCCATAATAGCAAAAACAAGTCCAGCAGATAAAAAGCCATTATACAGACCTTGGTTTGCAGCTAATACCTTGGTGTCCTCTGCAAACTGTTTGGACTTTAATCCGAATGTTTTGATGCCCTTAGGAGAAGTCCATAAAAACATTTCTAAAACTAAGAAATAGAAATGTAAAAGTGCAACGAAAAGTATTAAACAAATTGCTAGTGTATTCATGTTTGTTTCTTTGTTAGGTCCATTGTTCCTTCATTGATCAAATGAATAAAACGATATTTTTTAAAGTTTTGAGGCTTTAACCAGTTTAAAAATCTTTTGAGATTTCTGATTATATACTTTTATAAAATACACACCTTCAGGAAGATTATCAACAGAAAGAGTTGTAGGAAGGCCGTTAATAGCAATGTCTTTTATTAAACTACCTCTTAAGTCATAAATAGTTATATTAAAACTATCATTTATATTAGCAAATATTGATACTTCTTCACTAGCTGGATTAGGAATAAGTTTTGCCGTTTTTAGTAGTACATTGCTATTCATACTTAATCCCTCAACTTCTCTCAATTCTATGCGTTCTAAATTCCATTGCCATGGATTTGTTCCTGAGGCTTCAATTCTTAAAGCATGAGTCCCTGATGTTAATTGAATGGTGTTTTGTGCTTTTAGCGGAATATAGGAATCCCACGCACCATTATTTAAAACTTGATCTTTTGATACTAGGGTGTTATCTATGTAACTGCTAATTTCTGCATTATCAGATATAGTAGAAATAAAATAAATTATTTCGTATTCAGCTGTTTTAGATACATCAAATGTATATGTAATCCAGTCTCCAGAATTAACCCAATTTACACCAACACTTGATTTATTAACACCTAAAGGTACATGGCCATCGTTAAATGTCCCATCAGTATCAATAAAATTTTCAGCTTCAATTATTAAAGTGTTACCTGTGGGTATTGTAGCAACGGTAATTTCTGAATTGGCAGTATATGAGCCTCTGTCGGTTGTTACTGTTATTATCGCTGTTCCGTCTGATATTGCCGAAACGATTCCAAAATTATTTACGGTTGCAACATCCGTATTGTCTGAAGACCAAGAATAGGTGTTTATTGTGGCGTCGTTAGGTAAAATTGATGCTTGTAGTTGAAATTGTTCATTGTTTAAGGTTAAAGTTTTCGATTGAGGATTTAAAGAAACACCAGTAGTTTCAACAAAAACGCCATTTGGTGCCACGTTAACCTCAATAGAGGCATTGTGTATGGTATTCCCATTATTTGGATCTGTTAAAGAAGCTGTAATAGTTGCGTTTCCAAAAATAACTTTTCCTGTAATTTTTCCAGTATTAGCTCCGACTTCTACGATGTTTGGATCGGATGAAGACCAAACAACATTTTGCTCTGTAGCATTTAAAGGAGTAATTGAAGAAGTTAGTTGAGTGGTAATATAATACGGGATTTCTATAGTATTACCTTCTAATATAGAAATGTTTGCAACAGCTATAGCTGAAAAAGGAGTTACTGTTACCGTTATATTATCGCTATGGTTTCCATCTGCACTTGTTGCCGTTATTGTAGTGCTTCCCTCAGCGTGAGCTGTAACAATCCCAAATTCATCTACGCTTGCAGCGGCATCATTACTTGAGGTCCATGTAATATTTTTGTCTGTAGCATTTTCTGGAGTAAATGTAATTGTAAGGGATTCTGTTAAACCTTCCATTAAAGATATGTCACCTCCCAAAGCTATATCCTGTAACTCAATTTGTGTTGTAGAATCATCAAAACGAGACGGTTTTTTACTGAAACCCCAAATCTGCAGCATTGATGTGGCATATTCTGCCGAGTTTGGCATTGTTATTTCAAAAGTGTTATTTGTTTCTAGATGTTCAATTGGAATTGGTATTTCCATGACACCAAAAAAGACATTGCTCCCATTGTCCTCTTCAACGCCTCGCCAGTTATTATCAATGGTAATGCTATTTCCATTAACTTTAACAGAACTAGGATACATATGACTTACCCAAAATTTACCGCTTAATCGAAGTACTGCTTCTCCAATAGATGGAACAACAATATTGTTAATATTCATAGAATAACTACCAGAATTGGCGTTAACTCTAAACATTTCTCCTCCAATGGCATTAGTTCCTGTTCCTAGTCTTTCTCCCATAAACTTTGTCTCAACTGATGTTTGATCAATAGGTATAGGTGTTTGATATTTATAGTCTAAAATGATGGTTGCCTCAGCTCCAATTGTAATTGACCCTGGTGCAGTTGATAACATCTGATCGGTCAACACGGGCTCACCAGCGATTCCTCTACCTTCATCTAAATAGAGATGCTTAAGATGAACGTTTTCTAAAACACTTGAATGGTCATCATATAGATTTAAATTTAACGTTTGTTCGGTTCTTGTTAAATTGTTTAAAATCAGGTACACATGATTACCATCAATATATGAATCAACCTGAATATCTATATTGCTAGATTTTGTATCTACTCTAGTTCCATTAACATCAGACCATAATTCATAGAATTTAATAAATTCAGACCATTGCCAATTACCACCAGAATCTTTATCCATCAAAGTATACGGGTATCTGTTTGTAACATTACCCTGCCCGTCTTTCCAATCACCCCATTCTGCTTTAATAGGGGTGAAAGGTACGGTATGCACAACATGAGATGGTCTTTCTAAAAACTGCATCAACATGGAATTAAAAGGTTTTAAGTTTTCCCAATCTCTTCGTTTGGGATCTATATTTGGTTTGTTTTGTTGGTACCCCGTAACTGCTCCGTACTCTGAAAGTACAATATCTTTTTTTGTTCCCAATTTATAAATGTCATACCATTCCAAAATGTCCAACATGGCTTCAGTATGTCCGCCAGTTCTAAAAGAATAACTTCCGTTTGGAGATTCCCATTTAGGCCAATCATAAACATGAATGCCGTAAAAATCCATATTACTCCCAGCTGCATCAATAAAACCTTGCCACATAACATCCCACTGATACCATGGCGAATTTTTGGTTGAAACAACCTCTGTGTCCATCATATTGTGCCATATTGCTATACCGTCGCCCTCTAAATATTGATCTAAATAATTTTGATCATATCTTGAAATTCCATCGGGTTTATAAAAGTCATGTAAACCCCAGGTCATTCCACCAATTTTTGGGGCCTTAGACCCTAAGCGTTGTTTTATACCTTCGGCAACGAGGTTATGGTACTCCCAAATTTTCTCCTGACTGGTACACGTCATTACCCCCGTCATCATTAACATATCAATTTCATTAACAACTTCCCAGTAAGTTGGTAAAGGCTCTCCTGAATCCCCATTATTTTGAGCAAAATACTTATCTAGGTATTGCACAACCCATTCAGCAGAAGTGTCCACGTCATATGGTTGCCAACCTGTATCGGTAACACCATCTCCATTCCAGCTTAAAGTTGGATATAAGGGGTGAGGGTTTGTACCCATTATCATATGTCCTTTGTTTTTGTATTGATGGGCTAACCTTTCGGTTTCATAAAGTGTTTTTAGTCTATTTCCTTCGGTTACCATCCAATCTAAGTCTGCTTTAGCAGGTCTTGATGCATCCTGAGGTGTTAATTTAAATTTCCAAGTAGATGAGCCATTGTCTCTTCCAAAATAAACATCCAAGTCTTGAATTAAATAGTGTAATTTATCTTCTTCACCAATCCAATCATTCTCTGTTGGAGTTGAGTGGACATTAATATGGCGTTCTCTACTAAAGTCAGAAATGCCGTCTACAGAGTGTTCAATGTTTAGGTTAACATCTATTTCAATGTTTTGCGCAAAAGCGGATTTAGAAGAGGAATAAATTAACAGTATTAGAATAACTAAATTTGAGGCTTTCATTGTTATTTGGTTTAGTCTTTTTTTAGTGCTTACAAATTAAGCATCCAACACCATCATATGGCATATTTAACTGTATTTAAACTTGACAAGATCTTCTTTACTGCGATATTTTTAGAGGTTCGTTAAGCTATAGTGCGACTAAATGCATAGTATAACAAAGTAGCGTTAATAAGGCTCTAGTTATTATTTAATTAATGAAATAGCCTTTTCAACCTCAGAGACAGGTAATTTACAAGCTTTATTTACACATACATAAATTAAGGTTTCTTGCGGGTTGTATCTATTTACTAATAAAGGTAAGCTATTGTCTGAAAGACTTCCGGCTATCAGTTTATTTGGTACGTAGGTTTTGTTTAAGTCAGTAATTTTAGATTTAGCTTCTTTACCCACAATCACAACTTCGTAGTAGGGTTGCGCATAATTTAACATTAAATCAAACCAATTCGAGTAACTTGACGGATAGTCTTGCATTTCTGGTTTTACGTTGTTTAGCATTGTAATAGCCGTTGTTCGAAACTCTTCATTGTCAAAAAAATGAGCTAGTTTAAATAAGTTTTTTGCCATTATTGAGTTGCCAGAAGGAATTACTTTATCATAATATTCTATATTTCTTACAACCAAGGAACTATCTTCATTAGAGGTGTAAAAAAACATATTACTATTTTTATCATAGAAATGATTAAAAACATATTCTACCAAATCTCTGGCGATGGTGAGCCATTTCTCATCTAAGGTATTTTCGTAAAGTGCTATAAAGGCATCAATAGTGGTAGCATAGTCCTCTAAATACCCGTTAATCTTACTTTCTCTATTTTTAAACGTGTGGTTTAAGCCCCCATCTTTGCGCAACATATTATTAATAATAAAGTTTGCATTTTTTAAAGCTGTATCTAGATAGGTTTGATTTTGAAGTACGCGATAGGCATCAACATAACCTTTAAGCATCAAACCATTCCAAGATGTCAAAGTCTTATCATCTAATCGGGGTTTTGCTCTTTTTTTTCGCTCTTTTAGCAGTATCTCTTTCCAGTTGTTTTTCTTTTCAATTAAGGTTTCCTGAGACAAGCTATATTTTTCAATGATATCTTTATCATCATCTTTTCTAATTAGGACATAATTATCATGTTCCCATAACCCATAATCATTAATATTATAATAATCGGAGAATAGATCAAAATCGCTTTTTAAAATATGCTTAAGTGAGTCTTTCTTCCAAATATAAAAAGCACCTTCCTCAAGTTCTCCTTCAGAAGTCATGCTGTCTGCATCTAAAGAAGAATAAAAGGCACCTTCTTCAGTTGTCATTTCGTTTTTAATATAGTTTAGTGTTTCTTCAACAATGTTTTTGTACAAATCATTTTTTGTTATGAGATATGCATCTGCATACAAACTAGCTAATTGACCATTATCGTACAGCATTTTTTCAAAATGAGGAACATGCCATTTAGAATCTACGGAATATCTTGAAAAACCTCCGCCTAATTGATCAAAAACACCTCCATACGCCATTTTTTTGAGTGTCTTATTAACATGGTTCATTAGTTTTTTGTTATTGGTTTGATAGGCATATCTGAGTAAAAAGTGATAATTATTAGGCATCATAAATTTTGGTTCTGGGCTTAAACCACCAAAATCATGATCAAACTTTTCAGACCAATTTTTAACAGATTTATCAATATAGCCGTTGTCAAAAACGGGTTCATCAGTATTTAATGAAATTATTCCCATCGACTTAACGCCCCGTTCAACGTTATCAGCTTGTTTAAAGAGTTTATCGGGGTCTTCTATATAGAGCTTAGATATTTGATTTAAAACACTTATCCATTGTTTTTTAGGTATAAATGTTCCGGCTCCCCATACAGGACGTCCATCGGGTAAAGTAATTGCATTTAAAGGCCAACCTCCAGAGCCATTATTCATAAGCTGTACAGCACTCATATATGCCTGATCAACATCTGGTCTTTCCTCGCGGTCAACTTTAATGTTGATAAAATTTTTATTCATGACCTGGGCAACCAAACTATCTTCAAAACACTCGTGCTCCATTACATGACACCAGTGGCATGCTGAATATCCAATACTAACAAGAATAAGCTTTTTTTCAGCTTTAGCCTTAGCTAAAGTTTTTTCATTCCATGCATTCCAATCTACAGGGTTGTGCGCATGCTGCAACAAATATGGACTAGTTTCATGAATGAGATTATTTGTGTGTTCATGTTCAGATGGCTCTGAATTTTGATCCTTACATCCAATGAATAAAAGAAATAATACAACTACTTTAAAATATTTCATAAATCAAATTTAGCGAAATTTAGGGATAAAAAAAGCGCTCATTAACTTGAACGCTTTTCGTTATTGTTTAAAAATCTTTTAGAAAGGGTTAACTAACCATTTATTGCTTCGACCATTTCAATTTTTCCTGGTAACATTTCCTTTAGCATGTTTTCAATGCCGCTTTTTAGCGTGTAGGTTGAAGAGGGACAACCACTACAAGCTCCCTGAAGCATAACACTAACATTTTTGGTGTCGGCATCATAAGAAATAAACTGTATGTTTCCTCCATCACTTGCAACAGCTGGTTTTACATATTCTTCTAGAATATTTATAATCTCTTTAGAGGTGTCATCCAGAGTATCAAAATGACTATCTAATTGCTGAGAAGATTTTTTTAACGTTTCTGCTGCGTTAGCTAACATTATATCTTTTCCTTGCTCGATATAATTTTTAATATATTCTCTTAATTCAATGGTTATGTCTTCCCACTCTGCAATATCATATTTAGTAATAGACACATAATTTTCATCAATAAATATACTTTTTACAAATGGGAAATGAAATAACTCGGTAGCTAAGGGAGATAATTTTGCATCATCAATAGAGGTAAATTCAAAAAGGGCAGTTACAATTTTTTTGTTCGCTACAAATTTCATTACCGATGGGTTTGGTGTACTCTCAGCATAAACCGTAACAGGTACTTTTTTGGGCGCGGCAGTTTCTTCAACAACAACGCCACCATCATTTAAGTAGGCTTCAATTTGTTCGGATACTTCATCTTGAACATCGCTCCATTCTACAATATTATAGCGTTCAACAGCAACAAAATTACTAGAAAGATATACTTTTTTTACAAAAGGTAAATAAAATAATTGTTGAGCTAATGGTGATGCTTTTGCATCATCAATATTGTTGAATTCAAAGCTTTGATGCTTGGTTATAAATTGGTTTACTTCAAATTTTACGATGTTGTTATTTGATGTTTCTTGCGCTGAAACCTTGAAAGTGTTCATTTTAGCTAATTTTTGACAAAAGTACTAAAAGATAACTTTATATTTGTTTTTGTTGTATTCTAAAAAAGTTAAAGAAATATAAGGGCTTATCTCTTTTATCTACTTATAATATATTAGGGTATTAAACGTTAATGTCAAATCGATCCGAATTTAACCAGTTGTATGAAATTTAAAAATTATATAGTTTTTATCATGATGATATTAATTGGTCATGTAGCTTCATCGCAGGAAGGCTTACCAATTTATTCAGATTATCTTACAGATAACTATTATTTGATTCATCCTTCTATGGCTGGGGTTGCGAACTGCGCTAAAATAAGGTTGACTGCAAGACAGCAATGGTTTGGACAGGAGGATGCGCCAAAACTTTTAACGCTTAGTGTAAATGGAAGACTGGGTGATTCACCTTCCGCTATTGGTGGTATTGTATATACCGATAAAAACGGCTATCATTCTCAAACTGGAGCGTATTTCACTTATGCACATCATTTATTGTTTTCTAGGAGTGAGGTTGATTTAAATATGCTTTCTTTTGGTTTAAGTGCAGGTTTTATTCAATATCAATTAGACGAAACCTCTTTTTTAAATGGAGCACCAATAGGCGATCCGATTATTAGTGGTGTGGTTCAAAGTTCTACCAATTTTAATTTGGATCTCGGGTTTTCATATCACTATCTTGATTTTTATGCACACGGTACAATAAAGAATTTGTTAAATAATTCTGGTGTTAATAATGATCTTCAAATTACGAGCAATTTAAGAAGATATCTTTTTTCAACAGGTTATGTATTTAACAAATTAGGTAGTACATGGAGTTTTGAACCATCAATTTTGTTTCAATACAAAGATGCCACTAAAGAGGCAACCATTGATATAAATGGAAAGGCCTATAAAAAAATGGATTTTGGTAAAATATGGGCGGGAGTGTCTTATAGACAAAGTTTAGACGGTGCTG
Source organism: uncultured Algibacter sp. (assembly GCF_947495925.1). Lineage (GTDB taxonomy): Bacteria > Bacteroidota > Bacteroidia > Flavobacteriales > Flavobacteriaceae > Algibacter_E. The sequence goes on from NZ_CANMAU010000002.1 coordinate 370,781, forward strand.
AATATTTAACTAATAACGGAACAATTAATAGTCAGAAACTGCAGCAGGTTTCACCTATTTTAGGTGTTAATTATAATAGTTTTATGTTTGCGTATAATTATACACATCAAACAAATTCAGTTGTTTTTACTAATGGAGGCTTTCATCAACTCACTTTGGGTTATAATTTTAGTTGTAGAAAAGAACGTTTTGAATGTGAATGTCCCGCAGTAAATTAAAAAAAGAAAGAGGCTCCTAAAATGAACCTCTTTTTGTTTTGTTATTGCCACGTGTATTTTTTCTTTTTAGCTTGTTCTTTAATGGCTTTGGTCATGGCATTTTCTAATCCGTTGTTATTTTCTTTCTTCTGTTTTAAAATGTAATCTTTACGTTTAGCATTTAATTCTTGAATTTCCTTTTGAATAGTATGTCGTTCTTCGCGTTTATTATTTACGAAGGTTTTAATTTCAGCTTCAGTTTTTCCTTTTAATTCAGCAGGTAACATATTTTCTTCAACATCTTCGATGTCAACTTCGTCCATTTCAATGGCATCAACTAAATCCCAAGTTTTATTCTTATAAAGGTGAGAACTTTTACTGATGGTGCGCTTAACTGCATTAGCTTTGCTGTAAGAACTTGCATTGCTATCTTGCTCTGCTTGAATTGCTTGTTTTTGTCTGCCTTTGGTGCCATAAATAACATAGGTTTTGTTGAGTTTTTTATTCAGAAGTAATATATCGTCGTCATATGGAGAAGCTATATGAACAGTGGTACGGTTTTGATTTATAGCCATATAATCTCCCTGTGTTAATTGTGCACCATCCTTCCAATGGGTAGAGATGCCTTGATTGTAATCTCCGCAAAAAATAGTATTTATTGTTACATCTTTTTCTCGTGCATTGGCTGATGCGTTCTTATAGTTTATTTTACCTTGAGTAAAGGGCTCGTTCCCAGCTATAAAAATAAGTTTCAAATCATCTGCATTTTTACCCCAATCTAATTGGTTTAAAGAGGTTTGAATGGCTTGACCACAATATTCTTCACCGCCATTAGTAGTTAAAGAGAATAGTTCTTTTGAAATGTCATCTAAGTCATCACTAAAAGCTAAAACTTGCCGGATATAACCTTCGCGGCCGTTTAATCTGTCATTCCCATATTCATATAGGGCAATTTCGAGGTTAGGTTTTTTGTCTCCACATTTTGCATAAGATAGTTCATTAACAATATCCCAGAGTTGAGATTTTGCTTGATCAATTAATCCGTCCATGCTATTGCTAGTATCAAGCAACAAGGCTACTTTAATATACTGTTTGCTAAACTCAGGATGGTTTGTAAAATACTGAGTATAAGAGATGTTTTGTTTTTTGCTTTTGGCATAGCACGATGCAACTACAATTATTGCTGTGCATAAGAAAATAGATTTAAATAATGTTTTCACGATTTTATATTTTTTTGATTAACACCGTAAAACTAGAATGAACTTAATTCTTAAAAAACATAGAATGAGTCAGCAATAGTTTTGAATGAGCGAATGGCTCAAATGAATTTGTGAATGGGTGGCTTCGTTTGTAAAAAGTGTAGTTTTTGATCTATGGCTATTTTAATAAACCAAGTAAAGTACGTAAGTTTATCTATCTTAAAATAGGATATGCGGCAAGCACTAAAATATTTCTGGGTTTCATTATTTACTTCAAGCAGTATATGGGCTTTTGCACAGACCAATATTGCGCAAATAAATCAAGGTCCTAAATTTACCGTTAAAGGGTTAGTTATTGAAAGTGATACTAGAGAGCCCATTCCAAATGTAAATATTGAAATTACAGGAGGCGATTATACGACAACCGACATTTTTGGATCCTTTAGAATTCAGGCCAGAATAGGGGATGAATTGACAATAAGACATATTGATTTTGAAACTGTGTTCTATACTGTAAAAAATGATGATGAAATAAGGGTGGAAGTAGAGCCGACAGTCAAAGAGGAATTGGAATACTCTAAATCAAAAAAACTTTCAAGGATAGACCAATCTGAAAACTATAATACTCAAATAGATTCTGCAAAGTATTATTTAAATAAAGATGCGAAGAAGAGTATCCAGTTTATAGCAGATGCACTTTCTAGAAGTAAATCGACAAAAGAAAACGCTAAGGCCTATCAAATTTTAGGCGATGTTTATGATTACTGGAAGCAATATGATTTGGCGGTGTCAAACTATCGAATAAGTCTACAAAATTCGAATGATGTTGCCTTACAATTTAAACTTGCAAAAGCATATAAGAATAATAAGAGCTATCAAGAAAGTTTAAATACTTATCAAAGTATAAACAAGGGTAAACTATCAAATTGGCAGTTGGTAGAGTTGTTTGAAGGTAAAGGAGACGTCTATCTTTTAATCAAAAACTATCAAGAAGCGATAAAGAGTTATCAGAAAGGATTGAATATTGCGAAGGAGCATCTAATTACGCCAAAAATTACAGATTTAAATTCTAAAATTGCTCAATCTTATAATGCTAATGGGGAACTAGAAAATGCCGATGTGTATTTTAGAAAATCCATGCAACTTGCCAATACACAAAACAAAAAAAGAGCGGTCGAAGAAAAAGTAAAAGTAGCCGATTTTAAGAGTGAGGTTAATGATTTTTCATATGAGATTGAATTGAGAAAGGAAGCTTTAAATGATATAGAAGACATTGAAACAGACTCTGTTTTCAATAATGAGAGCAGTATTACTCCGCAAAAGCAAAATTATAAAATTGGTCGGGCATATGCTTCTCAGCAGGATTATGTAAATGCGATTCCTTATTTAGAGAGAAGTATTGAAGAGGCCGACAGCAAAAAAGACTTATTAGTTCAAAAAGATGCAACAAGAAAATTATCTGAAGTGTATCGCGATGCAGGTCAGTTTGATAAGGCACTTTTGGCCTATCAAGACTATGTTGAGGTGGTAGATGAATTATATGCGATAAAGGAACAAGAAATTTCTCAGGCATCAAGGTTTAGTAAAGATATTGTAAGTAAACAAAATAGAATTTCAAGCTTAGAAGGAGATAGGGCCTTGTCTGAAAGCAAATATCTATTAACTGCGGAGCAATCTAAAAGGCAGAAACTTATTATATATTCCCTAGTTGGCGGTGTTTTATTATTGCTAATCGTTGCTTTTTTAATGTATAAATATATTAAACAACAGCGTTTAGCAAATAACTTACTGGCATTAAAAAGTCTTCGAAGTCAGATGAATCCTCATTTCATTTTTAATGCTTTAAACTCGGTAAATAGTTTTATAGCGTTAAATGATGAAAGAACGGCGAACAAATATCTTACTGATTTTTCTCTGCTAATGCGTGCCGTTCTTGAGAATAGTGAAGAAGACTTTATACCTTTAGAAAAGGAAATTGAATTATTACAATTGTATACCAAGTTAGAACATTTTAGGTTTAAAGATAAATTTGATTATACTATCCAGGTTGATGAAAATATAAAAATTAAGGAGTTTGTTATTCCCCCCATGTTATTGCAACCTTATATTGAAAATGCGGTTTGGCATGGGCTTAGATATAAAAAAACAAAAGGTTTATTGCGCATTGATATTTTGGAATCTGGAGAGGACGAAATAAAAATTACAATTTCTGACGATGGTATCGGTAGAGCAAATTCAAAAGCTTTAAAAACTGAAAATCAGCAGAGGCAAAACTCAAAGGGAATGGGGAATATAAAAAAACGTGTTTCTATTTTAAACGACATGTATAAAGACAAAGTAGATGTGGCAATTACTGATTTTCAAGATGAAGTTGACACTGGTACCCAGGTTGTTGTAACACTCAAAAAAGACTAAATGAAACTAAACGCGATTATAGTTGAAGATGAAGAAACAAGTAGAGATATTTTAAAAAACTATCTCAATAAATACTGCCCTAATGTAAATGTTTCAGGGGAGGCATCCAATGTTGAAGAAGCTTTGGTTTTAATAAGAAATAATGATTTAGATTTAGTGTTTCTTGATGTTGAAATGCCCTATGGCAACGCTTTTGATTTGCTAGACAAAGTTGGTGATATAGATTTTGAAACCATTTTTGTTACGGCATATAATCATTACGCTATGGAAGCTTTAAACGCTCATGCTAGCTATTATTTAATGAAACCTATTTCAATTGATGAGCTAATAAAGGCCGTAGATTACGTTACTGAAATTAAAACAAAGGAGGATGCCCTTCAGGATCAAGTTTTAATTCCAAAAACAAACAATATAGAGGGGAAAATAACCATTCCTCAATTAGATGGTTTTGAAATTATTAACACCTCAGATATACTATATTGTAAGGCAGATGATAATTATACCGAGATTTACCTCAATAATAATAAAAAGAAATTGGTGAGTAAAACTTTAAAATATTTTGAAGAAGCCTTAAGCAATGCTAGTTTTGCAAGAGTCCATAAGTCTTATCTTGTGAATGTGAACGAAGTGGTAAAATATCTTAAGGGTAAAGGGGGGAGTGTGTTGCTTAGTAATGGAAAGCAAATTATTGTCTCGGCCTCAAGAAAATCCGACTTGTTATCATATTTTAAATAAAGAACAAAATTATGCCAGTAGTATTGCCTGTAAGAGGAAAATCTCCTCAAATATCAAAAGATTGTTTTATAGCTGAAAACGCAACTATTGTTGGTGATGTTACCATGGGAAGCCAATGCAGTATTTGGTTTAGCGCTGTTGTTCGCGGCGATGTTAACTTCATAAAAATGGGGAATAAAGTTAATATTCAAGACGGAGCAGTAATTCATGGTACTTATAAAACAGCGCCTACCACTATTGGAAATAATGTATCTATTGGTCATAATGCTTTGGTTCACGGTTGTACTATACAAGATAATGTTTTGATTGGTATGGGTAGTATCATTATGGACGGTTGTGTCGTAGAAAGTAATAGCATTATTGCAGCCGGAGCGGTGCTTACTAAAAACACTATAGTTGAGGCAGGAAGTATATATGCCGGAGTTCCAGCAAAAAAAGTAAAAGATGTGAATGAAGATCTTGTTTCTGGCGAGATTAATCGCATTGCAGATGCTTATATAAAGTATGCCAGTTGGTTTAAAGAGTAGTTAGGTTTAATATTATCCAATTTATTTTTCAATAAAGGCGTTACCACAAGGGTCAGGCTTTTCGCTATATCTTTTTTGGTCATAGCGAGGGGAAAGAGCGTAGATTCCTTTTAAATATTATTGTCCAAATAAGAGTAATTGTAAGTAATCAAAAAAGGATGCCGCTACAATCCTTAACGCAAAGAGTGATATCATTTTTAAAAATCTAGATATTCTATCGGGTAGTTTGTTCCAATTAATGAATTCAGAATCTCTAGGTTACCATTCGTATAAAATGAATTATTAGAAATTATAGTTTCGGTATTTAAAAGATTGTTTTTTTTCAGAATAGACTTCGTTTGTCTTGCAACTGCTTCTCCAGAGTCTATTATCTTAATATGTTTTGGAAGTAATTCGATTAGTATAGGAATTAAATATGGGTAGTGCGTGCAACCTAAAACTAAGTAATCAATATTGGCCTTAAGCATGGGTTTTAGATATAAGGATAATAGGGATTTCATTTCGTCAGAATACAACTGTCCGTTTTCAATAAGTTCAACAATGCCATCGCCATTTTGTTCAACTACCCTTATATGACTTGCAAATAGATTTGAAGTTTTTGAAAATAAGGCACTACTTAATGTACCCTTCGTGGCTAAAATACCAACAGCATTTGTTTTTGTTTGTAAGGCTGCTGGTTTTATGGCTGGTTCAATGCCAATAAAAGGGACCGGATATGTGTCACGTAAATAATCTATAGCATTTGTTGTGGCGGTATTGCAAGCTACAATAAGGAGTTTGCAGTTTTTGCTCAGTAAATATTCGGTATTTTTTTTAGAAAGTTCAATAATGGTATCCTTCCCTTTGGGGCCGTACGGAGCGTTTTTACTATCTGCTAGGTAAATGGAGTTTTCGTTCGGTAAAAGCGCTTTAATCTCTTTCCAAATAGAAGTACCTCCCACTCCTGAATCAAAAATACCAATTGATTGTTTACTCATACTTTAGCAAAAGTAAAAAAGCTGTCTTTTAAAAGACAGCTTTCATATTATTTATTTAAAATCTAGAGTTTTTAGATGCCTAAGTTCTTTTTAACATCGGCTAAGATATCATCACCATCGGCAACAATTAAAGTAGCTCTATCAAGTACATATTGGTATCCTTTTTCTTTAGCAACAGTATTTATAGCAGCCATTGCTTTTTCTTGAATAGGTTTAAATAATTCTGCCTCTTTTTTAGCAATATCTTGCTGAGCATCTTGTCTAAATTGTTGAATACGTTGTTGTTTTTCTTGTAATTCTAAACCTCTTTTTTGATTTTCTTCATCGGTTTTAGTAGCCGCTTCTGCTTCATACTGCTTTACTGTGTTTTGGTATTCTGTAATAGAAGCTTGAATATCGGTTTGATACGTTTTTCCTAACGTTTCAATTTCTGTTTGTGCGGCTTTAGCCTCAGGCATAGCGGCAATTAATTCTTGCGTGTTTATATGTGCAACTTTGCTTTGTGCTTGCGTAAAACTAACGGTTACCATACATAATGCAGTTGCTAATAATAGAGTTTTTAAATGTTTCATTTTTAAATAAGTGTTAATTGTGTTATAAATTTATTTTCTACTAGCGTTTATACTATCTCTTGCCTTTTGTCTATCTTCTAATATTTTTCTTTTTCTTTCTTCAAGAGCTTTTTTTCTTTCTTCTCGTTCTTTTAGTTTTTTCTGTCTATTTTCTTCAATAAGTTGTTCTCTTGTTTTGACTTCAGTTTCGGGTTTTATGTCATTGGTTTTTTGAACACTTTTCACGCTTTCTGATACTGCTGCCTCTGTTGTCGCACTTCTTGCATCTAGTTTGGCCTGTTTAGCTTTTTCCCGGTCTTCTAAAATTTTTCTACGTCTTTCTTCAGATGCTTTTACTTTTGCCTCACGAGCAGCTAGCTTTTCTTGTCTTGCTTTTTCAATGGCACTTTCTCGTTCATTTTTTTTCTCTTCTAAAGCCTGTTCTCTCGCTTCCTTTTCATGGTTTATTTCAGGAATCAATTCTTCACTTTTTGCTTTCTTTTTTTCTGCCTTTGATTGCGCTTGCGTTCGCTTTGAAGTTCTTTTTATACTTCTTAAAATTTGTTCGCTCAAATCATATTGTTTGGCAGAGAATAGCATAACTGCATCTGATGATTTATCAAAAATAAAGTCATACTTTTTGCCACTAGCAATGTCTTGTACAGCCGAAAAAATTTGATCCTGTATAGGCTGCATTAATGACCTTTTTTGAATAAATAAGTCGCCATTAGGGCCAAACCGCTTTTGCTGATAATCTAATATTTCATTTTCTTCAAAATCAATATCTTCTTCGCGCTCGTTAATTAATTCTTGAGTTAATAAGGCCTTTTCGTTACTTAAATCTTTTCTCTTTTGTTCAACATTAGCCAATTTAGCTTGAATTTCATTTTTCCATTTTTGAGCTCTTTCATCTAACTGAGCCGTAGCTTCTTGATATTCCGGTACGTTTTCTAAAATATATTCAGTGTCTATATATCCTATCCTTACACCACGCTGAGCATGAGACGACAGGCAAGACAAAAATACTACTGTCAGTAAAAAAAGAACGTTATTTTTCATCTGTTTTAATATTTTATAACTTATAACTTAATAAATCCTAAAAGCGACAGATGATTTATCTCTGCCTTTTTGAACCTAATCTTCAAAATTAACGAAATATAATCTTAAAAATTTTAATTCTCATGCAAATCATCAATGTGTTAATAGAAAATATCGTGCCAAAATAATTTTAATGTTTAAAACTGTTGTCCAATTATGAAGTGTGTTTCCCACCCATTAGGTGTAATTAAACCAGGAAGGGGATCAAATCCATAACCAAAATCAATACCTAATAATCCAAAAGCAGGCATAAAAATACGCAGACCTACACCAGCAGATCTATTTAAATCAAAAGGGTTGTAATCTTTAAAATTATCAAATGAGGATCCTGCCTCAAGAAATCCTAAAGCATAAATTTTTGCCGAAGATTTCAAGGTTATTGGATAACGTAATTCTAAAGAAAATTTGTTATAAATAGTTCCTCCATCAACACTTGATAAAGATTGGTTGGGGTATCCTCGCAATTGAATGGCTTCGCGTCCATCCAAACTGTAATTACCAAGGCCATCACCCCCAAGAAAGAATCTTTCAAAAGGAATTACCCCTCTATCATTATTATAGGCTCCCAAAAAGCCGAACTCAGCTAATGGTCTTAAAACTAAATTTTTTGCAACTTCAGTATACCATTCACCTTTAAATTTAATTTTATAGAATTCTAACCATCTATAACGTTCTTGATCTATTTCAGAAATTCGAGCTGTAGCATCTGCAACTTCTTTAGGTGTACTATTAACATCACGCTGTATAGCTTCATTTTCGGCACGTTCATTCTTAAGTGCAGTATAGTCAACACCATCAAGTAACGACCAAGGTGGCGAGAATTTTATACTCGCAGAAAAACTAGATCCACCGGTAGGAAAGATTGGATCGACACTTGTGTTGTTTCTACTTAAACCAACAGTATAAGATAAATTGTTTGAGTAACCATCTCCAAATGTAAATAACCCCGTGTTATAATTATTTAAATCATAACGTTGATAACTTATAGCTTGGGAAAGTGTAAAGAAGTCATCTGGAACTTGCAGTCTTTTAGCTAAACCAAAAGTAATACCAGTAATATTAAAACTTCTACTTTTATCTGCGTTTCTGGTAACTGGATTGAATAAAAATTGCCTTGTATGTGATAAAGAGGCTGAAAATTGTACTGGACGTTTGCCACCAAGCCATGGCTCAGAAAACGAGAAACTATAAGTTTGGTAAAATCTACTGGCTTGCAAGCGCAATGCTAGCTTTTGACCATCTCCCATAGGAATAGGTTTATAGGCATCTTTTTTGAATATGTCTTTAATAGAAAAATTATTAAAAGAAAGCCCCAAGGTACCAATAAAGCCACCACCACCGTAACCACCTTGTAACTCAATTTGACTAGAACCTGTTTCTTTTACAGAATATTCCATATCAATAGTCCCCTCATTAGGATTAGGGTTGATAAAGTTAGGTGAAATTTCTTGAGCTTCGAAAAACCCTAACTGACCAAGTTCCCTAACCGTACGAACAACATTAGATTTACTATAGAGTTGACCAGGACGTGTTCTTATTTCTCTATATATTACATGATCGTTAGTTTTATCATTACCAATAACACTTACCTTATTAAAGTAAGCTGGTTTTCCTTCCGAAATTCTAACCTCAATGTCAATAACATTGTTGTCTGCACTGACTTCAACAGTGTTTATAGTTGAGAATAAATAACCATTATTTTGATATTGATTCGTAATATCAAAGGCATCTGGTTTTGATGCGTCGGCTATACGCTTTTGTAATAAAATTCCGTTGTATGTATCTCCTTTGTTGATGCGTAAAATTCGGCTTAAGTATTCGTTACTGTATACGGTATTACCAATGAAACTGATATTCCCAAATTCATAGAGTTCTCCTTCATTGACATCAATTTCAAGGGAAATAGTTTTGTCATCATTAATAATCATAGTATCACCTACAATTCTAGCATCTCTATAACCATTTTCTTTATAGGTGTCAATAACATGACCTAAGTCTGCCTGATAAGCTGAATCAATAAACTTAGAACGTTTCCATAATCTAAGTCGATTAATTTTTTTGGTACTTTTCATGCTTTTTCTAAGTTTTTTATCACCTAAAACATCATTACCATTAAATGTAATATCTTTAATTTTTACTTTTTTGCCTTGGTCAATATTTACCAATAAATTAACTCTGGCAGTTTCAAGGGAATCTTTAACATCTATAGCATTAATATAAACCTTAGTGTTCACAAAACCTTTTTTCTTATACTTTTTTTCTAAGAAATTTTTGGTGTTTGTAATTAAGTTTTCAGTAACCTTGACCCCTCTGTTAAGGACATTCTCTTTAATAACTTTTTCTTGTTCTCCTTTTTTTACCCCATTAACTTTAACTTCATTAATCTGAGGTAAATCTGAAAGCCTGATTTCCAAAAAAGCAACGCCGTCTTCTACTTTAGTAACATAAACTTCAATGTCATTAAATAATTTAGAGTTCCATAATTTTTTTATGGCATTGCTTATTTCTTCACCAGGGATTGAAATCTCTTTCCCCTTGCTTAACCCAGAGTAGGTTATAATAGTTTGCTCGCTAAAGGAAGTGTTACCCGCAACAGAAATCTCACCTAAAGTATATTTTCCTTTTAATTCTTGTGCCTCTATATGATAACAGCTTATAAAAAGAATTATAGCAAAACAGTACTTTATATATGTGGTAAAAGGTAAAATTTTAACTAAGTTGTTCACTCGTTTTCCCAAATCGTCGTTCTCTTTTTTGATATTCAATAATCGCTTCATACAAATGCTCCTTCGCAAAATCGGGCCACAGTACATTTGTAAAAAATAATTCCGCATATGCAATTTGCCATAATAGAAAATTACTTATCCGTTGTTCCCCACTAGTTCTAATAAGTAAATCTACGTCTGGCAAATTTTGCGTGTAAAGATGCTCATTTATAATTGATTCATCAATTTTTTCGGGCGAAATTATATTATTTTTAACTTTATTGCTAATTTCTTTAACTACGTTTATTATTTCTTCTCTAGAACCATAGCTTAAGGCTAATGTTAAAGTCATTCGAGAATTATTTTTTGTTTTTTCTATGACTTCAAAAAGTTCCTTATGGACTTTATTTGGCAAGGTGTCTAGGGCTCCAATTGCTGAAAGTTTTATATTGTTGTCTTGAAGTGTTTTTATTTCTTTTTTTAGTGAAGAGACTAAAAGCTTCATTAAAGTTTTAACTTCAAGTTTAGGCCTATTCCAGTTCTCTGTTGAAAAAGCGTAGAGTGTTAAATTTTCTATACCAAGTTCAGTACAAGATTCAACAATTTGACGAACAGATTTTGTGCCATTTTCATGACCTACAGCACGTATATAGCCTTTTTGCTTTGCCCATCTGCCATTACCATCCATTATGATGGCAATATGCCTAGGTAGTTTTTTTGTTTGTATGCTTGCTTTTAAATCCATTTATTCTACGCAATAACAAGGGTTTTCCCCAAAGGTATAGGTTAGTGTCAAACCTGAAAACACGTACCAATCTGTATTGTTGACGTTTCCAAATCTAAACTCTTGATTACTATCATTTTTAGGAAGACTACCATCAATACTATCTGAGAATGTGTAACGAGCTCCTACTTCAATACCTAACACAATGCCCTCAATAAAACTCCCTTTAATACCTAAAACCATCGGAATCCCAAAAGACCAACTGGAAGTGTTTTCGGGAGTTTGAACCCCATTAACAAAGTAAAAATCATTATGTCTTGCTGAGCTAATTCCTGAATATATATAAGGTGTAAAAACTTTTTCACCTGAATGTAAATTAAAATCCATAAATGTAAATTCCAGTCCAGCGGAAATTTCAAATAAATTTGAATCAAACGAATAGTCCCTTTCTAGACGTCTTGGATCATCTGATTTTGAGTCATAGGCTTTTAAGTCGGAGTAAATTACAGATGCTCTCCAGGAATGTCGTTTGCTAGCGTTCCATTTATATAAAAGCCCGAGGGTAGGTGCATTTGGGGAAATATAGTTGGTAGCTCCAACGTCTCCAATTAAATTACTGCCGCCAACAAAAACACCAATCTCGTTAATTTGAGAATAGTTTAGGTTGATGCTTAAAATGCTTATTATCAATATGATTAAATGCCTCATAAATATTCAAAAGTTTGCAAATATAATAAATAAGATGAGCTTGTGATAATTTGAGCTCAATAGTATGAGTGTTAAACAGATTTTCTTTTGAATTATTGTTTTAGGTTTAGTTCCGTTTGTCTTCACCCCAAAGCAGTTTTTTTCGAAGTGTGGTTAAAAAGCTTTCACTTAATAGGTCAATCATTTTGATTTTAAAATCTGCTTTTTTGATCTTTATTAACGTTTCATTCTCAAGAGTAGCTATCCTTGAATCTAAAGAAACCAAGTGACTTTCTTCCCTTCCACGAACTCTTAAGTGTATCTCTGTGGAATCCGGTATAATTAGGGGTCTTGCACTTAAATTATGAGGTGCGATTGGCGTTAAAACAAAGCTATTTGTGCCTGGTGTTATTACTGGTCCGCCACAACTTAATGAGTAGCCTGTGGAGCCTGTTGGCGTTGAAACGATTAAGCCATCACTCCAATAGGAAGTTAAATATTCACCGTCTAGATGTGTTTCAACAGTAATCATCGAAGTGGTATTTTTTCGGCTTACTGCAACTTCGTTCATTGCAAAGCTTAAGGAGGTGATATCTTTGTTTTCTGGCAACGTTTCTACGGTTAATAGACTTCTTTCAGAGATTTTATACTTGCCATCAATTATATTTTGTAAGGCATGTTCAATAACATCAACTTGAATAGTGGCTAAAAAACCAAGACGTCCCGTATTGATGCCAATAATTGGGATATCAATATCTTTTACAAAAGTGATAGCTCTTAAAATAGTTCCGTCTCCACCAATACTAACAAGGAAATTAAATGATGTATCTAAAGTATCAAATGTTTTAAAAGAACTAAAATCTTTCTCTTTTGAAGATTCGGTATTTAATAAATCAAAAAAATGATTTTCAATATAAACCTCAATATTTTTTTCGAGTAAATAATTAGAAAGCCTTTCAACAGAAGATGTTGTTCGCTCGTTATAAAATCGTCCGAAAACTGCAACTTTCATATATTAAATGTTTAAGTACTTTTTTAAATAATCTGAACGTTCTTTTAAGTTTTCAAGATACCCGTCTTCTTCATGTCCCGAAACAATGTTATAACTATACCTTCTAAAGGTTTGAATGATATCATTTAGACCTGAATTTCCAATTTTAAGCGTGATTTGAACTAAATCAGTATTCATTTTTGATATAAATGCACCCAGCAGTTTGCCATCGTTCGATTCTACTATTTGGCTTAATTCGCTAAAAGAATAATCATTAATTCCTTTCTCAACAATTAGAACGCCTCCTGCTTCTCTAAAAAATGGAGAATCTCCTAATAAATGTATAATATCATTTAATTCGTAATAGCCTAAGTACTCATTTCGATCATTTAGTACCGGCATAATATTTGTTGAATTGATGGCGAAAGCCTCTATGATATCTAATAAAATTGTAGTATCCCTAACAAAAAAGTCTTCAAAAGAATATCTGTAGTCGCTCAATAGTTTATCGCTTTCGCAACAATGCGCATCGGTTTCAGAAAAACTTCCTAAATAGGTTTTGCTATCATCTTGAACCGGAACATGAGAAAATGTTAACTGATTAAAAAGCATTTGTAAATCTTTGATTTTACTTTTGTTGTTAACAGGTTTAATATCATTAATTATAAAATCTGAGAGCTTCATGTTTTTATTGTTTAGCTACCTTCGTCATTTTTTACAAAAAATCTTCAGAAAAGCCATTTTTTACTTATTCCAGAGTATGTTTTTGTTGCCTGCAAATTAATCAAAAAAAAAGTATGTATGCTTGTTGTACTTTGTATTTTTGCGTTTTAAAGCTAATTTATGACAAAGCTAAGTGTTAATATCAATAAGATCGCTACATTAAGAAATTCTAGAGGAGGGGATGTTCCCAATGTAGTTCAGTTTGCAAAAGATGTACAGCGCTTTGGGGCAGAGGGCGTAACAATTCACCCTAGACCGGACGAAAGACATATTAGGTATCAGGATGCAAGAGATTTAAAGCCAGAAGTTTATACTGAATATAATATTGAGGGTAATCCTGTAGATTCTTTTATGAAGTTGGTGCTAGAGGTAAAACCCACTCAAGTGACTTTGGTTCCAGATGCCGTTGAGGCTTTAACTAGTAATGCAGGTTGGGATACCATTAAGCATAAAGATTTTTTAAGTGATGTGATTAATGAGTTTCAGAATAATGGTATTAGAACTTCTATTTTTGTTGACCCTGTTTTGGAACAAATAGAAGGGGCAAAAGAAACAGGGACAGATAGGATTGAGTTATATACGGAATCCTATGCGCTTCAATATGGCTTAGGAAATACTAATGCCATACAGCCGTTTGCTGAAAGTGCTAAGTTAGCTACCGAATTAGGTCTTGGAGTAAATGCTGGGCATGATTTGTCTTTGGAAAACATTCAGTTTTTTAAAGAAAATGTTTCAGGACTTCTAGAGGTTTCTATTGGACATGCTTTAATTGCAGAAAGCCTGTATTTGGGTATTGAAAACGTTATTCAGATGTATTTACGTAAATTAAAATAATGCTACTACATTCAAATATTCTAGGAGAAGGAAAGCCATTTGTTATTTTACATGGATTTTTGGGAATGAGTGATAATTGGAAAACACTTGGGAATCAATTTAGCGAAAAGGGTTTTCAGGTACACTTGGTAGATCAGCGAAATCATGGCAGAAGTTTTCATGATGATGCTTTTAATTATGAAGTACTTGCTCAAGATTTGAAGCAGTATTGTGATGAATATGAGCTAGAAGATGTAATTTTGTTGGGGCATTCCATGGGAGGGAAAACAGCTATGTTATTCGCAGCTGAATACCCAGAACTTGTTTCAAAATTAATAGTTGCAGATATATCACCCAGATTTTATCCTGTACATCATGATGCTATACTTGATGGATTGTGTGCTCTAGATTTTAGTAAGATCAAGGGGCGAGGAGAAGCCGATAAAGTATTAAGTAGTTATGTTTCAGATTTTGGGACACGACAATTTTTGCTAAAAAATTTATATTGGGTTGAGAAGGGGCAATTAGGCTTAAGATTAAATTTGGAAGTTTTGAAAAGAGAAGTTGCTGAGGTTGGAGAATCTTTACCAAGCTATTTAAAGTTTGATAAAGCGACGTTATTTTTAAGAGGGGACCGTTCCGAGTATATTGGTTTGGATGATGAAACCATTATCTCAAATCAATTTCCTAAAGCTGGTATTGTGGCTATTTCAAATGCAGGACACTGGTTACATGCCGAAAACCCCAAAGATTTTTTTGATGCTGTTATAGGGTTTGTAAGTTGAAATATTTTGTACATTTAGTAAAAATTATAAAATGAAACTCATTCTCAAGTTATTATTATCAGCCGTAGCAGTATTTATTTTGGCATATGTTTTACCAGGGGTAACCGTTGATGGGTATATCACTGCAATTATAGTGTCAGTAGTTCTAGCCTTGTTGAATCTATTTGTGAAGCCAATTTTGGTTATTTTTACCTTACCAATTACGATCCTAACATTGGGCTTATTTCTGTTAATAATTAATGCTTTAATAATTTTATTAGCTGGTAATTTAATTGACGGATTTTCAGTAAGTAGCATTTGGACAGCGATACTGTTTAGCGTGCTTTTGTCTATTCTTCAATCCATTCTTTATTCGCTTTTAAAAGAAGATAAAATGTA
Source organism: uncultured Algibacter sp. (assembly GCF_947495925.1). Classification (GTDB taxonomy): domain Bacteria; phylum Bacteroidota; class Bacteroidia; order Flavobacteriales; family Flavobacteriaceae; genus Algibacter_E. The sequence continues at coordinate 386,286 of NZ_CANMAU010000002.1, forward strand.
GCTTAAAATCAAGCAATTAAAAACTTTGTTGGGATGTAAAAATATATTATTTTTGCATCCCAATTTTGGTTTGGTCAATTTTGATTCAAAAACCTTTTGTTAAATGCCCTTTGTGGGTTTTATTAAGTTGAAAATGAATATTACAAGAGAAAACGTTGACGCATTAAATGCTGTAGTAAAAGTAGATATCGTTAAAGAGGATTACAGTGATAAAGTTGAAAAAATCTTAACAGATTATAGAAAGACGGCAAACATTCCTGGTTTTAGAAAAGGGCATGTGCCAATGGGTATGGTTAAAAAGCAATATGGTAAAGCTGTATTGGTTGATGAGGTTAATAAATTACTACAAGATGCCTTAAATAAATATTTAACTGAAGAAAAATTGGATGTTCTTGGGCAACCTTTACCAAAGCCTCAAGATGATATTAATTGGGATGCTGAGGGGTTTTCTTTTGAATTTGAATTAGGTTTAGCTCCAGAATTTGATGTAGAATTAAAAAGCAAAAAGGCAATTACGAAGTATAACATTGTTGCCGATGATAAAATGATTGATGAGCAAATTGAACGTATTCAAAAACAATACGGGAAATTAGTATCTCAAGATACTGTTGTTAAAGACAGTGAGATTACAGGAGCTTACACTAACGAAGAAAAAGAAATTGATAATACTGTAACTTTAACCTTAGATAAATTTAAAGGAAAGTCTACTGCAAAACAATTTATTGGAGCTAAGGCGGGCGATGTACTTACTTTGAAAACTAAAGGTCTTTTTGATGATGAGCATGACTTAATGCATGCTTTAAAACTAGATCATGATGCCGTACACGGTTTAGATGTTGAAGTGAATTTTACAATTACTGAAATTAATGAGCGCCAATTAGCAGATTTAGATCAAGAATTATTTGATAAACTTTTCCCTCAGGAAAAAGTTAGTTCTGTAACAGAATTAAGAACAAAAATCAAAGAAGACGCCGAAAAGCAATTTGTTCAACAAGCAGATCAAAAGTTTTTAAATGATGTTACTGAATATTTAGTTGATAATACAAAATTTGATTTGCCAGCTGAATTTTTAACAAAATGGATGCAAACTGCAGGCGAAAAAGAAATGGATGCTGATACGGCAAAAGAAGAGTATGAAAAATCAGAAAAAAGTTTACGTTACCAATTAATCGAAGGTAAGCTAATTGCTGATAATGATGTTCAAGTGACTATGGATGATATTAAGAATCATGCTAGGGAAATGATAAAAGGGCAGATGGCGCAGTTTGGTCAAATGAATCCTTCAGATAAAGAATTAGATGATATAGCAGCACGCGTACTATCTAATCAAGATGAAGCTCGAAGAATTTCAGAACAATTAGTTAGCCAAAAACTTTTAGAAGTTTATAAAGAAAAAGCAAATATTAAAGTTAAAGAATTAAGTTACGAAAACTTTGTTAAAGAAGTTTATGGTGATAAATAGGTAAATAATAAATGCTTATATTTAAGCGCTTAAATCGTTGGATTTAGGCGCTTTTTTATTCAGTAAAAATCTTAATAAATTTGACTTTAAACATATCTTGTTGTAAGTCAATATTTTAATAAAAATCAATTTTAAAATTATGGATTACGCAAAAGAATTTGAAAAATTCGCGATAAAAGATCAAGGGATAAGTAGTACATATTATAATAAAATTATAAGTAGTATGTATCCTACTAATCTTACTCCAAACATTATTGAGGAACGCCAAATGAATATTGCTGTTTTTGACGTGTTTTCTCGTTTAATGATGGATAGAATCATTTTTTTAGGAACAGGTATAAATGATCAAGTTGCTAATATTGTTCAGGCGCAGTTATTGTTCTTGGAAAGTACAGACGCAAATAAAGATATTCAAATTTATATTAATTCTCCAGGAGGGAGTGTATACGCAGGTTTAGGTATTTATGATACCATGCAGTTTATTAAACCAGATGTTGCGACAATTTGTACTGGTATGGCTGCGTCAATGGGTGCTGTGTTATTGTGTGCAGGAGAAAAAGGAAAACGTAGTGGTTTAACACATTCTCGAGTTATGATTCATCAGCCATTGGGTGGTGCTCAAGGGCAGGCTAGTGATATTGAAATTACGGCAAGAGAAATATTGATTTTAAAAGAAGAACTTTATAAAATTATTAGTAAGCACTCTGGACAAGATTACGACAAAGTATATGAAGATAGCGATAGAGATTACTGGATGAAGGCGGATAAAGCCAAGGAATACGGTATGATTGACGAGATATTAGCACGTAATTAAATAAAAAATTGTAATTTTATAAGATTGTAACAGAAGTAGTTATAATAATTTACACCAAAATAGAATTAGATTAATGGCAAAAGAAGAATTAGAGTGTTCATTTTGTGGTAGAAAGAAGCCAGAGACAAACTTGTTGATAGCAGGCTTAGACGCGCATATATGCGATAGATGTATTGAGCAGGCTCATGGTATTGTGCTGGAAGAGTCAAAACAAAATGACAGTAATGATTTGTCGGCTGAATTAAAGCTTCGCAAACCACATCAAATAAAAGCTTTCCTTGATGAATATATTATAGGGCAAGATGTTACGAAAAAAGTAATGTCTGTGGCCGTATATAATCACTATAAGAGATTGTTGCAAACACCAACTACAGACGATATCGATATTCAAAAGAGTAATATCATGATGGTTGGTCAAACAGGTACAGGTAAAACCTTAATGGCTAAAACCATAGCTAAAATGTTGAATGTACCTTTAGCTATTGTTGATGCTACGGTGTTGACAGAGGCAGGTTATGTAGGTGAAGATGTTGAAAGTATTTTAACCAGACTTTTACAGGCTGCTGATTATAACTTAGAGAAAGCTGAAAAGGGAATTGTTTTTATTGATGAGATTGATAAGATTGCTCGTAAAAGTGATAATCCATCGATAACAAGAGATGTTTCAGGTGAAGGGGTACAGCAGGCGTTATTAAAACTATTGGAAGGAACGGTTGTTAATGTTCCACCAAAAGGAGGTAGGAAACACCCTGATCAAAAGTTCATAGAAGTAAATACTGAGAATATTTTATTCATAGCTGGCGGCGCTTTTGATGGTATTGAGCGTGTGATTTCTAAGCGATTAAACATGCAAGCAGTCGGTTATAGTGCTTCCATGTCAGATGATGTTGTAGATCAGGATCACTTATTGCAATACATTATTCCAAAAGATTTAAAAGATTTTGGTTTGATTCCCGAAATCATAGGGCGTTTGCCGGTGCTAACCTATATGAATCCTTTGGATGCCGATACCTTACGAGCTATTTTAACAGAACCTAAGAATGCAATTATCAAACAATACAAAAAATTGTTTGATATGGATAAAATTGAATTTAAAATTACTGACGGTGCTTTAGATTTTATTGTTAATAAGGCTATTGAGTATAAGCTAGGAGCAAGAGGATTACGTTCTCTTTGCGAAGAGATTTTAACCGATGCGATGTTCGATTTACCAAGTAGTGATGAAAAAGAGTTAAACGTAACTAAAGCTTATGCTGAAGGTAAATTGTCTAAAACAACAATAAAAAAACTTAAAGCGGTTTCATAAAACATTTTTATATTCTTTTACTATAATAAAAAAACCACACTAAAAGTGTGGTTTTTTTATGGATATTAATTAATAATGGAATATTTTAATTAGTATTTGAAGTAAAATTTCAAGAGGGAAATAGAAATATTTACAGATTTTTTTTGTGTTTAAGTTTTAAAACTTTTTAAAAATATACTTATAAACTTACTAGGCAAAGTGTTTTTGATGTGTTTTAGATTATAAGATGAAATACTCGTTAAAAGACTTAATTGGGTTGTTTTTAAACGAGTTTAACTCTATTCAGTAATTGAAGTTATTCTAAAATTACAAATTCAATTCGCCTATTTGCTTGTAAATCATCGTCAGAACAATCCGATTTACAATCTATCAATGGTTGCGTTTCACCATATCCTTTTGATTGTAATCTATCTTGAGAAATACCTTTAGATAAAATATATTTAACTGCGGATGCTGCGCGTTTATTAGATAAGTTTAAATTGTAAGACTCTCTACCCTTATTATCTGTATGGGCATTAATCATCAATTTCATTTCTAGATTTTCCTTAAGTACTTTTACAATTTTGTTTAATGATATGGTGGATTCCTCCTTAACATTCCATTTATTAAAGTCAAAATAAATATTTTCTAAAACGATTTGTAATTTGTCATTCACTTCTGCAATCACAGGTTCAGTTATAACAAGCTCTAAATTCATTTCATAATCACTTGTATTGCCAACATTTGAGAAAAAAGAAAAGGATTCATCTTTAAAGCCATCCTTACTAGTTTTTAAAATGTATTTTTCATAAGGTGCAACATCAAATTTATATACTCCTTGTTCATTACTTGTTGTTCTGGCTATTTCTTCTCCATCTATGTCTTCCAAAACAACCAAAGTATTGGGTAGGTTTATTTGTGTTTCCTTATCAGTAATGTTTCCACTTAATATTTGAATTACATCATCATTAGTCGCTGTATAGATGTCATAACCTCCCTTGCCTCCTTGTCTATTCGACGTTACATAGCCTTTGTTTCTACCAGCTAAAAAATATGCAATCTCGTCCGATGAGGAGTTTATGGTATTACCAAGGTTAATAACAGGTGAAAAGCCACTTTTTGATATTCTACTTCTAAACACATCATAACCGCCTAAATTTTCATGTCCTTTTGAAGAGAAAAATAAATGCTTTCCGTCTAGAGAAAGTGCTGGGTACTTTTCGTCTTTTACTGTATTTATGGTGTTTCCTAGGTTTTTAGGCGCACTTAATGTGCCGTCTGCATTAATATTTGAAACATATAAATCGTATCCGCCTATCGCATCAGGGAAATTAGCTGAAAAATAAAGTTTATCGCCAGATTTATTTACAAAAGGTGTTTCAATGGAAATGTTAGGTTCATTGAAGCTAACTAAAGCATGGTTAATCCATATTCCAATTGTGTTTTCTTGTAACTCGGCTTTATAAAGTTTAAATTCGAGGGAATTCTCTTTGCTACTTCTGGTATAATAAACGGTCTGTTGATCTGGAGAAAATGTTAGATTATCCTCACTATTGTTAGAATTCAAGATTTTTGAGAATAACAAAGGCCTGCTTAACGATCCATTTGCACTAATGTCTGCACGAAATAATTCTTTGAATGCTTCACCCGTATTTGGGTCAATTTTAGCAACTCCTCCAATTTTTTTTGTAGAAACTAAAATGATTTTATCTCTATATATATCTGAACCAATTTCAGAATACTTCGTATTAATACCAGCATCAATTAATTCAAAACTAAACCCATTAGATCCAATATTTGAATTAATTTGACCATCGTGAAGATTTTTATTTATATTAAAATTTGAATTCGAAGTGCCTTGACTATAGCTAAAGCTGCAAATAAGGCAAATGAAAAAAGATACTATTGCTTTCATTTAATTGAGGGATTATAATGAATTAAGACTATAAATATAGAACTGATAAAAAGCTTTAATCGAATTTCATAGATTAATCGCCATTTAATTCGACAAGTTATTAGTTTTTTACGGTTTTTACTAAAATTTAATTGTTAAGTTTTAACAATTCATCCATGTACTCGCGAGTGTTAGCAAGTCTCGGGATTTTGTGCTGGCCACCTAACTTATTATTTTGTTTTAACCAATCATAAAACAGGTGATAACGAGCTACATGAATTTTTGGTTTGTTAAGTGTGATATTATTGTGGCGTTTTGCTTCATAATCAGAGTTTAATGATTTCAGGGCATTATCAAATAATTCGTTAAAATAGTTAATGTCTTTTGGGGGTGTTTTAAACTCAATCAACCATTCATGAGCACCTTTTTCTTTACCTTCCATAAAAATAGGAGCAGCAGTGAAATCTACTATTTCTGATTTTGTGCGTTTGCATACTTTTTTAAGCGCATTTTCGGCATTCTCAATAATAAGTTCTTCTCCAAACACGTTGATATGATGCTTTGTTCTTCCTGATATTTTAATCCTGTATGGGTTTAATGATGTAAACCTTACAGTATCCCCAATCTTATACCGCCATAACCCTGCATTTGTAGTAATAATTACAGCATAATTTTGGTTTAATTTGACTTCACTTAGAGGGATTGCTTTTTCCTCTGCAGTGGCATATATGTTCATTGGAATAAACTCATAAAAAATACCATAATCAAGCATCAATAGTAGTTCATTAGAATCATTTCGGTCTTGAATGGCAAAAAAACCCTCTGAAGCATTATAAGTCTCGTAATACTTAAAATCCTTATTATGAAGAATATTTTTGTACTGATCTTTATATGGTGTGAAACTTACCCCGCCATGAAAATACACTTCAAGGTTTGGCCAGACTTCATGTAAATTTTGCTTTCCTGTAGTTTCTAAAACATTATTAAGTAAAACTAACATCCAGGACGGGACACCCGCCAGACTTGTAACATTCTCGTTAATAGTTTCATCAACTATGGCTTGCATTTTATGCTCCCAATCACTCATTAAAGACACCTTACTGCTAGGGGTACTGCTAAACTCTGCCCAAAAAGGCATGTTATCAATTAAGATAGCAGATAAATCGCCAAAAACAGTCCCATTTTCCGTGTATAGTTCTTTACTGCCTCCTAGACGTAAGCTTTTACCTGTAAACAATTGAGAATCTTCATTATTGTTTAAATACATGCAGAGCAAATCTTTACTTGCTGCATAATGGCAATCTTCAAGAGACTCCATACTCACAGGAATGAATTTGCTTTTGGCTCTTGTTGTACCACTAGATTTTGCAAACCACTTTATTGGAGTGGGCCAAAATAAATTACTCTCGCCGCGTCGCGAACGCTCAATAACATCTTGCCAGCCATCATAGTTTTTTATGGGTACACGTTCGGCAAAAGTTCTGTAGTTCTTTATCGATGCGAAGTCGTGCTCTTTTCCAATTTCAGTGTCTTTTGCTATACCAATTAAACTTAATAGTAATTCATTTTGTACTTCATTTGGGTATTTTAAAAACAACTCAATTTGATGAAATCGTTTTTTTAAAAACCAAGAAGCAATTGAATTAACTATAGGTATTGGCATATTTATTTTATCTTTAAGATTTTAAAAATAATACTTTTTTTCATGACCTACCAAGGTGTTTTAACAAAAATGACAACCGAGTTTTCTAGTCCGATTCAGTACTATTTAGTGTTTGAAAATGACTTTATAAACATGAACCAATTATTGGATAAAAATATCACCATTAAGTTTGTTAAGTATCAATGTTTAAACTGTGGTTTGGATAAACCTATTTACAGACAGGGTTTCGATAAGCAGTGTTTTTATGATACAGCGAAGGCTGGAGATTGGATTATGAGGCCAGAATTGAGCACTGCACATTTGGGTAAAGAAGATCGTGATTTAGAGTATGAAAAAAGAGCTCAGTTACAAGCACATATTGTATACTTAGCTAATTCTAGTAATGTAAAGGTTGGTGTAACAAGAAAAAGTCAAGTACCTACAAGATGGATTGATCAAGGCGCTCATGAGGCTATTGAGATTGTTGAGGTACCTAATAGGTATTTAGCTGGAATCACTGAAGTTGCTTTAAAAGAGCATGTGGCTGACAAAACCAATTGGAGGAAAATGCTTAAAAATGATATTGAAGACGAAAACTTAGTTGAATGGAGAGATCGATTATCTCAATATATTCCTAAGGAAGTTGAAGATTATTTCATTGATAATAATACGGAAACACATTTAGAGTTCCCAGTAAATAAATATCCTGAAAAACCAAAAAGCTTAAATCTTATAAAGTCTCAACAATACTCAGGAAAATTGGTTGGTGTTAAAGGGCAATATCTAATTTTCGAAGATCAAACTGTTTTTAACATTCGAGCTAATGAGGGCTTGGTGGTTAATATCTCAATGGATTAGAAAACGTATATTTTCAAAGCTTGAATAAAGCTTAAGAATATTAAAAGTAAACCAGTGACTTTATTCACGATCTTATTTATATTTTGAATTTTACTTTTTATGACGAGACTGACTTTACTATAGGCATATAAGGTTAAAAGTTTCCCAAGATAGACTCCTGAAAAGAATAAAAACAAAGTCGAGAATGATGATTTTAGGGACAACATAAAATCATTACTATTTATAACGCCATAAGCAATAACCCAGTAAATTAAAACAGGAGGGTTTATCATACCTAATAAAAACCCAGTTGCATATTTTGATTTGGTGACTATTCTTTTTTTAGAAGTAGCACTAGATTGTTTTTTAAGCAATAAGATACTACCCGCAACAAACAGGATGACTACCAGTAAAACTTGTACCCATAGGTTGTTATTAAAAAAATCTTTAATTACTTTATTGAAATGAAGTGTATAGTATGACAGTATAACCTCTGCGATTCCAGCTGTAATTGCAATTTTAAAGGCTTGTTGAGCATTCTGCTTTAATGTTGTATTGATTACCGCAATATTTGAAGCTCCTAGCGGTAATGCGCTTATGGTGGCGGTTAAAAACCCAATAAGTAAGTATATTAGAATCACATTTGTTTTGTGTAAACAAACCGCGAAAACTTACAGTTTTGTTTTTAATATTTTAAAAGAAATGAAGTAAAGGTGTGGGCGAAAACAAAAAAATCCATTTACAAACATGATGTAAATGGATTTTAAATTATTTAGAAAGAGTCAATTTATATATCCTCTTGATCTCTTAAATTTTGAATATATGCTGCTTTTTGAACTTCACGACGTCTTTTTACAGAAGGTTTAGTGAAAAACTGACCATCTCTTAGATTTTGCATTACTTTAATGTTTCTGTGTTTTCTTTTGTAACGCTTTAAAGCGCGTTCTATATTTTCGCCGTCTTTTACAATTATTTTTAACATATATATGGTACTTTATTTTTTATTTTTAATCTATCCTTTTAAAAGGGATGGCAAAATTCAATATTTTTATTAAGAAAACCTAATAAATAGTAAATTTTTTAATCAATTGATACTGTTTGTATTATTAATTTACCGTGTCCTTTTTGGATTTGCCTAATAAACCTCCTAAAACATTTTTAACAGCCTCTGTTGTTTGGTCCGTTTTGGCTGAGTCTTTAGGTGTTTTACCTGACTTTATAATATCATTTAAAACATTTTCAACAGTATTGTTTTGCTCTTTTTTTATCGAATCGGTTTTAGATTGATTTTCTCCAATAACATCATTAATTAAATTATTTACTTCAGCTTTTCCTTGATTTAGTAATTTCTGCTTTTGAATTTCAACAAGTTGGTTTGATAGATTTTTAACGCCACTACTTAAATCAGATTTGATAGAAGGATTTGCATAGCTACCACCAATATTTGCAGTTACTGGAATAGATATGTTGTTTATTTCATAGTCGTTAATACTTCCAATAAGTCTATTGACATCGCTACCTAGATATTTGGCGGGAACATTAAAAATGGCATTATAATTTATGGTTTTATCAAAACCATGGGCGCCAGAGACTTCGATGTCAATATCTTTATATTTGAAATTAAAAGGTTTTACGGCTACTTGGCCATCTGTAAATTCAACATGCGCTTTTAGGTCTTTTAAATCTAGCTTGTCAAAATCAACAAAGCCTAATGCGCCATCCAATTTAGTTATTAAATCATCTTGATTTTTGTTTATCCTAGTTGCTAACAATTCAGCTAAAGCATCACCAGACATAGAATTTAAATTAGGTAAAAAGTCTTTATCTAAACTGCCCGATAGTTTTAGGTCTGTATTTAATTTTCCATCGAGAACCTTAGCAATTGGAGCTAAATTTTGTAAGAGCTCTAACCCTTTAAAGGATTTAGAAATATCCAAGTTTTTCGCACCAAGGTTCAAATTAAACGTAGGGGTTTTTTCTTTTGTGGAAACATCGCCAGATATTGAGAGAGCTCCATCAAAAATACTTGAAGTCATGTTTTCAAGTATGGCTTTTTGATTTTTTATAAACAACGTTCCTTTTAAGTCTTTTAGATTTAAATTATCATAAACTACCGCTTTGGCATTTGCGTTTATAGTGCAGTCTAAAAATGATGGAATCTTAAGAGATTCTGAATCTCCTGTGGTTTTGTTTTCAGTTGATGAGTCCTCTTCAGACATAAAATCACTTACCTTGAAGTTATTAGAATTGACATTAAAATTACCTTTAAGCGTACCATCACTTAATAAAAACCCAAGAAGATTATTTATACTTCCGGTCGCATCCAAATCGCTATTGCCAGTTTTTGCTTTAAATGTATTTAATGATACGGTTGCTGGATTAAACGTCATATTGGCTTGAGAAATATGTATTGGGTTTACAATATCTTCAGAAGAGAAAATGAAATCTGTAATGCTTACTGAGCCTTCATTTTTTATGCGATCATAGGCATTTGTTTCTAAAGCATCCATGTCAAATCTGGTATTTAACTTGCCTTTTAAAATACCACTTAAATCATGTTCCAACTCAATAGGGTATACTTTAGTAATGTTGCCTAAACTTAAAATACCATCTACATGCGCATTAACCATCATATTTTTTGTGATGTTTTTTAAAGTAGTTGATGATTTAAAAACATCATTATCAATTTTAAAGTCAAGAGCTTTAATGTCAATATAGGTATCATCAACCAGACCAGTTGTGTTTTTTATAATGGTATTAATATTAATATGATCAACGCGTTTAGGTAAATCAGGATATTTAAAGGAAGCATTATTTGAACTGATGCGAATATCGAGCTTGGGTATCGTTTCATCTGAACTTAAGCCTTTAATGACTCCTTTAATTTTAAAATCTCCTGAGGTTTCAACATCTTCAATGTTTTTAGAATAGGTTTTTGGGATTATTGCCAAAAAGTTTTTAAAGTTAGATTCCGGGTTTTCGAAAGTAATATCAATCTCTTGTCCATTTTCAACTTGCTGAACATAACCTTCAAAATGAAGTGGTAGGTCGTTAATAAATCCTTTATTGTCTTTAAAAGTGTATTTGCTGTTTGCTAAGTCTAGACCTATTAAGGCATCGATTTTAATGGAATTATTATTTAAATAATTGGTGCTGTTTATAGTGAAACTCACATTGGCATTACTGGTTGTATTTAGTTCTGAAGTTTCAGCAGAAAATGTGCCATGACCTTCATGATTTAATTCTGAGATGTGAATTAAAGTCTCAGAAATTTCATCTATATAGGTGAGTGCACTATTTTTTATTTGGTAGTCTTCAATGCTGAAAGAAAAACTACTGGTTTCTTCTTCTGCGGAAGCGTTATTAGAATCTTCTTTAGTAATGTCGTAATTATTGTTGCCAAAGGAGTCTGTTTTTAAGGTTAATAGGGCTTCATTAACATAAATAGCGTTGACTACAATAGGGTCTTCACTCGCATTTTTAAATAATTCTTTTATAGACATGGTGAAGTCAATGTCTTTTACAGTAACAAAAGTCTCATCTTTAAAAGGTTCAAAATTTGTAATCACCAAATCATTTACGTTTACATGAGCTTGCGGGAAACTTTGAATAAAACTTAGGCTAACAGCATTAAATTCTACTTGCGCATTAAGGTTTTGATTTATAAATCGTTTTACCATATCCTGTATTTGACCTTGAAAGGCAAAAGGGATGGCAATTAAAAGAGCGATGATAATAAGTATGGTAATTCCAATAATTTTAAATGCTTTCTTCATTGGGGTTAATTTGTAATTTGTACACACGTATTTTACTTAAAATAAACCAACAATATGGTTTAATAAGTATATACGTACAGAATAATGTTTTAGTTGAACGAAGTGAAAAAGTTTAATGTAATTTATCCCTTAACGCTATTTTTTGATTAAATCTGCTCCCAGAAAATCTATCTCTTCATTGACCTTTAAATTGAAACGTTTCCTGAATAAATAAACACTTAGATATAAAAAAGGAGTGTCTAAAACCGCAATAAGGACTTTAAAAATAAAACCACTAATCAGTAAACCTTTAAAATTTACCCAATCAATAATACCAAAAGAACAAAGAAGAAACACAATAGTAAAGGTGTCTACAAATTGAGAAAACCAAGTAGAGAAATTATTTCGCAACCAGAGGTGTTTGCCTTTGGTAAGGCGTTTCCAGAAATGATATATTTGAATGTCAACAAATTGAGCGAATAGATAGGTAAGCATACTTGCAAAAACGGCTATAGAAGAATTTCCAAATACAGTTTGAAACGTATCGTCTTTTACATAAGACCAAGAGATTGCAGGAACTACACTTCCCATTTTTATAATTAAAAGAGAGAATAAAGAAGCAAAAATACCAGTCACAACAACATCATTAGCGCGTTTCTTGCCGTAAATTTCACTAATTAAATCTGTAATTAAAAAGGTAATGGGGTAGGGTAAAATACCAACAGAAATCTCAAAAAGTTTGCTACCAAATATTTCAATATCAAAAGGGTACCAGTAGAAGAATTTCTGAAAAATGAGGTTTGAAACAACAAGCGAGGTTATGAATAAAGCACCTAAAAGGATGTATATACGTTGGGCTGCAAGTTTGTCTTTTAATGTCATTTATAATTGTGAATAAATAGGTTGTGTAAATATAATGGATTAAAAATTGTTTTAGTTATTTTGCTTTTTATGCAAAAACCAACGACATATCATATAGCCTTAGGAAGCAACAAAGGAGATAAACTTAAAAACCTTCAAGATGCTGTAGATACTATTCATGTTGAAATTGGAAACATTAAACTAATTTCTAAGGTGTATAAATCACCGGCTTTTGGTTTTGAAAGTGACGATTTTTTTAATGCATGTTTAGTTTTAGAAAGTTATTTAGATTCAGAAACTGTATTGCAAAAACTGCTAAGAATTGAAACTAAAATGGGGCGCACACGCTCTGAAGGTAAAGGGTATGAAGCTAGGGTTATAGACTTAGATATTATTTTTGCTGAAGATCAAATTATCGATACCGAAACGCTAAAGGTGCCTCATCCCGAAATGGGAAAGAGACGTTTTGTGTTGCAACCGCTTAATGATATAGGGACAAAAATTATTCATCCAACATTAAATAAAAAGGTTGCTATTTTATTAGAAGAATGCGAAGATAATTCTATACTTGAGCCCATTAAAATTTGGTTGAAGAACCCTAGGAAATCATATAACTTTTCAAAATATAATTACATTGCTATTGAAGGCAATATTGGTGCAGGAAAAACAAGTTTAGCAATGTTGATGGCGCAAGATTTTAATGCCAAATTAATTTTAGAACGTTTTACTGATAATGCCTTTTTGCCTAAATTTTATGAAGATCCCTCAAGATATGCATTTCCTTTAGAAATGTCTTTTTTAGCAGATAGATACCAGCAAATTAGTGACGATTTATCTCAGTTAGATTTATTTAAAGAATTTATTGTTAGTGATTATGACGTGTTTAAATCGCTTATATTTTCTAAAATAACATTGAATGATGAGGAGTTTAGTTTATATAGAAAATTATTCTATTTAATGTTCAAGGATTTGCGAAAGCCTGATTTGTATATTTATTTATATCAAAATACCGAAAGTTTGCAGCAAAATATTAAAAAACGAGGACGCGATTATGAGCAAAATATAACCGATGATTATTTAGAGAGAATAAACTCGGGATATTTAGACTTTTTAAAAACGCAGAAGGATTTTAATGTGAAGATTATTGATATTTCAGATAAAGATTTTGTCGAAAATAGAATGGATTATTTATCTGTGTTAAACGAGATGTGTGTGTTTTAAGTTTCGATTATACGTTAAGAATAACTAGCAATTCTCGATTTAGGTAAATCCAAAATTTTAAATTTTTTTATTCTGAATTAAGTTTAAAGTCTATTGAAAGGTAGGCTCTGTTTACGGATTTGGATAAAACTAATAAACCCTCTAATGAAATTTCATTAGAGGGTTTATTGTTTACGTTTTTTACCAACCAGAATAGTCAAAATCTCCACCGCCATAATCAAAACTATCCATTCCTCCTAGGTCGTCAAAAGTGCCGTAATCATTGGTTTTAGGAATATTGTAATTATCGTAGCTACCATAATCATCATTATACTCAGGGGCTATGTAATCATAACTATCTATGTAATCGTTATAATAATCCATTTCTATAAGATCTAATTCATAATCTAGAGCATAATCCATGTCAATAACGGCATCCATATAGCCCCAATCATAGCCGTAATAAAATGAATAATAGTCATAATAGCTATCTATAATTATTACAGAAAATCCTGGGCACCAACCTCCCCAAGGTCCCCAATACCAATGTCATCCCCACATCCAACCGTGCATCATGTTAAAGGTATGCATAGCCCAGAAGTAGTCATTTCTATTATTTTGAGCGCGCTCTAGTTCTATGGATTTTTTACGTAATTCATTAATACCTTTAGCATTCTTGCCCATCTTTTTTTCCATCTCATTAAGTTTACTCTGTAACTCTTTCTGCTTAGATTTTAATTTCTCTAATTGCTTCCGCTCTTCACTGGTAAGTGGTTTGTTAGAATCTTTGTCTTGTGATTCTTTAGAATAATTCATGTATAGAAGATTGATGGTTTCTGACGTTTGGTTAATACCTTTTTGAATTTTTTCATCCTTAACGTTTATCATCTCGTATACAATCTTTAATTCTTCTACTGAAGATAATGCAGCAGCCATACCGGTAAAAAAGGTTTCATCTTTTAATAAAGCTCCACGTTCGGTTTTGTGTAATTCTGAGTTAAGTGATTTTAGTGCTTTCCAATATGGAGCAGCATCTTTATTGTTCATGGATAATCTATTGTCCTTACTCTCTTTAGACACTTTTATGGTATAAGTTAATGCCTTATTAGCACTGGTAATTAAGCTTGAGGCATTGTGTTTTGAAGGTTCTGAGCTACTAGGTTGGCTCATAGTCATATTAAAACTGCTTGCATGCGCTTGAAGTTTATTAGATGGTATGACTATGAGTAGTATAAGCGTTGAAAGCATTATTGCTTTCAAAAGTCTTATTGTTTTCATTTTTATGTCTCTTTAAGGTTTCTATATTAAAAAGGGTAATTATGGATTAAAAACCCTAAAATATTTTTTTTGAATTAGTAAAATGGGATGGCTTAAAGAAGTGTAATCCATCTCGTTAATTATTTATAAGTCAAAAAAGTAGTCAGGTTTAATTTATGAAATGAATATAATTAAAGCATATTTACCTGTTCCATCTAAAACCAGCGATGAAGATATAATCGACTTTTTTTCTTGCTTTAGCAGGATGCTTATCTTAATTTCAAGGTATTGTTTGCTTAACGTAGAAGTTTTTCATAAAGATATCATCATGTTTTGACATGGTATCTAATATCTGCACGAAAACCATCAAATTTAACATGCAAAAAGCGATGAATTGACAAGTTAATAAGCATGCTGTAACCTTAAGTCTTTCTCCATTTATTGATTATTCAAAACAGATTGATTTTCTTTATCAATACGTTCACGCTGGGCTTCGTTTAATCCATATTTGAAATATAAATCATTAGGATATAGGAGATTAGATTTTTTCATGCTTGGGTCATTTATTTTTCTACTTAAATCACAATCAAATCGTGCTAATTTGGTATACATTTTACCCCAATCATTTCCTGCATTTATAAAATGAGAAAGTCCCCAAGAAATCCCGTCTGCATCTCCCGAATCCGTGAAAGCATCTGGTGAAAATGGGCCTGCGGCTACAGGTAACATTTTACCTACTGAGGCAATCTCAAAATTCACCCAATCTTTTGCGTATTGAATGGTGTAATGTTCTATACCATCAGTGGTTACAATGGCGGCAACGCCTTCTTTAAAAGGAAATAGAATAGTTTCATGCCCAGAGTTCATTACTGGGTTTAAGGGATGTTTTTTATATGGACCTTCAGGCGATTCGGCAATAGCAACGCCCCATCCATCCCAATGTTTTTTGTTGGCATCTCTTTTGCCCATACCGGATTTATAATAGACATATATCTTTCCATCGTGCACTAAAGGGTAGGGATCGTGTATTACGCGATGATCCCATTCATTTTCTTTACCAAAATCAATAACTACTTTATTTAACGGTGTCCAGGGACCATCTGGCGAATCTGCATAGGACATAGCAACAGGACATACATCACTACCGCCTCCATCAGAAGGTTTTCCACTTGGAGCGCTAAACGCTTGATAATATAAATAATATTTGTTTTTCCATTTCAAGACATCTGTTGTTGAAACGGATCGCCAACCAGGATTTGGTTTTTTAGGCTTTGGAATAGCCACACCTTGTTCTTCCCATGTAAAGCCATCGGTACTTGTGGCGTACCAAATATCGCATAAATCCCAATCTGCAGAGGGTATTGTGTCGTTGCATTTAGCATATCCCATAGGTTTAGTTGGTGTGTTTCGATAGGTGTACCACACATAATATTTGCCATTTTCAAAAATAATTTTTGAAGGGTCTCTGCGGGTAATTGTGCCATCACCGTCGTTGTAATCAAAGCCTTCAAGTTCCGTATATTTGAAGTTCGAATACAATTCGTTATCTAAAAGACGAGGTGCCTCATAATGCTTAAAACTGCGTTCCATGGCACTGCTTAACTTTCTGTTCGGATCAAGGTTTTCAAGAAATAATGGAAAAGCATCTTGGGGTTCATTATTTATAGATTGCGTTTGCTCTTCAGATTTGCTGTTACAGGAGTAAATAGCTAGTACTAGAATTAAAAGTAAAATTGATCTCATTTTTCTTAAAGTTTGAAATTAGTTTAGTTGCCATTCTACCTCATCAGTCATGGATTTACCAGAATGTACTTTGATGATGTTTTTTCCTTCTTCAAGTTTGATATTTTCAAAAGTGAGAATATGAATGGTGGATGTTAGTTTCTTTTTAGCAATTTTTTTGTCATTTACATAAAGAGTAACTTTATCTTGATTTGTATAGATTTTTACATCTACCAAGTTATTTTTACGCTTAGTATGTCTGCGTTCGGCTATATATAAAACTGGTGTGTCTGACCAATTAGCTTTATAAAAATAAAAAGCATCTTTTTTAGTCGATCGATCAAACGTAATTAATCCTTTATGATTAGTAAATGGAATCCCCCCACGATTCCAGTCTCCAACGGAAAAATCGAACATATTCCATATGTATGAACTCCAAACAAAAGGACGGTCTTTTATTATTTTCCAAGAAACTTCATGACAGTACGTTTGGTCTTGCTCTGGAAAAAACGTTCCAAAAGGTTTATCTAGATTGGTAATATCTTGCTGAAAAATATTTCCTCCCGCTCCGTATTCACTTATACTTATTCCTATTTCTGGTTTTGTTTGATTTGATTCATCTAACCACCTTGCTAAATCTTTATATTCTCCGGTATACCAACCAAAATATTTGTTCCAAGCTTGCAAATCTGTGATACCTCCCATATTGGAATTAACTCCTCTATCACTAGCCGAAATAGTTAAACGGGTTTTATCCAGACTATGAGCAAGTTCGTTTAGCTCTTTGGTGTGCTGTACGCAAGGTTCGTCAGGGCTTTGGTAAGCACGAACTTCATTCCATAAGCCCCAAACAAAAATGCTTGGGTGATTATAATTTTGCAGGATTAACTCTTTTAGTTGTTGTTTGGCGTTTGGTAGTTCACGTCCACTATAATCGTGTACAAAAGGAATTTCACTCCAAACTAAAATACCTTTTTCATCAGCAAGATTATAAGTGGTTTCAGAATGTTGATAATGTGATAAACGTAATGTGGTTGCTCCAATTTCATCAACAAGATCCATATCTTTTATGTGATTATCTTCTTTAAGAGCAGGCCCAAATTTTTTCCACTCTTGGTGCATGGCTACACCATGCAAATCATAAATTTCTCCATTTAAATAGAAACCTTTTTTAGGGTCTATCCTGTACGATTTAATACCGAAATTTTGTATGACTTTGTCTTTGGTTTTCTCTGTTTTTAATTCAATTTCGATGGTATAGATATGTGGGTTTTTACGACCATTCCAAAATATTGGCGATTGAATTTCGAAAGGCTCTTTAATAATTTCAGAACCTGATTTGAAATTTATGGGTTTTGTTTTTTCAAGAACTATTTCCCCCATTCTATCTTTAACGATATACTTTAGCTGAGCTTCCTGGTTTTTAGTGCCTTTTATATGGGTTTCAAGAGTTAGCTTCGCGAGATTACTATTTATGTTTTTTTGTTTTATAAACACTCCGGATGAAGCAAAATGTATAGGAGAAATATGAGTTTCTGGAGTTGCGAATATTTGTACTGGTCTATAAATACCTCCATAAATATTAAAAAGTTTATCGGTAACAGGTATTCTTTTAAAATTTGGTTCGTTTGTAACTTTTACAGCAATATTGTTTTCTTCGCCAAATGCTACATAATCTGTGATGTTAAAACAAAATGCGGAATAGCCACCAGAATGCTGTCCTAATTTTTTGCCGTTTATATATACGGTAGCTTCGTGACCTACAGCTTCAAAACGAATAAAAATTTGTTTTCCAGCCATTGTCTTGGGTATAGTAGTTTTGTTTTGGTACCAAACAACGCCACGATAATATCCGTTTTCTTCAATGGCATCCATGGAGTATGTATGCGGAATTTTAACCAAATTCCAGCCGCTTAAATTCGGATTTAAATTTTGAGCGTTATATACGTTTCCTTTTTTGAAGTTCCAGTCTGTAAGATTAATGTGGTCTCTTGATTTTATAAATGAAATTTGCGCATGCCCCATGAAGAAAGAAAAGAGTGTAAAGGCTACAAGAAGGTTTTTTAATGACATATTATTTAGTTTGGTAAGTAGCAATAAATGTATAAAAAACTTGTAATATAGACTGATCGCCAAGCTAAAAGTTAAAAAAGTTATACCGTTTTGTATAATATTGTATTAATCTGACCTTTATTGTTTTCTAGAAGCTTTTTTTGAAGTGTTTTCTCTTCTTTTATTTTGAAATTGAAGGGCGGCTCTAAAATAGAAATTCCGCTCTGTTTTTTTATTCTAATACCTTGTCCAGAAATAATGTCTTTATTTGGAATAAATGTTCCTAAAGGAATGTGTTCTGTTAGAATAACGTACTTGTAATTTTTGAGTTTAGTTAGAATATTTTGAATTTCGGTATTAGAAAGGTGGTGTAGTACTTGTCGTAAAATAACACAATCTCCTTTAGGAAGTTCATCTTTTGAAATGTCTAAACACTGAAACTCTAAGCCTCTTTCATTATTTTTTTTTATTTCTATCAATAAGTATTTCAATTATATCAATAGCAATATATGATTTGGCATATTTAACGAGGTGTCTTCCAATATTGAAATCTCCACAACCTAAATCGCATACAATTAAAGGTTCTTTAAAAGAACTTAAAAATAAAATGACTT
Organism: uncultured Algibacter sp.; assembly: GCF_947495925.1. Taxonomy (GTDB): domain Bacteria; phylum Bacteroidota; class Bacteroidia; order Flavobacteriales; family Flavobacteriaceae; genus Algibacter_E. Next base: position 405,681 of record NZ_CANMAU010000002.1, read on the forward strand.
GTTCTAGATAAGAGTTTATAATATCTAAATTGTGAGAGCCTTCTCCCGAGTAAAAATCAAAAGACTCACCTCCCCAAAGCTTTAAATCATAAATTTGATTCATAACATCCTTAGTTGGCCAAGGCTTCTTGATTTTGAAATTTTTTAGGTTGCTGCTTACGCAAAGATTTGAATCTGTTTTAATGGTTAAATCTGCTAATATACAAATGTGCAATTCCCAACCTTTGGAATAGATCATAACATTTGAACTTCTAATTTTATGTGATAGTACCTCTCTTTATTCTTTTTACCATTCCCAACCAAAACCAGTAGTGAAGATATAATCTACCTCTTTTCCTGCTTCAGCAGGGCGGTTGTCATAGTTCAATGTATAACCCGCTCTAACGTAAAAGTCTTTTATAAACACATCATCATATTTTGCATCAAATCTAAAGTCTGTACGAAAACGACCAGAGGCAACAGATGGATCAGAAATAATTGTGGGGTACAGCGTAAGGTTGGTGAAAAGATTTAAATCACCAATATCGTAAAGGTTTAATTCTGTTCCTATATACCCTTCCATAGAATTTCTGCTTGGAGCTGTTGTGCTTGTGCCATCATCTGGATTAAAAACAGGAGAAAAAGTTTCATTATTCAATGCAACCCCTCCTGAAACATTCCAATATAATGAGTTAGTGTGTTTAATGTAATTACCAACCCCCATTTTCGCAGTGGTGCGTAAATCTAAAGATTGCTCTGTATTTGATAGAAAGTCTATGTCTGCAGAAAGATTCCAATCTGCAGGTAAAAAGTATCGAAAACCAAGTCCTGCATCATTTCTTTGTATGTCATCAACACCATCTTGAGTAGTAATTAAGGTGTTATAGTATAATTCAAGAGACCATCTGTCAGCCAAATAACCCATTCTCAAATTCCCATTTAACTGCTGCTGGTTATTTGCTTTTGTTAATGAAAATCCAAAGTCAATATTAGCGGAGAGTCGACTCAAAAAACTACTGTCTACACTATTTATATTAACAATGTCATTTTGGTCAACAGTCAGGTCCTCGCCATCTTCATTGTCTATAAAAATTTTGCCCTCTCCAACAGAGCTGAAGCTTCCGTTTATTCTTTGTCCGTCAGAAAGCGTAATTAAGTATCTTTGTAAGGCTTTCATTTCCTTAATGTCTTCCCATTTAATTTTAAAATCAGAATCAGAGTATGGTGGTTCTATAGTTAAAACGCCTTTATCCATGCTTTTTAAATCTCCTATAATAGTATTGCCATTATTAAGAACTAAAGAGTCATTTTGGCCAAGACTTATCAACGATATACTGAAAAGTAAAATAAACAAAGAGCTAGACTTATTCATTGATTAGGTTTTTTTGGTAAAATGGTTATCTCACAAAGTTAGAATTTAAACAGTTTAAAATCAAGTTAAATTGCAAAAGGAGGTTTAAAATATTTGATATAAGGTTGTTGTAATACATCCTTTATTATTTTCTAAAATAGATTCACAAAGCAGTTTTTTGTTTTTAATTTTAAAGTGAAAAGGGCCTTCCATAATGTCAACACCACTATGCTTTTTCAATCTAATACCTTGTCCTGAAATAATATCTTTATTAGGGACGAAATTTCCAGAAGGGAGGTGCTCAGTTAGAATGATGTATTTGTAATTGGCTATTTTTTTAACCACTTGCTGTATTTCAGTATTTGATAAATGTTGTAATACTTGGCGCAGAATAACACAATCTGCAGGTGGAAGTTCGTCTTTTGCTATGTCAAGACAATAAAACTTTAAGTTTTCATTTTTAAAACGGCTTTTGTTTCTGTGAATAAGGGGCTTAACAATATCTATAGCCATATATTTTTGAACGTGTTTTACCAAATGACTTCCTACATTAAAGTCACCACAGCCTAAGTCGCAAACAGTTAATGTATTATTGAAAGATTTTAAGAAATGCTCAACCGTATCTAAATAAGGGGTAATTATTTCAGGGTTGTAAGAGCCTTCGCCAGAATAAAAATCAAATTCACTGCCGCCCCAAAGGTGCTTGTCGTAAATCTGTTCCATGGCATCTTTTGTAGGCCAAGGTCTTTTTGTTTTTCTAGCCAACGGATTTAAGTTTGCAAAATACATCCCAAGTTACTATGCCACAACTTACAGAAATGTTCAAAGAATGTTTCGTACCAAATTGAGGAATTTCCAGAACCAAATCACTAGCATCTACCACGTCTTGCGTAACACCTTTTACCTCGTTACCAAAAACTAATGCGTACGTATTATTTTTTTCAACAGTAAAATGATCGAGCATAGTGGCATTCTCTGCTTGCTCAATAGCGCATACTTTTACACTTTCAGTCTTAAGTTTTTTGATGATGTCCATCGTGTTTTCAGCATACTCCCAGTCAACCGTTTCGGTGCTTCCCAGTGCGGTTTTATGAATGTCTTTATGTGGTGGTTTAGCAGTAATACCACAGAGATAAATTTTTTCAATGAGAAAGGCGTCACTAGTTCTAAATACCGAGCCAATATTATTCAGGCTTCTAATATTATCTAAAACAATGATAATGGGTGTTTTTTTTGCTGATTTAAATCCGTCAACACTTAGTCTGTCTAATTCGCTATTTTTTAATTTACGCATGGTTTTATTGTTGAAATCTCGCTTTAATTGTAGATAACTTCTGAAAAATCGACTTAAAAAAACATTAAATTAATAGTACATTGCATGCTACAATTTTGTCAAAAGTAACACTTAAAAACCACTTTTCCATTGGCTAAAAAAGCAAAAAAAGAAACCCCGTTAATGAAACAATACAATGCCATTAAAGCAAAGTATCCAGATGCTTTATTGTTGTTTCGTGTAGGTGATTTCTATGAAACCTTTGGGAGTGATGCGGTTAAGGCGGCGGGTATTTTGGGCATAATATTAACCAAGCGTGGTGCCGGTAGTGAGAGTGAGACAGAGTTAGCAGGATTTCCGCACCATTCATTAAATACCTATTTACCAAAATTGGTAAAAGCAGGAGAGCGTGTTGCTATTTGTGATCAATTAGAAGACCCGAAACAAACTAAAACCATTGTGAAACGAGGGGTTACAGAATTAGTAACTCCTGGTGTTGCTTTAAATGACGAAGTGTTAGTTTCAAAATTGAACAACTTTTTATGTTCGGTGTATTTTGATAAAAAATATATTGGAATTTCATTTTTAGATATTTCTACAGGTGAATTTTTAACATCACAGGGAAATGTGGAGTACATTGATAAGTTACTTCAAAATTTTAGTCCGAGTGAAGTCTTAGTGTCTAAGCAGAAACGCACCCTTTTTAATGAGACTTTTGGACATGATTTCCATATGTTTTATTTAGAAGATTGGGTATACCAAACAGATTATGCTTACGAAACTTTAACTAAACATTTTAATACAAAAACGCTTAAAGGTTTTGGAGTTGAAGATTTATATGAAGGGATTATAGCTTCTGGTTCTATTCTGCATTATTTGGGAGAAACGCAGCATAACAAACTACAACATATCACTTCAATTTCTAGAATTGCGGAAGATGATTATGTGTGGATGGATAAATTTACTATCCGAAATTTAGAGCTTTATAATTCTACCAATAATAATGCAATTACACTTTTAAATGTGATTGATAAAACCATTTCGCCTATGGGTGGGAGGTTGTTAAAACGTTGGCTAGCATTACCTCTTAAAAACGTCGAAAAAATAAAACAGCGCCATGAAGTAGTGAGTTTCTTAACTAAAGAAGATGAGGTACTTCAAATGGTTCAAAATCATATAAAACACATTGGCGATTTAGAGCGTTTAATTTCTAAAACGGCTACAGGAAAAGTAAATCCTCGAGAGGTTATTCAACTTAAAAATTCATTAGAAGCTATTGTTCCAATAAAAAGCTTAGCTTCTAATTCTAAAAATGAATCTCTACAAATTATTGGTGATAATTTACAGAGTTGTGAGGTGCTTCGCGAAAAAATTAAGCAAACTTTAAATGAAGATGCCCCAGTAAATGTATTGAAAGGCCATAGTATAGCTACTGGTTTTTCTTCGGAATTAGATGAATTGAGAGGTTTGTCTAAATCTGGAAAAGATTATTTAGATAATATGCTAGAGCGAGAAAGCGAACGTACTGGAATTACATCGCTCAAAATAGCATCAAATAATGTTTTTGGGTATTATATAGAAGTTAGAAATACACATAAAGATAAAGTTCCTGAAGAATGGATACGTAAACAAACTTTAGTTAATGCAGAACGTTACATTAACGAAGAGCTTAAAGAATACGAAGCCAAAATTTTAGGTGCTGAAGAGCGTATTTTAGCTATAGAACAACAATTGTTTTCTGAATTAGTTGCTTGGATGAATCAGTACATTAAAGCGGTACAACAAAATGCCTATTTAATTGGACAAATAGATTGTTTATGCGGATTTGCACAATTAGCAAACGATAATAATTATAGCTATCCACAGATTGATGACTCTTTTGATTTAGATATAAAAGATGGTCGTCATCCGGTTATTGAAAAACAATTGCCAATAGGTGAAGCTTATATTGCTAATGATGTGTTTTTAGACAGAACAGATCAACAAATTATTATGATTACTGGTCCTAATATGTCTGGTAAATCTGCAATTTTACGTCAAACAGCATTGATTGTTCTATTAGCTCAAATAGGGAGCTTTGTACCTGCAGCAGAAGCTAAAATAGGGTTGGTGGATAAAATATTCACAAGAGTAGGGGCAAGTGATAATATTTCTATGGGAGAATCTACTTTTATGGTAGAAATGAATGAAACAGCATCTATTTTGAATAATATTTCAGATCGAAGTTTAGTGTTGCTTGATGAAATAGGTCGTGGCACAAGTACATATGATGGTATTTCAATAGCTTGGGCAATTAGCGAATATTTACATGAGCATCCTTCAAAGCCTAAAACTTTATTTGCAACACATTATCATGAGTTAAATGAAATGAGTGAAACTTTCGGACGTATTAAAAACTTTAATGTATCTGTAAAAGAGTTAAAAGATAATGTTTTGTTTCTAAGAAAACTGGTTGAAGGTGGAAGCGCACATAGTTTTGGTATTCATGTGGCTAAAATGGCTGGAATGCCACAGCAAGTTTTGCGAAGAGCAAACAAGATATTAGAGAAATTGGAGAAGTCGCACTCAAGTGAGGAGCTTACAGATAAGGTGAAAACACTTAGTGATGATTTGCAATTGAGTTTTTTCAACCTTGACGATCCATTACTAGAGAATATCAAAGATGAAATATTACATACTGATATTGATACGCTTACCCCGGTAGAAGCGCTTATGAAATTGAATGAAATTAAGCGTATGTTGGTTAAGAAAAAACAAGCTTAAAAATATTTTCATTTATTTTAATAAAAGCCTTTGGAATTCCTAGAAATATTTTAAATTTGCATCCGCAATCGAGAGGTTGTATGTTCATTAAAAGACTGCGAAAGTAGCTCAGGGGTAGAGCATCACCTTGCCAAGGTGGGGGTCGCGGGTTCAAATCCCGTCTTTCGCTCTGAGACTTTCTTGAAAAAATACCAAGATGCTGAAGTGGTGGAATTGGTAGACACGTTGGACTTAAAATCCAATGTCCATTAGGACGTACGGGTTCAAGTCCCGTCTTCAGTACTAAGCCTTTGCAGGATTTCCTGCTTAGGCTTTTTTAGTTTATAAACGACAAATGGATGTTTTTTTTAAACTTATTTTATTTATGTGAATAGGTAGTTTTTGCACGTAAATACTATCCCAGAATAGTAAACAGTGTTAACTAATTACTATCATTTTATAACTTCTTAATGATTATGAAACAAGGATTTCGTAATCTTCGCAAATAACTTTGTAACTAATTTTAGCAAAAGGCTTTCAGTGTATTTATTTGATAAACTAAATGCCAGTTTGAATAACTTTAAATAGAAAATTTTATTCTCGATACTAATTCCATTCATTAAAATGAGTAAAGTTTACTTGAATTGACCATTTTTTACTCGAAAAATTCAATAAGTATTATATAATTTTATCTTTTAATTTAATATTATCATATACTATGATGACATGAATCAAATTATAGAGAGGTTTTCAATACCAATAGATCAGGTAGTTAAGAATGCAAGTCCTATTCCATAAAGATGTTCTAATACGAAAATCACTTTGATTCAAATGTTTGAATTTGGATATCTAGATTTAGATAGAAGATGTCCTAGAAGTGAAAATTAACAGATTCAAAAAGAGGTTTTAATAACCTAATTAAAATGAAGCTAATGGATGTTCATGTTATGATTTGGATGCGACTTACGGGCGCTATGAAGTATACTTCAAAAAGAGATGATAGATCTAAATAAATTCACCTGCCCAAGAGTAGGGCTAAAATGGAATTTTTATTTAAAAAACATATAATCAGTATTGCTATCTCTAATTACATACTCTGTTCGTTGTCATAAATTTCTATGTTAGAAGTTTGGGAGAATAGGGCCTAATTAAAACGACCTTGGAGGCAGCGACACCAGGAATAAAGGAGTTTTGATCTTTTAGGTATCATATCTGTTAATAGCCTTGATTTGCCTCATCATTACCTGGCATTTTATGTGGTACTTGGTAATATAACATTTGTTACAAGTGATGAATAAAAAACTGGAAATAAAATTCATTAGTGTGATTATTTCGTTTTCGATATTAGAACAGATTCGCATTAGAAGGAAGTAAGTGGGAAAAGAAGAGAACTTATTAAGAAGTATGGGTAAGTTAAGACGTGTAAGATAAGGAGGTAATGGTTTTATTTATATAGCAGCTAAAAAATCAAGATATTTTTGTTTGAAACCTGTAGGCTTGCAGTAAAAAGATAAATAAAAACAATAAATATAAATAGTAAGGAATAATTAAAGAAAATATATTATTATGAATCACACTAAACTAAAATTAGTACTGCTAATCGGGATTATCTCTGCTCAAGTATGCTTTTCCCAAGAAGAAGGGAAATCAAATAGTTCAAAACCTCCTGTTTTTCCAGCAATTATCCCTGTTGATAAACCAACAGATCGCTCAATTAGCACTGCTATGCATCGTCTTTATGATCATTGGGGTATTTATGAAGATAGAGAAAATGAGCTCTTCAGTAATTTTGGATATTCTGAAGTGAGTGGTTTTAATTCTCCAAAGGGACTTTCTGTTTCACGAAGAGATCCTAGTAAAATTTTACTTATTAATGGGAAATATTATGTATGGTATACAAAAAGAGAAACGAAATCTCCACCTACAGGTTCAAATCGGTCTCATTTAGCTAGCGATGTTATTCCATCCGCTGATTGGGATTTAGCAGAGATTTGGTATGCTACAAGTAAGGATGGTTACGAATGGAAGGAAGAAGGGGTAGCTGTTCCTCGTCCACCAAAAGGAGAGCTGGGCTGGCGCTCTGTTTCTACACCTGATGTCTTAGCATATAAAGGGAAATACTATTTATATTACCAAGCATTTAATAAAATGCCATACAGTGGAGAAGGAGATCGCGCTCCTGCTTCGGTTTCTATAGCAGATTCTCCAGATGGGCCATGGAAAGCACATGGTAAAATCGTGGTCGATTTTGGAGCTAAGGGTGAATGGGATGAGGGAGCAATACATGATCCGTATCCGTTAGTTTACAATGGAAAAATTTACATTTATTATAAAGGAGGGCCTTACAAAATGATTTTACATGATGGGACTGGACATTTCAGAATCGGACAAGGTGTTGCTATATCAGAGAGCCCCCTTGGTCCATTTGAAAAACACCCACTTAATCCAGTTTTAAACTCTGGACATGAAACTGGTTTATTTCCTTTTAAAGGCGGGGTTGCAGCATTTGTTAGTATAAATGGTCCTGAAAAAAATACCATTCAATATGCTCCAGATGGTGTGAATTTCGAAATAGCATCACTTGTTGTTGCTCCACCTATTGCCGTAGGTCCATATATTCCGAATGCATTTGCAGATGATGGTAATGGACGAGGTATAACTTGGGGCTTAGCCCATACGAGTACAAGCTATCGTGGTGTAACTCATGGTCAGGGAGTTAGCAATGAAAATATGCTTATTCGTTTTGATTGCGATTTAAGTCTTGATGTGAATGATCCAGAATTCAAAAGACATGATTTTAGATTCAGAACAAGAACACTATTGGAGGAATTTCCTGTTCCTTCTTCAAGAAAAAAGTAAATTTTTAAGAATGTAAATTGTCTCTTCGTTTTAAAGAGTTATTATGAAAAGAGTAGCAAGTATAAAATCTTAGAAAAAAAACCACCTAATTTAGGTGGTTTTTTTAAATTATGTGAACAATTTTTAGTGCTCTATCTTTACTTTGTCAGCTTCCTTTTTTACTGCATCAGTAGCATTTTCAGCAGCTTCGCCAGTAGCATCTACTGCACTTTCTACTGCTTCACCTGTAGCTTCGGCAGCATTTTCGATAGCATCACCAGTCGCTTCAGCGGCATCGCCAGTTGCTTCAACGGCACTGTCAATAGCATCACCTGTAGCTTCAGCTGCGTTTTCAACCGCATCACTTACGTTTTCTACAGCTTCTTCAACTGAATCTGCTTTTTTCGAATCTCTACATGATGTAAAAGATAAACTTAACGCTAATACAATTACGGTACTCAATACTAATTTTTTCATGGTTTAATGTTTTTAGTGTTATTAGTGTTTTTGTTAAAATCAAACAAATTTTAATATTAAAACATTCTATATACGTAAGTAATCATGCATCTGGATTATTTGGAGCTGTTCTTAAAATGTTTATTTAGGTTTAGATTTCAAAATAACTATTAGATATTCTTCATAAATAAGAAAAATATCGTATAATTGTTTTTTGTATACAAAATACTGTTTATGATTGAATATCAAAACCTTAATGAACCTGTTTACCTCAAAGTCAAGGAAATGATTATTAGTGGTGAGTTAAAACAGGGAGAAAAAATAGTTCAAGAGAAAATAGCGGAAGCGCTTGGAGTGAGTCGTACACCGCTTATGAGAGCTTTGTTAGCTCTCGAAAATGAGTATTTAGTTGAAAGTATTCCTAGGCGAGGGATGTTTGTGCGCTCTTTAGGTCAAAAGGAAATATTTGACATTTATGTGTGTCGGGAAGCTTTGGAAGGTATGGCGGCGAGATTACTGGCATTGTCTAGTGATAAAACTGCGGTTAAGGAGCTTAGAGATTGTTTTAGTTGTTTTCTTTCTCAAAAAGAAATCGATTTGCAGGTATATGCGAAAGCTGATGAGAAATTTCACTCTTTACTTATTAAACTTACGGGTAATTTGCCTTTGGATAAGATTTATTTCTTTGGAAATATTCATGAAAAAGTAATTAGCCGGGGCCTGTTAAGACCCCCCGAAGAAACATTAGGTGAACATGCAAAAATTATAGATGCTATAGAGAAAGGCAATGCGGATAACGCTGAGAAATTCGCAAGAGAACATATAGAAAAATCAAGAATATTATTATTAAATCAATAAATACAATAAAGTGAAAAATTACAATATCGCAGTGGTACCAGGAGATGGTATAGGAAATGAAATTGTACCAGAAGGGTATAGAGTCTTAGAAGCCGTAGCAAAAAATCATGATTTTAAAATTACCTCGAAAACATTTGATTGGGGAGCTGGTTATTATCTTAAGAATGGAAAATTTTTACCAGATAATGGATTAGAATCGCTTAAAGAATTCGATGCAGTATATTTTGGGTCGGTTGGTTTGCCAGCTGTTGATGATACGCTTCCTGCTAAGGATTATACGTTTAAGGTAAGAACTTCTTTTAATCAATATGTAAATTACAGACCAGTAAGAACGTATCCAGGAGTGACTAGACCTTTACGTACAGAAAAGCATATTGATTTTGTAATTGTTAGAGAAAACACAGAAGGGGAATTTGTTCAAATGGGAGGGCAATATTTGCCTGATGAGGCTAACGGCATGGGTATAGATACTAGTGTTTTTACAAGAAAGGGCATTGAGCGTGTAGCGCATTATGCTTTTAAATTGGCTCGAAAAAGAAGAAATAAAGTGACTCATATTACGAAATCAAATACGCTAATAAATAGTTTATCGTATTGGGACCGAGTAATTGCTGAGGTTGCTCAAGAATATCCTGATGTTAAGCATGAGCAAATGTATATTGATAACTCAACGGCTATGTTTGTTTTGAAGCCAGAGATTTTTGATGTAGTACTTACTACAAATCTTTTTGGAGATATTTTAAGTGACTTAGGTGGAGCAGTTATGGGAAGTTTAGGTCTTGGAGGAAGTGGAAATATTAATCCTGAAAAAGAATTTCCATCTATGTTTGAGCCTATTCATGGTTCAGCACCGGATATTGCTGGAGAAAACATTGCAAATCCGTACGGACAAATATGGTCGGCAGCAATTATGTTAGAGCATTTAGGAGAAAAAGAAGCGGCCGATAGCATTATGGCAGCGGTTGATAAAAGTACCTCTGAAGGTGTGCTTACTGTTGATTTAGGCGGTAGTGCAAAAACTTCCGATGTTGCTGATGCCGTAATTAGAAATCTTTAATTAATGGCTACAATAGTTGATCTTACATTGACTTATACTGATAGTTTTACTGGTTTCTCAAAGGAAGCTAGTAAAACTGTTGAAAATGATGGTTGGAATGCAAGTACGCTTAATTTTTATTCGCACTGCGGCACCCATATGGATGCACCAATTCATTTTGATGTAAGTCATCAAACTATTGATGAAATTCCGGTTACAGATTTTGTTGGAAAGGCATGGTTAATTGATGTACGACATGTAGGCTCCAAGGGACTTATTAATTCGAATCATATACCTCAGGATATTCAAAGGGAATTCACTGCGGGAGATAGTTTAATCTTTTGGACATCTTGGGCGCAGTATGTAAATACTCCAAAATACCGTGATGAGCTGCCAAGAATTAGTGAGGAATTAGCGCATTGGTGTTTAGAGCATAAGGTAAAAATGCTTGGTGTTGAACCACCTTCTGTGGCTGATGTTAACAATATAGAAGAGGTGACACATATTCATAGAATATTATTAAAAGGAGTTGTTATTATTGAAGGGCTTACCAACCTTGATAAACTTCAATCTAATTGTGTAGAGCTTGTTGCTCTGCCTCTTAAAATTGGGGAAGGAGATGGGGCACCAGCACGTGTAATCGCCATTGAAAAATACTAATGAGCATTTCGTTATCAGATATCATAGAGCAATTACCTGAAGAAAGCACTTCAGATTATAGGAGCTTAAACCATGAATTGTTTCGTCAACTAAATAGAACTTGTGTTGTTGTTGATGATGATCCTACAGGGAATCAAACAGTTTATGATATTCCACTTTTAACAAACTGGGATATTGAGGTATTAATTGAGGAATTTAAAAAAGAAACACCAACGTTTTTTTTATTAACCAACTCGAGAAGTTTAAGCGAAATAGAGTCTACTCAAATGTATTCTCAAATTTCAAGAAACATATTACTTGCTTCCCAGGCAACAAATAGAGCATTTACAATAATAAGTAGGAGTGATTCCACATTACGAGGTCATTTTTCAGAGGTAGACATTATAAAATCTAACATCCATTTAACTAACGCTATTACTGTTTTTATTCCTGTAATGTTTGAAGGAGGTCGTGTTACTATTAATGATACGCATTACATTTCAAACCAAAATGAGTTGACTCCTGTTAGTGAAACCCCATTTGCTCAGGATCATACATTTGGCTATAAAAATGCTAATCTAAAAGCATGGATTGAGGAAAAAACGAAAGGGAGAGTAAAATCTGTAGATATTCATTCTATTGGTATTGAAGCTATTAGAAGTTTAGATGTCGCGGAGCTTAGTGTTCAAATTAATCATATTAATTCTGATGAGTATTGCATTATAAATGCACTCAATTATAAAGATCTGGATAAAGTAACTAATGCGTTGCTTCTTGCAGAGAAAATGGGTAAAAATATTGTATATAGAACATCAAGTTCTTTTGTTCCCAGTTACATTGGATTAAAACCTAAGCCTGTTTTACATGCCGAAGAAATAGTAGATATTGCGAATAAAAATGGAGGATTAACAATTGTAGGCTCTTATGTTCCTAAATCTTCAATACAACTTAATCGCGCATTAGAACACTTTAATAAAGAAACTATTGTTGAAGTTGATGTAGCTAAAATTTTGGGAGAACAATCTAAAATGTACATGGAAGGTTTAGGGTTGATCATTGATAAGCATATTTCTGAAGGAAAAGATGTACTTGTTTTTACAAGTAGAAAACTAGTTACGGGAAAAAATTCAAAATCAAACATAAATATAGCTTCGCAAGTATCAAATGCACTTGTCTCACTATTGAAGAATATGAATTCACGACCGAAATATCTGTTGGCAAAAGGAGGTATAACTTCAAATGATTTAGCTTTGAAGGGCTTAGGTATGAAACGTTCTAAGGTAATAGGGCAAATTGAGGCTGGAATTCCAGTTTGGGAAATGGGAGAGGAAACAAAGTTTACTAACTTATTATATATCGTGTTTCCAGGAAATGTAGGCAACGAAAATTCACTTTTAAACATAATAAAAAAACTTTCATTATATGGCTACTAAAATACCAACAAGGCGATATGGATTTTTTGCAGGTTCATTTTTAATTACGCTACTATTATATATAGATAGGGTTTGTATTTCATCTGCTAAAGATTCAATAAGTGGTGATTTAAATCTTACTGATATTGAAATGGGATGGGTTTTAAGCGCGTTTGCGCTGGGTTACGCCTTATTTCAAGTTCCTGGAGGCGCTCTTGGTGATAAATATGGCGTCAGAAAAGTAATGACAACCATCATGGTATTATGGTCTATTTTCACAGCCTTTACAGGAGCAGCATGGAACTATGTTTCAATGCTATTTTTTAGATTCGTTTTTGGTGCTGGAGAAGCTGGAGCTTTTCCTAATATTTCAAGAGCAGCATATTCGTGGGTTCCGCTAAAAGAACGCGGCATTTTTCAAGGGATTAATTTTTCAGGATCTAGATTAGGCGCGGCATTTGCCCTACCCTTAGTTGCTTACTTAATTGATGCTTGGGGTTGGCGTGCTATTTTTTATTTTTTTGGAGCAGTTGGTATTGCTAGTTCTCTATTGTTTTATTTTTTATTTAGAAATAAGCCAGAAGAACATCCTGGCATTTCAGAAGAGGAAAAAAATTATATTATTAAAAATCGCCAACAAGAAGAAGGTGTAAAGGTCACTTTGCCTTTAAGTAAGATTTTGGGGTCTAAAAATGTGATCTTAGCTATGATTCAATATATAGGGAGTAATTTTATTTTCTTTTTTATGCTCACTTGGCTATTTCCTTATATTAAAGCTAAGTATAGCTTAAACTTAGTAACAACAGGTTTTTATGCGATGTTGCCTTTGTTAGCAGGGGCGGTTGGAAACTGGGTATCAGGCTATACTGTTGATACTATTTATAAAACTGGACGCTGGAAGCTGTCGAGACAAATTCCTGCAATTATAGGATTTAGTTTAGTTGTAATTGGTATACTGTCAAGTTTATATATGGAGACTGCTCTAGGGGCTGTACTTTGTTTGTCAGTTGCCATTTTTGGAGCCGATATGGCTTTAAGTCCATCTTGGTCGTTTTGCATGGATATTGGTAAAGAAAATTCTGGAAAAGTATCAGGTATGATGAATATGGCAGGGAATTTAGGAGCTTTTACAACGGCATTAGCTTTCCCTTACTTACAAGCTTGGACAGGCTCAAATGATCCGTTTTTTTACGTTGCAGCATTTCTAGGATTAGTGGCAATTGTGTGTTGGATATTTATGGATTCTACAAAAGCGATTAATGATGAAAACTAAATTAAAAGGTGTTGCCATAGGTGCAGGATATTTTAGCAGGTTTCAATATGAAGCATGGACGCGTATTCCTGAGGTTGAAATTACTGCAATTTGTAATTCTAATTTAGAACGTGCAAAGAGTATAATGGAGCCCTATAATATAAAAAATCATTATTCTGATTATAAAGAAATGATTTTAAAAGAAAAACCAGACTTTGTAGATATTATTACCCCACCTGAAACGCATTTTGAAATGTGCAAGTTTGCTGCTGATCATGGGGTAGATATAATTTGTCAAAAACCCTTGGCACCAACAATTGAAGAATCTCAAAAGATTGTTGATTATGTTTCAAAAAAGGGAGTCCGATTTGTAGTGCATGAAAATTTTAGGTTCCAGCCTTGGCATAGAGAAATAAAAAAAATTATAAATGAAGGAGATATTGGTGATTTATTCAGTTTAAATTTTAGAAGCCGAATGGGCGATGGATGGGGTGATGATGCATATTTATCAAGACAACCTTATTTCAGAGACTATAAAAAATTGCTTATTTATGAAACGGGGGTTCATTTCATTGATACTTTCAGGTATCATGCGGGTGAGGTTGAAAGTGTGTATGCTATTTTGAAAAGGTTAAACCCCGTAATAAAAGGAGAAGATTCAGGTTTGATGATTCTAAATTTTGAAAACAAATCTCATGCAATTTGGGACGCAAATCGATTTAATGAAAACAACTTTAAGAAGCAACGTTATACCTTCGGCGAGTATCTAATAGATGGGTCTGAGGGATCAGTTCGTTTGTATTCGGATGGAAAAATAACAGTTCAGAAACTTGGAGAATCAGAAAAGAACCATCATTACATACATAATGATGTTGGTTTTGCTGGAGATTGCTGTTATATTTTCCAGCGTGATTTTATAGACAAGCTTATTTCAGGTGATGCTTTTGAAACTAGTGGAGACAATTATTTAAAAACTTTAAAAGCTCAAGAAGCTGTATATAAGTCAGCAGAAATTAATGCACCAGTAATTTTATGACTTTTCAAAGTCGTAAAAACTTAATTATAAACTAAAATATTATTATAAACATATACCACATGAAAAAACTATTTGTTTTAACCGGATTATTTTTCTTGCTTATGAGTACATCTCATTCTCAAGAATCAAAAGTTATTATTGATGGCGAATTAAAAAAATGGCACAAGGTAACCCTAAGTTTTGAAGGAGATGATATTAGCGAGAATGATCAGAACAATCCCTTTTTGAATTACAGATTAAATGTAACTTTTAAAAATGGAGATAAGACCTATGTAGTTCCCGGGTTTTACGCAGCCGACGGAGATGCTAGTGAAACAAGTGCAACAAGCGGAAGTATTTGGAAAGTAAGGTTTAGACCAGATACTGTAGGTGAATGGTCTTATAACGTGTCTTTTAGAAAAGGTGATGCTATTGCCGTTGACGATAATGTTGATGCGGGAGAGGTGACTCAGTTTGATGGATTAAAAGGCACATTCGTTGTTGATAAATCTGATAAACTAGGTGAAGATTTTAGAGGGAAAGGGCGCTTGAATGTTACCGACTTAGGTTATTTACAATTTGAAGATAGTAAAGATTATTTCTTAAAAGGTGGCGCAGACAGCCCTGAAAGCTTTTTGGGGTATTATGAGTTTGATCAAACCCCTCCTTCACATAAATACGAAGCACATGCACAAGATTGGAAGTCAGGAAATCCAACATGGCAAAATGGTAAAGGAAAAAATATTATTGGAGCATTAAATTACTTAAGCTCTAAAGATATGAATTCGGTATATTTTTTAACCATGAATGTTCAAGGAGATGGTAAAGATGTATGGCCTTGGAATAGTGTTAATGAACGTTACCGTTTTGACTGTAGCAAGCTTGATCAATGGGAGGTTGTTTTTGATCATATGGACAAATTGGGCTTAATGTTACATATAGTAACTCAAGAAACTGAAAATGAATTGCTACTAGATATAGGAGAGTTAGGTACGCAGCGTAAGTTGTATTACAGAGAATTAATAGCGAGGTTTTCACATCATTTAGGGATTACTTGGAATTTAGGTGAAGAAAATGGCCCATTAAGCTGGACACCAAAAGGACAAACTACTAAAGACAGAAAGGCTATGGCTAAGTATATTAAAACACATGATCCTTATAAGAACCTAGTTGTACTTCATACTCATGCTCATAGTAATGATCAAGATACATATTTAGAACCTTTATTGGGGTACGAATACTTGGATGGACCATCAATGCAAACGCATGATCCGCATGAAGTACATGAAAGGGTTTTAAAGTTCATTAATGATTCTAAAAAAGCAGGACAACGCTGGGTGGTTTGTCAAGATGAAATTGGACCAGCAGGTACCGGTGCTAAACCCGATGCAGATGATCCAGAACATAATGATATAAGAGCAAAGGTTTTATGGGGGAATTTAATGGCTGGAGGAGCAGGTGTGGAATGGTATTTCGGTTATAAATTTGCGCATAACGATTTAAAATGTGAAGACTGGAGGTCAAGAGATATTTTATGGGATCAAACGAGATATGCACTACAGTTTTTTCAAAAGTATGTTTCCTTTACAACAATGCATTCGGCAAACGGCCTAACAGATAATCTAGATGATTATGTTTTTGCTAATAATGGTGTTAATTATGTAGTATATCTTCCAGAAGTAAAAGAAACTAAGTTAAATTTATATGGGGTGAGCTCCAAGTTTTCTATTAAATGGTATAACCCAAGAACAGGAGGAGAATTACAAAATGGAAGCGTTAAATCTATTAAAGGAGGTGGTTTTGTTTCCGTTGGAACACCGCCAGATAATAACGGAGATTGGGTTGCCCTAATTACCACAAAAAGTAATGTAGCAACAACTGTAACTTCTAAAGAACGAGAGCTTGTTATTTGTAAAGCATTGAGTCATTTCGAAATAGATAAGACAAGTAAGGCATTATTTTATAAAGACGTGTCCAATGCAGCATTAGGAATAAATGCAGCAGATAAAAGTTATCGAGATGTTTTCGCAAATGCAAAAATGATTTTTAAAGGAGAAAGTGGTTCGTATAATGTATTTTTCAGAACAATCACTGAAAATGATGGCGAATCGGTTTATAAAGTTCTTATAAATGGAACTGAAATTAGTACCGTTACTAATCCCGAAACAAGTGCTTCTTATGAGAGTGTAGATCATGACTTAGGAATTGTATCTATTCATAAAAATGATATTCTTGAGATTCAGTCAAAAGCGGTCACTAATGGGAAAATCCCTGAAAATGATGAAACCGCTTGGTCGAGAGGACGTTGGACTAGCATTGATTTTATTCCAGAAGGAGCTGTTATTAATGAAATAGCATCAGTAATGGAGGTACTTAAGGATAAACCACCTTTTGTAGAAAATAATGGTTTTTTAGAAGTTGAAGCGGAGGCTTATCAATTTAAAACTAATAATAATTCACCACGAGATTGGTATACACAATCAAAAACTAGTAAGTTGCCATCTAAAGCAGGTAAAAAGCTTGAAGATCATTCAGATTCTGCTAGTGGGAATGCATATATTGAAGCATTGCCAGATACGCGTATCACTCATGATGATGAATTAATTGTGGGTGAAAATTTTTTCCCTATTTCGGGTACAGGAGGTATTGTATCATATAAAGTGAGGATTAATACTCCTGGAAAGTATTATGTATGGGTAAAAGCGTTTTCAACAGGTTCAGAAGATAATGGGTTACATGTTGGTGTTAATGGTGAATGGCCAGAGAGTGGTGCACGTATACAGTGGTGTGAGGGGAAAAATGTATGGACATGGTCTTCTGCGCAACGGGTTGAAGAAAATCATTGTGGTTATCCTCAAACCATAACTTTAGACTTTAAAGAGGCCGGTGAATATATTGTATCATTTTCAATGCGTGAGGATGGAACGGAGATAGATAAATGGATATTAGCACAGGATAAGAACTTTATTCCGGAATAAGTTAGCGGGATTTAAAAAGTTAATTGATGTTAAGATAATTAATGATATGGCTTACGGCTCCTTTATTCTTTTTAACATAGTCTTTATTTTTGGCGCCACAAGCTACTCGTTTATTATCATCCGTAATGAGTTCACTTAAAATAGTATTGAATTGCTTGTGGTTGGAAATGGAAAACATGCCGCCATTATCAATCATGGCTTGAGCTTCAGGGAATTCTTTGTGATTTTGGCCTATTATTATAGGGACACCAAATACTGCAGGCTCGAGAGAGTTGTGTAGGCCAGTGTTTCCCATGCCACCGCCAACATAAGCAATATCTGCATAATTATAAATTTTTGAAAGAAGACCTATAGTGTCAACAATGAAAACTGAATAATCAGTAAGTTGTTTGTTCTCTTTTTCAGAAAACAAAATAGATTCTGCAGCTAGTTCCTTTTGAAGGTTATGTATTCGAGACATTTTTACGTTGTGAGGTGCGATAATGTATTTTATATCTTTGGATGCATTGTTGTTTATAAAATCAACAAATAAAGATTCTCCATCAGGCCAAGTACTTCCAGCTACAATACATAATTTACCATCTATAAATTCATGGATGAAACTTAATGAATTGTTCATATTCAGCTGATTTGTAACCCGGTCGAAACGGGTGTCTCCAGAAATAGTAACCTCATGATAGCCTATGGAATTAAGAAGCTCTCTTGAAGCCTTGTTTTGTGTAAAAATATGATCAAAAGAGAATAAAGCGCTTCTAAAAAGGCTACCGTAAAATTTGAAATAATGTTGGTTTTTTCTAAAAGCTGCAGAAATGAGAATAGCTTTTAATTGTCTGTTTTTTAATTCATTTAAAAAATTTGGCCAAATATCATATTTAACGAAAACGGTTAGTTCAGGTCTTACAAAGTCCAAAAAGCGTTTGGCGTTACTTTGCGTGTCCATTGGTAAGTAAATAACAATATCTGCTATGGGCGAATTTTTACGGATTTCATACCCGGAAGGTGAAAAAAAACTGAGTATAATTTTATGTTTACTATAACATTTTCTCAGTTCTGTAAAAACAGGAAGTCCTTGCTCATATTCACCTAATGAAGCACAATGAAACCAAATGGTTTTATCGGTTTCAGAAATGCCTTGTTCTAATAATTTAAACGTCTGTTTTCTGCCTTGAACACCTTTGTTAAGTTTTTCATTAAATAATGCTGCACATTTAAGAACAAAAGCAATAAGGTGAATTCCAATAGTATATAAAGATCTCAAAATATTTTCTTTATGCTAAAATACATTTCTTTAAAATAACTTCAAGTTTAATTTTAATTTGTTTAGTGCGTCCATAGGATGGCTAACCTATATCGTTTGCGTCTAGTGTTGGGATTAAATCATGAATGTTTCATTGGTTAACGTTAATGATTTTTGTAATTTTGTAATCGATTCGTTCACAACGGGTATTGATAAAAATTAGTTGTGTTATTTCTTAATTATAATAGGTTATAATTGTTTTAGATGAAGAAAATTCAAATGGTTGACCTCAAAGGTCAGTATAACGATATAAAAGATGTCGTTAACCCTTCAATCCAGGAAGTAATTGAAAATACAGCATTTATCAACGGTCCGAAAGTTCATGATTTTCAGAAAAACCTTGAAACTTATTTAGGAGTTAAACATGTTATCCCTTGTGCTAATGGAACCGATGCACTTCAAATAGCTATGATGGGTTTGGGGTTAAAGCCCGGAGATGAAGTAATTACCGCAGATTTTACTTTTGCGGCTACAGTTGAGGTTATTGCATTACTGCAATTAACTCCAGTTTTAGTCGATGTTAATGAGGATGATTTCAATATCAATATTGAAGCTGTAAAAAAAGCTATTACGCCTAAAACAAAGGCCATTGTACCAGTTCATTTATTTGGCCAATGTGCAAATATAGAAGCTATTATGGACATCGCTAATGAACATAATTTATTTGTAATTGAAGATAATGCTCAGGCTATAGGTGCAGATTACACTTATAAAGATGGTTCAAAAGTTAAAGCAGGGACGATTGGTAATGTAGGAGCAACATCTTTTTTTCCATCTAAAAACTTAGGTTGTTATGGAGATGGAGGAGCTATTTTTACTAATGATGATCAATTAGCACATACCATCCGAGGCATTGTTAATCATGGGATGTATGAACGTTACCATCACGATGTTGTTGGTGTAAATTCTAGACTTGATAGTATTCAGGCAGCTGTTTTAAATGCTAAATTACCTTTTTTGGATGCCTACAATAAGGCTAGACAGACTGCTGCAAGAAAATACAATACGGCTTTTAAGGATATAGATAGTATTATTACACCTAAAACAGTTAGAGGATGTGATGGTGTTTGTGATACCTGTGATTGTCATGTATTTCATCAGTATACTTTAAGAGTTCAGGGTGCAAATAGGGATGCCTTGGCAAAACATTTAAATGAAAAAGGAATACCTTGTGGTGTGTATTATCCAATTCCATTGCATAGGCAAAAAGCTTATTTGGATTCGAGATATAAGGAAAATGATTTTGGAGTTACTAATACTTTAGTAAAAGACGTTATTTCATTACCAATGCATACGGAATTAGATGATGAGCAAATAGATTATATTACATCAACAATTATAAATTTTATAAATGGATAAAATATTAGTTACCGGCGGGTTAGGATTTATAGGATCCCATACCGTTGTAGAATTGCAAAATGAAGGGTACGAAGTTGTTATTATTGACGACCTGTCAAATTCTTCTGAAAAGGTTTTAGATGGAATCACAGCGATAACTGGTAAAACCCCGATTTTTGAAAAGTTAGACTTAAAGAATAAAGAAGGTGTCGAAGCGTTTTTTGCAAAGCATAATGATGTAAAAGGTGTTATTCATTTCGCGGCTAGCAAAGCGGTAGGAGAGAGTGTGCAAGAACCTCTTTTATACTATGAAAATAATATAGGAACTTTGGTTTATATCCTCAAAGAATTAAAAAAGCTGCCGTCTGCTGCATTCATTTTTAGTTCTTCTTGTACCGTTTACGGGCAAGCTGATGAATTGCCAATTACTGAAAACGCACCTGTTAAACAAGCTGAATCTCCTTATGGAAATACAAAGCAAATAGGTGAAGAGGTTATAAAGGATACTTGTAAAGTGGTTCCAACGTTAAAAGCCATTGCTTTGCGTTATTTTAATCCAATAGGCGCACACGAGTCTGTTGAAATTGGAGAATTACCAATTGGAGTGCCGCAAAACTTAGTGCCATTTATTACGCAAACAGCTATAGGATTACGTCAAGAATTATCAGTTTTTGGAGATGATTACCCAACTCCAGACGGGACATGTATTAGAGATTATATTCATGTGGTAGACTTAGCTAAAGCACATGTTGTAGCTTTAGGACGTTTGTTACGGAATAAGAATAAAGCGAACTACGAAACTTTTAACTTAGGAACCGGAAAAGGAAGTTCAGTATTAGAAGTCGTTAAATCTTTTGAGAAAGTTTCAGGAAAGAAATTAAACTACAAGATTGTAGGTAGAAGAGAAGGCGATATTATTTCAGCTTATGCTGATACAAATAAGGCAAATGATGAGTTAGGCTGGAAAACTAAATTAACTTTAGATGAGGCGATGGATTCTGCATGGAAATGGGAGCAGAAAGTGAGAGCTAATGATTAGTATTATCAACTAATAGAAAATAAAAAGGTTGCTAAATTTTTAGCAACCTTTTTATTTTAAGTTGTTTTCTTTTTTCTAAAACTCACAATTACCAGAATAATCATACCTGTGGTTACCGATAAATCGGCTAGGTTAAATATTCCTGTTTTGAATACACCTCCTAAATCTATAAATAGAAAGTCAGTGACCGAGCCGTATGCAATACGGTCGTAAACATTAGCAATGCCGCCCCCAATGATACTTGAAAAAGCGAACAACGACCAATTATCTAATGTTTTGTCCTTTAATATATGGCGAAGTACAAAGCCTAAAACGACTACAGGAAGTATGAGGAGTAAAATAATTCTAAGTGTAGGACTTAAGTCGCTTCCCATCCCTAAGAATGCTCCGGTATTTTCAACATTCATTAAGATGAAATAATCACTAATTAATGAAATACGTTCGCTAGGACTGACTTCTGTTCTCCCTACTACATTCGTTCTAACAATGATTTTTGAAATCTGGTCTATAGCAATGGTTAAAATTATAACCAAAAAAATATAGATACTTCTTTTGGTAAGTTTCATTTAACTATTGGCTTCAAAAGTTGCAGAAACTGTTTCAGAAGGTCTGTTTATTTTCTTTACTAAACCTTGAAGCACTTTTCCTGGTCCTACTTCAGTAAACAACGTTGCGCCATCCGCTACCATTTGTTGTACAGACTGTGTCCAACGCACAGGAGCCGTTAATTGAGAAATAAGGTTCGTCTTTATCTCGGATTCATCTATAACAGCATTGGCGGTTACATTTTGATAAATAGGGCAGTCAGGTTTGCTAAAGTTTGTGTTTTCGATAGCGGCTGCTAATTCTTCACGGGCGGGTTCCATTAGTGGTGAGTGAAATGCTCCACCAACAGGTAATACTAATGCTCTACGAGCACCTTCTTCTTTTAAAGTTTCGCAAGCTTTGTTTATGGCTTCAACTTCACCTGAAATAACTAGTTGTCCTGGGCAGTTATAATTAGCGGCTACAACAATACCTTCAGTAATTGAACACACTTTTTCGACAATATCATCTTCCAATCCTAAAACAGCAGCCATAGTACTAGGTTGTAATTCACAGGCTTTTTGCATAGCTAAGGCCCGTTGCGAAACTAATTTTAACCCATCTTCAAAATTTAAAGCTCCATTAGCAACTAAAGCTGAAAATTCTCCAAGAGAATGACCCGCTACCATATCTGGTTTAAAACTATCACCAAGAGTTTTAGCTAAAATTACTGAATGTAAAAAAATAGCAGGTTGAGTTACTTTAGTTTCTTTTAGATCGTCAGCAGATCCTTCAAACATAGTGTCTGTAATGTTAAATTCTAAAATATCATTAGCCTTTTCAAATAAATCTTGAGCTAGTTGTGAGTTTTCATATAGGTCTAAACCCATTCCTGAAAATTGAGCCCCTTGTCCCGGAAAAATATATGCGTTCATGTTTGTTGTTTTTTTAGTGCTGCAAAAATAGAAATAAAAATACAACTTATAAGGTATTAGTTGCCGCTTCTGCACAACGTTCACCATCCATGGCAGCAGAAACAATTCCTCCTGCATAACCACCACCTTCTCCACAAGGGTATAGGTTTGATATTTGAGTATGTTCTAAGGTTCCATTTCTTGGAATAGACACAGGAGATGAAGTTCTAGATTCCACACCTACAATATTGGCTTCTTCGGTATAGTAGCCTTTCATTTTTTTCCCAAAAGCATCAAAACCTTTGCGTAGTCTTCCTCCAATAAATTTGGGAAGTAAAGAGTGTAATGGAGCCGATTTTAACCCCGGCTGATAAGAGGTGTTATTTAAGCTGTTAGACAATCTGCCTTCCACAAAATCAGTCAGCCGTTGGGCGGGTGCAACTTGACTTCTTCCGCCTGAGGTGAATGCCAATCGTTCTAATTTTTTTTGGTATTCTAAACCTTTTAAAGGACCAAACTGCTCGTATTTGGGTAAGTCAGTATCTGCATTAATTTCAACAACAATACCCGAGTTAGCGTATAGATTGTTTCGTTTTGAAGGGGACATGCCGTTAACAACTACTTCACCATTAGCCGTTGCAGCCGGAACAATAAATCCACCAGGACACATGCAAAAGGAGTAAACGCCGCGATTGTTTATTTGCTGTACTAGTCCATAAGAAGCCGCTGGCAATAATTCATTTCGAGGTCCAGAACAATGATATTGAATAGAATCAATAATATGCTGAGGGTGCTCAACCCGAACGCCCATGGCAAAAGATTTGGCCTCTAAAGCAACTTCTTTTTTATGTAGTAAGTAAAAGATATCTCTCGCAGAATGGCCAGTAGCCAATATAACTTTATCAACAGATAATTCTTTTCCATTTTGAAGTTGTATAGATCTAATTTTACGGTTTTTTATATTGAAATCAGTAACCCGGGTTTCAAAATGGACTTCGCCCCCATATTTTAATATGGTTTCTCTTATGTTTTGAACGACCTTAGGTAGTTTGTTGGTACCAATATGTGGATGAGCATCAATTAAAATTTGATCTGCCGCTCCGTGATAAACTAGGTTTTCAAAAATACGCCTTACATCACCACGTTTTAAACTTCTAGTGTATAGCTTGCCATCGCTATAAGTTCCTGCACCACCTTCTCCAAAGCAATAATTAGAATCTTCATTTACAAAATGATCTTGATTGATTGCTTTTAAATCGCGACGTCTGTCTTGAACATTTTTACCACGTTCTAAAACAATGGGCTTAAATCCAAGTTCAATACATCGTAAGGCAGCATACATTCCAGCTGGACCAAATCCTATAATGTGAATGGGTTTTCCCTTCGAGACATCTTTATAATCGAATTTATATGCAGAGTTTTTTGCCAGTTTCTCATTGATATAAACGGCAACTTTGTAGTTTAAAATGATTTTGGGTTTTCTGGCATCAATAGATTTCCTTAGGATTTTAACTCCTGTAATATCTTCTCTATTAATTTTAAGATTTAAAGCCGATTTTAAAACTAAAATATCACTACGCTCTTCCTCTTTAAGTGTAATACGAAGTTGAATTTCTTTTACCATATGGCGAAATTACAGAATTTTAGGAAAGGGAATGGTATAAGGTGTTTTCTTAAATACTTTTAAGTTGAATTCTATTTATAATATTACCGTTATATTTTATTTCTAGTGATGCCTTTTCTCCTTTGTTTTTATTAAGATGTTTCACTTTTATTAAAAACTCGCTATTGGCATGTATTAAGGTATGATTTAAGTTCGAAATTAACTTGAAACTATAAGCGTTTTCACCAGTAATCTTTATACTATTTATAAAACTTGCGCTATTTCCGTTAATATTTTTTGAAGTAATAAACGACGTATCCTCAATATTTATGTCTACCGCCTGTGGAGATTTTATTATAGAGGTGGTAATTGGGTTTCCTTTAGCTGAATGCGAGTTGTAAACTTCCATATTAAGTTGTTTTCCGCCGCCTCTTTTTGGAGAACCTGCTGCTATATAGATTCCGTTTCCAGATTGAATAGCCTGTGTGCCATGCCTAGGGTAATTCATGTCGGACTCTTTAGTCCATTGTCCACTTATAGGATTATACGATTCTACAGTTTTATATGCAGGTCCATCAGTTTCGCCTTCACCACCCATAACAAATATTTGATTTTTAAAAACGGCAATTCCTGGAGCTGCTCTTGGCGTTGGTAAATCCTGAGGAAGGGTAGACCATGTTTTAGTAATAAAATTGTAAGTGTCAACAGTACTTATTAAAGGAGCAAAAACACCATTTGAACCTCCTGATTGTCTTCCACCCATGGCGTAAAGCGTATCATTAATTACAGCAGCACTGAAGTGATCTCTAGCTTGGGACGCATTTTCTAATATGATCCATGTGTTTTTATAAGGATCGTATTCATCAAACCAATTAACAAAACCGCCATTATGCCCTTTGGTATTTCCTCCAATAATATAAAACTTATCTTTATATATAATCAATCCAGATCCACCTCGTCTTCTATCTTCAGGTATTTCAGGACCTTTAATCCAAATGTCATTTGGAGGGTGGTATAACCAAATGTTATCCTCGGGAACTTCATGAGGGAAATTATTTGTTTTAAATGCACCAATAACCCAAATGAACCCTTTATAAAAAGTAGCTTGGAAGTGGTTGAATTCTTTAGGGGCTTGGTTTTTTGCAATGCTCCAAGAATTACTCTTAAAATCATAAATATCTAATTTTTGAGCAGATTCCCTTCCTCCAAATAAAACAAATTTGTCGCCCGCCTGAACAAAAGAGCATTCATGACGTGCCGTATACGATTCATCTTCATCAAGGTCAATCCAAACTGAAGAGGATTGTGTTGTTTGAGCTATAAGATAGCTGTACGAGTTCAAAACCAACAGGCAAATAAGACTATATAAGCCCCATACAGCATAGTTGGAACTGACTTTATGTGATTTTGATGATTTACCTTTATAAAGGGGTGCATTTTTAAATTTTAAATAAAACCTAGAAAATGTACCTTTTTGAGTAGTCATATGTATTAAATATTATTTCTTTTCATAAGTAATGAAAGAGAATGAAAGCACATGATTTTCATCTTTATCATGAAACGTATTTGAGATTTCCCTCCATGCTAACTCATTAATTTCAGGGAAAAAGGCATCGCCTTCAAAATTTTCATGAACTCTAGTTAGTTCAATTTTATCTGCAATGCCTATGGCTTGTTTGTAAATCTCACCACCTCCAATAATATAGGGTTGTGAATCATTTTTACAGGCATCTATGGCATCTTCTAAACTATTTACAATAATTACACCATCTGGAGCTTTATAATCAGTTTGCCTTGTAATAACCACGTGAGTTCTATTAGGAAGTGGTTTTGGGAAACTTTCAAAAGTTTTACGCCCCATTATAATGTGATGCCCGTTTGTTAAGGATTTAAAACGTTTTAAATCATCACTAAGGTGCCAAATTAACTTGTTGTCTTTTCCAATAGTATTGTTTTCTGCTGCAGCTACAATAATGGTTAAAACCGATTTTTTGTTTTTTGTTTTTTTAGTAGTTTCAGGCTGTAGATCGCTTTGAGCTATTAAGGTTTCTTCCTTAATAAGTCCTTCTTTAATTTTATCAATGCGAATCTGCTGCTTTGACACCAGTTTTTCCATTTGCTTCTTCTCCCATGCTTTTCCCATGAATTTGTTCGTGACAAAAACATTAAAAACATGATAAATTAAAAAGAATAACCAAATAAGAATAGCAAACAAAAACCATTCTTTTCCCAAAAAAGTAAACTCTTTGCCAATTCCAAGAACTGTGTTGGCAAGTATTAAAAAAACACTTCCAATTAAAAATAATATGAAATGAACATACAGCCCTCTTTTTTGCTTAATACGTTTTTGAGCATTTTCAAGGAGTTCTAATTGGTCTTTATCTATTTGCGTAGTGGATTTTTTTCTGCCGAACATAATATCAAAATATAGGCTGTAAAGTTAGACTTTTTTTATTCACGTCATAATGATTCATAAAACAATAAAAATAGTAGGTTTTCGAAAACGTTTTCGAACTTAAAGCCTCTGAAAATCAGTTGAAAGCATGAAATAATCATTGATGATAATATAAAATTTATGCCAATTTTTTTATGTACTATAACTATTTGTTAACAGATATTAACAAATTGATAATTCTTATACTCTATGGGAGTTTATATGGGTTCCAGATTAAAATTGTTCGTAAATTTGCCCCGAACAACACATTAAAATAGATAATACCTAAAAATTTATATTATGGCTATTAAAAAACAATTTTTGAAAAGTAAACCAGTATGTAAAGTAACATTTTCATTACCTGCAGAAGAAGCAAAGAAAGTTTCTGTAGTAGGATCTTTTAATGACTGGAATGAGAAAAAAGCAGTTTTAAAGAAACTAAAGAACGGAACTTTTAAAGGAACTGTTGATTTAGAATCAGGAAACTCGTATGAGTTTAAATATATTGTTGACGGTGTTTACGTTAACGATACTGAAGCAGATGCTTACGCTTGGAATGATTACGCTGGTGCAGAAAATGGTGTTTTAAACCTATAGTTTAAAAACGGAAATATAATAAAAAAGCACCTTCATCATGAAGGTGCTTTTTTATTATGGAGTATAAGCGTATTATTTGTCTAGAACAGGTTGTATGTCTTTGAGTTTTTCGGCTTTTTTAATATCAGATAATTTTCTTGAATATGTTCTTCCATTTAAGAACCTTCCTATAAAAGTTGGCCTTACCAAATAATGGTAGCTTACAAAACTTATGATGGCAGATGTAATTAATACAAATAACATTTTAAAAGTTGATGGTATATTCCAATCTGTAATAAAACTTGGAATGACTGCTGTTAAAGTCAAATGAACTAAGTACACCCAATATGATGAATCTGAAATGTATCGCATTTTAGATGAATGTTTGTTTGCGTAGCGAATAAACAAGCCCGTAATGCCAAATACATATAACCAGACCATCACAGACTTTAAAACAATTTTTGCCTCATAGTTAAGAACACTTCTCATAAAAAAATAGACTAAAAATAGAATGCTAGCCAACAGCACATTAATCCAATCATGCCTCATAAATACGTGTAATAGATCTTTGGATTTATATAATATCCAACCAATGATATAAAAGGTGAAATAAAAAATGAAAGTGTTAAGATCAGGAACATATGAAACTGATGTTTCTACGTAAGACGCGCCCATTATAAGGTAGACTATGGCCGATACACTTGCCAATACTAAAATCCGAAATAAAGGTCTTTTAATGGTCCAACTAAACCCATTTGAAATATGATTTGAAACTTTGGGCAGTTTTTTAAACACAAAACCTAAAACTACTGATGCAAAGGTTATTAAAATTAAATAGTACAAAAACCATAAGTGGAACGTACTTTTAGGGATTAATATCTCCAAATTGGAAAAAAGGGCTAGCGTGTCAGCCAAAGCATTGCTATTTCCCTCAAAAATGTTTCTAGTGTAACCAAAAGAAAATATAATAGTAGGCCAAAGTAACAGCACAAATACTATAAAAGGATATAGTATGCGTTCTACCCGGTTTTTAATCATTTTCGAAGGTTTTCGCTCATAAAACAACATCGCGCCAAAAAAACCAGCTATAACAAAAAATGTTTGCATCCTAAAGGCGTGAATAATCCCCACTATAAAATCGTTCGAAAGATGCGAAGTGTTTGGGTCTGTTAAATTCCAAACTTTATAATCAAATATGCCATAGGTAATTGCAGAATGAATTACAAGCCCTAAAAGCATCATGATGGCCCTTAACGAATCCAAGGAATGAATTCGTCTGGTTTTAGACGAAGTTTTTGTCATTTATTGGTTGGTTTTAGTAACAATTTACCTTAGGGCACCAACAATGTCAACAAATTTTCTGACAAATCAAAATATAAACAACTGTTTGTAAGTTGTTTAAACCGCTACAGCACCTTTAATATGTGGATGCGGATTATAATCTACCAAAGAAAAATCCTCAAAATCAAAATCGAAAATATCGTTAATTTCAGGATTTAAAATCATTTTTGGTAGCGGGCGAATATCTCGAGATAATTGTAATTCTAGCTGTTCAAAATGATTACTATAAATGTGAGCATCACCAAATGTATGAATAAATTCCCCAGCTTGGTAACCACAAACCTGAGCCATCATCATGGTGAATAAAGCATAAGATGCAATATTAAAGGGCACACCTAAAAAGATATCTGCGCTACGTTGGTATAACTGACAAGATAATTTTCCGTCGGCTACATAAAACTGAAAAAATGCATGGCATGGAGGCAGTGCCGCTTTACCGTTGGCTACATTTTCACTAAAACTTTTTGAAGTATCAGGCAACACCGAAGGATTCCAAGCAGAAACTAACATCCTTCTGCTATTCGGGTTGTTTTTTAAAGCAGTAATGACTTCTTTTATTTGGTCAATTTCATCACCATTCCAGTTACGCCATTGGTATCCATAAACAGGGCCTAAATCTCCATTTTCATCTGCCCATTCGTTCCAAATACGTACACCATTTTCGGTTAAATATTTTGTGTTAGTATCTCCCTTTAAAAACCACAGCAATTCATAAATAATAGATTTAAGGTGTAACTTTTTAGTAGTTACCATTGGGAAACCTTCGCTTAAATCAAATCGCATTTGGTGTCCGAAAACGCTTTTTGTACCTGTTCCAGTTCTGTCTCCTTTTTCGTTGCCGTTTTCTAAAACGTGTTTTACTAAGTCGTGGTATTGCTGCATATGGCTTATTCCTCTGGTAAGAACGGAATCTTTTATTTAATTAGTTGAAAATTACAGATTGTAAAAATAATTCTGCGAAAACGAAATTAAAAAAAATGATGCTTATCCATTTGATTTAGATAATGATTATATCAAAAAGTTATTAACGAGGATAATTAGTTTTTTGATGTTCTATTGCAACCAGATTAGTGTTTTTTTTAACTAGCAAAATTTCTGCTATGTCTTAACCAATAATCATTCCAGCAATAGTAGCCGAAATTAGAGAGGCAATAGTGCCTCCTAAAAGTGCTTTCATACCGAATTTAGATAGGGTTTTACGTTGCCCCGGAGCTAACGAGCCTATGCCTCCAATTTGAATTCCTATTGAAGCGAAATTAGCAAATCCACAAAGCATGTAGGTGGCCATGATAATAGATTTTTCATATTTAAAATGTGTTACATTAGCTACATTTTTTAAGTCTGCTAGTTGTATATAGCCTATAAACTCACTGGCAGCTAATTTTATACCTAAAAGTTGGCCCATCAATGTCATATCTTCTTTTGCTATACCAATTAACCACATTAATGGTGCAAACACATAACCTAATATAAACTCTAGAGATAAATTTTCATATCTAGTGTTTTCCATAATCCAATTGTTAAGACCAGAAAAATATCCAATCTTATCAAACCCAAAATTAAACATGGCGATAAACGCAACAAAAACTAAAAGCATGGCTCCAACATTTACAGCCAGTTTTAAGCCTTCTGTTGTGCCATTAGCAATGGCATCTAAAAAGTTGGAACCTATTTTATCTTGGGAAACTTTCACATCTGTATCAATAGATTCTGTTTGAGGATATAATATTTTAGAAATAACAATGGCACCAGGAGCTGCCATGACTGATGCTGCTAATAGATGTTTTGCATAAAATAAGCGCAAGACAGGATCATCACCGCCAAGAAAACCAATGTATGCAGCCAAAACTGCACCAGCGACTGTGGCCATACCACCAATCATAACCAAAAGCATTTCGGACTTATTCATTTTTTCTAAATAGGCTTTAATGAGAAGCGGGGCTTCTGTTTGTCCTAAAAAGATGTTGCCAGCAACACTTAAACTTTCAGCGCCAGATATTTTAAGGAGTTTGGATAATAACCACCCAAAGCCTTTAACCACAATTTGAATAACACCTAAATAATATAATACCGAGGTAAGAGCTGAAAAGAATATGATAGTAGGTAATACTTGGAAAGCAAAAATGAATCCAAAAGTGTCCATATCTACCACTAAACCTTCAAACAAAAATTTGCTGCCAGCCTTGGTGAACTTAAGAACCTGAACAAAAACGTAGCCGATAAATTCAAAAACATTCTTAATAAAATCTACTTTTAGAACACCTATGGCAATTAGTAATTGAAATGCTATGCCAAGCGCAACAACCCTCCAATTAATTGCTTTTCGGTTACTGCTAAAAAGAAAAGAAATGAAAATTAAGGACACCATGCCCAAAATGCCACGCCATAAACTATTTATAGAGAATCCTTGATTTGGAATAATGGAATTCATTGCCGATTCTGAAGTCGTAACCTCTGAATTATTGGTGCTTGTTTTTTCAACAACTTTATCAAAAGTTAATTCTGTTGAATCAACTAGCGTAGTTTCTTGGATAGGGTTTGTGGAAATGGCTTCGTTTTTGTTGTTTTGCGCTCTAATTGTTGTTGATAAATACAAAAAAAAGGCAAAAAACAAAAACAGCTTTTTCATAATTTAATGGTAGGATTTACTCACGTTTTGAGATTTCATCTCTAATATGAGCTGCTTTTTCGTAATCTTCATTTGTAACAGCTTCTTCTAGCAATTTTTGAAGTTCTTCGATGGTTTTTCCTTGAAGATTTTCACGAGGTTCATTAGGTTCTAACTCATTAGCAACTAATTCATCCATCAAAATACTATCTTCATTCTCCTGATCTTCATCTTCCTTCTTAGGGTTAACTTTTAAGTAAATACCAGCTTTATCAAGAATGTTTTTATAAGTAAAAATAGGTGCTTGAAAACGTAAAGCTAAGGCTATGGCATCACTGGTTCTAGCATCAATAATCTCCTCAATTTTATCACGTTCACAAATTAAACTTGAATAAAATACACCATCAACAAGCTTATGAATAATTACCTGCTTAACTACGATATCAAATCTGTCGGCAAAGTTTTTAAATAAATCGTGTGTTAATGGTCTTGGAGGGCTAATTTCTTTTTCTAAGGCAATGGCTATAGACTGTGCCTCAAAGGCACCAATAACAATAGGAAGTTTTCGGTCTCCGTCTTCTTCATTTAAAATTAATGCGTAAGCGCCGTTTTGGGTTTGACTATAGGATATACCCTTAATATTTAATTTTACTAAACTCATATTATAAAAAACGTAAAGAACTGCTTAATTTAGAACTTTACCAACTGCCAAAGCAGAATTTGGTATGAAATGCTAAATTAAGCAGTTCTATAGTACTACACAATTTATAAAAAATTATTTATTGCTGTGTTTTAAAGGCTTTTAATTTTTCAATAAGTTCAGGAACAACCTGAAAAGCATCGCCAACTACACCATAATCGGCCGCTTTAAAAAATGGAGCTTCAGGATCTGTATTAATAACAACTTTTACTTTTGAAGCACTAACACCTGCTAAATGCTGAATAGCGCCAGAAATACCAATAGCAATATATAAATTTGAAGCTACAGGTTTTCCTGTTTGACCAACATGTTCACCATGTGGTCTCCAACCTAAATCTGAAACCGGTTTTGAACATGCAGTTGCTGCTCCTAAAACATCTGCTAATTCTTCAATCATACCCCAGTTTTCAGGGCCTTTTAATCCTCTTCCTGCAGAAACTACTATTTCCGCATCAGCTATAGTTACTTTATCTGAAGCCTTATCAACGGACTCTACCGTAATATTAGATTCTGGAATTGAAGGGGAGAAGTCTTCCGCTGAAGTATTACCACTAGTCTCAACCAATCCGAAAGCATTATTTGAAACACCAAGTATTTTCACTTCAGTATTAATTTGAGTTATTTCAAAGGCTTTATTGGTAAAAGCGTTTCGTTTAACTGTGAATGGGTTCGTGCTAGTAGGGGTTGCAACCACATTTGAAGCGTAACCAGCATTTAAGCCAACCGCAAGAAGTGGTGCCAAATATTTACTGTCAGTGCTCGAACTCACTACAATAATTTGAGATGCTTCTTTTTCAGCTGCATGCTTAAGAACAGCAGCATAAGCGTTCGCGTTAAAACTATCTAATGCCGTATTTTGAACGTTTAAAATTTTATCCACTCCGTAGTTGCCTAAAATATCCGTGTTGCTTGCATTAATGGCAATGGCTGAAACGGTAGTTCCTAATTGATCAGCTACTGCTTTTGCATAAGAAGCCACCTCTAAGGCCGATTTTTTAAGATTACCTTGTTCTGATTCTGTATATACTAAAACTGACATAATATATTTTATCTTTTTCAATTCCTATGAAAGCGGGAATCGTATTAATCTTTTCTTTACTTTTTAAAAGATCCCTAATCAAGTTTGGGATGATTTAATTAACGACTAAATCACTTTAGCTTCATTATGAAGCAAGTTGACTAATTCGTCTAAATTATCTGCAGAAACCAAAGTAACTGCTCCTTTTGGTGCTGGTTTTTCAAAGGAAATCGAACTAGTTTCCGCATCAGTGCTTGTGGGTTCAACTACTGTTAGAGGTTTTTTCCTAGCCATCATTATCCCTCTCATATTAGGTATGCGTAGGTCGCTTTCTTCAACAAGTCCTTTTTGCCCACCAATAACCAACGGCAAGGAAGTAGAAACGGTTTCTTTACCACCGTCAATTTCTCTTGTAACTTTTGCATTCGTGCCATCTATTTCAAGACCAATACAGTTATTTACAAAGTTAGCATCCGTTAAACCAGCTATCATTCCTGGCACCATACCGCCATTATAATCAATAGATTCTCGTCCTGCAATCACTAAATCATATCCGCCATCGGTTATAACGTTTGCCAGCTGTTTAGCAACAGAAAACCCGTCTGTTGGAGCCATATTTACTCTTATAGCAGCATCTGCACCAATAGCTAATGCCTTCCTAAGTGTAGGTTCAGTATCTGCTCCGCCAACATTTATTACGGTTACATTAGCACCTTGTTTTTCCTTAAACCACATGGCGCGTGTTAAACCAAATTCATCATTTGGGTTAATAACAAACTGCACGCCATTGGTGTCAAATTTGGTGTCACCCTCAGTAAAATTAATCTTCGAAGTTGTGTCTGGCACATGACTTATACACACTAATATCTTCATTTGTCTATCTATTAAAATGTCTTGTTTTTTTGTGGCTACGAAGTTAATTATTTTATTCTGAATATTTACTATGCATGCATAGTAAATATTCAGAAAATTTTATTTTATTTATTTTTTTAATGCCCAAACTTAACCTGAACAAGACTTATCTGGAAATAGAAATACAGTATTGGTTAAGTTGATCTAATATAGGAATACTCAAGAAACATGTTATTACTAGAAATAAATATTTTTTCTCTTTAGAATTATATATTTTTAATATCCTCAAAATAATAGCTCATTTTTTGTATGATTAGGATTAATTTTTTAACTAAAGTGTTGTGAAATATTCCTATTTTTGCAATTCGAATTAAAATAAATTTTAATGAAGACAATTCAATTTAGAGAAGCTATTTGCGAAGCTATGAGTGAAGAAATGCGCAGAGATGAAAGCGTATATTTAATGGGAGAGGAAGTAGCAGAATATAATGGTGCGTATAAAGCATCAAAAGGAATGTTAGATGAATTTGGTCCTAAACGTGTTATTGATACGCCAATTGCTGAGCTTGGTTTTGCTGGGATAGCTATTGGTTCTACCATGACAGGTAATAGACCTATTGTAGAGTATATGACCTTTAATTTCTCTTTAGTAGGAATTGATCAAATTATTAATAATGCTGCCAAAATCAGACAGATGTCTGGTGGGCAGTTTAAATGTCCTATTGTGTTTCGTGGGCCTACAGCTTCTGCCGGTCAGTTAGGAGCTACGCACTCTCAAGCTTTTGAAAATTGGTTTGCTAATACACCAGGTTTAAAAGTAGTTGTGCCTTCAAATCCGTATGATGCGAAAGGTTTATTGAAAGCTTCTATCCGTGATGAAGATCCTGTTATTTTCATGGAAAGTGAGCAAATGTATGGAGATAAGGGAGAGGTACCAGAAGGTGAATACATAATTCCAATAGGCGTTGCTGATATTAAACGAGAAGGTACGGATGTAACCATAGTATCTTTTGGGAAAATCATTAAAGAAGCTTACAAGGCGGCAGATGAGTTAGAAAAAGAAGGTATTTCTTGTGAGATTATTGATTTGAGAACGGTTCGTCCTATGGATAGAAAAGCTATTGTTGAGTCTGTAAAGAAAACAAATAGGCTGGTTGTTTTAGAAGAAGCGTGGCCTTTTGGGAATGTAGCTACTGAAATTACATATTTAGTGCAATCTGAAGCGTTTGATTATTTAGACGCTCCTGTTGTGAAAATAAATACGGCTGATACTCCTGCGCCATATTCGCCTGTTTTATTAGAGGAGTGGTTGCCCAATAGCGAGGATGTTATCAAGGCAGTAAAAAAGGTGATGTATAAATAAAAGAATATTTTCTACGTTATATAAACTTCATTAACATAATTGTTGGTGAAGTTTTTTTGTATTATGAGCAATAGATTACTTATAGCGCTATTTTTTATTGGAGTTTATACTTCATATGCACAAACCAAGGTGAGTGGTTACGTGTATGACGCGGATAAAGAACCTGTGTCTTTTGCTAATGTGATTTTTAGTGGGTCTACTCAAGGTACAATTACCAATGAAGATGGAAGGTTTTATTTAGAATCTGATGAAAATTGGGATAATTTAACGGTATCATTTATAGGATATCAAACTTTATATATTCCATTAACCAAAAAAGTAAGTTATAATTTAGAGTTTACACTTTTGGAAGCGGCTTCTCAACTAAATGAGGTAGTTATAATTTCTGGAAAACAACCTAAAAAGAATAACCCAGCTATTGATATTCTGAGAAAAATATGGGAACATAAACGGCGTAATGGCTTAAAGACATTTAATCAGTACCAATACAATAAATACGAAAAAGTAGAATTTGACCTTAATACCGTCGATAGTGCCCTTATGAAAAGTAAATTGTTTAGGGGCATGGAGTTTGTTTTTGATAAAGTTGACACATCGAGAGTTACCGGGAAAACGTATTTACCGATATTTATTAATGAAGCGGTTTCAACGGTTTATGGTGATAATAATTTGAATAAAACAAAGAGTGTTTTAGAAGGGAATAAAAACTCAGGGTTTAGTGATAATCAAGTGATTATTGACTTTGTAGGCGATTTATATTCAGATTTCAATATTTATGATAATTACCTCAAGTTCTTCGATAAAAGTTTTGTGAGTCCCTTATCAAAAACAGGAATAAATACTTATAATTATGTTTTATCAGATAGCGCTTTTATTGATAATAAGTGGTGCTTTAATATTATTTACTATCCCAGACGAAAAAACGAACTCACTTTTAAAGGCGATTTTTGGGTTGCAGATACAACCTATGCCATTAAAGATATTAACTTACAAGCTTCAAAAAGTGCAAATATTAATTGGGTTAAAGAAATCTATATTGAGCAAGAATTTGAGGTGTTAAGTGATTCGCTCTTTCTTATTAAGCGTGATTATATGATGTCTGAATTTGCTTTAAATAAAAAGGAGAAATCACGAGGGATTTACGGAAAGCGAACCACTCTATTTGATAATTATGAATTTGATATAGAGAAGGATAAAAAGTTTTATGAAGAGGAGGTTAATTATTTTGACAAGGATGTTTATGACCGGGATGATGCTTTTTGGGAGGAGAAACGTTTAGAGGAACTCAATAAAGATGAAGAAGGGGTTTATAAAATGTTAGATACCCTAAAAACGGTAAAAAAGTTTAAGAGATTATATAATTTAGGAAGTATATTAACTTCAGGATATATAGAGTTTAATTCGTTACCATTAGATTATGGTCCCATTTTCTCGACTGTTGGATTTAATGAGGTTGAAGGCTGGCGTTTAAGAACAGGTGCAAGAACTTACTTTGGAAAAAATGATATATGGCGAATTGAAGGCTTTTTAGCTTATGGTTTTAGAGATGATAAATTTAAGTATGGTATTTCTGGAAAGTGGCTAATTGATAAAAAGAACAGGTTAATAGTGTCTGGTGGTAACCGAAGGGATATTGAGCAAATAGGGGCAAGTTTAACATATTCTACAGATGTTTTGGGTAGAAATTTAGCGTCATCAGGGCTTTTTACAACTGCGCCTAACGATAAACTTACCGATATTAATCTCACAACCTTAGCATTTGAACTTGAGCCTGTTAAAAATTTAGTTATAAAATTAGGAGGGAGCTACCGAACATTAAAATCGGCATCGCCAACTTTTAGTTTAGATTATTTTGATCCTAATTCACCTACAGGTGTATCTTCAGAAACGAAACAGTATGAAACGGCTTTGTCTTTATCTTATTTTCCTGGAAGGAAAATGACCGGATACGGTGTTGAACGTTTACATGCTAATGATGATTATGCACAACTTTTTGCTCAGGTTTCTAGAGGTATTAAAGGTAGATTAGGTAATGACTTTGATTATACAAAAATACAGTTTAGATATTTACAGCCTTGGCAAATTGGCGCTTTTGGAAGGTTGAATACCACCATTGAAACAGGTAAAACCTTTGGTGCTTTGCCTTTAGGGTTGTTAAGTGTTATTCCTGGTAATCAAAGCTATTGGTCTATTTATAATACATTTTCTCAAATGGATTTTTATGAGTTTGTGACCGATTCATACTCAGCTGTTCATATAGAACATAATTTTAACGGACGTATTTTTTCAAGAATACCAGTAATTAAAAAATGGAATTTAAGAGCTATTGCAGGGTTTAGGACTGTAATAGGAGATATATCTCAAGAAAGTAAAGATCTTAATGCCACTGGATTGGAATATGTAGCGCCCTCGGCTTCGCCTTACTATGAGTATAGTTTTGGTATAGGTAATATATTTAAGGTGTTTAGAATTGATTTTAATTTTAGGGGTAATTACTTAAACCCTATTGAAAATCCAAATGCTAGAAAATTTGGAGTTACAGGATCTTTTGGTTTTCAGTTTTAAGATAATTTTTTATAAGAAGGATTAAGTGTAATTGCATTTTTCTATTCGACTTGAGATAAGTTCTTAATTTTAATCGAGAAAGCTTTTGATGGGTTGATTGAAGTCAATAAGTTAAATTCTTCATCAGTAAAACCATGAGACTTTAGTTTTGGATACAGACTGGTAAATATTGCTGAATATGGTTTTATAGTTTGTATTTTTTTTTGTGGATCATACCAACCTGCATCATGTGAAATTAAAATCCTGTCTAAAATTCCATTTGCCTTTGCAAATAGTATTTTTTCAACATGTTTTTCTAATTCCCAACCTAATCCATCAAGGCTAATCCAGCAACCTTTTTTTGCTGCTTTAAGGTAGTTGTCTTTATCGTTTTCTTCTTGGGCATGCACCCAAATAAATGCCTCGGGTGAAATTTTCATGGCTTCAAGAATATTTAGTTGAGGCCATAATCCAGTAGCTTTTCCAGTATGAGAAGCTATGGTTAGTCCTGTTTTTAAATGAGTGATGGCTGCCGCTGTTACTAGCTTTTGATGCATAACACTTAAGTTTTCTGTGTTATCAATACCAATTTTTATGAAGCCGGGTTTTATTGATGTGCCTTCAATTCCATGTTTATATTCGTTTATCCAAATTTCGGCAAGGTTTTGCGCGGTCATTTTCTTTGCATATTTTGGAATAAACTTATCGTTTCGAGCACCATATAGTCCCGTGTTTGTAATAATTCTTAAACCAGTCTTATTTGCGATTTTTTCTAGGAGCAATACATCTCTTCCTAAATAGTTTGGTGTGGCATCTACAAAATAATTTACACCGAACACTTTAATTTCCTCAAGATAAGGTAGTATTTTTTTTATTATCGTATCATGATTCCATGTAGTAGGCTGTATACTGTCGGCGCCTATAAAATCGACTAAAATATGTTCGTGAGATAACCATGTATGATTTGAGGTTAATTGATGAGTTTTACTTACGCCCTGGACAAATAATTGCTTGTTAGACGTTGAACATCCATAGATTAGAATTATTAAAAAGAGTGAAATATTTTTTTTATGATAATAACTCATCAATTTGCGGTTTCTCTTTTTTTCTATTTAAGAAGCAGTCTAGTAAAGCGATAAAAATACTCGATGCTTAACTAAGATAGCTTATTTTTTATAAAGTAAAGTATGGGAATAATAAAAGGCCTTGTAAATATTTACATGGCCTTTTGAAATCCAAGTTGTAATATTAACTGTTATCCTATATGTGTCATTTCATTTAATGTAAACTCTTTCACGGCACCATTAGTTGCTTTCAAATATTCAGCTAAATGCGAATTGCCCATATGTGTTTGCCATAAGTCCCTATTTTCCCAATTCTCAAAAAATAAAAACAGGTTTTCATTCTCATTGTCCTGATGCAAATCATAATTTATGCATCCTTTTTCTGCTTTAGTAATGTCTATTAGTTTGAGTAATTCCGTTTTTACGAGTTCTCTTTTTTCTTCCTTTGCTAAAATTCTAGCTACGATTGTTAATTTTTGATTTGCCATTTTTATAATTGTATCTGTTATTTAAGTCTTTACAGTTATAGGTAAATGATCTTTTATTTAATAGAGATACTCACTGTTTTATCAGCAAAGCCTTTTGCCTTAGCAGTTATTTTAATGATGCCTGAGGATGTTTTATTCGATTGAATAATTCCTAAACATCTTCCTTTTGATGTAGTAATTTTTTTAGATTGAAAGTCCTGTAAGTTATCGCGTGCGCCATTATCAACACCTAGCCATCTCGCATCACCTTCAACAATAAATTCAATATTTGTGTTTTCAGTTTTAACGGCATATCCTTTTTCGTCTACTAATTGTACTTCTAAATGGGCTACATCATAACCATCAGCTTTAAGTGTTTCCACATCAGCAGTGAATTTTAACTCAACCGGTTTGGATGTGGTATGTAATTCGGCAATAACCTCTTGACCATCAAAACCAGCTTTTGCTGTAAGAGTACCTGCTTCAAAAGGAATAGTCCATCGGAATAATCGGTCTGGGCTTTCAGACATGCTTCTCCTTCCTAGGGTTTTTCCGTTAAGTAATAGCTCTACAATAGTGTGGTTTGAACATACTTCAACCACGACCATTTCTCCTGGTTCATAATTCCAATGCATATTAGAATTTCTCCAATTAAAAGATCCTGAGTTTTCTGGCAATTGTTGTCCAGAAACTCCTTTAGCTTTAAATCCAGATTCTGCAATTGGTAATGTACCAATGGAAATATGAGGTTTGTTTATCCAAATACTTTTGAAATAATTAAAACCTTGATATTTAAAACCAGCTAAATCGAGCAAATCACCCCAGCCACTTTTATTAGGCCAATCACCATGACGTTCTCCCATATAGTCAATGCCAGTCCACATAAAAATGCTAAACACACCTGGGTTTTCTAAAACTTGTTTCCAATCATCCCATGTTCCCGGGTTTTCATTAATAGTTATCTGCTTATTAGGAAAATGTTTTAGTGCCCAAGGAATATCTTTATTACGATAACTAAATCCAGCAATTTCTACGGCATCAGCATAGCCACTTACCATACTGGTTTGAGGTACCACAAAATTTGCCGTTATAGGGCGCGTGGTGTCAAGCTCTTTTGTCCATTCAGTTAATTTCTTTGCAGTTTCAGCTAAGATGAATTCTCCTTTTTTACTAGCGTCATAACGTGCTTTCATTTCCTCGGCAGAAAACATAGGAGCACTGCCCCAATATTTCCCAGAATTTTGAGGTTCATCTGGATTTTCCCAGAATCCAGTTACAAATCTATAGTGCAGGTAAGTCCATTCAATTTCATTACCTATGCTCCATTGAAATACGCTAGGGTGATTTCTATCGCGAAGCATAGTTCGTGTTAAATCACTTTTATTCCATTCTCTAAAATGTTCAACATATCCTCTAGTAATATAATCATCATGGCGATCGTGGTAATTATTACGTTTGTCTTTGGCATAATCGAATTCATCAAAAAATTCATTTTGTACAAGTATGCCCATTTCGTCGCATAAATCCAGAAACTCTTTAGAGTATGGATTGTGGGCTGTGCGTATGGCGTTAACGCCACACGCTTTTAGTTTTTCAAAACGTCTTCTCCAAACATCTTTAGGAACAGCAGCACCTACTAGGCCAGCTGCATGATGAATACAAATACCTTTTACATCCGTAACCTGACCATTTAGTTTAAATCCAAATTCTCTATTGAATTCTAAACTTCTAATTCCAAAAGGTGTCGCGTATTCATCTAAAATT
Organism: uncultured Algibacter sp.; assembly: GCF_947495925.1. GTDB lineage: Bacteria > Bacteroidota > Bacteroidia > Flavobacteriales > Flavobacteriaceae > Algibacter_E. Next base: position 446,957 of record NZ_CANMAU010000002.1, read on the forward strand.
TCTCCTTTTTGAGAAATAGTTGTAACAGCTTTGTAAAGGTTCGGGTTTTCGGTATTCCAAAGGTTCGGATTCAACACTTCCAGATTTTGAACAAAAGTATTTTCTGCAGTCGGAGTTAGTGTGACTTCTTCTGAATGTTGAGTAACTTGAGTTCCAGTACCATCTAAAATTTTTGTAGATAAGGTGAATGCTTGATTCTCCGAAAATTCATTGTTTACTTTGACTTCTAGATGAATTTTAGCAGCTTCATCAGAAATTTCAGGTGTCGTTAAATATGTTCCCCAAATAGGAATGTGTAGTTTATTTACTGTTATCAATTTTACATTTCTATAAATACCGCTTCCTGTATACCAACGACTATCAGAATATCTAGAATGGTCAACATGTACTGTAAGAATATTGTCCTCAGCCCCTTCTTTTAAATGCTCTGTTAGGTTAAAATAAACAGGGGAATAGCCATAAGGGTTTTCTCCTAATAACTTTCCGTTAAGCCAAAACGTAGCGTTGTTATATACACCGTCAAAAAGTACGAAAGTACTCATGTTAGCCTTATTGGCTGGTGTTTTGAAGTGTTTTTGGTATACACCAACTCCGCCAGGAAGATATCCAGTTGCACCTTCATAAATAGAATCAAAAGACATTTCAACACTCCAATCATGGGGTAGTCTTATGTCTCGCCAGTCATCATCCTTTAAAGGTAGATTGGTAGGCTTTAAGGTGTCTTTTTGTAGTTTAAATTTCCAATCAAAATTAAAATCGACTTCTCGACTCAATTCTAATTTCGGCTCAACTTGGGTATTAGACTTACATGATATAAGGGTGATTAATACGATAAAAGAAATTGGAGCAATTTTAATGAGTAAGCGTTTGAAGCCTGCAGGGGTTTTCATAAGGACTAATAGTTTAGTTATTTATTGGCATTCTATTTCAGCTGATGCAAATGAATCGCAAAAAATAGTAAGTTTTGCCAAATCTTAGTTTGAAGGTTAAAAATACTATAAAACTAGTTTTTAGAATTATAAGAAATGATTTATTTCGGATAGAATTATGAATTGTCTAGTTAAAGTAGAGTAGAAAACTCTTTTTTAAAACCTCTTAAGAAATGGATTCAGTTTTTGATTTATGAACTTTGGAAGTGTTGATTAATTTTTGTGCAAAAAAAAAGCCTTGAAGAAAAATGACAAGGCTTTGAAAATTTATTTAGGAAGTAGTCTATAGACCAAACACTTCTTTTACTTTATTAACATAGTCAAGTTTCTCCCAAGTAAATAGTTCTACATCAAGTGTTTTAGATTCGCCATTGGGTTGCGAGAATGTTTTTCTTACTGTTTTATGTTGTCTACCCATATGGCCATAAGCAGCTGTTTCACTATACATAGGAGAACGTAATTTTAGTCGTTCTTCAATGGAGAAAGGTCGCATGTCAAAAATTTCAGATACTTTTTTTGCAATTTCTCCATCAGTCATATTAAACGCACAAGTTCCATAGGTGTCAATAAAAATCCCCATAGGTTCAACAACACCAATAGCATAACTTACCTGCACTAAAACTTCATCGGCTACACCTGCAGCTACAAGGTTTTTGGCTATATGTCGCGTTGCATAGGCAGCACTTCTGTCTACCTTACTAGGGTCTTTACCTGAAAAAGCGCCACCACCATGGGCACCTTTTCCACCATAAGTGTCAACAATAATTTTTCGTCCAGTTAGACCGGTGTCTCCATGCGGACCTCCAATTACAAATTTACCTGTGGGGTTAATGTGGTAAGTGATATTATTATTAAAGAGTTTCTGAAGATTCTCAGGCAATTTTGAAACGACTCTTGGAATTAGTATGTCAACAATATCTTTCCTAATTTTTGCCAACATAGCTTCGTCTTCATCAAAATCGTCATGCTGTGTAGAAACTACAATAGCATCAATACGCTGAGGGATGTTATCATCGCTATATTCAATAGTTACTTGGCTTTTAGAGTCTGGTCTTAAATATTTGATATCCTTGTCTTCTCTTCTTAAGTCGGCCAATTCAATTAAAATACGATGTGATAAATCTAATGCTAAGGGCATGAAATTCTCAGTTTCGTTCGTGGCATAACCAAACATCATACCTTGGTCTCCAGCCCCCTGTTCTTCTTTAGTTCCTCTATCTACACCTTGGTTAATATCTGGAGATTGAGGGTGAATTGCCGAAAACACACCGCAAGAATTACCATCAAACATATACTCGCCTTTTGTATAGCCGATTTTGTTAATAGTGTCTCTAGCGATTTTCTGGACATCTAAATACGTTTTTGATTTTACTTCTCCAGCAAGTACAACTTGACCGGTTGTTACTAAAGTTTCGCAAGCAACTTTTGAGTCGACATCAAAGGCTAAAAAATTATCAATTAAAGCATCACTAATTTGATCAGCTACCTTGTCTGGGTGTCCTTCAGAAACACTTTCTGAAGTGAATAAATAAGCCATATTTTTAATTTTATGGTAAGATTTGACGATAACGTCGAAGGAAGTTTACACTGCCTTTAGCATTTTTGTTTTATACTAAATTAACTTTAGTATAAAGAGGTTGCAATCAGTCAAATCTTTCCTCTATTATTTGTGTTCGCAAAAATAAATAAAATATAGAATATGACGCTCTTTTTTTTACAAATTAAAACTAGTTAGCTCGTTTTAATTTGTAAATATTTGTCGAATTAAATGAAAAAAAACTTTCTAAATAGCAGTCTTGTTAATGTCATTGTGATGGAATTACCATATTGAGGAATAATATTTTTATTCTAAAATATATTTAAAAATGACTTTCAGGATTAAAAGGCGTTTTTTGCACATTATTTTTTTGTTTTGGACATCATAAAAATATGGATTTAAATGTCTTAAAATCAGTGGTTTGAATTGTTTTTTGTAGTCCTGAATTTAACTAGAAATAATAAAGAAAATATAGTTTAAAAGGTTAATAAATTACTTTCGAAGCTTATTTTAAGGAGTTTATGTTAAAAATCTTAAAATTATTAGAATATTAAAGTTAAATGAGACCAAGCATAAAACTATTTGCAACAAAAACATGAAAGAATTAAACAAACATAGTAAAAGACTAACACAGGACGAATCTCAGCCAGCATCTCAGGCCATGCTTTACGCAGTTGGTTTTTCAGATGAAGATATGAATAAGGCACAAGTGGGGATTGCAAGTACCGGATATGACGGTAATCCATGTAATATGCACTTAAATGGTTTAAAAGATGAAGTGAAGGTTGAATGCAATATAGCAGGATTAGTTGGTTTAGGTTTTAATACAATAGGAGTTAGTGATGGAATTTCAATGGGTACTTCGGGAATGAATTATTCTTTGGCTTCAAGAGATATTATTGCAGATTCAATCGAAACTGTTGTAAATGCTCAAAGTTATGATGCTCTTGTTTCAATTGTTGGTTGTGATAAAAATATGCCTGGGGCAGTAATTGCGATGTTGCGTCTAAATAGACCTTCAATTATGATGTATGGTGGTACTATCAAGTCGGGTAACTATAAAGGAAAAAAATTAAATATCGTTTCAGCTTTTGAAGCTTTAGGGCAAAAGGTTGCGGGAGAAATAGGTGAAGATGAGTATAAAGAAATTATTAAGAGATCAATTCCTGGGGCTGGCGCATGTGGAGGAATGTATACCGCAAATACTATGGCTTCGGCCATAGAGTGTATGGGGTTTGCCTTACCTTATAATTCTTCGATTCCCGCAGAAAACCCTAATAAACTTTCTGAAAGTGAAAGAACAGCAATAGCGATAAAGAATTTGTTGGAATTAGATTTAAAACCTTTAGATATTATATCTAAAAAATCTATTGAAAATGCCATTACTGTGGTGAATGCGCTTGGTGGCTCTACTAATGCTGTATTACATTTCTTGGCTATTGCTCATGCTGCCGATATTGATTTTACTTTAGAAGATTTTCAACGAGTAAGCGATAGAACGCCTTTAATAGGAGATTTAAAACCAAGTGGAAAATATCTAATGGAAGATGTTCATGGTGTTGGTGGGACTCCAGCGGTTATGAAATATTTATTAGATAATGGTTATTTATATGGAGATTGTTTAACAGTAACAGGAAAAACACTAGCAGAAAATTTAGCAGATGTTGAACCGCTTTCTTTTGAAGATGACCAACAAGTTATTTATCCAAAGGACAAAGCTTTAAAACCATCAGGAAATTTACAGATTCTTTATGGAAACTTAGCGACTGAAGGTGCTGTAGCAAAAATTTCGGGTAATGAAGGCTTATTGTTTGAAGGTAAAGCTGTGGTTTATGATGGTGAGCAAGCAGCAAACACTGGTATTTCAAATGGAGAAGTTGAAAAAGGTGATGTCGTCGTCATTAGGTATGTCGGACCAAAAGGAGGACCAGGTATGCCAGAAATGTTAAAACCTACCTCACTAATCATGGGTGCTGGTTTAGGAAAATCGGTTGCGCTAATTACAGATGGTCGTTTTTCTGGAGGTACGCACGGGTTTGTTGTTGGTCATATAACACCGGAGGCTCAATCAGGAGGGACTATAGGCTTGTTAAAAACGGGAGATAAAATTAGAATTAGTGCCGTTGATAACGCTATTGATGTCTTACTTTCTGATGAAGAATTAGCCAAAAGAAAAGCACAATGGGTAGAACCAGCTTTAAAACATAAAAAAGGAATATTATATAAATATGCAAAATCTGTAGCATCTGCTTCAAAGGGCTGTGTTACTGATGCATAAACATAGATTTTTTTCATTTCTGCAAAAGCAGAAATCTCAAAACACTGAGAACTATGAAAACACAAACAATTAATAATAAACAAGAAGTGGCAGAAAAAACACAACGTATAACTGGAAGTGAAGCTATAGTAAGAAGTTTGATGGCTGAAGGTGTTGATGTTCTTTATGGGTACCCAGGAGGTGCTATTATGCCTGTTTATGATGAATTATATAAATTTCAAGATCAAATTCATCACGTATTAACACGCCACGAGCAAGGTGCTGCGCATGCTGCTCAGGGTTATGCACGAATATCTGGAAAAGTGGGAGTTGCAATGGCAACCTCAGGTCCAGGAGCTACTAACTTAATTACTGGAATTGCAGATGCACAAATAGATTCAACACCACTAGTTTGCATTACTGGGCAAGTGTTTTCACACTTATTAGGGAGCGATGCTTTTCAAGAAACAGATATTGTTGGTATTTCTACACCAGTTACCAAATGGAATTGTCAAGTTACTAAAGCAGAGGATATACCTGTGGCTTTGGCTAAGGCATTTTACATTGCAAAAAGCGGACGCCCAGGACCAGTATTAGTTGACATTACCAAAGATGCTCAAGTATCAGAATTCGATTTTAAATATGAGAAATGCACAGGTGTAAGAAGTTATAAACCCGTACCTAAAACAAGTCAAGAGTCTATTGATGTCGCTGCAGAATTAATTAATAATGCGAAAAAACCTATGATAGTTTGGGGTCAAGGTGTTATTTTAGGTCAAGCTGAACAAGAGTTGAAAGCTATTATAGAAAAAGCGGGAATTCCTGCTGCTTGGACTATTCTTGGTGCTTCTGCTTTGCCAACATCTCATCCCTTAAATATTGGAATGGTAGGGATGCATGGTAATTATGCACCAAATAGGTTGACCAATGAATGCGATGTTCTTATTGCTATAGGTATGCGTTTTGATGATCGTGTAACGGGCGATTTGAATACCTATGCTAAACAAGCCAAAGTTATTCATTTTGATATTGATCCTGCTGAGATAGATAAGAATGTAAAAACTGATGTAGCCGTTTTAGGAGATTCAAAAGAAAGTTTAGGTATGCTGGAGCAGGCCTTAAATAAAAACTCGCATGAATCATGGTTGCAAGAGTTTAAAGATTTGTATGCAATTGAATATGATAAAGTAATTAAAAATGATCTTTCGCCTACTAAGGAAGGATTGACCATGGGTGAGGTATTAAAGCAAATTAATATTGAAAGCGAAGGTAATGCAGCAATTGTTTCAGATGTGGGACAGCATCAAATGATTGCCTGTAGATATGCCGATTTTAATATTACAAAAAGTAATATTACATCAGGAGGCTTAGGTACTATGGGATTTGCTCTTCCGGCTGCTATTGGTGCAAAAATGGCAGCGCCAGAGCGAGAAGTTGTTGCAATTATTGGAGATGGTGGCTACCAAATGAATATTCAAGAATTAGGAACCATTTTTCAACAGAAAACAGCAGTGAAAATCGTCGTTCTAAATAATGAGTTTTTAGGTATGGTACGTCAATGGCAACAATTGTTTTTCGATAAGCGTTATGCGTCTACTGAAATGACAAATCCGAATTTCGTTGCTATTGCAGAAGGGTATTATATAAAAGCTAGGAAAGTAGTTAAGCGTGAAGAATTGGCCGAAGCTGTAAAAGAAATGATTCAGTCAAAAGAATCTTATTTCTTAGAAGTTTGCGTGGAGAAAGAAGATAATGTGTTTCCAATGATTCCTTCAGGTGCGTCAGTTTCAGATGTACGTTTAAGCTAAAAAAAGAAGAAAAGATGAACGAAGATATAAAAACATTTACGATATCAATTTATACCGAAAATAACATCGGTTTATTAAATCGTATTTCAGCAATTTTTCAGCGTAGACATATAAATATAGAAAGTTTAACAACATCAAGGTCTGAAATTGATGGTGTAAATCGATTCGTTATTGTGGTTAACATGACCGAAACGAACGCGATAAAAATAGTTAAGCAAATTGAAAAGCAAGTTGAAACTATTAGAGCTTATTATCATACAGATGAAGAAACTATTTTCACAGAATCATGTATGTTCAAAATAAAATCCGATTTATTATTTGACGAGCCTCAAATTCAAAATATAATTAAGGAAAGTGACTCTAATATAGTTACTGTAAATAAAGAGTTTTTTGTGCTTGAGAAATCAGGTAGAAGACATGAAATAGAATCTTTAAGAAGAGATTTAAATGTATTTGGTATCATGCAATTTGTACGTTCTGGTAGAATAGCAGTAACCAAAGATGAAATGAAAATAACCGAATTGCTTTCAGCATTCGACAATCAATAGTAATACTAATAAAATTAAAATGGGAAATTATTTTAACACACTGTCTTTAAGAGATAAATTAAATCAATTATCGAAGTGTAGATTTATGGACGCTTCTGAGTTTGCGGACGGAGTAAATGCTTTAAAAGGAAAGAAAATTGTAATCGTAGGATGCGGTGCTCAAGGTTTAAATCAAGGGCTGAATATGAGAGATTCTGGTTTAGATATTTCTTATACTTTACGAGACGCTGCAATTGCAGAAAAGCGTCAGTCATTCATTAATGCTACCGAAAACGGATTTAACGTTGGTACATACCAAGAGTTAATTCCAACTGCAGATTTAGTGTTAAATTTAACGCCAGATAAGCAACATACAAACGCCGTAAATGCGGTTATGCCTTTAATGAAAAAAGGTGCAACGTTATCTTATTCTCACGGTTTTAATATTGTTGAAGAAGGAATGCAAATTCGTGAAGATCTTACTGTAATTATGGTGGCGCCTAAGTCTCCAGGTTCAGAGGTTCGTGAGGAGTATAAAAGAGGTTTTGGTGTGCCAACATTAATAGCGGTACACGAAGAAAATGATCCAGAAGGAAAAGGTTGGGCACAAGCAAAAGCTTATGCTGTTGCAACTGGTGGTGATAAAGCAGGAGTTTTAGAATCTTCTTTTATTGCTGAGGTGAAGTCTGATTTAATGGGTGAGCAAACTATTCTTTGCGGATTATTACAAACAGGTTCTATCCTTTGTTTTGATAAAATGATTGAAGAAGGTATTGATGCTGGTTATGCTTCAAAATTAATTCAGTATGGTTGGGAAACTGTAACAGAGGGTCTTAAGTATGGTGGTGTAACCAATATGATGGATCGTTTGTCTAACCCAGCAAAAATTAAAGCTTTTGAATTATCAGAAGAATTAAAAGATATTATGCGTCCGTTATTCCAAAAGCATATGGATGATATTATTGAAGGCCGTTTTTCTGCAGGTATGATGGCAGATTGGGCTAACGATGATAAAGATTTATTAGGATGGAGAGCAGCAACTGCAGAGACGAACTTCGAAAAAACACCTGCTGGAGATGTTGAAATCTCAGAGCAAGAGTATTACGATAATGGTGTGTTAATGGTTGCCATGGTAAGAGCTGGTGTAGAATTAGCTTTTGAAGCTATGACAGATTCAGGAATTATTGATGCTTCTGCTTATTATGAGTCTTTACATGAAACGCCTTTAATTGCAAATACCATTGCGAGAAAGAAATTATATGAAATGAACTCTGTAATTTCTGATACTGCAGAGTACGGATGTTACTTATTTGATCATGCTTGTAAGCCTTTACTAACGGATTTCATGAAAAACATTAAAACGGATGTTATCGGGAAAGCTTATGCTACAGATAATGGTGAAGGTGTTGATAACGCGAAATTAATTGAAATCAATAAAGTTTTAAGAGAGCATCCGGTTGAAAAAGTTGGTGAGTTTTTAAGATCTTCTATGACGGCAATGAAGCCAATCGTATAGATAGAAAAGAGTACAACTAAACTAAACATTCTTAAAAGCCTGTCAAACTTTATTGTTTTGACAGGCTTTTTCGTTTTTCGTTTTTTTTCTTTAGAATTTAGAAGCTTATTTCCATTTGCTTAACTCAAAGGCATTTAACCAAATACCTTTATTGCCTTCGCCATTAAAATTAATGATTACAGGAGTTTTTCCATCCGAAGAAAACATAAATTCTGCCATTCCTGGTAATTCCCATTGCATTTGCTCTCCAGCTGTAACCTGAACTGATTCATCTTGACTCATCGCTTTTGAAGAAATTTTTAAAGTCTGTTTATAAGGTAATTTATGAATAGTCAATCCTTTTAGTTTATCTTTATTTGGGTCCATAGAATCTGAATTACTTCTTGGTGCATGATGCCATGTTTTCAATTTATAAGTGCCTTCAGGTAAATTATTAAAAGTTAAATTGAGCCCGTCCTTATCTATGGCAATAACACCGTCTGCATAAGCAAATCCATATTTGCCAATTACATTCATTTCACCAAGCCATCTATAAATTCCATTAGAAGAACCAGTAGTTAAAGTTGCCGTTACATTTGTAAATGCTTTAAACTGATACAGATTATTACCTTCATCTGTACCATTCCAAAAGTCCCATCCAAATTGTGTTAACTGGTCTGAAGCGCCAATATCAACACGTTCACGAGCGAAATCATAGATTGGTTTGGCGTTTTTTTGGATGTAATTAGAGTTGTTGGGCACCAAAGTAACTTCGGTTTTAGCTGATTTTAGTCCTTTTGATTTAGCAAAAACCGTAATCGTTTCTGAGGTATTTCCAGCTCTAATTAGTGCAGGCGCAACACCATGTTCTGTGAACATAGGGTTAGCGTTTATATTAGCGCTATCACCTACAACACTGCCATCACCTTTAACCGAAAAAGTAACTAAATTTTTAGCATCGAAAAGGGGTGTTCCATTTTTATCTACAACCGTGGCATAGGCCATTAAAATATCATTACCGTCAGCAACAAAATCTCTGCCTAAAGTGTCCAATTTTAATTGTAGTGCATAAGGTTTTCCGGGTGTTTGCTTTTGAGTTTCAATAGGTTTTCCGTCTTTAAAGTAGCCTTTTGCTTTTAATATGCCTGGGGCGTAGGTTGTATTTTTAAAATGAAATGGCGGATGCTCTAAACCATCATAAATAGTATCTTGACTAGGTCTGTTTTTAGCAACTGGTTCTCCGTTTAAAAGTAATTCAACCTCGTCAGCATTGCTAAAAACAGTAATATCACTGGTCTCAGGGTTCCAGTTTTCTTCAATATGAATAAAAGGTTTTTTTACCAATTCAGATTTATACCATTCAAATTCCGGTCTGGGAAACCTGAAAATAGTCATCATACCGCTTCTTGTTCTATCCACTTTATTAGTGGCTTTATCATGCGATGGATGAAATGTATAATAGGCATGAGCTGTCCATGAAATTAAGCCAGTCATCATAGGGTCTTTTTTATATGGAGCGACTGCAGCGGCTCCTCTGCCTCCTTCCATGGCGAAGATTGGTTCTGATCTATCCCAAAGAAAAGGACCGTATAGCATATTGGCATTAATATCGGTTAAACCCGAAGCTTGCCAACCTGTCCATCGTGCACCTTGCGAAGCGGTTAAGCGAATTGGGTCTTCTTGTTTAATGGTATTATGAACCCTAGGAACATAGCCCCGATGATTTACCCCTGCTCCCCACATAACTATGGAAGGGTGATTTCTGTGATTACGCACCATAGTTCTGGCTGATCTTTCTAAGTTGTCCCACCACTCGTTTTTCTGCGACATTGAAATCCATGTTGGAGCTTCTTCATAAACTAAAATTCCTAATTCATCGCAAGCCTCTATCAAGGCATCATCTTGAGGGTAATGTGCGGTTCGCATAATATTGAACCCAAATTCCTTGAATTGGAGCATGTCTTTATAATGGAGTGAATTTGGAACCGCATCACCAATATAAGGATATTGTTGATGGCGGTTAAAACCAATAAGTTCTATAGGTTTATTATTCAATATGAACCCTTTTTCAGGATCTAGCTCAAATTTTCGAAGGCCTATTTTGTTTTCAACAAAGTCAATATTTTTATCATTCACAATAATAACACTATTGATACGATATAAATACGGATTATCAATATCCCAAAATTTAACATCATCTTCTAAACTACCTATTTGATTAAATTGATATTCTATTCCCGAAGGGATCTCCTTATTATCAATAAGTTTCATAATGACAATGCCTTCCTTGTCGATAATTCGAGTTGCCAATTTTACGTTTTGAGTTTGAGTCCCTTCGTTTTTAACTGAAGTTTTAATATTGATAGTCGCATTTTTATTGACAGGATCAATAGTAGGGATTGTTATATTTACACCAGAATTTAAGCTTTCCCAATTGAATGTAACATGAATAGGATTTGTTTCAACCAAATAGACATCGCGATATAGGCCGCTAAATTTTACATAATCAAAAGGTCCTGGATCGGGTGGGACAATTTCATTTCTTCTATTATCACAAAGCAAAGTTACTTGATTGATTTTTCCTCGTTCCACATAGCTTGTAATGTCAAAATGGAAAGGTGTATAACCGCCAACCCCATATTGTCCAACATGTTTCCCGTTAACCCATAAATCTGTAACTTGATGTGCCCCTTCAAATTCTAAAAATACTTTTTTATTAGAATCACTAACACTTATATGTTTTCTATACCATCCTACAGTTCTGTGAAACAATAGTTGCGTTTTTTTATCATTTAAACCATCAAGCGTTAATGAGGTTAGTTTCAATGTATGCGGAATAGTTACGGTTTCCCAGTTTGAGTCATCTAAATCTGATTTGTAATTATCAGAATCTGGATGTCCTAACTGAAATTTCCAGTCTTGATTTATTATTTTTTTCGTTCTGTCAGTATCTGGAAACCCAAAAGGTAATTCTTGAGAAAAACTAAAATTCTGAATCGTTAGAATTATAAAAAATGCTATAAAATGACCTTTAAACATATCTGTATTAATTTAAAACCTAAAGCTAAATATTAATTTGATATGGTATTTAAATTTTTATTAAAATTTGATTTCACCTGCCTTTAGTCTCTTTTTGAATTTAGTTTTTTGATTTAAAAAGACCCTTTTTAGGTTTTACTATATTTATAATACTATAGGTTTAGAAATATTTTTATTCTGTAACTTGCATTATTGAAATATCTCTAAAAAAGTAATAATGAATCAGGAAAAACAAACTTATTTTCCTACTATTGAAAGTGTGAAAATGGCAGCTGAAACAATTAAAAAAGTATCTGCCATTACCCCTTTAACTCTAAGTTTACGGTATTCTAAGTTATTTGAGGCAAATATTTTTTTTAAGCGTGAAGATTTACAACAGGTTCGTTCTTATAAAATAAGAGGTGCTTACAATAAAATAAGTTCACTTACTTCTACCGAATATAACCATGGTGTGGTTTGTGCTAGTGCCGGAAATCATGCTCAAGGTGTTGCGTTATCTTGTAAATTGTTAAAAATAAAAGGCACCATATTTATGCCAGCGCCTACACCAAATCAAAAAGTAGACCAAGTTAAAATGTTTGGTGAAGAATTTATTGAAATAAAACTTATAGGAGATACATTTGATGATGCCTATCATGCAGCTATGTTGGAATGTGAAGAACTGGGGAAAACTTTTATTCATCCCTTCAATGATGAAAAGGTTATCGAAGGACAGGCTACTATTGGATTAGAAATTTTGGAGGATTCTGAAGTTTCAATAGACTATTTATTTGTAGCTGTTGGTGGGGGTGGACTGGCAGCGGGGTTGTCGACAGTATTTAAATCATTATCTCCAAAAACCAAAATTATTGGTGTAGAGCCAGAGGGTGCTCCATCCATGACTGTTTCTTTAAGTAATAATAAAAATACAACATTAAGGACTATTGAAAAATTTATTGATGGAGCTGCCGTAAAGCGTGTTGGAGATTTGAATTTTGATATCTGCAAACAGAATTTGAATAAAATGTTAACCGTTCCTGAAGGTAAAGTATGTGAAACTATTTTAGAACTTTATAATAAGGATGCTATCGTTGTTGAGCCAGCAGGTGCTTTGAGTATTTCTGCCTTGGATTTTTATGCCGAAGAGATTAAAGGTAAAAATGTTGTTTGCGTTATAAGTGGTAGTAATAATGATATTACTAGAACCCCGGAAATAAAGGAACGCGCCTTATTATATGCCAATTTAAAACACTATTTTATAGTTAATTTTCCACAGCGCTCAGGGGCTTTAAAAGAGTTTGTTGTTGATATTTTAGGTGACAATGATGATATCACTTACTTTCAATATGCAAAAAAGACCAATCGAGAGAATGGATCTGCTGTTGTGGGAGTAGAGTTGAAATCAGCTGCAGATTTAGAACCCTTAATTACAAGAATGAAGGCACATAATTTTTATGGCGATTATTTGAATGATAAGCCTGATTTATTTCAGTTTCTCGTTTGATTTTTTGGCTTTTGGGGAAGTGTTTAGCCGAAATCGTTTTCGTTGAAATACAGATACTTATTTTCAATACCTCTACTAAATTATAGTTATTTTAATTAATTTGGATGATATAATTTAATTAGACTAAAATCATTCTATTAAGTTTGATTTTAGTATTACTATATAGTTTTATGAAAAATTCATTTGTAGAAATTCCGGAAACTTATCAAATTAAATCACTTTTACATCAAAAAACATACCTTGTAAATGGAGAACTGAGAAATTGGGAAGGAGATACCGCCGAGGTCTTTTCAACAATTTCGTCTACTTTAGAATACAAACAAACGCTTTTAGGAACTATCCCGCAATTAGGGGAAAAGGAAGCTTTAGAGGTTCTGGATTCTGCTACTTTGGCCTACGACAATGGCAAAGGTTTATGGCCTACTATGAAAGTTGGAGATAGAATTGCATGTATGGAAACCTTTGTTGAGCAAATGAAGACAAAGCGTGAAGAAGTTGTAAAGCTACTTATGTGGGAAATAGGTAAGAATTTACCAGACTCGGAAAAAGAATTCGATAGAACGGTAGATTACATTTATGATACCATTGAAGCGTATAAGCAAATAGATAGAGATTCTGCTAAATTTGAGAAAAACTCAGGTGTTTATGCTCATATTAGGAGAGGTCCACTCGGGGTAGTTTTATGCTTAGGACCATATAATTATCCTTTAAATGAAACATTTACCTTGCTAATTCCTGCATTGATTATGGGGAATCCTGTTATATTCAAACCAGCGAAGTTAGGTGTTTTATTAATCTCTCCATTATTGGAAGCTTTTCAAAGTAGTTTTCCCGAAGGCGTAGTAAATATTGTTTATGGTCGAGGAAGGGTGTTGGCTACCCCCATTATGAAATCTGGAAAAATTGACGTTTTAGCTTTAATAGGTAATAGTAAATCTGCGAATGCACTTCAAGCGCAGCACCCTAAAGGAAATCGATTAAGGATGGTTTTAGGATTAGAAGCTAAAAATCCTGCTATTGTTTTACCGGATGCGGATTTGGATTTGGCTGTTGAAGAATGTATTGCAGGAACGTTATCTTTTAATGGGCAACGATGTACAGCGCTTAAGGTGCTATATGTTCATGAATCGGTTGTTGAGGAGTTTAATAGACGATTTGCGTTCAAGGCAGATCAACTTAAATTTGGAAACCCTTGGGAGACTGATGTAAAATTAACACCGCTACCAGAGGAAGATAAACCTGCTTATATTCAGGAACTAATTGATGATGCTAAAGAAAAAGGAGCTAAAATATTAAACAAAAAAGGAGGGCAAACTAATGATAATTTTATTTTCCCTGCAGTTTTGTATCCGGTAACAAAAGATATGCGGGTATTTAAGGAAGAGCAATTTGGTCCTGTTATACCTGTTGTTTCGTTTTCGGATATTGAAGAGCCTCTTGACGATATGGCCGAGTCTAATTACGGGCAGCAAGTGAGTCTGTTTGGTAAGAACATACACACGCTATCACCATTAATTGATACTTTGGTGAATTTAGTGTGTCGTGTAAATTTAAACAGCTCATGTCAACGAGGACCAGACGTGTATCCGTTTACAGGAAGAAAAGATTCTGCCTTTGGAACTTTAAGCGTGCATGATGCTTTGCGTTCATTTTCTATAAGAACTTTTGTCGCTTCAAAAGCGAATGACTATAATAATGCTATTTTAGAAGAGTTATTGAATCAGAAAACTTCAAATTTCATTAGTACTGATTATATTTTATAATTCATTATTGAGTATTTTTACATATAAATTTTTGAAAAAATGAATGTATTTAAGTTAATAGTTTTGTCGTGTTTAGTCGTTTTTGCTTCTAGTTGTGGAGATAAAAAAGCAAAGAAAAGTGAAGGTTTTTCATATGAAAAGAAATCTGAAGTTGCGAAGGAAGTAAAGAGTAACCCTAATGATGTTGTTATTACAAGTAACGATATGATGCAATTTAATAAGAAAGAGATTAAAGTTAAGGCGGGTCAAAAGGTTAAAGTGACTTTAAAACATATCGGAAAAATGGATAAAAATGTTATGGGGCATAATTTTGTGCTATTAAAACAAGGTGTTGATATTATGGCATTTGGGAATAAGGCAGCTACCGAGAAAGACAATGGTTATATTCCAACAGGAACTGAAGATGTGATTGCGTATACTAAAACAATAGGAGGAGGAGAAACGGCGGTCGTTGAGTTTGATGCTCCAGAAAAGGGGACTTATGATTTTTTATGTAGTTTTCCAGGGCATTATGCATTAATGAAAGGGAAATTTATTGTTGAATAATTTATCATTCTTTCAATAATAAAAAAGCACATATTTAAATATGTGCTTTTTTATTAACTAGTCTCGGCGCAATTTACTTCTTCTGCTAAAGCTTTAAAATTTCAATGTCTTTAAACTCAACAGGGTGACTTTCACTTTGTAAAGAAATATAGCCACCTGTAACAGGTTGTCCTTCTTTTGCTTTCCAGTAAGCTTCGTTAAAATCTACCTTGCCCCCAAAAACAGGCTTGTTATATCTCATTATTTCATTGCCATTAATAAAATGTTTAATAATTGAATCATGGTGTACCTCAATTTCAATATCTACCCATTGATCTCCATGATAAGTTGCAGAGTTTGAGGTAATGCAATGATCGGTTTGTAATATTTTATTAATTTCTACATGTGTTCCTGGAGTGCATAAATTACCAGTGGCACGTTCGTCGGTTCCATTGCCACCTAACAACTGTACTTCAATAGAAACAGGAAAGTTTTGATCAAGTCCTATTTTATTTGGATCCTCACAATGAATCATGATACCGCTATTTCTATTTGCCCATGCCGCACCATCTGATAGTTGATTTCCAGTAAACCTATATTTCATCCTGAATTTATAGTTAGAAAATGGATTTTTGTAATAAATATGACCGAACGTATTATTAAAAGTATCATTGTATTTGCTATAATCTACCTTTAAAACACCATCTTCAGCTATAAATGTATTATTAAAATTTTCCCTTGCTGGATGTCCTTTAATTTTTACAATCCAATCATTTAAGTTCGTCCCATTGAATAATTTTACCCAATTTTCTTTGACTATTTTGGGTTGAATGTTTTCTTTTTTCTCTTTGCAAGAAAAAGCTATAAAGGCGCAAAGTATTAGAGTTATGAGTATGAATTTGTTTTTCATATGAAATTATTTTTTTTAATATAATAGATTTACAGAGACCAATCTTTACCGTTAGTTGCTTCCTGAACGCTAATGCATCCTTTTTGAACTCCAGGAATTGGGTCGTAAGCTAATACGTGCTTCCCTATATCTTCGCTTGTTTTGAATGCCCAAACAGATTGGTTTTTAAGGTCCATTAAGGTCATGAATATTTGGTTTTTGCCTTTGGTGTATTGTCTTTGTTTTTCCTTGCCACATCTTAAATATTTTGACAATAATTTATCATAGGAATCAAGGTTAATAGAATTTACCTCTTTTTCAGATACACCTAATTCATTCATAATGGCCGAAAGCCCTTCTTTTAGAGTTTCTTTCTTTTTCAAGTTATATGCCTTGAAGGCATAAACATCTATAAATTCGGGAACATTTACGTCTAGGGCTCCAGGCGTAGACTTGGTTTTTGGTAGAATTAAATCAACGAGTTGCTTAATGACAGTGCCTTCATTTTGAG
The DNA here is from genome assembly GCF_947495925.1 of uncultured Algibacter sp. GTDB lineage: Bacteria > Bacteroidota > Bacteroidia > Flavobacteriales > Flavobacteriaceae > Algibacter_E. Next base: position 463,720 of record NZ_CANMAU010000002.1, read on the forward strand.
TAAAGAAAAGAGGTTGCCACACCTTCGTCTCAGATTTACAACTTTGTAATATACTTAATGCGCTTGGAACAATAGCTGTATACCCTATGGTTAATCCTAACTGTTTTAAGGCTTTACGTCTATTCATTATTTTAAAGCTTTGAAATGTTTTACGGCATGATTCGCAGCTCTAGCAGTTAATGCCATATAGGTTAAAGACGGGTTTTGGCAACCAGATGAAGTCATGCAAGCACCATCGGTAACATATACATTTGGCACATCATGAATTTGATTGTTTTTGTTTAAAACAGATGTTTTGGGATCTCTACCCATTCTAGCGGTACCCATTTCATGAATTCCTACACCTGGGGCCTGTGGATTATCAAATATGTTAACATCCTTAAAACCTGCTTTTTCCAACATATCAGCTGCTTGGATAGTCATGTCTTTTCGCATGGCATATTCATTTTCTTTCCATTCCGCGTCAAAGGTAATGGTAGGTAACCCCCACTGATCCAATTTATCATAGTCAAGAGTCATTTTATTCTCATGGTATGGTAAGCATTCTCCAAAGCCACCAAGTCCCATGCTCCATTGCCCGGGTTCAAGTATTTTTTCTTTAAATTCTGCTCCATAACCTAATTCAGCAACATGCTCATAAATGCCTTTTCTTCCTGCTCCACCTTGGTAGCCATAACCTCTTAGGAAGTTTTTGTTTTTACTGGTACTATCTCCTAGGTTTCTAAACCTTGGAATGTAAATGCCATTTGGTCTTCTACCTTTAAAATAAAAATCTTCAAAACCATCAATTTTCCCTGATGCTCCTGCCCCAAGATGATGGTCCATGATATTATGACCTAATTCTCCTGAGTCATTACCTAGTCCATTAGGAAACCTGTCTGACTTAGATTGTAGTAATATGGATGCCGATGCCATAGCGGAAGCACAACAAAAAATAATATCGGCCTTAAATTCAAGTTTTTCCTTTGTTTCAGAATCTATGATTTTGACACCTGTTGCTTTCCTAAGGTCTGCATCGTAAATAATTTCATAGGCAATAGAATGTGGTCTTAGAGTCATGTTCCCTGTTCGCTCTGCTGCGGGTAATGTAGATGCATTACTGCTAAAATATCCACCATAAGGACATCCTCTGCTGCATCTATTTCTAAATTGACATTTAGCTCTTCCTTCGTGCGGAATATTGCCTGTTATATGAGCTGCTCTCCCAATGGTTAAAACTCTGTTGTGGTTTTTTGCCATTTCTTCTTTTAAATGTTTTTCCACACAGTTTAGCTCCATCGGAGGTTCAAATACACTGTCAGGTAGTTGGGGTAAGCCCAAGGCCTCTCCACTAACACCGATATATTTTTCAACATAACTATACCAAGGAGCAATATCTTTATATCTTATAGGCCAATCAACACCGTGACCGTCCTTCATATTGGCTTCAAAATCTAAATCACTGAGTCTATAACTTTGTTTTCCCCAAGTTATTGATCTTCCACCAACATGATAACCACGCATCCAATTGAAACTTTTCTTTTCGTTATAAGGGTGGTCTATATCATCAACAAACCAGTGGTGCGTCGGTTCCTTCATTATATAGGCAGTTCGTGCTTGCTTAAACTGTCTTGATTTTTCTTTTTCCGTAACCTCCCCTCTTAGTTTCATGTCCCAAGGGTCCAAATTCATAGTAGGATAGTCTTCAATATGTTTTACCATTCTACCTCGTTCTAGCACTAATGTTTTAAGTCCGTTTTCGCAAAGTTCTTTAGCCGCCCAACCACCGGTAATACCAGTTCCTATTACTATAGCATCATAAGTCTCTCTCATAGTTTTATAACGACCAAGCTCGGTTGTTTGATATTTCTTTTAAAGATACACATCCATTATATGACCCCGGGATAGGGTCGTATGCTAACACTTCTTCTCCAATTTTTTCAGAAGTACAATATCCGAAAATAGTATAATACCGCACAGATAGCAAAAATTTATAAAGATTATAAGATTCTAGTTCATCAGGAGTTACATTATTTTTTCTTTGACTTTTTAAAATCTCCTCCGAATCTTTATCAGAAAGATTAAAATACTTAGAAACTAAAGTTTCGTAATCTTCACGGGTTCCTTCCGAGGCTTCCTTTCCTAATGATTTTTTAAAATTATTAGCGAATTGCTTAGCACCTTCCTTGAAAGTATCTTGATTTGAAACTATTTCTATATCGTGATACATTAAATCTAAAAATTGCGGAATATTTACATCTAAAGCTCCAGGTGTATCTGAAGGAGGTATTATAATATCTACTAAGTTGGTAACCATTAGTTTCTCATCTTCAGATAAGAATAAAGGTGTCCAATCATTTGTCTCGGCTTTGCACGATGCGAATAGATTCATTATTGTGGGAGTGGCTACAGTATAGCCTAGCCCCATAGTTAAGTTTTTTAAAGCATCTCTTCTATTCATAATTTAAAGGCTTTTATTCTTTTTAAACATTTCTGCAGCGTGATTTGCCGCTCTAGCCGTAAGCGCCATGTAGGTAAGCGAAGGGTTTTGGCAAGCAGAAGAGGTCATACAGGCTCCATCGGTAAGATAAACATTAGGCACGGTATGTATTTGGTTGTTTTTGTTGAGTACTGATGTTTTTGGGTCGTGTCCCATACGCGCTGTTCCCATTTCATGAATACCTGTTCCTGGAATAGCTTCTGCTTTATGGCCTTGCACATTTTTATATCCTGCTGATTTTAACATGGTAATAGCTTGATTCATCATATCATCACGCATTTTTAATTCATTCTCTTTGTATTCAACATCGAAGTCAATAGTTGGTAACCCCCATTCATCAAGTTTCTCATAGTTTAATGAAATCTTGTTTTCATGATAAGGTAAACATTCGCCAAAGGCTCCCATGCCAATACTCCAAGTACCTGGCTTGAGTATTTTTTCTTTTAGATCTTTGCCGAAGCTTAATTCTTTTACAGCAGATTTCCAATTGCCACGTCTTGCACCCCCTTGATAACCATACCCACGAATAAAACCTTTTGCTTCGGTAGTATGATCTCCTAAGTTTCTGAATCTAGGAATATAGAATCCATTCGGGCGGTTGCCTTTATAATATTTGTCATCAAATCCTTCAACTTCTGCTGAAGCACCTACTTGGTAGTGATGATCCATTACATTGTGTCCTAATTCACCGCTATCGTTACCTAAACCATTAGGAAATCGTTCAGATTTCGATTGCATTAAAATAGCAGCAGAAGCTATGGCCGAGGCACAATTAAAAATAATATCTGCTTTAAAAAATATTTTTTCTTTGGTTTCTGAATCTATAACTTTCACACCAGTAGCTAAACCCGAAGCATCGTCGTAAACAATTTCGTATGCAATAGAATTAGGTCTTAAATGCATGTTTCCAGTTCTTTCGGCTGCTGGAAGCGTTGAGGAGTTGCTGCTAAAATATCCTCCAAAAGGGCAACCTCTTACACATCTATTTCTGTACTGACAGTTTGATCGTCCTTCATGTATGGCATTACCAGTTAAATGTGCTGCTCTACCAATGGTAAGTAAGCGATTGTCATCAAACTTGCCTTGTAGTTTTTCTTTTAAATCTTTTTCTACACAGTTTAATTCCATAGGATCAGAAAGCTTACCGTCTGGTAACTGAGGAAGTCCTAGGTTTTCACCCGAGACCCCTATAAATTCCTCAACCTTGTCGTACCAAGGAGCGATATCTTTATAGCGTATTGGCCAATCAACACCATGCCCATCTTTTTTGTTGGCTTCAAAATCTAAGTCACTTAATCTATAGGACTGTTTTCCCCACATAATAGATCGCCCTCCTACATGATACCCTCGAAGCCATAAAAACTTTTTTGTTTCATTATAAGGGTGTTTTAAATCATCAACAAACCAGTGTTTGGAGGCAGGACCTGTTAGAGCACCGTTCCAAAGGCTGCTTTGTCTTTTTTGATTTTTTAAATCATCAGGGTTTTGCTTTTCCCGATGTTTGAAATCCCAAGGATCCATGTACATGGTTGGGTAATCTTCAATATGTTTTACCATTCTTCCACGTTCTAGTACTAAAGTTTTTAGCCCGTTTTCGCAGAGTTCTTTTGCTGCCCATCCACCACTAATACCTGTGCCAATTACAATGGCATCATATTTTGTAGGATATTCTGTTAAAGTGTCATTATTCATTTAAAAGTGAAATATCTATTAAGGATATGATAATATTTAATGTTTAGTTTTGTTGAAAAAATAGAAAATAATGTTTTTTTTTCTATTAAATGGAAAAATAGCTATTTTGCATCTTATAAGTGTTTAAAATATTTCAGTGAAAACAAATATACAGGGAATAAAGCCATATGAGGCTGATGGGGTTGTGTATCATGCAGATACATGTTTGCCTTTAATAGATGCAGTGTATAGAAAAAAATTGAAGTTTAAAGCTTTAGCTCGTCATACCTATCCTGGCGAGCGATTAGATCAAAATACATTGGGCTTGAATAGCATTGGTTACTGGGATGCTAGCGAGCCTCAAGATTGGGGTTTGGATTGGCACAGAAATGAAGGTATTGAATTTCATTTTTTGGAATCAGGAACGATGCCTTATTCACAGGAGGGTAAAGAAGTAGAACTTACTCCAAATCATCTTACAATTACAAGGCCTTGGGAAGCTCATAAAGTTGGAAATCCCAATATTGGGATGGGTAAATTTTATTGGGTTATTATTGATTTAGAGGTTCGGCGACCTCATCAAGAATGGGTTTGGCCAGATTGGGTTACTTTGACTAAAGATGATTTGTCTCAATTAACAACAATGCTAAGGCATAATGAAAAATCTATTTTAAAAACCGGACAGCGAGTTAGGGACTGTTTTAAACGGATAAATATTGCTATAAATACAGATGAAAATGGTAGCAATGCTTCTCGGATTCGATTGTTGATTAATTATTTATTGATATTAATTTTAGATGGGTTGAAGACTGAAAATATTGTTTTAAATGAATCGTTAACTGACAGTTCAAGAAGTGTGCAGTATTTTTTAAAAGAATTGGAAGAAAATCTTTCGGAGAATTGGACAATTGAAAAAATGGCACAATCTGCCGGAGTTGGATTAACCCGCTTTACATATCATTGTAAGCAATTGACTAATTTAACACCCATGCGGTATCTTAATATTCGGCGTTTAGAAATGGCAAAAAAAATTCTTCTGGAGCATCCTAAATTAACCATTAGCGAGGTAGCGTATACGTGTGGGTTTACTACAAGTCAATATTTTTCTACGGTATTTAAAAAGCATGAAAAATCGTCTCCAAATGAATATCGTAGCAGGTTTCATGTGAGTAAAAATATTTGTGCTTACCCTGGAGTGTAAATTTGTTTAATTTTTTTCACTGAATAAAAATAAACAGTGAATGCCTTTTATTTCAATATTTTCGCATATCTCCATAATCAAATAGATTCTAGATATGAAACGTAGAGATTTTATTTTAAAAGCGTCTCAAAGTAGTTTGGCTTTTTCAGCTTTGGGTTTATGCGCGTTTAACGGTTTTGAAAAAAATCGAATATTAGAAGAAGATGTGTTTTCAAATGAGTTTTTTTTCAAAATTTCTTTAGCACAATGGTCTTTTCATCGCTCTCTTCAAAGTGGTGTTATGGATCATTTAGATTTTGCAGCAAAGGCCAGAAGTTTTGGTTGTGAGGGTATAGAATATGTTAATGGTTTTTTTAAAAATAAGGCTAAGGATATGGCATATTTAAAAGAGATGAATGTGCGAGCAAATTCTGAAGGTCAGCAAAATGTATTAATCATGGTTGACGGAGAAGGAAATATGGCCGATGTCGATAATAAGAAGCGATTAAAGGCTGTTAAAAACCACTTTAAATGGGTGGAAGCTGCGCATTTTTTAGGCTGTCATGCTATTAGAGTAAATCTTGCAGGAGGAATTGATAAAGCAGATGCTGTTAAAGCTGGTGTAGATTCATTAACTAAATTGTCAGAATTTGCAAAAGGTTCAAATATTAATGTTTTAGTTGAGAATCATGGAGGGTTTTCGTCAAACGGGGAATGGATGACTAAAGTGTTTTCTCAAATTAAAAATGAAAATTGTGGAACCCTACCGGACTTTGGGAACTTTTGTATCAAAAAGGATAAAGATCGCAATTGTTTAGAAGCATATGATAAATATAAAGGTATGAAAGAATTGTTGCCTTTTGCAAAAGCGGTAAGTGCAAAATCTTATGATTTTGATGTTGAAGGAAATGAAACTACGATAGACTACTTGAAAGTGATGAAAATGGTAAAAGATGTCGGCTACAAAGGTTTTGTAGGTATTGAATTTGAAGGTCATGGTATGACTGAAGCGGCAGGAATAAAAGCAACGAGAGATTTACTAACTAAAGTTGGAAAACAACTATCTTAAATTTAAATAATTAAAACATATTATGGAGAATATTAATAAAAACAGATTGTTTTTGGCGGCATGTATTTCGCTAATTGTAACAGCAATGACTTTTGCAATACGTGCAGGAATATTGGGACAATTAGGTGTGGATTTCCAATTATCTGATACGGAGTTGGGATGGGTAAACAGTATGGCTTTTTTAGGTTTTCCTATTGCTACAATTTTTGGAGGATTAGTTTATAATTCAGTAGGCCCGCGTAAATTAATGATGGTAGCATTTGTTTCTCATTTATTAGGATTGCTCTTAACGATATTTGCGGGTGGGTTTTGGACATTGCTTATTTCTACATTTTTTATTGGTTTTGCAAATGGTTCTGTAGAAGCTGCTTGTAATCCGTTAATAGCAAATATGTATACTGATAATAGAACAACCATGTTAAATAAGTTTCATGTATGGTTTCCAGGTGGAATTGTAATTGGTGCTTTGGCTTCAAAGTTTATGACTGATTTGGATATGGGGTGGCAAATACAAATAGGAATCATGTTGATTCCAACACTATTATACGGGTTCTTATTCTTTGGACAAGCTTTTCCAAAAAACGAAAATATTATATCAGATACGAAAATGAATATAAAGAGTTTGTTGTCTCCTCTTTTTATTTTTATAGCCATTTGTATGACATTAACAGCAACAACAGAATTAGGAACACAACAATGGGTAGAAAAAATACTTGGGAATACGGGGGCTAGTCCTATGTTAATACTAGCTATGGTAACTGGTTTAATGGCTGTTGGGCGTTACTTTGCAGGTCCGGTTATTCATAAGCTAAATCCTCCTGGAGTATTATTGGGTTCAGCTATAATAGCAGCAATAGCTATTTATATGATGAGTACCGCTACTGGCGGAATGGTTTATGTTTCGGCTATTTTATTTGCTATTGGTGTATGTTATTTCTGGCCAACTATGATAGGTTTTGTGAGTGAGTACATTCCGAAAACAGGAGCTCTAGGGATGTCTTTAGTTGGGGGTGCAGGTATGTTTGCAACCAGTATTTGGCAACCTGTAATAGGGTCTTGGCTAGATAAAGCAAAATCAACAGCATTGGATGCGGGAGCTTCTGTCGAACAAGCGGAATTGATAGCAGGTCAAGAAACGTTGAGCAATATTGCTATTTTTCCAATGGTGTTAGTTGTTCTTTTTGGCATCTTATATACACAACGCAAAAAATTAGAAGCTAATAGGGTTTAACTTATAAAGTACAAGTAAAAAGGATTGATAGAAAAAAAATAAATAAAAATGGCACAAAAAATTAAGTTAGGTGTTTTAGGAGGAGGTGGAGATTCTCTTATAGGCGTATTGCACAGAGTAGCTTCTGCAATGCATGATCAATATGAAATTGTTGGAGGCGTGTTTAATCCAAATTTTGAAGAAAATATAGGTTTTGCTGAGGAAATAGGCATGAGAACAGATAGGATATATAGTGATTTTGATACGTTTGTAAAGGAGGAGGTAAGGCTTCCGAAAGAAGAGCGAATTCAGGTAGTTTCTGTTTTGACTCCAAATTTTTTGCATTTTCCAATGGCAAAAAAACTCATTGAAAATGGATTTCATGTAATATGTGAAAAACCATTAACTACTACTTTAGATGAAGCTCACATACTTGAGGCTGCACTTGAAAAGTCTAAAACTGTTTTTGCTGTAACCTATACATATACTGGTTATCCTATAGTTAGACAAATGCGTGAGATGATTCATTCTGGAGTCATTGGAGAAGTTCATAAAGTAGATATTCAATATTACCAAGGTTGGATAAATCCTATACTATTAGATAAAGAGTTAAGAAAAACCATTTGGAGATTAGATCCCAAAAAAGCTGGGATAAGTAGTTGTGTCGGTGATATAGGAACACACGCATTTAACATGGCAGAGTATTTGACAGGACAAGAAGTGAAGACGGTTTTGGCTGATCTTAATACGCGTTACGACGATAATCAATTAGATGTAGATGGTACTGTGCTAATTCGCTTTTCAAAACATGTTAAAGGTGTTATTCGTTCAAGTCAAATTGCAACAGGTGAAGAAAACGGACTTGCGGTTAAAATATATGGTACTAAAGGCGGTTTTAATTGGGAGCAAGAAAACCCTAATTTTTTATATCATTTAACAGATGATAAGCCAGTACAAATTTTAAAGCCAGGACATGCATATAATGGAGAAGTGTCCTTAGACGGTACAAAATTACCTCCAGGACATCCAGAGGGTATATTTGATTCTATGGGAAATATTTATTTTGGGGTAGCTAAGGCAATTAGAGGTTTGGATTATGATGCCGGAGAATATCCAAACATAAATGATGGTGTGAGAGGAATGAAATTTATTGAAAAATGTGTAGAGTCTCATAAAAAAGGTAACGTTTGGTTAGAGTTATAGAATAGAATTAATTACATATAACCTGTTTTGAAATAATAAAATTTAACGAATGAAAACAATAAAAGGACCAGCTGTGTTCTTAGCACAATTTACTGGAAGCGAAGCGCCATTTAATTCTTTAGATGGGATGTGTAAATGGGCGGCTGATTTAGGATATAAAGGGATTCAAATTCCAACGTGGGAATTGAGTTTGATAGATGTTGAAAAGGCTGCTGAGAGTCAGACGTATTGTGATGAATTGAAAGGGAAAGTGAATTCGTATGGCTTGGAGATTACTGAATTATCGACGCATTTACAGGGGCAATTAGTGGCTGTAAATCCAGCTTACGATACTATGTTTGATGGTTTTGCGCCAGAGCATGTTAGAAATAATCCTAAGGCCAGAACGGAATGGGCGATAGATTTTGTTAAAAAATCGGGTACTGCAAGTGCACGATTAGGGTTGAAGGCACATGCAACATTTTCGGGAGCGTTAATGTGGCATACCATGTATCCTTGGCCGCAACGCCCAAGTGGATTGGTGGAAATGGGATTTAAAGAATTAGCTAAGCGTTGGTTGCCCATTTTAAATCATTTTGATGAACAAGGTGTAGATGTATGTTATGAAATTCATCCAGGTGAAGATTTACATGATGGGGTTTCTTATGAACGTTTTTTGGAAGCTACAGGAAATCATAATCGTGCTAATATTTTGTACGACCCGAGTCATTATGTATTACAGCAGTTGGATTATTTATCGTTTATAGATATTTATCATGAGCGCATTAGAGCGTTTCATGTGAAGGATGCTGAGTTTAACCCAACTGGTCGCCAAGGCGTTTATGGGGGTTATTCTGATTGGAAAGATCGTGCTGGTAGATTTAGAAGTTTAGGAGACGGACAAGTAGATTTTACCGGGATATTTTCAAAACTGACCAAATATGGTATTGATGCTTGGGCAGTTATGGAATGGGAGTGTTGCATAAAATCGTCTGAACAAGGAGCAAGAGAAGGAGCTCCTTTTATTAAAAAACATATTATTGAAGCGGCAACAAGTAGTTTTGATGATTTTGCTGGTAATGATATTGATGAAGGATTTTTGAAGAGTGTTTTGGGGATATAGAATTTTTAGTCCTGTTAGATATCTAAAACTTGGCAGTTTTTTTAGTTAAAAAGATTATGATAAATCGTATTTTATCTTTGTTACTGGTGTTATTGATGTGTTCATGCAGTTTTTTTGAAGACAGGAGTGAAAGAGTTGCGAAAGAAGGAGTTTTTGAGAAATCTCAGAACCCCCTCCCTAAAAAAGAACCTACAACACCTGAGGTAACCGAATTTTACGAGCCAGTGCCTCCAACTGTAAATCCAACGGGACAAAATGGTGTGCCAAGTGATGCTATTGTATTGTTTGATGGCGCTAATTTTAATAGTTGGGTACATTCTAAAGACAGTAGACCTGTAGAATGGTTGTTAAATGATGACGGTTCCATGACAGTTAAAGATAAATCTGGAGATATTAATACGAAACAAAAATTTGGAAGCGTACAGTTGCATATCGAATGGAGTTCTCCTAAGGAAGTGCAAAGAAATGGGCAGAACAGGGGGAATAGTGGTGTGTTTTTACAAGGTCGTTATGAAGTACAAGTCTTAGATAATAATAACAATCTTACTTATGTAAATGGACAAGTAGGTTCAATTTATAAACAGTCTGTTCCATTGGCTAAGGCATCTGTGCCTTCTGGGGAATGGAACACGTATGATATTATTTATCATGCTCCTGAGTTTGATGATAAGGGAGAAAAAACTAAATCGGCTACCATTACGGTGTTGCATAACGGTGTGTTGATTCAAGATCATTTTGAAATACAAGGTACTACGGAATATATAGGTTGGCCTAAAAATGATGCGCACGGGAAAGCATCATTAAGACTTCAAGATCATGGAGACAATAGTCGAGTGAGTTATCGGAATATTTGGGTTAGGGAACTAAACGAGTAAAAACGTATTTTTCTATGAGTAAAACAAACATGTCAAGACGGTCTTTTTTGAATATGACAACTCTGGCTTCGACTGGTGTGGTGGTCTTGCCAAGTTTATTAAGTTTTTCGCCTAACAACAAGTTAAATATTGCAGCTATTGGTGTTGGGCATAAAGGAGGGAATAATTTGAAAGCTGTTGCCAAAACCAATAATATAGTTGCTTTGTGTGATGTAGATGATTTCTTTTTACAGAAAGCAGCTGCTGATTTTCCAAATGCCAGAAAATTTGTTGATTTCCGAAAGATGTTCGATAGCATGGGTAAGGAGATTGATGCTGTAATTATTTCAACACCAGATCACACACATTTTCTGGCTACTATGATTGCCATGGAGTTGGGGAAACATGTTTACGTTGAAAAGCCTTTAGCGCATAATATTTGGCAATTAAGAACACTTAAAAAGGCAGCTAATCATTATGGTATTGTCTCGCAGATGGGTAATCAAGGGCATACCACAGAAGGAATTAGATTAATTAAGGAATGGTATGATGCCGATGTTTTAGGCGATGTTAAAGAAGTACATGCATGGCGAGGTGTAAATACATTTAAGCCTGGATTTTATTTTACTAAACCAGAGAGTTTTCCAGCGCCAAAACAAGATATTCCCTCGAATTTGAATTGGGACTTATGGCTTGGACCCGTAGCAGATCGACCATTTAATTCGGCATATGCACCAAAATCATGGCGTGGTTTTTATGATTTTGGCTTAGGACAATTAGGAGATTGGGCATGTCATACCATGGATGCACCATATTGGTCTTTAAATCTTGGTGCGCCTCATAAAGTTATAGCCGAAATACCAAAAGAAAGTTTTAATCATCAAAGTTTTATGCCAGATTCTTCAACCGTAACCTATAGTTTTAAAAAACGAGGAGATAAACCGCCCATAAAATTAGTTTGGCATGAGGGTTTTAAGAAACCAAATATTGAGATTAGACCAGAATGGGGTATTGAAGAACTTAAGTCTAATGGAGGTATGTTAATGATTGGTTCTAAAAAAACTCTGATGACTGGTGCTCGACCAGAAAAACCACGGTTATTAGTTTCAGATGAAGAGTGGACAGAGTTTCTTAAAAATGCTCCAGAAAAAACGATTCCAAGAGTAGGGCATAATCAACCGCACAAGGAGTGGTTGGATGCTATCAAAAATAACACAAAACCAGGATCTAATTTTGATTATGCAGCAGGTTTAACAGAAATGGCATTAGTTGGTGTTATGGCTCAGCGTTTTGGAGGGACCATAAAGTATGATGCGGCAAATATGGAAGTTAAAAATAGACCTGAGCTTAATCAATATGTCAAAGAGCCCGTAAGAGCGGGTTGGTCTTTTGGAGAAGATTTGTGGAAATAAAAAAACCGTTTTATGAAATACAGAGTAATGTTATTTTTGTTAGGCTATACCTTTTTGATGTGTTTGAATAGTCAGGCAATTAATAAGCGAAAGATTAAAGTGCTTATCGTAGACGGACAGAATAATCATACGGTTTGGCCTAAGTCGACCATAATGATGAAACAATACTTGGAAGAAACTGGGTTGTTTAAAGTAGATATTTCGCGAACAAGGTTTTTAAATAAAAGTGAAAAGTTTAAAGATTGGCTTTCTTTAGCTAATGTTGAGGATGGGGTTGATGGTCCGCCTAAAACGGATGAAGGCTTTATGCCAAATTTTTCAGGATACGATGTTGTTATTTCTAATTTTGGTTGGCAGGCTGCTCCTTGGCCCGATGAAACTAAGGCTGATTTTGAAGCGTATATAAAAAATGGAGGTGGATTTGTGAGTATACATGCCGCTGACAATAGTTTCCCAAAATGGATGGCCTATAATGAAATGATTGCTGTTGGAGGTTGGGGAGGAAGAACTGAGAAAGATGGCCCTTATCTGTATGTAGATAAAAATAATCACACCCATAAAGATTTTTCACCAGGTTCTGCGGGTAAACATGGGAAGCGGGAACCATTTTTGGTAACGACATACAACAAAACACACCCAATCACTAAAGGTTTGCCAGATTCATGGATGCATGCTTCGGATGAATGCTATGCTTATTTAAGAGGGCCTGCTAAAAATGTAACTGTTTTGGCCACAGCAGTTTCTAGTTTAAAAGATCCAAAATTAGAGCAAAAGGAGCCCGTGGCTATGGTTATAAACTATGGTGATGGCAGGGTTTTTCATGCCACATTGGGGCATGATTCAACCTCTTTTGAGTGTGTTGGATTTATAACTCTTTTTATTAGAGGTGTTGAATGGGCTGCAACAGGTCGTGTATTGAAAACTAAATTACCAAATGACTTTCCTTCTTCTGATGAAGTTTCTTCTAGAGCTTTTGAATATAAGAATTAGATAGTGTTTTAAGACTCTTCTCGTGTTGTTCACCGAAGGAAAAAAGGGAATTGATTAATATATTATTGTCTTTAATTTTGAAATTTACGGTATAGCCTTTTGGATAGGAGAGCAAAGTCACGTGGTATATGGTAAACTTTTATTGTGTTGCAAGATTCTGGTAGTCTTGTGTGCTGCAGAATTATTTGGGTTAGAGAAATTTAAAAGCAAATACGCCGCATTAACTTTAAAAGATATTTGTTTTTAATGTTGTGTAATTCATAATAAGTTGTAATTTTGCCGCTTATATTAACGAAAGGGGCTCACGCCGACGATTTAGAGTTAATAGTTAAGGTAGTTATTCAGTGGAAACAGGAAACAACATATCTCTTATCTCTTTTGTTTTAGTAGCAAATACTAGAACGGCTGTTGTGCGCTTTCCTCAAACTCGCCCCTAAGGGGCTATTCTGTTTAAGAAAGTGGTTCACTTTCTATTTTTCGTTATTTTTTAAGTATAAATTAAAAGTTGAAAAAGCTTTTCTAAACCTCATACTGTTTTGATTGGTTTAGTAATTATTGAAACATGAATTCAATATTGAACATAGAAAAAGATACTGTTGTAGATAAAGCAAAAGCCTTTTGTGAGGATAATGGAATAGAGATAGTTTTTGCTCATGAAATTTCTAAAACCCAGCTGCAGATTATTTCAGAAAGAACTAAAAACCTTCCTGCAATGTATCATGCAAGTGTTGGAATGTTGCTAGATAGACTAAAAAACGGATGTTTTCTTTTAATGAAGGATGGTGTTATTTATGGGCATATATTTGCGCATAGGCATACTATTCAGAAATATTCGGTTTATGAGCGTTCTTCATTATGGATTGATAAAAAATATAGAAACCATAACTTAGGGTTGCTTTTAATGGATTGTTTAACAAAAAGATTTAGAAAAGATTTTCTGATTTCAATTGCTCAAGAACCTACGGTTCATAAGAATAACGAGTTATTGGGAATGACGCACATTACTTTAAAAGAGCTGTCTCCAGTTTTAGTTGAAACATTAGAAGAAATAGGTAAATTAAGAGACGAGTATATGTATAAGTACTACGTTAATGTATATTTTGAATCAAAAATTAAACAATTTAACAAGATTCTCAAAAAATAAAATAGTATAAAGAACAAATGAAAAAATTAGTAATAGCATATAGTGGCGGATTAGATACATCGTATTGCGCGGTAAGTTTGTCAAAAGAATATGATGTGCATGCGGTAAGCGTAAATACAGGTGGATTTACAACTGAAGAAGTTAAGCATATAGAAAGTAACGCCTATAAAATGGGTGTTTCAACCTATAAGAATATTGATGCGGTAGCAACTTTTTATCAAAAAGTAGTCAAATATTTAATATTTGGAAACGTATTAAAAAATAGTACCTATCCACTTTCTGTTAGTGCAGAGCGTATTATTCAAGCTATTGAAATTATTGAATACGCAAAAAGTATTGATGCGGAGTATATTGCACATGGTAGTACTGGAGCAGGAAATGATCAAGTGCGTTTTGATATGATTTTTCAAACGTTGGCACCTGATATTAAAATTATTACGCCAATTAGAGATCAAAAATTAACAAGACAAGAAGAAATAGATTATTTAAAATCTGAAGGTATTGATATGCCTTGGGAAAAATCTAAATACTCAGTTAATAAAGGACTTTGGGGAACTAGTGTTGGTGGTGTTGAAACGTTAGAGTCTGAAAAACCTTTACCTAGCGAAGCCTATCCTTCTCAATTAGAAAAAGAAGGTGAAGAAAAAGTTGCATTAACATTTAAGAATGGTGAATTTGTAGCTTTAAATGGAGAAGAAAATGCACCAGAAGTAAACATTGAAAAGTTAAACGATATCGCTTCTGCTTATGCTATTGGTAGAGATATTCATGTTGGAGATACTATTGTTGGAACAAAAGGAAGAGTTGGTTTTGAAGCTGCAGCTGCTTTAATTACAGTAAAAGCTCATCACTTATTAGAGAAGCATACGCTTACTAAATGGCAGTTGCAACACAAAGAATATTTATCTAGTTTCTATGGGATGCATTTGCATGAAGGACAATATTTAGATCCAGTAATGAGAGATACCGAAGCGTTTTTACAAAGTTCTCAAAAAATGGTTTCTGGTAATGTTGTGGTGACCTTAAAACCGTATCATTTTTCTTTAGATGGTATTGTTTCAGATCATGATTTAATGTCTAGTAAGTTTAGTACTTATGGTGAAGAAAATAAAGCATGGACAGCTGATGATGCTAAAGGATTCATCAAGATTATTGGGAATCAAAATAAAATATATCAACAGGTAAACAATTAAACGATTGTACAGATAACAAAATTATACTTCAAAAAAGATGAGTAGTTTAAAAGTAGGAATCATAGGAGGGGCAGGTTACACGGCTGGTGAATTAATTAGATTATTAATTAATCATCCTGAAACGGAGATTGATTTTGTGTTTAGTACATCTAACGCAGGTAACAATATTAGTAAGGTGCATCAAGATTTAGTGGGTTCTTTAGATTTGAAGTTTACAGATACAGTAAATCCAGATGTAGACGTTTTATTTTTATGTTTAGGTCATGGTAACTCGGTTAAGTTTTTGTCTGCAAATAAGTTTTCGGATAGCACGAAAATTATTGATTTAGGAAACGATTTTAGATTGGAAGCTGATAAGGTTTTTGAAGGTAAAACCTTTGTTTACGGATTGCCAGAATTAAATAAAGAGGCCGTTGTAAATGCTAATTATATTGCAAATCCAGGATGTTTTGCTACAGCTATTCAATTAGGGTTATTGCCATTGGCAGACGCTAGTTTAATTATCAAAGATGTGCATATTAATGCAGTTACTGGGGCTACGGGAGCAGGAACATCATTATCTGCGACAACACATTATACGTGGAGAGATAATAACTTTTCGTATTACAAGCCGTTTACGCATCAGCATTTAGGAGAAATAAATCAGTCGGTAAATCAATTGCAAACCGATTTTTCTTCTGAAATTATTTTTATGCCAAATAGAGGTAATTTTTCGAGAGGGATTTTTGCAACGATTTATACTGATTTTGAAGGGTCGGTTGAAGATGCTAAAGATATTTACAAGTCGTTTTATAAAGACGCTAAATTTACGTTCGTGTCTGACGATTTTTTACATATGAAACAGGTAGTAAATACCAATAAGTGTTTGGTGCATTTACATAAGCATAATGGTAAATTATTAATTACAAGTACCATTGATAATTTATTGAAAGGGGCTTCTGGACAGGCCATTCAGAATATGAATTTAATGTTTGGTTTAGAGGAAACCACCGGATTAGGATTGAAAGCGACATATTTTTAAAGTTTATGAGTGGGTGCGTTAGCGACTGCAGTGGATAGCCCACAGCGACGCCGGAGCGAGGACTTGGAACGTAAAGCGCGACCTTTAGGGTAACGCCAAAATAGAATAAAATAGAAATTATGAAGATAGCCATAATAGGAACTGGGAATTTAGGAAGCTCGATAGCAAAAGGGCTCATAAAAAATGAGTCATTTACATCATTATATTTAAGTGATAGAAATACGAAAGCAGTTAAAAATTTTGAAAGTATTGACAACGTTTTTGTGACTAACGATAATGAATTGGCGGTAGAGCATTCAGATATTATTCTTTTTGCATTACAACCAAAACATATTGACGGGGTTCTGGAAAGTGTGAAGTCAAAAATCACCAAGGACCACATTATAATGTCTGTTGCGGCAGGTGTGGATACGGTTAGAATTGAAAATATTTTAGGAGCTGATAAGAAAATTATTCGAATTATGCCAAATACGGCAATTTCGATTGGTAAATCGATGACTTGTATTGCGGCAAATGCGGTAGGACAGGATAAAGTACCTTTGGCTGAGGAGATTTTTAACCAATTGGGAACGACTATGGTGATTCCTGAGGATTTAGTACAAGCGGCCACCGTGATTTGTGCTAGTGGAATAGCGTTTTGGATGCGCCTTGTGCGTGCTACAACTCAAGGTGCTATTCAGTTAGGGTTTGAAGCGGAAGAGGCACACGAATTGGCAGTACAAACATGTTTTGGTTCTGCGAGTTTGCTTAAGGAATCTGGAAGACATCCAGAACAAGAAATTGATAGAGTAACGACACCAAGTGGTTGTACTATTGAAGGTTTAAACGAGATGGAACACCAAGGATTGAGTTCGGCTTTAATTCAGGGTATTGTTACTTCGTTTGAAAAGGTTAATCAATTAAAAAAGAGTTAAAATGCCATTATTTGACGTTTATCCATTATATAATGTAACCCCTGTTTCAGGGAAAGGTATTTATGTTTACGATGACAAGGGTGCCGAATATTTAGACCTTTACGGAGGGCATGCGGTAATTTCTATAGGACATGCACATCCTAATTATGTGAAGGCAATTACCAACCAAGTTGAAACTTTAGGGTTTTATTCTAACGCGATTCAGAATCCGTTACAAAAACAACTGGCTGATAAATTAGAAGATTTATCGGGTTGTAAAGACTATGAATTATTTTTATGTAATTCTGGTGCCGAGGCTAACGAGAATGCTTTAAAATTAGCATCGTTTAAAACAGGAAAGAAACGTGTTGTTGCTTTTAGTAACGGCTTTCACGGACGAACATCGGCTGCTGTAGCAGCAACCGATAATGCAACTATTATTGCTCCAATTAATGCACAACAAGCGGTGACTATTTTGCCTTTAAATGATATTGAAGGTGTGAAAATGGAGCTTGAAAAAGGAGATGTTTGCGCGGTTATAGTTGAATTTATTCAAGGTGTTGGTGGTTTAGATCAAGGAACAAAAGAGTTTTTTGAAGAAGTAGATAAACTGTGTAAGGCAAACAACACGATGTTTGTTGCAGATGAAATACAGTGTGGTTATGGGCGTTCTGGTAAATTTTTTGCATTTCAGCATTATGATGTAACACCAGATATTATTTCTTTAGCAAAAGGTATGGGGAATGGTTTCCCGATTGGAGGGATTTTAATTCACCCAAGTATTGAGTCTAAATATGGGATGTTAGGTACTACTTTTGGCGGAAACCATTTAGCTTGTGCTGCTGGTTTAGCAGTTTTAAATACTATTGAGGAAGAAGATTTGATTGACAATGTAAATGTGATGTCAGATTATTTTATGAAGCTAGCGAAAACCATCCCGCAGATTAAAAAAATAAAGGGTCGTGGTTTAATGTTAGGTTTAGAATTTGATTTTGAAGTAGGAGAGCTAAGAAAAAAATTAATTTACGATTATAAAATGTTTACTGGTGGAGCTTCTAATAAGAAATTATTAAGAATTTTACCATCGTTAACCGTTAAAAAAGATCATATTAACCAGTTCTTTGAGGCTTTAATTGAGGTGTTGGCTGAGGTCGAAGAAAAAGAAACGGTTTAAAACTTAAGAGGCTATAACAAAGCTAATATTAAGATAAAAGAGAATGAACAAAATACTAAGTATAGATAAGCGTAACGCAGTACTAAATTCCATGAAGGAATTGGTGAAGACTCATGCACAAACTATCCTTGATGCTAATAAAATAGACATGGATAGTTATGATGATAGTGATTTAGCCATGAGTGATCGTTTAAAAGTGAATGATGCTAAAATTGACGGTATGGTAGAATCATTACGTCAGTTGTCTGAATTAGAAGATCCTGTGGGCGTAGAACGATTTCGCTTTACACACGATAATGGTATGCAAATATACAATCGTACGGCGTCTTTTGGTACTGTAATGATTATTTACGAATCACGTCCTGATGTGACTATCGAGGCAGGGGGTATTGCTTTTAAATCAGGGAATAAAATTTTGCTTAAAGGCGGAAAGGAGTCGTTAAACTCTAATTTAGCAATAGTAAATCTTTGGCATAAAGCTTTAGAAATTAATGGTGTGAGTACAGAATGGGTGGAGTATTTAAATTATAACCGTACTGAGACTCAAGCTTTTTTAGAAAACCCTACGCAAACTTTAGATTTAATCGTACCACGAGGAGGAGAGCGTTTAATTGAATTTGTTAAGCTAAACGCAAAATGTCCTGTTATTGTTAGTGGGCGTGGGAACAATTTTGTTTACGTACATAAGCAGGCAGATTTGTCTATGGCTTTAGATATTGTTGTAAACGCTAAAACAAATAAAGTGTCTGGGTGTAATGCGGTAGATAAGGTTATTATTGATAGTGATTTACCAAACAGAGAACAGTTTGTTGCAGATTTATTAGCACGTTTAGAGGCGCACAATGTTGAAGTTTTAGGTGATGCAACTTTTAGTGATATAGATAGCGTAAAACAGATTGAAAGTGATGCCGTTTGGTATAAAGAATTTTTAGATTATAAGATAGTAATAGGTAGTATTGCGAATACGCAAGCTGCAATTGAAATGATTAATAAATATAGTGGTGGGCATTCTGCAACAATCGTTACAACCGCAGAGGCTGCAGCTGATAATTTCATGATGGCAGTAGATTGTGGCGCTGTATATCATAATGCATCAACGCGTTTTACAGATGGATTTGAGTTTGGTTTAGGTGGTGAGTTAGCTATTAGTACAGATAAATTACATCAACGTGGACCAATTGGCTTACAGCATTTAGTAACTAATAAATGGTATGTTCACGGAAATGGGCAAATAAGATAAACCCATAATGGGCATTTAAAAGAACGAGTAGTTGTCAATAACAGGATGAAAAAAAAGCGCATATTACTAAAAGTTGGATCGAATACCCTAACCAAGGAAACCGACAATATATCCAGAGGTAAGATTGAAGATATGGCAAATCAGATTGCTAAACTTCAAGATACCTGCGAATTTATTATTGTAAGTTCTGGTGCTATTGCTGTTGCAAAACAGTTTGTAAAGTTAGAAAGTCAGCGAAAAGAGCTTTTTGTAAAACAAGCTTTGGCATCTATTGGGCAGCCGCATTTAATTCGTATTTATCAAGAGATTTTTAGAGAGTACGGATTGTTGAGTTCGCAATGTTTATTGTCGTATTCAGATTTTGAAAAAGAAGATAGTAGAACGAATATCATGAACACAATTAATGTGCTGGTGAATAATAACTACATTCCAATTATTAACGAAAATGATACGGTGGCAACCGATGAGATTAAATTTGGTGATAACGATAAACTGGGAGCATTAACAGCATCTTTATTGGATGTAGATTTGTTTGTAATTGCAACTAATACGAATGGGATTTATACTAAAGCGTCTATAGAAAACGGTAAACTAGAAACCATTAAAGTGGTTGAAGATTTAGAAGCTCTCAAAACACAGGTTGTAAATTCTAAATCATCACATGGTAGTGGAGGTATGGAATCGAAGATAGAAGCCGCAGTAGTAGCTAAAAATGCTCATATTGAAACATGGATTGTAAATGGTTTGGAAGATAATTTTCTAATCAATGCTTTAAAAGATAAAGTGGCATTTACTAAAATAAAGTAGGTTGTCTATTTTTAAATTAAAATACGTCAATACAACGGGTCTTCTATACAAAGAAGCTGTAAAAATTAGAGAAGCATTGTTTTTCAAAAACATGATGAATAGTTCAGATTTAATCCAAGATAGTTTTGAATCAAAAGGCATTCATTTAGTGTGTTTAGATCAAGATGAGGTTATTGGTACGGGAAGATTGAATATAGAAAATTCAACAAGTATTATATCTCAAATGGCTATTAAGCGGAGTCATCAAAAGCAAGGGGTAGGTGCTAAAATATTAAATGAATTAGTAAAATACAGTAAAGAAAAAGAGGTGATAAATATTAAAGTAAGTGCAAGAGAAACTGCTGTTGCATTTTACAATAAGTTTAATTTTGTAGCCAATGGAGATAAGTATCCATCACAAAAAACAGGAATTATCCATCAGCAAATGGTATTGAAAATAAATTAGAATGAAACATTACACGTCCATAAATGATATTGATGATATCAATGCTTGGGTTGAAGATGCGAAAGCTTTAAAAAGCGACCCTTTAAAGCATATTGAATTAGGAAAAAATAAAACGATAGGTTTATTATTTTTTAATTCGAGTTTACGTACACGATTAAGCACACAAAAAGCAGCTTTAAATTTAGGAATGAGTCCTATTGTGATGAATGTTTCTGGTGATGCTTGGGGTATTGAGTTTGGAGATGGTACGGTAATGAATGGAAACACTGCAGAACATATTAAAGAAGCTTCTGCTGTAGTATCTCAGTACTGTGATATTATTGCTGTTAGAGCGTTTCCAACGCTAACAGATAAGGAAAAAGATAATAGCGAACAGGTATTAAATGCTTTTAAAAAATATGCTTCTGTGCCCATAGTAAATATGGAAAGCGCAACAGGACACCCATTACAGGGGTTAACCGATGCACTTACTATATCAGAAAACTCAAAAGTGAAAAAACCTAAGGTGGTGCTAAGTTGGGCGCCACATATTAAAGCTTTACCGCATGCTGTAGCCAACAGTTTTACACAAGCTATGCAAAAAATGGATGTAGAGTTTGTAATTGCTAACCCAGAAGGCTATGATTTAAATCCAGAGATTACTGGAGATACGCCAATTTATCATAATCAAGATGAAGCTTTTAAAGACGCTGATTTTGTTTACACTAAAAATTGGAGTTCTTATGAGGATTATGGAAAGGTGACTAACACCGATTCTAACTGGATGATAACTAAAGATAAATTAGGTGACGCTAAGTTTATGCATTGTTTACCTGTTAGACGTAATGTAGTTGTTGAAGATGCTGTTTTAGATACTGATAGCTCATTAGTTATTGAGCAAGCAAACAATAGAACTTTTGCAGCGCAGTTGGTGCTTAAAAAGATATTAGAAAATGGCTAAAGAAAAACTATCAATCGTAAAAATTGGGGGCAACGTTATTGAAAATAAGCAAGCCTTAGAAACATTTTTAGAGCATTTTTCTAATCTTGAGGGTAGAAAAATTTTAGTTCATGGAGGTGGTAAACGTGCCACTCATATTGCCTCTAAGTTAGGGATTGAATCTAACATGATAGATGGCAGACGTATTACAGATGCTGATACCTTAGAGGTTATTACAATGGTTTACGGTGGTTTAGTTAACAAGAATATTGTAGCTAAACTTCAAGGTTTAGGTATTGATGCTATTGGATTAACAGGGGCTGATATTAATTCAATTAAATCTGATAAGCGTCCCGTAAAAGATATCGATTTTGGGTTTGTAGGTGACGTAGAAAAGGTGAATCATAATGCTATTAATAAACTTGTTTCTGCAGATTTTACACCAGTTTTTTGCGCCATAACACATGATAAAAAAGGGCAATTGTTTAATACCAATGCAGATACCATTGCTTCAGAATTGGCCATAGGGCTTTCAAAACTGTATCATGTAGAACTGTTCTATTGTTTTGAGAAAAATGGAGTGCTCATGTCAGTTGATGATGATGATTCAGTGATTGATTTTATGGATTCTGGGACTTACCAAGAGCTTAAAAATGATGGTGTTTTTCATGACGGGATGCTTCCAAAACTTGAAAATTGTTATTACGCTTTGGAAGAAGGTGTATCGAGAGTATTTATAGGTAATCCTTCAGTAATTAGCAATAAAGATCAAAAGTTTACTACCTTGTATTTATGATAGAGCAATTAACAAATGATGCTATAGCTTTACTTAAAAAGCTCATCGAAACACAATCGTTTTCTTCGGAAGAAGATGCCACGGCTATGCATATTGAAGATTGGTTTAAGAAAAATGATGTTGACTTTAAGAGAACGAATAATAATATTTGGGCGGTCAATAAACATTTTGAAGCTGGTAAGCCTACATTACTCTTAAATTCACACCACGATACGGTAAAACCTAATTCTGCTTATACCAGAGATCCATTTAAGGCAGATGTTGATGATGGGAAACTGTATGGTTTGGGAAGTAATGATGCAGGAGGTTGTTTGGTGTCTTTAATAGCAACATTTACGCATTATTACAATTATGAAAATTTAAAATATAATTTAGTTATTGTTGCTTCCGCGGAAGAAGAAAGCAGTGGGCCAAATGGTCTAAATAGCATGTTGTCTATTATTCCAAAAGTTGATGTGGCTATAGTTGGAGAGCCAACTTTGATGAATTTGGCAGTAGCCGAAAAGGGCTTAGTGGTTTTTGATGCCGTTATAGAAGGCACGCCAAGTCATGCGGCACACCCTAACGATAATAATTCTATTTATAATACGATAGAAGCATTACAATGGTTTGAAAGTTGTAAGTTCGAAAAAAGTTCTGAAGCTTTAGGTGATGTAAAGTTAACGGTTACTCAAATTAATGGCGGGTCACAGCATAATGTTGTGCCAGGTCATGTAGATTTAGTGATTGATGTTCGCGTAAATGATGCGTATTCTAATAAAGAAATTGCAGATATTTTACAAAGTGAGGCACCAGTAGCAAGTATTACACCAAGAAGTTTAAGACTAAATTCGTCATCAATACCAATGGAGCATGATTTGGTACAAGCTGGTCTTGCTATGGGAAGGACAAGTTACGGCTCACCAACATTATCAGATCAAGCGGTATTAACTTGTCCGAGTTTAAAATTAGGACCTGGTGATAGTACACGTTCACATTCAGCAAATGAATTTATATATGTGAACGAAATAGAAGAAGGTATAAAAATATATATGGAACTGTTGAATCGGGTGATTGTATAAACAGTTTAACAGTGGATTTGTTAGTCGTTTAAGCGAATTAACATCTAAACAAATAAACATTAGTAAAAAATGAAACTCTGGGACAAAGGCATATCAATAGATAAGAAAATAGAACAATTTACCGTTGGAAACGACAGAGAAATAGATATTCATATTGCAAAGTATGATGTGATAGCTTCAAGATCACATGCCAAAATGCTTCAAAAAATTGGCATTATAACGGTTGAAGAGCTCGTGGATCTTTTAAGTGGTTTAAAGATTTTAGAGACTCAAATTGATGAAGGGACTTTTGTAATTGATGCCCAGTTTGAAGATGTGCACTCTAAAATTGAATTTGAACTTACTAAAAGTTTGGGAGAGGTCGGAAAAAAAATCCATACGGCTCGTTCAAGAAACGATCAAGTTTTAGTGGCTTGTCAATTATATTATAAAGAAAATTTAGGTCTTGTAAAGGAGAAAACAAGAACGCTTTTTAATACACTTTTAGATTTAGCAGACACACATAAAGATAAAGTTTTACCGGGATATACGCATTTACAAGTTGCAATGCCATCGTCTTTTGGTTTGTGGTTTTCAGCCTATGCAGAATTAATGATTGACGATGTATTTCTTCTTGATGCAGCTATAAAAACTGTAGATCAAAATCCGTTAGGTTCTGCTGCTGGTTACGGAAGCTCTTTCCCAATTGACCGCGAATTAACCACGAAAGAAATGGAATTTGCAACATTAAAATATAATGTAGTTGCTGCACAAATGGGGCGTGGTAAAAACGAGCGTACTATTGCTGCTGCTCTGGGTGGGTTAGCAAACACTTTAGCACGGTTTGCAATGGATACTTGCTTATATATGAGTCAGAACTTTGGATTTGTTTCTTTTCCAGATGAACTAACTACAGGAAGTAGCATTATGCCTCATAAAAAGAATCCAGATGTTTTTGAATTGATTCGTGGGAAATGCAATAAGATTCAAGCGTTACAAAACGAGATGGTCTTAATTACTAACAATTTACCAAGCGGTTACCATAGAGATTTTCAGTTGTTAAAAGAAAATATGATTGCGGCTTTTGAAGAGTTAAAAGACATCTTGGACATTTTTAATTTCTCAATTCAACAAATTATAGTAAAAGACGTTGATATTCATGACAATAAATACAAGTACTTATTTACTGTGGATAATATCAATACACTAGTTGTAGAAGGGCAATCATTTAGAGAAGCCTACCAAAAAATTGGAGGACAAGTTCAAGATGGCACTTATGTTCCAGATACGTCTAAACACCATACGCATGTTGGGAGTATTCATAATTTAAGCTTGGACAAGATTCGTGCTAAGTTTCCTGAGTAGTTCTTGCTTTTTGATTTTATAACAAGTAACTTTAGTGATTATGAGACCGATTAGAATACTTTTTTTTGCATTTACTTTAACTGTTTGTTCAGCATTTTTTCAGGAATTGTATGCGCAAAAAAGTGAAACTAAACCTGTGTTTGTAATTGTACATGGTACTTGGGGTGGAGGATGGGCCTTCAAAGAAGTAGATTCTTTAATGACTAGCAAAAAAGCCACTGTATATCGTCCCACACTAACAGGACAAGGGGAACGTGTCCATTTAGCGTCTAATACCGTTGGATTGGATACCCATATTATGGATATTGTCAATACTATTCTTTTTGAAGATTTGCATAATATTATTTTAGTAGGGCATAGTTATGGAGGAATGGTAGTTACGGGTGTAGCTGATAAAATACCTGAACGTATTAGTCAGTTAGTATATTTGGATGCTGCAGTACCTGAAAATGGTGAAAATGGATTGTCTATTTTCACTAGTGGTTCCTTAGAAGGTCTTAAAGTTGATGAAGGGTTTTTAATTCCGCAATGGGTAGGGGAAGATGCAAATCCACCAATGGATGTTCCACATTCATTAAAAACATGGACAGACAAAATTGTTTTGAAAAACCCTGACCGATTAAAACTGTCAACTACTTTTATTTTAACGGTTGAAAAAGATAAAGACCCGAAGAAAGATGGTTTTGCATCACAAGCAAAAAGGGCGAAAGATAAAAATTGGCCTGTATTACTATTGACAGCCGACCATAATGCGCAATGGTCTGCTCCAAAAGAACTGTCTGAGATGCTTTTGGGGTTTGCGCAGAAATAAAACAACAACAACCTTGAAGTTTAGTAGTTTTTTAATTTGTCAAGGCTAAAACTTCATCAAGTATTTTAATTAATCCCTTTTTTAATTTCAATTTTCATGGGGTTGAACCAATTCCTGTAGGATTTAATTTTTTTGCTTATAAAACCACTAACTTAAGTCATTAAGAAACAGTTTTATCTGGAGTATGGGTGTAGGAAGAGTAGCTTCGCTGAGATAGGGACTAATCGTTTATAAAATTGGCTACAGAGTACCGCATAACTGAAAGCTTTATCTGAGTTAGCCTGATATTTATCGAAATCATTTATATTTGGAATAAACAGTAGTATTCTTACTGTAATCAAAAAAATCATACCATGATAAGTTGTTTCATCTTGAATTTTCTACCACTCTGGTTCAATTACATTTTAGTAGTTTTACTTATTGTTTTAGCCATACGAAGTGGTATGTCTTTTGCGAAATGGAGAAAGAAAAATTATGGAATTGGGGATGATTCTGCAATAAACACTCTTGTTGGCGCGACATTAGGTTTGCTTGCGTTTATATTGGCATTTACGTTTAGTTTGAGTTCCTCTCGTTTTGATGCGAGGAAGAATTTTTTATTAGAAGAGGTTAATTCCATTGAAACAACGTGGTTGAGAGCGGGTTTGGTGGCCAACCCGTTTAGAGAAAAGATACAGAAAGAACTTGAAGAGTACACCAGAATAAGGGTATACTTAGTGTCACATCCTGAAGATGTGAAAGAAATTATCAATAAGTCTCAGGCTATTCAAAGCAATATATGGTCTTTAATTACGGAATTAACGAAAACAGAAGATAGTAACTCTGTTGTTAATGGTCTTTTAATAAGCGCAGTCAATGATATGTTTGATTTTCAAACCAAGCGAATTTCTAAGGGCTTAATTGATAAGATTCCCACGTTAATTTGGGCGGCTCTTTTTTTACTTGTTATTATAGCTATGTTTGAAGTGGGGTATTTGTTAGGTAAAGCTGGGGCTTCTAACTGGGCAATGGTATTGGCGCTTTCTATGGCTTTTTCTGCGGTTATAATTATTATTGTAGATTTAGATAGTGTTACTGGTTTTATAACTATAAACAATCAGGTGCTTTTCGATATGTACGATCGGATAAAGAGTTGATTTTGTTTTTAATCCTTTTGAGCATTCTAATGAAGCTAAGCTTCGGTGAAAATTTTATTTATATGAATCCGGATTTAATTGCATACATCAAGAGGTTTGTGGATATTTCAAATGAGGAGATTGATATTTTTAATTCGTATTTGAAACCCAAAGAATTAAGTAGAAAAGCTTTTTTACTTAATGAAGGGCAAGTTTGTAAATCAAGGTATTTTGTAAATAGTGGATGCGTACGTTTGTATTATATTAATAATAAAGGAAATGAGCAAATTATTCATTTCGCAATTGATAATTGGTGGATTACTGATTATGAAAGTTTAATTAATAAAACTCCTTCAAAACTTTACATACAAGCTATAGAAAAGACAAGTTTATATGAGCTACCTGAGGAGTCTTTTGATGCATTATGCGAAGAAGTTCTTAATGCGGAACGATTGTTTCGAAAAATAATGGAAAAGACTTATGTGGCCATTCAGAAAAGAATTGAATACATCTATAGTTTATCTGGAGAACAGCTTTTTGAAACCTTCATTTCTGCAAATCCAGAATTTACGCAACGAGTTCCTCAATATATGATAGCATCATATCTTGGGATGTCTCCAGAATTTATTAGTAAGATAAAATCTAAAAAATAATTTTATTTCTTAATTAAGATTAAGATTTATCTTCTGTCCAACTTGTATTTTTGCTTCAAAACAACCAAGATGAAGAAAGTACTTTTTGTTTTTGTTATTGGGGTTACTGTTTTTAACTGCTCAAAACAAATAAAAAATAAGACTATAGTTAAAAAACCAGAACAGATGCATAGTATAGATAAGAAAATAAATGAAGAATTACCAACAATAGGGATTTTAATATTTGAGGGTGTAATAATAAACGAAGTAGTTGCTCCATTAGATGTTTTTTCGAATAAAGATTATAGAGACAAAGCCCTTTTTAATGTTATAACAATTGCTAAGGAAAATAAAACATATACTAGTGCCCATGGGTTAAAAATAACTCCAGACTATAATATTAATAATGTTCCTAATTTGAAGGTTTTAGTAGTTCCAAGTTCGTACACGCCTTCTGATCAGACTACAGACAAGAAACTAGTTGAATTTGTGAAAAAACAAAATAAAACTACAGACTATATTGCAAGTCATTGCGCTGGAGCTTATTTAATTGGTGAAACTGGGATTGCTGATAATAAGGAAATTGTTACTTATGTGACTGGAGGGGAGTCTTTAAAATCTGAATATCCGAATTTACTAGTAGCAGATGATAGTAAGGTTTCTGTTATTATTGATGGGAAATTTATTTCTTCAAATGGGAGTTTAGTAAGTTATATTGCTTCCTTTGATCTGTTAGAGAAGTTAACGGATAAAGAACATAGAAAGTATGTGGAAACTTCAATTCTTTTTAATCGATTAAAAGAAAATTAGAGAAGTGTTATAAATACCTGTCACTTTATTAATGTTTAGTCTATGGCTTTTTTAAAATGGGTAAGTTGTCTTTTAAAACATTTACTATTATATTTGGAATATGCATATTAAGAAAACATATACTACGAAAGAGATGTTTTTGTGGACTCGGTTCGAAACCATGCTTTTCTTTTTCATTATCACATTTTGGGTTGCTGTTTATTATTTTTTTGATTTGAGTTGGTTAAAAATTCCATGGACACCTTTGGCTTTAATCGGTACCGCTGTAGCATTTGTAATAGGATTTCAAAACAATGCGGCTTATGGACGAATTTGGGAAGCTAGGAAAATTTGGGGAGGTATTGTGAACACCTCTAGGACGTTTGGAGTTTTTGTGCAAGACATGGTTAACAATGAATATGCTAAGCCTGCAATGAGTAAAGATGACTTGAAAAAGGAAATAAAAGTATTAACCTATAGGCATATTGCTTGGATGAATGCTTTACGCCATGCTATGCGGGCCCCTAAACCTTGGGAGACCACCATGAGTCATAAAACAAATCAAGAATGGAATATGCGTCCTCCAGAATTAGACTCTGATCTTGATACAGATTTAAAACCTTATATATCTGATAGTGATTATGAGTATGTAATGAGCAAAGGCAATAAACAAACAGCTATGTTATATTTGCAATCACATCATTTAAGAACTTTAAAAGAAACGGGGGTAATTTGGGAATTTTCTTTTTTGGAATTAGAAGGTGTTATTCAAGAATTATTTACGCTGCAAGGGAAAAGTGAACGGATTAAAAACTTTCCTTATCCTAGGCATTTTGCAACACTGAATCACTTTTTTATGTGGATTTTTGTGCTTTTATTACCTTTTGCCTTAGTACCGCAATTTGCCAGTATTGGTAACGAGGTAACTGTAAATAGCCCGTTAGTAGGTGATCTTTTTATTTGGTTAGCCATTCCGTTTTATGTAATCGTGGCTTGGATTTTTCATACTATGGAACGTATTGGGAGAACTGGTGAGAATCCGTTTGAAGGTACAGCCAATGATGTACCCATTTCAACAATTTCTAGAGGAATTGAGATTGATTTGCGCCAGAATTTAGGTGAATCTGAAGATGGTATTCCTAAACAGTTTGAAATAAAGCACAATACCCAATTTTAAACAAAGTTTATTATTAGTAGGATTTCGCGCTAGGGATTGCAGTGGAAATCCTTTTGTGAGGCACGAGCAAAAGATTGTAACATAAAGCCCGACCCTTGTGGTAGCGCAAAAAAAAATAAAAAAAGCGCATTTATTACAATGCGCTTTAAGGACTTCCAGTCTGTTTAGTTTAATAGTTTGCTGACTAACTCAAATAATTAAATAATAGTGGATTGTCCTAAATGTATGTTTGTAAAGTTAAGGTTGGTTTCATCTGGATTATGAATAAAATCTTCAATGAAATCGCCAACCTTGGTAGTACTTATATTGTCGTATTTTGTATTTAAATCTGGTGTAGTTATATGCAAATTAAGCGATTTATCAACACCTTCTCTTACTCGGTTTGCTTCTTCGTCTAAACCAAAATGGTCCAATAACATAGCTGCAGATAAAATAGAAGCAATAGGGTTAGCAATGCCTTTATTAGCTGCTTTGGTATATGCACCATGAATGGGTTCGAACATGGCGTGCTTATCGCCGGTTGAGGCCGATGCCAATAACCCAATTGATCCTACAATAACACTGGCTTCTTCTGATAGGATGTCGCCAAACATGTTTTCTGTTAGAATTACATCAAACTGCCTAGGACTGATTATAAGCTCCATGGCTGCATTGTCAATGTACATATAATTCACTTTCACATCTGAATATTGCGAGGCAATTTCCTGAACGACACGTCTCCAAAGTTTTGAGCTTTCCAAAACATTAGCTTTGTCTACCAATGTTAATTTATGTTTTCTAGATTGTGCGGCTTTGAATGCCTGATGCGCAATGCGCTCAATTTCAAAGCGGTTATACTCACAAACATCAGAAGCCGTATTGCCGTCTTCACTTAAAAAGCGTTTTCCAAAATAAATCCCTCCAGTTAATTCTCTATAAATAAGAATATTGGTGTCTTTAATTTGTTTGATTTTTAAAGAGGATTTGTTAAGAATATCCTCATAGGCAATTACTGGTCGTATATTGGTATGTAAACCTAATTCTTTGCGAATACCTAAAAGGCCTTGTTCTGGACGAATTACGGCGTCAGGGTCATTATCATATTTAGGGTTTCCAATGGCACCAAATAAAACCGCATCTGCTTGTTTACATAAATCAATAGTGTTTTGAGGTAATGGACTTTCTGTTCTGTCTATAGCTGCAGAACCAACCAATCCTTTGGTGAAAGTAAATATATGGTTAAATTCCATAGCTATAGCTTTCAAAACCTTAACGGCTTGAGCTGTAACTTCTGGTCCTATACCATCGCCCGGTAAAACAGCAATATTTAATTTCATTTTAAAACTATTTTTTTCCTTCTAATGATTAATATTTGTAAATTAAAAGGAATTGCACTTTTAATGGAAATATTTTCGATTAAGAGGAAACTATCTCTTTGTAAACCTTACTTTTTTCTATGATTTGGTGGATATCGTTATCATCAACTTCTTTTTTCTGATCAGCAAAATCTAAAAAATTCGTATAGATTTCATCTAATTGAAGTTTAGTCAATTCATATCCAATATTTTTTGCTCTGTAAGCTAATGCTGCTCTACCACTTCTTGCTGTTAACACAATAGCAGATTCTGTAACGCCAACATCTTTAGGATCAATAATTTCGTAAGTTTCACGATTTTTAATCACCCCATCTTGATGAATTCCAGAACTATGAGCAAAAGCGTTAGCTCCAACAATGGCTTTGTTAGGCTGCGTGTAAATACCCATACTGTCCGAAACTAATTGGCTAATACCGTAAAGCATTTCTGTTTGAATTCTAGTGTCTAAATCTAAATATGGATGTTGCTTAAGAATCATAACAACTTCTTCTAAAGCAGTATTCCCTGCACGTTCACCAATACCATTAATAGTACATTCAATTTGTCGTGCGCCATTAATAACCCCTTCAATGGAATTGGCAGTTGCTAAACCTAAATCGTTATGACAGTGACATGATAAAATGGCTTTATCAATGCCTGTAACATGCTCTTTTAGGTATTTGATTTTTGCTCCGTACTCATGCGGAAGGCAATAACCTGTGGTGTCTGGAATGTTTAAAACAGTTGCACCTGCTTTTATTACCGCTTCACAAACGCGAGCCAAATATTCGTTATCTGTTCTTCCGGCATCCTCGGCATAAAATTCAACATCGTTCACAAAGGTTTTAGCATAGCTTACGGCTTTTACGGCACGCTCGATTATGGCTTCTTGTGTTGACTTAAATTTAAATTTTATATGAGATTCAGAAGTCCCGATTCCTGTGTGGATTCTTGCTGTTTTGGCATATTTTAATGCTTCGCCAGCAACCTTTATATCATTTTCTACAGACCGTGTTAAACCACAAACTGTCGCATGTTTTACAATTTTGGAAATTTCTTCTACTGATTTAAAATCACCAGGGCTAGACACTGGGAAACCAGCTTCAATAATGTCAACACCTAAATTATCAAGCTGCTCCGCAATAATTAATTTCTGTTCAGTATTCAATTTACAACCAGGGACTTGCTCACCATCCCTTAGTGTTGTATCAAAAATTTGGACTCTATTATCAGACATTTATTAAAATATATTTTCGTATTGTTCTACGAATGTATATTTTGGTTTTGTAAAAATGGAATTCCTTATTAATTTTCTACGATGTTTAACTCATGTTGTGGAGTATTAAAATACTGTAAATGAGTTTTTTAACATTGTTTTTGTAACTATGACAAGAGAGCAAAAAGATAATTTATTTGTTTTAATAAAATCACTGTCTAAATCTGAAAAAAGGCAATTTAAACTCTATGTAGGACGACTTGGCGTAAATGAGGATTCAAAGTTTTTAACCTTATTCAATATTTTGGATAAGCTATCAGCCTATGATGAGGCCACAATTTTGAAAAAAGGAATTGTGAAAAAGCAGCAATTATCTAATTTAAAAGCACACCTCTATAAACAAATTTTGATTAGTTTAAGATTAAATCCGTCTCATCAGGATATTAGAGTTCAAATACGGGAACAACTAGATTTTGCAACTATTTTATATCATAAAGGGCTTTACAAGCAAAGTCTTAAAATTCTAGATAAGGCTAAAAATCTGGCTATTTCGAATGAAGAAAAAAACGTGGCTTATGAGATTGTTGAATTAGAGAAAGTTATTGAGTCGCAGTATATTACTAGAAGCCTAAATAATAGGGCTGATGAACTCTCGGTTCAAGCTAAGGAGTTAAGTCAGCAAAATGTTTTGGCAAGTAAACTTTCTAATTTGTCATTACAGCTTTATGGGCAGTTTTTGAAGACTGGTTACGTGAAAAATAAAGCCGAAACAAAGCGAATTACAGAATATTATCATGATAGATTGCCTAAATATGATATTAATGATTTAGGGTTTAGAGAGAAACTTTGGTTGTACAAGGCTAAATTGTGGTATAGTTTTTTAACTCAAGATTTTTTAGCGTGTTACAAATACGCCAGTAAATGGGTGAATTTGTTTTATAAAAATCATGAGATGATTGTACTAAATCCTGTATTTTTTTTAAGGGGTAATCACTATTTATTAGAAGCTCTCTTCTATTTACGGCAGTACGAAAAGTTTAAATATGCTTTATCTAGATTTGAGCAAGTAACTCATGAAAAATGGTTCCCTGTTGATGATAACATAGACGGTTTAGCATTCTTATACATTTTTAATAATAAGTTTAACTTACATTTTATAGAGGGTAGTTTTGAAGATGGTTTAGCCTTAATTGATGATGTTTTAGAGCGTTTAAAAAATTACAAAGATCGTATTGATGAACACCATGTTATGGTTTTCTATTACAAGATTGCAAGTATGTATTTTGGTGCTGGCGATAATAAAAAGTGTATTTCCTTTTTAGAAAAAATTATCAGTAATAAATCACTTCAAATGCGAGAAGATTTGTTGTGTTTTTCAAGAATTTTAAATCTTGTGGCTCATTATGAAGCAGGCCTAGATTATAATTTAGATGTGCTTATAAGAAGTACTTACAAGTTTTTAATTAAAATGGAGGATTTGTATGAGGTGCAAAAAGAGTTTATTAAATTTTTACGTGGGTTAGGTGATATTTATCCTAACGAGGTTAAGAATGAATTTAAAAAACTGCATAGTAAATTAAAAGAGTTTGAGAACGATCCATATGAAAGTAGAGCCTTTTTATATTTGGATATTATTTCTTGGTTAGAATCTAAAATTCAAAATAAACCCATCGGACTTATTATTAAGAATAAGTTTAATGAAATGAAGTATAATTCATGACTTTACTATAAAAAGTAAAATTTCCGTTAAAAAATTTGGATATTAACTTTTTCTGAACGAATATTTGCATTCACAAAGTTCAAACACTTATTGAAATGTTATCAAGAAAGGTGGAGGGATAGACCCAATGAAACCTTAGCAACCCTTTAAACTTATTAAAGAAGGTGCTAAATTCTACTTAAACTCAGATTCATTTATCAGAGTTTGGATAGATAACCCCAAGAAATTACTTTTTGTAATTTTATTAACTCTTTATAGCATTTTTCTATTAAGTAGGCTACATAAGTAGCATATTGGCTTTTGGTTTAATTTATTAATTCAAAAAAACTAGAAAAATGAGCGATTTAAAATTAGCAACAAACGCATTACACGCAGGTCATGATGTAACTTCAAATGGTGGAGCACGAGCTGTACCAATTTATCAAACTACATCATATGTGTTTAACGATTCAGATCATGCAGCAAACCTGTTTTCATTGCAAGAACTAGGTTTTATTTACACACGTTTAAACAACCCAACAAATCAAATATTACAAGAGCGTTTAGCCTCTGTTGAAGGAGGTATTGGTGCTGTAGTTTTTGCATCTGGAACAGCTGCAATTGCAACAGGTTTATTAACGCTTTTAAAAGCAGGAGACCATATTGTAGCATCAAGTAGTTTGTATGGTGGGACTTATAATTTACTAAGTGTAACTTTGCCAAGGTTGGGTATTACAACAACATTTGTAGATGCTTCAAATCCTAATAATTTTGCAGCTGCGGTTCAAGATAACACAAGAGCTTTCTTTGTAGAATCTTTAGGGAATCCGAAACTAGACGTTCTAGATTTAGAGGCCATTGCCGAACATTCTAAAGCTGCCGAAGTACCTTTTATCGTTGATAATACGGTAGCTACTCCAGCATTGTTAAACCCAATTAAGCATGGAGCGAATATTGTTATTCACTCGTTAACCAAATATATTGGTGGTCAGGGCACATCTTTAGGTGGTGCAATAATTGACGCCGGAACTTTTAATTGGGCTAATGGTAAGTTCCCAGAATTTACGGAACCATCTGCAGGTTACCACGGTTTAAAATATTACGAAACTTTAGGTGCGGCATCTTATACTTTTAAATTAATATTAGAAGGCTTAAGAGATTTTGGTGGTGCTATGAGTCCAACAAATGCTTTCAATATTATTCAAGGTTTGGAAACATTACCGGTAAGAATAAAACAGCATAGTGAAAACGCGTTGGAATTAGCAAAATGGTTAGAAGCTCAAGATGAAGTAGTTTGGGTAAATTATCCGGGTTTAGAAAGTAGCAAGTACAACAGTTTAGCTAAAAAATACTTGCCAAAAGGTCAAAGTGGTATTGTAACTTTTGGTCATAAAGGTGGTTTTGATGCTGCAAAAATCATTGCAGACGAAACCCAAGTATTTTCTTTATTAGCAAATATTGGGGATACAAAATCATTAATAATTCACCCTTCAAGTACAACACATCAGCAATTAGATGAAGCTGAACAAGCATCGGCTGGTGTGTCCACAGATTTAATTAGATTATCTGTAGGTATTGAAGACCTAGAAGATTTAAAAGCA
Source organism: uncultured Algibacter sp. (assembly GCF_947495925.1). Taxonomy (GTDB): domain Bacteria; phylum Bacteroidota; class Bacteroidia; order Flavobacteriales; family Flavobacteriaceae; genus Algibacter_E. The sequence continues at coordinate 499,301 of NZ_CANMAU010000002.1, forward strand.
GATTTAAAACAAGCATTTGCTAAAATATAATTAAGATTGAAACATCCGTTACAACATATTATCATTAATACTTATACCACAGAAAATGGTGTAAGTAATCCTAACATAAAGTTAAGCTACCAAGTATTTGGTAAAGCTTTGGGGAGTGCACCTATTGTGTTGGTAAATCATGCTTTAACAGGGAATAGTGAAGTTGCAGGGGAAAACGGCTGGTGGAAGGATTTGGTTGGTGACGATAAAGTTATTGATACCAAATTATACAGCGTTTTAGCGTTTAACATTCCTGGTAATGGTTTTGATGGTTTTGTAATTGATAATTACAAAGATTTTGTAGCTAGAGATATTGCAAAATTGTTTTTACAAGGCCTTGAAGTCTTAAATACAGGTAAATTATTTGCTACAATCGGTGGGTCTTTAGGAGGCGGAATTGCATGGGAAATGGCTGTGTTGAAACCTAATTTCACTGAGCACTTGGTGGTTGTAGCGACCGATTGGAAATCTACCGATTGGTTGATTGCCAATTGTCAAATTCAGGAGCAGTTTCTGTTGAATTCTAAGCATCCTGTGCATGATGCACGTATGCATGCCATGTTGTGTTATAGAACACCAGAGTCTTTTAAAGAACGTTTTCAACGTTCCAAAAATGATGATTTGGAGATTTTTAATGTAGAGAGTTGGTTGTTGCATCACGGTAAAAAATTGCAAGAAAGATTTCAATTATCGGCTTATAAATTGATGAATCAGTTGTTAAAAAGTATTGATGTTACAAAAGGTAGAGCCAGTAATTTTAATGTCCTTGAAAACATTGAAGCTAAGATTCATATTGTAGGTGTAGATTCCGATTTGTTTTTTACGGCAGAAGAAAATAGAGAAACGCACAAACAATTGGCATTAACACATCCTAATGTTACTTATAATGAGATTCATTCGGTACATGGGCACGATGCCTTTTTAATGGAGTATGACCAATTAGAAAAAATTGTAGAAGGCATTTTTGTGCCACATTCTAAAAGAAAGCAAATGAAAGTATTAAAATTTGGAGGTAAATCTTTAGCCAACGGAAAAGGCTTAGAAACAGTGCTTTCAATTATTAAACATAAAGTTGAAGCGGGTGATAGAATTGCTGTTGTAGTTTCGGCAAGAGGTTCGGCTACTGATGATTTAGAAACTATTTTGAATAAAGCACTAAAAGGAGAATCTTATCAAGAAGATTTAAAAGCTTTTAAAGCATATCAAGCAGAGCCCTTAAAAAGCATTGATTTTTCTGAAGAGTTTTCAATTTTAGATAAGCTATTTGAAGGTGTTAGCTTGCTAAGAGATTATAGTAAAAAGACCAAGGATAATATTTTAGCGCAGGGCGAATTGTTATCTGTAAAGCTTATTTCTACCATATTAAACGAACGCGGTATCAAAGCTAAAGCTACTGATGCTCGCGAGTTGATAAAAACGGATGAAGCTTTTGGGAATGCACAACCTTTGTCAAAATTATCTAAAGAAAATACGCAATCTTATTTTGGAAAACACAAGGATGTGGTGAATGTGGTAACTGGTTTTATCGCTTCAAATTTAAAGAATGAAACGACTACTTTAGGTAGGAATGGTAGTAATTACACCGCTTCTTTATTAGCCAATTTTTTAGATGCAGAAGAATTACAAAACTATACACACGTAAGTGGTATTTATACTGCAGATCCTGGTTTAGTGCCCGATGCAAAACAAATACGAGAACTATCGTTTAGTGAAGCTAATGAGTTAGCGAACTTTGGAACATCGGTTTTACACGCTAAAACCATTATTCCGTTGGTTGAGAAAAATATCAACTTAAGAATTTTAAATACATTTAATGCAGATGATGAAGGCACATTAATTACTGCAAAACCAAGTACAAAAGAAGTAACTTCATTATCCATTTTAGATAATGTGGCGTTATTGAATTTAGAAGGACGCGGTTTGCTCGGGAAAATTGGTGTTGATGCTAGAATTTTTGGAGCGTTAAGTAAATATGGTATTAGTGTGAGTATTGTGTCTCAAGGGTCTTCAGAAAGAGGCATCGGCTTGATTATTGATGCAGACCAAGCCACTCAAGCGGTTATTGCTTTAGAACGTGAATTTGAAAGTGATTTCTATTCGCAAGATGTCAATAAAATTGATGTGGTGGATGATGTGGCTGTCATTTCAATTGTTGGTATTGAGTTGAGTTCGTTCCACAAACCATTTAATGCGTTGATTAAAAATCAAATTACGCCGTTATTATTTAATAATACGGTTACAGGAAAGAATGTGAGTTTAGTGGTTAAGAAATCGCAATTGCACAAGGCGGTGAATGTCATTCATGGTGAAGTTTTTGGAATTTCTAAAAAGATAAATATTGCCATATTTGGTCATGGTGGTGTTGGTGGCGCATTAATCAATCAGATTTTGAGATCTAAAGATGATATTGAAAAACGCAAAGGCATTAATTTAAATGTGTTTGCTATTGCGAACTCTAAAAAGTTATTGTTAGATAAAAATGGTGCGGAAGCCAATTGGGAAGATGCTATCAAATCGAGTTCTTATGATAGTTCCATTGATGATATCATTACTTATGCTGAAAATCATCATCTAGAAAATTTAATAGCGGTAGATAATACGGCAAGTTCTGAGTTTTACCAGAATTATATTCCGTTGATTGAAGCTGGATTCGATTTAGTATCGTCTAACAAAGTAGCCAATACAGTGTCTCATGATTTTTACAAAGAATTACGAGGGCAACTTGAAGAAAATAACAAGCAGTATTTATATGAAACTACGGTTGGAGCGGGATTACCTTTGATTGACACCATTAAATTATTGCATGAATCTGGTGAAAATATTACACGAATTAGAGGTGTTTTTTCAGGGACTTTAAGTTATTTATTCAATAATTATTCGGTTCAAGATAAACCCTTTAGTGCTATTATTCAAGAAACGGTGGATAAGGGATTTACAGAACCAGATCCTCGTGAGGATTTTTCAGGAAATGATGTGGCAAGAAAATTATTGATTCTAGCTAGAGAATTAGACTTGCAAAATGAATTTGAAGATGTTGAAGTGTTAAATTTAATTCCAGAGGCATATCGTGATATTTCTGTCGATGATTTCTTGTCGCAATTGGAAGTGTTAGATGAACAATATCAGAAATTAAAAGACGACCAAAAAGAAGGTCATGTACTGCGATATGTTGGTGATTTGTCTGGCGATTTATCGCAAGACAAAGGGAATTTAGAAGTGAAATTAGTATCTATTCCTGAAGATAGTACTTTAGGACATGTAAAAGGTTCTGATGCGATTTTTGAAATATTTACAGAAAGTTATGGAGAGCAACCAATAGTTATTCAGGGTGCGGGAGCGGGTGCAGAAGTCACGGCACGTGGTGTATTTGGGGATATATTAAGGCTATCTAAACATATAAATTAAATGAAGTCTTTAGTATTTGCTAAAGCAAAATAAATGAGCGAGAATAAAAAACAATTTGAAACAGAGGCTATTAGAACACAGAGTGGAACGACTCAGTATTCTGAACATTCAGTACCGCTATACTTAACATCAGGTTTTGTGTTTGATGATGCAGAGGAAATGCGCGCATCGTTTGCCGAAGAAAAACAACGCGATTTATATAGCAGATACAGTAACCCTAATACTAACGAATTTGTAGATAAAGTTTGTTTAATGGAAGGAGCCGAAGCAGGCTTTGCTTTTGCAACAGGAATGGCTGCTGTGTTTTCAACATTTGCAACCTTGTTGGATGCGGGCGACCATGTGGTATCTTGTAGCTCTGTATTTGGTGCAACCCATGGACTGTTTACAAAGTATTTTCCAAAATGGAATATAGAGTGTTCTTATTTTAATATCAACGAAGTTGAAAATATAGAAAGCTTAATTAAACCAAACACGAAGTTTATTTATGCCGAAACACCTACCAATCCTGGGGTTGATGTATTGGATTTAGACTATTTGAGTGCTATTTGCAAAAAGCACAATTTGTTGTTGGTAATTGATAATTGCTTTGCAACTCCGTATTTACAGAATCCCATAAAACATGGTGCCGATTTAGTAATTCATTCTGCTACTAAGTTAATGGACGGTCAAGGGCGTGTTTTAGGAGGTGTAACTGTTGGAAAAAAAGAATTGATTCGTGAGATTTATTTATTTTCAAGACTTACAGGTCCAGCAATGAGCCCTTTTAATGCATGGGTTTTATCAAAGTCTTTAGAAACTTTAGCAATTCGTGTTGAAAAGCATTGTGAAAATGCTTTGAAATTGGCGACTTATTTGGAGTCGCATCCAAAAGTGAAATGGGTAAAGTATCCATTCTTAAAATCGCACCCAAAATATGATATTGCAAAAAAACAGATGAAGTTGGGTGGTAATATTGTTGCTTTTGAAGTTGAAGGAGGTGTTGAAGGAGGAAAAGCTTTTTTCGATGCCATAAAAATGTGTTCCTTATCTGCTAATTTAGGTGATACTCGAACTATTGTAACACACCCGGCAAGTACAACACATGCGAAGGTAGAGCCTGAGGTGAAAGCTGCGGCAGGAATTACTGATGGTATGGTCCGTTGTTCTTTAGGTTTGGAACATATTGATGATATTATTGCAGATTTGGAACAAGCTTTAAATTAAGTATATTAGCTCCATGCTTTCCAAAAAAACCAAATATGGGTTAAAAGCCCTTACTTATATTGCCAGAAGTGAAGGGGATTCACCTGTTCAGGTTGGCGAAATTGCAAAAAGTGAACAAATTCCTCAGAAATTTTTAGAAGGAATACTTCTTACATTAAGGAAATCTGGAATTTTAGGTTCAAAAAAAGGAAAGCATGGAGGGTATTATTTAAGAAACGAACCTTCAGAAATTAAAATGACTGATGTGATGCGTGTTCTTGAAGGCCCAATTGCGATGGTGCCCTGTGTAAGTCTAAACTTTTATGAGAAGTGTGATGATTGCCCTGATGAAGATAAATGTAGTGTTAATAAACTTATGATTCAAGTACGCGATAATACACTTAAAGTGTTTAGAAATACAACTTTAGCTGATCTATCGGACACTAATTAAATTAAGATTCCTTAATATATTTCTGTTTTTTGAAAGATTATCATTCTTATTTCCTAAAAATATTCCATTATTCTAAAAAGTTGTTAAATCCCTTTTTTATGTAATAAATTGTATTACTTTTGTAATCCCTATTAAATTGATAGGATTAATATAATACAACGACAAATGATTGCGCAAATGTTATTAAAAAGCAAAGAGAAGTCAACATATAAAGAGGATGCAGCTGGAGAAAAACCAATTAGAAGTGTTGCTAAAGCATTAAGCTGGAGAATAGTAGGGACTTTGGATACGCTATTAGTTTCTTATGTGTTGACTGGAGAGATATCTCTTGCAGCTTCTATAGCTTCAGTGGATTTCGTAACTAAATTAATTTTATACTTTTTTCATGAACGTGCGTGGAACGTTATTAAATGGGGAAAATAAACGATATAACAATGTTTACAGAAGATCAAATAAAAGAATTAAACGAAGCATATAAAGATGCTTTACCTTCTGAAATTATACAGAAGGCTTTCGAACTTAATAGAGAGGCAGTGGTTACCACTAACTTCAGACCGTATGAAGCAGCAATTTTGCATGCCGTTAGCAAAGTAGAAGCAACCATTCCTGTGGTTTGGTGCGATACAGGCTATAATACACCACAAACATATAAACACGCAGAACAAGTTATTAAAGATTTAAACTTGAATGTTTCTCTATATGTGCCAAAACAAACATCATCACATAGGGATGTGGTTATGGGAATTCCAAGTATTGATGCGCCAGAGCATGCTCTATTTACAGAGCAGGTGAAATTAGAGCCATTTAAAAGAGCTATGGACGAGCATAAACCAAACGTATGGTTTACAAACTTGCGCCAAGGGCAAACAGCATTCAGAAATAGCATTGGTATTTTTAGTTTAAGTAAAGATGGCGTTTTAAAAGTGAGTCCATTCTATTTTTGGTCTGATGAAAAATTAGATACGTATTTAGAAGAAAACAACTTACCAAACGAATTCAAATATTTCGATCCAACAAAAGCATTAGAAAATAGAGAGTGTGGATTACACGCTTAAAAATAAAATTATGAACAAAGATACATCACACATAAACTCGCTTGAAAACGAAGCGATTTATATCATGAGAGAAGTAGCAGCGCAGTTTGAAAAACCAGTGTTGTTATTTTCAGGAGGAAAAGATTCAATTACGCTAGTTAGATTGGCTGTTAAAGCATTTTATCCAGCAAAAATTCCGTTTCCGTTAATGCATATTGATACAGGTCATAACTTTCCTGAAACTATTGAGTTTAGAGATCGTTTGGTTAAAGAATTAGGACTTGAGTTAATCGTTAGAAATGTTCAAGATTCTATTGATCAAGGAAAGGTAAAAGAAGAGTCTGGACGTTACGCAAGTAGAAATCAATTGCAAACAACGACACTTTTAGATGCTATCGAAGAGTTTAAATTTGATGCTTGTATTGGTGGTGCACGTCGTGATGAGGAAAAAGCAAGAGCTAAAGAGCGTATTTTTTCAGTACGTGATGATTTTGGGCAATGGGATGAGAAAAACCAACGTCCGGAGTTGTTTGATATGTTGAATGGCGAAATTGAATTAGGACAAAATGTTCGTGTATTCCCAATTTCAAACTGGACAGAATTAGATGTTTGGTCTTACATAGAAAAAGAAGATATTGAAATTCCTTCGATTTATTTCGCACACAAGCGTAAAGTCTTTTTAAGAGATGGTATGATTTGGTCTGCTGAAGATGAGGTTGTTTATAGAGATGAAGATGAGGAAGTGTTAGAGAAAATGGTTCGTTTTAGAACTGTTGGAGATATGAGTTGTACTGCAGCAGTATTATCAGACGCAGTGTCTATTTCTAAAGTGGTAGAAGAAATTAGAGATTCTACTATTTCAGAACGTGGTGCTCGTATAGACGACAAACGTTCTGAGGCTGCCATGGAGAAACGTAAGCAGCAAGGGTATTTTTAGAAATTTGTGAAAGCAAATTTTGCTCTTAGCTTTTGGTGATTAGCCAATAGCAAAAAACAAAAATGAATATTTAATAGGCAAATAGCAAATAGCTAAAAGCCAACAGCCAATAAAAAATGGAAGTATTAAAAATAGCAACAGCAGGAAGTGTAGATGACGGAAAGAGTACGTTAATAGGGCGTATTCTTTACGATACAAAATCCTTAACTACCGATAAGTTAGAAGCCATAGAGAAAACAAGTAAGCAACGTGGATACGATTACTTAGATTTTTCTTTAGCTACAGATGGATTAGTTGCAGAAAGAGAACAGGGAATTACTATTGATGTGGCGCATATCTATTTTTCAACAAAGAAGAAAAGCTACATTATCGCAGATACTCCAGGTCACGTTGAATATACACGTAACATGGTAACAGGAGCTTCTACATCGCAGGCTTCTATCATCTTAATTGATGCTAGAAAAGGTGTGATTGAGCAAACTAATCGTCATTTCTTTATCAATAATTTGCTTAGAATTAAGGATGTCGTTGTAGCGATTAATAAAATGGATTTAGTTGATTATTCAGAAGAGGTTTATAATAAGATTAAGGCTGATTTTGAAGAATTGATGAGCAAAAGAGATTATCAAGACCAAAAAATAACATTCATTCCTGTGAGTGCATTAAAGGGAGATAATGTTGTAAATAAATCTGATGCGATGCCTTGGTATAAAGGAGAAGCTTTACTGCCACATTTAGAAGATTTAGACAAGTCTGATATTTTTAATGTAGGTACACCACGTTTTCCAGTACAATATGTTGTACGACCTAAAACAGAAGATTTTCATGATTTTAGAGGATATGCTGGTAAAGTATATGGAGGTAATTTAAGTGTTGGTGACGATATTATCGTATTGCCATCAAAAACAAGGTCTAAAATTAAAGATATTTATTTCTATGACGAAAAGTATGAAACGGCATCAAGACGTTCTTCAGTAACCATCACATTAGAAAATGATATTAATGTAAGTCGTGGGGATATGATCGTTAAAGAAAACGATTTACCTACTATCGATAAGCAATTTACTGCAAACATTTGTTGGATGGATGCTAATCAACTTACACCAGGGACTAAATATGTAGTTCAACATGGTGTGAATAAAGTATTGGCTAAGGTGGATAGAATTAATCATAAAATAAATCCTGATTATTCTGGTATAGAAAAAGACGTTACAGGTTTAGGTGTAAATGATATTGCATCAGTTACTTTTAAATTAAATAAACCAATCTTTTACGATCAGTTTAAAAACCACAGAACAAATGGGTCATTTATTTTAATAGATGCTCAAAATAATAATACGGTAGGCGCTGGATTTATTCAGTAAAAGACTGAAAAGGTTTGGTTGTTAATAATAAATCATATTTAAACTAAAAAATTCCTTCCCTTTGGGAGGTTAGCAGAGGAATGCAAAGTTTTAGAACAGAAATAGAAAATCCAATTGTAGAAAAGGATATCATCGAATTAGCTAATAAGATTGAGCTATTTAATAATGGTAAAATTGATGAAGAAAAATTTAGAAGCCTTCGTTTAGCGCGTGGTGTTTACGGTCAGCGTCAAGAAGGCGTTCAAATGATTCGTATTAAAATACCTTATGGTAAACTAAAAAGTAATCAATTACGTCGAATTTCTGCAGTGTCAGATGAGTATTCTCGAGGGCGTTTGCATATTACTACACGTCAAGATATTCAAATTCACTATGTGGATTTAAACAGGACTCCTGAGCTTTGGGCAGAATTAGAGAAAGACGATGTTACAGTGCGCGAAGCTTGTGGTAATGTGGTAAGAAATGTAACTGCTTCTGAAACAGCTGGTATTGATGTAGATGAACCATTTGATGTGTCTCCATATGCAGATGCATTATATAAATTCTTTTTACGTAACCCAATTTGTCAAGAAATGGGACGTAAATTTAAAGTATCTTTTTCTTCTACGGATGAAGATACAGGATTATCATACTTACATGATATAGGATACATTGCTAAAGTGAAAGATGGTGTTCGTGGGTTTAAAGTAATGGTCGCTGGTGGATTAGGTTCTCAACCACGTCATGCAGATGTATTGTTTGATTTTGTTGAAACTGATAAAATCATTCCAATTATGGAAGGTGTTTTAAGAGTTTTTGACCGTTATGGAGAGCGTAAAAGTCGCGCTAAGGCGAGAATGAAATTCTTATTAAAAGACATCGGTTTAGATGCTTTTAAAGAATTAATTGCAGAAGAACAAAAAGCGATTGAATTTAAAAGCGTTGCTATTGATGCTGATAGTTACGAGCCTTCAGTGCCAGTTGAGATTAAAGATATTCCAACAGTTGAAATTAAAAATCAACAAGCATTTGAAACTTGGAAATCAACGAATTTAATTCCTCAAAAACAAGATGGTTTTGTGGCTATAGGAATTAAAGTGTTATTAGGTGATTTTTACACAGATAAAGCACGTTTATTAGCTGATTTAGTTGATAAATATGGAGCAGGTGAGGTACGTTTAACATTGCGTCAAAATATTGTGATTCCTTTTGTAAAAAGAGAATTGGTGCCATTTTTCTATACGGAATTAGAAAAATTAGGATTTGTAGAAGCAGGTTATAATAAAGCTGTCGATATTACAGCATGCCCTGGTACAGATACATGTAACTTAGGTATAGCGAGTAGTACAGGAATTGCAGAGGAGTTAGAACGTGTAATAAAAGCGGAATATCCACAGTATTTAAAAAACGAAGATCTTGTTATAAAAATTAGTGGTTGTATGAATGCATGTGGGCAACACAATATGGCAAATATTGGTTTCCAAGGAATGACTGTTCGTACACCAGAAAAATTAGTAGCCCCGGCATTACAAGTATTATTAGGTGGAGGAAATCAAGGTGATGGAAATGCAACTTTTGCAGATAAAGTAGTAAAAGTACCAAGTAGAAGAGGTCCTGAAGCATTACGAAGAATCTTAAATGATTTTGAAACAAATGCTAATGGGAAAGAGTTTGTGGCATATTACCAGGAAAAAGGCGAGAAGTATTTCTACGATTTCTTAAACGATTTACAAGATGCTACTAATTTAACTCAAGAAGATTTTATCGATTGGGGAGAAGAAGAAAAATACGTAAAAGAGATAGGAATTGGGGAGTGTGCCGGTGTGGTTATCGATTTAATTGCGACGTTATTTTTTGAAAGTGAGGAGAAAATTGAAAATGCAAAGGAATCTTTTGAAGATGAAGTGTATTCAGGAGCTATTTATTTAGCATATCAGTCTTTAGTAAATTCGGCCAAAGCATTATTGTTAGCTGAAAACAAAAAGACAAATACGCATGCAGGGATTATTAAACAGTTTGATGAGTTATTTGTTGAAGGTGGAAAAATTAGTTTAGGAACCTCGTTTTCAGAATTGATTTATCAAATCAATAAAAATGCACCAACTAAAGAATTTGCTTTAAACTATATTTCAAGCGCTGAAACATTTTTAGCAGCAGTTAGAGAATTTAGAGAAGTAGAACAAGGTAAATTGGCATAAGCTTAAAAAAAGAATGAGTTTGAAAAGTCCAATATTAACGGTTGTAGGAGCAGGTCCAGGTGATGAAGATTTAATTACCCTTAAGGCAATTAAGGCTATTGAATCTGCAGACGTGATATTGTATGATGCACTTATAAACGAAACATTACTAAAATATGCTTCTGAAAATGTGGAGCTCATTTTTGTGGGGAAACGTAAAGGATGTTATGCTTTTCAACAAGAGCAGATTAATGAGCTTATTGTAACTAAAGCCAAAGAGAAAGGGCATGTTGTGCGATTAAAAGGTGGAGATCCATTTATTTTTGGAAGAGGGGCAGAAGAGATTGATTATGTTAGGCAATTTGGTATTCAAACCTATGTGGTACCAGGGATTTCGTCTGCACTGGCAGTGCCTGCTTACCAAGGCATTCCTCTAACAAAACGAGGAGCCTCAGAAAGTTTTTGGGTGATTACGGCTACTACAAAAGACCATGCACTTTCCAATGATGTGGCATTAGCAGCTAAATCTACTGCTACTGTTGTAATTCTGATGGGTATGCATAAGTTGCATGAAATCGTTAAGGTGTTTTATGCAGAGAACAAAAGAAATACACCTGTGGCAATCATTCAAAATGGTACGCGAGATAATGAAAATGTAGGGATTGGATATATTAGAGATATTCAACAGATTGTTAACGAAAAACAATTGGCAGCTCCAGCAATCATTGTTATTGGGGATGTTGTGAAACAAAGAGCAATGCTAGACTCAATATATCAAGAAGTAGCTCAGGATTAAATGATGGAAAGAAATAATCTGTATCCTATTTTTTTAAAAACTCAAAACCTAAATGTATTGATTATAGGTGGTGGTTTCGTAGCTGAAGAAAAACTTACTTTTTTATTAAAGTCTAGTCCAGATGCTTGTGTAACAATGGTGTCGCCTATGTTTCGCGATGGTACGGTATCTTTGGCAAAAAAAGGAGATGTAACGTTAGTCGAAGATACTTATAAGAAAAAATATTTAAAAGGAAAGCATATAGTGGTTGCTACGACCGATATACCTAAAGTTAATGTGAAGGTACATAAACATTGTAGAAAAAGAAGCATTTTGGTTAATGTTGCAGATAACCCACCGTATTGTGATTTTTATATGGGAGGTATTGTAACCAAAGGAAATGTGAAAGTGGCTATTAGTACTAATGGAAAATCGCCAACAACAGCTAAACGTTTACGTCAGTTTTTTGAGGATGTTATTCCTGAAAACGTAGACGATTTAGTTAAGAATTTAAACGAATATAGAAAAACAATAAAAGGTGATTTCGAAGAAAAAGTGGAAACACTAAACGAATTCACAAAAGGATTAATTGAAAAAAAAGAATCATAAAATGATTAAGACTGATATACTTATCATAGGAGCTGGACCAACAGGGTTATTTACCGTTTTTGAAGCAGGTTTATTAAAACTAAAATGTCATTTAATTGACGCATTACCACAACCAGGTGGCCAATGTTCAGAGTTATATCCAAAAAAACCTATTTATGATATTCCTGGTTTTCCTGAAATCCTAGCAGGAGATTTAACGAGAAACTTGTTAGAACAAGGAAAGCAGTTTGAACCAGGATTTACTCTAGGGGAACGCGCTGATACCGTTGAAAAGCAAGAGGATGGAACCTTTATAGTTACCACAAACAAAGGTACAAAGCATCAAGCGCCTGTTGTAGCAATAGCAAGTGGTTTGGGAAGTTTTGAACCTAGAAAACCGCAAATTGAAAATCTGTTAGATTACGAAGATAAAGGTGTTGAATACATCATTAAAGAACCTGAAGTATATCGTGATAAAGATGTGATTATTGCTGGTGGTGGAGATTCTGCTTTAGACTGGAGTATCTTTTTGGCAGATGTAGCAAAAAGTGTTACTCTTATTCACAGACGTAACGAGTTTAGAGGACATTTAGACTCTGTGGAAAAGGTACAAGAACTAAAAGATGCTGGGAAAATTAATTTAATTACACCTGCAGAAGTAACTAATATTATTGGAGATGGTAAGGTTGAAGCTATAGAAGTTACAAAAAAAGGGGAAGAGCCTATTACCTTAAAAACAGATCACTTTATTCCTTTATTTGGATTGTCACCTAAATTAGGACCTATAGCAAATTGGGGCTTAGAAATTGAAAAAAACGCTATAAAAGTTAATAACGCATTAGATTATCAAACTAATATTCCTGGCATTTTCGCTATCGGTGATGGTAATTATTATCCTGGTAAACTAAAATTGATACTTTGTGGTTTTCACGAAGCTACAATAATGTGTCAAGAAGCTTATAAAATCATAAACCCAGGGAAGAAATTTGTATTAAAGTATACGACAGTTTCTGGTGTAAATGGTTTTGATGGTACACGTAAAGAAGCGCCAAAAGCGGTTGTTCAAGCTATAAATTAAATTATAGCTTTTATTATAAAACTATCCCGCGAGTTTCTTTTGAAACCCGCGGGATTTATTATTTAGTAAAATAAGATTATTCAGGTATTAGTTTTATTTTTATCAATTCAAAAACAAAAAAGATAACTAATGAAAAGTTATAATGTTTGCCTAAAAGATACTGCTAAAACATTCACGAAGCGTTTGTTTTATTCCTTGTTCGATTGCGAGCAAGAAGAAGTTCATGGTGAGTATTTGGGTAAGACCTTTCTTAAGATATTGTCAAAGTTAGAAATAGAGAATGGAGAAGAGCTCTGGGATACTTTCAAAGCACAGTTACCTGAAATTAGAAGAAAGCTAGATTTAGATGCTATTGCATTTGAAAAAAACGACCCTGCTTCACATTCTTTAGCTGAGATTTATATGGCTTATCCTGGTTTTTACGCCATATCAATTTATAGATTGAGTAATGCTTTACATGAACTTGGTGTTTATATTTTACCAAGGATGATGAGTGAGTATATTCATGGAATAACAGGTGTTGATATTCACCCTGGGGCGACTATTGATGAGTCGTTTTACATTGACCATGGAACAGGAATCGTAATTGGTGAAACGTCTATTATTGGTAAAAATGTTAAAATATATCAGGGTGTAACTCTAGGAGGTATATCTGTGGCTAAGAATTTGGCATCTACAAAACGGCACCCTACCATTGAAGATAATGTTTGCATTTATGCGAATGCCACAATTTTAGGAGGCGATATATCTATAGGAGCAAATAGTATTATTGGAGCTAATGTTTGGATTACGGAATCTGTTCCAGAGAATTCATTAGTAACCTATCAAACAGAAATTAAAATAAGACCAAAAAAGAATGGAATTCGAGAATAGTATTATTGGTCAAATAGGAAACACTCCTTTGGTTGAAGTCACACATTTGATTTCCAAAAAAGGAGTGCGTCTGTTTTTGAAATTAGAAGGGAATAACCCCGGAGGTAGTGTAAAAGACCGACCAGCGTTCAATATGATTAATGAAGCATTAAAGCGCGGAGATATTAAAAAAGGAGGGACTTTAGTGGAGGCTACAAGTGGAAATACAGGTATTGCACTTGCTTTTATTGCAAAACTTTTAGGCTTGAATATGGTGTTAATTATGCCGGAGAATTCAACCGAAGAGCGTGTAAAAACCATGCGCGCTTATGGAGCAGAAGTTATTTTGACCCCTTCTGATGTCGGTATTGAAGGATCTCGTGATTTAGCGTTTAAGTTAAGAGATGAAAAAGGTTATACGCTTTTAAATCAGTTTGAAAATCATGACAACTGGAAAGCGCATTATAAAACTACTGGTCCTGAAATATGGAAGGCAACCAATGGAAAAATAACGCATTTTGTGTCCGCCATGGGAACAACAGGAACCATAACTGGAACATCAACCTATTTGAAGGAGCAGAATAAAAACGTAACCATTGTAGGGGCACAGCCTGCTGATGGAGCTAGAATTCCAGGTATTAGAAAATGGTCGCCTGAGTATGTACCAAAGTTTTTTGATCCAAAACGAGTTGATATAGTAGTAGATGTTTCTGAAGAAGATGCTAAGGAAACGACTATTAAATTGGCTAAAGAAGAAGGTGTTTTTGCTGGAATGAGTAGTGGTGGTTCTGTGTTTTGTGCCTTAACAATAGCAGAGCAAATAGAAAAAGGTGTAATTGTAGCAATTATTTGCGATAGAGGAGATAGGTATTTGTCTTCAACTTTATTTGAATAATACCTGATAGGGGTAATTAAAGAGTTAAGAAATGTTAAACATACAAGAAGCTTTAAAGGAGCGAATTTTGATTTTAGATGGTGCTATGGGTACCATGCTGCAAGCTTATAAATTCACTGAAGAAGATTTTAGAGGAGAACGCTTTAAAGATTACCCAACACCGTTGCAGGGTAATAATGATTTGTTGTCTATTACGCAACCAGAAGCTATTAAGACTATTCATGGTAAGTACTTTGAAGTAGGAGCTGATATTGTTGAAACTAATACGTTTTCAGGAACAACAATAGCTATGGCAGATTACCAAATGGAAGATTTGGTGTATGAACTTAATTATGAATCGGCAAAAATAGCCAAGGAGGTTGCAGATGAGTTTACGGCTAAAGAGCCTCATAAACCACGTTTTGTAGCGGGTTCAATAGGGCCTACGAATAGAACAGCAAGTATGTCTCCAGATGTTAATGATCCTGGATATCGTGCTGTGACTTTTGAAGAATTAAGAATCGCTTACAAACAGCAGGTAGAAGCTTTGGTTGATGGCGGAGTTGATTTATTATTAGTCGAGACTGTATTTGATACTTTGAATGCGAAAGCAGCTTTATTTGCTATTGAGCAGGTAAAAGAGGAGCGAGGAATTGATATGCCCATTATGTTAAGTGGAACCATTACAGATGCGTCGGGTAGAACATTATCTGGACAAACTGCGGAGGCATTTTTAATTTCGGTATCACATATTCCACTGCTGTCTGTTGGGTTCAATTGTGCTTTGGGTGCTAATTTATTGCAACCGCATTTAGAGGCGATAGCAAATAAAACAGATTTTGCTATTTCGGCACATCCAAATGCAGGTTTACCAAATGCTTTTGGAGAGTATGATGAAACACCAGAGGAAATGGGAGAGCAAATTGAAGAGTATTTAAAAAAGAATTTAATCAACATTATAGGTGGCTGTTGTGGGACATCACCAGAGCATATCAGAGTTATTGCTGATATATCTGCTAAGTATAAACCACGTCAATCTGAACTTGTTTCAGCTTAATTTTGAAATAAAATGATTCTAGAAGTAGCCACATTAAATATAAAAGAAGGACTTTCTGCTGAATTCGAAAATACGTTCAAAAAAGCAGAATTAATCATTTCTTCAATGAAAGGTTATATCTCGCATCAATTGAAAAAGTGTATCGAAGAAAACGATAAATATATATTATTAGTAAACTGGGAAACGATTGAAGATCATGAAATAGGTTTTAGGCAATCCAAAAAATATCAAGAGTGGAAAGCACTATTACATCATTTTTACGAACCGTTTCCAACAGTAGAGCATTATGTTTAATGGTTAGTAGTTATTTGTTACTGGTTATTGGGTAAGAAGTAAAATAAAAAGTAAATGAAGTCATATATAGAACTTGATGTTTGGATCGAAGCTAGAAAACTAGTAAGTCTTGTGTATGTTATTACTAATGATTTTCCTAAAGAAGAATTACACGGAATTTCAAATCAAATTAGAAAATGTTCGGTTTCAATTCCGTCTAATATAGCAGAAGGGTGTGGAAGACAGACACCTAAAGATATTATTCGTTTTTTATATATTTCTAGAGGTTCTCTTTATGAATTAGAAACTCAGTTGTATCTTTCGAACGACCTGAAATTTATTTCAGATAAAAAATTAAATAAAATTTTATCACAAATAGAAGCTTGTAAAAAGTTGCTTAACGGATTTATAAATAATTATAAGAAGTTAAGAGATGAGTAAGGTGAAAAAACGAAGAAAACAAGTAACTATTAACGAATTAAGAGATGAGTAAGGCTAATAACCAAAAACGAGTAACTATTAACCAGAGTAGATATATGAAATTATCTGGTTTGGAACCTTTGGTTTTAAACGAAAACAGCAATTTTATTAATATTGGAGAACGTACAAATGTTGCAGGTTCGCGAAAATTTCTTCGATTAATTAAAGAAGAAAAATTTGATGAAGCTCTAGATATTGCGCGTCATCAAGTGGATGGTGGTGCTCAAATTGTCGATATTAATATGGATGATGGTTTGATTGATGGAAAAGAGGCCATGGTCCGTTTCTTGAATTTGATTGCAGCAGAGCCAGATATTTGTCGTGTGCCTATGATGATTGACTCTTCAAAATGGGATATCATAGAGGCAGGGCTTCAAGTGGTTCAAGGAAAATGTGTTGTGAATTCTATTTCACTTAAGGAAGGCGAAGAGAAATTTATTAACGAGGCAAAAAAAATTAAGCTTTACGGTGCTGCAGTAATTGTTATGGCTTTTGATGAAGTAGGGCAAGCCGATACATATGAAAGACGTATAGAAATTGCTGAACGTTCTTATAATGTTCTAGTGAATAAAGTGGGCTTTCCTTCTGAAGATATTATTTTCGACTTAAATATATTTCCCGTTGCAACAGGAATGGAAGAGCATCGCAAAAATGCCATTGATTTTATAGAAGCAACACGTTGGGTACGTCAAAATTTAGAAAACGTTTCTGTTAGTGGAGGCGTCAGTAATGTATCCTTTTCTTTTAGAGGAAATAATACAGTTCGCGAAGCGATGCACTCGGTATTTTTATATTATGCCATTCAAGCGGGTATGAATATGGGAATTGTAAATCCTGCGATGCTGGAGGTTTATGATGATATTCCGAAAGATTTATTAGAACATATTGAAGATGTGATTCTTGATAGGCGTGATGATGCGACAGAACGTTTATTAGATTTTGCAGAAACAGTAAAGGGAACCAAAGCTGAAAAAACTGTGGATTTATCTTGGCGAGAAAACTCCTTACAAGATAGAATTACACATGCTTTAGTAAAGGGACTTGATGCTTTTATTATTGAAGATATAGAAGAAGCAAGACAGGCAGCCGATAAACCAATTGAAGTTATTGAAGGTAATTTAATGACAGGTATGAATGTAGTGGGTGATTTGTTTGGTGCTGGGAAAATGTTTTTGCCTCAAGTGGTGAAATCAGCACGTGTAATGAAAAAGGCAGTAGGCTATTTGAACCCGTTTATTGAAGCTGAAAAATCAGATAAATCAGAGCCTGTTGGTAAAATATTAATGGCAACCGTAAAAGGCGATGTGCACGATATTGGTAAAAATATTGTGAGCGTTGTGTTAGCTTGTAATAACTATGAAATCGTAGATTTAGGAGTAATGGTGCCGCCTGAAAAAATTATTGAAACTGCTATTTCAGAACGTGTTGATGCCATTGGATTATCGGGTTTAATTACGCCTTCTTTAGATGAAATGGTGTATTTGGCTAAAGAAATGCAACGCCAGAATTTTGAGTTACCATTATTGATTGGTGGTGCAACGACATCAAAAGCACATACTGCAGTTAAGATCGATACGCAATACACAAATGCTGTAGTACATGTTAATGATGCTTCTAGAGCGGTAACGGTAGTTGGTGATTTACTGAATAAGAAAACATCACATGAGTATGTTGCTAAAATGAAAGCAGATTATGATGAATTCCGTACTAAGTTTTTAAAACGAGGTAAGGAGAAATCATATATTTCAATTGAAGAAGCGCGAAAACGAAAATTTAAAATAGATTGGGACACATTAGAAATTGTAAAACCTAAAGAACTGGGAGTTCAAATTTTAAAGCAATTAAGTTTAAAAGAATTATTACCATTTATTGATTGGAGTCCATTTTTTAGAAGTTGGGATTTACATGGTAAATATCCAAATATTTTAACAGATGATGTGGTTGGAGAGCAGGCAACTCAATTGTATGAAGATGCTCAGGAGATGATCCAGCAAATAATTGCAAAACAATTATTAAAACCTAAAGCTGTTTTTGGATTATTTGAAGCGAATAGTATTAATGAGGATGATATTTCTATTCAGAAAAAAGGAGAGGAAATTGCGGTATTTAGAACCTTGCGTCAACAATTAAAAAAGCGTGATGGGATTCCTAATCATGCACTAGCAGATTTTGTAGCACCAAAAGATTCTGGTAAAACTGATTATATGGGGGCTTTTTGCGTGGGTATTTTTGGAGCGCAAGAATTAGCAGATAGTTATAGAGCAAAGGATGATGATTATAATGGGATTATGGCGCAAGCTATTGCTGATAGATTTGCTGAAGCTTTTGCTGAATACTTGCATAAACAGATAAGAACAAAACATTGGGGATATATTTCTAATGAAGATTTGACTAACGACGATTTAATTAAAGAAAGTTATAAGGGTATTCGTCCAGCACCGGGATATCCTGCGTGTCCTGATCATTTGGAAAAAGAAACGATTTGGGATTTGCTAGAAGTTGAAAAACTAATTGGTGTTACGTTAACCGAGAGTTTAGCAATGTGGCCGGCAGCTGCAGTATCAGGTTATTATTTTGCCAATCCGGAATCTAAATATTTTGGATTAGGTAAAATTACTGATGATCAAGTTTCTGATTACGCTACACGAAAAGGGATTAATAAGGATAAAGCTAGAAAGTGGCTGCATTCAAATATTGCAGATCAATAGAAGAAATGAAATTTATAGAATTAACTTTGGGTAGCTATATTATATCGCATGGATATGATAACAAGAATAAAGAGGTTTTACAGCATGTGCACTCTGAATCGTTTTCAAAAAAACTGGTTCCAATTTCAAGAATAAAATCTATTAGTGAAAAATATATACTTACAGATTATGTCGATGGGAGATGGATTTATTGGGAATATGAAGAGTCTTTTAAAGAATTAGAGCGCATTTTGGCAGAGTAATGTTAGAAGATAAAATTAGAAATAGAAACTCCGGAATTTTACTTTATGGGTTAACACCTCCTAAGTTACAGGCAGACATCAATAAAATTCAAACAATTGCTAATAAGCAGATAGAGCGTATTAGTGGGTTAGAATTAGATGGTTTGGTTTTGTATGATATTCAGGATGAGTCTTCTAGAAATGATTCCCCACGCCCCTTTCCATTCATGGAAACCCTAAGTCCAGATGTTTATAGTGCTAACTATTTGAAAGATTTAAACCTGCCTAAGATTATATATAAAAGTGTAGGGAAGTATTCTAAACAAGAATTAAGTAATTGGATACAGGAAAACTCTAAGGATATAAATTTTTCTGTTTTTGTTGGTACCCCTTCGAATAAACAAAAGTCGAGTTTGTCATTGAATGATGCTTATAGTGTAAACCGTATTGCAGATGCATCGATAACCTTGGGAGGTGTGACTATTCCTGAGCGACATTATAAAAAAAATGATGAGCATCAGCGTCTTTTTAGTAAGATCGATAAAGGCTGTCATTTTTTTATTTCGCAATGTGTCTATAATATCAATAACACTAAAAATTTCCTTTCAGACTATTACTATAGTTCATTAGATAATCATAGAGAATTACTACCAATAATATTTACGTTAACACCATGTGGTTCTATAAAAACTATGGAGTTTATGGAGTGGTTAGGAATTGATATTCCGCAGTGGTTAAAGAACGATTTAAAACACTCTGAGGATATTTTAACGAAGTCTATTGACGTTTGTAAAACCATAGCTAAAGAATTATTGGATTACTGTGCAGGAAAAAATATTCCGATTGGTTTTAATATTGAAAGTGTTTCAATACGAAAGGCTGAAATTGAAGCGTCCATTGAATTGCTTAAAGATGTTAAAGAGATGATGAATAAATATGAAACTTCTGCCGTTTCATTAAGATAAGTGTATTATGTTTGCGTTAGAGATTTTGGAGGAAAGTCCAAAGTGAGGCACGAGCTAGGACTTGTTTGGGAAAGCAGGCTCCCACGCGGGTAAATCCAAAAAAACAAAATTAATATTGATGAGATTTTTGCTTTCGCGGAAATTAAAAAACAGATATGAAGGTAACAGACCATATTAAAAATGCTAACGGAAAAACATTGTTTTCGTTTGAGGTAATACCACCAAAAAAAGGTAAAAATATTCAGGATTTATATAATAATATTGATCCGTTAATGGAGTTTAATCCCCCGTTTATTGATGTAACCACGTCTCGTGAAGAGTATGTGTATATTGATAAAGGTAACGGGCTTTTAGATAAGCGTATTACACGTATGCGTCCGGGTACTGTTGGGATTTGTGCATCAATTATGCATAAATATCAAGTAGATGCGATTCCGCATTTATTGTGTGGAGGTTTTACTAAAGAAGAGACAGAATACGTATTGGTAGATTGCCATTATTTGGGTTTGGATAATGTGATGGCATTGCGGGGTGACTCGATGAAGGATGAGGCATATTTTAAACCTGTTAAAGGTGGCAATGCATTTGCCAGTGATTTAGTAGGACAAATTGCAAACTTAAATCGTGGGCAATATTTGCATGATGATGTGGATGCTGAACACAATTCAGATTTTTGTATTGGCGTTGCCGGTTATCCGGAAAAACACATGGAGTCTCCATCTTTAATCACCGATTTAAGGCGTTTAAAAGCAAAGGTTGATGCCGGTGCAGATTATGTAGTAACACAAATGTTTTTTGATAATAATAAGTATTTTGAGTTTGTTGAAAAAGCAAGGAAGATGGGAATTACAGTTCCTATTATTCCTGGAATTAAACCTATCGCTGTAAAACGTCATTTACAATTATTACCTCAGGTGTTTAAAATTGACTTACCACAAGATTTAATTGATGCTGTAGAAGGGTGTCAGGATAATAAGGCAGTGAGACAGATTGGAGTCGAGTTTGCTATTCAACAATCAAAAGAATTAAGAGAAGCTGGCGTTCCTGTATTACATTACTATTCCATGGGAAAAAGTGATAATGTGCATGCCATAGCTAAGGCATTGTTTTAATAATTATCTTACATTTGAGTTTGATAAAACCATCGATGAAATTTTATTACTCCTGCTTGTTTTGTTTCTGCTGCGTTATTGGTTTTTCGCAAGAGAAAAAAAATGCATCTTATTTTGATCTTAACTATTTCACAGGAAATATAGCTAATCATAATAATGATATTCTTCATTTAATTCAAGGTCATCCAGAAGGTGTTATTGTTGGATGGAATACGAAAACCTTCGGGTTTGAAGATTGGGAGCAGCGGTATAATTATCCCGATTTAGGTGTTTCGTTTCTATTTCAGGATACTAAAAATGAGGTTTTAGGAGATAATTATGGACTTTATGCGCATTGTAACTTTTATTTTTTCAAGCGTAATTTAATGTTTAGAATAGGGCAAGGTCTTGCAATAACGACCAATCCTTATGATAAACGCGATAATTTTAGGAATAACGCCTACGGTACAGCACTAATGAGTAGTACCTATTTAATGCTAAATTATAAGAGGGAACGTATTTTTGATAAGTTTGGTTTACAAACAGGCCTGTCTTTAATCCACTATTCAAATGCGAATGTTAAAGCCCCCAATAGTAGTACTAATTCGATTACTTTTAATTTGGGAGTCATTTATAGTTTGGATGAATCTGAACCAGAATATCAAACTAATATTAAGGACGGCGGCAAAGTAAAATTCACTGAACCTGTAAAGTATAATTTGGCTTTTAGAACAGGAATTAATGAAAGTGATGTTGTAGGTAGTGGTCAATTTCCGTTTTATGTTTTCTCTGCTTATGCAGATAAACGCTTAAGTCATAAAAGTGCCATTCAACTTGGTGCAGACATGTTTTTCTCAAAATTTCTAGAAGAACTTATACATTATAAAAGTGTATCGTTCCCAGAAGAAAACGTTTCTGGCGATGAAGATTATAAAAGAGTAGGTGTTTTTGTCGGTCATGAGTTATTTATTAGTAGAACTTCATTAGTAACCCAGTTAGGGTATTATGTGTATTATCCGTTTGATTTCGAAGGGCGAACATATATGAGAATTGGTTTAAAACGCTATTTTGGAAAAAAGGTTTTTGGTGCGCTTACTTTGAAATCTCATGGAGCAAAGGCGGAGGCTGTTGAGTTTGGAATAGGTATGAGATTATAATACGAAGTGATTATGGAACAAAGATTAACGATTGTTGGACTAGGCGTAAGTGATTTAAAAGTTGCTTCGGCATTTTATGAAGAAAAGTTTGGTTGGCAGAAAATGAAATCAAGCAATGAGGGTATCGTATTTTTTCAATTGAATGGTATTTTACTGTCTTTATACCCTAAAGATAAATTGGCGGAAGATGCAACAGTTAGTCCAGATGGAGATGGTTTTAAAGGGTTTTCGTTAGCTTTTAATACACGATCAAAAGAGGAAGTTGATGAGATGATTACAACGTTAGAAGCTAAAGGTGTTAAGATAGTTAAGAGACCGGAGGAAGTTTTTTGGGGTGGTTATAGCAGTTATATTGCTGATCCAGATGAAAATTTATGGGAGATTGCATTCAATCCTTTTTTACCTATGGATAAAGATGGTAATGTTCAAGAAGAATAGTATTTAGAAGATTTAATTTGAAAAAAATAATTTACATACTTGGTTTATTTATCCTCTTTGCTTGCGATAGTGAAAGTGCAGGAGATTGTTTCCAAACTACGGGAACTATAGTTCAACAGGAATTTGTTTTAGCAGACTTTACCAAAATAGTAGTACATAGGGATATAGAACTCGTTGTTAAAGAAGGAAGTGTTCAGAAAGTAGTTGTTGAAACGGGAAAGAATTTGATGAATGATGTGCATGTTGAGGTTGTTGGTAATCAATTGATTTTAATGGATAATAATGGTTGTAATTTGTCAAGAGCCTATGGTGTTACCAAAGCATATGTAACTGCTCCAAGCATTTCAGAAATAAGAAGCATGACCCAATATGATGTGAAGTCTGATGGCGTGTTAACTTATCCGAATTTAACATTATTATCCGAAGATTTCTCTGAGTCAGGAACCGTTAATAGTGGGAATTTTTATCTAGAACTTGATAATAATAGTCTTTCAGTAGTATTTAATAATTTATCAAATGCCGTTATTTCGGGTGAGACTAATGATTTACGAATCACTTTAGCTGCTGGCTCCTCACGCGTTGATACAAGCGATTTAGTTGCTCAGAATGTTTCGTTGAGTCATAGAAGTTCAAATGATATTATTGTTAATCCGCAATTAAAAATCACGGGAAAAATTTTAGGGACAGGGGATGTTATTGCACTTAATAAACCTGCAACCGTTGAGGTTGAAGCTATATATAAAGGGCACTTAATTTTTAAATAAGTCTACTGACTGTTTCGCGATTTCCAATTCTTCATTGGTTGGTATGACTAGAACTTTTACTTTGGAATTTTCTGTATTAATAGCTCTAATGTCATCAGACCTTAATTTGTTGGCCTCTTGATCTAAATCAATGCCAATATAATCTAAGTTATCACAGACCATTTTACGCATTAAACTAGAGTTTTCTCCTATTCCAGCTGTAAAAACAATGGCGTCTAAACCGTTTAAAATAGCCGTATAGCTTCCTATGTATTTTTTAATACGGTAGGTGTTCATTTCTAAGGCTAATTGGCAATCTTTATTGCCTTTTTCAGCTTCAGCTTGAATGTCTCTTAAATCGCTATGCCCCGTTAATCCTAGCATACCACTTTTTTTTTGCAAAAGATTATTAATTTCAGATAAGCTATAGTCAAATTTATCAGCTAGATAGAAAATGATTGCTGGGTCAATATCACCAGAACGTGTTCCCATGATTAAACCACTAACGGGCGAAAATCCAAGGGAGTGATCGATACTCTTTCCATCTTTAATAGCAGTCATACTACAACCATTACCTAAGTGAATGGTGATGATTTTTGATTGTTCTTTTCCTAAGAATTCAATAGCTTTTTCGGAAACATACTTGTGACTTGTACCATGGAATCCATATAACCTAATACTGTGTTTTTCTGAAAACTCCTTTGGGATGGCATATCGGTAAGCTCTTTCCGGAATAGATTGATGAAAAGCGGTATCAAAAACAGCAACTTGTTTCGCGTTTTTGAAAATGGCTTCTGCAACTTCAATCCCTTCTAAATTTGCTGGGTTATGCAAAGGCGCTAATGACGATAATGCTTGTATTTTTTCTTTAACTTCATCTGTAATTTCAGTGGTGTCACTAAAATATTTTCCGCCATGCACAACTCTGTGTCCCACAACATCAATATCATCTGCCGATTTTATTATTCCAGTTTCAGAGTTTAAAAGCTGTTTAGCAAGTAATTCTAATCCAACTTTATGATTTGGAATTGAGGTTACTAATTCAATAGTATCTTTATCAGTTTTAAATTTAAACTTGCCATCTTCAAGTCCAATGCGTTCAATTAAACCAGAACATAATATGGTTTTTTCTGGCATGGAAAAAAGTTGGAATTTCAAAGATGAACTTCCTGAGTTTAAAACGAGTACTTGCATGTTTAAAATTCTTGTGCTTGAATAGCAGTTATTATTACGGTACTGTAAATATCATCGGCGGTACAGCCTCTACTTAAATCGTTAACCGGTTTATTTAAACCTTGTAGCATGGGACCTATGGCTAATGCTCCAGTTTCACGCTGAACAGCCTTATAGGTGTTATTTCCAGTATTTAAATCTGGAAATATAAGAACGCTAGCTTGACCTGCAACTTCAGAGTCTGGCAATTTACTTTTACCAATACGCATATCAACAGCAGCGTCGTATTGTATAGGTCCTTCAATTTTAAGATTTGGTGCAGACTTCTTTGCAATTTCGGTAGCCGTTCTTACCTTATCAACTTCTTCTCCTTTTCCTGAAGCACCAGAAGAATAAGAAAGCATAGCTACTTTAGGTTCAACGCCAAAATTTTGCGCCGTGTTAGCCGATGAAATTGCAATTTCTGCTAATTGTTCGGCATTCGGATTTGGATTAATAGCGCAGTCTCCAAAAATAGAAACACGGTCTTCCAAACACATAAAGAAAACAGAAGACACAATATTAACACCCGGTTTTGTTTTTATAAACTGCAATGCCGGACGCAATGTGTGTTGTGTTGTATGTACAGCTCCTGAAACCATGCCATCAGCATGCCCTTTATGAATCATCATGGTTGCAAAATAGGACACATCGTTCATAGCATCTTTAGCCATTTGTAGGTTTACATTTTTATGTTTTCTGAGCTCATAAAAGGTCTGCGCGTAATCTTCAAAATGCTCAGAGTTTTGCGGCCAGACAACATTAACCTCATTTAAGTTTAGCGGGATGTCATGTTTAGTAATGCGATCTTGAATTTTTTCTTTTTCACCTATTAAGGTTAATTCAACAACATGAGCATCAATTAATCTAGCGGCAGCTCTTAAAACACGCTCGTCATACCCTTCAGGTAATACAATATGTTTTTTGTCTTTTAAGGCACGTTGTAATAAGTTATACTGAAACATTCTTGGTGTGAATATACCAGACTGGAAGGTGATTAAATCATTTGAAAGTTTATCTGTATCAACGTGCTTTTCGAAAGTTGCAATTGAGGTTTCAATCTTTTCGATATTCTCTGCATAAATTCTTGATTTGATTTTTCCAATTTCATTAGTAACAGAAAACGTTCCGCTTTTTACACTAATAATAGGAACAACACTTGAAAGTCCTTCAATTAATTTTAATATGGAGTCTTCAGGAATTAAACCTCCGGTTAAAATGATACCGGATATTTTTGGATAGTTTTTCGAGGCATGAGCCTGCAATGCTCCAAGAATAATATCGGCTCTGTCACCAGGAGTAATGACTAAAGCATTTTCTTTAATATGATTAAGGTAATTGCGAAGTTGCATGGCTCCAACACTGAAATTTTCAGATTGATTATTTACCATGTCTTCTCCAAAAAGAACGGAACCTTTAAGTTTTTTTACAATCTCTTTAATTGTTGGGCTAGCTAAACTTTTAATTTTAGGAATAACCGTAATATCTGTGCCACTATTAATTCTAGATTTTAAAAGAGACTTTAATGTTGATACTTCTTCAGGGTCAATCTTATTTGTCATGATCGACAATACATCAACCTCTTCTTTAAAAGTGTCATGCGCTAGTTGGACACTTTCAACAATTTCAGGTAAAGATTTTTTGTCACCTTGAGATACAATGATAGCAGGTAAACCTAGATTTTTAGATATTAATAGATTGATGTCTAACTCCAAGCTTGAGTTTTCATGAGAAAAATCGGTGCCTTCAACCAAAATAAAATCAAAGCGCTCCTCGAGATATTTATATCTCTTTATTATTTCATCAATAACATCTCCCGATTTCCCTTTATTATATAAGTCTAAAACCTCACTTCTAGTAAAAGCATAAGTTTTTTTATAGTTGATATCAATTTCAAAATAGGAAACCATAGTGTTTATATGGTTGTCCATTTCTCCAACTTGAGTGTCTTCAATAATAGGTCTGAAATAGCCTACATTGGCAGTTTTTCCCAGTAACATGCGCATTAAACCTAGAACAACAACAGATTTTCCACTGTTAGGTTCAATTGTAGCAACATAAATTCCTTTACTCATCTTTTATTGTTATAGTAATGCAAAGATAGGATTTTGACATTTTTCAAATACTCTATCTTAGTGCGTTTTTAAATAATTCAATGCAAAATTAACCTGTTATGGCATTTGTGTAGATGACTTTTGTCATACTTACTATTTAATAGTAATTATGTGGTATTCATGCTTTAGATTAATTAGAAGTTAGATCTCGAAATAAACTTTCTAAGCTTGTGTTTTTTTGATTAAGTTGAAGAATTTTTAGTTGATTGTCATGCGCAAAATCAAAAACATGAGATCGCATATCATCTGATGTTTTAAATGAGATTTCATAAACGAAATCATGAGTATTTACAACCTTATCAACTTTTGGAAGTTTTAATAAAAAGGCATCCTCAACTCGGTAATCAAACTCAACAATAACAATTTGTTCCTTTTCGTCTCTTAAATCTTTTAGTTTTTTATCGGCAACAATTTCTCCTTTATTAATAATAATAACCCGATCGCACATGGCTTCTACCTCTTGCATAATGTGAGTTGAGAGAAAAACCGTTTTAGTCTTTCCTATGGATTTAACGAGGTTTCTAATATCTATAAGTTGATTTGGGTCAAGGCCAGTAGTAGGTTCATCTAAAATTAATACATCAGGGTCGTGCAATAAGGCGTTGGCTAATCCAACGCGCTGTCTATATCCTTTTGATAGTTGACCAATTTTTTTATGAGATTCTGGACCTAAACCAGTGAGTTCAATAACCTCCTCAATACGTTGCTTTTTGATTTTATAAATGTTGGCATTGAATGCTAAATACTCTTTAACATATAGTTCAAGATATTGAGGGTTGTGCTCTGGTAAATAGCCAACACTTTTTTGAACGGCATTTGCATTTGTAATAACGTCAAATCCATTTACATGGGCTTTGCCCTCAGAAGCATTGAGGTACGTTGTTAGAATTTTCATCATAGTTGACTTGCCAGCTCCATTTGGTCCTAAAAAACCAACTATTTCCGGCTTCGCAACCTTAAATGAAATATTATTTAAAGCTTTTTGATTGCCATAAATTTTTGTAACCCCTTCTACTTCAATGGACATAATTAAAATTATTTATTCAAAAATAATTGATTATATAATGTAATCGAAGTTTTGCTGTAAAATCTTTAAAACTTTTAGTAAATGTGTAAAAAAGATTTTTAGAGGTTTTATTTTCTTAAATAATTATTTACTTTAGCCACTCAATTAAGATAATGACAGTATATTATACATATTTTAACAACTATTTCTTTTTTAGCAAAAGAAACGAGACGTTGTGTGTGTAATTTAAAACATAAATTAACATTATAAGTCTCGATGAAAATCGAGACTTTTTTTTGTTTAACCATTAATGAGAATAGCTTGTATTTGAAGCTAAAGTATTAAAGAATTAAATTTTGATAAAAACAGTAGCCATACAGGGAGTAAAAGGATCTTTTCATCATATTGTGTCACAGCAATTTTTCGAAAACACTGTTGATTGTATTGACTGTTTAACTTTTGATAGAGTTGTTGATTCTCTAATAACAAAGGAGTGTGATGCGGCAATTATGGCTTTAGAAAACTCTATAGCAGGATCAATAATTCCTAATTACGCACTTATTGATAAATATGGTTTGCATATAGTTGGTGAGCATTATTTAGATATTCAACACAACTTAATGGCACTACCAAATCAAAGTATTGATGATATTAAGGAAGTGTATTCACATCCCATGGCACTTTTGCAGTGTAAAGAGTTTTTTAAAAAACACCCGCATATTAAATTGGTGGAGGATAAAGATACTGCTGAAGTGGCAGAACGTATTCATAAAAACCAAATAAAGGGTATAGCGGCTATTGCAAGTGTTACTGCAGCTGAAATATTTGAACTTAATATTTTATCGCATAGTATTCAAACTATAAAGCACAATGAAACGCGATTTGTAATTGTAAAACGTAACAATTCTGAAGTAAACCAAAACGAAATTAATAAAGCCTCAATCAAGTTTGAAGCTAACCATAAACGGGGTAGTCTAGCTACTATTTTAAATGTAATGAGTGATTGTAAATTGAACTTAACAAAAATTCAATCCCTGCCAATTGTAGAGACACCTTGGAAGTACGCCTTTTTTGTGGATGTCACTTTTGATGCGTATGCCGATTTTGAAAAAGCCAAGTCTGTTATTGATATTATGGGCGATGATTTTAAAGTATTAGGAGAATATAAAAATGCTAAATTATGATTGAAGTAGCTAACCGATTACAGACCGTTGAGGAATACTACTTTTCTAAAAAACTAAGAGAAGTTGGTTTACTAGTAGCCAGTGGCAAACCTATTATTAGCTTAGGTATTGGGAGCCCTGATTTGCAGCCACCAAAAAAGGTACTAGATGCCATTTCTGCAAGTTTTAAAGATGCGAATGCGCACAAATACCAAAGTTATCAAGGACTTCCTGAACTAAGAGATGGTATTTCAAGGTTTTATAAGGAGCATTTTTCTGTGAATTTAAGCCCAATTACTGAGATTTTGCCTTTAATGGGGAGTAAAGAAGGTATTATGCACATTTCAATGGCTTATTTAAATGAAGGTGATGAGGTGCTTATTCCTAATCCAGGATACCCAACATATCAGTCCGTTACCAAATTGGTGGGAGCAAAAGGCGTTCTTTATGAATTGGATGCTTCTAATAACTGGCAACCAGATTTTGATGCTTTAGAAAAAACAGATTTAAGTAAAGTTAAGATCATGTGGGTTAATTATCCTCATATGCCAACAGGAGCGCAACCTTCAAGAACCTTGTTTGAAGATTTGGTCGCTTTTGGTAAACGACATAATATTTTAATAGTAAATGATAACCCTTATAGTTTTATTTTAAATGATTCACCTAAAAGTATTTTAAGTGTTCATGGGGCTAAAGATGTTTGTTTAGAACTTAATTCTTTAAGTAAAACCTTTAATATGGCTGGATGGCGAGTAGGAATGGTTATAGGTGATAGTGTTCATATTAATAATATTTTAAAGGTGAAGAGTAATATGGATTCTGGTATGTTTTATGGTATTCAGAAAGGTGCTATTGAAGCTTTGAAATGTTCTAATATGTGGTTTGCTACATTAAATAATGTATATAAAGAACGTAGGGATTTGGTTTGGAAGTTAGCAGATGCTTTAAACTGTACTTATGACAGAAATGCCACAGGAATGTTTGTTTGGGCTAAATTACCAGCATATTTAAAGTCTGAAGAGTTTATAGATTTAGTACTAAAAGAGAATCATATTTTCATAACACCAGGTACTATTTTTGGGACTAAAGGAGAAGGTTATATTAGGTTTTCATTATGTGCATCAACCGAGAGTATTGAAGAAGCCATTGCAAGAGTAAAGTAATATGAAGAATATATATGCAATAGGAGTTGGATTAATAGGTGGAAGTCTTTGTATTGATATCAAGAAAAACAATCCAGATGTTGTAATTCATGGGATCAGTCGAAAAGAATCAACGCTAGATAAGGCTTTGGAATTGGGATTAATTAATGAAAAAGCAACTTTAGATGATATCTCAGAAGCCGATTTAGTTATAGTTTCTATTCCAGTGGATGCTACTGTTAAACTATTGCCTACCATTTTAGATAAAATTTCAGATTCGGGGTTGGTTGTTGACGCGGGGTCAACAAAAGTCGATATTTGCAAAGTGGTTGAAAATCACCCTAAGCGAAGGAATTTTTTAGCTATGCATCCTATTGCTGGGACTGAACATTCTGGACCAACGGCAGCCATTGAAGGTTTGTTTGTTGGTAAAACTAATATAGTATGTGAAGTAGAAAAAACCACATTCAAATTACAGGAAAAAGCTTTAAAGTTGTTCACAGACATTGGAATGCGAATTAGATATATGAATCCAGAAGCACATGACAAACATATTGCTTATGTATCTCATTTATCGCATATTAGTTCGTTTATGCTTGGTAAAACGGTTATTGAAAAAGAAAAAAATGAACGTGATATTTTTGATATGGCCGGAAGTGGATTTGCTTCAACAGTACGTTTAGCTAAAAGTTCGCCTGAGATGTGGACGCCTATTTTTAAACAAAATAAAACGAATGTTATTGAAACCTTGGAAGAATATATAAATAATTTAACTCAGTTTAAAGAATTGATGAAGGCAGATGATTTTGATGCCATTAATACTGAGATGCAAAATACAAATCACATAAAAGACATATTAAAAGGAATTAGTTAAGAGTAAAATTATGGAAAACAAGAAAGAAATGAGAAGCTGGTTAGATGATTTAAACCTAGATCATCCGTTGGTTATTGCAGGGCCATGCAGTGCTGAAACTGAAGAGCAAGTATTAAAAATAGCTCATGAGCTTAAAGATACTGATGTTAGCTATTTTAGAGCAGGTATCTGGAAACCAAGGACTAGACCAGGTAATTTTGAAGGTGTTGGATCATTAGGTTTAAAATGGTTACAAAAAGTAAAGGAAGAAACTGGAATGAAAGTTTGTACTGAAGTAGCAAACGCTGCCCATGTAAAATTGGCTCTAGAATATGATGTGGATTTACTATGGATTGGTGCGCGTTCTACAGTAAGTCCTTTTATCATGCAAGAAATTGCCGATGCTTTGGAAGGAACTGATAAACCAGTTTTAATTAAAAATCCAGTCAACCCAGACCTTTCTTTATGGTTAGGTGGAATCGAAAGAATCTATAAATCGGGTGTTAAAAATATTGGAGCTATACATAGAGGGTTTTCTACTTATGAAAAAACGAAGTATAGAAATAATCCAGAATGGCAGATGGCTATTGAATTCCAAAATAAATTCCCGGATATTCCTTTAATCAATGATCCATCGCATATTACTGGTAAAAGAGATATGATTTTTGATGTTTCTCAGGTGGCATTAGATCTTAATTTTGATGGTTTAATGATCGAAACACATTATGACCCAGACAATGCATGGAGTGATGCTGCGCAACAAGTAACACCATCTACTTTAGTGCAAATAATGCGAGATTTAAAGATTAAAAAAGAATCAAATGCAGAAGAGGATTATAATAATGCTTTGAATAACTTAAGAGCTCAGATTGACGTTGTTGATAATCAAATTATTGATTTATTAGGAAAGCGCATGAAGGCTTCTGATGGCATCGGAGAACTTAAAAAATCTAAAAATGTAGCTGTTCTACAATCTAAACGTTGGAATGAGATTTTGGGTAAAATGGTTCTGGAAGGAGAGCAACATGGTTTAAGTGAAGAGTTTATTTTAAGAATGTTTAAAGCGGTTCACCAAGAATCGATTAATCATCAAGAAAAAATTATCAATGGATAAACATTGTTTCTTAATTGATACTGAATAAAAAAGCCTCCTGATATGGAGGCTTTTTTATTTGAGAACAGTAAACAATATTACTTATTTCTTTTAAAAATATAGCGGGTTATAAAAATACCATTACCATCTCCTTTTCCTGCATCACTTTCCACGGCACTAGTTATAAAGGCTAGTTCCCAACCTTCGTCAATCATAGTGTTAATTTTCGAGCTGATTACAGCATCGTTTGCAGCAATATTTTGAAAACGAATACCACCAATATTGAAGAAGTTTAAAAGTTTAGTTTCGTCAAAATCTTTAACTCTTATAGAACCTCTGTCAGATTTATTTCTTTTGTTATCTTCTTCTGTTTGAGTACTCGTATAATCTTTATAATTTTTTTCTTCGTTTCCAGAAATTATTCTTGATCGGCCTAATCCATTGGGAACAATAGATTCTACACTGGTGACTACTTTGTATTCAACTTGAGCTTGAACTTCAACAAATGTCAGTAAAGAAATTGCAAATAAAATTAAAAGGTTTTTCATGATTTTGATTTTTAAATTGAGCTTTAAATATAGATATAATATGATTCCAAATTTTAGCTTCATCACTCTTTTTAGATTTAACTATTAAAAAATAATCTTTCGTAGCCTTGTTTTAAGGTAAATGGCTATTTTTGAAGAACTATTATGACAGGAAAAGTATATAAATCTACAGGAAGTTGGTATACGGTAAAAACCGATCTTGGATATACTTACGAATGCCGTATAAAAGGGAAGTTCAGAATTAAAGGTATTAAAAGTACCAATCCCATTGCTGTTGGAGACATTGTAGATTTTGAAATAGAAACCAGCAACAATCAAGAAACAGGGATTATTCACAATATACATGACAGAGCAAATTATATTGTTAGAAAATCTGTAAACTTATCTAAGCAAACTCACATTATAGCTGCAAACTTAGATCAGGTTTTTTTAATGATTACCATTAATAATCCACCTACTTTAACAAGTTTTATTGATCGATTTTTAGTTACAGCCGAAGCTTATTCTATAAAAACGGTATTGTTGTTTAATAAGAGTGATACTTATGATGAGGAAACCCTCGACGAGGTTAGGTATTTAGCACATGTTTACCGGCAAATAGGTTATGAGTGTATAGGGGTTTCTGCAAAAACCGGAAAAAATATAGACAAGGTAAAAGCTTTAATGCATAACAAAGTGAGCATGTTTGCTGGTCATTCGGGAGTTGGGAAATCAACATTGGTGAATACCATAGAACCTACATTAAATATTAAAACCAAAGCTATATCAATACAACACATGCAAGGGCAACATACCACTACTTTTGCCGAAATGTTTGACTTAAGTTTTAATGCAAAAATTATTGATACACCAGGAATAAAAGGTTTTGGTGTTGTAGATATGGATAGGGAGGAAGTAGGGGATTATTTTCCCGAAATTTTTAGGTTAAAACAGGATTGTAAGTTTAATAATTGTTTGCATCTTCAAGAGCCTAAATGTGCTGTAAAAAAAGCTTTAGATGCAGACGAGATTGCGTTTTCACGATATAGAAGTTACCTTCAAATTCTTGAAGGAGAAGATGAGCACTACAGAACCGATATCTGGGAGAAGGAATGAAAGTTGTTATACAGAGAGTCTCAAGTGCTAGTGTTACAATTAATAATAAAAAAGTAGCATCAATTAAAAGCGGACTATTAGTTTTATTAGGTATAGTTAATGAAGATAAATCTGAAGATATAAAATGGCTCGTAAACAAAGTAGTAAATCTTCGGGTTTTTGCCGATGCAAAAGGGGTTATGAATAGATCTCTAAAGGAT
Source organism: uncultured Algibacter sp. (assembly GCF_947495925.1). GTDB lineage: Bacteria > Bacteroidota > Bacteroidia > Flavobacteriales > Flavobacteriaceae > Algibacter_E. The sequence goes on from NZ_CANMAU010000002.1 coordinate 533,589, forward strand.
ACTAGTGGCGATATTATTGTTGTAAGTCAGTTTACTTTGCATGCTTCAACAAAAAAAGGAAACCGACCAAGTTATATCAAAGCAGCTAAACCAGACGTGGCAATTCCTTTGTATGAAAATTTCGTAAAACAGTTAGAAGTAGACTTAGGAAAGTCTATTCAAACTGGAGAGTTTGGGGCAGATATGAAAGTAGATCTGCTAAATGACGGCCCAGTAACTATTATTATTGATACAAAAGATAAGGTGTAAAAGTATTAGTCATCCTTGGGCTTCACACTTTCAAAAGCTGTTGATAGTAAGAATTAGAAATGGTTATTGTTGGCAGCTGTTTTTGCTCTTTTTTTAATAGATTAAAAACATTTTAGTTTCCCCACTTGTGATTAGCAATTTTTTCAAAAAGAGATGAAAAAGTGCTTTTTAGCGAGTTTAAGTATATTAAAGTTCTATGTTTTTGGTTGTTTTTTGTAAGATTTTTAATTAAAAGTTTATATTAGCTTTCAATGTTTAGAATATGATTTTTCTCATATGATAAATGTTTGTCTTAATTTAAATTTATTCCCTTACAACTAAATTAATCAGAGGCATATGCGTTCAAGGTATATTATTAATGTTTTTTTCTTTTTATTCAGTCTACTAGTTTTTACACAACAAGAGCTATATACTAGCTATACAATCTCCGATAGCCTAAGTGCAAATGCCAATGCAGTTATTCGCTCGAATGACATGCGAGTATCGCTTAAATCTTCAAGTGAGATGCATGTGGTTTACAAAAGGATTATTACCGTGTTAAACAAACAAGGCAACGATGCTGTAGATGCATATGTTTATTATGATAATAATATTAAGATAAAGGAACTACAGGCAATTGTTTATAATGCCTTAGGTGTTCAAATTAAAAAAATTAAGAAGAGCGATTTTAAGGATGTGAGCGCTGTTAGCGGAGGAACATTGTACTCCGATTCTAGAGTAAAATATCTAGAATATACGCCAATTGCTTATCCGTATACTGTTGAGTTTACAACTGAAATTGTGAATGAAAATACAGCTTTTATTAGACCATTTAGGCCTATAGATGGATATAATGTTAGCGCCGAAAATAGCACCTATTCTATTATCTATCCTCCAAATTTAGAAATAAGAACTAAGGAGAAGAACTTTGAATTGTTTAACTTAGAAAAAACTAAGAATTCCAATGAGATTAGTTATAAGGTTAAAAATTTAGCAGCATTAGAGTCGGAAATGTATGGGCCTACTTTTTTCGATATCTCACCAATGGTTTTAGTTGCAGCAACACAGTTTTCATTGGAAGGTGTTGAATCTACTGCTGAAAATTGGAATGACTTTGGAAAGTGGATGTATAAAGATTTAATAATGGGTACCGATGACTTGCCACAAAGTACAATTTTGAAAGTGCAAGAATTAGTAAAAAATGAAACTACAGATTTGGGTAAAGCAAAAAAAATCTATCAATATGTTCAAGATAAAACGCGCTACATTAGTGTTCAAGTAGGAATTGGAGGATGGAAGCCTTTTAATACTTCGGAAGTTGATAGATTGGGTTATGGAGATTGTAAGGCTTTGTCAAATTATACCATGGCGCTCTTAAAAGCGGTTGGTGTAAAGTCAAACTATGTCGTGCTTTATGCTGGACAATCGCAAAGGAGTTTTGAAAAAGATTTTGCTGCAATGATGGGGAATCATGCTATTCTTAATATCCCTATGGAAGACGAAGACGTGTGGTTAGAGTGTACAAATCAGAAAGTACCCTTCGGCTTTATTGGAAATTTTACTGACGATCGTGATGTATTAGTCGTTACTCCAGAAGGTGGGAAAATTGTACATACTAAGAAATATGAACCAGAAGAAAGTGTTCAACATATACAAGGCAGTTATGATATTTCAAATGAAGGGTATATACAAGCAAAAGTTAAGCTTAAATCTAAGGGGATTCAATATAATTCTAAGTACTCCTTAGAGTCGGAAACGGAAAGAGAGTTAGATAAGCATTATAAAAATCAATGGGGTTATATAAATAGTATTTCAATAAATGAAATACACGTTGAAAACAATAAAGAAACCATCGAATTTATGGAAGAAGTTAGCTTTCAGGCCCCCAATTATTCTAAAATAGTAGCGGATAGAATGTTGCTCCCTGTCAATGCATTCAACAGAAATGAACATATACCAGACAGGTACAGAAATAGAAAATTTTCGTTAAAAGTTAAAAGAGGGTTTACCGATTTAGATGAGGTTGAAATTAAACTACCATCAAATTATAAGCTAGAAGCGCTGCCCAAAAACTATAATATAGAAAACAAATTTGGCCATTATAAAGCTGAAGTTGTTGTTAAAGATGAGTCCACACTAATTTATAAGAGAGAATTTGTAGTCAAGGATGGTGAATTTCCTAAAGAGGATTACAAAAAATTTAGAGATTTTCATAAGGCTGTTGCCAGATATGATAACTCGAAAATTGCATTAATAAAGAACCAACCAAACTAATTATAATGAAAAAACTATTTTTTTTAATGGGGCTTTCTTTTGCCCTTTCAGTATCTGCCCAAGACTATGATTTTGGCGATGTTTCAAAAGAAGAATTACAAGAAACATTTAATTCTATTGATAGTTCAGCTCATGCGTGCTATTTGTATAAATATAGAAGAACTCATATCGAATACAATCAAGCCACAGGTTTTCAGTTGATTACAGAGGTGCATGATCGTGTTAAAATTTATGACAAAGAAGGTCTCGACTTTGCGACAAAAGCGCTTAGATTGTATAAAGATGGTAGCGATGAGGAATCCTTGGTAGGACTTAAAGGCTACACATACAATTTAGAAAATGATAAAATTACTGAAGATAAACTGAAGAAGGATGGTGTTTTTAAGACAGAACTATCAAGGTATCGAAATGAAAAAAAATTCACAATGCCTAATGTCAAGACGGGTAGTATTATTGAGTACAAATATCAGATAAACTCACCTTTTATAACTAAAGTTGACGAATTTGTTTTTCAACATGATATACCTGTTAAAACGTTGGTAGCTATATTTGAGACTCCAGAATATTTTAATTTTAAAGTGAATACTAAGGGGTATATACCTATTTCTCCTAAGAAAAGTGTAAAATCAGGGAAAATACTTTTTACTGATAAAACGAGGTCTTCTAGCGTTTATGGTGCTCAAACTAAATTTAGCAACTCTAATATAAACTTTAAGAAGAATGTAGATGAATTTAATTTGTCTGATGTTCCAGCATTAAAAGCAGAACCTTACGTTAACAGTATTGATAATTATAGATCGTCACTAAATTATGAATTGTCGTTTACTCGTTTTCCAAATGCTGCTACAAAGAATTATTCTACTACCTGGGAAGATGTTATTAAAACGATTTATAGAAGTTCTAGTTTTGGAGACGAACTGGATAAAACGAGTTATTTTAAAGATGATATTGATGCACTTATTGGTACAACTTCAGACCCAATAAAAAGAGCTGGAATGATATATCAATTTGTGAAATCTAAAATTAAATGGAACGGATATTATGGGTATTACGTGAACGACGGCGTAAAAAAAGCCTATAAGGACCACGTGGGTAATGTTGCAGAAATAAATTTAATGTTAACTGCTATGTTAAATTATGCTGGGGTGAAGGCATACCCTGTATTGGTTAGTACTAGACAAAATGGGATACCTTTATTTCCAACTAGAGAAGGCTATAACTATGTTATTACTTATGTAAAAGAAAATGGGCAAGGTTTTTTATTAGATGCCACAAGTCAATATTGTTCAGCCAATGTTTTACCCTATAGAGTTCTGAACTGGCAGGGGCGCGTAATAACCGAACATGGGAATTCTCAGTTGCTAGATTTATACCCAAAAGAGCTTTCTATGAGTAGTGTGAGTATGATGGTTGATATTGATGACGAAGGCATGCTGACCGGTGTTTTACGAGATTTTAAAACTAACCATAAAGCATTGTCGTATCGCATAAATTATAATGAATCTAATAAGGATGAATTTTTAGAACAATTAGAAAATAAGTACAAAGGTATTGAAATCTCCGATTTTGAAGTTAAGAACGAGAATGACCTCTCAAAACCAGTTATCGAATCATATAAGTTCGTGAAAGAAAGTCAGGCTGATATTATTGGAGATAAAATGTATTTTTCACCCCTTTTCTTTTTTAAAGTTGACGAAAACCCTTTTAAACTTAATAGGAGAGAATATCCGGTCGACTTTGGCTACCCTTCAGAAACGGCATATAGAATCAATATTAATATTCCAGAAGGTTATAAAATTGAGGAGCTGCCGGAGTCAGGGGTATTTGCTTTACCTGATAATTTAGGAACATTTAAGTATAATGTTTCAGGAATTGGGAGTAAAATTCAAGTACTTATCTCGACTAAAATAAATAGTCCTATAATTTCCCCACTGTATTATGATGATTTAAAAATGTATTTTAGTCAACTCGTAGAAAAGGAGGCAGAACAAATTGTTTTAACTAAAGTATAAAATGAACATACAAAATGCACAAAAAGAAGTAGATAACTGGATTAAAGAACATGGTGTTCGTTATTTTAATGAGCTTACTAATATGGCTCAACTTACAGAGGAAGTAGGCGAAGTAGCAAGGATTATAGCAAGACGTTACGGCGAGCAAAGTGAAAAAGAAAGCGATAAAAACAAAGATCTTGGCGAAGAACTTGCCGATGTACTATTCGTGGTTTTGTGTTTAGCCAATCAAACTGGTGTAGACTTGCAAGAGGCATTCGATAAAAGAATGGATAAGAAAGGAAAACGAGACCATGATAGACACCATAATAATGAAAAATTAAAGTAAATTTGCAACTTCTTTAACCGCATTTAAAAGAGTATGCATTTTACACTTCAAAAATCGAAAATAGCTAAAGTATCTAGTGTTCAAATCACAGGTTCAAAAAGTGAGTCTAATCGCTTATTGTTACTACAAGCCTTATATCCTGAGTTTAAACTTAAAAATGTTTCAAACTCAGATGATAGTAATTTAATGACAAAAGCTTTAAATTCAGATAAAACGCTTGTTGATATTCATCATGCGGGTACTGCTATGCGTTTTTTAACGGCCTATTTTTCTATTCAAGAAGGTAGAGAAACTATTCTTACAGGCTCTAAGCGCATGAAAGAACGGCCTATTAAAATTTTAGTAGAAGCTTTACAGGAATTGGGCGCCGAAATTAGTTTTGAAGAAAATGAAGGATATCCACCTATTAAAATTATAGGTAAAAAATTGACTAAAAATAAAGTGTCATTAAAAGCTAATGTAAGTAGTCAATATATTTCAGCTTTACTACTAATTGCTTCAAAATTAGAAAACGGACTGGAATTAACATTGGAAGGAGAGATTACATCTATACCTTATATTAAAATGACTTTAAGTCTACTTGATGAAATAGGAGTGGAATCTTCATTTGTTAATAATGTTATTACTGTAAAACCAAATACGCACACTCTAGACCCTAAAACTTTAACTGTTGAATCTGATTGGTCTTCGGCTTCTTATTATTTTAGTATAGTTGCCTTAAGTGAAGTTGGTACAGAAATAACCTTATCTTCTTATAAGGAAAACTCATTACAAGGCGATTCTGCATTAGTAGAGATTTATAAACACTTTGGAGTATCTACTATTTTTGGAAAAAACCAATTGATACTAAAGAAAGTAGATATTAAGCTTGAGCCTTTGGCATTAGATTTGAAGAATGCTCCAGATATTGCTCAAACCATTGCAGTTACTTGTTTTGCGCTAGGCCTATCTTGCGATTTAACAGGACTTCATACTCTAAAAATTAAAGAAACAGATAGGTTGGTGGCGTTAAAAACTGAAATTGAAAAATTAGGTGGAGATGTTGAAATCACAGATAAATCGTTACATTTATCGCCTTCAGAATCAATTAAGGAGATGGTCGCTATTTCAACATATCATGATCATAGAATGGCCATGGCATTTGCACCATTAGCATTAAAAGTTCCTATTGTGATAGAAGAAGCAATGGTTGTTTCAAAATCATACCCAACTTTTTACGACGATTTAGAATCATTAGGTTTTCAAATAACTAAATAATAATCACGTATTTACTTGACAACCCCTATGGTTAGATTGTATATTTGCGACTTTCTTATAAAAAAGTAAAACATAACATATGAAATTATCACACTTCGGCTTTGAATTACCGGAAGATTTATTAGCAGAATACCCTGCGGAAAATAGAGATGAATCGCGTTTAATGGTTTTGAATCGTAAAGAGCAAACCATTGAGCATAAGATGTTTAAAGATGTCATTGATTATTTTGATGAGGATGATGTTTTAGTTCTAAATAACACCAAAGTATTCCCTGCTAGATTATATGGTAATAAGGAAAAAACAGGAGCAAGAATAGAGGTGTTTTTATTAAGAGAGTTAAATGAAGAACAACGCCTTTGGGATGTTTTAGTTGATCCAGCTCGTAAAATAAGAATTGGTAATAAGTTATATTTTGGTGATGATGATACTTTAGTGGCAGAGGTAATTGATAATACCACATCAAGAGGACGTACGTTACGTTTTTTATATGATGGATCTTATAGGGAGTTTCGTTTAAAATTAAACGAATTAGGAGAAACCCCGCTGCCAAAATATATCAAAAGAGATGTTGAGCCAGAAGATGAAGCGCGCTACCAAACCATTTTTGCAAAAAATGAAGGAGCAGTAGCTGCACCAACGGCAGGCCTTCACTTTTCTAAACACTTGCTAAAACGTTTAGAGATAAAAGGCGTTAATTTTGCTGAGGTTACCTTACATGTTGGTTTAGGTACTTTTAATCCAGTTGAGGTTGAAGATTTGTCTAAGCATAAAATGGATAGCGAAGAGTTAACCATTGGTCCAGATGCAGTAGCAACAGTTAATAAGGCGATTAATGAAAAAAGACGCGTATGCGCAGTGGGGACAACAGCTGTTCGTGCTACTGAAAGCGCAGTGTCTTCAAGTGGTATGCTTAATGAATTTGACGGATGGACAAATAAATTTATCTTTCCTCCATACGAGTTTAGCATTCCTAATTGTATGATTACTAACTTTCATACGCCAAAGTCTACATTATTAATGATGGTTTCTGCATTTGCAGGGCATGATTTTATAAAGCGTGCCTATGATGAAGCAATTAAAGAAGGTTACAAGTTTTATAGTTATGGAGATGCCATGTTAATTATATAATGTAATTAGTATTAAATAAACAAAAAGCCTCTTTTTAAAGAGGCTTTTTTATGCTCGAAATTTTATTTAGGGTTAAAGGTATTTCTCAAGGATCAGGGTTTCGACAGTCGCTTTTATGTGTTGCTAAGGTGCAACAACACAAAAGGAGCTTCAACAAAGCCTCTACCCCTAATGGGATTTAAAGCTTCATTTTATAATTCAACAAACGTAATGCGTTAATAGAAATTCCTTTCACTATTTTTGCATGCAAATGGATATTAAGAAAAAAGATATACGTGCATTTACAAAGGAACAAATAAGAGAATTCTTTGTAAAACAAGGCGATAAAGCATTTCGTGGAAATCAAGTGTATGAGTGGTTATGGAAAAAGGGAGCTCATAATTTTGAGGATATGACGAATATATCAAAGAATACACGTCAAATTCTGGAAAATCATTTTGTAATCAATCATATTAGGGTTGATACTATGCAGCGTAGTAATGATGGTACTATAAAAAATGCGGTACGCCTACATGATGGATTAATAGTGGAATCTGTGCTCATTCCAACACCAACAAGAACCACCGCATGTGTGTCTAGTCAAGTAGGTTGCAGTTTAGATTGCAAGTTTTGCGCCACCGCACGATTAAAACGTATGAGAAATTTAAATCCTGATGAAATTTATGATCAGGTGGTTGCTATTGATAATGAAAGTAGATTGTATCATAACAGACCGTTAAGTAATATTGTTTTTATGGGTATGGGAGAACCGCTCATGAACTATAATAACGTTATAAAGGCGATTGATAAAATCACTTCCGAAGAAGGCTTAGGAATGTCTCCAAAGCGCATAACCGTTTCAACATCTGGAGTGCCTAAAATGATTAAGAAAATGGCAGATGACGAGGTGAAATTTAATTTAGCAGTGTCCTTACATTCGGCAGTAGATGAGGTGCGAACCTCAATAATGCCTTTTAATAAAACGTTTCCGTTAAATGATTTACGTGAAGCTTTGGAGTATTGGTATTCAAAAACAGAACGTAAAATAAGTTACGAATATGTGGTTTGGAAAGGAATAAATGATACTCAAAAGGATATTGATGCTTTTGTTAAGTTTTGTAAATACGTGCCATGCAAGGTTAATATTATTGAGTACAATCCAATTGATGATGGTGAATTTCAGCAAGCAACTAATGAGGCTTTAGAAAACTACATTAGCGCCTTAGAGAAAAATAGAATAGTGGTAAACGTACGCCGAAGTAGAGGTAAAGATATCGATGCTGCCTGTGGACAATTAGCCAATAAAAGCTAGAAATATCATTTTCTAAAACTTATATTTGATGCTGTTAAAATTATTTATTTGAAAATAGTAGAACAAATAAAGCAGCCTATTGCCTATGAAATGGAACTTTTTGAGCAAAAGTTTCAACTTTCCATGTCGAGTAAAGTGGCACTTTTAAACAGAATTACACACTATATAGTAAATAGGAAGGGAAAGCAAATGCGCCCAATGTTTGTATTTCTGGTTTCTAAAATGGTATCAAATGGAGAGGTTAGCGACCGTACTTATAGAGGGGCTTCAGTTATTGAACTGATACATACGGCTACTTTGGTACATGACGATGTCGTTGATGATAGTAATCGCAGACGTGGCTTTTTTTCAGTTAATGCACTTTGGAAGAATAAAATAGCGGTTCTAATAGGTGATTTCCTTTTATCAAAAGGCCTATTACTTTCTATTGATAACAACGACTTTGATTTACTTAAAATTATTTCGATTGCTGTTAGAGAAATGAGCGAGGGCGAATTACTGCAAATTGAAAAAGCGAGGAAGCTCGATATTACCGAAGATGTCTATTATGAAATTATTCGTCAAAAAACGGCAACATTAATAGCAGCGTGTTGTAGTTTGGGAGCGGCTTCGGTAAAACCAGATTCGCAACATGTAGAAAAGATGCGTTTTTTCGGAGAGCTTATTGGTATGGCGTTTCAAATTAAAGATGATTTATTTGATTATGGCGATACTCAAATAGGAAAGCCTACAGGGATCGATATAAAAGAACAAAAAATGACACTGCCGTTAATTTATGCACTAAATCATGCATCTAAAAAGGATAAGAAATGGCTTATTAATTCTGTTAAAAACCATAATAAGGATGCAAAACGTGTAAAAGAAGTTATTGCTTTTGTAAAGGATAATGGAGGCCTTGAATATGCAATTTCAAAAATGAAGCAATTTCAAGAAGAGGCGTTAATCTTGCTTAAGGATTATCCCGAATCTGAATTTAGAGCGTCTTTGGAATTAATGGTTAATTATGTTATCGATAGAAAGAAATAGTAAGTCTTAATCATTTAAACGTATAAAACAGAAGCCTATCCTTCAAAATAGAATGATAGGCTTCTTTCTTTTATTAGTCTTCCACTTTTGTCAAGCTTACAGCAATGGCTTCACCGTAGGTCATAATCACCACCTGTCCAACATGTAATTTTTTTATAAGTTCGGCATCTTCAACATCAATAGTGGTGTAGTTTCCTTGAGGACCTTTTATAGTTACATACATGTAAGTAAGGTTTATTACCTCAATAGTAACAACAGCCTTAACCATGGCGCCAACTACAGCACCTGGCTCCATTTCCATACCAGCTACTTTGGCATCAGCTATAGCAACTAATGGTTCAGCAATTTCTTCATCCGTTGGTTTACGAAATTCAGCTTTCAAAAATTTATAGAAACCAAATGTAATAACTTCACCAACTTCAATTTCATCAAATCGTTTTACATCCTCGCCAGCAGTAAAAGTGTGGAGTTCTCCTTTTTCTCCAATAACTGTGATTTCGCGTGTTTCTTTATTAATTTCTTTTATGGTACCCATAAGCTCAACAAAAGCAATTTTTTCTTTTGTTGGGATCTCATTTTCTTGGGCATAAGTAAAATTGAGCGTAAGCAAAACAGTAAGTAAAAGGATTACCTGATTCTTTAATAATTTCATAATTTTAAATGTTAATAGTTAGAAATATTTTTACACATTAATTTAATAAAAATAAGTGTATTTGAATGGTTTAGGGTATGTAAAGATGTTTTTTTATTAAAAAAAATATTTACTAGGCAACCCTTTTTCGAATTTATACGTCTATATAAATAGAGAACCAAATGAAATCATTTTTGAAAGTTATTCAACTTCATAAAAACGAATCGCTACTAATAAAAAAAGCGATCAAGCAAAATCGCGAAGCGCAGCGCATGTTATATGATCAACATGCACCTAAAATGCTAAGTGTTTGTAGATACTATATTAAAGATTTACAACATGCAGAGGAAGCTATGCTTAATGGTTTTTTTAAAGTATTCTCAAACTTAAAAAGTTATACAGGAGTTGGCAGTTTTGAAGGATGGATAAGAAAAATAATGGTAAGGGAATCTATTTCCCTTTTAAGGCAACAAAAGCGTGTAGAATTTGCCATTGAAGATATAGAATTTGAACATCAGGTTTCCAGTGTTATTAAAAACGAAATGGATGTTGCGGAAATTCAATATTTAATAGATGGTTTGCCAGAAGGCTATAGAATGGTATTTGTAATGTATGCTATTGAAGGGTATAAACATTATGAGATTTCGAAACTTTTAAATATTTCTGAAGGGACATCAAAATCACAACTTTTTAAAGCTAGGAAAATGCTTCAACGAAAAATTGAAGAAATAAATAAGGTAAGTTATGGAATCAAATAAATTTGATAAACGGGTTAAAGAAAAGCTGGATAGTAGGATTATAGTACCTTCAGAAGATGCGTGGAATAAACTATCTGGGCGTTTAGATAACGAAACAGAAAATACGAATAATAAAAACTATTGGTGGTTTGGTTTGGCTGCTAGTTTAGTTGGTATTTTACTTCTTGTATCCCAATTTAAGACCAATGATACTGATGTTATTGATGAGCTACCAAAGGTTGTTGCAATGCCAATGGAAGATTTAAATCCAGATAACGTTGAGAATGTTAAACAGAATAATATCCCAGAACAAGAAATTAATAATCAGTCTGTTGTTATCTCTAATGAATATAATAGTCTAGATGAAACCGAATTTAAAGAACAATTAAACAGTAATAACTCGAATAAAATTGCAGTAGAATTTACAGAAAAAGAAAATACAACACCCCAAAAGAAAAAGGATAGTGAAAGAACAGGACTATCTGAAAAGAAGTTAACTTTTGAAGAGCAAAAAATACAGGATGTTGTTGCGCAGGTGCAATCATTGAAAGAAGAAAATGTAAACGTTAGCGAAGAAGATATTGATGCCTTACTTATTAAGGCTCAAAAAGAAATTGCCTTAAACAGGTTATCTCAGGAAACTGAGGGAGTTGTGGATGCTAATGCCTTGCTCCAAAGTGTGGAACAGGATCTGGATCAATCTTTTAGAAATAAAGTTTTACACGCGTTAAAGGCAAGTTATAATTCCGTAAAAACGACTATCGCTCAGCGCAATAAATAAAATTCAATCAAAATTAATTCATCAACGTCTTCTAAATAAAAGACAAAAAAACGAACAGTTATGCAAAAAATTACTTTGTGTCTAGTGCTTTTCACACTTAGCTTTTCTGTGCAATTAATCAATGCGCAGGACACCATACCAAACATGAATAAACAAAAAATTGAATCTCTTAAGAAGCTAAAAGCTCAAGTGCAGGATGATGAAAAAGCGTTTTTAAAATCGGAGGTCGAGGCTATCAATGAAAAATTGGAAAAGGGAGAAATTAGCCAGGATCAAGCTCAATTTCAAAAAGAGGAAGCCGCCAAAAAAAGAGCTCTAAATATTGAAAATCGGATAGCCATAATTGATAATAAAATTGAATTATTGGAACGAAATGAAGATGGGTATAATGAAAATGGTGAAAAAAAGAAAAAACAAATTGAGATAACAATTAGTGATGAAGATGGTGATGATGGTTTTTTAGGGATAATAACTAAGGGTGAAGACAAACCTAAAAAGTATGATAGACGGACTTCTAACTTTCCAGTATTCGCAATAGGGTTTAACAACGCTATTATTGAAGGAGAGAAGTTGGATGATTCTCCTTATAAATTGGGAGGATCTGGATTTGTAGAAATTGGTTATGCATGGAAAACAAGAATACTTAATAATTCTAATTTTTTACGATTAAAATATGGATTTTCTTTTCAGTGGAACAAATTGAATATTAAGAACAATCAATATTTAGTTAATAATAATGGGGTAATTAGTTTGGAACCTTTTCCAAATGCCGCCAGCGTAATTAAATTTAGAATGACCAATCTCGTATTTCCAGTGCATTTAGAGTTTGGTCCATCAAAACGAATTGATAAACATAGTTACTATAGGTATTCAACAAAAAGACAAATTAATTTTGGTATAGGTTTCTATGGAGGGTTTAATATCCAATCTATGCAGAAACTAAAATATAGAGATAGTAATGGAAATCGAGCTAAAGACAAATTAAAAGGAGGTTATAATACATCTAACCTAATTTATGGCCCCAGTGCCTATATTGCTATAGGAGGTGCTGCATTGTATTTTAAATATGATTTAAATCCGATATTTAAAAATCAACCAGTCAATCAAAATAACATCTCCTTAGGGCTTAGATTTGATATGGATTAGTATACCGAAATGGTAAGCATAATCATGGTGGTTAGAAACAAAATTAATAATAAAGGCATTACAAATTTTAGCCATTTATTAAAGCCTATTCTTACTAAGGCTAAGGCTAAGGCTAAGGCTAAGGCTGCCAATATTAAGCCAGTTGGATTAATTAAGTAGAACAAACCGGGGCCATATTGATAGGTGCTAACAATGGTTTCTCTTCCTATGTTTACCGTGTCTGCTAAAGGAGACATAATAGGCATGGTTAAAACTGCCATACCCGATGATGAGGGCATGAAAAAAGATAGGCCACTATAAATAACGAGCATCATATTTGTAAATAGACCTTTGTTCATCCCCTCAGTTATGGTGCTGGAATGATATAAAAGTGTATCGCTAATTAACCCATCTTCCATAAGGATGGTTACCCCTCTAGCAATACCAACAATAAAGGCCACGCCTAATAAATCTGCAGCACCTTTAACAAAGGTGTCTATAAAAACACTTTCCTTAAGTTTAGCAACCAAGCCTATTAGTATAGATCCAACAAGAAAAACGGCGGTCATTTCAACAAACCACCATTCTAAAAAGGAAACACCTACAATCATAATTACAAAACAAGCGGTAAAAATGGCTATAATCAATTTAAGCTTAGGGGTTAAAATGGTAATGTTATTTGTTTTGTTAAAACCAAAGAGTTGTTCTAATTGATTTTTTTGATCATAAATCAATGATGTGGTTGGATCTGCTTTTACACGTTTGGCATAACGAAGAATGTATATTATGGTTATAAATAGACATATGCAAAGCATAATAATTCTATTGGTCAAGCCAGTTGTCCAATTGATACCAGCTGCATCAGAAGCAATTATTGTAGAAAACGGATTTATTGTTGAGCACATGGTCCCAATGGCGGAACCTAGAAAAACACATGCTAACCCAACCATGGCATCATATTTAGCGGCCAGAAAAACTGGTATTAAAATAGGAAAGAAAGCCATCGTTTCTTCAGCAAGACCAAAAGTAGTTCCACCTGCGGCAATAAGCGTTGTAACTAAAATTATTAGTATAAATTCTCTACCTTTTAAAACTGCTCCAAGCCAGGATATTCCAGCGTCAAAGGCGCCAGTAAGATTCATAATGCCTATTAACCCTCCAATGATAAGAATTAAAAAAATAATATCAGCAGAAGCTATAATACCTTTAATAGGTGATTTAACAAAATCTGTAAAACCTTGAGGCCTCGCTTTTAACTCATGATAGGTGTTTGGTATACCGATGGCTTATAAATATCTCCGCTTGTGAATTTTTCGAGGGGAATTTTAATATTTAAAGATTCTAAAGTTTCTTGAGATGCAGGTAACTCTATTGTTTTTTCTTGACTGACTTTTGTGAAGGTGTTACTTTTTGAATTGTAAGCCAGATTATCGTATTTTCCAGCAGGAACTAGCCAAGTTAAAATAGTCACAAAACCTGCAATAAGGAATAAAATGGTTTGGGCTGTTGGAAATTTTACGTTTTTCATTATGGGTGTTATAAGTATTTCATTTTCATACTAACTTACTAAAAATAAAGTAATAAGAATTTGAGCTTACGTATTTATTTAAATCCATATTATTATTTAGATATTTATGTATTACAGGAATAGTATTCACAATTGATAAAAGTAATATATTGCATTACTTTTATATTTTAATTAAGTCGTTTGATATCAGCATCGTCCATAGATAGAGTTTTTGAAACCGCTAGAGTAGAGGAGGTTATTGGTGATTTTGTACAGTTGAAAAAGGCTGGAAGTAATTTTAAAGGTTTAAGCCCTTTTAGTGATGAGCGGTCGCCAAGTTTCATGGTGTCTCCAGTGAAGCAAATTTGGAAAGATTTTTCAACGGGAAAAGGCGGTACAGCGGTATCATTCTTAATGGAGCATGAACATTTTACGTATCCGGAAGCAATAAAATATCTGGCTAAAAAGTATAACATTGAAATTGAAGAAACGGTTCAATCTGATGAGCAAAAGGAGAAGGCTAATGAACGTGAAAGTTTATACTTGGTAAGTGAATTTGCCAATACATATTTTCAAAAAATATTGCATAAAACAGACCAAGGAAAATCTATTGGATTGGGGTATTTTAAGGAACGCGGGTTTACAGAAGATACTATAAAAACATTTCAATTAGGTTATTCATTAAATGATTGGCAGGCCTTTACAGACGAAGCCTTAAAACAGGGTTATAAACTTGAATTTTTAGAAAAAACGGGACTCAGTATTGTAAAAGGAGACAAGCGTTTTGATAGATTTAAAGGGCGGGTTATGTTTCCTATTAAAAGTATGAGTGGCCGTGTACTTGGATTTGGTGGGCGCATACTAATTACTGATAAAAAGGCAGCTAAATATGTAAATTCACCGGAGAGCGATATTTACCATAAGAGTAAAGTATTGTATGGTATTTATCATGCTAAGCAGAGCATCGCTAAAGAGGATAACTGTTATTTAGTTGAGGGCTATACCGATGTAATTCAATTTCATCAAACGGGTATAAAAAATGTGGTATCTTCTTCGGGTACTGCCTTAACCTCTGAGCAAATTAGATTGATAAATAGGCTTACTAAAAATATTACCGTTTTATTTGATGGAGATGCGGCGGGTATGCGGGCTTCATTAAGAGGGATAGACCTTATTTTGGAGCAAGGTATGAATGTAAAAGTGTGTACTTTTCCTGAAGGAGAAGACCCGGACAGTTTTGCAAAACAAAATACACTAGAAGAATTATCGTCATATTTAAGTGATAACGCAAAAGATTTTATTCAATTTAAGGCTTCGATCTTGTTTGAAGAATCTAAGAATGATCCTATAAAAAAAGCAGATACTGTTAGAGATATTGTAAATAGTATTTCTAAGATTCCGGATAGAATAAAACGAGAAATCTATATTCAGGAGTGTTCCAGAATTATGGATATTAGCGAAGAGGTGCTGTTTAGTACCCTCGCCCAGATTAATAAAAAGGAGACTCAAGAGGAAAGTAAAAAGTTTAAATCAGAGCAAAAAGCTTTTGAAGTTATTAAACATCAAGAGCCCGTAAAAAAGGTTGATGTTCAGTATGTATTAGAACGTAAAATTATTGAAGTTTTGCTGTTATATGGAAATATGATTGAGGACTTTGAAGATTTAGTCTTAAAAGAAAATGATAAAGGGGAGTTAGGTTTGGAGCCTGTTATTCAACAAGCCAAAGTTTTTGAAAAAATTTATTTGGACTTGCAAGATGATGAAATGGAATTTACCAACCCACAGTTTAAAAGTCTTTATTACACCATAATTGATCGGTTAAATCAGGATGTTGAATTTGAACTTAAAACATTTATTAATTCTGTAGATCAAAATACAGCCAATGAAATCACTACAATCTTAATGGAAGATGAGCGATATTCACTGGATAATTGGAATAGAATGAATATTTTTCCGAAAGAGAAGTTAACTACTGTAGCGCAGTTAGTAAGTGAAACTATATTAAGCCTTCGGTGTTATTTAATAGATCAAAAAGTAAAAGGCTTTCAACAGGAAACACTTAAAAACAAAATAGACACGAATAGAAATATACTTGAAGAAGTAAAAGACTATTCGGGTCTAAAAATGTTATTGTCTCGAAAATTAAATCGAGTACTATAATTGTTGTGAAAGCTTAGCTTGATTAACCAAATCTACCAAATTAGTAACTTTAAGTTTACGCATCAATCGTGCTTTGTAAGTACTAACGGTTTTTTCGTTAATGTCTAACTCTTTTGAAATTTCTTTGTTTTTTCTACCTATAGTAAGAAGTTTTAAAACTTCTGCTTCTCTTGTAGATAGTTTTTTGTAAAAGGTTCCTCCTTTATTTACTCTTGAGCCAAACGCTAATTGCTGTGTCAAATCATTACTTAAATAAATACCGCCTTCAGCTACTTTTAATATAGCTTCATTAATGGTAATAACATTTACCGATTTGTTTATGTACCCTGCAGCACCAGCTTTAATGGCGTTTATGGCATACACTTCTTCAGGTTGACCACTAAAAATAATGGTTTTAATATCCGGAAAATCATTTTTTAAATACCGTAAAAGCGTTAACCCGTTTAATTTCGGGAAATCAGCTTCAGTCAAAATAATGTCTACTGGATTTTTCTTTACAAATTCTAGGATGGCCTGGCCATCGTCTAAACTTCCAACAATTTTAATGTTAGGAGAGGCTGAGAAAAGTACTTCTAGTCCTTTTCTTGTGATCGGATGGTTATCCGCTATTAATAATTTTATCATAAGTTAAAGCTTTTTATGAACCTAATAAAAGAGTAGGTTACACATGAGAGAATAAGCTAACGGTAAAAGTAATACTTTTTTACATATTTTGCAATTTTTATATCAATTCCTTAGGAATTTCACAAATTGGTATAGGGATCATCTTATGCTTGTTAGCATTATTAAAGCGTTTATATATTTTAAATGCTTCAGCTTCTCTTCCTGTGAAATCCTCGGGACTACTACCTTGGTCGTCCATGGCCATAGCCCATTCTAGTTCGGGATAAGAGGCTCCAATTTGATCTTCATCGCTTCTTGCGTCACCAAAAAGGCCATCGCTGGGTTGCGCAATCATTATAGATTCTGGTACCTTTAAGGCTTCACCTAATTGATATACTTGTGATTTTAGTAAGTCTGCTATTGGACTTAAATCTACACCGCCATCACCATATTTTGTATAGAAACCAACACCAAAATCTTCAACTTTGTTACCTGTGCCAGCTACCAATAAACCATATAAACCAGCGTAATAATAAAGGGTTGTCATTCTTAAGCGAGCCCTGGTATTTGCTAAGGCCATATCTATTGTTTTCTGATCCCCATCAAAAAATATTTCTGTTTTAAATTCTTCAAAAACGGGTGTTAAATCGGTACGCGTATCACTTACATTTTTAAATTGAGTCTTGAGTTGTGCAATGTGCTCTTGAGCTCTTGTTACATGACTTTCTGCTTGATGAATTGGCATTTCAACGCATAATACGTTAAGCCCTGTTTTTGCACATAAAGTAGAGGTAACCGCAGAATCAATACCTCCTGATATCCCTATTACAAAACCGCTAACACCAGCATTATTGGCGTAATCTTTTAACCAATTTACAATATGATTGATAACTTTTTCTGTTTGCATTTTTTGAATGAATTTTGTTATAAGAATAGTACCTTTGCAAACAAAAATAACCCATACGTCTAATTTATAAAAATTTATGTTGACTAAGTTTTTCATGAGACTAGTATTACCTGTCTTCTTTGTTTTCTCAACACTTATTTCCTGCAATAAAGATGATAAGTTAGAAGATGAGATAGCGAGAATTAATACTGATATTGAAGTTGAACGCTTTGATAGATTGTTTGCAACAGTATCTTCTGAGAGTCTTTCTAGTCTTAAGGCTAGTTACCCTTTTATGTTTTCCGAAAAATACTCTGATACATTTTGGTTAGATAAAAGAGCGGATACTTTGCAGGTACAATTGTTTGGTGAAGTGCATAAGAGTTTTTCTGATTTTGAAGATGTGGAACTTGAAATAGAAGATTTATTTAACCATTTAAAGTATTATTTTTCTGAATTTAGGTCACCTCGAATCATTACGGTAACAAACGATGTTGATTATAGAAACAGGGTTATTGTTACAGATACCATTGCGGTTATTGCATTAGATGCTTATTTGGGAAGCAACCATGAGTTTTATGGGGCTATTCCAAGGTATCAAAGAAATGATTTAAAGAAAGAACAGATTGTAGTTGATTTGGCTACAAAATATTCTGAAAAATTGATTTTTCAGCCAAAACGAAAGTCTTTATTAGATGAGATGATTTATTTTGGAAAACAACTTTATTTTAAAGATGTTGTTATTCCGTTTAAGTCTGAGGCAGAACGTATAGGTTACAGTGAATCTGAGTTGGATTGGGCTCGAGCCAATGAAGACTATATCTGGCGTTATTTTGTAGAACACGAACTTTTATATAGTACAGATTCCAAGTTGCCAAGTAGATTTATAAACCCGGCACCATTTACTAAATTTTATTTAGAGGAGATCGATACCGGTTCTCCAGGGCGTTTAGGGCAATACATAGGTTGGCAAATTGTTAGAGCATACATGAATAATAATGATGTGTCCCTTAGAGATATGATTGCGAAAGATCCTATGGAGATATTCAATAAATCAAAATTTAAACCCCGAAGATAATGGCAAATAAAATAACTTCTAAAATAGAGCTTAATGTAGAATTAGACGATAATCGTGTGCCCGAAAAATTACATTGGACAGCTCAGGACGGTGGTATAACTAATGAAGAGGCCAAAGCTATGATGCTTGCTGTTTGGGATGCTAAAACGCAGGAAACACTTCGTATAGATTTGTGGACCAAAGATATGCCAGTTGATGAAATGAAAGTCTTTTTTCATCAAACCTTAGTGGCTATGAGTGATACATTTCATAGAGCAACTCAAGATGATAAAATGAGTGCTACTATGAAGGATTTCTGTGATTATTTTGCTGAAAAATTAGAATTAAAAAAATAATTATTTACTTTTTTTTACATCATTTATTTCTTTTCGAAGATGATCAAGGTATAAGATGCCATGTAAATGATCTATTTCATGTTGAAAAATAACTGAGGTGAAACCTTCAATAGATTCAGTTTTATGCTCTGCCTTCATCGTGTCATATTCTATAGAAATAATAAGAGAACGACTGCTCAAAGTGGCGCTTCTGTTGGGTATAGAAAGGCAACCTTCTTTAACGGTTTGTGTCTTTTCTGAGTATTTAGTGATTTTTGGATTTAGGTATACTTCAAAAGGCATACCTTCTTTATCAAAACGTTGCACCCAAATTATATTCTTTAAAATGCCAACTTGTGGAGCCGCAATGCCAACCCCCATAGATATGCTGTCTCTAACTGTTGCGTATAAACGCTTTACAAAACTTTGTAAAACCGGGTCTTTTGGGTTTGGTTTGATGTAATTACTCTTGGTTCGTAAAAGCAAAGAGTCACTTTTACTATCAATTTTATAAACACGCATGGGTTTAAGACCGTCTGCATTCATGATTAGAGTAGTTTCTTCAGCAGTAAAAGATTTTTCAAGAGCACTTTTTGAACTCGAACACCCAGTAATTAGGATGCATCCAATAAAAAGAGTAATAATTTTTTTCATTTGAGTGAGATGATTAGAGACCATTATGGTTTACCATTCATTAATTCTATTCGAATCCAATTTTATAAAAATAAAGATTAAAATAGTAAAAGCCCATAATCCAGACCCCCCATAACTAAACAAAGGGAGAGGTATTCCTATAGTAGGAATTATGCCCATAACCATTCCAATATTAATAAAAAAGTGAATGAAAATGATTGAGGCTACACCATAACCATAAACTCGACTGAATTGGGATTTTTGCAATTCGGCTAAATGTAAAATACGCAATAAGAGTAAGACAAATATAATCACCACAAAAGAGCTTCCTAAAAAACCCCATTCCTCACCAACAGTACTAAAAATATAATCGGTATGTTGTTCGGGTACAAATTTCCCGGTGGTTCTTTCTCCTTTCATAAAGCCTCTACCAGTGACTCCGCCCGAACTAATAGCTTTTTCAGATTCGTTTAGGTTATAGGCAAAGGTTTGTTTCATTTTTTCAAGCTTAGCAGGGTCTTTTTCTAAACGGAGCCATAGGCTAATTCTATCTTTCTGGTGTGGTTGTAAAATGCTTTGGTAAAAGAATTTAACACCAAATGAAATAGCGATTGCGGCTATGAAAATTAAAATTGACTCAAAAATCCTTATCTTTTTTTTACTCAAAAAATGAAAAGCTAAAAGAAAAATAAAAGCCATAATAGATGTTATAATAGCTCCAAACTTTAATGATAAAATAGATATAAGGATTAATGCAACACCAATGGCTAAATAGAATTTTGGTAAACCTTCACGATATAATACAAAGAAGAAAGATGCATAAACCAGTGTGCTTCCTGTGTCATTTTGTAATAAAACCAAAATAGCAGGTATGATTATGATAATGAATATTTGTATTTGATCTTTAAATGATTTAATGTTCGTGTTCAAATCACTAACATATTTTGCTACGGCAAGTGCAGTTGCCATTTTAGCAAACTCACTTGGTTGAAGCGTCATACCACCTATAGCGTACCATGAAGTAGCCCCATTTACGTTTTTTCCAAAAACAAATAAGCCTACCAAAGAGAGCATAGCTATAATATAGATAATACTCGAAAACCGTTCATAAAACTTAGCATCAATAGCCAGTAATAGCACAATGAGGCCAAAGGTTAAAAATATGAAAATCAATTGTTTACCAAATGGCTGAGTTAAGTCGAAGTAGCTTATATCATTTCCTGTATGAGATGCCGATAAAATATTTAAATACCCAAATCCAACTAATAAAAAGAAAAGAATAATGGTAATCCAATCGAATTTAAAATGTCTGTTAGTATCCCTAACCATTAACTTTTTGGTTTATTTATAGTTTTTAGTTTCTTTTTTAATTGAAAGTATTCCTTTTCTTCAACAATTTGTAGTGTGGTGCCTCCATTGATTCTGAAAGGCTCTCCAGAATACGGTTTAGCATACTCATTTTCAAGACTATGTTTTAAAAGCCACTCTTCTAAATCGGTTCTTGTAATGTATCCTTTGATGTGTTTTTCAATCATTAAACTAGCTACTTTTCCAGCAAATCGACTTCCCCAGTAGCCATTTTCAACAAAAACGGCAATGGCAATTTTTGGATCTTCTTTTGGTGCAAAAGCTAAGAAAATTGAATGGTCTGTTAGCTGTGTTTTTACACTATCAATTTTTACGAAGTTTTCTACGGTTCCTGTTTTACCACAAATGTCAATGTCTTTAACTTGTAACGATGCTGCGGTACCCTTTTTATAAACCTGATACATGCCTTCTATTACGGGCTCAAAGTGCCTTTTATCTATAGAGGTGTATTTTGCTTTGGTAAATTGTTCAGGTAAAGTTTCTCCTTCTATATGTTTTATAATATGGGGAGTATAATAATAGCCTCTATTTGCTATACCGGCAGCCATGTTTGCGAGTTGTATCGGGGTTGTTGCTACCTCACCTTGGCCAATAGCATTTGAAATGGTATAGGTAGAGTAAAAGGTTTTGGGATAAATATGTTTGTAATAGTCTCTATCGGGTATTCTTCCTTTTTGTCCAACAAATAAATCATTATTTAAAAACTGCCCCAAACCAAAACTTCTGGCATGTTTACTCCAAGTATTAATGCCATCTGAGGCACTTCCGTTTTTATCTAAAATTTTACGATAGGTTGTGGCAAAATAGGCATTGCACGAGCGCTGAATACCACCAATCATATCGTTACGCGTACCATAATTACAATGACATTTCATGATACGATTTCCGTACCTATAACCTCCATGGCATGTAACTGTTTCATTTGGGGACATAACACCTTCTTGAAGTGCTATTAAGGCATTCATTAATTTAAATGGAGAGCCCGGTTCATAAACACCCTGTAAACTTCTATTAAACAAAGGTTTTGCTATAGAGTCATTGAAAAGTTTTGTAAAATTTTTAGAACGATCTCTTCCCACCAAAATATTAGGATCATAAGTAGGAGCAGCGACCATGGCCAAAATTTCACCTGAAGATGGTTCAATAGCTATAACCCCACCTCTTTTGTTTTTCATGAGTAATTCACCGTATGCCTGAAGTTGAGCATCAATGGTGATAGTTATGTCTTTACCTTGTTCAGGAATTGTATCAAATTCCCCATTTTTATAAGGGCCAATATTTCTATTAAATCTATCTTTTTGAATAAATTTTATCCCTTTTACGCCACGTAAGGTTTTTTCATATGACGCTTCAACGCCTTGTTTCCCGATAAGGTCACCCATTTTATAGTAAGGTCGCCTTTTAATTATGCGGTTATTAACTTCACCAATATCACCCAAAACGTTTGCGCCTATAGTCGTTTCATAATTCCTTAGTGAGCGTTTCTGGATATAAAACCCCCTGAACTTTCGCATCTTCTCTTGCAATACCGCATAGTCTTCTTTGGATAAATGAGAAACAAACACAGATGGTAATCGAGGAGAATAGCGTCTTGCTTTATTATATGTTTTGATAAATTTTTCTTTATCAATTTTTAGTAGACTACAGAATTCCAGTGTATCTAATGGTTCAACTTCTCTAGGGATAACCATCACATCATAAGATGGTTGATTGGCAACAAGTAGTTCGCCATTTCTGTCGTAAACAAAACCTCTTTTGGGGTAGTCATAAACTTTTCGAATCGCATTATCTTCAAAAAGATTATGCGTACTAGAATTATACACCTGCAGATAGAATAGTCTTGAAATAAACAAAACACCAACAGCAATAATTGTTATGAAAAGTAAAAATTGTCTCATTTAGATTTTCTGCTGAAAATAATAGTTATAATAACACTCAATAAAATAGTAAATATACTAGAGAATAACGTTTTCTGAAGCACCAAAAGTATTTTTGAAAAACTAAAAATTTCTAGAGAGAATAAAACTAAATGATGAACAACTGTCAATAAAGCAAAGTATGTTAGTTTTGAGCCAAAATCAACGGTATTGAATTTAATAGACTGGTGCTCGTAAATTGTTCCAAAAGATGTTTTTAAAATAACAGGTCGGGCGTATGCAATAAATACAGAAGCTCCTGCATGAATTCCTCCTGTATCTAGAAATAAATCTATGGTTAAACCAATTAAAAAGCTTAAAACAATGAGAGTGATTCTACTATTTTTAATAGGAAATAAAGCAATAAATAGAATGTAAATATATGGGTTTATGTAACCCATAAAGTTAATATGGTTTAGTATTAAAACCTGACATATAACTAAGGTAATGAAACGAACAGTATGTACAGAAAATATATTATTCATTAAATAAATTATTTATTTCTGAGGTATTTACGTTTTCTATGATATAAACATGCTCGATATTGGTCATGTCGTTAAATAGTTTCAGGTTAATTTCATAGTAGTTTTCAGCCTGGTCTAATTTGAAATTTTCAACTATACCTACTGGAACGCCCTTTGGAAATATGGAAGACCTTCCTGAAGTCATTATAGTGTCTCCAGTTTTTACAGGAGCAATTTTAGGTATGTCAATAAGTTGAGCGAATTCTGGAGATTTTCCATTCCATGTTAAAGTTCCAAAATGATTGGTTTTTTTTAGTTGGGCACTAATTTTGCTCGTTGTATTTAAAATAGAAATTACCGTAGCATAATTGTTACTGGTTTTGTCTATAATCCCAATGATACCCTTAGATGAAATAACTCCAAAATCTTGTTTTATACTATCGTTCTTACCTTTGTTAATCGTAAGAATGTTTGTGCTTAATGAATAGCTGTTTTTTATAATATTTGAAGTGTAAAATCGATATGATTTATTAAACATAAGACTATCAGTAAAAATGGAGTCAGTTTTAAATCCATTATTAATTAATAGTGAACGTAATCTTTTGTTTTCTTCTGAAAGTAGTTGGTTTTGAGATTTTAAATTGAAGTAGCTGTTAATGTTATTAACAGAGTTATAAATTCCTCCAGTTAAAAAATTAGCTGAATTAATAAATTTACTTTTATGATACGAATGCGATTGAATGGTAAAAAGAAGAGAAATACCAAACAGCAAAAAGAACAACAAAAAGTTTTTGTTCTTTATTATAAAATTAATAATCTGCTGCATGAATTATAGGGTCTCTATTTTATCAATACACTTTTGTATTTAGGTAAATTTTTAAGGGTAATACCTGTTCCTCTAACAACGGCTCTTAAGGGGTCTTCAGCAATATAAACAGGTAAGTCTGTTTTTTGAGATAAACGTTTGTCTAAACCACGAAGCATGGATCCTCCACCGGCTAAATAGATTCCGGTGTTATAAATATCGGCAGCTAATTCTGGTGGTGTTTGAGATAAGGTTTCCATAACAGCATCTTCAATACGAAGTATAGATTTATCTAAAGCTTTAGCAATTTCTCTATAAGATATTGAAACTTGTTTTGGTTTTCCAGTTAATAAATCACGTCCTTGAACACTCATATCTTCTGGAGGTAATTCTAAATCTTCAGTCGCAGCACCAATTTGAATTTTTATTTTTTCAGCAGTACGTTCACCTACATATAAGTTGTGCTGTGTGCGCATGTAATATACAATATCATTTGTAAAGACATCACCCGCAATTTTAACAGACTTGTCGCAAACAATACCTCCCAGGGCAATAACGGCAATTTCAGTTGTACCACCTCCTATATCAACAACCATATTTCCTTTAGGTTGCATAATGTCTACACCAATACCAATAGCAGCAGCCATAGGCTCATGAATAAGATACACTTCTTTACCATTAACACGTTCTGCACTTTCTTTTACAGCGCGCATCTCAACCTCGGTAATTCCAGAAGGAATGCAAATTACCATACGAAGAGCAGGCGTGAAAAACTTTTTCTTCAAGGCAGGAATGTTTTTAATAAACATACTTATCATTTGCTCTGAAGCATCGAAATCTGCAATTACGCCATCTTTTAGGGGGCGAATGGTCTTGATGTTTTCATGTGTTTTTCCTTGCATTAAACTTGCCTCTTGACCAACAGCAATGATTTTACTAGTGACCCGATTCCGAGCTACAATAGACGGTGCATCAACAACAACTTTGTCATTATGAATAATAAGAGTATTTGCAGTACCTAAATCTATCGCAATATCCTCGGTAAGGAAGTCAAAAAATCCCATGTGGTAATAATAGTTTAATGTGGTTTAAAAACGAATCCCGTAAAAGTAATAAAAGTTGGTAAATATTTGAATCATATACGATTCAAAATATCCTAAATATATTATTTCTCTTTTTTTTAAAGTTTTCGTCGATATTTTTTTGTTGAAAAGTATAAACCTTATTGGGGAACATGATTTTTTTAAAATGTTAGCTAGCTAACATTTTAATTGTTTGTCAGTTAGTAGTTTTATGAAAATATTTCTTATAACTAAAAATAATTGTGATGAAAAAAGGATTACTTAGAAGAAAATTACGAGGCTTATGCCTTGTACTCCTATTTACAATAGGAGGAATTACACAAGTTATTGCGCAAGATGTAATAATTACAAGTGTAGATCCGGTAGCCAATACGGTTATAATTTCAAATCCAGGAGTATCTACAGTTGGTTTATCAGATTATCAACTATGCTTGGGACCAGGTACATATGTTCAAGTAGGATCACTTGCTCCAGTAAGTGGAAGTATAATGCTCGAAGGTGGAGCAAGTGTTAAATTATCTTATGTCATGGACGAAGACATGGATGGTTTAAGTTTATTTAGCAATTCTAACTTTGGGTCTAGTTTACCAGCCGATTTGATAGCCTACGTGCAATGGGGTGCCGGAAATCAGGCTAGAGTTGGGCAAGCTGTTGATGCTGGTAGATGGGACAATGCCGATAATTTTGTTTCAGGTAATACGCCTTATAATACAATGAGTGGTGGATCAGCTGCAAGTTGGAGTGCATGCGATGTAAACGCAGGAGCTATTCAAATCGAGGGAACCACAGATACCACAGCAAGTATATGTGTGGGAGAAGGTACAGATAATTTAATTGCGGTAGAATTTGTAGACGCGGGCGTTTTAGATGGAGAAAATGGCATTTATGTTATTACAGATAATGCGACGAATAATATTTTAGGTACGCCAGCATCAGGTACTTTTAACTTGGAGGGAGCACCATCAGGAGTTTGCGATATCTGGTATATGCGTTATACTGGTGATATAGGATTAGATTCTGCTACAAATGTATCTGACTTATCAGGTTGTTTTGATTTGTCAAATCCAATTTCGGTAACTCGATCAGGTGTAAATGCAGGAGCTATTCAAATCGAGGGAACCACAGATACCACAGCAAGTATATGTGTCGGAGAAGGTACAGATAATTTAATTGCGGTAGAATTTGTAGACGCAGGCGTTTTAGATGGAGAAAATGGTATTTATGTTATTACAGATAACGCGACGAATAATATTTTAGGTACACCAGCATCAGGTCCTTTTAACTTGGAGGGAGCACCATCAGGAGTTTGCGATATCTGGTATATGCGTTATACTGGTGATATAGGATTAGATTCTGCAACAAATGTATCCGATTTATCAGGTTGTTTTGATTTGTCAAATCCAATTTCGGTAACTCGATCAGGTGTAAATGCAGGAGCTATTCAAATAGAAGGAACCACAGATACCACAGCAAGTATATGCGTAGGAGAAGGCATAGATGATTTAATTGCGGTAGAATTTGTAGACGTAGGCGTTTTAGATGGAGAAAATGGTATTTATGTTATTACAGATAACGCGACGAATAATATATTGGGTACACCGGCATCTGGTCCTTTTAATTTAGAGGGAGCGCCATCAGGAGTGTGCGATATCTGGTATGTTCGCTATACAGGTGATATCGGATTAGATTCTGCCACAAATGTATTTGATTTATCAGGTTGTTTCGATTTATCGAACCCAATTTCGGTAACAAGGTTTACGGGAACAGATTGTAATTCCTTAAGTTTAGACAGTTTTGAGGCTAACTTCAGTTTTGAAGTGTATCCTAATCCATCAAAAAATTCGATTACTATTAATTATCAGGGGAATCGAAACCTTGATTTGGGTATTCAAATTATTGATATTTTGGGTAAGCAAGTATTAACAACTCAAGTATCTTCAAGAAATAATACTATAGATTTGAATAGATTAGTTAGTGGGACTTATTTTGTAAGAATAACTGACAAGGTTTCAGGGAATATAGCAACAAAAAGGGTGATAAAAAACTAAAAAGTAGGACCCAACACAAAAAAGAGCACCTTTCTTAAGGTGCTCTTTTTATGTTTATGTGATTTTATTTAGTGCTTAAAATGGCGTGTTCCAGTCATTACCATGGCTAAATTATTCTCATTACAGTAATCAATACTTAGTTGATCTTTGATTGAGCCTCCAGGTTGAATTACCGAAGAAACTCCAGCTTTTTTTGCAATTTCAACGCAATCTGGGAATGGGAAGAACGCATCACTGGCCATAGCCGCCCCATTTAAATCAAAATTAAAAGACTCTGCTTTATGAATAGCTTGTTGTAAGGCATCAACTCGACTCGTTTGCCCTGTTCCGCTAGCACATAATTGTTTGTTTTTTGTCAATACAATGGTGTTAGACTTAGTATGCTTACAAATTTTTGAAGCAAACAACAGATCTTCTATTTGAGCATCAGTTGGCGATAAGTTTGTTACCGTTTTTAAATCAGTAGCTTTATCAGTTATATTGTTTCTATCTTGAACAAGAACTCCATTTAAACAACTTCTTACATTGGTTTTTGGCATTTCAATGTCATGAATAACCAATAAAATTCTGTTCTTTTTTCCTTTCAATATTTCTAAAGCTTCAGCAGAAAAAGAAGGAGCAATGACTACCTCACAGAACAATTTATGAATCTCCTCTGCAGTAGTAACATCAATTTCTTTATTACTAATTAGAACTCCACCAAAAGCAGAAACAGGATCGCCCGCTAAGGCGTCTACATAGGCTTGGTGTAAAGTATCGCGTTGCGCTAAGCCACAAGCATTATTATGCTTTAAAATGGCGAAGGTAGGTGCGTCATTTTTAAATTCTAACATTAAATTTACAGCAGCATCAACATCTAAAAGGTTGTTGTAGCTCAATTCTTTTCCATGAAGTTTTGAAAATAATTCATCAAAATTTCCAAAGAAAAAGCCCTTTTGGTGTGGATTTTCACCATAACGTAATGTTTTTCCATTTTGATCGCTAATTTTCAGAACTGTTTCCTCGTTGTTTTGATTAAAGTAATTAAAAATAGCAGTATCGTAATGGGAAGATACGTTAAATGCTTTTCCAGCAAAACGCTTTCTGTCCTCCTCTGAAATAGTACCGTTATTTGCAGAAATCAATTCTAAAAATTCGGCATAATCAGTAACAGACGATACACAAATTACGTCAGCATAGTTTTTTGCTGCGGCTCTTATCAAAGAGATTCCACCGATATCAATTTTTTCAATGATATCTTGATTACTAGCTCCAGAAGCAACAGTTTTTTCAAATGGATATAAATCTACAATGACCACATCAATTTGAGGAATTTCATATTCGGCTAACTCAGCAACATCTCCATCATGGTTCTGCCTGTTTAAAATACCTCCAAATACTTTTGGATGCAATGTTTTTACCCGACCGCCAAGAATTGATGGGTAAGAGGTTACATCTTCAACAGGAACAACATTTACACCTAAATCATTTATGAATTTTTCGGTTCCACCAGTAGAATAAATGGTTACACCTTGTTTGTCTAATTCTTTTACAATTGGTTCTAAACCGTCTTTACTAAAAACTGAAATTAGTGCTGATTTGATGGTTTTTTCGTTGCTCATTCTTAATGTTTTATTTGAATTCTCAGTGTTATGGAAATGAGATGTTCAATTTGTTTTTTAGTTAAATTTAAGTGTGATTTTTTGTAAAATGCAAAAGTAGTTATTTCCTTTAGAAAATAAGCTCATATTTTTTCAAAAAGTATGGTGTTTTTTTAACTAAACATTCAAGTTGTCAACAACTATATAATTTCACTTACTTTTTTACTAACAAACTCTAAAAAGTGTTCGTCGTCTTTGTTAAATGGGTTTGAGGTGTTAGAGTCTATATCTATCTGCCCAACGTTTTCATTATTTACAAAAATGGGTACTACAATTTCTGCTTTTACCGCAATGCTGCAGGCAATGTAATTGTCTTGAGCAGTAACATCGGGTACCACAAAGTTTTCGTTACTAACAGCTACTTGTCCGCAAATCCCTTTTCCAAAAGGGATAACGGTATGATCGGTTGGAGCACCAACGTATGGTCCCAGTAGTAATTCTTCTTTATTTCCATTTCTAAAGTAAAAACCAACCCAATTATAATATTCTATATGTTTTTCTAACAATTCGCAAATATTTAAAAGTTTCTCGTTTGTTGAGTTCTCTGCGTTCGAAACAATAGTTTCTACATGTGTTTTTAGTTTTTCAAAAATCATTGATACAAAGTTTTGGTAAAAGTATTTAAAAAGGCGTAATTTAGATATTCCGTTTTATTAAAATTAACAATACAAAGTGAAAGAACTTTTTGTGAAATATAAAGCAGTTATAAGATTCATTTCTGTTTTTTTATTGGTGTATGCGATACTGTCTGTAGGTTATAAATTTTACCTGCAGTATTCAAATGGTTCTAAGTTTTACCCAGATTATTTTACAAATTTAGTAGCAGTTCAAACACAAAATGTATTAACTACTTTTGGTTATACAGCTGAAGTTTTAGCACATAAAGCCGAGCCTTCAATGAAAGTTATTATGAATGAAAAGTATATTGCACGTATTGTTGAAGGGTGTAATGGCTTAAGTGTTATCATTCTTTTTGTATCATTTATAGTTGCGTTTTCAGGAAAATTAAAAACAACATTTTTTTATGTGATTTCAGGAAGTGTTTTAATTTATTCGGTTAATTTATTGAGAATGGTGCTATTATCAATGGGTTTATATCATTACCCAGAATATGAGAATATTTTACATACGGTCATTTTTCCAGCGATTATTTACGGACTTGTATTTTTACTTTGGATTTTTTGGGTAAACAGATTTTCTAAACTAAAATCAGAAAATGTCTAGAGCGCTATCTTACATATTAGTTTCTGTTTTAATCATAGGCTTGGTTTTAATTAGATTTTTTGAAGACACTTTGTTTTACGACCCTTATTTAACTTTTTTTCAAAGTGATTATTTGTACATAGATAGTCCAAGACGAGAAGTAGCAAAACTTATATTTTCAACGGTATTACGATATGCCTTAAACACCATTATTTCGTTGGTCATTCTGTTTTTGGTTTTTAAGGATAGAAGTGTGGTTAAATTCTCAGGAATGATCTATTTATTAGCATTTGTTTTGCTCATGATGGCTTATATGTATTTTGTGATTAACCCCAAACAGGAAGATTATTATTTGTTTTTTAATGTGCGTAGGTTTTTGATTCAGCCTATAATTTTAATTCTTTTAATTCCCGCGTTTTATTATCATAAGTATAAGAGCTGAATGTTAAACATTTGATAAAATGCTTTTGAAATTGTCATTTTTAGTATTTTTGTACTGTGATAAAACAAATGTCATATAAATTATTTTCGGCGGTCCTGGCAATTCTTGTCTTGTTCTCAACAGTATCTTTTACTATTGAAAAACATTTTTGCGGTGATGTTTTAGTGGATATTTCCATGTTTGTAGAAGCTGAAAAATGTGGTATGGAGGCTCAGGAATTATTACTGGGAAAATCATGCTGCAAGGATGAAATTGATGTGATACAGGGTCAAGATGAATTAAATGTGAACTCTTTTGATGATTTAGATTTTGAAGACCATAAGTTTATAGTAGCTTTTACATTCACTTATATTAATGGTTTTGAAAGTTTACCGAAAGAAACTATTCCGCACAAGGATTATTCTCCACCTAATTTGGTTTCTGATATTCAAGTCTTAGACCAAGTTTTTCTTATTTGATTTACTAAGTTTTTTTGATTCCGTAATAACGGATAATAATTCTTTTTAATTCAAATTTATTTCAAAATGAAACATACATATACAGTTACAGGTATGACCTGTAATGGGTGCAGAACATCTGTTGAAAAGGCATTAAATCAAATGTCGGGAGTTATAAGTGCTTCAGTAAGTTTAGAGAAATCTGAAGCGGTTATAGAAATGTTAACGCATATTTCGAACAAAAACTTACAAAGTGTTTTATCGGATAAATATATTATTTCAGAAAAAAATATATTTCAAGACCAAGTAAGTCATAATGTAGAGCATAAAAGTCAACTGAGGCAGCTATTTCCTTTATTCTTAATCTTTGGATATATCATTTCAGCTTCAATATTAATCAATTATGAAAACTGGAACACGAGTAGTTTTATGTTCGATTTCATGGGGATGTTCTACATCGTATTCAGCTTTTTTAAGCTGTTAGATTTAAAAGGGTTTCCAGATTCATTTAGAATGTATGACCCGCTTGCACAGGTAGTCCCTATTTATGCTTGGGTTTATCCATTTATTGAGGTGGTATTGGGATTAATGTTTTTAATGCGTTTTAAAGTTTCAATAGCATTAGTTATAACTCTTTTTATTTTGGGCATAACCACAGTAGGTGTGGTAAAATCGTTATTGGGTAAAAAAACTATTCCATGCGCATGCTTAGGAACGGCATTAAAGCTTCCCATGACAAAAGCTACTTTTATTGAAAATACCGTCATGATACTTATGGCCATTATCATGTTAATTAAAACATTTGGGTAGATGAGAAAAATACTCATGGCACTATTAATTTTCCCCACGTTTTTATTTTCTCAAGATAAAATTGAAGGTGTGGTTATGGAAGCTAATTCTGAGAATCAGAATATCGGATTACCGGGAGCTAATGTGTATTGGCTAAATAGTAATGTGGGCGCGGTCACAGATATTGATGGCAGGTTTGCACTTTCTTATAAACCAGAGTATAAAAAACTCGTCATTAGTTATGTAGGTTTTAAAACTGATACTATAACGATTATTGAGCCAAAAACAGTTCGTCACTGGTTGGAACCTACTGATAATTTGGATGCTGTAACCGTTAAATCTAGGAGGCAGGCAACAGCCAAATCTTATTTAAAAGCGACTAATACATTTACAGTTAGTAGTGATGAACTTTTAAAGGCCGCGTGTTGTAATTTGTCTGAAAGCTTTGAAACTAATCCGTCAATTGATGTGAATTTTGCTGATGCCGTTACCGGAACACGTCAAATAAAAATGTTAGGACTTACTACCCCATATATTTTAATAGCTACAGAAAACATTCCATCTATTCGAGGAGCTTCTCAGGCTTTTGGTTTAAGTTTTATTCCCGGAACATGGGTGGAGAGTATTCAAATAACTAAAGGAGCAGGTAGTGTTGTTAATGGTTATGAAAGCATTGCGGGACAAATAAATGCGGAATTGGTAAAGCCATCTACAGATAATAAACTGTTCCTTAATATATACGGAGCCTCAAGTGAACGCATGGAGCTGAATACACATATTAATACAAAAGTGAGCAGTAAATGGGATACAGGATTATATTTACATGGTAATACCCATAATAAAACACATGATGTTAATCATGATGGATTTCTTGATATGCCCAAGTATAATCAAGTTAATATTATGAATCGATGGCAATACACAAATGCAGAAAAGGGTTTGGTAAGTTTTATTAACCTCAAGTTTTTAAACGATGAAAAGCAGGCAGGGGAGTTAAATTTTAATCCTGAAACTGATAAACTTACAACTAATGCATGGGGAAGTGAGATTGATACAAGGCGTTATGAGGTATCGGCAAAGTTTGGTTATGTAAATCCAGAAGTTCCTTATCAAAGTTTAGGTGTACAAGGGGCTTATAGCAATCATAGACAAGATTCGTATTTTGGACTGAATCAGTATAATATTGAACATAATAGTGTATACTCGAATGCAATTTATAATTCGATTATAAGTGATTCGAGGCATAAAATAAAAACAGGAATCAGTTATACTTATGATCATTATAATGAATTAATTGATGCGGAAAATTTAGCTCCAAAATATGAGAGAACTGAAACATCAGTTGGCGCTTTTTTTGAATATAATTACGATAACCTAGAAAAGTTAAATGTAACTGCAGGAATCCGTATGGATAACCATAATTTGTTGGGAACATTTATAACTCCAAGAGTTCATGCGCGGTATACACCATGGGAAAAGTCGGCTTTAAGAGCATCTTTTGGAAGAGGAAAACGTAGTGCCAATATTTTTACTGAAAATCAACAAATGTTTTCCACTTCGAGAACTATTAATATTCAAAATTCTAATGGGAATATATATGGGTTAAATCCTGAAATAGCTTGGAACTACGGGCTTTCTTTTTTACAAGGGTTTAATCTATTTGGGAGAAAAGCAGATGTTACTATTGATTATTATAAAACGGATTTTAAAAACCAAGTGGTTGTAGATTATGAAAATCCTTTAGAGGTGAATTTTTATAATTTAAAAGGGAAAAGCTTCGCGAACAGTTTTCAAACCGAATTGAATTATAGTGCTTTAGAGGGATTCGATTTACGTTTGGCGTATAAGTATTATGAAGTTAAAACACAGTATAATTCTGGTGAACTAGATAAGCCACTGGTGCCAAAACATCGTTTATTTGCCAATGTATCTTATGAAACTAAAAGGTTGGCTAGTGAGCAAGGGCAATGGAAATTTGATGCAACATTTAATTGGTTGAGTAAGCAAAGATTTTCTTCAACAGTAAGCAATCCCATTGAATATCAATTACCAGAATACACACCAACATTGGCAACCTTAAATGCGCAAATAACAAAAGTGTTTACTTCTAAATTTGAAGTATATTTAGGAGGTGAGAATATTACAAATGTTAGACAGTCTAATCCTATTTTATCAAGTCAAGATCCGTTTGGACCTAATTTCGATACCACATTTGTGTATGGTCCAATTTTTGGAAGTTTGTATTATGCTGGATTAAGATTTAAATTAAAATAAATAAGAAATGAAAAATATAATTATGATTACCATGTTACTGATAGGTTCGGTAACTATAGCACAGAACAAAAATGCAAAAGCTAGCCTAGAGGTAGATGGAGTTTGCGGAATGTGTAAAACAAGAATTGAAAAAGCGAGTTTGAACACGAAAGGAGTAAAATCGGCAGTATGGAATGTTGAGACGCATGAGTTGAGATTAATTTATGATGAACGTAAAACAACTATTGAAACCATTCAATCAAAAGTGCTAGCTGCAGGTCATGATACTGAAGATTTGAAAGCTACAGATGAAGCTTATGCAACAGTACATCCATGTTGTAGATATAGAGATCTTGAGGTAAAAGCAGATCATGAGCCTTAAGGTAATATATTGAAAATCAAGCGATAATGTTGGTTTGGATGTTTTTAAATGGTTTTGTGCAAAAAAAAGTTTAAATTCGTTTTTTGATATTGGAAAAAAATATCAAAAACACTTAGTAAAGTAATAACTTAAAAAATTACCTATGAAAACAGTTTTATCAAAAATGAAATATATTTTATTAGCTCTTGTGGTTGTTCTTGCCTTTTCATGTTCTGCTGAAGACGGTGCACCTGGAGAACAAGGACCTCAAGGTGTACAAGGACCCCAGGGGCCTCAAGGTGAGCAGGGAGAACAAGGGCCCGCTGGAGAAAGTGGAGAAGGAAGTGGAGCCGTAACTGTACTATTAGAAAATCAAACGTTAAGTCCTGGTGTAAATGAATTTAGTGTTCCTGAGTTGACGCAAGATATTTTTGATAATGGTTTAGTTTATGCTTATGTAACGGCAGATCCTACGGTTTGGTTCGCGCTACCTTTTTCAGATATACAAAATCTGGGGACAGAAGAAGAGCCTATACTATCTACAGTAATTCTTGTTGAAATGGTGGCAATTGAAGTCGGAAAGGTGTTTCTTTCTTCTATTTTAGAAGAAGGTACAATTAATGTTAAATTTGTATTGGTCAGCGGAGAAGCAGCTAGTGCAAGTTCTTTTGATATAAATGATTTTTTATAAATTGATTATAGAAAGTTTATAAATTGAAATAAAAAAAACCGAAGTATAGATACTTCGGTTTTTTTTATTCACTAGACTTTAGTAAAATAAAAACGCCTTAACCTGTGCTGTATACTAACTTTGTTTACATTTTGATTAAAACGTTATATTGACCGCAGCATTTGTTCTACCTAAAATAAGTTTCTGTCAGTAGCTTTATCGTATAAAAAATGAATTACTTTATTATTTTTAAAATACTCCATATTATGATACGATTCTGGCGGACATGTATGCTAATACTTATAACAGCGTTTTTTTTTCAAAGCTGTAAAAATGATATTCTTGAAAATTGGAAATGGGAAACTATAACAACCCAAAATGAACCAATAAAGCGACACGAAGCGGGATTCGTTTCTTATAGGTCGAAACTATATTTGTTAGGTGGCCGTGGGATTCATCCAACTTCAGAGTTTGATGTTATTTCTAGCACTTGGAAGTCAAAATCAAAGCCTCCTATTGAGCTTCACCATTTTCAACCAGTAGTTTTAGATAGTGCTATTTACATTGTTGGTGCGATGACAGGTAAATGGCCAACCGAAGAACCTTTGGATAAGGTTATCATTTATTACCCAGATCGGGACGAATATGTGTTTAGTCATTCTATACCTAAACATCGAAGACGGGGAGGAGCAGGAGTAGTAGTTTATAATAATAAAATATATGTTGTTGGGGGAATAACACATGGCCATAATAATGGCTATAAACCTTGGTTTGATGAATATGACCCTAAAACGGGCCAATGGACTGTTTTAGATAATGCGCCAAATGCTCGTGATCATTTTCAAGCTGCAGTAGTTAATGATAAGTTATATGCCTTTGGAGGTAGAACGACATCAAAAAAAACAGATCAAGATATGGAATTGACAGTTGCTCATGGAAATATTTATGATTTTCAAAATAATAAATGGGAAGTAGTTAAAAATAATACGGCCATTCCAACTGAACGCGCTGGTAGTTTTGTGTTTACGTGGAATAATGATATTGTTATTGGAGGAGGAGAGAGTGTGAAACAGGTTTCTGCACATAATGAAGTAGAAGCTTATAATTCAAAAACAAATACATGGAGCAAGTGGCCATCCTTTAATCAAGGAAGACATGGAACGGGGTTTGCAATAATTAAAGACTATGTATATACAGCGTCTGGTTGTGCTAACAGGGGAGGAAGCCCTGAGTTAACCACAATTGAGAGACTAAAACTACCTAGACAACATGCTGCTAATTCAATCACCGAATTCGTAGATTCCACTTTTGTGCATAAGCAATGGCATACTGTTACATTAGGTATTGAAGGACCAGAAACATCAGAATCTGATAAGGATAACCCATTTTTAAATTATAGGTTAGAGGTTGAGTTTTATAATGAAGAATTTAGCCAAAAGGTTTATGGGTTTTATGCCGCAGATGGTAATTCTGCCGAGACTAGTGCTTCAAAAGGGAATATATGGAAAGTGAGATTTAAACCCGATAAGTTAGGGGATTGGTCTTATAGCGCTTCCCTATATAAAGGCGATAGTATAGCTCTAAAACCCTCGAGTGGTAAAAGTGAGTTAATAAATAGTAAAAAAGGGCGGTTTATTGTTGTGCGTTCAGATAAAGAAGGAGACGATTTTAGAGGGAAAGGTATATTAGAAGCAAGTTCAGGATATTTTAAATTTCGAGGAACTAACAATTATTGGTTGAAAGTAGGAGCAAATAGTCCAGAGAATTTATTGGCTTATAAAGATTTTGATGATAGTTATCGTATAGTTGCGGAATCAAGAGAATGGGAGGCAGTGGCACCAGATTCTATTCATGCTTATGCAGCTCATCTCAATGATTGGAAAACAGGAGATCCATCTTGGAAAAAAGGTAAGGGGAAAGCTTTAATTGGAGCTATTAATTATTTATCTTCTAAAGGGATGAATGCGGCGTATTTTATAACCATGAACATTTTAGGAGATGGTAAAGATGTGTGGCCATATGTTTCTCCAGATGATTTTACGCGATTTGATGTTAGTAAATTAGAGCAATGGGATATAGTTTTCGATCATATGGAATCAAAAGGAATGCTAATGCACCTAGTAATTCAAGAGACTGAAAATGAAACGTTGCTTGATGGTGGTGATACCGGACCTATGCGTCAATTGTATTTAAGAGAGCTTATTGCTCGATTTGGTCATCATCTTGGGCTTGTTTGGAATTTGGGAGAGGAAAATGGACCAGCATATTGGTCTCCAAAAGGCCAAAATGATAAACAACGAAAAGCTATGGCAAAGTTTTTAAAAGATACAGATCCTTATAATCACCCTGTAGTATTGCATACTCATGCTGAAGACCCTCTTAGGGAAGATATTCTAAATGATATTTTGGATTGTAAAGATTTAGATGGTTTATCACTTCAACAGTCAGAGCGCAAGGAAGCTAGTTTGATTGTTGATAAGTGGCGAAAAAAGTCGAAAAAAAATGGGAATGATTGGCTTATAACGATGGATGAAATAGGATTGTGGCATACTGGAGCTCTGTTAGATTCTGAAGATACTATACATAATTCGTTAAGACAATATGTTTTATGGGGAACATTATTATCTGGGGCAGCTGGAGTAGAATGGTATTTTGGAGGGAAGCATCCTCATAATGATTTAACTTCAGAAGATTGGAGGGAAAGAAATAATCTTTGGGAGATAACGAATCATGCAAAAACTTTTTTTAATAAATATATTCCTTATTGGGAAATGGAACCAAAGCATACGCTGATAAATGCCAAAGAAGGATATTGTTTACGAAAGAAAGATGAGGTTTATGTTGTTTATATTCCTAAAACAAATTCATATACTATTGATTTAAGTGAAACTAAAGGAGATTTTATTGTAATGTGGTATAATCCTGTTTATGGAGGGGATTTGCAAACGGGAACAATAAAAACTATTAGGGGAGGTGAGACAAGTAGTTTAGGTTTACCTATTCGTTCTTCAGGTCAAAATCTAAATAAAGATTGGGTAGTTTTGATAGAAAAACAATAAATTAGGACTCATATCTTATTGACTTATTTTGAAATACATACAAGTACAAAACAAAAAACGCTTCAATTTATTTGAAGCGTTTTTTTATTATAATTGTCTGTCGAGGCTCTCGACTACATCATTCCTGGCATTCCGCCACCACCCATTGGAGGCATAGCTGGAGCATCTTCTTTAATGTCGATTAAAGCACACTCTGTAGTTAGGATCATACCTGCCACAGAAGCAGCATTTTCTAAAGCAATACGAGTTACTTTTTTAGGATCAATAATACCAGCTTTTAACATGTCTACATATGCTTCAGATTTGGCATCATAACCAAAGTCCTTTTTGCCTTCTAAAACTTTATTGATAACTACAGATCCTTCTCCTCCAGCATTTTCAACAATGGTTCTTAATGGAGCTTCAATAGCTTTGTTCACGATTTGAACACCCGTAGTTTCGTCTAAGTTGTCTGTAGTTATTTTTGCTAGAACAGCTTTTGCTCTTACTAAAGCAACACCACCACCAGCAACAATGCCTTCTTCTACAGCAGCTCTGGTAGCATGTAAAGCATCATCAACACGATCTTTTTTCTCCTTCATTTCTACCTCAGAAGCGGCACCAACATAAAGTACAGCAACACCACCAGCTAATTTTGCTAGGCGTTCTTGAAGCTTTTCTTTATCGTAATCAGAAGTCGTTGTTTCAATTTGAGCTTTAATTTGGTTAACTCTAGCTTTAATAGCTTCTGCATCACCAGAACCATTTACAATAGTGGTATTGTCTTTATCAACAGTAACTGTTTCCGCAGAACCTAACATAGATAAATCTGCGTTTTCTAAGGTAAACCCTCTTTCTTCCGAAATAACAGTACCTCCTGTTAGGATAGCAATATCTTCTAACATAGCTTTACGTCTGTCACCAAAACCTGGAGCTTTAACAGCAGCAATTTTTAATCCTCCTCTTAGTTTGTTTACAACTAAGGTTGCTAGTGCTTGTCCGTCTACATCTTCAGCAATTATTAACAAAGGACGACCCGATTGCGCAACTGGTTCTAGTATTGGAAGAATTTCTTGTAAGTTAGAAATCTTTTTATCGAATAATAAAATGTATGGGTTTTCTAAATCTGCAACCATTTTATCAGAGTCAGTTACAAAGTATGGAGATAAATAACCTCTGTCAAATTGCATACCTTCAACGACGTCAACATAAGTTTCCATACCTTTAGCTTCTTCAACAGTAATAACACCTTCTTTACCAACTTTCCCAAAAGCTTGAGCAATTAACTCGCCAATAGTATCATCATTATTTGCAGAAATTGCAGCAACTTGTTTTATTTTTTCAGAAGAATTACCCACTTTTTGAGTTTGATCTTCAAGGTCTATAGTAATAGCTTCAACAGCTTTATCAATACCGCGTTTTAAATCCATTGGATTAGCACCAGAAGCAACATTTTTTAAACCTTCTTTAACGATAGCTTGCGCTAAAACTGTTGCGGTAGTCGTACCATCACCCGCTAAATCATTAGTTTTAGAAGCAACTTCTTTTACCATTTGAGCTCCCATGTTTTCATGTGCATTGTCAAGCTCAATTTCTTTAGCCACAGAAACACCATCTTTAGTTACTTGAGGTGCTCCAAAACTTTTACTAATAATTACATTACGTCCTTTAGGACCTAAAGTTACTTTTACTGCATTAGCCAATGCATCTACACCACGTTTTAATCCGTCGCGTGCTTCAATATCAAATTTTATATCTTTTGCCATTTTTTTAATTTTGCTTTTTGCCTTTAGCTGTTTGCTATAGGCTAAGTATTTATATTAATTTTTAGTTGGTGCTAAAAGCCGATGGCTAATAGCTGAGAGCAATTTTAGATTATTGCTAAAATATCACTCTCACGCATGATTAAATAATCGTTACCCTCAAGCTTTAGTTCTGTTCCGGCATACTTTCCATAAAGTACAGAGTCTCCTACTTTAACTGTAATAGGCTCATCTTTAGTTCCAGGTCCAGCTGCTACAACAGTTCCTTTTTGCGGTTTTTCTTTAGCGTTATCTGGAATAATAATTCCTGAAGCAGTTTTGGTTTCAGCGGCAGCAGGTTCAATAAGAACTCTATCTGCTAATGGTTTAATGTTTAATCCCATTTTTGATTTATATTTTTTAATTATTAAGTTATTATTTAACGCTTAAGCGTTATGCTAAAAATGTGCCAATTTTGTTGGACTGACAAACTTGCAGAAACAAAAAAAGCCAACTACTTGAGCTGGCTTTTTGTATTCTATTTTCTGATAATCTTACTTCTCTCCAGTTGAAGTGTCAGCATCGGCACCTTCATCATTTGTAACAGGTGCTGCCGTATCAGTTGCGTTTGGCAATGCTTCAGGTAGAGGTTGTGTTGTTTGTGCATCAGGATCTAATGCTTTAGAATCAATACTGCCTGTTCCTCTGTTGATAGTAATGTTAGATGCTAATATTAAAACTAACAAAACAGTGGCCAGTGTCCATGTGCTTTTATCTAAAAAGTCCGTGGTTTTTTTTACACCTCCTAATTGTTGAGTGCCACCTCCTCCAAATGAAGATGATAAACCACCTCCTTTAGGATTTTGTACCATGATTACTACAATTAGTAAAAATGCTACAACGACTATAAGGACTAAAAATATTGTAAACGTACTCATTATTCTTTTTTATTTTGTTCTTGTAATTGTTCTACTGCTTTAATTTGGTTTGCAAAGAAACCACTTTTTTCTGGATATTTCAAACTTAAAATCTTATATGATTGAATGGCCTTTTTGAAGTTTTTTTGCTCCACATAAATTCGTGCCAAAGTCTCTGTCATCAATGATTCTGGCTGAATCATTTGCGCTTTTGCTAAATTCCCTTTTTGAACGAGCGGCTTTTTAGGGCTAATCTTAGGATTTAATGAAATAAACTTGTCTATAAGCTCAAACTTTTTTTCTTTTTCTAAGATTGAACTTGCCCCACTTTCCTTAGGTTCCTCTCTTTTAATAGGTTTATACCTTGTTAGTTTTAGCCATTCATTAAAAGAATGCGATTCTCTTCTGTCAAACTCAAGCGGTTTGCCTAAATTGAGCATGTCTTCAGGAGATACGACTTGAGTTTTGGTGGCTTCGGTAACATTTTCAATTATTTCAGATTCATCTAACCTAAAAGAAATGTGTTTTTCAGGAAGAGGGTTTTTTGGCTGGAATAAAGCAGGGTCTAAAACACCGTCTGTATCTTTAATTTGTTGATTTAATCGATTATCAAAATTTACACTTTCAATAACAGAAACATCATCAACATCAGCATTGATTTGCTTTAAGTATTCTGCGTTCTGTTTTATAATTGCTGAAATTTTATTTTGAACAAAAGCTTCTGATGTTATGAAATCGAATAAAATACTTCTGTCTGCTGTATATGCCGCAGTTGTTTTAAGCTCTTGATTATAATTTATACTGCTTTGATCTTTTAAACCTTTTAGATAAATAGCGCGTGCCGATTGAAAATATGGGAATTTTTTAATGATTGATTTTATACCCTCAGTTTGCTCATGTGAAATGGCATGTGGATTTTGAAGTATATGTGTAAAATCAGTTTGATTCATTGAAAAATGGTTACCATTTTGCTAAAGTGGCATTAAAAACATCTTGGGTTAATCGTTCAAAAATTTCTTCAATTGCCGTAGTCTTTTGAGCACCGATAAGTTCGCTAGTACCAGGGTAATCATAGAAAAAAGAGAACGTTTGCTCTAAATCATCTTCTTGATCTTTTTTATTGTAAAATCTAACTTTTACTGCTATTGTTAGTCTGTTTTGTGCTGCCGTTTGTTCTGCCGTTGCTGTTGTTGGCGAAATTCTATAGGTTACTATTTCTCCTTCATAAATTAAATCACCACCAGATGGAACAAGGGTTAAATTGGTTTGATTTTGAATTAAATCTTCAAGAGCAATTTTGAAATCACGCTCTAAACCAGGTTCAATAAGAGGTGCCACGTTTTCAAATCGATTAACTTGATAAGTTTTAGTGCCTGCCGGGATAGAAGCTCCTGTAAACGAATAAGGACCACAGCTTAAAAATAGCATGGTAAGGGCTAAAACTAAAGTTGATTTTATGTATTTCATTTTTAAGTGATTCCTTTTAACATGAATTAATAGGTGCGTATTAAACGATAATTTATAGATCGTATTGTTTAATTTTTCGGTATAAGGTCCGTTCACTAATTCCTAACTCTGCTGCTGCTAATTTACGCTTTCCGTGGTGACGTTCAAGAGATTTTTTGATTAATTCTAATTCTTTGTCATGTAACGATAAGGTTTCTTCCTCTTCAATTTCTTCCGCAAAATGATATTTGTCTTGCAACGGTGTCATATCTTCTTGATCTATGGTATGTTCAGGAATAGATAATACTTCTGCGTTAGAGGGTATAGGGTCTTCATAATTGGCAACCTCTTTATCCTCATCATTTCCATATATTTTTTGAATCAGGCTTTCATTATTTTTTTCAACATCTTTAGTATTATCATTCTTCATTAATTCCATTGTGAGCTTTTTCAGGTCATTTAGGTCACTTTTCATATCGAAAAGGACTTTATATAGAATTTCACGTTCACTACTAAAATCACTTTCAGATTTTGAGGTTTTAATAATTGCAGGTAGGTTAGTATTTGCAGTTGCTGGTAAATAACCCCTTAAAACTTCAGCTGTAATTGTTCTATTTTGTTCTAAAACCGAAAGTTGTTCGGCAATATTTCTTAACTGGCGCACGTTTCCGCCCCAACGGTGTTTTAGTAATATTTGTATGGCGTTATCGGTAAGTTTTACTGTTGGCATTTTGTATTTTAAAGCAAAATCGCTGGCAAACTTTCTAAACAATAAATGAATATCTTCTTGACGCTCACGAAGGGGAGGTAAGTTAATGTCGACAGTGCTCAACCTATAATATAAGTCTTCACGAAACTTTTCTTTTTCAATAGCTTCATGCATA
The DNA here is from genome assembly GCF_947495925.1 of uncultured Algibacter sp. GTDB lineage: Bacteria > Bacteroidota > Bacteroidia > Flavobacteriales > Flavobacteriaceae > Algibacter_E. The sequence continues at coordinate 577,094 of NZ_CANMAU010000002.1, forward strand.
TTTACATTAGTAGCAGCAACAATGCGTACATTGGTTTTTTGAACTTTACTGGATCCTACTTTTAAAAACTCACCATTTTCTAAAACACGTAATAAGCGAACTTGAGTTGTTAAGGGTAATTCTCCAACTTCATCGAGAAAAATGGTTCCGCCATCGGCTACCTCAAAATATCCAGCACGAGTCTGTGAAGCTCCTGTAAAAGCACCTTTTTCATGCCCAAATAACTCACTGTCAATAGTCCCTTCAGGTATGGCTCCGCAGTTAACAGCAATATATTTGTTGTGTTTTCTATGAGATAGTTGATGTATGATTTTAGGAATACTTTCTTTACCAACACCACTTTCGCCAGTTACTAAAACTGAGATGTCTGTTGGTGCCACTTGAATCGCTTTTTCAATAGCGCGATTTAGTGATGAGGAATTTCCAATAATACCAAAACGTTGTTTTATAGCTTGAACTGATTCCATATTAATCTTTACTTTTAATTCTCAATATATTCAGAAATTCCATTTTCATTTTTCTCTCCCAGCCATTCCCAATTTAGCTTTAACCTTATTTTGTTGTCTTCGGTTAAATTAATTTCGGCAACCGCCTTTCCTGCTTTTAATTCATGTTCTGTTGTTATACATTGGTATAACATATCGAGCGTATTGTTACTTAAGTAGGCAATTATTTTTCCATATTTGACGCTTCCTCCATAATAATCAGCCGTCACCACATTGCCTTCTTGTTTATATTTAAATATTGTTTCAGAATTCACTTTTCCAAATTCAGAATTTTCTAAAAGCGAAAATGTTTTATTGTTAAAATTGAATTCTGACATTAGTTTTTAATTATTCTTTGATAATTCAACGGCTTCACCAATTAGTGTGGCACTTGTACAATCTGTAACTTTAACATTAACGAAATTACCTATTTTGTAGTGGTCTTTAGGAAAGACACAAACAATATTTTGCGGTGTACGCCCAGACCATTGCGTATTTGATTTTTTTGATTCCTTTTCAATTAAAACTTCAACAGTTGTATTTAGCCATTCTTTAGTTTTAATTTCGCTATGCGCTCTTTGTAAATCAACAATATCTTGCAGTCTACGTTTTTTAGTTTCTTCTGGAACATCATCTTCCATATTTCTTCCTGCCATTGTTCCTGGCCGTTCAGAATAAGTAAACATATAGCCGAAGTTATATTTTACGTATTCCATTAACGAAACGGTGTATTGAAAATCATCTTCAGTTTCCGTTGGAAAACCAACTATCATGTCCTGACTTATGGCGCAATTAGGTATAATACGGCGAATATTATCAATCAATTCAAAATATTCTTCACGTGTGTGTAAACGATTCATGGCTTTTAGAATACGATTACTTCCACTTTGAACAGGTAGATGAATATGATTACAGATATTGTCATGCTTAGCCATAGTTTCAACAACGTCAAGGGTTAAGTCTTGTGGGTTGGAGGTAGAAAAGCGAATGCGCATTTTGGGTTGTACTTTTGCACAAAGTTCTAATAGTTTTGAAAAGTCAATAGAGGTTGCTTTTTGCATATCACTAGCTTTTTCAAAATCTTTTTTGAGCCCGCCACCATACCATAAATAACTATCAACATTCTGTCCTAATAAGGTGATGTCTTTATAGCCTCTATTCCATAAATCGTTAATTTCTTGAATAATACTTTGTGGATCTCTGCTCCGTTCTCGTCCTCTAGTAAAAGGAACTACGCAAAATGTACACATATTATCACAGCCACGTGTTATAGAAACAAAAGCAGTGACACCATTTGAGTTTAAACGCACTGGAGAAATATCGCCATAAGTTTCTTCTTTAGAAAGAATGACGTTAATAGCATCTCGTCCTTCATCAACTTCAGCTAAAAGATTCGGTAAATCTTTATAAGCATCTGGACCAACAACTAAATCAACAATTTTTTCTTCTTCAAGAAATTTTGTTTTTAGGCGTTCTGCCATACAGCCTAAAACACCAACTTTCATTTTAGGGTTATGGTCGCGTTTTACGGCATTGTATTTTTCAAGGCGTTTACGAACAGTTTGTTCTGCTTTGTCACGTATAGAACAGGTATTTACCAATACTAAATCAGCTTCTTCTAATTTTTGAGTGGTATTGAAACCTTGATTAGCCATTATGGAAGCTACAATTTCACTGTCGCTAAAATTCATGGCACAGCCGTAACTTTCAATAAAAAGCTTACGTTTATTACCTGCTTTTTGTTCTATAATTAAAGATTCCCCTTGTTTGTTTTCGTCTATTATTTTTTCCATAGTGTATCGATATCTCTATCGGTCAATAAGCATGCAAAGATACAATTTATTTGTGTTTTGTGACAAAGTGGCAGTTTGAATTTTGTGCGATTTGAATTAGTAATTCAGTATAACTCACGCAACCAATTAATTAAATTTGCATCTAAAAGATAAATTTAAAAAGTTATTTTGATCATGTTCGAATTTGTAAAAAAAACAAGTTTCTATATTGTATTTCTTTTTTGTTTCTTGAATATGACTTGTGATGACGAAGACATAGACATGGATAAATCTGGTTGTGGTTATGAGGTTGTAGTCGATAAAAATGAATATGATGGTTTACTATCTGATCACTTTAATTTTGTAGATGCTGAAATTGTTGGCGATTGTTTGTTTTTAAAAATAGCAGCGTCAGGGTGCACTGGCGATACCTGGGGATTTAGACTAGTAGATTCTGAGGCAGTTGCCGAATCATTACCAGAACAACGTTTTTTAAAATTTCAATTGAATAATGAAGAGCTTTGTTTGGCTGTGTTTGAAAAAACTATTTCTTTTGACTTAAGGGTTCTTCAAATTCATGAGAGTGGAGAGTTATTGTTAAATATTGATGGTCTAGAAGATTCATTAAGTTATAAGTATTAAGTAGGACTCAATTTTACATTTATATATACTTTAGCTTAACCCTGCAATTTTGCAGGGTTTTTCTTTGATATTATTTTTAAAGGTCAGTGAAAAAACTTTACATTTATGCGATTCAAATTTTAATTAATTAATAAATGAATACAATTAACAGTTTATTAGATAAGATAGAGCGTTCTAAAGAGCTTGATTTTGGTGCTATTTTTAACGATTCCATCGAGTTGTTTAAAAAAACTTGGTTACAAGGTTTTTTGCTTTTCTTGTTTACATTAATAATAATGTTGCCTTTAATTATTGTTTTATACATTCCAATGATTGGATTAATAATAGCTCAACAAGATGGCGGTTATGCTGGAAATGAAGCTTTTGATAATTTTTTTGCTGGAATGTCTATATTTTATATTCTTTTTGTGTTAGTGGGGGTTTTCGTTTTAGGAGCGCTTTCTTTTGCCTTAAATGCTGGTTTTTATAGAATCATGAAAAAGTTGGATGATAATGAAGTAACAACAACATCAGATTTTTTCTATTTTGTTAAAACTAAATATTTGGGAAAATCTTTTATGTTAATGTTAGTGTCTATTTTAATTGCCATACCATCGGCACTATTGTGTTACATTCCTTTGATATATATGATAGTTCCGCTGTCTTTTATATCTATAGTTTTTGCGTTCAATCCGGACTTTACTGTTGGTGAAATTGTGAAATCGAGTTTTAAATTGGCTAATAAAAAGTGGTTGATTGCGTTTGGATTAATTGTGGTTAGTTCAATATTATCACAAATTGTTGGCTATTTATTATGCGGAATAGGCTTGTTGTTTACCGCAACGTTTGTTTATCATCCTATTTATTTTATTTATAAAAATGTAATAGGATTTAATGAAACTAATCCAATAGATGAAATAGGAACTTCAACTGAATGAAGTGTTAAATATTGAAAAGTCCTGCTTTTAAATTGCTTAAAGGCAGGCTTTTTTATTTAAATAATAATCAGATAATCCATAAAATGCTACAGATAAACTTTTTTTCATATACATTTGTAGCTTCAAAAAAAGTAGTATGGCGAAGAATTTAGTGATCGTGGAGTCACCAGCAAAGGCAAAGACCATTGAAAAATTTTTAGGTAAAGATTTTAAGGTAGAATCTAGTTTCGGACATATTTCTGATTTACCTTCTAAAGAATTGGGTGTTGATGTTGATGGTGATTTTAATCCAAAATATGAAGTTTCAAAAGATAAAAAAGCGGTTGTAAAAAAACTGAAAGATTTAGCGAAAAAAGCTGAAATGGTTTGGTTGGCTAGTGATGAGGATCGGGAGGGAGAAGCTATTGCATGGCATTTATCTGAAGCATTAAAGTTAGATAAGGATAAAACGAAACGTATTGTTTTTCATGAAATTACAAAGTCAGCAATTAAAAAAGCCATTGAAAATCCGCGAGGTATAGATTATGATTTGGTCGATGCCCAACAAGCGCGAAGAGTACTTGATAGAATTGTTGGATATGAGCTGTCTCCGGTACTTTGGAGAAAAGTAAAAGGAGGGCTTTCAGCAGGTAGAGTACAATCTGTTTCGGTACGTTTAATTGTAGAAAAGGAAAGAGAAATTCAAGGATTTGCTCCAGTAGCGTCATATAGAATAGATGCTGAATTTTCAAATGAAGAAGGAAAAACATTTAAAGCCAAACTACCAAAGAATTTTAAGTCTAAAGAAGAAGCTCAGAAGTTTTTAGAACAAAATGCTTCTGCAGATTTTAAAGTTGCAGATTTACAAAAAAAGCCTGCAAAAAAGTCGCCCGCAGCACCTTTTACAACGTCAACTTTACAGCAAGAAGCATCACGAAAATTATATTTCTCGGTAAGTAAAACCATGACTATGGCTCAGCGTTTGTATGAGGCTGGTTTGATTACATACATGAGAACAGATAGTGTAAATTTATCGGATGAAGCGAGAAAAGGGGCCGAAGAAGAAATTAATAATGCTTACGGATCAAAATATAGTAAACCAAGAAATTATAAAGGAAAGGCGAAAGGGGCGCAAGAAGCACATGAGGCTATACGTCCGACAAATTTTGCGACTCACTCGGTAGATATTGATAGAGATCAGGCTAGATTATATGAGTTAATCTGGAAACGTGCCATTGCTTCTCAAATGAGTGAAGCAGAATTGGAGCGTACCAATGTGAAAATAAGTGCATCAACCCACAAAGAAACTTTTACTGCAAATGGCGAGGTGATTACCTTTGATGGATTCTTGAAAGTGTATTTAGAAGGAACGGATGATGAAGATGTAGAGCAAGATGGTATGTTGCCTGCAATGAAAGCTAACGAGACTTTACTTAATAATTACATTACAGCAACGGAGCGTTATACAAGGCCGCCGGCAAGATATACTGAAGCTTCATTGGTTAAAAAGCTCGAAGAATTAGGTATAGGTAGACCATCTACATATGCGCCAACCATTTCAACTATTCAGAACAGAAATTATATTGAAAAAGGCACAGTTGAGGGTGAAGAACGCAAATATTCGCAACTAACCTTAAAAGCTGGTGAAGTAAATGACAATATACTTTCAGAAAAAGTGGGATCAGATAAAGGTAAGCTAGTGCCAACCGATATTGGAATGATTGTTACCGATTTTTTGGTAAACCATTTTGATGCTATTTTGGATTATAATTTCACTGCTAAGGTTGAGGCAGATTTTGATGAGATTGCTGAGGGTAATGAAGATTGGAAAAAAATGATGAAGTCATTTTATAAAAGTTTTCACCCTGTAGTGGAAGATGTAAAAGAGAATGCTGATCGCGAGTCTGGAGAAAGAATTTTAGGAACAGATCCTAAAAGCGGCAAGCAAGTAAGTGTTAGGCTTGGTAAGTTTGGTCCGATGGTGCAAATAGGTACTGTAGATGATGAAGAAAAACCGCAATTTGCAAGTTTAAGTCCAGACCAGCAATTAAATTCCATTACCTATGAAGAAGCTATGGATTTATTTCAGCTTCCAAAAACATTAGGTGAATATGAAGGTGAGGAGGTTCAGGTTAATAATGGACGTTTTGGACCTTACGTAAAATTTGGTAGTGCCTTTGTTTCGCTTCCAAAAGGTGTTGACCCATTAAGTGTAGAGCTTGATGAAGCTATTGTTTTGATAAAAGAAAAGCAAAAAGCAGATGCACCTATATATATGTACAAAGATTTACCAGTACAAAAAGGTAAAGGGCGTTTTGGGCCATTTATAAAATGGAACAATATGTTTATTAACGTGAATAAAAAGTACGATTGGGATAATTTGTCTGATGAAGATATTGTTGAATTAATAGAGATTAAAATTCAAAAAGAAATAGATAAAGTTATTCATAATTGGGAAGAAGAAGGTGTTCGTGTTGAAAAAGCACGTTGGGGGAGACATAATGTTTTAAAAGGTAAGATTAAAGTAGAGTTACCAAAAACTGTTGATGTATCTGAAATGACTTTGGAAGAAGCAAAAGCAATTATAGAGGCTAATGCTCCTAAGAAAAAGACAACAAGGAAAAAAAAGGCCCCGGCTAAAAAGAAGTAATATTTATTGTAAATTTTGAATTCGTAATAATTACGATTGGAAATTACTGATATAATACTTTTGTAATATTATTTTTGCATTAACACGTTAGATATTATCATTTATTCTTTTGATATTTGTTTAATAACATAACAAGTTAGAGATAAGTAGATTGACTTTGCTATTAATATGAATTTTAATTTCCTCTCCCCAGTTTCAGATTTAGTGCTAGCTCATAATGAGTTGCTTTCCTCTCAAGCTTTGGGAAGAAAACTCAAAATTCACTCTACGCAACATGGTATTCCTGATTTAGATGGTGTTGATCTTGCTATTATTGGTGTTATTGAAAATAGAAATGATATTAATTATATAGGTGAAGAATTTCAGTTGAATGAAATTAGGAAGTCTTTTTATAGTCTTTTCCCTGGAAGCTGGAATACAACCGTAGCCGATTTAGGTGATATTAATAAAGGAGAGAGTGTTGAGGATACTTATTTTGCTTTAAAAGAATCCATTTCAATCCTAGTGGCTAAGCGAATAATTCCAATAATTTTGGGTGGCTCACAAGATTTAACATATGCAAATTACAGAGCATATGATTCCTTGATTCCCATGGTAAATATAGTGAATGTAGATGCTCAATTTAATCTTGGAGATTCATCAAAACCTATTAAAAATAATAGTTTTGTTGGTAAGATTATCTTGGATGAGCCTTATAACTTATTTAATTATGCTACTATAGGGTATCAAACATATTTTAATTCCCAGGAAGAAATTGATTTAATGGACAGTCTTTATTTTGAGTCCTATAGATTAGGTCAAATTTCAAATGATATAACTATAGTTGAACCCGTACTACGCGATGCTAATATTGTAAGTATTGATTTAAATGCCGTTAAAGGTTCCGAATTAAGTTTGGGTCAAAGGTATTCTCCTAATGGTTTAGATGGAAAAGAAATTTGTGCTATTGCAAGATATGCCGGTATAAGTAATAAAGTGACTTCTTTTGGTGTTTATGAGTATAAGCCTTCAAAAGATGATGAAATGACGTCAATGTTAATTGCTCAAGTACTTTGGTACTTTATTGAAGGTGTTAATTGTAGAATTAAGGATGATGACTTTCTTGATGAAAGTAGCTATCAAAAGTTTATCACTTTGGTGGATTCTCAAGAGTTGGTGTTTTACAAAAGCAATAAGACAGGACGATGGTGGATTGAGATTCCTTTTTTAGCTGAAGTCAATAATAAATTGAAAAGACATACGTTATTACCATGCATGCACCAAGATTACCTTGATGCATGTAATAATATGATACCAGACCGCTGGTATAAAGCGTTTCAAAAGAATTGTGTTTAAAAGTAAATACAGTTAAACAGTTAATTTCATCGGTGAAATGCTGTTTTTTTACGACGAAATGTTATTTTTTTAGATAAAAAGTTGTTTTTTAGGAAATATATAAATATGTTTACGCTCTCGTAATTGAAGCTAAATAAATTAACCTCGAGTTTATCATGGATATGAAGAAGTTTATACTATTAACCGCATTATTAGCAATACTTGTAAGTTGTGGCTCTAAAGATAGGGGCGAACTAGTAGGTGTTCAAGGAAAAAAATGGCATCCTGAAAAGCCTTTTGGCATGGAACTTATTCCTGGAGGTGCATTTATTATGGGTAAAGCCGACGATGATCTGGCTGGAGTTCATGATGCACCCGCAAAGACCGTTACTGTAAGAGCCTTTTATATGGACGCTACAGAGATAACAAATAGCGAATACCGTCAATTCGTTAATTGGGTAAGAGACTCAATTGTAAGAATGAAATTGGCTGTTTTGGCTGATGAAGTCGGCATGACTCCCGAAGATGGAGGTATTGGCGAGTATGCATTTAAAGATGCAGATACAGTTAATATGTCTGTTTATGAAAAGTATATGTTTGAAAACTATACTGGTCTTGGTCCGGATATGTATGAAGGAAGAAAATTAAATAAAGATGTAGATTTACTTTTCGATACTTCAGAATATCCAGACGAGTATTATACAGAAGTTATGGATACTATGTATCTTCCAATAGAGGAGTCTTATAATGGGCAACGAACTTGGGATGTAACTAAGTTTAAATTCCAATACAGCCATATGGATATCCAAGAGGCAGCAAGAAGTAGAGGAGTAAAACGTAAGGACGTAATTATAAAAGAGGAAATTGAAGTATATCCAGATACTACCGTTTGGATTAGAGATTTTGCATACTCTTATAATGAACCTATGCATAACGATTATTTCTGGCATGATGCTTATAGTGATTATCCTGTGGTAGGAGTAACATGGAAACAAGCAAAAGCATTTTGTGAGTGGAGAACACTTTGGAAAAATACTTATCAAAAATCGAAAAAAGGAGCGGCAAATGTAAACACGTTTAGATTACCATCTGAAGCTGAGTGGGAATATTCAGCAAGAGGAGGTCTTCAAGCTGCAACGTACCCTTGGGGAGGTCCTTATACAAAAAGTGATAGAGGTTGCTTTATGGCAAACTTTAAACCTGTAAGAGGCGATTATGCTGCAGATCAAGCATTATATACTGTTGAAGCAAAATCTTATGAGCCAAATGATTATAATTTATATAATATGGCTGGTAATGTTGCAGAATGGGTAAATGCATCTTATGATCCTGCATCTTATGAACATACATCAACAATTAACCCTAGTGTTAATGACCCTGATAATCAAAGAAAAATTGTAAGAGGTGGTTCATGGAAAGATGTTGCCTACTTTTTACAAGTAAGTTCAAGAGATTTTGAGTATGCTGATTCAGCAAGAAGTTATATAGGTTTCAGAACCGTTCAAGATTACATGGGGACACAAGTAACCAGTAACGGTAAGAAATAATTTTAAACCAAATCAATAACCAGATATGCTAACGTGTATCGCAATAAACATTATTTATTAATCAACCTACTTAAGTAGTACCTACTTAAATTAAAAATCGAAAATTATGGCAAAGTCAAAAGCAAGTAAGAAATTTATGAATATGGCATACGGATTAGGAGCAGCAATTGTAATTGTTGGTGCACTATTCAAGATTATTCATTTCGAAATTGGACCTTTAACTGGTAACGTAATGTTAACCCTTGGTCTTGTAACCGAAGCAATTATTTTTGCATTATCAGCATTCGAACCTGTTGATGAAGATTTAGATTGGTCTTTAGTATATCCAGAATTAGCTGGTGGTCAATCCACGAAAAAAGATGGGAAAGAAGATGCTCAAGGTCTATTATCTCAAAAATTAGATAACTTATTAAAAGAAGCTAAGATTGATGGCGAGTTAATCTCAAGCTTAGGAGAAAGTATTAGAGGTTTCGAAGGAGCTGCTAAAAACATGTCTTCTACCGTTGACTCTGTTGAAGCATCTAAAAAATATGGTGAGGAATTATCATTAGCTGCTGCTCAAATGGAATCTTTAAACAGTTTATATAAGGTACAGTTGGATAACGCTACTAAACAACAAGAAGTTAACGAAGAATCTGTGGAGAATGCTGCTAAGTTAAAGGAGCAAATGGAATCTTTAGCATCTAACTTATCATCATTAAATGGTGTTTACGGAGGTATGTTATCTGCAATGAATAAATAATTAGGAGAGTTAATAATCCCAAATTACTATTAATTAACCAAAAAAACCTAATTAAATCATGGCAGGAGGAAACTTATCACCACGACAGAAAATGATTAATCTGATGTATTTAATATTTATAGCGATGTTAGCTTTAAATATGTCAAAAGAAGTGCTTTCGGCCTTCGGATTAATGAACGAAAAGCTTACAGAATCTAACGAAGCTACAGAATCTAGAAATGCTAGTTTTGTTGCAAGTTTAGATGTAAAAGCTGCAGATCAACCAGAAAAGTATAAACCATTAAAAGCTAAAGCAGATCAGATTGATGCTTTAGCACATGATTTTGATGCTTATTTAGAGGAGCTAAAAGGTAAAATGACAACCAAAATTGATGATCCTACAGATTATGAGATCATGGATAAAGGCGATTACCTTGATGAGCATTTCTTTAAAGGAGACAAAATTAAAGAAGATGGTCAAGAATTTTTAAACCATATGAAAACCTTTAGAGAAGGTGTGGCTAAAATTTTAGCCGATGAAAAAGGTATGGAGTCTGTTGTAAAAGAAGTTAACGATAAATTTAACACTGAACCAGTAAAAAACAGAGATGGTGTTAAAGTGGATTGGTTAGACTACCATTATAAAGGATTTCCTTTAGTGGCGTCTTTAACTAAAATGACACAACTTCAAGCAGATATTAAAACGACTGAATCTCAAGTTTTATCTAATATGTTAGCAGGAACACTTTCTAGTGAGGTGTCAATGACAAACTATACAACTTTAATGGAAACTTCAAAATCAGCTTACTTTAATGGTGAGCAGTTTGATGGACAAATTGTGTTAGGACGTAAAGATGCTTCTACAAAACCAAGTAGAGTAGAATTAACTTTAGATGGTAGAAAGCTTTCTGAAGGTCAATACTCTATTGAAGATGGTAAGGTGAAGTTGAAAATAGGAACAGGTGGTGTAGGAGAACATAAGATTGAAGGTAAATTAATTTTTGCCCAAGATGGTGAAGAAATTGAAGTGCCTGTAAACTCTTCTTTTGCTACTGTTGCCAAACCAAATGCAGCGACGATTTCGGCAGATAAAATGAACGTAGTATATCGTGGTGTTAAAAACCCAATGACTATTTCGTTTGCTGGTATTCCAGATAATAAAGTGAACGCTAGTGCACAAGGTTTATCTAGATCGAAAGGAAGTAGTTATGTTATGGATGCTACAAGAGTTAAAGGTAGAGAAGTTACCATTAACGTAACAGGTACATTACCTGATGGCGGAAAAGTAAGTGATAATGCAAAATTCAGAATTAAAGATTTACCGAAGCCAACAGGTACAGTACGAGGTGAAGACGGTTCGTTAAAAATGCAACGTAATAGTCTTAAAATTTCTACTATTGGTGCTAAATTTGATGATTTTGATTTTGAATTACCATTACGTGTTACTGGATTTAAGTTTAAAGTTCCAGGACAACCAACAATAAACGTAAAAGGAAACAAGTTAGATAGTAGAGCTCAAAAAGCTTTAGCTAAAGCAAAACGTGGTTCTGGTGTACAAATATATGACGTTGAAGCAAAAGCGAGTGGTGTAAGTGTAATACTTAAAAAAGTATCACCAATTTTTGTTGAGTTAACAAACTAAAAACTACGGGCAATAATGCCTTGTATTGTTGCCCTAGATTAAAAATGTAAAATTGACTAAGATGAATTTAAAAAGTTTTTTATTAACCGTAACAACTGTTTTTACAGTGTCAAGTGTTTTTGCGCAGGCGAATATTTTGAACGCAAAAAGCCCTGATGAGATTGGTGTGAGAACTGCAGATCAAAAGGCGGTAGATAATGATAAACCTTTAGAATATGGATATGTTGATGATAGAGATATTCTATTTTCTAAAATGGTTTGGGAGAAAGTTGTTCTTGATGAGCGCGCTAACTTCCCATTGTATTACCCAATTGATACTAATAACATTGGTAGTGATAGACGTTCTTTATATGATGTACTGATGAAAAACATCAAAAATGGAGAGATAGAAAACATTTATGATGATTCTTATTTTACCACGAAAAGAACGCTTAAAGATATTGAGTCTGCATTAACTATGGTCGATACCACTGAGCTTGGTATCGAGCAGTTAAACGCAGGTGAAGAATTATCTGCTGAGTATATTAATAGAAGAAGTATTTCTGCCGCTGATATAAAAGAATATCATGTAAAAGGACTTTGGTACTTTGATAAACGTCAATCAGAAATGAAGTATAGGCTATTAGGAATTGCTCCGGTTGCTCCTGATGTTAACTTTATTGATGAGGATGAGCCAGATTTAGTTGCTTTATTTTGGGTTTGGTTTCCTGATGCCAGAGAAATATTGCATGAAGCTAAATCGTTCAACGATGAAAATAGTTCAATGCCTTTTTCTTTCGATCATTTGTTAAATGCAAGACGTTTTCAAGGCTATATTTTTAGAGAAGAAAATGTTCAGGGTGATAGAGCTATTTCAGAATACGTGTCTGATAATGCTTTAATGCAGTTGTTAGAATCTGAAAGGATTAAAGATAAAATTAGAGACTTTGAACTTGATATGTGGACATATTAAGCCATAGAATAAATAAGTTTAGAACGCTCACTATATTAGTGGGCGTTTTTTTATGCAGTTTATTGAACTAAATTCATATTCTGAGTATCTTCGTCAAAGATGAAACAAGTAGATTATATAGTTGTAGGAATTGGAATTGCAGGTATTAGTTTTTGTGAATATTTGAAAGCTAATAATAAATCTTTTATGGTATTTGATGATGTTTCTCAAAAATCTTCAACCGTCGCTGGTGGTTTATATAACCCTGTGGTTTTAAAAAGGTTCACGTCAGTTTGGAAGAGTAAAGAACAACTAGGTTTAGCATTACCACTGTATGCAAATATTGAAAAAGAACTTAATGTGAAATTGGATTATAAAATTCCAGTTTATAGAAAGTTCGCTTCTTTAGAGGAACAAAATGATTGGTTTTCGGCATCAGATAAACCTTTGCTTTCTGAATTTTTGTCTACAAGAATTATTAAAAATAACAGCCCATATATAGAAGCGCCATATGGATTTGGGGAAGTTTTAGAGACAGGGCGTATTGATGTAAAAACCATGATTGAAGCCTATAAATCAGATTTGATAAAAAAGGAAGCTTTAAAGGAAAGACCTTTTGATTATGATGCATTGTCTTTTAAAAATGATAAAGTAAGCTATCGTAGTATAGATGCTACAAATGTGGTGTTTTCAGAGGGTTGTGGTGTAAAACAAAACCCTTTTTTTAAAGATTTGCCACTTAACCCAGCTAAAGGAGAATTAGTAGTTATTCATGCTCCAGATTTAAAAATTGAATTCGTTTTAAAGGCAGGGGTATTTTTAATTCCTTTAGGTGATGATAAATATATTGTGGGAGCTACTTATGAGTGGAAAGATTTAAGTAATAGCATTAGTTTAAATGCAAAAGAAGAACTTTTAAATAAACTTAAAAAACTTATTCATTGCCCATTTGAAGTAATTGATCAACTAGCAGGAATTAGACCTACTGTGAAAGATAGGCGCCCCTTGGTTGGGCAACATAAAGTTCATAAAAACCTCTTTGTACTTAATGGCTTAGGAACTCGAGGAGTCATGATAGGTCCTTACGTGGCGAAACAGCTATATAATTTTATTGAAAATAACGAAGCATTAGAATCCGCTATTGATATAGCAAGATTTTCATCCTAGTTGTCTTGCGTTAGGGATCGTAGTGGTAGCTTTTGGTGAGGTGCGCATCGAACCAAAACTTTTAACGGAAAGCCCGACCCTGTGGGTAACGCCTAAAATAAATTTATTTTTTAGCCAAAGACTTGTCGTAACTCATAAAAAAGTTAATCCAAATATTGCGAGACAACCTCATAATAATGGGCATGCAGATAATTAATGTAACCACTATACTAATAAAAACGGTATTAACACTTGCGCTGAAAATAAAAAATGAAATTACAAATGCTGCAACAGCAAAAGCTATACCCACCGCATAACTAACATACATAGATCCATAAAAGAAAGAAGGTTCTATCTTGTATTTTGTACCACAGTTAGAACAAGTTTTGTGCATATCTAAAGCCTGAGCAAGGGCATACGGATTTTTGTTTTTAAACATAGATTCTTCATGGCATTTTGGGCAACTACCAGTTAAAATGCTATACAATTTTGAGCCTTTTTTAAACATATAATTTAATGTACTTTTGCAAGCGCAATTACAGTACAAAAATACCATTTAATACTAAATGGGCTGTGACAAAAGTTACATTTCTATGATGAACATTCATAATTTATCGATTTCATTTCAAGGAGAATACCTATTTGAAGACATTACTTTCAAATTAGGAAATGGAGATAGGGTAGGCTTAATTGGTAAAAATGGAGCAGGTAAATCTACGATGCTTAAAATTTTGTCAAAAGAATTGGAGCCTGACACAGGACAAATAGCTGCTGACAAAGAACTTAAAATTGGGTTTTTAAAGCAAGATATAGATTTTGTTTTGGGTAGAACTGTGCTTGAAGAAGCATATGAGGCATTTACCGAAATAAAGAGTTTAGAGGCTCAAATGGAAGCTGTAAATACACAAATGGCTGAGCGTACAGATTATGAAAGTGAAGGCTATCATCAGCTAATGATTGATATCAATGAATTGCAGCATCAGTACGAAATTTTGGGAGGTTATAATTATCAAGGCGATACTGAAAAGATACTTCAGGGGTTAGGATTTAAGCGCCCTGATTTCGATAAATTAACCGATACCTTTTCTGGTGGATGGCGTATGCGAATAGAGTTGGCAAAGTTGCTGTTACAAAATAACGATGTTCTACTACTGGATGAGCCTACTAACCACTTAGATATAGAATCTATAATTTGGTTAGAAGGATTTTTAAAGAATTATCCTGGTGCAGTTGCGATTGTATCTCACGATAAAATGTTTTTGGATAATGTAACAAATAGGACTATTGAAATTTCTTTAGGGCGTATTTATGATTATCCCAAACCGTATTCGAAATATTTGGTTTTGCGAGAAGAATTGAGAACACAGCAATTGGCATCTCAAAAAAATCAACAAAAACAAATTGAACAGACTGAAAAGTTAATTGAAAAGTTTCGTGCTAAAGCATCTAAAGCTACAATGGCCCAATCCTTAATTAAGAAACTTGATAAAATTGATAGGATTGAGGTTGACGAAGATGATAATAGTGTTATGACTCTTAATTTCCCAGTATCTATTACTCCGGGTAAAGTTGTTGTTGAAGCGGAATGTGTGTCGAAAAATTATGGAGATAATCAAGTTTTAAAGCAGGTAGATTTACAGATAGAACGTGATAGTAAAACAGCCTTTGTAGGACAGAATGGACAGGGGAAATCGACTTTAGCTAAAATTATTGTTGGAGATATAAAGTATGATGGTGATATGAAGCTTGGGCATAATGTGCAAATAGGTTACTTTGCCCAAAATCAAGCTGAGTATCTTGACGGAAATAAAACCGTCCATGATACGATGATTGATGCAGCCAACGAAACAAACCGAAGTAAGGTAAGAGATATTTTAGGTTCGTTTTTATTTAGAGGTGATGAGGTCGATAAGTATGTACGTGTGCTTTCTGGAGGTGAGCGTAACAGGTTGGCATTGGCTAAGTTAATGTTGCAGCCGTTCAATGTTCTTATTATGGATGAACCTACCAATCACTTAGATATTAAGTCTAAGAATGTATTGAAAGAGGCTTTAAAACGTTTTGAAGGTACATTAATATTAGTGTCGCACGACCGTGATTTTTTGCAGGGTTTAACTAATATGGTTTATGAGTTTAAGGATCATAAGCTAAAACAGTATTTAGGAGATATTGATTATTATTTAGAACAGCGTAAAGTCGAAAATTTAAGAGAAGTTGAAAAACGAACGGTTGTTAAAGAAACACCTAAAGCTAAGAAGCAGACCTCTTATGAAGATCAAAAGAAAATTAAATCTTTAAATAACAAACTCAGTAATGTCGAGTCCAAAATCAATCAATTAGAGCGCGATATTAAAGCTATTGATTTGGAACTTGAGGCGAATTATGAGGAAACAACTTCGAAACCTAATTTTTTTGATAACTACCAAAAAAAGAAAAAAGATTTGGAAGGGTTAATGGAGAAATGGGAGGCTATTCAAATGGAGATTGAGTTATTAGACAACTAGTCTTTTAGGTTTTTTTTAACGTTTAACGTTTAAACTATAGTTTAATTTTGCAGTCAGACCATCAAACGAAATAACATGCGCAAAATTATACTTTCCATTATTGGAATTCTATTCGTTGCACTTTCATTTTATGTTGCAAATACCCTTATAGCAAATAAAAATAAGCCAAAACCAGTAAAGGAAAAAGTTGTAAAAACTGTTTTTATTGATACCGTTAAAAATGGGACTGTAAAAATTGTTATTCCTGCTAACGGTAATTTGGTTGCAAAGCGCAGAGTAGAATTGTTTTCTGAAGTTCAAGGAGTATTTAAGCCTTCAAATATTCTTTTTAAACCTGGACAAAAATATAGTAAGGGTCAGGCTTTAATCAGAATTAATGCTTCAGAGTATTATGCTAGTGTACAATCTTCAAAAAGTAATTTATACAATACACTAGCTGCAATTATGCCTGATTTAAGGTTGGATTTTCCTGATGTATACGAGAAGTGGAAAAACTACCTGAATAATTTTGATTTAAGTAAGACTACACCCAAACTTCCAGAAATGACTTCGGATAAGGAAAATTATTTTATTACAGGAAGAGGTATAATTTCTAACTATTATAATGTTAAAAATTTAGAGCAACGATTATCTAAATACACCATAGCAGCTCCTTTCTCTGGGATACTTACTCAAGCATTAGTAACAGAAGGTTCGTTGATAAGATCTGGACAAAAACTGGGTGAATTTATTGACCCCTTGGTGTATGAAATGGAAGTAGCCTTAAGTAAAGGGTATGCGAGTTTATTAAAAGTTGGAGAATCCGTACAACTTAAAAATTTAGATGGTACCGAATTCTATAAAGGAAAAGTATCTAGGGTAAATGGTAGTATTGATACGGCTACACAAACTATAACGGCTTATATTGAGGTTAAAGATGATGCATTAAAAGAAGGCATGTATTTAGAAGCAACATTAGATGCGAAGGAAGAGTTAGATGCGATAGAAATTGACAGGAATCTATTTTTAGAAAGTAAACAAGTTTTTGTAATTCGAGATAGTATTTTGGATGTAATTGCAGTAAATCCTGTTCATTTTTCAGACACAAAAGTTGTTTTAAAAGGTGTTCCAAATGGGACTGTAATTCTAAAAAAGGCAGTTCCTGGCGCTTATGCGGGGATGTTAGTGAAGCCTTTTAAATCAACGGGTAAAAAAGCGAAAAAGTAATGAGAAAACTAATCGCTTATTTTATAAAATACCATGTTGCTGTGAATGTTTTTATATTAGCATTTCTAGCCTTTGGTATTATTGGAATAATTTCATTAAAATCTTCGTTTTTTCCTTTAGTTGATTCAAAAATTATTAACATAAATATTACTTATCCTGGAGCTTCACCGCAAGAGATTGAGGAAGGCGTTGTTCTTAAAATTGAAGATAATTTAAAAGGCTTAAGAGGCTTAGATAGGGTAACCTCAGTTTCCAGAGAAAACAGGGGTACGATTACAGTTGAAATTGAAAAGGGTGAAAATATTGATTTCATGTTATTGGAGGTTAAAAATGCGGTAGACCGTGTGCCATCATATCCAACAGGCATGGAGCCCTTAGTTGTTGCAAAACGAGAAGAAGTGAGGCAAACAATCTCTTTTGCTTTAAGTGGCAAAAATGTACCTCTAGCAACATTAAAACAAATTGGACGACAAATAGAAAATGACTTACGAGCTATTACTGGAATTTCGCAAGTTCAAGTTTCTGGATATCCGGAAGAAGAAATTGAAATAGCGGTTAATGAAAATAGTTTGCTAGCTTATGAAATAACCTTTAATGATGTTGCTCAGGCTATTAGTACATCAAATATTTTGGTTACAGGGGGGAATATAAAGACAGATGTGGAAGAGTATTTAATAAGAGCCAATAATAAATCGTACTATGGAGATGAGCTGTCAAATATCATTATAAAAGCGACACCAGAAGGTAAAACGGTTCGATTGAAAGATATTGCTAATATTCGAGATCGTTTTTCTGAAACTCCAAATGCTACATATTTTAATGAGCAATTATCTGTAGATATCACGGTTACAAGTACCAATAACGAAGATTTAATTTCGTCGGCCGATAAGGTTAAGGATTATATTGAAGGTTATAATCAAAGCCATAATAATGTTCAACTTAATGTGGTTCGAGATTTATCAATTACCCTAAATCAGCGTACAAAACTATTAACTGAAAACGCCGTTATAGGCATGCTACTGGTATTAACCTTTTTATCCTTGTTTTTAAATACTCGATTGGCATTTTGGGTGGCCTTTGGTTTACCAATCTCGTTTTTAGGGATGTTTATTTTTGCAGGGCAGTTTGATGTCACTATTAATGTACTATCTCTTTTTGGGATGATCATTGTAATAGGTATTTTGGTAGACGACGGCATTGTTATTGCCGAAAATATCTATCAACATTATGAAAAGGGAAAAACACCCATTCAGGCTGCTATTGATGGTACTATGGAAGTAATTCCTCCAGTGGTTTCTGCTATTATTACGACGTTACTGGCCTTTTCACTATTCTTGTTTCTAGATAGTAGAATAGGAGAATTTTTTAGTGAAGTTTCTGTTATCGTAATTTTAACTCTAGTAGTATCATTAGTTGAAGCTTTAATAATTTTACCAGCACATTTAGCACATTCAAAAGCATTACGAAAGCCAATTGAAGATGAAAACCCATCGAAGCTAAAACAATTTTTTGCTAAAATGAGGGGAATTAATAAGCTTGGAGATCGTTTCATGGCTTATTTAAGGGATGAGATTTATAGTCCTGTATTGAATTTTGTTTTAAAATTTAAGCTATTGGCCTTGGGAATTTTCATTGGATTTTTGGTCCTTACGTTTGGTGCAATTGGTGGCGGAATTATTGGAGTTACCTTATTTCCTTCTATAGCTAGTGATACTGTTTCTGTAGAACTTGATATGCCTAATGGAACTAATGTTAAGATAACGGATTCTATAATCTCTATGATTGAACAGAAGTCTTATATAGTTAATAAAGAGCTGACAGAAAAATATCTAAAAGGAACGGGGAAGGAACTTTTTGAAAATACAATACTATCATTAAACAGTTCCTCTAGTGCTAGATTGCGAATAAATATGCTTCCTGGGGAAGAACGACCAGATGCTATCAATTCTCGACTGGTAGCGAATAGGTTAAGGGAAATTGTAGGACCTGTAATTGGAACTGAACGATTAATTTTTGGATCAGGTGGTAATTTTGGTGGAAGCCCTGTATCTGTTTCATTATTAGGAAATAATATAGAAGAGCTTAAAGCTGCTAAATTAGAACTTAAGAATATTTTACAGTCTAACCCATTATTAAAAGATGTTGAGGATAATGATCCAGCAGGGATTAAAGAAATAAGGTTACAATTAAAAGAAAGTGCCTATCTCTTGGGGCTAGATTTAAGGTCTGTTATGAATCAGGTTAGGGCTGGTTTTTTTGGTGTCCAAGCCCAACGTTTTCAACGCGGACAGGATGAAATAAAGGTGTGGGTGCGTTATGATAGAACCAGTAGGGAGTCAATTAATGATTTGGACGACATGCGTATTGTAACACCTTCCGGTGAAAGAGTTTCACTAAAAGATATTGCGCAATATAAAATTGAGCGAGGAGATGTAGCTATAAATCATCTTATAGGACAAAGAGAGATAAGAGTGTCTGCCGATTTAAAAGACCCGAGTACAAGTGCTACGGATATACTTGATAATATTAAGGGAAATATTATGCCGGAAATGCAGTCTAGATACCCCACAATTTCAGCTTCTTTTGAAGGTCAAAATAGAGAGGCTTCAAAACTTTCAAGTTCTTTAGTAACTGCCGGAATTCCAATTCTTTTACTCATATATATTACTATTGCTTTTACTTTTAGAAGTTATAGTCAACCTATTTTATTGTTATTATTGGTGCCATTTAGTTTAACTGCGGTTGCATGGGGGCATTGGGTATTAGGCTTTTCTGTTAATATACTTTCTTTACTAGGTATTATTGCATTAATTGGAATTATGGTGAATGATGGCTTGGTACTCATTGGTAAGTTTAATTCAAATTTAAGGGAAGGGATGAATTTTGATATGGCGCTTTCGGAAGCTGGAAAATCTAGATTTCGAGCCATATTTTTAACATCTTTAACTACAGTAGCAGGATTAGCGCCCTTATTACTCGAAAAAAGTAGACAGGCTCAGTTTTTAAAACCTATGGCTATTTCAATATCTTTTGGTATTGCATATGCTACTGTATTAACGCTTTTGGTCTTACCGTTGTTTTTAGCTTTTAGTAATGGAATAAAGAAAAATACCAAATGGCTTGCCACGGGTCGTGAGATATCAAAAGAAGAAGTTGAACGTGCCATTAAAGAACAAAAAGAGGAGCATGAAAATTAAATTTTACATATTTGTTAGCCTTCTTATTGTGCAGTTTCCATTATTCGCACAGGAGATCCTTACCCCAAAAGAAGCAGTAGCGTTGGCATTAGAAAATAACTATGGTATTAAACTGATAAATACGGATGTTGAAATTGCTAAGAATAATGCGAGTGTTTTGAATTCTGGGTATTTACCCACCGTTACTGGAAACGCTGGAGCTGTTTATAATAGAGATAATACAGAGGCAGAATTTGCAGATGGCCGTGTGACTGTTTTAAATGGAGCTGAAAGCTCTCGGTATAATGCATCTGTAGATTTAAATTATGTTTTATTTGATGGTTTAGGGAGGTCCTATAATTACAAGCAATTGCAAGAAGCAGAGCAATTAACAGAATTGCAAGCAAGGGAGACTATTGAATTGACCATGTTGCAGTTATTTACGGTATATTATAATGTGACTGAACTCACAGAAAATGTAAAATCGCTTAACCAGACTTTAGAAGTGTCTAAGGATAGGTTAAAACGTGCAAGTTATCAATTTGATTACGGACAGAATACTAAGCTAGAAGTTTTAAGTGCCGAAGTAGATGTGAATAATGATAGTATTACGGTTTTGAATACAGAGCAACAACTACGCAATTTTAAACGCGATTTAAATTTAGTCCTTGGAAACGTATTACCAGAAAGTTTTGAGGTTGATACCTTTGTGAGTTTTAATAATATCTATGACAAAACAGACTTATTGGAAAAGACTATTGCGAATAACGTGAATTTGCTTCAGATAGATAAAAGTATCGATATAAATACTTACGGGGTAAAATTAGAGAAATCTGCTTATTTACCTTCTGTTGGTTTGGTAGGTAGTTATGGGTGGAATAGGAACAATAATAACGCTGCTTCTTTCGTTGCGACGTCAACAAATACTGGTATTTCTGGGGGTTTAAATTTAAGCTGGAACTTGTTTGATGGCGGGAATACCATTACGCGTGTAAAAAATGCAAAAATTAACTTGGAGGCTCAAGAGATTAGAAAAGAAGAGTTATTGGTTACTTTAGAGCGCGACTTTAATAATGCTTGGGGTAACTACCAAAACCGTCTTGAAATCTATTATCTTCAAGAAAACAATATTAAGACTTCTCAGAATAACTTTGATAGAACTCAAGAAAAGTTTA
This sequence comes from uncultured Algibacter sp., assembly GCF_947495925.1. Taxonomy (GTDB): domain Bacteria; phylum Bacteroidota; class Bacteroidia; order Flavobacteriales; family Flavobacteriaceae; genus Algibacter_E. The sequence continues at coordinate 598,901 of NZ_CANMAU010000002.1, forward strand.
GATTAGGGCAAGTGAGTTTCGTAGAATTTAGATTGGCGCAAATAAATCTTCTTAATGCTGAAATAAATAGAAACAAGGCAAAATACTTTGCTAAAATAGCAGAATTGGAAATGCTTCAAATAAGCGGAGAGTTGCTGAATGTAGGCTTATAATATTATGTTTGGTAGTTGTAGGTTAAGTGATTTATCGTTTAACGGCTTGTAAGTGTTAAAAAAAAGCGCTTTTCGTCGAATAAAATAACTGATAATCTATATTTTGGTTAATTTCGTAAGAAATAATCCCTTAAATTAACCAAAGTATGAAATTCTTAAAACTTATTTTAATATGTTTTTTTGTGACTACACATGTTTTTGCAGATATCTCACCTAAAGAGAAAGAAGCTTTAGTAGCCCTTTATAATTCAACGCACGGAGATTATTGGAATGTGTCTTGGGATATTAAAGAACCAGTGAGTAAATGGCATGGTGTTATAATTGAGAATAATAAAGTTGTAGAAATAAACCTTGAATTTAATAATCTTGAAGGTGAATTACCAAATGAGTTAAGCAACTTGATTTATTTGGAAAGAATCAACTTAGGGTTCAATAAATTGGTAGGAGAACTTCCTTCGAGTTTACAAAGTTTAACAGAGTTAAGGTATTTAGAGTTATTTATGAATAGTTTCGAAGGTCCTATTCCATCTGAATATGGAAAACTGAAAAATCTAGAGTCACTTAAATTATATAGTAATAAATTAACTGGAGAAATACCTGTAAGTTTAATGGAATTAACTGAGTTAAGAGAACTTTTATTAGGAAGTAATTATTTAACAGGTACTATTCCTAATGGAATTAGTGCGTTAAAAAATCTTGAGAAATTGAGTCTAATGGATAATAAGCTTCAAGGTGAGATTCCGTCAGAAATAGCTCAATTATCAAATCTAGAAGAGCTGCTTTTATCAACGAATCAATTAACCGGTTATTTACCACAAGAATTTGTAATGTTAACTAAACTAACTACTTTAATGGTTAGCGATAATAATTTAAGTAGCGAGTATATAACAGTTTCTGGAGAAAGTACATTGCCTATTGGAAATGTTAATTTAGAAACAGCTGCTGCAACAATGGACATTGAAAAAGAATAGTTTTGTAAATTTTTGAGTTAGTTTAAAAAAAAGATCATCTTTAAGATGGTCTTTTTTTAGTTTTGAGTATCATGAAAGAACATTTTTTTACTTGCCCATATTGTTGGGAGCACATTTCTATGTTGCTTGATAATTCTATTTTAAAACAAAAATATATTGAGGATTGTGAGGTTTGTTGTAATCCTATTCAAGTTTCCGTATCCTTTGAGAGTTCTGAATTGTTAGATTTTCAAGCAGATAGCATTGAGCAATGATTTTTTATCATTTAATGCTTGTAGAAAGCTAAAAAGGATTGTATATTTGCAGTCCGAAATAATTTGGTCGGCATTATGAACCGAAAGTTAAAAGCTAAGTAAATTATTTTAGATTTATATCGCGGGATAGAGCAGTAGGTAGCTCGTCGGGCTCATAACCCGAAGGTCACTGGTTCGAGTCCAGTTCCCGCTACTAGTAAAACCAAGCCTTTCAAGAAATTGAAAGGCTTTTTTATTTCATATAGTACAGAATAAGTACAGAATTTAGCTGTTTATCTTCTGCTAAATAGTATTTGATTTAGTTTGATTTCATTTAGTATATGAAATAAAATTTAAACTATATTTTTCTATGAAAATTGAAGAATTGCGAATTAATATTAAAAATACCTTACAATTTTTCTAATTCGCTTCTATACTTTTTTAACTTTAGTCAAAAATTTAATTCTTTTCATTTGCAATTTCTACAAGACTTATTAAATAACAAAGAGCCAGATAATTGGTGGAAGGAGTATAAGGATTTTTGTAAGGATATTAGTAAAGTTGATAGAAGCCTATTTATTGAAGCATTACCGGCTTTATTAAAAAAGTTAGAAAATAATTACGCTCATAGAGATCTTAGAATAGCCTTAGAGAATGAATCAAAAAGTAACGCCTCTTTTGGTAAGGAAATTTATTCTAAGATTTTGGAAGCTCAGAATCTATTTTTGTACGATTCTCTAACAGATATTATCTCTGGCTTATATAAATCGGACCAAAAGTTTGCAATTACTAAAATCAAAAACTTAATTAGAAATGCTGAGATAAGTTTAAGCAGAATTGGCATACAATCTATAGCCAAGATAGATTTGTTAGATAAAGCAACACCAAAAGCCTTTATCAGTTGGATTGAGAAACAATTTAATGATATTGCAAATTCTGAATCATTAGCCGAGTCGTGGCCATCAATTTTCTTTACAGCTAGAAATAAAAGAAAGGTTTTAAAAAATGCTGATGCTATTATAGATAAACTGTCTAGTGTAAAAACTATAGGCATTCAACTAGAACTCATTTACTTTTTAGACCATAATCTAAATTTAGAAAAGGAAATAAAACTATTTGAAAAATATCTTCCATTATTACTTCACATAGACCTTGAACATGCAGGTGCTTATAATCACTTGGCATATCGCTTAGAAAATGTAGCCAAAACAAATTTAAGCATAGTAGTTGGTTTTATTACGGATTGGATAGATATGAGTCTTGAAAATGCAAGAAAAATAGAATACTTCAGTCATTTAATAAATACACTTTGCGATGATTTTTATCCTGATTTTCAAAAGCTCTACACCAACTGGTTAAATAAAGACAATCCTAATTTTCATATTGCCATTTTCGAAATGAATGGTGCTAGATATATGAGAAATCTTTTAGGGTTAACACTTTCTGAAGATGTGTTAAAAGATCTTTCTGATTATGATATCGAATTTATAACCTATAAAATTTTGGCTTTCGTCTATGATAAAGACACTTCATTATCATTAGTATATTCAATACTAGAACAAAAAGTAGATAATAAAGAGGTGGTCCCTTTTTTGGCAGATTTGTTTATTGACCATTTTATATTTAATTATTATTCTACAATAGAATTTTTAAACCTAAAAAAGAAAACCGCCAGCAGAAAACTTAAAAAAATAATTAAAGATATTATTGAGGAAGGCGAAAATAAATATAAAGCTTATTCAGACCTAAAGGTTCTGAAAGAATTTGCACCATCTGAGGGACGACTAATGCATTACGACAAAATCCAGAATAAAAAATTCAGGAAGATGTATAAGGAAACTGAAGATAATAGTTCACCGCTACGTGGTTTATTTAAGAATCTTCATTACAGAGCTGGAGCATCTTCATTTACAAAGTACAATGGGGAATATACCGAAAGGATGACACCAGGAGTTGTTTCGCATAAAGGGGAAATGCCAAGAGGCGAATTTATAGACCCTATTGGTCAAAAAAAGGAAAGATTATTATGGCAAAATTTTAAAAGACGACAATGAGGTTTTTACTCAGCGAATATATAAAACTATTAAAGGAGGATAAGGAGTTAGACACCTTATTGACTGATCTTTTAGTTGGAATGAAATTTACAACCATTTCAAGACCAATGAGAGGTCGGCAATTTGGTGTGGATATTTCAGCTGTGGGTATAGATTCAGATGATGGAATAAAAAAAGTGTTTTTGTTTGCAGTAAAGCAAGGTAATCTAACCCGAACAACTTGGGATGGAGATGTAAACGCAATCCGTTCTACATTGAATCAAATAAAAGATACTTATATAACCACATCACTTACAACTCGCTTAAAAAAGTTACCTATTAAAATAATTGTATGCACAAATGGAGTCATTAATCAAAATGTATTAATTGATTGGACGCAATATGTAGATTTAAATACTACGGATAAAGTTGAATATGATTTTTGGGGAACAGGAGAAATAAGCGCAATGCTTGACGATTATTTGGTAAAGGAAAAATTATTTCCACAGGAGTATCAGTCCTTATTAAGAAAATCCTTAGTGTTTTTAGAATTACCTGATTATAATTTACAACATTTTTATGTGCTGATTGGTCAAATTTTAGAGAAACAATCGAAGCAGAAGAGACAGATATTGAAAAAACTTAGACTCGTTAGGTTGTGTTTAAATATAATTTACAAATGGTCTCAGGATAACGAAAACTTAAAACCGTCAATTTTTGCAAGCGAGAGAAGTTTAATACTCGTTTGGCAATTTATTCAGCAAGGCGGACATATGGAAAAGACTTTTGTGAGACAAGAGTTTTATAAAATTCATCTTCTACGAAGAATAATCGGAGTGAATTACTTTAACAAAGCTGCGATGCATTATAGAACTGAGCATAGCCTCTATAAATACAGTAGAAATAGTTTAGAATATAGTCTTAATGTTTGGGAAGAAATCGGAATAATAGCGACCATTGGATTAAGTGAAATACAAGAATATAGAATTCATTATCGCGAGGACCGTAAGGAAGAAGCTCAAAAATATTATAATAGTGCGCTCTCAATTAGTAATGCACTATGTTTATTTATAGAGAATAATCCACCTTCAAAATATCCAGAATACGATTCGCATAGTGTGGAGATAGCACTAGCACTTAACTTATTATGTTTTACTCGAAATTTTGATCCAGCAAAAAAATGGATAACATCCATCACTATGGGTTTTGATGACAGATATAGGATAGAAAAATTCTTTCCATTATTTAGAAAAAATTATGACAAGCTTGTAGATATCCATAATGGAGATGAAGACTGTGAAATTGAATCTTCTATGATAGTACCTATTTTGGCAGAGTATGCTTTAATTTTAAATCAAGAAGACTTATATCAGTTTATTCGTAAGATAATTAACGACCTTTTTGCTGATTTGAATTTGCAAATCTGGTTTCCACTTGAAGAAATGGAAGATAAAATTTGCGTTCAAGATTATAGTCATGGGGAAGGAACCCTAAAACATTCTTTGACCCTTTATGAAGATGCTGAAGAATACAAAAAAGAAATGGTATCAGAAATGGAACTCTTTGGATTAGAAAAGGATTTTAAAATTTTTAAGCACAGTTTCGATATTGTAGCACACGTTGCAAGCAGGCATTATAAAAGCCAACCTTTTCCTTTAACTTGGCGTGTTTTTATGAAGCAAGAAGTCTCAGCAAAATAATAGAATAATGTCAAATCCAATAAAACAACATTATATACCACGTTCATATTTAAAGAACTTTGCAGTTGAAGGAAGAAAAAGAAATCACTTTGTGGATGTTTACAAAATGGATAATGATATGCTATTAGAGCAAATTAGCACTAAAGATATTTGTTTTGAAAAGAATATTTATACAATACCAGCTGAATCAGATGAAATAAAATATGCCTTAGAAAAACACTATGCTGAAAATGTTGATAGTGAGTTTCCAAAAGTATATAAGTTGCTTATTGACGAAAAGCTGCTGACGGTTACGCAAGAGCAAAAAATCCAAATACTTTATGTATGTCTATCATTATATTTCCGCACACCACGGATTCTAAATCATCAAAAAAGTTTTAATAACCAAATATTTGATGCTGCTTCACATACAGTAAATAAAGAAGGTATTATTAAAATGAATTTGTATGGAGAAAAAATGGAATTTCATATAGATGATATTGAAGTAGTTAAAAAAGAATACAATGAACGTGCAAGAACAGCTTTTTTAGTAAATCATTTAGAACAATGGGGGAATTTTGTAAAGTTCAAATACGATTGTACAATAAATGTGATTAAAATTAATGACACCGATGCACCAATAATTACGTCTGATAATCCCGTTTCAATTAGACATTTTGAAACAAATAAATTTCAAGGTTTATATGATCCTAAAGCAGTTATTACATTACCCTTGGATCGTTCACATTATTTAGAGATACATCCTAATGACTATGCAGATGGTCAAACAAGAATTAATAGACTTACTCAAGACAGAGACTATGTGTTTACTACAAATGGAGTAACACAACAAAATGCTGAAAACTTATTAGTAGCATACAAAGGAGATATTGATAAGCATTTTGATATTCAAAACCATTATGAAAATCCAGAAAATGGAGAAGAATTTTTAAAAAAAGCTAAATACAGAGCAGAACAAGCTCTTGTTTTATTTGATATCCTAAAGAAAAAAGGGTTTGTTTCAAAAGAGTTTATAGGTAAACTTAAAGAACTTTTAGAGCATCCATTTTGTAAAGATGATATACAAATGTTGAAATATAAAAAAGTACTTTCTAAAATGGGAAAATGGTAATAACGCATAAACTCTAAACTTCTGTTAAACAAAACATGGTGTTGTTAAAATTTCGTAGCTTTGCAATCAGTATGAAACAAATATTCCATCAAATAATGTCTTTGGCAATGGCTTTTGTAGTGTTATTCTCTACAATGTCATTTACGCTTAATATGCATTATTGTGGAAATACTTTGGTTGAAACTGCTATGTTCAATAAAGCGGAAGGATGCGGAATGGAAATGGAAAAACCATCAGCTGAAGGTTGCTCTATTATAAAAAAGAACTGTTGTAATGATGAACAATTGGTAGTCGATGGTCAAGACGAACTGCAATTGCAAGTTGACAAAATTTCTTTTGAGCAACAAGTATTCATTGCTTCATTTGTTTACACATATATCAACCTTTTTGAAGGTTTAGATAATAATGTATCTTCTTTTGAAGAATACAAACCACCACTCGTCATAAGGCAACTCTACAAGATTGACGAGACCTATTTAATTTGATTTTTAAACAATAGACTGTTTTATCCTATGACTGTATAATGTCATAAGGATAATTTGCTGTATTCGGTGTTTTCCTAACGCCAATGTCTAACTGTTTAATAATCAAAGCTAATGCTAAATAAAAGCATCAAATTTTTAATAGAAAATAAACTCGTAGCAGTTCTGCTACTCGTCCTTTTTGTTGGATGGGGAACTGTAAACGCACCTTTTAATTGGGACAGAGGATTTTTACCAAGCAACCCCGTAGCGGTAGATGCCATTCCAGATATTGGAGAAAATCAACAAATTGTATTTACAAAGTGGGATGGTCGTTCGCCACAAGATATAGAAGACCAAATTACTTATCCTTTAACTACTTCTTTACTTGGTATTCCAGGAGTGAAAACCATTCGTAGTTCTTCTATGTTTGGGTTTTCAAGCATCTATATCATTTTTGAAGAAGATATAGAATTCTATTGGAGTCGTAGTCGAATCCTCGAAAAACTCAATTCATTACCAAGTGGATTATTACCCGAAGGTGTTAATCCTGCATTGGGACCAGATGCCACAGGTTTAGGACAAATATTTTGGTACACTCTTGAAGGTCGAGATGAAAAAGGAAATGTTACTGGTGGTTGGGATTTACACGAACTGCGTAGCATTCAAGATTACTATGTGAAATATGCTTTATCTACTGCAAGCGGTGTTTCTGAAGTAGCTTCCATTGGTGGTTATGTTCAGGAGTACCAAGTTGATGTCAATCCAGAGCTGATGCGTCAATATAACATTGGCTTAAACCAGATCGTAAAAGCAGTTAAAAGTAGTAATCAAGATATTGGTGCGCAAACTTTAGAAATCAATCAAGCTGAATATTTAGTACGCGGTTTGGGTTATGTAAAATCTGTTGAAGATATTGAAAATGCTGTAGTTACTTCAGAAGATTTTACTTCAATTAAGATTAAAGACATTGCTAAAGTATCATTAGGTCCAGCAACGCGAAGAGGTTTATTAGATAAAGAAGGTGCAGAAGTTGTTGGTGGTGTTGTAGTGGCGCGATATGGTGCTAATCCAATGGAAGTCATTAACAATGTAAAAGCGCAAATTGAAGAACTAAAAGGAGGATTACCAACAAAAGTATTGGCTGATGGACGAACATCTCAATTAACAGTCGTTCCTTTCTATGATCGTACCGAACTTATTCAAGAAACATTAGACACACTAAACGAAGCATTAACACTAGAAATATTAATTACCATTTTGGTTATTATTGTTATGGTTTTCAATTTAAGAGCTTCTATTTTAATTTCTGGATTGTTGCCTGTTGCAGTATTAATGGTATTTGTTACCATGAAACTGTTTAACGTGGATGCCAATATTGTAGCACTTTCTGGTATTGCTATTGCTATTGGAACTATGGTAGATGTAGGCGTCATTCTCGCAGAGAATATGATTCGCCATCTCGATGATGAAAAATTACGGTTACGAGAAGATGGTACAGCGTTAACTACAAATGAAGTAGTTTATAATGCGACTGCCGAAGTTTCAGGAGCAATCTTAACAGCGGTATTAACTACAATTATCAGCTTTGTGCCTGTATTTACAATGATTGGTGCAGAAGGAAAATTGTTTAGACCTTTAGCATTTACCAAAACGATGGCATTATCAGCATCTTTGGTTATTGCTTTGTTTCTAATTCCACCATTCGCAGCTTATTTATTCAGAAAAACATCACTTAAAAGTTCATTTAAATACATTATAAATGGTGCTTTAATAATTGCTGGAATCGCAATTATGGTTACTGGATATTGGCTAGGGATTATTTTAGTTGCTTTTAGTATTACAGGTTTACTTGGGGTTTTGGGTAAACTAAATAAGAAAAACAGCAATCTTGTAAATATTATTATTTCATGTACTGCCATTATATTTTTACTTGCCGAATATTGGCGACCATTAGGCTTTGACAGAAGTATTCTAATAAACTTAATTTTTGTGGCTATTATTTGCTTCGGAATTTTAGGAATATTTTCAATTTTTAGAAGGTATTATGGACAAATTTTAAATTGGGCTTTAGCAAACAAGTTATTGTTTTTAATTATTCCAGCAACTGTACTTGTTTCTGGAGGATGGATAATGAATAATACAGGAAAAGAATTTATGCCATCTTTAAACGAAGGCTCTTTTCTATTAATGCCAACCTCATTACCACATTCAGGTGTTGAGGAAAATAAACGTGTGCTTCAGCAATTAGATATGGCTGTATCCACCATTCCAGAAATTGAAACCGTAGTAGGGAAATCTGGTAGAACAGAATCTGCATTAGACCCTGCGCCTTTATCTATGTACGAAAACATGATTCAGTATAAATCTGAATACATGCGTAATTCAAAAGGGAAAATACAACGTTACAAAGTAAACGACGAAGGTGCTTTTGAGTTGAAAGATGGAACATTTATCGCCAATCCTAATAATTCGGAAAATGTTGTTTTTACAAACGTTGAACATACTCAACTTATCGAAGATGTTGATGGCGAATTCTATCGTAATTGGCGACCAGAAATTAATAGTCCTGATGATATTTGGAATGAAATCGTCAGAGTTACCAATTTACCAGGAGTTACTTCTGCACCAAAATTACAACCCATAGAAACCAGATTGGTAATGCTTCAAACAGGAATGCGTGCGCCAATGGGAATTAAAGTAAAAGGACAAGATTTAAAACAAATTGAAGCGTTTGGGTTGCAATTAGAAAGTCTTTTAAAACAAGCTGAAGGTGTAAAAGAGCAAGCTGTTTTTGCAGATAGAATTGTAGGGAAACCTTATTTACTTATTGATATTGATAGAGAAAAAATAGCACGTTATGGTGTGTCTATAGAAGATGTACAAAGTGTGCTAAAAGTAGCAATTGGTGGTATGGCCATAACTCAAACGGTTGAAGGAAGAGAGCGCTATGCTGTTAGAGTGCGATATCCAAGAGAACTGCGTGGTAATCCAAAAGATATTAAAGGAATTTATATTCCTGTTGAAAAAGGCAGCCCTGTTCCGTTAAGTGAGTTGGCGACTATTCGATATGAGCAAGGTCCACAAGTCATTAAAAGTGAAGACACCTTTTTAGTAGGCTATGTGTTGTTTGATAAATTAGATGGATTCGCAGAAGTTGATGTTGTTGAAAATGCACAAGCATTGTTTCAACAGAAAATAGATTCAGGAGAATTAACTGTTCCAAAGGGCATCAGCTATAAATTTACAGGAACTTATGAAAATCAGTTACGAGCAGAAAAAACTCTTTCAGTCGTCGTTCCATTAGCACTTGCTATTATTTTCTTGATTCTGTATTTCCAGTTTAAATCTGTTACTACTTCACTAATGGTTTTTACAGGAATAACGGTTGCATTTGCAGGTGGTTTTATAATGATATGGCTGTACGGTCAAGATTGGTTTTTAAATTTCAGTTTGTTTGGAGAGAATATGCGAGACCTTTTCAATATGAAAACTATCAATCTAAGTGTAGCGGTTTGGGTTGGTTTCATAGCTTTATTTGGAATTGCTACAGATGATGGAGTTGTTATGGCAACATACCTCACGCAAACTTTTGAGCGTGAAAAACCTGCCGATAAAAAGAGTATTAGAACTTCCGCTTTGCAAGCAGCAGAAAAACGTATTCGTCCGTGTTTAATGACTACTGTAACTACCATTTTGGCGCTGTTACCAGTATTGACATCCACAGGAAAAGGAAGTGATATTATGATACCTATGGCAATTCCAATATTTGGCGGAATGGTTATAGACATTACCTCTTACTTTATTGTACCAGTTTTATACAGCTGGAGAGAAGAGTTTAAATTGAAAAGAGCAAACAAATGAAAAGAATAATTTATACACTCATAGGTTTATCAACTTTTAGTGTTTCTAATGCACAAGAATTAGAAACACTTATTAGTGAAGCATTAAATAACAATCCTGAAATTCAAAAGTTTGAATTACAGTATAGCATTGCTTCCGAAAAAGTGAATGAAGTAAATACATTACCTAATACCGAATTTGGAGTGGGTTACTTCGTAAGCGAACCAGAAACACGTACAGGAGCGCAACGCTTCAAAGTATCAGCTAAACAAATGTTGCCTTGGTTTGGGAATATAACTGCAAGAGAAAACTATGTGAGCGCTTTGGCAGATGCTAAATACGAAGATATTGTTATTGTCAAAAGAAAATTGATGGCTTCGGTATCACAATCCTATTACAATCTTTACGCTAATAAAGCAAAACAAGACGTTTTAAGCGAGAATATTAAACTACTTAATACTTACGAAACATTGGCTTTAACATCGGTTGAAGTTGGGAAAGCTTCAGCGGTAGATGTTTTACGATTACAAATGCGTCAAAATGAAATGCAACAATTATTGGATGTTTTGGTTCAACAATTTTTAGCTGAACAAACTACTATTAATAAGCTTTTAAATCGTGATAAAGGTGTACGAGTTTCTGTAGTTAATGAGTTAATAATTCCTTCAGAAGATTTTGAAATGAATACTAAAAGTTTAGCATTACACCCAGAACTACTGAAATTCGATAAACTCTATCAGTCGGTAGAGCAATCCGAATTATTAAACCAAAAAGAAAATAGTCCAATGATTGGTTTCGGTTTAGATTATATCAATGTTGATAAACGTCCTAACATGGATTTTAGCGACAATGGAAAAGATATAATTATGCCAATGGTGTCCCTATCTATTCCCATATTCAATAATAAGTACAAATCCCAAACCAAACAAAATGAGTTGCAACAGCAAGAGATTTTGGCACAAAAACAAGAGCGCACAAATACATTAGAAACACTATTAGATAAAGCAGCAAACGATAAGGTTTCAGCAAGAATAAGTTATGCAACCCAAACGAAGAACTTAAAGCAAGCTAAAGATGCTGAAGAGATTCTTATTAAAAATTACGAAACAGGAACGATTGATTTTAATGACGTTTTGGACATACAAGAATTGCAATTGAAGTTTCAAATGAACCAAATTGAGTCTGTTAAAACCTACTATGTGCAAACCACAATTATTAATTATTTAATTAAATAAGAGTATGGATAGTTTAACACAAGCAGCATTAGGAGCAGCAATTGGCGAAGTAATTCTTGGTCGAAAAATAGGATATAAAGGTGCAGTAATTGGTGCTATTATCGCTACTATTCCAGATCTCGATATTGTTTTGCTTTCATTTTATTCATCAGTAGAACGAATAAGTATTCACAGAGGTTTCAGTCATTCCATTTTGTTTAGTTTAATAGGCTCAATTTTAATAGCTTTTATATTAACAAAACTAAAGTGGACAAAGCAAATTTCTTATATAAGACTTTTAATTTTTTGTTGGTTGGCTCTATTTACACATATGCTATTAGATGCATTTACAACCTATGGTACTCAGCTATTGTTGCCTTTTTCCAATTATCGAGTAAGCTTCGATAGTGTTAACATAGTTGACCCTTTTTATACTTTGCCTTTATTATTAGGTTTAATTTTAGGCCTTACATACTTCAGGAATAAAGACTCAAGAACCCTATATAGTAAGCTTGGGCTAGCTATTAGCTCTCTATACCTGTTATTAACTTTAGGAATCAAATCTTATGTAAATCAAAAGTTTGATGAAGTTCTAACTTCACAAGGAATTGAATATAATTCGCTATTAACAGTTCCAGTTAAAATTGGAAGTATTAGTTGGTATGGGGTTGCTAAAACTAATAATAGTTTATTTATTGGTAGGTACAATAACCTATCACAAAATCCAATAACATTGACGGAGTTCCCAATTAATGATCATTTATTGAATGATATTCCTGCTGAAATATCCTCAACTTTAAAATGGTTTTCTCAGGATTTTTATACAGTCGTAGAAAATAACGGAAAATTAAGATTGTACAATATGCAATGCGATATGCAAGGCATTCGTACTTATGGAAATTATAAAGCACCCACAGCTTTTTATTTTGAAATTACGCCACTTTTAAATGGGAATTATGACTTAACAACAGGAATGCACGAAAAACAAAAACAATGAAACATACATATCACATACACGGAATGACTTGCAACGGTTGTCGAAGTCACGTAGAAGAAACACTTTCAAAAGTGAAAGGTGTTTCAAAGGCTTCTGTTGATTTAGAAAAAGCAGAAGCAACTATCGAAATGGAATCTCATATTCCAATAGAAAGGTTTCAAGAAGCTTTAAAGAATGATGGCGGAAACTATAGTATTCATAAATTAGGAGAGCACCATCATACAAAAGTAGAAAAGGAAAAACAGCCAAAAGGAAAAGGCACAGGTACGTTTTATTGTCCTATGCATTGCGAAGGCGAAAAAACTTATGACAAATCAGGCGATTGTCCTGTATGCGGAATGGATTTGGTCGAAGAACAAAATCTATCCACAACTTCATCAGAGCAATGGACGTGTCCTATGCATCCAGAAATAATAAAAGATGAAGCAGGTGCTTGTCCTAAATGCGGAATGGATTTAGTATCAATGGAAGCAGATAGTTCAGCAGAAGAGAAAACCTATAAAAAGTTATTAAAGAAGTTTAAGATTGCAGTAATATTCACATTGCCAATTTTCTTAATGGCAATGAGCGAAATGCTAACCAATAATCCATTGTATGACATCATGGAACAAAAATATTGGAATTGGATTCAGTTCGTATTATCCATTCCAGTTGTATTTTATGCCACTTGGATGTTCTTTGAACGTGCCTATAAAAGTATAAAAACGTGGAATCTTAATATGTTTACACTTATTGGAATAGGTGCTGGTGTTGCTTGGTTATTTAGTGTTTTTGGTATGTTTTTTCCAGACATTTTTCCAAGTCAGTTCAAAACGGAATCTGGAGCAGTACACGTTTATTTTGAAGCAGCAACCGTTATCCTAACATTAGTGCTTTTAGGTCAACTTTTAGAAGCTCGTGCGCATAGTAAAACCAATTCAGCAGTAAAAGAATTGTTAAAGCTAGCACCCAATAAAGCTATAAAAGTAGTAGATGGCGAAGATGTTGAAGTTACCATCGATGCTATTGAATTAAATGATATTCTAAAAGTAAAACCAGGCGATAAAATTCCTGTGGATGGCTCGATAACAGAAGGAGATACAACTATTGATGAGTCAATGATTACTGGAGAGCCAATTCCTGTTAATAAAACAGTAAATGATAAAGTAAGTAGCGGAACAATAAACGGCAACCAATCTTTTTTAATGAAAGCTGAAAAAGTGGGGAGTGATACGTTACTCTCTCAAATCATCCACATGGTTAACAATGCCAGTAGAAGTCGTGCACCAATTCAAAATTTAGCCGATAAAGTATCAGGTTATTTCGTGCCTGTCGTGGTCATTATCTCTTTACTAACCTTTGCGGTTTGGGCAATTTGGGGACCAGAACCAGTTTACGTTTATGCCTTTGTGAATGCTATTGCGGTATTAATAATTGCTTGCCCTTGCGCGTTAGGATTGGCAACACCTATGTCTGTAATGGTTGGTGTTGGTAAAGGTGCTCAAAATGGTGTATTAATTAAAAATGCTGAAGCACTTGAAAAAATGGATAAGGTTACTACGCTAATTGTAGATAAGACAGGAACAATTACCGAAGGAAAACCAACCGTTGAAACAGTAGGTTCTTTTGATGCTGATTTTAGCGAAAGTGACATTCTGGAATATATTGTTTCATTGAACAAAAACAGCGAACATCCATTGGCAGAAGCAACCGTTAAATATGGAAAAGAACAAAAAGCAGAAATTTTAAAATCAGAAGCATTTAGTGCAGTTACAGGTAAAGGAGTAGAAGCTACTATTAAAAATAAAAAGGTGGTATTAGGAAATCCTAAGATGATGGGTTATGCCAATGCAGAGATAACCTTGCAGATGGAAGAAGAAGCTAAAGTATATCAGAAACAAGGGAAAACAGTTTCTTATTTATCGATAGATAAAAAGGTTACTGGTTATGTAGTAATAGGCGATAAAATTAAGGAAACTAGCGCTAAAGCCATTAAGGAACTTCAAGACAAAGGTATTGAAGTCATCATGTTAACAGGCGATAATCACGACACAGCACAAGCAGTAGCAACAGAATTAAATCTTACAGATTTTAAAGCAAGTATGTTGCCTGAGGATAAACTCAAGGAAGTAGAGAAACTACAAGAAAAAGGAAAAGTTGTTGCTATGGCAGGCGATGGTATTAATGACGCACCAGCACTTGCTAAAAGTGATGTAGGTGTCGCAATGGGTACAGGAACAGATGTAGCTATAGAAAGTGCTATGATAACCTTGGTAAAAGGCGATTTGCACGGTATTGTAAAAGCCAGAAATTTAAGCGATGCTGTAATGAAAAACATTAAACAGAATCTATTTTTTGCACTTATCTATAACACATTAGGTGTGCCGATTGCAGCAGGTGTTTTGTTCCCATTTTTCGGAATTTTACTCTCGCCAATGATTGCTGCATTAGCCATGAGTTTTAGTTCGGTGTCAGTAATAGTGAATGCATTAAGATTAAGAAATATTAAAATATAGAAAATGAAAAAATATATAATTTACTTCGGAATATTAGCAGTTGGACTTTTGTTAGGATGGCTTCTTTTTGGCAATTCATTGGCTAAAGAAACAGAACACAATCATGACGCAGTAACAGAAAATAACCAGATGTGGACGTGCTCGATGCATCCACAAATTATGCAACCAGAGGCTGGCGATTGTCCAATTTGCGGTATGGATTTAATTCCTGCGGAAAGTAGTTCTGAAGGATTATTAGCAGACCAATTCAAGCTTTCAGAAAATGCTATGGCATTGGCAAATATTCAAACGTCAATTGTTGGTAAAGGTAAAACAGAAGATAATACAGTTAAATTATCAGGGAAAATTGTAGAGAATGAAGAAGCTAATGCAGTTCAAGTCAGTTATTTTTCTGGAAGAATAGAGCGCCTAAATGTGAGTTTTACAGGCGAAGAAGTTAGAAAAGGACAGTTATTAGCAACTATTTATTCGCCAGAATTGTATGCAGCGCAACAAGAGCTCATTACAGCAGTTTCATTAAAAGAATCACAACCTGCATTATACAAAGCTGTGCGCAACAAATTAAAATTATGGAAGCTTTCTGAAAATCAAATAAATCAAATTGAAACTTCTGGTAAGGTCAAAGAAAACTTTCCTGTTTATGCAACGGTTTCAGGTACAGTTTCTGAAAAGTTAGTAGAACAAGGGGATTATATCAAACAAGGTCAACCTTTACTCAAAATAGCTAATCTAAACACGGTTTGGGCAAATTTTGATGTGTATGAAAATCAAATCGATTTATTTAAAAAAGGACAAGAGATTTCAGTCACTACCAATACTTATTCTAATAAAGAATTTAAAGCTAAAGTAGATTTTATAGATCCTGTTTTAGATACAAAAACAAGAACTGTGAAATTAAGAGCTGTACTTAATAATAAACAGAACGTTTTTAAGCCAGGAATGTTTGTTGAAGGAAAAGTTAAAGGAATGACTTCAAGTAACGAACACGTATTGACCATTCCATCTACAGCTGTTTTATGGACAGGAGAACGTTCAGTTGTCTATATAAAAACAGACCCTACTCAACCTGTTTTTGAAATGCGAATTATTACATTAGGTAATCAAATTGGCGATAATTATGAGGTGTTAGAGGGTTTGAGTATTGACGATGAGATAGTAACAAATGGAACGTTTACTGTTGATGGAGCAGCGCAATTACAAGGTAAAAAATCAATGATGAATAAAAAAGGTGGTAAAGTTATGACTGGTCATGAAGGACATTTGGGAATGGAAAAAAATCCTTCAGCAAATAACGAGAATCATTCTAATATGAATGAGAGGATAAAAGTTTCTAAGGACTTTCAGAATCAAATTAAAGTAGTTTTTAATGATTATATCAAATTAAAAGACGTTTTGGTTAAAGATGATACTAATAACGTAATGACAGAATCAAAAAGACTATTGGGCAATTTATCTAAGGTTGATATGAAGCTATTAAAAGATAAAGAGGCTCATGGTCATTGGATGTCATTAGAAAAAGAAATAAAAGCATCGGCAAGATCAATTTCAAATACATCAAATATTGAATCACAACGAAATCATTTTAAGCACCTCTCATCACATTTAATTAGTACAATTCAAACTTTTGGTATCAATGAAAAAGTCTTTGTTGAGTTTTGTCCGATGGTAGACGATAACAATGGTGCATACTGGTTGAGCAGGGAAGAAAAAGTAATCAACCCATATTTTGGTGGTGCGATGCTAACCTGTGGAGAAGTAAAACAAGTAATAGAATAATAACAATTAATTTTTAAAACAATGAAAAAAGTAATTTTAAGTTTAGCTGTAGTAATGGCTATAGGTTTAACAAGTTGTAAAAACGAAACCAAGCAAGAAACAACAGAAACAAAAACGGAAGTATCTAAAGACATGGCTATGGCAGACATATCTTTTGGTGTTAGAGGTAATTGCGGAATGTGTAAAAAAACCATAGAAAAAGCTGTAAACAAAGTTGAAGGTGTTGCTAGTGCAAATTGGGATGTCGATAAAAAGAAAATTGACGTGTCTTTTGACGATACTAAAACAGATGCAATGGCAATCCATAACGCAATTGCAGCATCAGGTTATGATACTGAAAAAGTAACAGGAAGCGAAGAAGCATATAGTAATCTGCCAGGATGTTGTAAATATGAACATGATATGGTAATGAATCAATCAGGAGATAAAAATGAAGAGGATCATTCAGACCATGACCATTAATAATAAATATAGAAGAGCCTTATTAATTAAAGGCTCTTCTATTATAAAAGTTACATGTCTACGTTATTTGCAACATCATTGCATTAAATAATGTATATCTTTGCTACGATGAAATTTTTAGCCTTCATATTATCAATTTATATTTTCGCGCTTAATTTAGCACCTTGCGAAGATAATGCTACGCTTGATAATGAGGTGCAAACTGAGATTTCACAAGGTATGGACAATGACCATCAGCACCAAGATTCAGATTTATGTTCGCCTTTTTGTATTTGCCAATGTTGCCATATAAATGCAACATATTTTCAATTTGCAGATTTAAAATTTAATTTTCCTTATATATCTACTCAAGATTTTCTTTACTTAAACGGTACAGAAAAAGATTTTACTACTTCAATTTTACAGCCACCTAGGGCTTAATTCAGTTTTTTTTAAGGATAACTATATCCAATTTCAAGCCTATTATGGCTCTTTTCATTTCAAGTAATTCTAATTTTTATTTTAGAATTATATCGAGAAGTTCAACTGAATTAATACATTTTCTATGATTAATAAAATCATTGATTTTTCAATCAATAACAAATTCATTATTGGTTTGCTTACGCTTACCATTGTTGGAGCAGGTATTTGGAGCATGACCCAAGTACCAATCGATGCTGTTCCAGATATTACCAACAACCAAGTACAAGTCATTACACAAGCACCAAATTTAGGAACAGAAGATATCGAGCAAATCATAACCTATCCAGTAGAGGTAGCAATGAGCAATCTACCTAATGTCGAAGAAATTCGTTCCATTTCTCGTTTTGGCTTATCAGTTGTTACCATAGTTTTTGACGATGATATGGGAACTTATCTGCCGCGTCAATTAGTCGCTGAAAAACTCAACGACATTAAAGGACAAATTCCCGAGGGATTCGGAGAACCTTCAATGGGGCCTATTTCATCTGGTCTTGGAGAAATATATCAATACACACTTAAAGTCAAAGCAGAATATAAGGACAAATATTCGGTTACTGATTTGCGCACCATGCAAGATTGGATAGTACAGCGTCAAATGGCAATGGTTGAGGGTGTTGTTGAAGTTAATGCTATTGGCGGAAAAATTAAGCAATATGAAGTCGCTGTCGATCCAAATGAGTTGCGAGCAATCGGATTAACAATTACCGATGTCTTTGAAGCATTGGAAAACAACAATCAAAATACAGGTGGTGCATATATCGAAAAGAACCATCAAGCCAATTTTATTCGTGGCGAAGGCTTAGTGCGTAGTTTGGATGATATTAAAAAAATTACAGTAAAAAATATAAATAATATTCCTATAACTATTGGAGACATTGCCAAAGTGCAATTTGGCTCTGCTATACGTTACGGCGCATTAACACAAGATGGCGAAGGCGAAGTTGTAGGTGGTTTGGTAATGATGCTTAAAGGGGCTAATTCAAACGATGTTATCGAGAATGTAAAAGAGCGCATGGCTCAAATAGAAAAGTCTTTACCAGAAGGTGTAATTATTGAACCTTTATTAGACCGAAGTAAATTAATAGCAGAAACTACATTAACTGTAGCAACAAACCTTATTGAAGGCGCCTTAATTGTAATATTTGTACTCATTTTTTTATTAGGAAACTGGCGAGGTGGTTTAATAGTAGCATCCACTATCCCATTATCGTTGTTGTTTGCTTTTATATTGATGAATGTATTTGATGTGTGGGCAAACCTAATGAGCTTGGGTGCGATTGATTTTGGAATCATTGTAGATGGAGCAGTAATAATAGTTGAAAGTACTGTATTTCTCATTACATCCCGAGTACTTAAAAAGAAGAGCCTTACAGCAAAAGAAAGAGATAAGGTGGCTTCAAATGCTTCAAAAAAAATGATGAATGCTGCGTTTTTCGGTCAGCTTATTATCCTTATTGTTTTTCTTCCAATTCTGGCTTTACAAGGTATTGAAGGGAAAATGTTTAAACCAATGGCATTGACATTCATTTTCGCAATGATTGGCGCCATGGTGCTTTGTTTGACCTATGTGCCAATGATGTCTGCCTTGATTTTAAGAGCACCAAAAAACGACAAAAAATCATATGGCGATAAATTTGTGCATTGGGTAGAACGTAAATATCAACCGTTGTTAGAAAAAGCCTTAAAGAAAGGTAAACTAATAATTGGTGTTTCTGTTGTTTTATTTGGTATTGCAGTCTTTATGTTTACGAGAATGGGAGGCGAATTTATACCACAACTTGATGAAGGAGATATTGCGTTTCACGCCATTTTAAAACCAGGTAGTTCCCTTAAAGAAACTATTGAAACGACTACAAAAATTGAACAAATTGTAAAGGCAAAGTTTCCAGAAGTTGAAAAAATTGTAAGTCGAATTGGTGTTGCTGAAATTCCAACAGACCCAATGCCAATGGATTTGGCTGATGTTTTTGTAATTCTGAAGCCAAAAAGCGAATGGACAACACCCATTACAAAAGATGAATTGATAGAGAAGATGAAAGAAGCGGTTGAAATCGTTCCAGGTGTTAACTATGAATTTACACAACCTATCGAAATGCGCTTCAACGAATTACTAGAAGGTGTTAGAGAGGACATTGCTATAAAACTTTATGGAGAAGATATAAATGTACTGTCTCAAAAAGCAGAAGAAATATCTCAAATTATTGCAGGGACAGAAGGTATTGGAGATATGAAAGCCGAAGCCACAACAGGCTTACCACAAATGACCATTACCTACAATAGAAATAAATTAGCACAATACGGACTGCAAATAAATACTTTAAATCAAATCGTTCAATCGGCTTTTGCAGGTGGTACAGCAGGAATTATTTTTGAAGGCGAAAAGCGATTCGATTTAGTGGTAAGATTAAATTCTCAAAACCGAAAGGATATTTCAGATGTTCAAAATTTATATATCAATTTACCGTCTGGTACTCAAATTCCACTTCGTGAAGTTGCAGATATAAGTTACAAAGCAGGCCCAATGCAAATAAGCAGGGATAATACAAACAGAAGGACCTATGTTGGTATTAATGTAAGAGGACGTGATGTAAAATCTTTAGTAACCGAGATTAAATCAAAGTTAGATGCTAAACTTGAATTACCAACTGGCTATTTTATTAGGTATGGTGGTGCATTTGAAAACTTAGAACGTGCAAGTAACAGATTGCAAACTGTAGTTCCAATTGCGTTATTACTCATTTTTGTACTTATTTATTTTGCTTTAAAATCGTTGCCACAAACCTTAATGATTTACATCGCGATTCCTATGGCAACCATTGGTGGTGTAGTAGCATTGTGGTTAAGGGATATGCCATTTAGTATTTCAGCAGGTGTAGGTTTTATTGTTTTGTTTGGCGTCGCTGTTCTTAACGGTCTGGTAATGATAAGCGGGCTGAATGAGTTGAAAGAAGAAGGCGTTACCAATCTTAAAGATAGAATCATAGAAGGAACAAAACGAAGAATTAGACCTATAATGTTAACTGCTTTTACAGATGTTTTAGGCTTCTTACCTATGGCAATTTCAGCATCAGCTGGTGCAGAAGTACAAAGACCTTTAGCGACGGTTGTAATTGGTGGTTTACTAACCTCTACATTATTAACATTGTTCGTGTTGCCGATATTATATCATTGGGTAGAAAGCAAATCATTCAAGTTTAGAGCAAATAAAAAAGTAATTACAGTTACTGTAATGGTAGCTTTTATGTTTTTGTTGCCAATAACAGGAAACGCCCAAGAAGTTAATGATACGTTACCAATTATTTCAATGAATGAAGCGGTTAAATTATCAAAAGAAAATTTTCCGCTTTTAAAACAAAAGCAATTAGAAATTAGCAAACAAGAACAGTTAAAAAGTACAGCTTACGATTTTGGTACATCTCAAATTTTTACTGGAGGCGAGGAAATTAATAACGGAAATGGTATTTATACGACTATTGGAATTGGTCAAAGTAACATTGATGTGTTCGGTATTTCTGCAAAAAAGCGATTGCAAGAACAACGCATTCAATTAGCTCAAAAGGCGTTTCAGCTTTCAGAATTAGATTTAGAATTGGAAGTGAAAAAGGCGTGGGCAAATGCCTTGCAGAGTAAAAGGAATTATAAATTATACAAAGAATTAGATTCTATATATACCAATTTTGAAAAAGCAGTAGCATTAAATTATGAAGTTGAAGCTATTTCTATGTTAGAATATTCAGCAGCTAAAAATCAAGCCTTACAGATTCAAAATAAATTTATGCAATCAAAAAGTGAATACAATATTGCATTACAACAGTTAAACCTATGGCTGGTTTCTGATACGTTCTATACGGTTCCAAATGATTTTGAAATAACCAATGAAATTGATGTTGATACTTTTAGCATAGAAGAACATCCCTTATATGGTCTAGCACAATTACAAGTGTCAGAAGCAGAAGCAACATATAAAGCTGCCAAAGCAGATAACTTACCCAAGTTAAATCTTCAAGGTGGTTTACAAAATGTAAATGGAAATTCAGGTTTTTATACGTATCAAGCAGGTGTTTCTATTCCTTTTTTGTCTGGTACAAATAAAGCAAAAGTTAAAACTGCAAAAATAGATAAGGAAATTGCCGAAACGAACATTCAGTTTAAAAAACAAGAAGTACAATCCAAGTTTCTACAATCAAAAGAGAATTATCAAAAATGGAAGACCTCTTGGCTTTTCTATAAAAATGAGGTTTTACCACTTGTAAAAGAACAAAAAGTGGGTGCTTTATTTGCCTATAGAGAAGGCGAGGTAGATTATACAGGATTTACACAACTCATAAAAGAAGCTATCCAATCTGAATTACAAGCTCAAGAAGCATTAATAAATTATTTAGAAAGTACATTTCAACTACAATATTTTAATAAATAAGAAAATGAAAAACACACGATATATAATCTTAACATTACTTGCAGTTTCACTTTTAGTTGTTGCATGTGGAAATAAAGAAAGTCATAAAGAAGGCGATGGTCATGAACACAATGAAGATGCAAAGCCAGAAGCTGAAGAAGCCCATAGTGATGAAGAAGAAGTGATGCTTTCACAGCAACAGTTTGACGCCTTAAAAATGAAAACTGACACCTTGGTATTGCGCAATATGAGCGGTTATGTAGAAGCGAATGGCACATTGGAAGTGCCACCACAAAACGAAGCTGCAATAACTTCTGTAGTTGGTGCTAATGTGGTATCTATAAAAGTTATTGAAGGCGATAAAGTTAAAAAAGGTCAAGTGGTTGCATATCTATCACATCCTAATATTATAAAAATGCAGACTGATTATTTGAATGCTTTTAGCAACAGTAATTTTTTAAAGAAGAACTACGAGCGTCAACAAAAATTAAATGATGCAGGAGTTGGCTCTGGTGCAAATTTTCAAAAAGCCGAAGCAGAATATGATGCCTCTAAAGCGATGGTAAACGGATTGGAAGCCCAATTGAGACTATTAAACATAAACACGTCATCAATACGAAATGGAACAATTGCTCAAAGTATATCATTAAGAAGTCCAATAGAAGGCTTTGTCCAAAAAGTTGAAGTTAAAACAGGACAATATGTTGAGCCACAAACCGAACTTTTTGAAATTGTAAACACGCATCACGTTCACGCAGATTTAATGGTGTTCGAAAAAGACGTTTATAAAGTAAAGAAAGGTCAAAAAGTGATTTTCAATTTACAGTCCAATACAGAAGAAGATCTTACAGCTGAAATCTATTCGGTAAGTAAGACTTTTGAAGATAATCCTAAAGCGCTTCACGTACACGCTGAAATTGAAAACAAAAAAGGGAATCTAATTCCAGGGATGTATATAAGAGGTAAAATTCAAGTTGAGAATAAAGAAACTAAGGCATTACCAGAAAGTGCTATTATAAAAGAGGGCGATAGGTTTTATGTTTTTTCCGCGGAAAGAGAAAATGAAGATTGGAGTTTTAAACCTATTGAAGTGCTTTTAGGGGCAAAAGATGGCGATTGGATTGCTGTTCAATTTACTGAAGAGCAAGATAAAACCATGAAATTTGCTTATAATAATGCATATTATTTAATTGCTGAAATGAAAAAGGGAGAAGCAGAACACGAACATTAATTATGGAAACAATAGAACAAGTATTAGAGTCGAGAAACATTCGTGTTACAGCAATGCGTATGTTAATTTATAAGTTTCTTGCAGAAAAAGAGGTAGCTGTTACTTTAAGTGACATAGAAAATGCGTTTGTAAAAGCAGATAGAACTACATTATACAGAACTATAAAAACTTTTGAGGAAAAAGCGATTGTGCATCAAATAGATGATGGTACTGGGATTACAAAATATGCGTTATGTGAACAAGGTTGTAATTGCGATATAAAAACTGATTTGCATTTACACTTTCATTGTAATAATTGTAATGAAACCATTTGCTTAACAGACCATAAAATACCTCAAATAAAAGTACCTGATGGTTTTGTTTCAGAAAATGTAAACTTGGTTGTAAAAGGTATATGTGATAAGTGTAGTGGGTAATAATTGCACTTCCATTGCATTGGTTTTTATAGCATTTTTGTATCATCATAATTAATATAGGAATCAATGCTTTTATTCATTTTCTTTATAATTTACTTTCTATTTGTATTTGTAATCAGGTCAATTTTATTAAAAAATAAAACAGGCATTAATCCATTGACCTTTAATAAAACTGATGATGCTCACGGTTTTAATGGAAAGGTATTTACCGTAATAACTTTTATGGAATTAGTTGTTGTTGGAATCTACGCTTTTAAGATTGAATGGTATAAATATTTACTTCCTTTTTGGTATATAGAAAATGAAATTTTATCCATAATTGGTTGGGGATTTTTAATTATTTCTCTAATCATAGTTTGGATTGCTCAATCACATATGGCTAATTCGTGGAGAATTGGAATTGATGAAAAGAATAAGACGAAACTTGTAACTAAAGGATTATTTTCATTTTCCCGTAACCCAATCTTTCTCGGAATTATGATTGCGAATATGGGATTGTTTTTGGTTATTCCAAATGCTTTTACACTATTGATAATTTCATTATCAACTATAAGTATAAATACCCAAATTAGATTAGAAGAAGCATTTTTAGAACGAGAGTTTGGTAATGATTATTTAGAGTATGTAAATAAAGTAAGGCGTTGGATATAAATATTAAATAATTAAAGTAATTATGAAAAACAAATTAGTCATCACTAGTTTACTAACGGCAATTACGGCTTCATTGTGTTGTATCACACCTGTTTTGGCTTTAATTGCAGGAACAAGTGGTGTAGCTTCAACTTTTTCTTGGATAGAACCATTTAGACCTTATTTAATAGGACTTACAATATTAGTACTTGTCTTTGCTTGGTATCAAAAACTGAAACCAGAAAAAGAAATCGATTGTGAATGTGAAACAGATGAAAAACCAAAATTTATTCAATCAAAAACCTTTCTAGGGATTATTACAGTATTCGCAATTATAATGTTGGCGTTTCCATATTACTCAAGTATTTTTTATCCAAACACAGAAAAGCAAGTCCTAGTAGTTGATAAATCAAACATCAAAATTACAGAATATAAAATAGATGGAATGACCTGTGCGAGTTGCGAAGAACACGTAAATCATGAAGTAAATAAACTCAACGGAATTATTAACTCAAATACTTCATACAAAAAGGGTAATGCAATTATTGAATTTGACAAAACTAAAACCAATAAGAGGGAAATTGAGAAAGCAATAATTTCAACTGGTTACAAAATAACTGACAAAATAGAAAACTAATGAAAATTATATTAAAATCAGTAATCACTTGCCCAAACTGTGGTCATAAAAAAGAAGAAGATATGCCAACAAATGCTTGTCAATTCTTCTATGAATGTGATAATTGCAAAACGGTAATGAAACCAAAAGAAGGAGATTGTTGTGTGTATTGCTCTTATGGTACAGTTCCTTGTCCACCAATTCAACAAAACAAAAGTTGTTGCTAAAACAAAACTTGATGAAAAAAAAGAAAGTTAATCTAAGAGATTTAAAGCCAGGTTCTGATGGACAACATAGTCACGATGATGGTCATAACCATAGCAGTCCTAAAAAAGTTTCAAATATTGAAACCTATTTACCAGCTATTTTCAGTTTCGTAATGTTGATAGTTGGAATTACTGTTGATTATTTTGAAGTATTTCCACATTTTTCTGGTTGGATTCGTATTCTTTGGTATGTTATAGCTTATATTCCAGTTGGATTTCCTGTTATAAAGGAAGGCTGGAAAAGCATTAAAAGTGGCGATTTTTTTACCGAATTCCTTTTAATGTCTATTGCTACCATAGGAGCATTCATTATTGGCGAATATCCCGAAGGTGTGGCAGTAATGCTTTTTTATGCGGTTGGAGAATTATTTCAGAGTGCAGCAGTCAATCGAGCAAAAAGTAATATTAAAGCATTGCTCGATGTACGCCCTAATGAAGCTTTAGTATATCGGAATAATGATTACATTTCTGTAAGTCCAGAGACGGTTGAAATTGGAGAAAAAGTTCAAGTCCGTGTGGGAGAAAAAATTCCTTTAGACGGTATTCTACTTTCCGAAAAGGGTTCATTTAATACAGCGGCATTGACAGGCGAAAGCAAGCCTGATACGATTGCAAAAGGCGAAAAAGTATTTGCAGGGAGTATTAATATGGATGGTGTTATAGAAATCGAAACCACAAAAGAGTTTAAGGATAGTTCAATTGCTCGAATTCTCGATATGGTACAGAATGCCACAGCGCGAAAATCAAAAACAGAATTATTCATCAGACAATTTGCTCGAATTTACACACCCATTGTTGTGTTCTTGGCTATAGGTGTTACTTTCATTCCTTACCTTTTTGTAGATGATTATGTGTTTAGAGATTGGTTGTATCGTGCCTTAATATTTTTGGTTATATCCTGTCCTTGTGCTTTGGTTATATCCATTCCATTGGGTTATTTCGGTGGTTTGGGAGCAGCTTCAAAAAATGGAATTTTGTTTAAAGGAGCTTCGTTTTTAGATGCCATGACCAAGATAAACACATTGGTAATGGATAAAACAGGAACGGTAACAAAAGGTGTCTTTAAAATCAAGGAGATTAAAGCCATAAATTGGGATGAAAAAGAGTTTATGAAATACCTTATGGCTATGGAAGAACAATCTACACATCCAATCGCTAAAGCCATTTTAGAATATAAAGATGAAGGTGCAGATTATGAGGCTTCCAAAGTATCTGAAATAGCAGGAAAAGGTTTAAAAGGTATCGTAAATGGTAAGACTGTTTTAGTTGGTAATAAAGCCCTAATGACAGCGAATGAAATTAATGTTTTAGAGGAAACCGAAACCATTGTAGAATCGATTGTTTTGGTTGCTATTGATGACAAATTTGCAGGTTATGTGGTTATTGCAGATGAATTAAAAGAAGATGCAAAAGAAACGATTATAGCATTGCATAAAGTAGGTGTCAAAAATATAATGATGCTTTCTGGAGATAAGGATTCCATTACCCAAAAAGTAGCTTCCGAATTAAATATAAAAATTGCTAAAGGCGGTTTGTTACCAGAAGATAAATTAAATGAAGTTGAAATTTTAAAACAAGACCCTAAAAATAAGATTGCTTTTATAGGCGATGGTATTAATGATGCACCAGTTTTAGCAGCAAGTGATGTTGGTATTGCAATGGGTGGTTTAGGAAGCGATGTCGCCATTGAAACAGCAGATGTTATTATTCAAACCGACCAACCTTCAAAAGTGGTAAAAGCCATTAAAATTAGTCGTTCAACCCGAAAGATTGTGTGGCAAAATATCATACTCGCATTCGGTGTTAAAGTGATTGTTCTAATTTTAGGCGCAGGTGGTTTAGCAACAATGTGGGAGGCAGTATTTGCAGATGTTGGTGTTGCATTGTTAGCAATATTGAATGCGGTTAGATTACAGCGCATGAAATGGGTTGATTAAAAGAATTGAAGCTATAAATAGTATAAGATTAATTTTTATAAATTAATCTTATACTATTGTTTAACTTGTAGAGCTAATATCTTTTTTAAATGAATTCCGAAAATATAGCTTCAATAGTTGTAGAGTATATAGAAACGCAAAACACACAATATGCCTTACTTCTTAACGGTGGTTGGGGAACAGGAAAAACATTTTTCTGGAAAGACACATTATTACCATTAATTCAACAAAAGAATCTTGATACCATCTACATATCTCTTAATGGAATAAAAACCATAGATGCGTTACAAAAACAACTTTTCTTTAAGCTTATACCGTATTTTGATAAAGCTCAAAACAAAACATTAAAAGCATTAGCAACAATTAGTGGTAATCTTATAAAATCGGCTAGTAAAGCTTTTATAAAGGTTGACCCATCTGATTTGTTTCAAGGTATTGGTGTAGATAATTTTGATTTCTCAAAGAAATTTATCTGTTTCGATGATTTAGAACGCTGTAGAATACCAATGAAAGAATTGCTAGGTTTTATAAATGGTTTTGTAGAACACAAAAATCTTAAGTGCTTAATTCTAGCTGATGAGGACAAGATTTTTGAGACAGATGAAAATCAAAAAACAAATTACTACAGCATTAAAGAAAAAGTTATAGGACGAGTCTTAAATTATAAGCCAGAACTTAAAAGTGTAATCCCGCAACTTTTTAATAAGTATGAAAACGATAAAGCTTTTTTATCGTTTTTGAAAAAGAATGAAAACTACATATTCCGAATATTTGATGAGCAGAAAGAAGATAATATAAGGATTATTTCATTCTTCCTAGATAGCCTTCAAAATGTTTTAAAATGTGTTATTGATATTGAAGATGAATTAAAAAAAGAATTACTGTTCTTAACTGCTATTCTTTCTATTGAATTTAAAAGAGGCTTTTTAAAATCCAATGAATCCCATGACTACAAAGGATTAGGTAACACTACTTATTTCTGGTATCAAGAAGTAGAATCAGATAGACTAAGAGTTAATATTCTAGGCAAGAAAGAAGAGCCTGAAAAGGAAAAAACTTATGCCGAAACATTTTATCTAAAGTATGTAAGTAACAGATTAGAAGATTATCATTTCTATGAGAGTGCTTACACTTACGTGCTATCAGGTTATTTAAATGTTGATAAGCTTTCTAAAGAATTAGAAAAAAGAAAACCAGAACAACCGACAAAGGAACAAGAGGCTTTTAGTAATCTTATGAGTTATAATTTTAGGAAATTTACAGACGATGAGTTTGCAACCTATACCGCAGATGTATTAAAGTATTTAGAAGAAGGTGCTTATAGTATGTATTCTTATGAGCAATTATCTGGCTTCTATCATTTCTTTGCAGAAAAAGGTCTAATAGACTATACAAATGATGAAATAGAAAAAAAGCTATTCACAGGTATTCAAATTGCTTCAAAAAAAAATGAAATAGACCGTAGGTTTTACGATAATATGATTCATTTTGAAGTAAGCAATCCAATTGTACAGCCTATAAGGGATAAGATTATAGAACTTCATACTGCACTTAATAAAGAGTTAGTAAAAGAGGAAAGTAATCAACTTATTGAAGTACTTACAAAGGAGGAATACGAAAAACTAGACGAGCTTTTTAAAGATAAAAAATTCAACAAAGATTTCATAGCATATTTAGACGGTCAGGTACTATTTCAAGCTTTAAATAAAAATACAAATCAGTTTTTAACATTATTTAGAAACGAAATTAAAGAAAGGTATAAGCATACTAATGTTAAGATGTTCTATCCTGATGATTATGAATGTTTATACCAATTGCATCTAGCTATTCAAAAGCATTTAAATGAAAATGAAATTCCAACTCTAAGGAAGTTTTTATGGGAGGAGTTAGAAACTTTGCTAGATAATACATGTGAAGCATTAAAAAAAGATGATGCCGAGTTAGGTACTGCATTTAAAAGTTAACAAGCCATTCAGCACATTTCCCTACATTTCGTTGCTCTACATTCCAAGAAAAGAGCTTCACTAACAGAGATCTTGGACACAATTCCAAAGTTTTAGATTTCCACTTCGCTTAATCCTGCCTAATCCCAAAACTTTGGGAGCAGGAACACTACATTCCCAATATAAAATTTTGAAATAGCGTCCGCTTAAAAGAGGGAGAGATATCTATATCAATATCGGTACAAAGATAAACTCGCAAAATATTATCATCAAAAGACTACGGCATAAAGCCAACGCCTCGTCCACAACTCATTTATTCCGTTTCCTTTTGAGCAGAAATTTTGTCTTCCGTTTGGGTTCTGCAAAAATATTGTTTAATCTAAAATTTAAGTATTATGACAACAAAAGCAAGTACTGTAAGCAAAAACGGAGAGGCAACAGCCACCGTTAAAAATGAAGTCAAGAAGAAATTGACACAAAGCGCCAATGGACTTCAAGTTCAAGAGCTAAGTATCGGCAGGATTATTCCAGACTCGATGCAACCAAGAAAGTCCTTTAACGAGGAAGCTCTTAAGCAATTGTCTGAAAGCATCGAAGAGCATGGTGTTCTGCAACCTATAACAGTCCGAAAATCTGGAAAAGATTACATCATCGTAATGGGCGAGCGTAGGTATCGCGCAAGCAAATTGGCAAAGAGGAAGACAATTCCGAGTATCGTAAGGGAATATGCTAATAATGATGTTCTGGAAATTCAAATTATCGAAAATCTGCAAAGACAAGATGTTGAGCCAACCGAAGAAGCTGAAGCAATCGCGTACCTAAGCGACAAATATGCACCAACAGAGATATCAAAACGGTTGGGAAGAACTGAAAACTTTGTAAGGCAACGTTTAAAATTAGCAGGTCTAATTGAAGGTTTTAAAACATTTGTTCGTAATGGCGAAATGACTATTTCATTAGGAGTAGGTGTTGCACTTTTCGAGCCAGAAGAACAGCAAATGATGCTGGAAACAATGGGCGAAAATT
This sequence comes from uncultured Algibacter sp., assembly GCF_947495925.1. Lineage (GTDB taxonomy): Bacteria > Bacteroidota > Bacteroidia > Flavobacteriales > Flavobacteriaceae > Algibacter_E. The sequence continues at coordinate 629,272 of NZ_CANMAU010000002.1, forward strand.
TTAGCATCCATCAAATTAATCAGATGATTAAAAACAAGACCTATGATTTAGAGAAAGCACCTTTTGATGTAGTCGATAAAAAATTGATTACCAAAGTTGGTGCCTGTACAACATGTCCGTTCAACGCAATGAATCAAGGTAATTTGTTTGGCGATGGTAAAATGGTGTGTACAAAATCAGCTTGTTATGAAACGAAAAAAAGTAAGTCGTTCTTGAACTTGATTGAGAAATCGAAGAAAGAGAATGTGCTATTGATTCCTGAAATTCGCAAGTATTGGGCTGATGATGACAATAATCAGCTCATTTTATCACAATTGGAAAAAAAAGGATTGAAAGTCTATCTTCTGGATGATGTTGAAATAATTGAAGAGCCGATTGAGCCTACAATAGAATCAATTCGGACTGAATACCAACATTACGACTATTCTGAAGATGAGCTGAAAACTGAACTTGAAGAAGCGATTGAGAATTACAAGGAAGAGTTGGAAACATACAATTCTGCAAAGGAAAATGGATTTGTAAATGGCATCATGTTTCATCCAAAAACGTATGTACACAAAGTAGTTTTTGTGAAGATAAAAGAAGATTCAAAAACTGAAAATTCTACATATTCTGAACCAATGGCCAATAGAAAAATGGCGGATTGTACACCTGAAGAACAAATTGTAAAAATCAACGAAAGAGAAATTCGTAAAAGACACATTGAGCATAACAAGCAGTTTGAGGATATGGTTCAGATGATTCGCCAAACCGATTATATTGAAAAGAAGAAAGCACTTTCAACAGATGAAATGGTGGCTTTCTCATTAACCTTATTTGAAAATAATGTGGATTATGTAGGTCGACAAAAGCACTTTTCAAAATTATTGGGCAATACCTCAAAGATGTCTGATGTGGAAACTGTCGAGAATTTCAAAAAGAATTTCAAAAAGGAAAAATTCTATAAGTTGATTCGGTATATCCTTACCAAACAAGTGAATTTTGGCGAAAGTAATCACGTTAATAACTTGACGAACATTTCATTCTACAATGCGATGCAAGGCTATTACAAAACCAAAATTGCCAATATTGAAAAGGAATACGCAGAAGAGAGAAACAAGCGTGAAGAACGTTTGAAAGAGAGAATAGGAAATCTTGAAAAGAAAATTCAGGAATTAAACGATTAGCTTTTGTTGTTGGAAGTAAGGGTCAGCATTCGTGCTGGCTCTTATTTTTTTTATATAATATTCATGAAAATGGGTAAGTAGAAAGTATTCAATCAATATCAGCGCAAAGGTAAACTCGTAAAATACACCCATCAAAAGACTACGGCATAAAGCCTACGCATCATCCAACGCTTATTTATTCCGTTTCCTTTTGAGCTGTGATTTTAGCTTCCGTTTAGGTATTGCTCAAATATTGTTTAATCAAAAAATCTTAGAATTATGAAACACGTATCCGAAAAACCCAACATGTCATTACAAGAAGTAGGAGAGCATTATCGAGTAAGTAGTGAAAAATACGATGTCGATAGTGGAGAAAGTCATTTAGCTTATTACAGAGACAAGCATCCTGCGAATTATCAAGTACTATTAGATAGCGTTTAATTTAAAATCTCATATCATGGAAAATTTAAAAGTAGTTCAGTTTGATTTCGGTTTTGAATGTAAGCCGATATTAGCAAAAGAAAAAGTAGTAAAACCAACTAAAAAGGACAAGAGTGATTTCGTTTTCGATTTTATGGATTGCCTTTCTAGTCCAATCATAGTTTTTAAATCCGCATGGCAAGACACCATACCAAAAGACATACTTGGTAGAATAAAACTATCAAGAATCATTTGCTCGATGACAAAAGAGAAAATGGCATCGCTTACAGAGACTTTAGCTTACATAATGCCCAGAACATATGAAGCACCTATGCAAAGAGAATGGGCAAATATTTACACATGGTTAGGACTTCAATATGCAATGCAGAACAAAAGTAAAGACCAACTAGAAGCTATGATTGAAATAGCACCAAAAGAGCTTTCAGATTATGAAAAAGAACTCTTAAAAAACCTACGAGTATGGATTTATGATGAACGAAGAAAGGCACTCAAAGATATTATGAAAAAGAATAAAATTTCAAAATCTGATGGCATTTTGGATATTCAAGAGAAACTGTTTTGAACCATTGTTTTTAAGTCATTAGATTCCTCAATAATCCAATGATTCGTCTTTATGAGTTCTTTAATCTTTGCTTTATAATCATCTGAATACAAATGATGACTTAAACCTGAAAGCGCCTCTGGATTATCAGGATTTTTCCAATGACTAGTATGTTCTGTATCTATAATGCTTTTTGATATTGCAGTTGGAAATAAAAGTTTAAGTTCTGGAATAATACCTTTTGCTAATTCATAGATTTCTAATCCATCCATATCCCAATCGGCGGAATAGAATATAGGAAGACCTCTTCTATCGGTATAGTTTAGCTTAGGTACATTTTTTCCGCCTGCATACCAAAGTTCATAATTATTTTCGCGAGGCATTTTATCTTTTCTCAAAAAGTCTAAATTTTCGCAAAGAACAATTAATTCTGGTTTTTTACATTGAAGTATATAGAGATACTGTTGGTCTTTATTCTCTACAAGTGTAATATCAAGTATTTGATTAATGGCTCTTATTAACGAGTCTTTTTTATCTAAGTACTTGTCATTTTTAAAAAACATTGTTGAGAACCCTCTAACGGTTTCTTGTGCTTCAATTAGTTGTTCTCTACTAGGTATTAGATTACTATTTTGCTTCTTTGATTGTAATTCAATTAGAGTCTTTATATCCTCTTCTTCAAATCGTTTGGTTAAAAGATTATGAGTTTCTAAAAAATCAAAATAAATTGGAAACTGATTTAAATGATGTTTTTTATAATACGAATCAAAAAGAAGTCCAGGCAAATAGTTTTTACCCACTTCCATAATTTCTTTATTAGATACCAACAATTGAAAGGATGAATCTTCTTTTAGAGAGTGCTTAACTTTAGTTTTTCGGTCTAAAAAAAGTTGATGCAGAGATTTTAATACAGTCCAATTCATTTTTAATTTGATTGTGCTTTTAGATAGATTTCCAAATCTTCCCTGCCTTCATTGGTTTTAAAATAACTGTTAGGAATAGGATAGTTAATATTTTTATCGCCAGCACCTTCTATTAAATGATGTAAATACCAACCTTGTTCGGTATCTGAACCAAATGGTCGTGGTGTCATTGTAAGTATTTGATAGCCGAATTCTTCAGCAATATTTGGAAAAGTACTAAAATTCAAGTTATCTAAATTTGAGACTTCTTCCAAAATAAGGAATCTAAGTCCTGGTAAATCTGCATTTAAAACTACAGATAATCTACCGATACCTAGTAGTACAATTGCAGCATAACTTTCCCCAGTACTACCACCAGATTTTTCATTATCAAACTCATCCGTAAATTTTGTTCTTAACTCAAAATACGTTTTTGGGTCTAGCAAATTGGAAAATTTTATTTTTTGATTAAAACTTGTGGTTTTTATAAAAAAATTCTCGACAAAACTTTCTACAGATTCACCTAGAGGAAGTTCGCCTGCACTATGTACTTGCTGGGATGTGGCTTGTAAATCATTAATCCAGTTAATATCAAAGTCTGCAGGCTTGTTAAATTCCAATTGAAAATAATATTTACCACTAATTTTCTTTCCTTTAAAAAATTTATTCAAGGCCTTTATGGTTTCATGGTATGCATCAAATTTTCCTTTGGTTTGCTTAAAAATGTTTAGCATCGTTTCGTGGATGGCACCAAACATTCTAAATCTACTACTATTGAGTTGTTTTAGCTCTTCTGAGATATTAGCCGAGTATTTTATTTTTGGACCTAAAAGGACACGCTCTAGTATTTCAAAGTTATATGTTACTTGTGTAATTTGTTCGTTTATTTCAAGGTCGTTTTTTATTTGTTCAAATGAACTTATAATTGCTTTATAGTCACCTATATAATTAGTTTTGTTAGATTGAAATTCAGTATATAACGGGTTTCTTTCAATACCTATGTATTCTGCTTTATCCATATTCTTGATGTCTAAATCTGGAAAATATGTAGAAAAGTCTGTTTCAATCTTTTTTCGTTGATTTTCTAAATCTGTAAGTGATTTTTCTAAATCTAGAGGGCGATTTTTTAGTGTTGGTAGAAACCGTAATTTTTCTTCCAATTTACTTTTGTCAGAATTATATTTGGCAGTTAGTTCACGTTCTTTAGTATCAATAGACTTTAACTCTTCTTGAAGTCTTTCTATTTGATTAGAAAGATTCTTTTTTTCGATTGGGATACTAATTTTTAATTCTACTTTTTTTAATAGCTTGTCTTCTTTAGATATTTGAGCGCTTAAACTTTGTTTTTTAATTTCTAGGTTTTGAATCAATCCTAATGAAAGCTTTAAATCATTTAGTTTAGAAAAATCATTAAGTCTTGGGTCTAATTTTTGGTCAATATTTATTAATTCTTGTTGAAATTTTTCGCCTCGATAAAAGGCTTCAATTTGCGAAAGTTCTTTGTTAATATTACTAATTTGGTTATTTAGCTTAGAAGTTTGACTGGAAAGAACGTTTTGAAGTTTATCCTTATCCTTAAATAATTGTTTGTCGTTAGTTGAAGGAACAAACTTTTTTATTCCACCCATGTCAAACCAATAACCATTATTTTCAGAATCGTTTTCAATGAATTTTTTATTCAAAAATTCCAAACTTTCAACATACCTAATACCTGCAATGACTTCTTTTGGTTTCTGCCAATGAACATCTTTTAGGATTCCAAAAAGAATGATTTCTTGGCTTTTAGTTAATATTCTCTGTTGAGATAAAAGTTGAGCAAATAGAGAATTTTTCTTGTTTTTAGAGAGGAGATTCAGTAATTCTCGGATGTCTGTCTTTGTTGACTTAAGTAAACTTTTTCGGTTATCAAGTATCTCTTTTTGTAATGTAATTGCTAATTCTATGTTCTCGATTGAATTATAATTTTCAAAAACTTCTGCAAAATGAGATATTCTACGTTTTATCTCACTAATTTCATAAGATTCAACGTCGTCAATAGAAATAGGTTTCTCGTTTTCGATTGCCGGTAAATTGATGCTTTCTAATTCATTTATTTGAGACTTTAGTTCTTCCGCTTTATTGTAAAAAGTGCTGTATTCTTTTATATGTTTTATCGTTTTATCCAGATTATCATAACCTTTTTTAGCCTTTAGAGCTGCTTTTTTAACTTTTGGGTTATTTGTGTTCAAAGATTTTATCTGTTGATTTTCTTCTAATAGTTGAGTATTAATATCCTTTAATGACTTATTATTTTTTAAAATTTCATTTTCAATGTGTGTGGACTCTACTAAAAGATGCTCTTTAAAAGAATCAAGATAAAGTTTGTTTAAAGAGCTTAAATTGGTAAGACGTTCTTGTTTGTTTTCTATGTCTGCAATTAATTCTTCAAGGTCTTTGTAATCATTAATTAGTTTTTCTAGGTCTGCTTTGTGTTTTTCATATTCATATTTTATATTATCTGTTTTATCCTCAAAAAGAAAGTTTTTTAAGCTATCGTCACTATCCGTATCTAAAGTTTTTGCCTTTGAGAATGACTGTATGACTTTTGCGAAAGCGTCAAGATTAGATTCTATGGAAAGGTCGATTGGCAATAGTCTATTTTCAAATAAGAAAGTGTAGAGTTCATTTTTTTGATTCTTATCTGAAAAACTTCTAAGATATATTTGCTTTTCATCCCTTAATTTAATTGCGAGTTTCTCTATTGGTGGTATGCTGTTATCATAAATAAAATCCTTAAAAAAAGGAATCTTATTTTTAGCAATGCTTAAATCTTTTAAGTCATCATTATCATTAATACCATGAGCTTTATTGAGAACCCAAAATGATTTGAGCGGTCTACTTTTTTTATTAGGAATATTTACGCCTAAAGTGATAAAGTTATCTTTTTCTACTTCAATATTTATAAAAATATAAGCGTCCGAAGTTTTGTAAGGAAGTGTATGAAGTAATCGAGTATTGTTCTTAAAGCTTTCAGTTCCAAATGCTATCTTTTTCTTATCTGAAATAAAAAGAATTTGGAAGAGGTCGGCAATAAGTGATTTTCCTATTCCATTTTTGCCTGTAAAATCCGTTCTTATTGGATGTAATAAATAATCTTGGTTGAAATGCATTATAATTCCAACTGTAGAAAAAGAATATATTCGCGGGTATTTAATCATTTGTCTGTAATAAGTAGTTTTCTATGAATTCATCAATGTGGATAATTTCTTTTTCATATAGTTTTTGAAAACGATAAATAGGTTCTTTTAACTTAAAGTGAATGTCTTCACCCTCATCTTTAGCCATAGATTCTACCCATCCTAATTTTTCGAAATCACGTATAGTATTTTTAATATTGATAATCACACGCTTCCATTCGTTGGGCGAATATTCATCTCTTATGTCTTTAAACCATAGTTTTTTGAAATGGTTACTGTTTTCACCAGATAAAATTTCCTTTTTAATATCTTGAAATGTTATTTCCTTAATATTTTCGAAGTACCTATCATAATACATATTTAATAGCATTATGCCCATTACTGTCTGTAAGCTTGATAATTCTTTATGTCTTCTCGTTGAGCTTAGAGCACCCTTAGAATCTTCTGTAAAATCGAGATAATAAAATGTGATATCGTCCTTATAGTCTCTTTCTAATTCTAAACCATAGAAATTAGTATAGTAATACTTTAGTTCTTCAAAATATTTTTTTAATAACTGATAGAGATAATAATTTGAGTCCTTTTGAATGTGTCTGCCACTTAAAAGCTCTATGTTAAGATTTGCGAATTTTTCTTTAACATCATTATTTTCTAAAAACTTAAAAGGATGTTCTAAGGAATTTGGTTTATTTTCATGTTCCATACTAATATTTTTTGTTTAGAATATGCCTCTGGCAAATCCTTTGTAATTTCTATTTGATATCGAGGATTTCTGTTTGCAAATTGAAAGAGGTCAAAACCAACGCTTAATGCTATTTCACTATCATTTTCGCTTTCTAGGATTTTATAGAAATGTTCTGTAAAATTCAGTTCTTTTTCTTCTTCGAGAATACTTTTATACTCTCTAAGTAATTTTGCAGCATTCTCTTGTCTAAAAAGGTCTTTTTCTACCTTTTCTCTTTCAGACCTTGCATATTCATTGTCGTAATGAGCTGGTAATATTTCATTTCTCTGAATTCCATACGTGTGGTAATATGGTACTTCTATAAATTTAAATCTCTCAACAGGTATTGATTTTATTGGAAATGATTTAGGCAAAGTGATAATGTGTTTGTTGGAATACGATGCTTGCTCTAACGTAAATTTTAATAATTTTTTTAAATTTATTCTTATCCTTGATTGGTTTCTAAAGCTGTTTTGAAGATTTGTTAATTGGCCATTAGCGTATAATGACTTATCCATCAATTGCTTTAATCGATAATCTACATCATAGAAAAAATCGGTTACTTCTGTTTTTATATGTAATGCTTTTTTATAGTCATCGTTTAGCTTTTCAAATTTCTCTTGTTCTATACTATTTTCAGGATGCTTAAACTCATCTATTTCTTTATAGAATAGGTCAACGACTTTTTCAATTTCAATATTTAGAGTATTTCCTAAGCGAAGTGTATATTTTATTTCCTCTGACTTTAGCCCAATTTCATCAAAGATTAATGTAAATTCTTTTGTAATCGTCAAAAGGTCTTCTGATTCATTTTTCAATAAATCATTAAGACGGCTAATGGATGAATTAACAACATCCTTTAAGGCTTCAAGGTGGTCAATAATGGTTTGTTTACTGTTATTATGAAATTGTAAATCATACCATAATTCAAAATCAGCTATAGTTTCAATTGTCGAAGATTTAAAATCTGCGTATTTTTGAAACGTTTTCTTAAGTGGAAAATGTTTAAGCGGACTATGAAGTTTTTTATGGATTAAATCGATAAATTTTTTCGCATAGTTGGTAAGCGCAAATTTTAATTCTTCATTTGGTGGTCTTTCAATATAAAAATGAAGTAAGTTTCTAACAATTTTTTCTGTTTGAGGTATAGAGCCAACTTCTATTTTAGCACTTTCATTAATGCACTTCTCAATATCACGATAAGTAAAGTATTTAGAAATCTTACCTAGCTTTATCCTCGAATCTAAAATATAGATTACCATACCTTCTTCCTTAGTAAGAACAAGATGGTCGTACAATTGATTTATGTCTAGTATTTCGGACTCGATATTAATTGAATTTAAGTGAATCACCTAATTTAAAAATAAAGATTACTCTTACCTAGAAAGTACTGTAATATTTGACAATATATTTTTGCCTGAGTCATTCAGCACATTTCCTTCCATTCCGTAAAAACTACATTCCAGAAAAAGAGCTTCATTAACAAAGTCTTGGACATAATCCACATTTTTGACTTTTCATTACGTTAACCCTTTCCGCTATGCTGGAAAGGAACACTTCATTCCTAGTAAAAAGTGTGAATCAAGTCCGCCCGATAAGGAAAAATGTATTTGCATTTTGTTCCACTTCATATGATTAGGTATTTCACAAAGACTTTAGAATCAATTCCGTAATCCAACACCGTCATACCTTTTTTTGACAGCAAAATAACAACATTCAGCTTTGAACGACAGCATAACCAGGCTCGTGCCTCGCACTTTTTATATGTCTAAACAAAGCTGAATATCGAAAGCACTAAGCAACAAAAAGAAGGTAACAGCGTCGGCTCTATGGGAAGTAAATCTAAAATGAATCTTATGAAATCTTACAAAATCAATAAAAAGGAAGCGGAACAAAAGTTAAAAAAACAAAAAAAGGAAAACGCTCTGGATATAATAAGTAAATCAATAACAAAGCCTTTCTGAATAGTTCAGATAGGTCAATATTAATCTTTAAATTTTTTAATTATGAGTACTCTAAGAAACAAAGTACAGTTAATTGGCAACGTAGGAAACGAGCCGGAAATCACAAACCTTGAAAGTGGAAAGAAAGTTGCAAAATTTTCAATCGCAACTAATGAATCTTATAAGGATTCTAAGGGCGAAAAAGTGACAAACACCCAATGGCACAATATTGTAGCATGGGGAAAGATTGCCGAAATCGTAGAGAAATATGTAGGCAAAGGAAAAGAGGTAGCACTGGAGGGGAAATTGACCTCACGCTCTTATGAAACCAAAGAGGGAGAAAAGAGATATGTTACCGAAGTGGTAATTGATGAAATTCTGCTTTTGGGAATTAAAGGCGAAGATAACGCTACTGAATAATTGAAAATTAAAAGAGAGCGTTCCTGTCGAAAAGTGGCGCTCTCTTTTTCATTATTAATCTTATTAAATAGAATTACAATGAATGATAAAGTTAACAAAATAAAAGCCGATTTGCAACATTTTTGTGGTACAGAAATGTTCTTTAAGATTCCATTAATTGGAACTCGTTTTACTGACGGATTGAAATATTTAGCCAACGAAGCGGAATGCTTTTGGTTGATTACAGATGCATCAGTAATTGCAAAAAGTTTATCAAATAGAAGTTCTTTTATTACCATCGATTTTAAGCGACTTTCTGAAAAGGAACAGTTTGAAAAGCAATGCGAAGCCATCATTAATTATAGTGATGGAAATGATGAAATTTTTGAAACGCATAGATATAATGTAACCGATTTTCCTTTGGATGAATTGCGATTATTTTTTGTGAATAATACGCTGATGCTTCCAAGTGAATATTAAATTTTTTGGTCATGGTATATCTTAATTACACAAACCTCGATAACGAAACTCAACAACGTTTAGTTTCGGTTTCCAAAAAAGATGTTGAACAGAAATTTGGAAATGATTTGAAACGATACGCAGAAGAACATCATATTGAATATGATACACTTTTGGAAGAAGAAGCTCTAAGAAATTTGTATTCTTATGACTATGTTTTTAATATTTAAAATCAAATTTTTAGCCCAAGACCTTTAAGTTTTTTAAAGGTCTTTTTTTGTTCTGTTATTTCATATTCTGCAACAAAAACAGCTATACATTAAAGATACTTTTAAACTTCAAAAATAACACTCTTAAAAAATCGAATTTCAATTCGTATTACAGCAAAAGCCATTACATTTTTGGATGTAATGGTATTTTTTTTGTCCAGCGAGCTGGACGAAAAGGAATAGCAAGAGGGTAACACGCTAGCGCGATGTTTCGGTTTTTAATTTTTGTAAAACACTAGTAAAATCAGCGGTTTAGAGCAGTTGATTGTTTTGATTTTTGAATTTTAAGCGTCGTTTTTCACGGAAAAATGCTGTCAGCCCAATAAAAACAACAAATTTTTCACGGAAAAATGGATAAAGGATATGAAAAAGAACGGTTTGAAAGCCTAAGTATTAAAACTTCGGTGGCTAAAAAATTTAATGACTTTTGTAAAAAAATGTCACTTTCAAAATCTATGACACTTTTGTTGATGCTTGATTTTTTTGAAGATAATGGCATTTCCCCAAATGAAACTTTGGGACCAAATATGCAAACTTTAGAAAGTGAAATTAAGAAACGAATTAATGCAGTAATAGCTATAATAAAAGACATAGAAAAGAACCATGACAAACCTACAACTGCGATGTTGGAATCCTTATTTATGGGATTCGAACCAAAACCAAAGAAACTCATTTTAGCGAAAGAAATAAAAGAAATAAAAGTTCAGTCTGTCAAAAAAAAAGATTCAAATAATCAATTATAAAATCATGTACATCACAATTACAGCTCAAAAATTAGGAGGAGATTATTCACAAAGTTCTGCGGATTTTGCTGAGTATCTGGAGAAGGAAAATCAGGGTTTGGAGCAAGAGGATGTGGAACATTTTTTTAATCAATATGGCGATGAAATTGAAGCCAAAGAAGTTGTAAAAGAAATCGATAGCAATACGGCTAAACTCAAAAAGAAAGAGCCGAAGTTTTATTCAATTACAGTTAGTCCAAGTAAATATGAACTGAGAAAATTACAGAATAATTCTGAAGATTTAAAGAAATATACCAGAGCCATAATGAACGATTATGCAACGTCCTTCAATCGTGAAATTAATGGTAAACCGATAACCGTTGACGACATAAAATATTTTGCAAAAATTGAGTATCAACGAACGTATAAAGGCACAGATAAACAAGTAAAAGAAAACCAACCTTTTGCCACAAAAATACTTCAGCTAAAATCAGATATTCGGAAAATAGAGAATCATCAATTAGATGGAAATATAAATAAAATGAAATCCCAAATAATCAAACTCGAAGCCGAAGCACCACACCAACAAAATGGAAAACGGATTATTCAAGGCATGAAAAAAGAGGGTAATCAAAGTCATATCCATATTATCGTTAGCCGAAAAGATGCATCAAATTCTGTGAGTTTATCGCCAGGATCTAAACACAAAGCTTCTGAAGTTGAGATGCATGGTAAAATTGTAAAACGTGGATTCGACAGAGATGCATTTTTTACAAAAGCCGAAAGCACGTTTGATAAAACTTTTGGCTATAAACGCAACTATGCAGAATCCTATAAATCGAAGAAAGATTTTATTAAAAATCCAAAGCTCTACTTCACAACATTATTAGGATTGCCAGCTAGTGAGAAAGCGATTGCATTCAAAATGCTAGCAAAATCTGGAGTACCTATTGCGAGTATTCCAACTAATCAAGTGCAGTTAGCACTTAAAACCATAAGATATTTAAAACGTGGTGTAGACGTGGCAATTAAATCAGGTTCAATAGGCATATAGCATGGAAATACAAGGAATCACATTTACGATTGGGTTATTATTTGGAATGAGCTTAGTATTCTCTAGTCTCTTCAGAATGACACGATATGCCTTTTTTATAAACCTAATTTTGACTGTGATTTGTTTAGGACTACTTTTCAATTTGAGTCCTTATTTAATGCAAAGGGTCATACAGTTACTTTATATTGGTTGTCCGCTTTTACTTATCAATACGGTTCTGTATGTTTTTCTTCAGAAGGAGAATGAAGTTTTGGATTCTAATAATAAACACCAAGTTCATTTTAAAATAAAACGTGGAAGTTTCAAAATTAACAACATCAAAAGAGGCGCTTCAATAATTGGTTCTGCAGGAAGTGGAAAAACAGAAAGTGTCGTTTTTAATTTTCTTCAGCATTTTAGTAAACATAAATTTTCTGGTGTGATTCACGATTATAAGAACTTCGAAATTACAGAAATGGCGTTTCCTTTATTTGAAAAAAATGAGATTGATTTTAAAGTGATTTCATTTGATAATATTCATGATCGAGTAAATCCTATTGCGCCAAGATATATGACCAATGAAGAAAGTGTAAATGAAGTAGCGAGAGTACTTATTGAAAACCTTTTAGAACAAAGAGAGTCCGGAAGTATTGGAACAACAAAATTCTTCAATGATGCAGCTGAAGGTTTAATTGGTGGTTTGATCTGGATGCTGAGAACTTCATATCCGCATTTGTGTACATTACCACATTTAATAGCGATTTATCAATTTCTGGACACAGACAGTTTGATTGCTTTTTTGAGTAAGAATACAACATCGAGAGCGATGGCTGATGCTTTTATTAGTGGTAAGGATTCGGACAGACAAACGGCTGGTGTAAAAAGCACTTTGGCCAATGCGCTCAAAAAAATAAGTACCCAACGTATTTTTATGACCTTATCCGCAGATGATGTTCCGCTAGATATAAATAGCCAGGAGAAACCTTTAGCGATTTCAGTAGTCAATAATCCGAAATATGAGACTGCTTATTCGCCTATCATAGCAACCATTATTCATACGATTACAAAACAAATGAGTGTTAGAAATTCAAATGCTTCGTTTTTGTTGATGGAAGAAGCGCCAACGATTCGATTATTGAATATGCATAGAATTCCTGCCACATTACGTAGTTATGATATTGCTACGATTTACGTGATGCAAGACAAGATTCAAAACGATATGATGTATGGAGACAAGGCAAGCAAAGCAATTTTAAGTAATTTATCCTATCAATTCTTCGGAAAGGTAAACGATCCAGACACAGCGAAATATTACGAACGTTTTTTTGAAATCGTAAAGAAAGAAACCACTAGCGTCAATCGAGGTCATAACCTTAATTTTGATACACGAATTACAACAGGCGAACGCGAAGTCGCTAAAATTAGAGCTGATGTGTTTTTTAGACTGAAAGAAGGCGAATTTATTACGTTCGCTGATGGAAAGGACAGTAAAGTACAATTTAAACTTCCAAAAATTGAAAAACGATTACCAACGAAACAACAAGACTATTCAGATGCAGATTTGCAAGCAAATTTTGATAGGATTTATGATGAAGCGAAAAATTTGTTTGTTTAGGATTTTTTAAATGTTAAGAAATTGACGATATTGATTTCTTTAAATGAAATCTTATCCGCCAAAAATAGCTTCGAAATTTTTCTGCATTATCAATAGGGATGAAGCAACTTTAGCTGCTCTTATTTTTAGCTACATTGACCAATCTGAGGGTTATATACCAACATTTGAATTTCCTTTTGTTTCGTCAGAGGATTTTGAAAACGAGCTGGATAAAGAAATTCGTGATGAGCACCAACTTAGTAGATCTAGAGCAAGAAAATTTAATATCAAAGTCAGAAATGCTATTCGGCGCTTGGGTGGATGCGAATATCTTATTATTGCAGGTCTTACGGATAAACAGTTGAGCTATTTGACATTCTTAAATGATTACAACACTATTTATATTGATGATAAAGACAATGTGGATGTGCTTTTAAATGGTATTGTTCCAAAAGAAGGTTTCTTGCTTTGTAAGGAATCTGAACTAATTAAACATTTACACTATGCTCTTAAACAAAACCTATATCTGTCTATTGATGAAGATGCAGTAACCGTGCCACATTCATTCCACAATTCTTCGGGCTTAGTTGTAATTGAGCAAAACAATAAAGTTTCTAGTGTATTTGGAATTTTGTACGGTCATTCTATTGGATCAGACGTTGAGTTAGTTGAAACTGAGAGGTTGAATACTTACCAGATTAAAGATTTAATAGAAAATTTGAAGAACGATAAACCGAACGCTTTTAATAATCTAAGTGCGGCTATCTTTCCATACATAGAGCATATTGAATTTAATAAGAGGGAATTTGCAACTTTCTTTACCGATGGGGTTCCATACTCTTTAATTTTAAAAAATATTTTACCGATTTCTCACGTCCACTTGCGGATTAATCCAGATTTTTTCATTTTCAATAGCTTATATTATGAGTCTTATTCTGAAACGTATTCAGCGGTTGTTTTTTCCCCAAAAGCTTTTGATAATGAAGAAACTGAATTTGTTATAGAAAAGCTGTCAAAAAACAATCTACTTGTAAAACCACTTGTAGATAAAGAAGCCACTTATTTTAATTTAGATAACCACATACAACATTATCCCTTTAGTCTCTTGCATTTGTGCAGTCACGGTGGCGAAGTAGAAGGAACCAGAATTATAGAAAAATTTATCGATAGTGGCGGAGATGAACATACTGTAGAGTACGATGAAGTTTTCAGTTTTGGGTTGAATCCTATAGAAGATTCAAATCCTGCTGCGACAAAGCGATTGCCTCGTAAATTCGATGGTCTTACTTGGGGGAGTAAGGAATTTACAGAGGCCTCTTTTCCTAATTATGTTTTTTCAGATATGTTTCAATCATTAGGCGAAACCAAAAATCAGGAAAGTTCAAGAATAGTTAATGTTACGGGTTCTTGTCATATAAAATGTGTAGATTCAATTTATCAAGCAATGTTCCATTATCTTGCTGCTATGCATTCGCCAATAATCTTCAATAATACTTGCTGGTCTTGGTCTGACGTTGCAGATTCATTTATAGGTGTCGGGGCGAGAGGATATATAGGAACACTCTGGAATATTGATAATGCAATAGCTACTCAAGCGGCTGAAGTTTTTTATAATAACATTTTTGAAAATACAGTTTTATTATCATTGCATAAAGCTCTAGAAATTTCAAAAAATACCAGAGACGAAAACATCTATATTTTTTGGGGACTACATTTTACTAGTATCGTACCAGGTGTATCTGAAGAAGCAAGTAGATTAGTTGTTTTTAGCAAAATAATGGATTCTCTCGAAATGTGGAAAACCAAACTTGAAAAGACTATAATTCCTGAGCACAAGAAAACAATTACCGAAATAATCGATTGGCTATCGAGAGTGCTTGCACGTAATTTTAAAAAAGAGGTTATGAAATATATATACAAAAACTAAATTTCATTAGGCTTGAACTGATAAAAATATGATAGAATCAATTGAAGAAGGCAGAAAAGAAGACGGTAACCGGTCTATTGCCGACAAAATAAAAAAGAGGCTACACAATCTAGACAAGACAGTAGAAAATAATCAGGGAAGATGGGCTTGGGAACTCTTGCAAAATGCCAAAGACAGCATCGCTGATTATCCCGACAGAAAAATATCGGTTCAAATAGAACTCGATGAAGATCAAGTTGTCTTCAGACATAATGGTATTCATTTTACTGAGAAAGATATTAGAGGTCTAATCAATCAAATATCATCTAAAGAAGTTGAGGAAGGCGAAGAGACTACGAGAACTGGTCGTTTTGGCACAGGGTTTTTAACCACACATTTATTATCTAAAGTAATAGATATAGAAGGAATTGTTGAAACCAATGATTTTGAGCTGTATCGTTTTCAGTTTCCTCTTGATAGGGAAGGAAGTTCGATATCTCAATTAGTTCCTAAAATTGAAAATGCTTGGCAAGAGTTCCACAATTCAACTACTCAAATTCAAGATAATTACGAACTGAATTGCTATAATACATCATTCAAATATCACTTAAATACACCAGAGCAAAAGAAGATTGCGCGAGCTGGAACGGAAGAATTTATGTTGCTGATTCCATTTGTGCTAACCTTTATTACAAATATTGAAAAAGTTGAGATTATCGATAATGTCAAAAACGAAACCT
Organism: uncultured Algibacter sp.; assembly: GCF_947495925.1. Classification (GTDB taxonomy): domain Bacteria; phylum Bacteroidota; class Bacteroidia; order Flavobacteriales; family Flavobacteriaceae; genus Algibacter_E. The sequence goes on from NZ_CANMAU010000002.1 coordinate 645,266, forward strand.
TATCGTTTAGTAATCCAGAATCTACTAATGATGAATCTGTTTTTACGATTGAAAAGGATTGTAACGGAACAATATCTCAAATCTATATTTTAAATTTCTCAAATGAGAAGGTAACTATTGCTGCAGAAGTTGAAAAAAAGGACGATGCTTTCATTATAAAAAGCCACAAGAACGTTCCCAAATTATTTTGTGACTTTCCACTAATAGGCACAGAGTCTTTTCATTTTCCTGTCATTGTAAATAGTTTTTACTTCAATCCCCAAATAGAAAGAGATGGAATTTGGCTTAAAGGAAGCGAAGATCCAGAGGTAATGGAAAACAAGTCATTACTAGAGGAAGCTATAGAACTTTATAAAACATTAATGGATAAGGTGTCATCTCAGAATTTCTATCACCTCTTTAATATGGCAAACTCTAAAATGCCCGAAACCAACGAAAAATATTTTGATGAACATTGGTATTCAGAAAATATTCAAGAGCCTTTAAGAACCTTTTTGTTACAAAAACCAATCATAGAACTCGAAAGTAATTCTAAGGTAAAAAAGCTTCCTAAAGATGTATGGTTTCCTTCAAGAAATTATTCTAAAGAAGTGCAGAAAAACTTGTGGAAATACACCTACGATTTATATGATGAAGCTGTTTGTAAAGAAAGCCATATACAAGATTGGGTAGAAGTATATTGGTCGGATTGGCATAAAATCGATTATGAAGAACTAGCAAAGGATATCGAAAAGCAAGAGAGTATTCAAAAACTGAGTGAAACCCTAGACAGGGATCAAACGGAAACTTTTGTATGGTATAATGAAGTATGTAAATTTATACTTGAGGTAGAAACTAATATCATTTACTTTCAAAATAAAAAAATGCTACCCAATAGAAAAGGGATTTTTCAACTAAAAAAGAATGTATTTATTGATAAGATTAAAGATGATGAGCTAATTTCTATTTTAATACTTTTGGGTAATGATTGGGAAAATCTGCTTTTACATCCCAAAGTCGGTTTTGGTAGTTATCAAGTTAAAGAAAAGAAAGATATAGCAAGTGAGATTTCTGATTATTTAAAAAATCCGTCACATACGGAAGAAAATATGATTTCGGCTATTAGCTTATTATCGGGATGGTTTGAAACTAATCACAAAGAGGCTAAAGAAATTATGCCAGAATTGTATCGAAAAAAGGCGCAACTTTTTATGAATACAATCTCGGATAAAGAGAGTCTTTATAAAGTAATGCGAAGCAAAACGAATTTAGAGCAATTGTCCAAAGTAGCTAAGGCATTGGAAGATGACCCTAATTTACTGCAAACGTTCAATCAAGCTGAACAACTATCAACTCTTTTAAGAGATTATAATGTAAATAGCCTAGAAGAATTAAAAATAGTTTTAGAAAGTTCTAATACACATCATCCAAAGGCAGAAATTACACAAGAAGATTTAGCTGGTTTAGGTGTGACTTCTATGGACGAACTGGAAGAAGCACTTAAAGATAAGGATCTGGCAGCTTTATTTAATCATACCTCTAGACCAAATGCCAATATGTTTTTATATGCCCAACAATTGATAGAGCGATCAAAACAAAATATTATTGAGCATTTGAAAAGCCACCCAGATTATGATTGTACTGACATTGATGAATTGGCAACAACAGTCTTGGGCGGTATAAAAAAGAATGGTGTTGATGTTCATATTGTAATGAGACCCTCAGATAATGGACAGGTAATAGTTTTTTATTCTTCAGAGAAAGACACCCTCGATTATGCAAATGCAGAGCTGTGGATTGATAATGGTAGGGACAATCCAAGACATTTAACTTTGGGTACCATTCTTAAAACAACAGGTATTAATAAAATCCCAGTTTAATTATGGATTGGATAGAAGAGATAAAAAAATTAGTCGGTCAACCGGAGAGCCAGACCTTAGAATACAAGGCAGTACTACCGCCTTCTAGAAATGTAGCGCAAATATTATGTTCTTTTGCTAACACAGAAGGTGGGTTTCTAATTTTAGGTGTTACGGATGATTCAAAGATTAATGGTTTAAGCGAGGATTTTCACGCCAACACAATTACTCATAAAGCTTTAGATTTATTAACCCCTAAACCAAATATTGAATATCAATATGTAAGCATCGAAGACAAAAAAATATATGCTATAAAAGTTGATAAATCTGATTCGATTATTTCAGTTGAGGGCAAAGTTTACATCCGGAAAGAAAGTAGAACATACCTTGAAGACCCTATTACTGTTAATTTTAATGTGGGTGGTTACGAAAAAATAAAGCTCATCAATTCTCATTTAGAAGAGCTCAAGAGCGATGCTACATATGCTAAAATCAGTTTTATAGAGCACTATCAAAGTATTTTAAAGATTGTGGATGATTTAGGAGATATTTTATATCCTGAAAATCCTGAAAACCCAACAACCAATCAAGAAGGTAAAATTCTTAGCAGGATTTTGTTTTCTTCAGTTGTAGATAACTTTGAGACCTATCTTTCAGATTTATTATATGAAATTTTTCTAGCCTATCCTGAAACCTTGAAGTCTCAACAAACTGTTACAATTGAAGAAGTGCTTAATTGTTCTGACTTACAGGACTTTGTGAAATTTTGGGCAAAACAGAAAATAAGTAAACTTCAAAAAGGGAGTGTAAGAGGCTTCATAAAAGACACCAAACAAATTAGCGATTTGAAGGTTTTGAATAAAGATGAGCAAGATAAAATTGAAAAAATCTTACAGATTAGACATTTATACGCCCATCGAAACGGCATAGTGGATGAGAAGTTTCTTCAGTTTTTTACAGGCGAATTTAGAATTGGTTCCGAACACCAAATGGCTATTAAGAAAATATTCGAAAAATTAGATTACCTGACTGATGTGGTAAATAGAATAGATCTTAGTGCTATAAATAAATACAAATTATCACGAAGTAGTTAAAATGCTAAAAAGGCGCTTTTTCCTTTGGATCTCTCACAGTAACTTTCCATGTGCCATCTTGTTTTACTAATTTAAAAATTCCTGGTGTTTTATCATAAGAGGTCGAGTATTTAACCCAAGCGACATCGCCTTCAGTAACTTCGTCTATAAGTTTAAAATTAGATTCTGAGCCTTTAGGTTTAGCAAACATTTTTTGGAGGTTGGAAAATGTGGCATATCCTTCTGGTGTTGTATGCTTTTTAAGCATGGTTTCTTTACCTTGATAAAAGCTTTCTGCGACGATTTCTGCTACTGATGCAGGAGTTGAATCCGTTGTTCCAGCGCAGGAGATAAATAAGAATACGAGTGAGTAAATGGCTATTCTTTTCATAATATTATTAATTTGGGTTATTGATATATTTATTCGATATTTTCATTTCAATATTTCGTTCGCCATCTTTCTCGTTTAATTCTAAAACGACCCTTCGGTCATTGGATAATGAAAATTTTGGCATAACATAGATAAATCTTACCATTTCATTTACCACAATTTTAGAAGGCAGATGATGTTTAAAAATAGGCTCTTGATACAAACGTTGTAAAGATTTCTTTTTTCCTTTTTGTCGAGTTTCGATGGAAAGATTCAAGAAATTCAAATCGTAATCCAAAGTAGAATTATTCCTAATTTGAATAACGAAGTAGAGCTCTTCTTTATCAAAAACAATATTTTCAAGCCTTATGATAATACCATCATTTCGCCTTGTATATCTTCCAAGATATTGTCTTTTATCAAGAAGATAAGAGCAGAATTTTTGATAATAATATGTGCTGTTATCAATACTTTTTTCAAAAGTTTCAGACTGAATAGAGTCTTTAACTTTTGGTTTTTCATTCCCAATACTACTTGTCATTGGGATAAAATAATTAAGTTTTGAAAGCTGCGCTTTATACCTTACAATATACGAAAAAATTGAACCATTTCTATTGATTACCAGTAGATTACTTTCTTTTCCTTGTTTGGCTTGCAGTAAGCCAAAATATTGTTCTTTTTCACGATTGTAAGTGAATACAAAATTTTCTGAGCCTGTTAGGCCTTGACGTATAGGCTCAGGAAAAAAGAGCGCAACATTTTTAGTGTCATTTGCATAAATGGTATCAAGTATTCTTGTTTGTGCTTCCACGAAAGTAGAAATCAATATAGCTAATATAAATAGTAACGGTTTCATAATTTAGGTTTTAAAATAAGTTTATAATTGTTCAGTACAGTAACCTTTACATTTCGATTACTACGTCTAAGTACTTTTGTGATTCCACCTACTTGAGGAACAGTAGGGATGTTGATATCGCCTATAACATCGTCCAAAACTTCATTTGTGGCTTCAGCTCTAAAGTTATTTTCCACATAAATGCCTTCACTACCATCCTGTAAATCGAAAGCTTTTAGTTTTGTGGGATGATGATTGATATTCTCAATTTCAATTAGTGCGCGATTAGGCTGAAAGCTTATAAACCCGAATAAAAATGTGTTCTTGGGCATTTGTTTACCGTTGATTGTTGCAGCTTTGGTAAGTCGCATTCTCAATCTAGTATTCACTTTTACAATTTGGTCGCCATCAACAACCGCATATATAGTTGCATCCGTATTACCAATAATTGAAAATTCATTGGGTTTTGGTGCAGCTGCAAAAAACAATTGATGTTCCAGACCCAATTCTTTAGCTTGAATTTCAAGTTCTCTGATTATTTCTGAGGAATCAATTTCTACAGGTTGTTTCTTTTCGACTTTCTTTTGTGCTAAGTTTTGATATTTTTTATCAGAATATTGAATTTTACCTGCATCATAAATACTATCTACAATACGTTTCCTTTCACGTTCAGGTAGATCTGGATCGTAATAGCCCATAGAATCAATTAATTTCTCATCATAGATACTAGGTGCGTTGTTTTCACGCACTTCTTTTAGATCATTAAGGGCATCTAATTTTGAATCATACTCTTTTTGGTTTTCTTCCAAATCTGGTATTAAAGTCTGTTCAAGGTTGTCATTTTCATTTTCATCATCGCCCATTACCATCACGGAATAGGAAATTAGGAATATGAACACAATAGCCAATACTGCTATAAATACTATTTTATTCTTTTCTACTTTCATCGTTAATTTTTTTTAAAGTGTTTTCGAAATAATTGGTAATTAAAAGTCCGTGTGGATTATTGGGAAAGTTTCGGTCAACCATAATTAGGTTTCCGGTGGAAACCAATTCATAGGTATCGATTATAGAACCTCTATTGATTTCAAAAATGGTAATTGAAGTAAAACCATACGTGCCATTATTTTCTGTTATCTGCGACTCGATGCTCAGTACTTTTTGTACTAAGGAATATTGTAATAATCGATTATAGACACCATCCGCTTTTTTCTGGCGATATAGATTATCCAAGGAACTATTACCTAACCAAAGTGCCTTTTTCAGATTCTTTTCATAGTTACTTGCATCGATATTATAGAAGTAATTATGAAAAAGTTCTAAATGTGCCAAAGCTTCAACTTTAAAATTTTCTTTTTGGTTAACGAGCTTCAGCGGAATTATGCTTCCATCTGTATTAATGGCAAAAGCACTATTCATTGCGTTTTTATTCGTATTAAATGCCATCCAAACTGAAAAAGTACTAGATAGCAATGCACAAACGACTACTGCCAAAACGATAAATCGATTCAGCTTTAGGACGTTATAGATATTTTTATAAGGTGTTTTCATTGTGAGTTGAATTAGCTGGTAAACAATCTAAGTGTAAAGGATGTGGCGCGTTTGTATAACTTGAATTTCAGGAATACTATAAAACCTACCGAACCTAATTGTACAACAGGCGCAAAGAATCCTTGGCCAAAATCGGTACCAAACAAGTTGGTCCAGAAGTTGGTGTTTATTTCAGTATATATGGCATTTACAAATACATTGACTAGAAAGAAAGCTGGCACTAGCATATAGACAGCTGCATATAGTTTGAAAAATGTGTATGCAAGTGAACGGAACTTTTCGAATACAGCCAGACTTATAACCAATGGAAAAAATGCTTGCATAATTCCTAAAAGAAAGAAACGTTCTGCTAAAAATAGAGGGTAGATAAACAGGTCAAGAATCCATAAGATGGTACTCAACATAAACGCTAATATCTTGAATCCATAAAGTGGTGTTACCAAAGCTTCATAAAGTAAAGTCATTGCCATACTTGCAGCATCCAATAAGCCTACCTCTTCTTCAAGCGGTAAATCCTGTAATTGCAATGGTAGCAACGCAGGTGCAGTCCCTCGATATTGTCCTTCAATGGCAACTAAAATACCATCGAAAAACCCTAACACCTGCGTTGAAAAAATAACCAATAACACCACGGCAAAATTCTTTGCTAGTTCACCAGGACTCAATCCCCAAGAATAACCATCTTTATCCGCAATCCCTTCATTGTACTTTTTAAGAATGTTGACTAGAAAAAACAAAACAGCAAGCGTTTTCATTCCTGCAATGGTATATTGAGAGAAACTGCTGTTCTGTATGGTTTGAAACACCGTGTCGATATATTCTAGCCCAATTCCTAAGATGATGGTTGCGGTCATTTCTAATAGTTTGTTTCGCGATTATTGACTTTATCCTGCATTTTTCTGAAGGAGATAATATCCTTGTAACGTTTCGTTTTTGTCTTGATATTTGAAACCATTTCCTTCGATTCCAGTTCTTTTTCTTTTAGTACTTCTGCACGTTCGGCGTCTGTCATTTTAAGATTATCGCTGGATAAAATTTCACCCATAAATTCGACGGTGTCCAATGAGTTTTGAACTATGGCATCGAATGATTCTGCAATTCGTGTAACTTCTTCAGGTTTTATATATGGCGAATTCAAAATGTCTTGTAAGTCATTTTGCATAACCTGAATAAGACGTTGATTGTTTTGTGCAATTTCCTCAACCGCTCTAAGTTGTTGCACTACACTAGATACTTTTTCTATGGCTTCTTTTGCATCCTTTAAAAATTTCACAGACTTAATCATTTGAGCTGTCTGTTTACCAGATTCTATAAGTTGTTTTACCAAACTGATAAAATTGGTATTGTCATAAGTGGGCATTCCTTGAGCTTTAATATTTAAGCTAAACAGTAATACCATTGTGAGTAATAAGATTTTTGTTTTCATTGTTTTACGTTTTAGATGTGAATTGAATTATTGCTTTTTGCATATCATGATGGGCTTCGTAGAGCTTCATAATGTCTTCGTTTTCTTGTCCATCGGTTAAATAAGCCGCATAGACTTCCTTCGGTACTTCGAGCCTGAAAATGTTACTTTCCTTTCCGATTTTTATAAACATTTCGGTATATTTTCTTGGACCAGAAAGATTGTTTTTAATGGATTTTAATTGGTTTAAGTCGTGGCTAGATAGGTTGAGTCTTTTAACGAGTTCGTCATAACCTTTTTCATTATTTAAGCTATAAATAACCTGAGTATTTTCTAGGATGCTTGCTGATGTTGAATTATTTGGAAGCTGATTAATGGATTGTAGAATAATACCAATTGCGCCATTTTGTTTTCTAATGGCTTGATAATAGAATTCCACACTTTCTAGTACGTTTTCAAACTTCAGTTGTTTGGCAAACTCATCGAATAGGATGATGCCTTTTTCAGCTCGATTTTTCCAAATGGTTCTTTGAATAGCAGACTTAATGAGCTTCAACATTACGGACAAAATTTCCTTATTGTCTTTTACTTCGTCTAGTTCAAAAACAATCAATCGTTTATCCTCAATTTTATAGGTTTGATCTTCGCTAACTTCAAATAGAAAACTATATAGACCATCGCCAACATACTCAGACATGACGTGTAAAAAACTCGTAACATTAAAGTAGTCGGGATGGATTTTAAGGGTAGTAAGAAGATCTTTCTGATTCCTTTCTATAAAATTATAATAGCCTTCCAATGAATGATTTTCTGAAGAGCTATTGTAATAGTGACGCAGAATCTTTTTAACGGAAACAGATTGCGCTTTAGTTACTTTCAAATCTGAAGCAAACAATTCAAAAAGAAATACCGATAAATCTTCAAGTCGTTCTGGTGTCAGATCATTTTTATTGCTGATGTAAAAAGGATTGATACCTAAGTTTTTTCCGCTTTCATATCGTAATACGGTATATTTTTCAGGATAGAGTTTGGCAAATTTGGTGTAAGAACCACCCAAATCAATAATAACTAAGCGAACACCACTTTCAAAATATTGGCGTAAAATGTTATTCGCCAAAAACGATTTGCCTTCGCCTGTTGGTGCGAAAATGGCAAAGTTTCTAGCTTTGATTCGTTTCTTTTTTTCATCCCAAACATCTTTTAATACCGGAATGTTATGTTCTCTATCATTAAAGATGATTCCTGTTTTATCTGATTTATAGTTGGTATTATTAATGAACAGGCAAAGGGCATGTTTTAAATCGGTAACATATAAATCATTGTTTGAGAAATTGGAAGAAAAACAGCAGTAACTATTCAATATATAATTTTTGCGTTCTTCGCCTCTTGGATAGTAAGGGATAATGTCTAATTCCTTAAATTCAGTCTTAATTTTAGAAGTTATTTTGTCCAGCTCTTTAACATCTTTCGACCAATACACAATGTTTAAATGACCACGAATAATGCGTGAATTATCATCTGCATTTATCTGGTCCAAAATGTGCTGAATTTTACCAAGTACCACTTTGTTCTGTGAACCAAAATTTGAACTTTTGTTGAGTTCCTCTATTTTCTTATCCAACAGCTTGCGCCATTTCTGTTTGTCATCCAAATAAAGAATCTGGTTAACAATATGGTTTTCATTAAGTGTAAGTCCTAGACCATCAATAAACCCTTGATGAAACACAAAATCGTCTGAAGTGAATTTCTCATTGGTTTTACTACTCTGTACGCTTTCGCCAAAGCATAGTTCGCTGTTAATGGCAAGCGCATCAAAATGGTGTTCGCCAATATTAACGCTTTTCTTTTCCAATAAAATATCGGTGTCAAATCCCTCGTTGAATCCATTGAAATAACTACTCGTTAATTGCTGAATATCTTCTGCCTTTAGTGGAAGAAATTCTATTTTTCTACTATTATTTATAAAAGAAACCGAATCGTTTACAGAGTTAGCGAAACTCTTAATATTATCATCTAATTTTTGTACAATACCCTTTGGAATTTTTCTGAAGGGATTGACATATTTGGGGTTGTTAAGTGCTTTGTTCTTGGTTAAGATGAAGAATAGATAACATTTATGTTCTATGTGTCCACGACCTTTAAAATGCTCGTAGGTAGCTTTTTCCAAAAAAGTGGTGTTCGGAAGTTGTTCTGAATCATAAGACTTTTTAAGGTAAATGTCCTGTTTGTGAACCACAGTTCCAATTGGCAGCGATTTCAAAGCTTGAAACCATGCGCCATGCATATCCTCAAAATCCTTTTCGGACAAGGAATAGATTTCTGGAAGATTCCCTTCATAGCATAAGACCACATTGCCATTGTTGGCAAATACTATATGGTCTTGAATATCTACAATGGGTTGATATGCTGAAATATTAATCTTCTTCATAATCGAAACCTGAATTTCTTTTGTTACTAATGATTTGCGGAAAAGCTTTTGCCATCTGAAAAAGTTGTGGATCGTTGGTTATGCGTGTCAAGGCAACATATAAGGCTGCATTGAAAATGAGTATGCCAATTATCATCACAAAGCTGAAAGAGAAAATGATGATTAATAATGACGCAAGAATAGAAACCATCATTAATGCAAACAGGGAAATGGGCAGTCCAAAAATTACTGCCCGTTTCCTAATGTTTTTATAAACCTCGTATCGTTTCATTACACTACGATAGTTATTAAGTAAGTGAATATGCCTACCACAGCACCAGCAATGAGAACAAATACTAAAACACGAGTAATACCTTTTTTAAGGTCTGCGTTCTCGCCAAAGAAATGACCAGCATTAAACAGGAATCCAACAAGAAAGATAACACCTAGAATGATTGGGAAAATGGTTCTAATGGTATCTGAAACATCATTTACAGAATCTTCAATACCACCAATTTGTGCAAAGCTTGACGCTGATGTCATCAAGAATGTGAGTAAGATAAAAATTGATTTTTTCATAATTATTTGGTTTAGCCTTTCGAGGCAGTTTCTAATTTTATTTTGTGAAATCTATTACGAAATGAAGATAAAGGAAGAAAATCTCTAAATTTTAACGATAATTGGTGTTAAACTTTTGAAGATTATTAAGGAAGTGATTGATTTCTTGAATATTGTGTAATCTAAAACGATTATTATGAGCACATTAAATCAAATTATAGTCTTACTATTCTGCCTAGTTTTTCTAAATCTATCTTATGCGCAGAATGGTAAAGACAAAACAATAAATCCTATTGTAGTAATAGATCCTGGACATGGCGGAAAAGATGCTGGTGCAACGACCAGAAATGGTATAAAGGAAAAAGATATTGCTTTGGGTATTGCTTCTAAAATAGTGGTACTCAATAATACCTTATTTAAAGACCCTCTAATGTTATTTCTCACTAGATATACAGATACATTAATATCTCTAGGCGATAGAACACAACTAGCCAAAAAACTAAAAGCTGATATATTTATTTCGATACATTGTAACCAAGCCATAAACAGAACAGCATCAGGAACAGAAGTTTTCATTCATCCTAAAAGTGAAGTTCAAGCTGAAGAATCTGCGTATCTAGGATTTACCATACAAAAAGGATTGGCAGATTTACTTGGTATTAAAGACAGAGGTATAAAATATGGTAATTTTCAGGTGTTACGAGATAACGACTATAGTAATGCAACAATACTTTTAGAACTTGGTTTTTTATCCCAAACGGATGAAGCTATCTACTTAACTAAAGAAGAATCTCAAAATGCTGTTGCTTTGGTTGTGTTTAAGTCTATTATTGAATTTTTAGAGTTATGAGGGAGTTAGGGGTTGCAATAATGAAGAGTTTAAAAGAAATTTTAGTTGTGTTTTTTAATATTTTATTCCAAAAATGAAATTAGAATTAATGCTTTAGGGAAAGATTATAGATATAGTTATTCTTTAAAATATTCATGAGTGTTAAATGCTTTAAAAAATAGTTAGCTAACAATCTATTACACTATTTTTTAAATTAAAATTAAAGAATTACTTACATTTGTTTAATGGGAAAAGGACCAAGAAATTATAGTCAACTAACAAGAACTAGACTTTTCAGTTTATCAGGTAACCAATGTGCATTTCCAGGTTGCCCTATAACTTTTACAAACCCAGAGAACGATACAAATCTTTCAAATATATGTCATATTGCAGGTGCAGAAAAAGGAGGAGAAAGATATGATCCAAATATGACTGATAAAGAAAGAGCTAGTTATGAAAATTTAATTTTGCTATGCGCTAACCATCATCTTACAACTAATGATGTTTCAAAACACACGGTTTTATCATTAAAAAAGATGAAACAAGACCATGAGAAAGAAGTTTTGAAAAAAATTGGTGCGACAGATATTTTAAATAAATATCCTTCATCTTTAGCTTTGATTATTAATCACATCAGTTCAATAGACATAGAAAATGCCGATATGCTGACTTCAACTAATATTTATAGCCCTGATAAAAAAATCACTTATAATGAAGTTGTGGTTCATAAACCAATTCTTGAAGAGTATAAAGTTTATCATGGAAAATTGAATAAAATTTACTCTGAAATTGAAAAGCAAGGTTCTTTTAAAAAAGAATTGCTTTTACAAAATATCAATAAATTATATTTAAAAGCCAAAGGAGAATTACTTGGAATAGATACTAGTATTGAAAACATTCGAAAAAATGCAGATAATTTAATTGAACTTGTCGAAAAATATTTATGGGAATTATATGAAAAAAGCCCAAATGCTAAAGAAGATATTCCTTTTGAAGCTGTAAATGTTGGTATGAAAATTATTATTGTTGATGCATTTGTTAGATGTAAAATTTTGGAGGAGCCTAAATGATTTTAAATAAAGACATAAATCCAGAACATTCACTATATTTTATAGGTTCGTTAATTATTAATGAACTGATAAGGTCTGAAGATAAAAATTCCGATTTCTTAGAAGTATATCGAGGAATTCGAGATAATCATCCAATTACAATGAATATATTTACTCTCAGTTTAGATTGGTTGTTTCTAAATGGAATTGTAGACATCAAAAAAGGAAAAATAGAAAAATGTTTCTAAAGCTTTTAAAAATAGAAAATGATAAAAATATCATTAGAGATATTCCTTTTCATAAAGGAATAAATTTAATTGTAGATGAAACTAACTCAGATAATGAACAAGAATCTGGTAATAATGTAGGGAAAACAACTGTTATAAGGCTTATCGATTTTTGTCTTGGCGGCAAAGGAAAAAACATTTATCAAGATCAAGAATTTAAAAGCAAAGGAAACAATGTAATTGAAACCTTTCTTAAAGGAAACAACATTATAATTACTTTAGTTCTAAAAGAAGATTTAGATGTTCCTAAATCAAGAGAAATTACAATACGTAGAAATTTTTTAGCTAGAAAAGAGAAAATTCAAGAAATTGATGGAGAGCCATTCAATGATGAAAATTTCAAAAAAGAATTAAAGAAATTAATTTTTCATTCGGAGAAACTAAAACCAACTTTCAGACAACTTATCGCCAAAAATATTCGAGATGAAAAAAACAGACTTGTTAATGCAGTAAAAGTATTGCATTTTAACACTACTGCTGATGAGTACGAACCATTATATCTTTTTTGGTTAGGTATCGATTTGGATGATGGAGACAAAAAGCAACGATTACTTTCACAAAAGAAAATTGAAGAGAACTTACAAAAAAGATTACGTAAAGAGAGTAATCTATCTCAGATTAAACAATCTTTAACTGTTGTTAATCGTTCAATTTCAGAATTGGAAATTACCAAGGAGAATTTCAATATAAATGAAAATTATGATAATGATTTATCGTCATTGAATACTATAAAATCTCAAATCAATAAAATTTCAACTGACATAAGTAAAACAGAAATAAGGAAAGAGCTCATTGAAGAAAGTAAATCCGAACTTGAAAAAGAATATTCTAATATTGATGCCTCACAGATTCAATTTTTATATGAAGAAGCTAAGATTTTAAATCCTTCAATCCAAAAGTCGTTTGAAGAAACATTGAATTTTCATAATTCAATGCTTTCAGAAAAAATTAATTTCATAACTGAAGAACTTCCTTCACTAAATGAATCAATAATATCCAAGAGGAGAGAGCTTCAAGAATTATTAATTAACGAAGAAAAATTTACTACAAAGCTAAAAAAGTCAGGTGCAGTTTCAGAATTACAAGAAATAATTACAAGCCTTAATATAGCTTATGAAAAAAAAGGTAGTCTCGAAGAATTGAAAAGGTTATGGGAGAAATCGATGGGTAAATTGGATGAAATTTCTGATGATTTGGATGAAATCGATAAATCAATTACTGATAAAGACGGTTTAATACAAGAGAGAATATCCGAATTCAATAAGTATTTTTCATCAATTTCTAATAAATTATACGGAGAACAATTTGTTATGAGTTCTGATAAATCAGAAAAAGGCTATGAATTAAATATAACAAGCCTTAGTGGAAATTTGGGAACGGGAAAAAAGAAAGGGCAAATTGCTGCTTTTGATTTAGCATATATTCAATTTGCTGATTCGCTTGATATTGAATCCCTACATTTCATTATTCATGACCAGATAGAAACAGTACATGGAAATCAAATTTTGAATTTGATGACTACTATTATAAATGAAATAAATTGTCAGTATATAGCACCAGTTCTTAGGGATAAACTTCCGTCAGATATGAATATTTCCATTTATGAAGTATTAAAACTATCTCAAGAAAGTAAATTATTTAAAATCTAGAAAACAAATTGGACACAATAAAGTATTGTGCAAATATTAAACAGAAAGATTACATTTCTGTTCAATTTTTTTCTAAGCTATAAATCAATCTTTCCCCAAACCAAAGGATGCTCACTAGCAGCGACATTTCTATTAGAAACAGATTTGTAAATAGACCATTGCGGATGCTTTTCTGGCCACATCGCTTTGCGGTTTAAGCCACTATCCTTCATTTTATTAAATAGAGCAGGCGAGAAGAGCATGTAATCTTTCTGTTTTATGTTAACACCCATTCTGAAAGCGCCCAATCTGAAGTATGTACCATCATTTCCCTTATCGATATCCACTTCAAAAGACAGGTGTTTCGTGATGTCTTTTAGGTCTGTATCTTGAATTAAAGGCGATAGGGAATTACAATAAGATGGCGCGTTAAATGTACCTGCTATGATGATATGGGTTTTGCCTTGAGCTATAAGTTTATTGTAAACTTCAGCAATCTTGCAAACTTGTTTTTTTCGAATGCTATCCGATTGTTTACTGTCCTTTGTGGGCTTTTTTAAATAAGCATTTAATAGCCAAATGGTTTCTTTTGATGGTGTGCTAATTTCATATTCAATAAGATTTTTGCCATCATCGTTAGTTGCTGCATTGATATTATGAGTTCTAACAGCTTCAAGATTATAGCCTTGTCGCAATGCTATTCCCATTTCTAAACTATCCATATCATTGCCTTGAATCACAAAAGAGTTGTTAAAAGGTTTGCAGTCAAATTCTGGTAGAATGAGCTGGTTAAAGTCTTCAAATGATGCCCTATCCTCGATTTCTTGTAGAAGTAAAATATCTGGATTTACGTTGGCGATAACTTGTGCTTTATGTTGTGTTGATTTAGGATGAATAGGAACGGTTTGTAGTTTTATCCATCCGTTCCAATCTGTGAGATTACCAGCTTTGTTATCAATAGAATGGATAAGACCTTTCATAAAGAGAAAACCTGCTTTTCGTCTCAAAACAGCATAAGGACGAGGACTTGATTTTTCAAAACCAATTAAAAATGATAGTTCTCTAATACGATCTTGCTGGATCAATGATTTAGAGGGTTCAAGCATGAGTTCGTCAAGCTCAATTGTCCAATCGGCGGTTAGATTTTTGGTTAGTTTTTCTAGTAGACTTCTGTCTCTGTGAAATAAGTTCTGAACATTAAAAGTTGCTATTTTCATAATTTCTAAATTTTTACTTTCGTTTATCGTTAGTATCTTGATCGAATGCTATGAGATTGAATAATTCTCGCATCCTACTTCGGACTCTATTGCCATATAAATCTTCCAATTCTTCTGCATTTAGGTTTGTAGTTCCGTGTGTTTTTATGTGATGATTTATAAAAAGTTCGTGACGTGAGAGTAAGATTTCGCCCATCACGTTACAGTCCTTTCCGTAGTGTCTTCCAATAGGTTCTACACCTAAATCATCAAAACAGAAAAACTGCCTACAACCATAATCTTCAATCGTTTTGTAGCCAATGTGATTGAAACCAAATACAATATTTCTGGAAGGAATCAGGATGTATGGTTTTTGTAACGGAACGATATTTTTAAGCAAAATCATTAAGCTTGTTTTGCCACAGCCTACAGGTCCGGAAAGTAAAATACCTTTATCTGGATCTATCTTGTTTTTCTCGCAGTTTGCTTTGTCTTTTATGAAATAATGACAGAGTTTTAAAATGATTGGATGGTCTTCTTCGTAGATTTTAAAACCGTTACCAAAGAGCATTTTTCCTTTGACATCGAGGTAAATTAAGATTTTTTCAAAATCGTACGTCACTTCTTTGCCATCAAACGTGCCAATGTCATACGTTTTGTGTTCTTCGACTATTTTACAAGGGTTGACCATAATCTTTGTTTTTACTGGTTCTCAGGTTGTCCTTTTTTTGAGGAACTGCATCTGCAGTTTCAAATTCATTGGCTTTAAGCATCCAATTACTTGCAGTAGCATGCCAATCTTCTATTTTTATTTTGCCACCAATTTTCCAACCAATGCCTTGATAGTGGTTGTAGAATTTCTTGGCTTCATTATCTGGCCATTTTTTCTTTTTAAAAAAATCAATGACTTCAAATTCATTTTTTGGTAGCTTAGTTTTATTTATGTTTTCTATTTGTTTATTAATGTTTGTATTACGTATCAATGCTTGTTCAGTACTTGTTTCAAACTCATTCACAACTTGTTCAGAGGTTGTACCGAAATTGAACAACTTGATTTTACTGCCTTTATATGGATTATGTGAAGGGAAATATTTTAGATAATCCCATGAATCCATCTGTTTTAAACAACGATGATAAGTTGCTGTCGAACCAATTTTTGAGAGTTCCATAACTTCTTGTCTGTCTATGTAAAATTCTTCTCGAAATCGGTTTAAATTCCAAAACTGAAACAAAGCCATATATAAGCTTACATGAGTTGTATTTAACCTTTTGTCTGCATAGAATTTTTGAAATACAGCATTGAGATGTTTTATATAATTCATACATATTTATTCAGTTTTATGATGAACTCGATTATTATCCATAACCTTCTGAATTTCTTCGGAATCATAAAAAATGATACCACCTACCTTTGTATAAGGAAGTGTTCCTTTAATTCGAAGATTCTGTAAAGTGCCAGGACTAATTTGCAGTAAGTCCATAAGTTCTGAGGATTTTAGATATTTCTTCAGTTTACCTTGCGCTTGTTTACTTAAAAGTTTTTTGATATCGTCGAGCAGTTCAAGTTTGAAATCTCTAAGATCATCTGTAGTAATAATTGTTGCTGGCATAGTAGAACTATTTTTAGAAAAGAACTACCATTTTGCTTTCAATTAAAATGATAGCCCTTGACCTGATTTGACTTTCGTTCTACAAATTTGAATAGTATTGATGGATTTTAATCACAAGTAAGACCAGAGTACGGTCAAATTTTAACATTATTAAATTTGATGCTATTTGGTGTGTTTTGATGTTGTTATGAGTGAATTATTGATTAGAAAAAGTAGATAATTGGAATAAAAACATGTAAGCAGGAGGTCAACCGTATGTGGTTAAAAAAATGAATATTTTTATTCGTCAGCGCTATCCATTTTAAGAAGTAAACCATTGGATAAATCATCCAGAAACTTGGTTCTGCTTATTTTTCGAGATTTGATTTCAGAGAATATTTTATAGAAATCCCCAAGGTCAAATTGTAATACTTTTTGCAGAGCTGTTGCTATTTCTTTTATATCGACGTTGCCATTATTGATTACACGATTATAATAAAGTGCATAGATTAGTTCTGTCAATGCAGATTTAGAAGATGTCCATTTTAGGTTTGTTTTATTAACTTCATCAGTAGATTTTCCATTCTTTATTTTATCAAGTCTAAATTTTAAGTAATTTATAAAAAGCTTGTAGGCTCTAATCTTACCTAAGAGCATATCGCGAGGCGTACTAAAATCTGGATCTTGAAAATAAAATTTTGATGATGAGATTAAGAAGCTGTCTAAATGACCTCTTGTGTAATATTCCTTATCAAAGTGATGGAGTTTAGCTTCAACATATTGGTTGAAATCAATATTGTATAAATAGAACCGATTAAGCTTTCGAAGTTTTTTCCTTAAGGCTTTTTCTTGGTCTTGAACATTTGATTTTGGAAACTGAAGTTCAAAAGAACGTATTTCGGTGTAATAGATTAGTTGAATTAAAGAGGTTTGTTTTTGATGTTTGAAGAATTCTACTTCCTTTGGAACTGAAACAAACCCCGTTTTAATAATAGCTTTTTTAAAATCATTTAATGTATTGCGCGATAGGATGATGATTTGACTAGACGTGTCAAGGATGGATAAGGAACTTTGTTCAATTTTTTCAAGTTCATTTGTGTAAATAGTATTGCGTAAGTTAAAATCCATCACAAAAGTTTAGTTATACACGCGGTATCCAATAGATTATCTATTGACTTTTAATAGTGTTTGGTAGATTTTGGGTTAGTTTAATAAAGATGGTTAGAAATTCATGAATGAAGCACAATAAACTGTGTAAATTTTGCGTATTTGCTATGTGAACTTTATACACAATTCATAAATCCTATTGAGATTAGTTTATTAATTCACTTTATCAATAAGTTCTTGTCTGCTCGAACAGTTTGATTTGTTAAAGATGTTGGAGGCGTGTTTTCTAACTGTACCGTAGGATATAAACATGTTTTCGGCTATTTTTTTATAACTGAAGCCTTTTATTATCTGTAATACAATTTCATTTTCTCTGTTTGTAAGACCATATAAGTCTGCAATATCTTGATCCAATTTATAGGTGTTCTTTAATCGATATAAATAACTATTTACTTCCATAATGGTTACAAAAAGGAAAGAGGATGTCATTATTGAATGGGTTATAGGTTGAAAATCACCAAAATAAGTTAATGCGGGAAGCATAACTAAAGAGAATATTGAACTTAAGCCTAAATTGGTTTGGATTTTGAAATATCGCTCTCTTTTAGTTTTCTTTTTAATCACTAGAAAGAAATACACAATAAAAACTAAGGAAAGTATAGTTGGAAATATCAGGAATAAGCTTCTTGCAAAATTCAAGGAGTTTGTAAAATAGTATGGTACAATGAAAAGTAATATAAAACATGAAGAAAGAATAATAGTTAAATTCTTTATTTTGAAAAAAGGATTTGGTGTTTTTATATCAAATTCTTTATATAAATACCAAACCAGATATAAACACATTATAATAGAAATTGTGTATGTAATTACATATTGAATTATTCTTGGACCAGGAAAATCATCATAAGGAAGCAAACCATTTAAAACATTATACAATAGGAAAATAACAGCTAAAATTAGATAACGATACTTGGATTGAATGTTTTGACGCTTACCTAATCCAATATTAAAGAGTTGGAAAACAATAATGATTCCAATTGTTATGCACAAGAAAAGCACTACCCAATGCATAGAAGAAGCGTAGGTGTATTCTGGAACAAATCGATATTTTTGAATTAAGTAAAACATACAGGGGCATGTACAACAATACTTTAGCTTAAAATTACTAGAGTACTAAATATAGCTTATCTTAGTGTGAATTAAAAATTATAAACCGTAAAATGCTGAATAACAAGTATAAACTAGGTTTTTTCCCTACGCCCTTGGAGAAAATGGATAACTTATCTAAAGTCTATCCAAACTATAATTTGTATATAAAAAGAGATGATAACTCAGGTTTGGCATCTGGCGGAAACAAAGTAAGAAAGCTTCAGTTTTTTATTTATGAAGCTTTAAGCAAAGGTTGTGATACGGTCGTTACTGCTGGAGCACAACAATCTAATCATTGCCGACAAACGGCAGCAGCTTGTTCTAAAGCTGGATTGGAATGTCATTTGTTGTTAGGGGGTAACAAGCCTAAAAATTACAATGGTAATTTGTTGCTTTCCCATTTATTAGGAGCTAAAATTCATTTTACTGGAGATAATAGAAAAGGAGAGGATATAATCAAATTAAAACAAGATTTAGAAGCACAGACAAAGAATGTTTATGAAATTCCTTATGGTGGATCAAATTTGTTAGGAGCTTATGGTTTTGTCGATGCAGTTAAAGAATTAAAGAAACAACTTTTAAAAGAGAACTTAAAAATAGATTACATTTTTTTCGCATCAAGCTCTGGAGGTACACAAGCAGGATTAAGACTTGGTATTGATTTGTACGGATTAGATATTAAACTTATGGCAATTAGTATTGACAAAATTGGGTTAGAGGATGGAACTCTTGATGAAGCAGTTTTAAAAATATTACATCAAGGTCAAAAAGAATTGAATATCCAAAAAACGTACTCAATTAAAGATGCAACACTTATTAGAGATTACGATAAACCTGGTTATGGAGTAATTACTCAAAATGAAAAGATAGCCATAAAGCAATTGGCTCAAAGTGAAGGTGTATTGTTAGATCCTGTTTATTCTGGTAGAGCTTTTTACGGGATGATAGATCATCTTAAAAATAATAAGATAGAAAAAAACTCTAATGTTCTTTTTTGGCATACAGGTGGCTTACCGGCAAATTTTTATTATTCTGAAGAACTTTTAAAATAACTTAAAAGTTAATTACTTCCTCTAAAGCATCATCAGCCTCTTCATGGATAAAGTTAGCTTGATAGATTAAAGTCGTTTTTAAATCGCTATGTCTGTATAGTTTTTGAAGCATTCTAGGATGAATCTTATTACCAGCGATATTTCCAAAACTATGTCGAGCAATATGGTTAGAAAGGTTTTTGTCTATTTCACAGATTTCACCAATTCGCTTTAAATATTTATTAAGCAGTTTAGTCGCGTTTCTAGTTTTTCTAAACACATCTTCAGTATCAGATTCATTTACATCTTTTAGAAATGGGAAGATAAATCCATTGTTATCTTCTTTCTCTTTTTTATAATATTCTAATATAGCCTCTGCCTTTTCGGACACTTTAAGGCTTAGTGGTTTTTCATTCTTATTCATTACGTAGAACAAACGACCATCTTTAAAGTCTGACCATTTCAATTTTATCGCATCCGAAATTCTTATTCCAGCAAAGTAAAAAGTAAATAGCCATACGTTTTGAGTGTGCCATATTGAGGTGTCAGGTTCTAATTCTAAAAGTTCAATCTGCTCTACCTCATTTACAATCAGACCTATCTTATGACTGGAGCCAATCCGAATTTTTTCTTTTTCACCACCGAAAGGATAAAATTTGGAATCTACTATACCATTTTTAATAGCCTTATTAAAAAGAGTACGGATAAATATGAGTTGATTAGTTATGGTACGTGTTTTTTGTTCAAGATAGACCGCACAAAAATCTTTATACCTATCCAAAAAAGATTCATTTATATCTTGAAACTTTAGGGACTTATTCTTTTTAAAGTGTTCAACAGAATCCATAAAAGTATGCTCACCTTTTCTTCCTTTACTAACTCGTGTCTTTCTACGTTCTTTAATTTCGTTAATAACTACATTTTTTTCTTGTGAGTTATTATGGTTTAAAAATTCTTCTAAGTTGTATAAAATTGATAATTCAGATTTTGCAACTGAAAATACATCACGTTCATATTTGCTTTTAATTCTATCTGAGGCAACATTGAAAAATGATTTAGAACCACCAGCACCTTTTAATTTTAACTTGACCTGCTTTGGTGTGATTTTGTCTTTAGAATCATAGTAAACGTCATTTGCTTCAGTAAGTTTTTTTAGAAGATAGTTATTAAGTTTCTTGGCGTTTGGGTGTGTTTTTTTTACTCTTCCTGCATCTTTGTCCCAATCTTTTTCTAGCACATATTGTCCAAGCCATTTATAATTTGTCTTGTAATTTTCACTAATACGAATCGCAAGAGGGATAGTTTTATCTTTACGAATCATATTTTTCCGAAGTACTATTTTAATAATCGCCATAATCACTTAACTTTGAATATAAAGATAATCAATATTAAAATAGTAAGTACAGAATAAGTACAGAATAATTTGATTTTAATTGTGTTTAAATACTATCGTTTAAAATGTAAAGTACTGAATAACATAGGTTTTACTAGATAATGAAGTGTTTATTGTCTTGATACCTTTAAGCTCATAACCCGAAGGTCACTGGTTCGAGTCCAGTTCCCGCTACTAAGGAAGATAAGGGTTTCAAGAAATTGAAACCCTTTTTTTTATTCAAGATGATTAATACAAATACAATACTTTTATTTTTTTTTAAGGTTAATGTTTTAGAAATTTCTCCTTTCTTTCTCTCCAGTTCTAAAATCAATCTAATGGAGAGTTACTAGTTCTTACTATATTATTAGATTTCATATAGTTTATTTTTCAAATTACATTTTTAAAAAGGTCTAAATCTACCCCGATAGTATCTCCTTTTTATATCTCGTATGGTTAAATTCTTTAGCTTTTATTTCGCAAAGGAATTGTTATTATTCCATGAAGTTAGTCGATTTCTTTAATACCTTTCTTGGGCTAAATGCACACCTATATCTAAGTTTAAATCATACTTATTCTCCTTTATAATCTTAATTTTTTAGATGATTATTGTAATTATCTACTTTTTAAACTAAGTTTTAGTGTTGTTATAGACAAGCTATAAAAAAATAAATATGTGCTTTTGTTTTAAAAATAAGTTTACTGAACAAAAACTAAACATCCCCCTTATTCTAATGGACAAAATTACACTATTCATGCATCTATTATTCTTTTAAACTACCTTAAAACACTCAGATATTGGGAAATTAACTTTAACTGTATTATGGTAAATAAAACTGAAATATTAAAAGTTATTTATTAGAAAAGCTTGTTCATAAAATAAGCCCATAGGAGTTCATATTTTTGATGATTTGCGCTCAGGTAGCCAAATGGAGAAATGTTTGTTTAGTTTTTATTGAGCGGACCCTTTGTTATCATGATTTCTAATTTGATAGTTTTATA
Organism: uncultured Algibacter sp.; assembly: GCF_947495925.1. Classification (GTDB taxonomy): domain Bacteria; phylum Bacteroidota; class Bacteroidia; order Flavobacteriales; family Flavobacteriaceae; genus Algibacter_E. The sequence continues at coordinate 667,542 of NZ_CANMAU010000002.1, forward strand.
GCAGATTAATTAATAAAAACTAAATTTTAAACTTGTTTTAGTATCAAATTATCATTGATGCTAAATGCTAACTATCTAATTCATTATTATGAAAAGACAAAAACTAAAATTGATTAAGGCAAGCACCTTGCTTTTATTCCTAACCTTAGGAATAAGTTGGGTGGGTGCTCAAGAAACTATTTCGGGTGCGGTCACGGATGAACAAAAAATGCCTTTAGCAGGGGTATCTATTATTGTTGAAGGCACTAAGAATGGAGCGGTGACTGATTTTGATGGAAATTATTCCATTTCTGCGAATGTAGGGGAAACTTTATTATTCTCATATTTGGGTTTCAAAGATGTAAGACGTGTTGTTTCTGCGAATAACAAAACCATAAACCTATTTATGGTTGAAGATGCGGAAACTTTAAACGAAGTGGTGCTCGTAGGTTATGGAACACAAAAGAAAAAGGAAGTAACTGGTGCTGTAGCTAAGGTGGTTGCTGAGGATCTGATTGAAGCGCCCGTTTCTGATATCGGAGCCGCAATTCAGGGAAAAGTTGCGGGTGTTAATGTTCAGGCTGGTAGTGGGCGTCCTGGTGAGGCTGCGAACATACAAATTCGTGGATTAGTATCTATAAATGGAGGGGAACCACTGTATGTTGTAGATAATATTCCACAGGAGGGTAACCCAAATATTGCTCCAGAACAGATTGAATCTTTGGATATATTAAAGGATGGAGCCTCGGCATCTGTCTATGGGGTAAGAGCTGCTGGTGGTGTAATTTTAATTACTACTAAAAGAGGTAAAGCAGGTAAAATGCAGGTAGATTTTTCAACCTATTCTGGAATTCAAAATATTACTTCTGGAACACCTTTAATGAACACTAATGAACATTTGTATAATAGAGAAACAACTGCTGAAGCTGCTGGAGCTGAGCCAATTACATTTTTTCTAGATGCGAATGCCTTGGATTGGGATACTGATTTTATTGATGAAGTGACAAATAACAATGCTTTAATTCAGAATGTTACCCTCAATATTGCTGGAGGTGCAGAAAACTTAACTTTTAACTTTAATACTAACTATTTTAAACAGGATGGTGTAATAATTGACTCTGGTTTTGATCGATTAACGAATCGACTTACAGGGCAATTTACTAAAGGTAAGTTTAAGGCGTTTGCTTCTATGAACATGACTAATGAGAATAGAACACAGGAACCATGGAACTTTTATGATTATGCCGTAGGTCAGCTACCTCATAGTCCACCATTTAGTGCTATAGAAACAAATGGTGACACGGTAATATTGAATGTTGAAAATGAAGTTTTTTATAGCTTTCTTTCTAGACAATTAGATAATGTTGATGAGAGAGAAAACAATAGTTATGGACTTGCGCTTAATTTAGAATATGAACTTTTTGACGGTTTTAAATATAAACTTAATTTAGGGCGTAATCAGTTTACATACTTTAGAAAGTTTTTTCAGCCTCAATACTTAGCTTTAGATAGGAATGGTGATCTAAATGAGTCAGCGTCTGCTTTGAATGCACGCTTACAAGAAGATTACAATTTCTCTCAGAGAGAAACGATCGAGCATATTTTAAACTATAAAAAGTCATTTGGAAAACATAATTTCGACTTTTTGGCGGTGGCATCATACGAAAGATTTAAAAACCGTAGAGTAACCACAGCTGTAGAGTATGACGAAATAGCTTCAAATGATGTTCAAGTATTATCTGCAGGGGCAAATGGAATAAAACCAGTAGGACTAAATACAAATAATACCATTGCTGGAAAATTAGGAAGAATTCAATATAATTATGATGGTAAGTATTTAGTAACAGCTAGTTATAGAAGGGATGCTTCTTCAAGATTTCCTGAAACTAACAGGTATGCAGATTTTTATGGTTTCTCTGGGGGATGGAATGTAAGTGACGAAAATTGGTTTGATGTCGATGCTATTAGCAATTTGAAAATTCGAGGAAGTTGGGCTGAAACTGGATTTAATGGTATTGGGGATTATAGATTTATTCCCATTATTGAAACAGGTGTGAATTATCCTTTTGGTCCCGATGAAGCAGTTATTTTTGGTCAAACGCAAAGAAGATATACTAATGCAGACATTCAGTGGGAAACAACTATATCAAGAAATATTGGTTTTGAGTTAGGTCTCTTTAATAACAAATTAAACTTAGTTGCAGATTTTTATCGCAACGATAAAGAAGATATGTTAATTGACCAGCGTTTAGCCCCTTCTACAGGAACTTATCAGCCATTTGCAGAAAATAGCTATAATTCTATTCCTGTTAATGCTGGAAATATGGTTAATCAGGGTATTGAAATAGCATTGAGTTATAGAAATCAAATTGGTAAAGATTTTAAATATAGCCTTTCTGGAACGTTTACAACTAACGACAATGAGGTAACAGAATTAGATGGTATTACTAGAGGTTTTGCAAATGGTTTTGTGAGTAGAGAAGCGACCACATTTCTTGCAATAGGGCGTGAGGCCGGAGCCTTCTTCTTATACCAACATGACGGTGTTATTAAGAGCGAAGAAGAATTAGCAGAGTATAATATGCTAGATTTTTCAAGTGGGGCAGTAACTGCACCACAAGTGGGGGATATGCGTTATAAAGATACCGATAATGATGGTGATATTGACGACGAGGATAGAATCTATGCAGGTTCTGGTATTCCAGAATATGAGGCTGGTTTGAATGTGAATTTAGAATATAAAAATTGGGATTTAGCAACTCAACTTTATTATTCTAGTGGGGCAGAAGTGTATAATGGAGCTAAGAATATAGCCTATAATAGAGGGCGTCACTTAGATCAAACTTTTCAGTGGACACCGCAAAATCCGGATTCTAATATTCCGGTATTTAGGCAAACAGAAGGACACACCAATAATAGGGGAGCGTCGACTTACTTTTTAGAAGATGGTACCTACCTTAGAATTAGAACGCTTTCTATTGGTTACACTATCCCTGGGTTGCAAGACACTGGAATAGAGAAATTTAGAGTATATTTATCTTCATTAAACCCGGTGACATTTACTAAATATACAGGTTACGATCCCGAAGTTGGAGGAGATGGCCTATTTACAAGAGGAATAGATAATGGTAATTACCCAGTATCACGTCAGTTTTTACTTGGACTTCAATTAAGTTTCTAAAAAAAAAGTTATGAAAACAATAAATAATAATTTAATTAAGCTTACACTGCTTTTTGCTCTTGTTTTTACAGGCTGTAACGAAAGTGTACTTTTAGATGAGCAAAATCCAAATTTTATCACACCAGATACTTTTTGGAAAACCGAAAACCAATTCGAAGCTGCATTGGCAACCGTATATGGTGCTTTGCAGTATCGATCAATTAGCGGTGCAGAATTAGTACAAGAATTTGTTTTAGGTGATATTGGTGGTACAGAACCTTGGTATAGACCGTATGCTTTTAGAAATTTAGCGTTTAATGATGGAATCATTCATGTGGTAGATAAATGGGAAGAACTCTATGTGGGCATTTTTAGAGCCAACCAGGTTATTTCAAATCTTGAAGATATTGATGAAGATATTGTTTCTGATGAAGCAAAAGCCTTGATGGAAGGACAAGCACGGTTTTTAAGAGCATTCTTTTATTTTCAATTGGCACACACATATGGTGGAGGAATGATTCATACTGATGTGGCAGTATCCAGAGAAGATTTTAATAAGCCTTTTTCTAGTATTGAAGAAATCAGTAACACGATGATTATACCGGACTTAGAATTTGCAAAAGATAATTTACCACAGACATGGGATGGTAATGATATTGGTAGAGCTACTTGGGGAGCAGCTACAACTATGTTAGGTAAGGTATATTTATATAATAAAGAATGGAATCAAGCTGCATCTTTATTTAAAGAAGTTATTGATTCTGATGTTTATGCCCTTACAAGAGATATTACTGATAATTTTTGGCATGAAAATGAATTTAATGAAGAGTCTATTCTGGAGGTAAACTATTCTTTTGATCTTAATCCCGGAAACTCGGGGTTTCCAGTTGATGATACTCCATTTCAAACAGGCTCAGAATCTACAACGCTTTCTACGGAAATTGGACGTTTAGGGGTAGGAGGATTTAATACTGTTATTCCAACCTATAATCTACATGAAATGATGGTGTATGATGAGGTGGATCCTGATAATTCAGTTAATGATGATAATCTTCAGTCCAAAAGAATGTTTGGATCAATTGCTCCCATTGACGGTGAAGGATTATGGTATGGTGAACCATATGGTGCTGTTCCTGGATGGGGAGGTGGCCAAAGTGCTTATGTTAAGAAACATTCTAACTGGTACCATCTTTCTGCAGAGCCAGCAAACGGACGTGGTGGTATTAATTTTAGACATATTCGCTATGCAGATGTTTTATTAATGTATGCCGAAGCTATTATTAATGATCGTGGAGATTATATGACAGCTATGGAGTATGTTGATATGGTAAGAAGCCGTGCAGGAGTTTATACTTTACAACAATACATGGATATGAACGATGGCAAGTTTCCACAATTCCATATTAGCAAGCAAATACATGGAGATCATCCTTTAGTCATTCCAAGTTCAGAAACGGTTTTAACCCATATACAACGTGTTGAGAGAGCTTTGGAACTTTGTTTTGAAGGTCATAGATGGAAAGATTTAGTGCGTTGGGATATTGTAAAAGAAGTTTTTGATGAGCTCAATGAGGATGAAATTTGGCGTCGGGCGAATTTTGACTCAATCAGTGGTCCTGATCAAGATTTTATTATACCAGGATTTGCAAGACCAGATTTTGCTGTAGCAGCTAAAGTTTATGATCCTGCTCAACACAATTATTTCCCAATACCAAGTGCGGAAATACAGTCAAATGAGATTTTTAACGATTAAAAATTACTATTATGAAAAATTTTAAATATATAACTATGTTCTTTATAGCGACATTACTTTTTGTTGGCTGTGGAGAAGATCGGACGGTTGATACAGTTGATACTAATCACAGGATAATAGTGACTTCTGAAATGGATTATGAAAACACCATAGCTATTGCAGGACACATTGATTTTGGTGATATTTCTCGTGGTGTTGTTTCTAGAACTTGGACTTTACCAGAAAATAGCACTAGTATTCAGGGAGAAGATGGTAATACATCATCAAAAGATGTCATCAAAGGATTTTTTTATAAGCCTGGGGTGTATAATGTAACCTTAAATCAAACGTTTAGTGATAATGTTTACCCTAATGATGATAGTACTATGCCAATTAATGGTCGAGAATTAGATACGACCATTGTTGTAACAGTTCTGGATTCGATTAAATCTGTTTTAAAAATATATCATTTAAATGATGATGGTACTACTGGAGCGGAGTTAGTCCTTGCTGATAATGCAGAAAATGAGGTTACTGCTAGTAAAACACTTAGGCTTACCTATACGGCAACTGGTGAACCAGAAAGTGCTATTTGGACTTCAGAAGGAGGTAAACCTGATAGAATTCCGACCAAGGAAGATGAAAATGAAGTAGATATGAGATTCAATAAGTTGGGAACTTGGGATTTAGATTTTCTTGCAACAAGATTTCGACCTGAAGATGGAGACACACTTTCATTTAAAAGACTTATAAAGGTTATTCCTTCTACCGAGCCTGTTGTTTTAGAGCGTGTTTCTGAAAAGGATGATGGCAAAGTTGCTTTGGAATTTAGTAGAGAAATGGATGAGTCTACTGTAAATGCAGATGATTTTTCTGTAAGAATAGAAAATGATGGCAATATTATTAATCCATTAATTTTAGGAGCTACATTGGATCCAGATGAAGGTAATATTATATTACTTGAGTTAGATAATGAAAAACTATATTATGATGATGAAGTATTTGTAAGTTACACTCCAGGTAACCTTAGGACTGCCGATTTAGTTGACGCGACCGCAATTACTGACGCAGGTGGAGGTCCAATCGATTATAGAAGTGTTATTGATATATTTGCTACTATTGATTTTGATCCTAGTATGGAGGATTTCACTGCCGACGAAAGTTGGAACCCACTGGGTTGGGGTAGTCCTTGGGATAAATTTAATAGAAAGGTCAGTCGAGATTTAAGTCGTACTGGAGATAATAGTCTTTATGTGGAGTTTGAACCCTTTGGAGGAATGATTGTTGAGCGTGGAGATGATGAAGGAACTCCAATAACTATTCCTTATGAAAAAGGAAAAACCTATGAGTTAGGTTATTGGATGTATGTTGTGGAAGGTGTAGCTAATGTTCCAGGTAGTACTAAAGCTTCTGATATTAGACTTTATGCTTCTTCTTTTGCTTTTGAGCTTGTGCCTACTATTTTTAGTCCAACTACAACTACTGGGCAATGGGTTTATCAAAGTAAAATATTTAAAGCCTCTTTTTCAGATAGTGTAAGTCTACTTTTTAGAGGTTTTAATGAACATAATCCAGATACACTAAAGTTTTATATAGACGATTTTTCTCTTACGGAACTTCCGTTTAGACCTTAAAAATATAGTTTGAGTTTAATTTGAAAAGGGTCTGTCTTATTTTATGGCAGACTCTTTTTTTCGTCTTTATATTTAAGAATATGATACGTCCTAATGCGAGCAAATTTGATCAAGGAAAAAGTCAAGTAGAGATTATTGAATTTTTCTTTTTAATTGCATAATTTATTGGTGTCTGGAATACTAACTGAAAGTTAAAACATCAAGACACTAATATCGAGTTTGATGCCGAAGATGAGTGCTGAATATTGGGTGTCAACCATGGAGCGCCATCAAATAATTAGGGCTACAGTCTTAAAGTGATTATCTGAGAAACAAACCAGTATAAGGGATAATGTCTTTTATATCGTTGCCATAAAGTCTACAAGATTCATTCCTTTTTGTAGTTTTAGTTTTTTTCTTAATCTGTAGCGGGATGTATGGGTGCTTTCAATCGTGATGCCGAGTAATGACGCCATTTCTTTACTAGAAAAACCTAGTTTAACCAGTGCGCATAGTTTTAAATCTGTTTGGCCTAAATCGGGATATTTCTTTCTAATTTTATTATAAAAATTTTGATTTACAGAGGTAAATCTGGCTTCAAATTCTTCCCAATTGCCACCAGGAGAATTTTGAAAACCACTAATCATACTATGGATTGCCCGTTCATCTACACCATCACTTTTAGAAATACTTTCTTTAAGTTTAACTATAAATTCTTCTTTTTCGATTAATTGTAATGCAGAAGCTGTGAGTTCTCTGTTTTTAAGTTTCATGACTTCATTCGTCTTTTCTTTTTCCAACCTATGTTTTCTTCTTAAGTTTCTAAAAAAAAGAATGCCATACATTAATAGAAAAACTAAAACCACAGCCATTAAAATGTTCTGTAAAAAACCAATTCTTTTTTGATCTTCTAGTTTCTCAATTTGTGCTTCCTTGAGTAGTGCTTTTTCCTTTTCTTTCTGTAGTCTATATCGGTCTTTTATTTCAAAAAGATGTTTGTTATTCTTGCTCCTTCTTCCAAATATTTTTTCATTTAATTCTTGAGCCTTGTTTTTATAATGAAGAGCCTCTTGGTAGTCACCTTTATTAAAATATAGTTCATATAATTTTTCATAATTAAATTGTGTATATCCCAAATGTTGATTGTACATTTTTGAAAATCTAAGAGATTCTTTATAATGCTTGGCACTTTCTTCTACATTACCTTTTAATTTATAAACCTCTGCAATTAGAAAGTAGATTACGGTTAAGTATGATGGGTTTTCCCTCTGAAAAAAAGTCTTGGCTTCGCTTAATTCGTTCAGGGCTTTATCGTAATTCCCACCAACAACCGCATTGTAATAGGCTTTCTCCGATTCTACGTAATATGATTTTTCATTTGAATTTATTTTATTTAGAGAAATCTGACAACTATCTAGGTAGACTTTTGTCATTATTAAATCATTATTTACGCGATAGCAATTGACCAAAGCAAAATAGTTACTTACTAAATACCCCATGCCTATTTTCTTTTGCTCAACTAATTTTTTCTTGAGTTTAAGGGACCTGTTGAAATAATTTAAAGATTCTTCTTCTCTTCTATAAGAATTATATAACCACCCCAACTCTTGGTAGATTCTGGCTTTTGAAACATCATCGTTTGATAAATCAGCAAGAATTAAAGCATTCCAATATCCATCGTACGATTTTCCGTAATCTAGCACGTTATCATACAATGCCGAAAGATGGCATAAACTATTAATAAGGTTTATTGTGTCTTTTTCTTTGGTATAATGATCAATTCCTTTCTTTAGATAATAAATAGCACTATCTAAATTTTTAGCTGTTAGTAGTTCTGCTTTGTCAATATATTTGTTGGTACTATAAGGTTCTTGTGCATTGGTATTCAGGCACATTAATAAAATAATAGATTCAAACAGTTTTTGCAAAATAAAACTCTTCTTCATTTCCTATAAATTTTGTTTAAATAGCTTTTGTACTAGACATCGTACATTTTAATACTGAACAAGCTACAAAGTATTTAAAACATTACCAAAATTATATTTGATTAGTTCTGATCTATTGAAATATAGGAAGATTTTCAAAATGTTCAGTTTTTATTCATTTTTAAAATCAGGTATTTTGCGGTTAATAATTCATATTTGCTAATATATTAATGTTATAATTTGGAATATGGTAATTTAAGTTTTGTTTTTTATTTAAAAAGAAAAAGATTAGGAGTTTGTTAATATTTTTGATAAAAACAAAGAAGTGAGTTTTGAAAAGAATAATGGTAAATAACTCATCAAGAAATATTCATTAAGATATGATACAAATTAAATATTATGTGTTGTCGAATTATTAATGAGTAATAGATTTATGCAAAAGAGCTAAACAAATAAATATGAAGGGCTGAATTCTGTTGATTTTGCTTCTCATTAAAAATTAAAAATTAAAAATAATAATTAAAATGGTTTTAAAAATGAAAATATTCTTGCAACTATGCTTAGTAGCGTTTCTGGTTTCGTGTAATTCTGACACCAAAGTTAGTTCATCTAGTAATGTTGAAACTTCGGAGTCTCCGGAGATTAGTCAAGAACAAATAGATCACTTAGGTATAACAGATGTGAACTACCTTAGTGCGGCTTCAAAAAGAGCTCTTAAGTGGCCAACAGATTTGGGTAATGATTGGTTTATTGAATTTGATAATCTAAAACCATTAAAAGGTGATTTAGCTTATGAAGAAGGTGTTGTGCGTAGAGATCCTAGTGCTATGATAAAAGAAAATGGTAAATACTATGTATGGTATTCTAAAAGTACTGGAGTTTGTCAAGGTTTTGGTGGTGATGTAGAAAATGAAAAAGTATTCCCATGGGATCGTTGCGATATTTGGTATGCCACATCAGAAGATGGTGAAACATGGAAAGAGGAAGGTTTAGCTGTTGGAAGAGGAGAGAAAGGAGAGTATGATGATAGATCTGTTTTTACAGTTGAAATAATGAAATACGATGACAAATATTATTTGTGCTACCAGACTGTGAAGTCACCTTATACGGTACGGGTAAAGAATCAAATTGGATTAGCTTGGTCTAATTCACCAGATGGGCCTTGGATAAAGAGTAAAGAACCTATACTTAAGCCTGCCGACAATGGTATTTGGAAGGGAGATAAACAAGATAGGTTTGCCGTTGAAAAGAAAGGTGATTTTGATAGTCATAAGGTTCATGATCCTTGTATAATCCCATATAAAGGTAAATTTTATCTTTACTATAAAGGAGAACAAATGGGTGAGAAAATCACTTTTGGGGGTAGACAAATACGTCATGGTGTTGCCATAGCAGATAAGCCGGAAGGCCCTTATGTTAAGTCAAAATATAATCCTATTAGTAATAGTGGACATGAAATTTGTGTATGGCCATATAATGGTGGTATTGCTGCTCTTATTACAACTGATGGTCCGGAAAAAAACACTATCCAATGGGCTCCAGATGGAATAAACTTTGAAATCATGTCTGTAATTCCTGGAGTGACTGCTCATGCTATAGGCCTTAATAGAGATGCAGATAACGAAAAAGATCCTACTGAAATTTTGCGATGGGGATTATCTCATGTATACAATAGTTGGAACTACCAGAGTATAATGAGTTATACCTCGAAAAGAAAGGTGGAGCACCGAGCCAAAGGAGAATAACTTAAAAATTGAATTGGTTAATAGAAGAGAGAGGCAGTGTCTGAAATAGGGTACTGCCTCTTTTGGTATTCTTTAGATTTTATAATTAATGACTTATGCTGATACATTTAATGTTATAGCAAAATTTTGATTGGATTAATGAATGGGTGCTTCCATTTAAATAGAATTTACATTTAAGGTTTGTATTCGCCAAAACGTAGAATTGTTGGTGTAACTAAAGAGGTGTTTCTCTTTTATTATCGATGTTTTCGTTTATTAGAGGAAGAACAAAAATGGTCTTATTCTTTCTTTTTTAAAACCGTTTTTTAATTATAAACAACAGTGGTTTATTAATATTTATTGGGTTGTATATGACTAGAAGAAGCTCACAGTCTTATAATGTAAGGGAAAATAAAGTAAATAAAGTAAGAGGCATAGTCGTAAGTCAACCATGCCTCAAACAACAACAACAAACTAAACTAAATCTATTACTATATTTAAATGATATTTTTATGACTTTTAAGATTTAAAACAATTTTTGCTGTTCTTGAGTAAGCGAATCTATTTCTCGAATTTTGATATCTTTGAAAAATATTTCGGCAGCTTCACTTTGCAGTTGAATTTTCCCTTTTGTAAGAGGAATGTCTTTACCGTTTTCATCAATATATCTCGAGTTTCTTAAAATCATAACAACTTCTCCGTTTACTATATGCAGACTTTTGTCTTCAAAACAGTATAGGTCAAGTGTATTCCATTCATCTTCTGCATTCTCATAGTTACCACTTCGTAAGCAGTAATTTCTATATGGGCTATCCATACTTAAAGTAATAAAATCCTGAGATTCATGTGCCAAAGGATCTAAAACAGATTCTGGTTTATAGGCCCGTATGTCTATTGCCGAATTTGCCTGACTCCAAAAATCACCAGTGTGCCCCTCCATAATTTGAAATTCTTGAGAAAGCATCCAAGATCTCCAATATTCTACTGCCATAGGTCCAACAGAGTGGTATAGGATTCCTGAGTCTTTCAGTAAATCTTTTCTATAAGCCCATTTTTTATCTCCCCACTTGTATTTTAGCTGAAAATGATAATTTGAGTATTCTTTTTTAGTAATTAAGCAACCGTAATATTCTCCAGTGTTCTTAATTATGGTATTGCCGTTTTCTTGAAAAGTTGTAAAAACGTTATATGAGGTATTGTTTAAGCCAATTGGAGGGATTACTTTTCCTTGTTCATCTTTTGGTGCAGAACCGTCATAACCAGGTTGGTGTTTATAACTTAGGTAGTTGTCCCAATTGCTTAAATCGGAATCGATTAACTCCTCCCAGTTATATACTTCATCATTATTTTGTGTTTTCTCATTTTTAGTTTGAGAACAAGAAATTAGAACTAAAAGAATTAGGGGTAAAATAATCTTGTAAAATTTCATAATTAATATGTTTTGGTTTTAAAAAGGGTTTCTTTGAATTTTTATTTAAATTCAATAGTAATTTTCTAGTATCTGAAGGTGATTAAGTCAAGCAAAAAATAAAATATGCTTAATTAAAAATCGGTTTCAAGTAATATTACAAAATAATACATTTTTCATTGGCTTTTGTAAGCAGCTTAAATAAAATGTCTAGTTTTTATTTAGGTAGTAGTAGGTTGATTTATAATGAGTTGGATTGTTTTATTATGTGTGTTCAGTTTTTATTGAGGAATTTTCAACCGCTAGTAAACATAAAATATTTTAGATTCGTGGAAACAACATTATTATATGAAAACTAAAACAAGTAAGACCAAAAAAGAAATGAACAAAAAATTCAATTTTATTTTGAAATGCAGCTTCATTGCCGTATTTCTAATGGCAGGTACAATCAGTAGTTTTGCCCAGAGCGAAGATGCAGTAGTTGCGAACAAGGAAAGTAAACAACAGGCAAAGGTAACCGGTTTAAGGTATTTGTGTGTGCATGTTCTTGACCTTGAGAGGAGTATGAAGTTATATCGCGAGATTCTTGGTTTTAAATTATCTGAAGCAGAGGTTCTTCATGGGCCTGGACTTGAAGGAATGTTGGTAATGAAATTAAAGACAGATGATTTAACTATTGGTCTTTCTGTTACAGCTCCAGAATTTATGCATACAATTGGGCCAGTTGGAAATACCAATCATAACCATTTTATGTTAAAAGTGAACGATATTAAAACGATTGGAGATAAACTAAAAGAAGAAGGGTATGCATTAGAAAATGAGAATTACGCCCGTGATAAATATACATTTTTTGTAGGACCTAATGGAGAGATTATTGGTCTCTCTTCATGGGATTAATATTTATAGAATTCATTTTTACCTAAAGATCTTAGTTATTGATGAGTTTTAAAAACTTTTAGAGTAATAAACGTTCAATTAAGAAAAGGTTTCAAGCAATTGAAACCTTTTCTTTTTAACGGGAGTATACTCAATAGGAGTTTGTTTTAAAATTAAGATTGCTAAAACTCAAGGTTTCAGGTTTAATTTTTACTACAAACAAAAAATGTCTTAATAAAATCATAAAGTTTGAATGAAATGTAATTATTGAAGAGCGGTATTTTGAATATATTAGAATGATTATTACCTTGGCCCAAACATGTCTGCCCTATATCATTTGAAAAAGTATTTTAAAGAAATATTAGTTGTCCTTACTATTGCTTTATGTGCTTTTTTCTTTGTTTCTAATTCTTTAGTAATAAAGGAAAAGGAAGTAGTTTCTAAAACTTTAAATGTAAATCAACTTAAAGAAGAATCACCAATTTTAATCGAGAGGTATCCCGAAGCGAGTACAAAGAAAGTACGTCTTAAATTGGATTCCTTGTTGAAGCGTATTAATAAAAGACATGATTTTCATGGGGCATTATTAGTTGCGAAAAATGAAAAGGTATTATACCATAACCAAGTTGGTTTAGCTGATTTTCAAAAGAAAATTCCGTTAACTAAAGAATCTGTGTTTCAGCTAGCTTCAGTAAGCAAACAATTTACCGCAGCTGCTATTATGTTATTACATGAAAGGGAAAAAATTAGGCTATCAGATACTATCAATACTTATTTTCCCGACTTCCCTTACGAAAATGTGACTATACAAAACCTTTTAAATCATACCGGTGGATTACCGAAGTATTTTTGGCTTGCAGAGCATAAATGGCATCAGAGTTGGGCACCTAGAAATAGTGAAATGATGGCATTGCTTGAATCAAGTAATGTGCAGCGGTTTTACAGACCAGGTCAGAAATTCGATTATTCCAATACAGGTTATTTTGTTTTGGCTTCAATCGTGGAAAAAGTTACGGGTTCCACTTTTGCAACTTTTGTAAGAAGTAACATTTTTGAGCCGCTTCAAATGAATGATTCATATGTATACAGTTTTGAAAATGACAGTATAAAAGAAAATCAATTAGTAGGGTATAGGCTATATAGAGGAAGCAGGCATCTAAAAATCGGTAGTACGGTAAATGATGCTATTGTGGGAGATAAAAACGTATATACCACCATTGAGGATTTGTTTAAATGGACCATTGGGTTGAATACTGGAAGATTACTGACTAAAGAATCATTAAATCTTATGTATTCAAAAGGGGAAACTATTTACGGAAAGGAAATACCATATGGTTTCGGGTTTAGAATTGATACTAATAAACAAAAAAGTATATATCATCATGGTAGATGGAATGGTTTTAGCACGGGGCTTACGAAATACTTGGATGACGATTTGGTTGTTATTGTTTTGGAGCATACAAGTTTTAATTCAATGAAAGCTCTTAATAAAACAATAAAGGGTATCGTAGTTGATAATCTTAAGGTTTAACACTCAAGTATTCCAAAGGTTTCAGATTGTTTCAATATTATTAATTACTGAAAATCATTTTGCTTTTTTGCTTTTCGCCAAGATAAGGGACTAATATTCAGGATCTAATTCACCTATTAAAGGTATGCTCTCCATTATTTTAACTCTTACTGCAGCTAATAAATAGGTTTCAAGCTGGTAAAACTGGGCAGCAACTTTTGGTCCAGATGCTTTTTTTACTTTTGTAGTATACTTATTAATTAGTTTTTCAATATTTTTTGATTGTGTTTGTGTATCTTTAAGTAATTCATTGATTTTATCATCTGTAAGGGTGTCATAGGACTTGGCATAATCTTCAATTAGTTGTAGTCTAACTTTCCCTAAGGTCATACGCTTGCTTTCGTAGTCCTTGTAGATTGGCCAGAATTCGTCATTAACATCCCCCAAAAGATTGATGAGCATTTCTGTTTTTTCCAATCCGAATAATTCTTGAATTAAATTAATTTCATGGTCTGAGCTTTGTCCATAACTATTAAAGTTTGTGGAAAACAAAACGGTAAATATTAATATTACTTTTATTAAGTTTCTATGCATGTTTTTTACTTTATAGTGTATCCTTTACCTTCCATACAAACGGAAAAAGCTTTTTTGTAATCATCCTCCAATTCTTTAGATTTATTTGCAGCCGCGTTATTGTTGGCTTGCTGTTGCTGAGCATCTTTAGCTTTTTTAGCTCGTCGCCCTCTTACACCACCTATAATAGCCCCTATGGCTGCGCCGTCACCGGCATCACCTGCAATGGCTCCAATGGCCGCGCCACCAGCAGCTCCAACAGCAGCACCTTTTATAGCAGCTCCGTCTGGAGATGTGTCTACTTCGGCAGCAGTTACAGTTGGTGGATTTAAAGGGTCATAGTCTGTTTGTTGAATGGCCCATTTGTAGCAAGCAGCTTCGTCGGCATCCTGAGTAGCTTGGTCTTGGTCATTGCTAGGAAAAATATACATGCCTAAACTTTTAGCGATACTTTGTGCTTTGGTTTGCTGGATACAACAAAATACTAAAGCCATTAATACTATTAAATTTATTTTTTTCATTTAATGATGTTTTAGTTATTAAAAAAATGAGTAGCCTAATTGTTCTAAAGCATCTGCTTCATTGTAAAAGGAGTAACTTTTGGTGATTTTCCCATCCTTTATTTGATAGACCGTATTTGCCCAAATAGTCACATTACTTTTATCACTCTTATAAATAATATTCAACTCCGCCCAATTTGAAACCCATTCACCTTCGTTCTCACCAGAGTCTATTACTACTGTAGCGTTTCTAGTTTTTTTGTATTCTATACTTTCATACAAGTTTTCAACATTATTTTTCCAATTAACTACGGCATTTTTCTTATTTATTGAATCGTTGATAGACGGTCCATAACCTATGTAGGCTTCATCTAAAATAGACTCCATAACATCATAATTTAAGTCTTCAACAGATTGCACATATTTTTCAATTAAATCAAGATTTGCTTCCCTGTTTTTTTCAGTATCATCACATCCAACAATAAAAATGGATAGAATAAATAGTATTAATATTGATTTTTTCATAGGATTTAATTTTAATGATGTTGTCCTTAGTAAATATATAAAAAAGAGCGCTTTAATCTGCAGTAATCTTATTTTTTAGGAAACAGTAATTGTACTTGAATTCTAGCCTGCCAGTCTCCCCATCCATCAGGTCTTACTACGTTATTGTATATTTGGGCATTAATATTAATAGGTTGCTTACCAAGTTTAAAAACTTTTCCCGCCCCGGCACCAAACGGAACAATCCACTGCTGACTACTTGCCGCGTTCCAATTAGCAGTCAAAATTGGTGCAGATACCACATACCAAGCTTTAGGAAGATTGTAGTTTACAAAATACTGAAATAAAAATTTATTCTCTTTAATATCTCCAAAGGTCCAAATATTATTGATGACAAAACCAGCTACCCACTGCCCTTTGGTCGTAAGTGCAACAGCCGATGGGCCAACACCAAATTCACCACTACCGTAAATATCTTTGGATGCCGTAGGAATTTGAAATGCAGGTCCTATACCCCAAGTTATTTTAGATGCTTTTGTGGGCGATAACCATGCTGTATAGTTTACATCTCCCAAACCAGTTGACGAGCTTGTACCATTATTACCATAGGGTTGAGTAATTACAGGAATAATGACTCTGTTTATTAAGTTGATGCCTTCTGTTAAGCTCATGGGAATAACAGGTTGTATATTTAATACGTTGTGTGCACGCTCATCAGGACCTACATTAAACGTGGTATTGTTTTGAAAAGGAAGGCTATACATAGCCGCTAGTGGGTTTTGCGTGGCCTTAGCGAGTTTGGCTTCTTCTGAAAGCTCTGCATTTTTATCGTCTTGAGCTATTAGTATTGAAGACCCTAAAATGAGTAAGCTTAATGTAAGTAGTTTTGTTGTCATAAGTTAATTGTTAAAAGGTTAAAATCGTTTACCAACACCCAATGCAAAGGTAAGTACATTTATGTGTCCATCTTTTAAATCATATATAAGTTCTGGTGAAAAATCCCAATGATTACCTAATTCAAATTCAGAGCCTGCACCAACTCTAAAAACAACAAAGTTTTTTTGTGGCGAAAACTCTATTCCTGGCCCTAAAATAAAGGTGAAGTGTGTTCGGTCCCAAGGACTGAACAAAACAGGAAGAGCCAAAATGAAGGGGTAACTTCTTTCTATCAAGGGTCCGCTATTTTCAGATTTGTTTTCAACCAGATACTCGGCAAATTCAATATCGTTTTTAAGGGCTAAACCCCATTTGTGATTAAACCAATATTGAATGTCTAAGCCTAAAGTTGGAATGAGCAGGAAACTAGAAGTTTCTGTTTTGGCCTCTGGACTAAAGGCGTGGCCTAGAAGCGCGGCAATTCTAAAATGTTTAAAATTGTGATGTTCATCTTCATGATGGTCTTGACCATAACTTATATTATAAATTACTAATAGTGTAAATGTAATTGTGAAATGAAGATTTATTCTCATTATAATTTATGGCGTTTTTAGTTTAAAAAAGGACTCTTAATAATTGGAGCGATTTGTAACCTAACATTCCAGACATTACCTTAGTTACCTGGTCTTACAATACTGTATTGAGGTTCAAGTCTCATTTTTACAGGTGTTTTTCCCAGGAGTACTGTTTGAGTATTATAACCAAGGCCTATGGGTATTGTTATTCCGTCTTTAAATCCTTTTGTCCATTGAATTCGAGGGATTGGATTAATTGTTAGTGATTCTCACAAATTTAAAGTGAAATATTTTTAATTATATCAAAAAACCGCAATTTTATCAAATGATAAAAGAATCTAAACCAATTGTTTTTTCGTTTTCAGATATTACACTGTTTCATTTTGTTAATATCGTAAGGCAATGGGATTTGCAATTTTTACAATTAGAACCAGGGGTGTTTAGTGTAGATTTGAAACAGTTTATTTCTCAAGATTTTCAGTTAGGTTATGGAAAGTTTAATAGAAAAGTAAAACAAGAAGGGTTTTCACCAAAGGGGATATGGACGTTTGCATTTGTGAATGCCGTAAATCTATATTGGAGGAATTTTAAGGTATATCTCAATTCGGTAATAATTTATGCTCCAGGTTCAGAAATAAATGCGGTAAGTGATGCAGGTTTTGAGGTAATGACCATCTCAATTCCGGATGCCTATTTGTTTAAGATAGCAAAACGTGAAAACCATCTGGCTCGCTATAGTGTTTTAAAAACTATTAGTTTATTAAGTGGTGAGCACCCGCTTTGGCAGGAGCTAAGGGCGTCTATTTTATTAGAAATTAATCGTCGTTCAATAAAACTCGAAGAAAAGTCTAACGATGCGTATCTGGAAGTTTTTACCTTAAAGCTTTTGGAATTAATTACCCATTTTAGAATTAGTAATGATGAAGTGAGCAGCGTTAAACGCTTAAATTTATTAAAAAAAGCGGAGGCATATATTTTGAAGAATATTACAGAGCCTGTCACTGTAACAAGATTGGCTTTATACTTGGGTGTTAGTGAAAGAACGTTGCTTTATGCCTTTAGAAATAGATTTGGAATGGGACCTAAAGCGTATATGAAATTTTTGAAACTCAATCATTTACATGTCCGGTTGCATGAACAAAAAAGTAAGGCTTCTATTGCTAGTATTGCAAGAGATAGCGGGTTTTGGCATATGGGGCAATTATATAAAGACTATAAAAAGTTTTTTGGAGAACTGCCGTCAGAAACGCTTAATGGTAATTTCAAGTGAAGGAAATAGAGGTGTGTACTGTATGTAAAATTCCTCTTATCCAACCTTATTTTTATGCTTAGGTAATTTTTTATTTTTTTTAACTATTCATATTGTTATTTTGTTTAACTTTATGAAATAAAAATTAAACAACATTAAATCATGAAACAAAATTATTTTTTTAGAAATTATGGCTTTTTGAATCTAACCATAGTCTTAGTAATATTCACGTGTCTAGGTTTAGTGGGTATAAATGATTTGAACGCTCAGTGCACGGCTGATGCGGGTACTTTGACTGCCAATATTACTCCGGTACAACTGGCTGGAGGTAGCGTAATTATTAGTGCAACGGAAAACGCTACACCTACGGTGCCGGGGGATTATGAAATAGGCTATGTGTTAACTTCTGGACCAACCTTAATAATTCAAGATGCAAGCTTAACACCATCGTTTGAGATAACTACTGCTGGTGATTATACAATACATGCTATGGTTGCTGAGATTAATGACCCTTTGGATCCTAATTTTTTGGATTTAAGTGGTGTAATTCCAGGAACAACTACGGGTGCTGATATTCTCAATCTTATTACTACAAGCGGTGTATGTGCATCACTTGATGTAACAGGGGCACCTATAGTTGTGGAGTCATGTACAGCGGCCGCAGGTACTTTAGCGGCAGATGTTACACCGGTTCAATTAGCCGGGGGTAGCGTAACAATAAGTGCAACAGAAGATACAGCGCCAACAGTACCTACGAATTATGAGGTTGCCTATGTACTAACTTCAGGGCCAACCTTAATTATAGAGCAGACAGGAGGAAGTCCATCATTTGATGTTACAAGCGCAGGTGATTATACGATTCATACTTTGGTTGCGGAGTTAAGTGATTCTACGGATCCGAACTATTTAGATTTAAGTGTAGTTGTACCAGGAACAACCACTGG
>NZ_CANMAU010000003.1 GCF_947495925.1 uncultured Algibacter sp.
TTAGATGTAGCGAGTAGTGTAGATACGGTAATTGATATAGTAACTACTGATGGTACAGCAGCATCAGGAGATGATTATACAAGTACGACCACGACGATCACAATTTTAGCAGGTGATTTAAGTACGACAGTATCTATACCGGTCTTTGAAGATGATATCTCTGAGGGAGACGAAACTTTTACAGTAGGTGGTACTGTAACGAGTGGTAATACAGTTAATACCGATCCAAGTGGTGTTGTTACGATTATGGATTGTTTATCTTACCCTATGGATGATTGCGATGGAGACGGTGTTACAAATGCTGATGAAATTAGAGATGGCACAGATGTAGATGATCCATGTAGTTTTATTGGAACAAGTATCACATTGCCCGTTACTTCACCAGTTGATTGTGTAGCCAGTATTGAAGCTACTAAAATAGCTGATGTATTTGGCGAGGAAGTTGGAGATAGAATCAATTATACTATTGAGGTTGAAAATACTGGTAATGTTGAACTTAGCGATTTGGAACTGGAAGATATCTTTTTAGACGCTCAGGGCAATGTCATAGAGTTAACGAGTGGACCTACTTTTGTTAATTCAACTTTTGATAGTGCTGAAGGCATATTAATACCAGGGGAAATTGCTACGTATGAAGCTACTTTCATAATTGATCAACAAGCAATATATTCGGGAGGTGTGTCTAATAGTGTTATTGCTATAGCATCGGAGAATAATTTTAATACCGATATATCTGATGTTAGTGATGATGGTGATGATTTTGATGGCAATGATTTAGATGATGCGACTGTAACAGTACTTGGAAATTTATTAATATTTAACGAATTCTCTCCAAATGGAGATGGCGTTAATGATACATTTGTTATCAATGGAATTGAAGATTATCCTAATAGTAGTTTAGAAGTTTATAACCGATGGGGTAATATTGTTTACAAAACGAAAAATTACCGAAATGACTGGGGAGGTATTTCTAATGGAAGAGGTACCATAAACAAGCAGGAAGAATTACCAATTGGAACATATTATTATGTTTTAGACTTAGGAAATGGTTCTGAACCGAAAGTTGGATGGTTGTATATAAATAGATAATAAAGAGTTGGCAACTCAAAGAATTAAAAAGATGATTAAGAAAATATCATTAATAAAAAATTTGATTTTAGTAGTGTTTATTTTACTATTAAACTGCAACTTGGAAGCCCAACAAGATCCACAGTATACACAATACATGTATAACACCATGAGTGTAAATGCGGGTTACGCAGGTCAGAGAGGGGTGTTAAGTGCCACAGCATTATATCGTACACAATGGGTTGGAATAGATGGAGCACCCAAAACCATTACTTTTGGAATTCATTCACCATTAGGAAATGAAAGAATTGGATTGGGTTTAAATGTAGTTAGTGATCAACTTGGACCAGCTATGGAAACGAATTTAGACGCGAACATCTCTTATACTATACCTGTTGATTATTATGGCGAAATTGAGTTATCGTTTGGAGCCAAAGCTGGGGTACATTTTTTAGATACAGATTGGAGTAAGGGTATCTTTCAAAACCCTGATGTGGTTTTCAATGAAAACGTAAATTTGATATCTCCAACAGTGGGTGCTGCCTTGTATTTGCATTCTGAAAAATGGTATGTAGGTTTGTCCGTACCAAATGTCTTAAATACTAAGCACTATGACGATTTTCAAGAATCTTTAGCAACAGAACGACTACATTTGTTTTTAATCGGAGGTTATGTGTTCGATTTGAATACAAATACTAAATTGAAGCCCACATTTTTATTAAAAGGAGTTTCAGGAGCACCTTTAATTGCAGACCTTTCAGTAAATGCTTTATTTTATGAAAAATTTACACTAGGTTTAGCATATAGATGGAATGATTCTGTTAGTGGCTTAGTTGGGTTTCAAGTTAGTGATCAGATTTTTATAGGATATGCCTATGATGCAACCACAACGGGGTTAAATAATTATAATAGTGGTTCACATGAAATTATGTTAAGATTTGAATTGGCTGAGATTGGTAGAATTATATCCCCAAGATTCTTTTAAGGAAAATAAATGAAGTTAAAGATATATATTATAATACTTTGCAGTGTATTCTGTTTTAATAGTTCTTATGCCCAAATAGGAAAGATTAAGAAGGTTACTAAAAAGTATAATAATCTTGAATATGAAGAGTCGAAAGAAACTCTTTTAAATTTAGCTTACAGACCCAACCCTTCTCCCGATATCATTGAAAAATTAGCAAATGTCTATTATTTTAATGGTGACATGGAAGATGCCTCAAAATGGTATGAAGAACTTTTAAAACTAAAAGAGACGAATAAAATCGATTCTTTAGATTCTGAAAACTATTTTAGATATGCCCATGCTTTAAAGGCGCAGGAAAAATATGATGAAGCAGATGCTATTTTTGACGTTTTTCTTGCTCTTAATACAGAAGATTTAAGAGCTAAATCTTATTCGAAGAACCCAGATTATTTGCATGAAATATATAAGGTTTCTCAAGATTTTCCTTTGAATAGCCTAGATGTTAATACTCAATTTTCAGATTTTGGGGCATCGCTTCACAACGGTAAATTAATTTTTGCATCATCAAGGGGTAAGGGCAAGGGTAAAAAATTGTATGGTTGGAATGGACAACCTTTTCTTGATTTGTTTCAGATTGATTCATTAGGAAATGTAGAAGAATTTGGTAAAGAGATAAATTCAAAGTATCATGAAGCTACAGCTACATTCTCAAAAGACGGAAAAACATTGTATTTCACTAGAAACAATTATTTTAAAGGGAAATTTAAAAAGAGCAAAAAGAATTCTCATGTATTGCAGATTTTTAAAGCTGAGTTAGTAAATGGAGCTTGGACGAATATAGAGCCATTACCATTTAATAGTAAAGAATTTAATGTAGCACATCCAGCTTTAAGTTTAGATGAAAAAAAACTGTATTTTGCTTCAGATATGCCAGGGACTCTTGGGGGATCTGACTTATTCGTTGTTGATATAAATGAAGATGGAACTTATGGTACTCCAGTAAATTTGGGTGAAAAAATTAATACAGAAGGAAGGGAAAATTTTCCTTTTATAAGTGAAAAGAATATTCTTTATTTTTCTTCTAACGGTCATGTTGGCCTAGGCGGTTTAGATGTTTTTAAAATTGATGTTAACGATATACATCTTTCGGAAATAGGTGTGAGTGAAATAAATGTTGCTGAAATAAAGAATATCGGTAGACCAATAAATAGTCCGAAAGATGATTTTGGATATGTGATTTTTGAGGAATCGGGAAGAGGGTATATTTCTTCGAATAGAGCTGGTGGTAAAGGAGATGATGATATATATAGTTTTACAACTCCAAAATGTGAACCTATTGTAAAAGGAGTTGTTATAGATAAGTATACTCAGGAAGCCATTCCCAATGCGAGTATCGTTATTTATGATGCCGATAAGAATATCATAATTTCATTAACTACTGATGATTTAGGATTCTTTTCTTACGGGTTGGATTGTTTAAAGGAAAACTATGCTGTTGAGGGTAAGAAAGAGGGTTATTTCGATGACTATGCTGAGTTCAAAATTGTGTCTAATATTACTCAAACATCTAATGTTAAATTACAGTTAGCGCCAATACCAGCGCCAATAGGTACAGATTTAACTGAATTACTGAGTTTAAATCCTATTTACTTTGACTTTGATGAATCTTTTGTTCGTGAAGATGCTCAAGCAGAATTAGAAAAAGTAATCGCTTATTTAGAAAGGTACCAAACGGTAAAATTAGATGTACGTTCTCATACGGATTCAAGGGGTACGGATGAATATAATATTGAGTTATCTAACAAAAGAAATGAAGCTACATTAGATTATATACTAAAATATGGCAATGTCGTGCAAGACCGATTATCTGGAAAAGGTTATGGTGAATCTCAACTTACTAATAAATGCTCAGATGGTGTACCATGCTCAAAAAAAATGCATCAAGCTAACAGACGTAGTGAGTTTATCATTTTAGATAACTAATTCTTTTTTTTTATTTCAGTCAAATACCTGAAATGTGTTATGGGTACTTTTTATTTAATTTATTTTCAAGCTTAACAATTTTATTATTTGTTTGTATTTTTGTTAGACTATGGAAGAAGAAAAAGTTATCCTTGTTAATGAAAAGGATGAGCAAATAGGTCTTATGCCTAAAATGGAGGCTCATGAAAAAGCAGTTTTACATCGTGCATTTTCTGTTTTTATTTTTAATGATAAAAATGAATTGATGCTTCAAGAGCGTGCCCATGATAAGTATCATTCTCCGGGACTTTGGACTAATACTTGCTGCAGCCATCAAAGAGATGGGGAGTCTAATATTGCAGCTGGTAAAAGACGTCTGCAAGAAGAAATGGGATTTGAAGTTGATTTAACTGAGTCCATTTCGTTTATCTATAAGGCGCCCTTTGATAATGGGTTAACAGAGCATGAATTGGATCATGTTTTACTTGGATATTTTAATGGAGAACCAAATATTAATTTAGAAGAAGTTGCCAGTTGGAAATGGATGCCACTGGAGGATGTAAGGGTAGATATTTCATTGCATCCCGAGCTTTATACAGAATGGTTTAAAGTGATTTTTGATAAATTCTATGAACACATAAATATCAAGTTATGAAGATAAAGGTTAGTAGAAGAGCTCACTTTAATGCCGCTCATAGATTATACAAAGCAGATTGGAGTTTTGAAAAGAACGATGCGGTTTTTGGAAAGTGCAATAACCCAAATTTTCATGGTCATAATTATGAACTAATAGTGAGCGTGACTGGTGAAATTGATAAAGAAACAGGTTACGTTATCGATATGAAGGAGCTTAAAGATATTATAAAGAGTGAAGTGGAAGAAGCTTTTGATCATAAAAATCTAAATGTTGATGTGCCAGAGTTTAAAACTTTAAATCCTACGGCTGAGAATATTGCAGTTGTAATTTATAATAAAATTAAACCTCACATAGAGCAAGATTTAGAATTAGAGATAACACTTTACGAAACCCCAAGAAATTTTGTAACCTACTGTGGAGGGTAGATTTTTATAGGTAATTGATTTACTATTTACCTTCAATTTAAGACCAAAAAAATAATATTAAAAAGACTATGTGATTAGAAGTTTATATGTAGTTTTGTAATCAAATTAAAAAAGAAATTATGGCAAATGTTAGAGATTTAAAAAAGGATATTAATTACGTTTTAGGAGATATTATTGAAGCTGTATATGTTTGGGAATATTCAAATACAGATAAGGACACAAAGAAAAGTGAAGCCATTATAGATGAAGCTATAGAAACTTTTGACGAGTTGATAGCTAAGGTAAATGCTAAGAATGTTGAAAACGCGAAAGCACATTTTAAAGCTATTAATCAAGAGCTAGAAGATAAAGGCAGGGCTTTAATTGATAAAATTAATAAACTAGGATAATTTTTTTAACGGACAGCTTGGAAATGTTATTTTAGATATTATATTTGCACCCGTTAAAACGCCGATGTAGCTCAGCTGGCTAGAGCAGCTGATTTGTAATCAGCAGGTCGTGGGTTCGAGTCCCTCCATCGGCTCAAAAAGCTTCACTTAAACGAAGCTTTTTTTTTGTTAGAATTATAGAATAAACTTCAACCTCATAAGGTGTAAAAATTAAAAGCCACTCATATGAGTGGCTTTTAATATATGTGAGTAAGATTATTATTCTTTTTCTTTCTCCTTAATATCCTTAATAAATCTATCAAGTTCTATACCGTACTTTGAAGCTTTTACTTTTGGCGTCAAGGACTCGTTTATGGTATCTAATAAATCAATTCTAGCATTATAAATTTCAGATAATGCAAGGTAAGGAGCGACTTCACTGTCCTTATTGTTCAACGCAAAGTTTACCGTGTATAAGTACTTACGCTTTAAAGCGCCGCTTTGTTCTTTTTCAAGAGCTTTTATTTTAGCTGTATCTCCTATTTTTTGAGCTTCAAAGGTTTCCTTAATTAATTCTAAGTTTCTGTCATTTGCTCTGGATATAAATTTTTTGTATTCTTCTAATACCTTTTGCTGAGAAGAACCTTTAATTTTAGCGTCAAAGACGAAATTTTTTAAGGTGGTATTAATTTCTGTAATCCCCTTATCAGCAAAAAAAGCTATCCTGTCTTTCTCAGCACTATTTTTATCTAAGTAAAGAAAGAATATTTCGGGTGTATCTATATCACTATATAACTCAAAATTAGAAGTACCACTAATGTTAACAGAATCTACGGTTACCAAAGCTGTGTCTTTAATTTTTTTTAGGTACACAGTTCCTTTTTTTAAACCTTTTACATTAGCTTTCACGATTAAATCATTGGGCTTGTTGGAACATGCTACTACGAATAGGGCGATTAGAAATAAAGAAATGTGTTTCATCGAATATTGTAAATTTTGATGGCAAATATCTTATAAATATTAATTAAATACTAACCAGTAGCGGCTATTTTCATAAGTTCTGCACAAAGCATTGCTCCGTACGTACCAACAACATATCCAAATACAGCCAAGAGTACACCAACAGTAGCCAATGAGGGGTGAAACGCTGCAGCAACTACGGGTGCCGAAGCAGCACCTCCAATATTGGCTTTGCTACCTACTGCTAAGAAAAAATATGGTGCCTTTATTAGTTTGGCTACCAAGAAAAGTAAACTAACATGTATACACATCCAGATTAAACCTACAACAATTAACCCTGGATTTTCGGTGACCGTTGTTAAGTCCATTTTCATACCTATACTAGCCACAAGAATATAAATAAATACGCTCCCTATTTTACTTGCTCCAGCTCCCTCATATTGTTTCAATTTAGTAAATGATAATAAAATACCTGTTGCCGTGGCTATAGTAATCATCCAGAAAAATTGAGATCCAAATGATGACATCGCTGATGATTTATCCCTCACTACGTTAAAAGTTGATTTTAAGAATTCTGAAATTGTATTTGCGCCTAAATGAGACAAACTCACAACAGAAAATGCAATACCTAAAATAACTATATAATCTGCTAGCGTAGGTGTTCTTGAAATTTTAGAAGCGTATGTTGATACGCGATCTTTTAAAATTTCAATTGCAGAATTATCGGCCTTTAGCCATTTATCTATTCTATCTGATTTACCAATACCTAGAAGCAAAATGGCCATCCAAATATTGGCGACTACGATATCAACTATAACCATTCCTGCATAATTATTAGTGTTATACCCATAAATTTCTAACATGGCTGCCTGATTGGCACCACCACCAATCCAACTACCAGCTAAGGTTGCCAGACCCCGCCAAACGGCATCAGGACCAACTCCTCCCACCGTTTCGGGAGAAATAATGGATATTAATAATATAGCTATAGGACCGCCAATAATAACACCAACAGTACCGGTTAAAAACATTATCAGTGCTTTGGGGCCCAGATTATATATAGCTTTTAAATCAATGCTTAAAGTCATGAGTACGAGAGCAGCTGGCAGCAGAAATCGACTAGCTATATAATATACTTGTGAATGATGTTGAATCGACTCCCCAGATGAATTAACTGAAGACCATTCAGGAGCAATAATACCCAAGGTAGTTAAAGCACCTGGAAGCATGTATGCCATTAATAAAGCTGGAATATATTTATAAAACTTTTTCCAAAATGAATTTGAACTAGAGGATGTATAAAATACAAATCCTAACATTAACATAAGTAAACCAAAGACTATAGTGTCTTGAGTAAAAAGAGGTTGATTATTCATAAAAAGATATTATCTGAAGCTGAAAGATATAAAAAATAAAAGATCACATTTTCCAATTTTGGCATGACTATTGTTATTATACAAATGAATACATTCAGAATAAGGTTTATTGAGTGGTTACTTTAAACTTCTGAGTTGTAATTCATATTTTGGTTGGTTAGTTAGTAAAAAAGCACCTTTATGAGGTGCTTTTTTTATGAATTTGGGTTAGGATACACGGAATTGGCATTTTTTTTGGTGACAGAAAAGTGCATTTAATCGATAATATCGATGAAATCATCTAAATATGTTAAAATTACATGTATTTCATCGAATATAAGTGCTTTTTATCGTGTTTGTATGTTTATTAATTCTATATTTGGAGTGTACTAAATAACACACTTTTTAGTTCAATGGATTAATTAATTAATATTTGCATTATGTTGTTGATATGGAGACCCCAAATCTAGCTTCATAATATTAAAAAGCAAATTGAAAAGAAAACCGAGTTTGAGGGAACTCGGTTTTTTTATGCTATAATTCTAAAAGTTAAGTTGATTCGTTTCCCAACATGCTTTGATGTTTTAGGTATTTGATGAAGCCAAAATTTTTGAGTTTCACCTTTCATTATAAGTAAGCTTCCATGTAGTAAATTTATTTTTGCTTTTAACGCTTTTTGGTATCTGTGTTTTAATTGAAAAATGCGCTCTGCTCCAAAAGAGACAGAAGCTATAATGGGTTGGTCTCCTAATTCCTTTTCGTTATCAGCATGCCAGCCATTACTATCTTGACCATGTCTATATAGATTCGCTAAACAGCTTGTAAATCTTGTGTTAAGCTGAGACTCGACCATTCTTTTTATGCCTAACAATTCTTTATTAAAACTATTTGGCTTCATAATTATGTTACTGTATTTATATGATTTATTATTATCTGCAAAAAAAGCAGTTAACCTTGGTTGTAAATGTGTTTTTCCAAATACCGTAATGGTATCTTGTTGCCAATCAATCTTTTTATCTAATTGGTCAAAATAGATATCGGCCTGTTTCTTATTAAAAAAGTTTGGGTGATAAACAATATCAGAATCTTTTAGATTTAAATTTATTGGAGTTTCAAAAAGCATGTTCTTTTATTTTCTAAATTAGCACAATTAGCTATTTGTATGAAATACATCATAATATTTTTTATTTGTTTCTGGAACACAAATCTTATTGCCCAAATACCAGATGGTTTTGTCTCGGTTAAAGATATTATTGATGATATAGAAATAGAACTTCGTTATTTTACCTCGAATAATTTTGTAGGAAAACCAATTGATGGATACAATTCAAACAAATTAATCCTTACTGCCAAGGCGGCCCAAGTATTAAAAAGAGTTCATGAGGATTTGCAAGATGAAAACTTATGTTTAAAAGTTTATGATGGTTATCGACCTCAAAGAGCGGTTAATCATTTTGTTATATGGGCTAGAGATCTGAATGATACTATTAATAAAGGCATATTCTACCCGAACGTAAAAAAGCAAGACCTTTTTAGCAAAGGCTATATAGCAAGTAAGTCTGGCCATAGTAGAGGAAGTACAGTCGATTTAACCATAATTGATGGAAATACTGGTGCTCCATTAGATATGGGAAGTCCTTATGATTTTTTTGGAGAGGTTTCCTGGGTTGATAATACCGAAATCACGGCTCAACAGAAAGCGAATAGACTATTGTTACAGTCTATTATGATGAAATACGATTTTAAAAGTTACTCCAAAGAATGGTGGCATTTTACCCTAATTGATGAACCTTTTCCTACTACTTATTTTGATTTTGCTATTAAGTAGCATAAGTTGTTGCCTGTATTTATATTCTTGTAAGCTTTAAAATAATGTCTTGATGTTCTGGAAATAATTGAGTTAGAGAATGTCTTTCCGCAAGTTCAAAATCTTTAAAATCAAACCCAGGAGATACCGTACAACCTAATAATGTATATGCATTGCTGCTAATAACTTCAGCAGCAAACCAATCTCCAGCGTTAACTACATACTGTGGTAATTCACCTTTTTCTAAATCATTTCCAATTACCACATTGTTATAAAGTCCTTTAGCAGAAATGATGTGAAGCTTTATAGCAGTTCCTTTATAAAAATGCCAAATTTCATCCTGTTTAATTCTATGAAAAGCCGAAAAAGTATCCGAAGTTAATAAGAAATAAATACAGGTTGAATAATGTCTTTCTCCTAAAAAGTCGTTGCCTAGATTCTCTTGATTAATTACTCCAGAACTTCTATAGGTTTCTTTATAATAACCACCTTCAGGGTGTGGTAACAAGTTTAGTTTATTTGCAATTTTTTTAGCATCAGTCATTCATAAAAAATATTAATACCATCGTTTCTTTTTCTTTTTTGAAGCCACACTTTTCCGTCCTTTTTTATGCTTGCTTCCTGTTTTTTTAGATTTATGAATGATTGGTTTAGCCTTCGGGTCTAAAGGGTAGGGGTGGTCCTCAATGACATCTAATTGAAGAAGAATAAGCTGTTGGATGGATTGGATATAGCTTTTTTCATCTGCAGAGCACAGAGAATATGCAATTCCAGATTTACCAGCTCTAGCAGTTCGTCCTATTCTGTGTACATACGTTTCGGGAACATTGGGTAAGTCAAAATTGACTACGGCATCTAAATTACTAATATCAATACCTCGCGCTGCTACATCAGTAGCAATTAAAATATTAACGTCTCCTTTTTTGAATTTATTTAAAGCTTCTTGTCTAGTGGTCTGACTTTTATCGCCATGAATACTATCTACTTTATAACCATTTTTCAATAGTGTTTTTTCCAATTTATCAACACCAAATTTTGTGCGTCTAAAAATGATGATACGGCCTTTAATTGTATTACGCAGTAAATGTAAACAGAGCTCAATTTTATTACGTTTAGGGACATAATAGAGTAACTGATTTACATTTTTTGATGTCGATGAGTTTTGAGCGACTTCAATACGTTCAGGTGAAGTTAGAATAGACGAGGCCAATTGCTCAACTTTATAAGGAATGGTTGCTGAGAATAGAAGTATTTGCTTTTCGCGTGTACAAAGGCGCTCTATTTTTTTTACATCATCTATAAAACCCATATCTAGCATTAAGTCTGCTTCATCTAAAACAAGCGTTTCAACATAGTCAAGGTTAACAATGTCTTGCTTGTGTAAATCTAATAAGCGTCCTGGAGTTGCAATTAAAATGTCAACCCCTTTTTTTAAAATGTCCTTTTGCGGTTCAATAGAAATTCCACCAAAAACAACTGTACTTCTTAAATTGGTGTACGTGCTATAGGTTTTAAAGTTTTCTTCAATCTGAAGTGCTAGCTCTCTTGTTGGGCTTACAATTAAAGCTTTAATGGTTTTTCCTTTTTTTGCGACATCTTGTCTGTCAAAAAGGAGTTGTAAAATGGGCAATGCAAAAGCTGCTGTTTTACCAGTACCTGTTTGAGCAGAAACAATGATATCTTTTTTATTTAAAACTAAAGGGATTGTTTTTTCTTGAACTAAGGTAGGGTTATCGTAACCTGTTTCGGCAACAGCTCTTAAAATAGGTCTATTTAATTGTAAGTCTTTGAATGACATTTAAAATAATTTGATGCAAAGATATAATAAACCGCATCAAGTTATTTTAAAAAGGTTTTTAGTTTGTCTCGTTTTCTTTTAGGTAATGCGTTATTGTTTATTACCAATTTAATGTGTTCTTGATTTTTTTCGGTTTTATATAACAGTTGGAATAATTGCCAAGTACTAATACTTTTTTTTGCCTTTTGAACTAGTTTCATGGTATCGTTAGCTTTTACAAAACCCTCCTCTAAAATACGAACATAAGTCCCCGAAAAGCCATAGTTTATAAATTCCTTTAATACCTTTTGTGAACCAAATTTTACGCCAAATTTAAAACAAGGCTGTCTGGGTTGGGTAATCTGAACAAGTGTTGATCCAATTTTATAAATATCACCAATATAAAGGTCTTTTTCATTAAGTCCAGAAAGGGTTAGGTTTTCTCCAAACATACCCCAATTCCAATTTAGGTTTGGATAAAGTGATTTCCAATATTCATAATGATCTGCGGAAAATAAGTAGCAAGCCTTGTATTCGCCACCATGCACATTTCTATCTGAAACTTCATCGTTTTTAACGCCTTGATTGCCTAAAAAAATAGGCTCAGCGGTGGGGTTTTTATAAATACCTGTTAAAACTTCTTTTCCATTCCAGCTGATGGTTGTAGGTTTAGCGATATTTGTAGAAACAATCTTCATTTTTATTTTAAATTATAGTATGTAAAACCTTTATAAATTAACTAACATAAAGAGTTTAATTTTACTCCTTTCTGTTTTTTAATTTGAACCGATACACATATCCTAAACTAAGCTCTGTAAAATCTGCCTGCCCCAAGTTTGAATTGATGTAAATACCCATAAAAATATTGTTTTTTGGAGAATCATTGGTGTTAAAAACATAATATTTTAAGCCTAATTTGCTAGATATAGTTCTTTTAACTTCATAATACCAATCTAACTCCCCTAAGAAGAATATTGTTTTTTCTCCGTCATAATAAGAGTATCCTTGATTTATTTGATAATCAATTTTATAGAAGGGTTTATATACGTTGAAACCAATATTCCATTCAAACCCAACATGGCTCAATAATAATTCAGCACTACCAAAAAAACCGAAATTAGTAGCGTATTTATAAGGCGTTTCTTTAAAATGCGGAACCTGTTCAGAGATTAATTCACCATCACTTTTTATATAATCATAGTAGCCTTCAAGAAAGCGATAGTACATGCCTCCACCAAATTTAAACGTCCGGTTTAATACGATTCCGGCAGAAGCTGTAATCGTGTAGACTTCTCTTTTTGTGATGTCCAATTCAGAAAGTACATTTTGTCCTATTCCGGTTTGAATATTTATATAGGTTTGCTTACTCCTTTCTTTATGATTTTTTTCTTTTGTAGATAAAGGGTGTTTTGCCTCTTTTTGGGAGGGTATCATGGCTGATACATTAAAAATCAAGGAGTTTAACCCTTGATTTGGCAGTCGCGTATGCCCGTTTGAATGATGAAAGTATCCAAGGCCTAAACGCCAGTCCATTTTAGAACGTTCTAAAATATTATAATACAATACAGATCTAAAAGCCCAATTAAAAGTTGTAGATATGGCTCTGTTATACGGGTTGGTTTCATTACTAAATTGAGTATCAATGTATGCTCCTCCAACGCCAATGGCAAGATTTAGTTTATTGGTTTTCTTTTTGAAAAGGCCAAATTCCAAATAAGGTAGGAAAGAATAAGCACGGCCTAATTTGGAACTATTTCCAAAATCGGTAAAAGATAAACTGAATCCAGATTTTGGACGACCAAGTTGCTTAACCCAAGCTGCACTATTGTTTCGGTTCAGGCTACCCATGCTGAAAACTGCACCAGTCTGTAAATTGGTTTCAGGGAAACCCGTATTGGCTTCTAGAGTTTGTCCAATATAAACCTCTGCATTATAGAATAGGTCACTTTTTGATGAAAGCCCCTCTTGAGCATTAACTTTAAGTACACAAAATATGCATAGTGTATACCTAAAAATTAAGTTCATGAGCTTGTGGTTTATTAATAACCCTAAAGTAATAATGTTTACTCAGTATTAAAAACAACCTGCGCCCTAATTTAGTAAAGTGTTAAAAAGGTGCTAGTTAACAGATTTGAGCTCTACGTCAAAAATAAGTACGGCACCACCCGGAATACTCCCTCTTCCGGCGTTACCATAACCGAGATGAGATGGAATTAAAAGTATACCACTTCCTCCTTCTTTAAAATAAGTGATACCTTCTGTCCAGCCAGCGATAACTTGACTTAAACCAAAAGAAATACCATCGGAGTCACTTTGGTCAAAAACTTCACCATTTGTGAAATAACCTTTATATGCAACGGTTACATTATCGGCAGCCGTTGGTTGCATTCCTGTACCCGGATTATTTATAACATAATGCAAACCAGAACTGCTTTTTTCTGCATTTAAGTTATTCGCTTTGATATATGCTACTATTTCTTCTTCATTTTGAACACGGTAATCAGGAACTGTGTCATCATCATTTGCACAAGCAGTAAAAAGAATGATCGAAAATGCTATTAATATATTTCTCATGTTAATAATTTTTCTTGCAAATATAGTAGAATTTATTTGTCTTCATATGGGCAGGACTGAAAGTAAGTTTGAAGGTTAAATGCTCTATCTTCAAATTTTTCTGGAAGTATTTTGAAATGTTGAATTCTGTCAATTCTAAAAGCGCGATAGTCATTTCTAAGGTAGCACCAGGCAATTAAAATCCACTTATGGTTGGTAGAGTAAAACGCATAGGGTTCTATTTTTCTGAAGGAAATATGAGTATCATTCGCTTTCTTATAATTTATTTCAACGAAGTTAAAGTTCGTAATTGCTAATTGAATTTCGGAGAGTGCATTACTTGCTATGTCCTCATAGCGGTTTTCAAAAATGTGGATTTTGCTATCTAGCAATTCGCTTTTTTCTTGAATAGAGGTTTTAAAGACCGATTTTATTTTTGTTAATGCTTCTTTAAAATCGGTAACAAACGAAGCATCTTGTGTTTGATTAACTAAATGCTGCGCTGTAATTAAAGCATTGGCTTGTTTTTCGGTAAATTGAACAGGGGCAATATTGTAGCCTTCCATTAGCGAATAACCTCGGCCTTCAATAGTGGTTACAGGAATGCCAGCTTCTTCTAATTTTCTAATGTCTCTGTAGATGGTACGTACACTTACATTAAATTTATCAGAAAGCTCGGTAGCTGTTAAGAGTCGTTTAGATCGTAACAGAGTTAAAATAGATATGAGTCTGGATAATTGCGACATAAAACAAAGATAGCGAACCGTAAAAACAATCCGCTATCATCTCGTTTTTTGATTGTTAAACAATGTTACATCCAAGAATGTAGTGCAATTCTATTGCCTTCGGTATCGGTAAATTGTGCCATAAAACCATTTTCCCCAATATCTGTTTTTGGCATCATTACTTTACCCCCAGAAGCTTCTACTTTGCTTAAAGCAATGCTTAAATCCTCTCCACCGTTTAAATATATGGTAGGGCCATCGGTAGTTGGTTTTTGTCCGTCGGCTTCAATAAGTCCGCCACCTACACCATTATTATCATTATCATACGGAAACATACCGTACTTAACGTTTTGTTCTGGCATGTGATGATCTTTAATTTCTAAAGCCATAACGGTACTGTAAAATTGTTTTGCTCTTTCGTAATTTTTTACTGGAATTTCAAACCAGTTAACTGCATTTTTCATTTTAGAATGGATTTTGTTGTTAAAATTTAATGCAAATTTATACGGGTTTGTGTCGTAGGATGTCAGGGGTTGTTTTTAATTTTACTTTTTTTAAAATTTAGGTTTTTGGGAGGTTCGTTTAAGGGTTCGTATAAGAAAGGTTGCGTAGTTTAGCATTAAACTTTGAAAGTACACACCAAACTGAACATTTGCGAGGATTTTCAGAAGTAGGTGAGAAAAAGCAATTACTTATAACCAATATTGTAAAACGTTATAAATTTAATCTTTAATAATTTTGCGAGTTATTTTGATGCTATCTGATGTTGTGAATTTTATAAAATAAATTCCTTTTGGAAGTGACGTTAAATCAATTTTATCATTTAGAATAGAATCGTTTTTAAAATGAATTTTACCTAATGTGTCATATACTTTTATTTCAAGAATATCTTTTTTATTATCAGAGAATTTCCATCGCAGCATATTTGAAAATGGAACTGGAAAAACTTTAAAATCAGCAATATCATAATTTTCAGCATCAATTATAGAAAGGGTTGATGTATTAAGATAATAACCGGTTTTTTTAATATGATGGTAACTTGTTAAAATATCAAGTTTATTATCATTGTTTATGTCTTCTAAAATAATGTCTCGATCTAAGCTTGACAAGTAGCCAGCATTGTCAACAAGCACCATAGAATCAAAACCCGAATCGTCATTTAAATAATAAAACACTTTTTCATCACCACCCTCACTCGTGGATTCGTAATACACGCAAACCAGATCTTTATATCCATTATTATCAATATCTTCAAATGAAAACTCTGTTACTCCTGTATTATTATCTATTGTAGTTATATTTGAGGAAAAAGTACCTTCGTTGTTTTTAATCCAATAGATTTTTTTATTACCAATATAATATCCTCCAGAAACAATATCCAAATATCCATCATTGTTAACATCTTCTAGAGATATAGGATTGGTTGTGATTGATTGCATAATTAGTAAATTCGAGAAATCACCAAATCCATTATTTTCCAAGAGATATATTCGAGAGTAATTTTTAGAGCTTACAACAACATCAATATCACCGTCATTATCTATATCGCCTGCTGCAATTTTATTAGGTTTAAATCCATATGAATCATCAGTGAAAATGGTCATGTTACCAAAACTTAAATCCCCATTATTTTTTATCCAGGCAATTTTATCATCATCTCTATCGTCAATTCTAACGATTATATCTTTGTACCCATCACCATCAATATCTTCTAAAACCATATTCCTATTTAGGTTTAGATTTGAATAAGAATAAAATGTACTTGAAAATGCATCATTTCCATCATTTACGAATACTTCTATGCCGTCATATCTAAGACCAATTAATTCTTTATTACCATCTGAATTTAAGTCAAAAATAACTGAATCTAAATAAGAGTTGCCCTCGTCAGTAGAAGAAATAAGTTTATATGAGCTAAAGTTTGCATTGCCATAGTTCTCAAACCAAAGAAGGTCATCACAAGCTATAATAATGTCTTTGCTGTTATCATTATTTAGATCGGCTGATTTTATGTCATAAGGAAACCCATACCAATAATTTACTATAGTTTCTTGAAAATAGCTTCCCGAATTGTGATTTTTAAACAAAGATACTTTTGATAAAGCATAAGAGGTTGATATGATGTCATTGCTATTATCGTTGTCAATATCATCGATAATAAATGATTTTGGATTGCTAATATTATCAGTAATTAAAATCTTATTACTAAAAATACCATTTCCTAAATTTTTATACCAACTTAGATTGTCATTAGTCCAAAACGAAACTACAATATCTTTTTTACCATCATTATCCATATCTTTGGCTTTTATTTCAAACGGTTCTTGAATAGTATTATCAATAATAACTGCATTGTGACCGTCAAAAGTTTGCCCGTCTTGATTTACTATATATCTTACATTATCTGTGTCATAATTATTTGCTGTGATAATGTCTAAAAAGCCATCATCATTTACATCCATAAAGTCTATAGCAGTTCCATCATCCGAGCCACCAGTGATGATAGATTGTCTAATGTCATAATTATTATTTCCTAAATTTTTCGCCCAATATATTGCTCCATCATCGTGACTAGAAATAATATCTAAAAGATTATCATTATTTAAGTCAGCCGTCTTTATTTTTTTTGTATCGTAATTTCCGTCATATATTGTTACTGGACTTTGAAAGTTACCTATATTTAAGTTTTCTAAAAGAATTATTTTATCATCCACTCCCCCAGTTAGAATATCTAAATCACCATCATTATCTATATCGCTCACATTTATTGTAAGTGGACCATTAATAGTATTTGAAATGATATGTTCGTTTGAAAAAATACCATTTCCTAAGTTTTCAAACCAAACAATTTTATCTTGAATAGTACTACTAGTCGATATTATGTCTTCCAATCCATCATTGTTTAAGTCGCCATATGCAATGCGACTAGGACCATCCACGATTTGCGATGAAATTATTTTTCGTTGAAAATGAGAGAAATCCCCATTTACATTTTTATACCACATAATTGTATCATCATAATTTGAAGAAATAACTAAATCTTTATAATCATCATTATCTAAGTCAACTAATAACAAAGAAGTCGGATCTGATGAA
The DNA here is from genome assembly GCF_947495925.1 of uncultured Algibacter sp. Lineage (GTDB taxonomy): Bacteria > Bacteroidota > Bacteroidia > Flavobacteriales > Flavobacteriaceae > Algibacter_E. Next base: position 17,701 of record NZ_CANMAU010000003.1, read on the forward strand.
GTATGTGATGCATCTATTAAAATTGTTTCATTTTCAAAATTTATTTGCGCAAAAGCAACGAAGGAAAAGAAAAGTGATATATATGTAATTGTGTTTTTCATGTTTTAGTTTTAATATTTTACATCCTAGGTTAAACGAAGGTAGAAGAATTTTTTTACAAAGTCAAATGCTTTGGAAAATGAAAAAACCACCTTGTTTTTACAAAGTGGTTTTGGTTTTATATGTTTCCGCGAAAGCGAAAAAAACACTTGTACTTTATTATGAGATTATCATGTTGTGCCTCCTCACAATACGGTACTTATTTTATCATTTCGTAACTACGTTTGATGAAATTGGTTAACTCTTCACCTTTTAATAAACCTTGCGATAATCGTGCTAGGTCTAAACTTTGGTTTATTAAACGCTCTTGTTTTTTCTTTGTTTTTGTACCAATAATTTCACTAACCAATTCGGAGTTTGTATTCACCACTAGGTTGTACATTTCTGGCATGTTACCCATACCAAACATACCGCCGCCACCAGTTTGCTGCATTTCTTTCATTCTGCGCATAAATTCTGGTTGTGTTATTGTAAATGGAGATTCGTTGCTATCCATAGCTTCTAATTGTACCATGAATTTTTCAGAAGGAATAACTTCTTTCAACAGCTCATCTAAAGCTTTGGTTTGATCTTCATCTAATTTAGAAATTGTTGTTTCGTCTTTCTTAATTAAATTATTAATATGATCGCCATCCACACGAGCAAACGTGATATTTTCTTTAGAGCTTTCTAACTTCTGGATTAAGTGCGATACAATTGGAGAATCTAATAATAATACTTCGTAATCTTTCGCTTTAGCAGACTCGATGTAACTGTGTTGCGCATCTTTATCAGAAGCATAAAGAATCACTAATTTATCGTCTTTATCGGTTTGTTTTGCTTTTATTTTGTTGAATAATTCTTCGTAAGTATAATACGTACCATCAACCGTTGGGTATAAAGCAAAGGCATCTGCTTTTTCAAAGAATTTTTCTTCAGAAAGCATACCGTATTCAATAACAATTTTAATATCGTTCCATTTTGCTTCAAAATCTTCACGGTTATTGTTGAATAACGATTTTAATTTGTCGGCTACTTTTCTTGTAATATAAGATGAAATCTTTTTTACGGCACCATCGGCTTGTAAGTAAGAACGCGATACGTTTAATGGAATGTCTGGAGAATCAATTACACCACGCAACATGGTTAAGAATTCTGGAACAATACCTTCAACATTATCAGTTACAAAAACTTGGTTTTGGTATAACTGAATTTTGTCCTTTTGAATTTGCATATCGTTCGACATTTTCGGGAAATATAAAATCCCTGTTAAGTTGAACGGATAATCTACATTTAAATGAATATTAAATAAAGGTTCCTCAAATTGTGTTGGATATAACTCTCTATAAAAACCAGTGTAGTCTTCATCTTTTAACTCAGCTGGTTGCTTTGTCCAAGCCGGACTAGGGTTATTAATTATATTATCAACAGTAATTTGTCTGTGAGGTTCGGTGGTTTCTTTACCGTCTTTATCTTTTGTAGTTTGTGGCTCATGCTCAGGATCGTTAACTTCCTTAGTTCCAAATTTAATTGGCACAGGCATAAACTTGTTGTACTTTAATAATAATTCGCTAATTCTACTATCTTCTAAGAACTCTGTAGAATCTTCAGCAATATGAAGAATAATCTCTGTACCTCTTTCTGTTTTATCAGAAGCTTCTAATGTAAATTCTGGTGAACCATCGCAACTCCAATGCGCTGCTGGTTCATCTTTAAAAGATTTAGTGATGATTTCAACTTTTTCAGCAACCATAAATGCTGAGTAAAAGCCTAAACCAAAATGACCAATAATTCCTGAATCTTTAGCAGAATCTTTATACTTATCTAAAAACTCTTCAGCTCCAGAAAAAGCAACTTGGTTGATGTATTTTTCAACTTCTTCGGCGGTCATACCTAAACCTTGATCTATAATATGAAGTTTTTTACCATCTTTATCAACCTTAACCTCAATCTGCGGATTACCATATTCTACCTTTGCATCACCAACATTAGTTAGGTGTTTTAATTTCAAAGTTGCGTCTGTAGCATTACTAATAAGTTCACGTAAAAAGATTTCGTGATCGCTATACAAGAATTTTTTAATGAGAGGGAAGATGTTTTCTACCGATACATTAATGTTTCCTTTTGTCATAATATATAATGTTTTATTATTGTTTTGTTATGCTTGTGTAGTAGACAACAAAAATGCCAATTGAATAAATATGACAAACTGACACAATTATTTGGAGTTTTCTTTTTATTCTTCATTGATGATTTAATTTTGTATTTTGGTTAAACAATAAAGATGACACTATGTACAACTCAAAGATTACCGGATTAGGTAAGTATGTTCCAGAAAATATAGTTACTAATGATGACTTGTCTAAGATGATGGATACAAGTGATGAATGGATTCAAGAACGTACTGGTATCCAAGAGCGAAGGTGGATACCAGAAGGATCTGAAGATACGTCGGCAGTTATGGGTGCTAAAGCAGCAAAAATTGCAATAGAGCGCTCAGGGTTAACTAAGGATGATATCGATTTTATTGTTTTTGCAACCCTTAGTCCAGATTATTATTTCCCTGGTTGCGGTGTGCAAATTCAAGATATGTTGGATATGCCAACCGTTGGGGCGTTGGATGTTAGGAATCAATGTTCGGGATTTGTTTATGCCATTTCTGTTGCAGATCAGTTTATAAAAACTGGAATGTATAAGAATATTTTGGTTATTGGAGCGGAGTATCATAGTAATGGATTAGATAAATCTACCAGGGGTAGAGGTGTGACTGTTATTTTTGGTGATGGAGCAGGTGCATGTGTTTTGAGTAGAGAAGAAGATACGAGTAAAGGTATACTATCAACCCATTTACATAGTGAGGGTAAGTATGCTGATAAGTTAATTGTTGCATCGCCCAGTATTGCACATTGGGTTCCAGAGATTTTAGAATCTGAGGAAGAAGATATTTCTTATTTCCCATATATGGATGGCACTTTTGTGTTTAAACATGCGGTGGTGCGCTTTAGTGAGGTTATTATTGAGGGTTTAATGAAAAACGGAATACAGAAAGATCAAATAGATATGTTAATACCACATCAAGCTAACTTAAGAATAGCACAATTTATTCAGAAGAAGTTTGGACTAAGAGATGATCAGGTATTTAATAATATTATGAAATACGGAAATACTACAGCTGCATCTGTAATTATTGCACTTACCGAAGCTTGGGAGCAGGGTAAGATTAAAGCAGGGGATCATGTGGTTTTAGCTGCTTTTGGAAGTGGATTTACATGGGCCAGTGCCATAATTAAGTGGGCGTAAGGTTTATAATAATATAGGAATAAACAAAAAACCCGAAACGCATGCATTTCGGGTTTTTCTAGCTATTAATCAACTTCAACTAACACTAATGTGAAGAATCTTAATGTATTAGACGCAACATGTTTAAAAATATTGCATCAATATCTATTATTTAACGTTTTTTAACACAATAAAGAAAAAACTCGAAAAAATACTTTCGAGTTTTCTTATACTAATCTTATCTATATTACGAATTTTGATATGTGTAGACGACTAACTCTAAATAATTATTCATTCGTTAACTGGCTAGATTGTATATTTTTTGAACGCAAAATTTTAAAAATTATTGTGGTTAATGAAAACTTTAACATAGTAACAGTAATACTATTACTAAAAAGCAAAACTCCGAAGTTATTTAACCTCGGAGTTTCTTATTTAATATCCATACAATAACACTAACCATCAACTATTATGTAGGCTATCAAATTTGTTGTTTTACAGGAAGCCTCCGCCACCAGATTTTTCATTATTATCACGTCTTTTTCTTTTAAGTGATCTGTATTTTCCACCACCAAAACGGTAAGAGAATGCAATATTCCAGGTGTTACTTTCCCAATTGAAACCACCGTACCCGGGGAATGGTGTGTTTGTTTCAAATTCGAATTGCATGGTGTTAAAAACATCATTATAGTTAAAACTAAGGGTTCCTCGGTTATTGTCTAAGAAACTATAACGCATTCCTGTATTTACAAAGTACATCGGTTTTCTCGTAAATTGAATCCCTTTTTCTTCACCTCTATACATACCAAATAGTGAGAAACTTAATTTTTTCGATGCTTTGAAGTTATTGAAAAGTCTAAAGTTCCATACAATATTATCTACTTCCGTATTTTGTCTTACAATATCTTCCGGTGTAGCGTTTGGCAAATCATCAGTGTCAAGATATTCTGTAATACCACGTTGTGTTTGCGAATACAAATCAAAACTTGTGTTAAAGCTCCACCATTTTGTTGGTTTATAACCTGACGATAATTCTATACCATAGGCAGACGTATTTTCAAAGTTATTATAGGAAAGAATTACATTTCCAGAGGTTATATCTGTTCTGTCAATAATGAGGTACCTGTTAATATTATCTTCAATAAATCTATAGAAAACGCCTGCTGTAATGCTTCCTTTTTCCAAGTTTCTGATATAGTTTACTTCAACAGAATTGGTAAACTGAGGTTCTAACTGTGGGTTCCCATAAGATGAAACTCTTGGAGTACTCCATTCTCTAATCGGATTTACTTGTTGAAGTCCGGGGCGGTCTACTCTTCTGCTTGCGCTAAATTGATAGGTGTTTTTTTCTGATGGATTGTATGATAAAAATATTGATGGGTACAATTGAAAGTATTCATTTTCGAATGGTAAAAATTCAGTAGAATTATCATCGAAAGTTCTTAATGCATCTGCGTTAACAAAAACTTGTTCAGCCCTAAGTCCAGCTTGGTAACTCCATTTTTCGAATTTTTTAGAATAGGTGAAATATGCAGAGTAAATATCTCTTTTGTAATCAAAATTAGTACTCGGTGTTGGGATTAAATCACCGTTACCATTGAATGTTTGTCCGGTTGACATGTAACCAATAATAGAATTGAATAACCTTGCCTCTAAACCAGCTTCAATTTTCACATCTTCATTAACAGGTTTAACGTAGTCTACATTTATAGTCGTTCTATCACGTTTAGTGTCTACATTGTCTACATAATCAGTGGGGAAAGTGAAATTGATAAAATTAAAGTTGGCAATTTCTTCAGCATCATACTCGTTATAATTCACTTCTACATCTAAAGTTTCATCTTCATTGTCAAACTCATGTTTGTATGCTAAATTATATTGGCTTGAACTGTTTTCAGAATCGTTCATGAATAACTGTGTTTGAACACCAGTAACAGGATATGTTACATCAGTTGAACTATTACCTTCTCCATTAAATACGTTTTGATTTGTGAAAAAAGAGATGGTGTTTTTATCATTCATATAAAAATCTACACCTATTTTGTAAAGGTGGGATTTATTACTATTCTGAAAAGAAAAATCCTGCACAGAACCATCGTCTAAACGGTTTACTTGTCCGAAATTATCGTATTTTCCAATATTGTTTCCGTAGTTTCCATAAAAGTTAAATTTTCCGTTTCGGTAGTTCATGTCAATAGAACTATTAAACTTTGCAAATACTTCATTGGTTACCCCCACATTTAGGTTACCATTAAAACCAATTTGCGTGTTTTTGTGTAATTTAATATTAATAATACCACTCATGCCTTCAGGATTGTATTTAGCAGAAGGATTAGTGATTAGTTCTATTTGCTTAATGGAAGTTGAAGGAATCTGTTTAAGTAATTGGGCAATAGGAACATTAGTGAGTTTACCATCAACCATAACCCTAACATTTTCATTCCCTCGAAGGCTTATGTTTCCTGTTTGTTGATCAACATTAACCGAAGGAATATTGTTCATGATGTCGCTGGCTGTGGCTCCGGCAGTAATCAAGTCTTTACCAACGGTAATAACTTTTCGGTCGACTTTTTGTTGAATAGTAGAAGTTTCGGCTATAACTGTAACTTCATCTAACCCTTCGGCTTCTTCTTCTAAAAAAATATTACCAAGGTTTACATTAAAATTACCTTTTCCAACGGTAACATTTTTGTTGTAAGTTTTATAACCAATATATTGTATACTAACTACAATATTGCCTTCTGCAACTTTTTCAATTTTGAAAGAACCATCATCAAGCGTTATACCTCCAGTTAGAGTTTTACCAGCGGAGTTCTTAATGATAACATTAACATAAGGTAAGGGTTCTTTTAAATTGGCGTCTAATACTTTGCCAGAAATGGTTCCGGTTTTTTCAGCATTGGGGTCAGGATCTGTAAATGCGTTGGTTGATAGTGCAAAAAGAAATGCAAAATAGAAAAATAGATTTTTCTTCATTTTTGATTAGTTTGATTGATGATTATTTTATCGTTTGATTATTAAAGAGACGTTTATAATTACAATCTGTTACCATATTTTTTTTACTTAACATATATTTAACACTCATGAATAAAAAAACTTTAGTTCTGGGAGCTTCACTAAAGGCTAATAGATATTCTAATTATGCCATTCAGCGACTTGTCGCAATTAATATTGAAGTTGTTGCATTTGGATTAAAAAAAGGAGAAGTGTCTGGGGTGATAATTGATGAAGATTTGTTGCCGTATACAGGCGTACATACCATTGCCTTGTATTTAAACCCTAAGCGGCAACATGATTATTATGACTACATCATTTCACTAAAGCCAGAACGTGTTATTTTTAATCCGGGTACAGAAAACTCTGAATTCTACGATATTTTAAAAGAAAATAATATTGATTTTGAGGTGGCTTGTACCTTAGTTTTACTTTCTACGAATCAATATTAATCCCAAAAAGGTTAGTAACCCATTTATAATTAGTATTTCAAAACCAATCTGATATCCGTTTAATAAATCCATCGAATATTTATTAATAAAATAGGATACTAGAGGGGCTATAATAGCAATTATCCAAACATACTTGTCTTTTAGTTGTGCTTTTGTGAAAATTCCAAATGCAAATAAACCTAGTAACGGTCCATACGTGTAACCTGCTGCTTTAAAGAGTTCCCATATTACAGATACGTCTTTAAAAATAGCATCAAACAATACAATAACAATAACAAGTATGATGCTTATTAAAATATGAACTTGCTTTCTAACTTTTTTCTGGGAGGCTAAAGGTTTTTTGTCTAACTCAATGATGTCAATACAAAATGATGTTGTTAAAGAGGTTAAGGCTGAATCTGCACTTGAATAGGCGGCTGCAATTAGACCTAATAAAAAGAACGCAGATGTAACGATTCCTATTTCGGGTAACATAGCTACAGTTGGGAACAGATCATCTTTTTTCGCTGTAATACCATGTTGGCTAGCGTATTCTGTTAAAAGTAAGCCCAATGCTAAAAACAAAATATTTACAAAAACTAAAACCACACTAAAGGAAATCATGTTTTTTTGAGCCTCTTTTAGGTTTTTACAGGTCAAGTTTTTTTGCATCATATCTTGATCTAATCCCGTCATGGTAATAGTAATAAACATACCAGCAAGGAAGCTTTTAATAAAATATTGGGGGTCGTTAATGTTGTCGAAGAAGAATACTTTGCTCATGGCATTTTCCTTAACGTTTGCGTAAACCTCCGAAATGCTATTTAAATCTAGAGCAGAAGCTAAAAAAGCAATGGTAACAACTACCGATATAAGCATGAAAAGCGTCTGCAAAGTATCTGTAAAAATGATGGTTTTTATACCGCCTTTAAAAGTATAAAGCCAGATTAATGCAATGGTAATTACTACCGTAATTGTGAATGGTATGTGGTATTGATCAAATATTAAAAGTTGTAGCACTTTTGCGACTAAAAATAATCTAAAAGCTGCTCCAACTACTCTAGATATTAAAAAAGCAATGGAGCCCGTTTTGTAGCTTACATTTCCAAATCGGTCCTTTAAATACGTATATATTGAGGTGAGATTTAATCTGTAATAAATTGGCAATAACATGTAGGCTATGACTAGATAACCAAAAAAGTAACCCAATACGACTTGTAAATAACCAAATTGTTTAGCTTCAACCGCACCAGGAACAGAAATAAAAGTTACCCCAGAAAGAGAGGCGCCAATCATTCCAAAAGCAACTAAATACCATGGAGCTGATTTATTAGCTTTGAAGAAGGCTTCATTACTGTCTTCTTTTCCTGTGAAGTAAGAAATCAAAATTAAAACAACAAAGTAACCAACTATAAGAAGCAGGATTTGTGTAGCAGTCATACATCAACTTTTTTACGATCGAAAATTACAAATATTAAATAAGAAGCTTATACTATTATTAAAAGAGTTAAGTAAATTAGTGAAATTGGTGTGTAAATATTAATTTCGCCAATATGGATTTTTCTTCAAAATTACTAGAACGTGCTGTTAACGAGATGTCTCAATTACCGGGTATAGGTAAACGTACAGCGTTACGTTTAGTGCTGCACATGTTGAGACAACCTAAGGATCAAACTTTAGCGTTGGCAGAAGCCTTACAGTGCATGAGGAATGAGGTGAAATTTTGTAAATCATGCCATAATATAAGTGATGTTGAGCTTTGTGAAATATGCTCGAACCCTAATAGAAATGAAGCGATTGTTTGTGTTGTTGAAGATATTCGCGATGTTATGGCTATTGAAAATACAAGTTCGTTTAAAGGACTTTATCATGTATTAGGGGGTAAAATTTCTCCAATGGATGGAATTGGTCCACATGATTTGAATATAGAATCGCTAGTGAATAAAGTAAAAGGAGGTCAAGTAAGAGAACTCATATTTGCATTAAGCTCAACTATGGAGGGAGATACAACTAACTTCTATATATATAAGCAAATTCAAGATTTTGAAATTCTCACTTCTACTATTGCGCGAGGAATTTCTGTTGGTGATGAATTGGAATATGCTGATGAGATTACTCTGGGTAGGAGCATAATTAATAGAATTCCGTTCGAATCTTCTATAAAAATTTAATACCATACTAATTTGCAATTATCTGTAGTTATATTGAATTATAATGTTAGGTACTTTTTGGAGCTTTGCTTAAAAAGTGTCGAACAGGCTATTCAAGGTATTGATGCTGAAATAATTGTTGTTGATAATAATTCAAAAGATGGTAGCTGCGAGATGGTTAAAACATTATTTCCTAATGTTAAGCTTATTGCCAATACAGAGAATTGTGGTTTTTCTAAAGGAAATAATATAGGTGTTTTATCTGCGCAAGGCGAATACTTATGTGTTTTAAATCCAGATACAGTAGTCGCAGAAGACACGTTTTATAAGGTGTTAGAATTTGTGAAATCTAAAGATAATCTTGGGATTGTTGGTTGCAAATTAATCGATGGTAGAGGAGCGTTTTTGCCAGAGAGTAAGAGAAAAATACCTTATGTTAAAGCCGCTTTTAAGAAGTTGATTGGAAATACCGACGACTATTATGCTAATAACATAAACTCTGACGGAATTGGTGAAGTTCCTGTTTTGGTTGGTGCTTTTATGTTCTTAAAGAAGTCGGTTTATATAGAAATAGAAGGGTTTGATGAAGATTATTTTATGTATGGTGAAGACATTGATATTTCATATAAGGCATTAAAATTTGGCTACTCAAATTATTATTTCGGAGAGACAACAGTAATACATTTTAAAGGAGAGAGTACGCTTCGAGATAAAAACTATGCCAAACGTTTTTATGGTGCTATGCAAATTTTTTACAAAAAGCATTTTAAAAAAAATGTGTTTTTTGATTTTTTCGTTTGGATAGGAATTAAGTTGATTCCCTTAATTAGAAAATCTTCAATCCAAAACAGTAAAAATGTGAGTGCTTATATTTATGTTTCTTCTAAATTGAATCCAAATATGATGTCTGTTTTAAATGAAGATATGGTTTTAAAACAGCACTTGGTAGATATAGGGAACTTAGAAGATGAAACAGAATTAGTCTTTGACGCAAATGTTATTAAGTACAAAGAAATTATAGAATTTATGGATACTAATTACGCTAATATGGGTAAATTAGTCACCTATAAAATACAACCTAAGGCGTCCAATTTTATTTTAGGAAGTGATAATTCGGTTAGTAGAGGGGAAGTTGTTGTTTTTTGATTATTATGAGTTATTTGACGTGTATTTTTATTAATTTTGCAAAATTAAACTAAAAAATAAGTATTAAATTATTGATATGGCAAAGTTTGAGCTGAAATTACCAAAAATGGGGGAAAGTGTTGCTGAGGCAACAATTACTTCTTGGTTAAAAGAAGTTGGAGATACTATTGAAATGGATGATTCTGTGCTGGAAATTGCTACGGACAAGGTAGATAGTGAGGTGCCTAGTGAAGTTGATGGTGTTTTAGTAGAACGATTATTTAATGTGGACGATGTTGTGCAAGTTGGTGAGGTCATCGCTATTATTGAAACAGAGGGGGATGAAGGTGAAGGAGAGAAAATAAATGAGGATGATAAAGAAGAATCAGTAACCGAGGAGCAGAAGGCTATTGAAGAGGTAGAGCAAACTATAACTATAGCAAAAGAAACAGTTAACCCTGTGATTTCTAGTGGAGATCGTTTTTACTCACCATTAGTAAAAAATATAGCAAAGGCTGAAGGCGTTTCTCAGGAAGAATTGGATGCTCTAAAGGGAACAGGGAAAGATGGTCGTGTTACAAAAAACGATATCCTAGATTATATTCAAAATAAGGGTAGTAAACAAAGTGAGGTACAGGTACCCAAAAAAGTCGAGCAACCCGTTATTGAAAATAAACCAGTTGAGAAAATAAAAACGGAAGCGCCAGCTGCTATCTCAAATGGTGAAGATGAAATTATTGAAATGACTAGGATGGGCAAACTTGTTGCCAATCATATGACGAACTCACTTCAAACATCTGCACATGTTCAAAGTTTTATTGAAGCCGATGTTACCAATATTTGGAATTGGAGAAAGAAAGTGAAAGCGGACTTTTTGAAGCGCGATGGAGAAAATTTAACCTTCACTCCAATATTTATGGAGGTTATTGCTAAGGCATTACGAGATTATCCGATGATGAATATTTCTCTTCAAGGAGATACCATAATAAAAAAGAAAAACATCAATTTGGGTATGGCAGCAGCTTTACCAGATGGGAATTTAATTGTTCCTGTTATTAAAAATGCAGATCAGCTTAATTTGGTTGGTATGACCAAACAAGTGAACGATTTAGCAAATAGGGCTAGAATGAATAAATTGAAACCCGATGAAATTCAAGGAGGTACTTATACCGTAACGAATGTAGGGTCTTTTGGAAGTATTATGGGAACTCCTATTATTAATCAGCCGCAGGTGGGTATTTTAGCTTTGGGAGCTATTCGTAAAGTGCCCGCCGTAATTGAAACACCAGAGGGCGATTTTATAGGAATTCGTTATAAAATGTTTTTATCGCATTCTTATGATCACCGTGTGGTTAATGGCGCTTTAGGGGGTATGTTTGTGAAAGCTGTTAAAGATTACTTAGAAGCTTGGGATGTGAATAGGGAAATGTAAATTGAAATTATAAACAATAGTTAAACCTGACCTTTTAGCGGTTGGGTTTTTTTATTTTAGCGAAAAATATATACTGAATTCATAATAACATTAATAATTAATGCAGTTAAACCTTACTAAGCCTATTTGTTTTTTTGATTTAGAAACAACAGGAATCAATATAACGCATGACAGGATTGTTGAAATATCTATTTTAAAGATATTTCCAAACGGGACTGAAGAAAGTAAAACATGGTTGGTAAATCCAGAAATGCCCATTCCAAAAGAAACGACTGCTATTCATGGAATTACTAACGAGAAAGTTGCTAACGAGCCTACTTTTAAAGAATTGGCCAAAGCTATTTATAATATGATTAAGGATTCTGATCTGGGTGGGTTTAATTCTAACCGTTTTGATATTCCCTTATTAGCAGAAGAAATGTTGCGGGCGGATATTGATTTTGATATGAAAAACCGTTTGGCAATAGATGTACAAACAATTTTTCATAAAATGGAACAACGTACATTAAGTGCGGCATATAAGTTTTATTGTAATGAAAGCTTAGAAAACGCACATAGTGCTGAAGCCGATACAAATGCAACCTATCAGATATTAAAGGCGCAGGTTGCTAAATACGATGAATTAGAGAATGATACCAAGTTTTTAGCAGAATTTAGTTCTAGAAAAAAGTTTGCTGACTTCGCGGGGTTTATAACCTATAATAAAGAGGGGCTGGAGTGTTTTTCTTTTGGTAAGCATAAAGGAAAGTTGGTTACCGATGTTTTAGAAAAAGAACCTGGGTATTTTGGATGGTTGCTAAATGCAGATTTTCCTTTGTATACCAAAAAAGTATTAACAGCCATTAAGCTCAGGAGTTTTAATAATAAATTGGGGTAAGAAGAGTTTGGAGGTTTTAGCTTAAATCTTGGCGGATTGTTGCGTTAGGGATTGGAGTGGAAAGCCCGCAGTGAAGTATGAGCGAGGACTTGCAACAGAAAGCCCGACCCTAAAGGGAAACGCCCTATTTAAAATAATAAATAAATGAAACTTATTTGTATTGGTAGAAATTATACCGAACACATTAAGGAATTAGAAAATGAAAGACCTAAAGATCCTGTTGTTTTTTTAAAGCCAGATACCTCCATTTTATTAAAAAAACAGCCGTTTTTTATTCCTGATTTCTCAGATGATGTGCATTATGAGGTTGAGGTTTTAGTGAAAATAAATAGAGTGGGTAAGCATATTGATAGAAAGTTTGCTCATAAATATTATAATGATATTGGTTTAGGCATTGATTTTACGGCTCGCGATTTACAGAGTCAGTTGAAGGCTAAAGGCTTACCTTGGGAAAAAGCAAAATCTTTTGATGGAGCAGCGGTTATAGGTCATTGGATTCCTAAAAAAGAGATAAAAGATGTGAATAAAATTCAGTTTTCTTTAAAAAAGAACGATGAAATTGTTCAAAATGGAAATTCGAGCCACATGCTTTGGAAAATTGATGAATTAATAGAATATGTGTCAAAATATTTCACTTTAAAGATAGGAGATATTATATTTACAGGCACACCAGCTGGAGTTGGCAAAGTAATTGCGAACGATAAGCTAAAAGGATTTATAGAGGATAAGGAGATGTTTTCAATAACAGTTAAGTAAAAATGGAGCAGCATTATAAATTATTACGAGTAAAGGAGTTGGCAGATAACGATGAAGATTTTATCGCAGCATTGGCGGCGGCTTTTCTTGAAGAAGTGCCAATGGATGCAGAACGTTTAAAAACGGCCGTAGCTGAAGGCGATTTTTATAACGCTTATCAAGCGGCACATAAAATGAAACCAACAGTTGATTTGTTTGAACTGGGAGTGCTAGACACGTTGATAGAGGTTCAGGACTGGGGAAAGTTTGAGAAAAAGGACTTAGATGTAACCGAGCAATTAGCCATTGTTATTTCGGCAGTGGAAAAAGCTTCTGCTGAGATAAAATCTGATTTTGGTTTGTAATGATAGCAGAAATCATCACCATAGGTGACGAACTTCTTATTGGTCAAGTTGTAGACACTAATTCCGCCTTTATTTCAAAGCAGCTGAATAAAATTGGGGTGTCTGTCTATCAAATCACGTCAATTCAAGACGATAAGAATCATATTTTACAAGCTTTGGCAGATGCCGAGAATCGTGTTGATATTATTATTTGTACAGGAGGTTTAGGGCCTACTAAAGATGATATCACTAAAAAAACAATATCGGAATACTTTAATGATACACTTGTAAGAAATACGGCTGTTCTTGAAAATATAGAAACTATTTGGAGGCAGCATGTTAGAACAGAATTACTTCAAGTAAATAGAGATCAGGCTCTCATACCTTCAAAGTCAAAACCTTTAATGAATAAGCTGGGTACCGCTCCAGGTATGTGGCTTGAAAAGGGTGATAAAACGTTCATTTCATTGCCGGGTGTGCCCTATGAAATGAAAGCTTTAATTGATAATGAAGTTATCCCAAACCTAAAAGAAAAGTACAACTGCCCGTTTATTCTTCATAAAACTATGATTGTTTATGGATTGGGAGAAAGTGCTTTGGCTGCAAGAATAGAAGCATGGGAAGACGCTTTGCCAAAACATATTAAACTTGCTTACTTACCAAATTTAGGCAAAATGCGATTGCGATTATCTACAAAGGGGTTTGAAGAAGAGCAATTAAAAAATGAGATTCAGGAACAAATTGATAAGGTGATTCCTTTGATAAAGGAAGAATATGCTGGTTTAGAAGATGAGGATGGTTCTGTAGAAATAGTTATTGCAAAACAACTTACAAAACTTGGTCTTACATTGGCCATCGCTGAGAGTTGTACTGGAGGGGCAGTGGCAGAACGTTTCACTTCAAATCCGGGAGCATCAGCTTTTTTTAAAGGAGGCGTAGTAACCTATTCAACACAGTCTAAGATAAATGTTTTAAAGGTGTCAAAGTCAGATATTGACACTTTTTCTGTTGTTAGTTCTCAAGTAGCGGAGGGAATGGCACAAAATGCACAACAATTATTTCAATCTGACTATGCTATTGCTACAACGGGAAATGCAGGTCCAACCAAAGGTGAATCTGATGCAGAAGTTGGTACTGTATTTATTGCTATTGCTACAAAATCTGGGGTTTACTCTCATGAATTCAACTTTGGTAATTCGAGAATTAAAGTCATCAATAAAGCCGTAAATAAAGCCTTGGAAATTCTTCTAAAAGAAATTTTTAAAAATTGATAAAAATTAGGTTGGCATAATATAAAGAATTTGTATATTTGCACCTCGATTTTAAGCAACAAAGAATTTAAAGTTATATAGAATGTCAAGAGTTTGTGAACTTACAGGAAAGAAAGCCATGGTTGGAAACAACGTGTCTCATGCATTAAACAGAACTAAACGCAAATTTAACGCGAATTTGGTTAAGAAACGTTTTTACATTCCAGAAGAAGATAAATGGGTAACTTTAAAGGTTTCTACATCTGCTTTAAAGACAATAAACAAAATAGGTATTTCTGCAGCAATTAAAGAGGCGAAATCTAAAGGATTTTTAAAATAATAGCTGTATTTAATAAGTAATAAGACATGGCAAAGAAAGGTAACAGAATACAAGTAATCTTAGAGTGCACAGAGCACAAAGAGTCTGGACAACCAGGAACTTCAAGATATATTACAACAAAAAATAAAAAGAATACGCCAGATAGAATGGAGATTAAAAAATTTAATCCAATTCTTAAGCGTATGACAGTTCATAAAGAAATTAAATAATTAGAGGTTTTTAAAAAATCTCAAATAACCTTAAAGTGTATAGGTCATGGCAAAAAAAGCAGTAGCATCATTACAAACAGGATCTAAAAGATTAACAAAAGCAATAAAAATGGTGAAGTCTCCAAAAACAGGAGCTTACATGTTTGTTGAGTCTATCATGAGTCCAGATCAAGTTAACGACTTTTTAAAGAAATAAAAAAGTTTCGTTTCAAGATATTATAAGCTGCTTTCTATTGAAAGCGGCTTTTTTATTTTATATTTATCTGCCATATTAACAGGTCGTAAAATGTGGTAAGATAATTGACAATTATGTTTTGAGCGTTACCAAAATGGTCGGGCTTTCGGCAGTCGCTTTCAAAGAAGAGCTCTAAGAAAAGCCTCAATCCCTAACGCAAAGTGTAGTTTCAATTAAAGAACCAACCAATAATAAGAAATGAGTTTTTTTAAAAAAATATTTTCCTCAGAAAAAAAGGAAACCCTAGATAAAGGATTAGAAAAATCTAAATCCAGTTTTTTTGGCAAGCTAAGTAAAGCGGTAGCCGGAAAATCAAAAGTAGATGATGAGGTTCTTGATAATCTTGAAGAAGTTTTGGTGTCGAGCGATGTGGGCGTAAATACTACACTTAAAGTAATCGATCGTATTGAAGAACGTGTTTCTAAAGATAAATATTTGGGTACCGATGAGCTTAATCAAATTCTTCGTGAAGAAATAGCATCCCTTTTAAGTGAAACAAACTCAGGAGAAGAAACCGATTATATAATTCCAGACTTGCCAAAGCAAGAAAACGGAACAAAAACACCTTATGTACTTATGGTAGTTGGTGTGAATGGTGTAGGTAAAACAACGACTATCGGAAAATTAGCATATCAATTTAAAAAGAAAGGCTTAAAAGTGGTTCTTGGAGCAGCCGATACTTTTAGAGCTGCAGCAATAGACCAACTTCAGGTTTGGGCCGATAGAGTAGATGTGCCTATGGTACGTCAAGATATGGGAAGCGATCCGGCTTCGGTTGCTTTTGATGCTTTAGAGTCTGGAGTAAATCAAGATGCCGATGTTATTATTATTGATACCGCAGGACGTTTGCATAACAAAGTAAACTTAATGAATGAACTTACAAAGGTAAAACGTGTGATGCAAAAAGTGGTTGGTGATGCACCACATGATGTTTTGTTGGTACTAGATGGTTCTACGGGTCAAAATGCTTTCGAGCAAGCTAAACAATTTACGGCAGCCACAGAGGTTACATCTTTAGCAGTTACAAAATTAGATGGAACAGCAAAAGGAGGTGTAGTTATTGGTATTTCAGATCAGTTTCAAATTCCCGTTAAATATATTGGAGTTGGCGAGGGTATTGAAGATTTGCAGGTATTTAATAAATATGAATTTGTAGATTCTTTTTTTAAATAGTAAAAAGATTTCTTCAAAATTATTATTCTAAACAGGGCATCTTTTAATGATGCTCTGTTTTTAATTTATATGTATTTGGAATAAATCTGAAATCCACAATCATTATGTATCTTTGCACACTGATTTACAGAAATTATGCGCACAAAAACTCTGAAGAAAAATAAGATTAATGTTGTTACTCTTGGTTGTAGCAAAAACGTTTATGATAGCGAAGTCTTGATGGGGCAACTTAAGGCAAGTGGTAAAGACGTAGTGCATGAAGAGGAAGGCAATGTGGTTGTAATCAATACCTGTGGTTTTATTAATAATGCCAAAGAGGAGAGCGTTAACACGATCCTGGAATACATGCAGAAAAAGGAAGAAGGTGAGGTTGATAAGGTTTTTGTGACAGGATGTTTAAGTGAGCGCTATAAGCCTGACCTAGAAAAGGAAATTCCAAATGTAGATCAGTATTTTGGAACGACAGAATTGCCAGGGTTGTTAAAAGCATTAGGCGCAGATTATAAGCATGAGTTAATTGGGGAGCGCTTAACAACAACTCCAAAAAATTATGCTTATTTAAAAATTGCTGAGGGTTGCGATAGACCTTGTTCGTTTTGTGCGATTCCTATTATGAGAGGAAAACACAGAAGCACGCCTATTGAAGAGATTGTTATTGAAGCTGAGAAATTGGCGGCCAATGGTGTTAAAGAATTGATTCTTATTGCTCAAGATTTAACCTACTATGGGTTGGATTTATATAAAAAACGAAACCTGGCTGAACTGCTAGAAGCTTTAGTAAAAGTAGAAGGTGTTGAGTGGATTCGGTTGCATTATGCTTTTCCAACAGGATTCCCTTTAGATGTGTTGGATGTTATGAATCGGGAGCCAAAAGTTTGTAATTATTTAGATATCCCGTTGCAGCACATATCAGACTCAATTTTAAAGAGCATGCGCCGTGGAACTACTAAAGAGAAAACGACCAAGTTAATTCATCAGTTTAGAGATGCTGTACCAGAAATGACAATAAGAACGACACTTATTGTTGGATATCCAGGAGAAACCGAAGAAAATTTTCAAGAATTAAAGCAATGGGTAACTGACATGCGTTTTGAGCGATTAGGTTGTTTTACATATTCACATGAGGAGAATACGCATGCCTATAATTTGGAAGATGATGTGCCTGAAGATGTTAAAATTGATAGGGCTAACCAAATTATGGAAATTCAATCTCAAATTTCTTGGGAATTAAATCAACAAAAAATAGGGCACGAGTTTAAGGTTATTATTGATAGAAAAGAAGGTAACTATTTTATTGGTAGAACAGAGTTTGATTCACCCGATGTGGATAATGAGGTTTTAATTGATGCTTCAAAAACCTATTTGAAAACAGGAGAATATACCACTGTTAAGATTACCGAGGCAGAGGATTTTGACCTTTATGGAGAAGTTTTAAATTAGTTGTTAGTTGTGGAATGGTAATGTTGGTTTGAGCGATTCTGTTTTTCAGGGGGATTATGACAAGAACTCATAAAGTTTCTTACTTTTGAAGTTATGACCTTGAATCCGTTTTCTAAGTTTATTAATAGTATCAGTTCAGAACCGCTATTTGTTTTAGATTCATCCATTCCAAATGAAAAATATATTCCTATAGATTTATCGGAATCTAACGAGGAGCTGAATAAGATTGATGTCTCTTCATCCCAAAAATTAGCAGCTTTTGTTAATAATCATATTGTAAAGGAAGATCATGTCATTGCTTACGGCGGCTATTTGGAGGTTAGAAATATTTACAAACGTAGTGAGCACTTTAACGCACAAGCACAAGATGAGCGAAACATTCATTTAGGAATTGATTTATGGTGTAATGAAGGATCTACTATATACGCGCCTTTAAATGGAATGGTTTACGGTTATGCGAATAATACCGGTTATGGTGATTACGGACCAACAATAATTTTAAAGCATAACATTTCAGGAGTCGAGTTTTATACGCTTTATGGGCATTTAAGTTTATCTTCTCTTAAAGATTTAGAACCGGGAAAGGAATTTGAGAAAGGCGATTGTATAGGTAAATTGGGTGATGCTTCGGTAAATGGAGATTACCCTCCGCACTTACATTTTCAAATTATTAAAGATATCGAAGGTTATTATGGAGATTATCCAGGAGTATGTAATAAAGATGATTTGGATTTTTATCGAATAAATTGCCCTAATCCTTGTTTATTATTAAAGCTGTAAATACTAATAAATATGTAAAATAAAAATCCCAGTAGCTTTCTACTGGGATTTTTATTTTATTACTAAATGCTTCCTTTTGGAAAAGTATTAATCTTCAACTAATACCCATTCACCTTTGGCAATTAAAGGTTCTGCTTGCTTGTATTTAACGGTTTTATTTTCACCATTCATAACATGCTTAATGGTTACGCGATCATTACGTCCAATTTTTGGCCTATCACGAACAATAGTTTCTACAACCTCCTGTTGGCGCTGGGTATTACCAGCTGCTCTATTTTGAGCAGAACGTTCATCTAAATTAGGAATCTCATCTTTTTGAGTTTTTAAGTTTTCCTTTTTACGGGTTTGTCTTGCTTCCTGAATCGTATTTTGCGTTTCTTGAGGTAGTTCGCCTTTAAATAAGAATGAAATTACGTCCTTATTTACTTGGTCAATCATGGCTTTAAATAACTCAAAAGCCTCAAATTTATAAATTAATAAAGGGTCTTTTTGTTCATGTACTGCTAATTGAACAGATTGCTTTAACTCATCCATTTTACGTAAATGGGTTTTCCAAGCATCATCAATTATAGCTAAGGTGATATTTTTTTCAAAATCGGTAATAAGCTGTTTACCATTCGTTTCATATGCTTTTTCAAGATCGGTAACCACATTTAGGCTTTTAATACCATCAGTAAATGGCACGACAATACGTTTGAATTTATCACGCTGTGTTTCATAAACATTTTTAATTACAGGAAAAGCTATATCGGCATTACGCTCCATTTTTTCTCTATAATGATCAAAAGCGGCCTTATATATTTTTGATGTAATGTCTTGGGCAGATAGTTTTCCAAACTCTTCTTGAGAAATAGGAGAACTCATTGAAAAATAGCGAATCAGTTCAAACTCAAAGTTTTTATAATCGTTAGCGCCTTTGTTGGTTTCAGCAATGCCTTCAGTAGTATCAAAAATCATATTCGCTAAATCAACACGTAAACGTTCACCATGCAAAGCATGTTTGCGACGCTTATAAACCACCTCACGTTGTGCGTTCATAACGTCATCATATTCTAGTAATCGCTTACGAACACCAAAGTTATTTTCTTCAACTTTTTTCTGAGCACGTTCAATAGATTTAGAGATCATCGAATGCTGGATAACTTCGCCTTCTTTTAATCCCATTTTATCCATCATTTTGGCAATACGCTCAGAACCAAATAAACGCATTAAATTGTCTTCTAAAGACACATAAAATTGTGAGCTTCCTGGATCTCCTTGACGACCAGAACGACCACGCAACTGCCTGTCTACACGACGTGAATCATGACGCTCAGTACCTACAATGGCTAAACCACCAGCGGCCTTAACTTCATCAGATAATTTAATGTCTGTACCACGCCCAGCCATATTAGTTGCTATCGTTACCTGCCCCGATTTACCTGCCTGATCAACAATATCGGCTTCTTTTTTATGTTGTTTCGCGTTTAGTACATTATGGGGTATTTTTCTTATGCTTAGCATTTTGCCAAGTAACTCACTTATTTCTACAGATGTCGTACCTATAAGAACAGGTCTTCCGGCCTGAGCTAATTGTGTAACATCATCAATAACCGCATTATATTTTTCGCGCTTCGTTTTATAAACTAAATCTTCTTTATCATCACGAGCAATAGGGCGATTCGTAGGAATTTCAACAACATCTAATTTGTAAATTTCCCAGAATTCACCAGCTTCAGTCACGGCAGTACCTGTCATACCTGAAAGTTTGCGGTACATTCTAAAATAATTTTGAAGCGTTACCGTAGCAAACGTTTGGGTCGCATCTTCAATTTTTACATTCTCTTTGGCCTCAATCGCTTGGTGTAATCCATCAGAATAACGACGACCGTCCATAATACGACCTGTTTGTTCATCAACTATCATTACTTTATTTTCCATCACCACATATTGGGTGTCTTTTTCAAATAAAGCATAGGCTTTTAATAACTGGTTTAAAGTATGAATGCGTTCAGATTTTATACCAAATTCTTTAAATAGATCTTCTTTAAGTGTTGCTTCTTCTTCAGCAGCCAATCCTTGTTCTTCAATTTTAGCTACTTCAATGCCTATTTCAGGTAGAATGAAAAAATCTGGATTGTCTTTTCCAGAAATGTATTCAACCCCTTTATCAGTTAATTCAACCTGATTGTTTTTTTCTTCAATAACATAGTATAATTCCGCATCAACCTTTGGCATTTCACGGTTATTATCTTGCATATAGAAGTTCTCCGTTTTTTGGAGCAATTGCTTAACACCTTCTTCCGATAAAAACTTAATTAGCGCTTTATTTTTAGGAATACCTCTGTAAACACGAAGTAATTGGAATCCACCTTCTTTAGTATCTCCTTCTTTAATAAGTTTTTTGGCTTCGGCTAAAACTCCCGTTAGATATTTACGTTGTACAGAAACTATATCATCTACTTTAGGTTTTAACTCTGTAAACTCGTGGTGATCACCTTTTGGGATTGGCCCAGAGATAATTAAAGGTGTACGAGCATCGTCAACTAATACAGAATCCACCTCATCTACAATAGCGTAGTGGTGCGGACGTTGTACTAAATCTTCTGGAGCATGAGACATATTATCACGCAGATAATCAAAACCAAATTCATTATTGGTTCCATAAGTAATATCGGCGTTATAAGCGGCAATACGTTCTGGAGAGTTAGGTCTATGATAATCAATACAATCTACACTCATGCCATGAAACTCAAAAATAGGAGCCATCCAAGCACTATCACGTTTTGCTAAGTAATCGTTAACTGTGACTAAGTGAACACCTTTTCCAGCCAACGCATTTAAGTAGACAGGTAAGGTCGCTACTAGGGTTTTCCCTTCACCTGTTTGCATTTCTGCAATTTTACCCTGATGCATGGCAATACCTCCAATTAATTGAACATCATAGTGTATCATGTCCCAAGTAATGGGCTTTCCTGCCGCATCCCAAGAGTTTGCCCAAACAGCTTTATCTCCTTCTAAAGCGACATAATCTTTACTGCCAGAAACCATTCTGTCAAATTCGTTTGCGGTTACGTCTATGGAGGTGTTATTAACAAAACGTTTTGCTGTTTCTTTAACTACTGCAAAGGCTTCGGGCAGAATATCATTTAAAACAGTTTCAGTAATTTTATAAGCATCATCATTAAGTCTATCAATTTGCTCATAAATATCCTCACGCTTATCAATATCTTCGGTGTTTTCAGCATCCTTTGTTAAGCTTGCTATTTCGGTGTTTATTTCCTTATTAGCATCAGAAATCGTAGCCTTAAATTCGGCTGTTTTGGCTCTTAATTCATCATGCGTTAGGGCTTCTAGCGCTGCTTCAAAGGTTTTAACTTTATTTACAATAGGCGTAATGGCGCTAACATCTTGTTTTGATTTGTCGCCAACAAATACTTTAAGTACAGAATTTAAAAAACTCATGGGTGTTGTTTTATATATTTTATCTAGGATTACCCTAGGGTTTTATCATTGTTTTAGCCTAAATTAGGCGCTTTCAAAGATACATTTTGTTATGCTTTTAAGTATAATTAAGAGCAAAAAAAAAGCCTCAAATCGAGACTTTTTTATCTATATGCTTGTTTATTTAATACTCATCTTCGTTCCAGAGGTAATCCTCATCGGTCGGATAATCAGACCAGATTTCTTCAATAGAGTCATAAGAGTCTCCTTCATCTTCAATAGATTGTAAGTTTTCAACAACCTCTAAAGGGGCTCCAGTTCTAATAGCGTAATCTATGAGTTCGTCTTTCGTCGCTGGCCAAGGTGCATCACTTAAATAAGATGCTAATTCTAATGTCCAATACATTTCTTATTTGTTTAATTTTGTGCAAAAATAATTTTTTAGTTTAAACACACAAGAAAAAAATGAAATATTTAATCATTAATTAAAAGAACGTATCATTTTGAAATCTAAACACATGAAATTATTATGGCTATGATTATAATAATAACACAAGATTAAGTTTTTATTAAATTTTTAATTTGGGCGTTACCTCAAGGGTCGGGCTTTACGTTTCAAGTCCTCGCTCACACCTCGCTGTGGGCTTTCCTCTGCAATCCCTAACGCAAATAGCAGCTCAAAGTAAAACTTATTTAAACATGATTCTTTTCAAAAACATTATTGCTTCTCAGGAATCCACTTAATCTCGTTTGCTTGTAAGTCAAATGACAATTTTCGTGCCAATACAAAAAGGTAGTCAGAAAGGCGGTTTAAGTACATTAAGGCATTTGGGTCAATGGTTTCGATGTCATTGAGAGCGGTTGCTAAACGTTCTGCTCTGCGGCATACACAACGTGCAATATGACAGAATGACACCGTTTGGTGTCCTCCAGGAAGTACAAAGTGCGTCATTGCAGGCAATGCCTCATTCATCATATCCATTTCACGTTCTAAGATATCAATATCTTCAGATGAAATCTTAGGGATATTTAAACGTTCTTTTCCGTTTTTTAAGATGGCTTTATCTGGATCAGTCGCTAAAATAGCACCAACCGTAAACAGTCTATCTTGAATACAAGTAATTAAATCTTTATAAGCTTGGTTAATATCTTGATCACGAATCAGGCCTAAATGTGAGTTTAGTTCATCAACAGTCCCATAACTCTCAATTCTAATGTGGTGCTTGGGAACTCTTGTACCACCAAATAATGCAGTGGTGCCTTTGTCTCCTGTTTTGGTATAGATTTTCATTTTTCTTTTCTGTGCAATGGTTTTTTTAAGACCAAGTTTTTTCAAATTTAAGATAAACTAACCAACTGCACAATTATACTCTTACGATAAAATGTTCTTTAACCTGCTCTGTTCTGAAGAAAATAAACCCCCAAAAAAAAGTATCTATACTAACCGTAACCCTTGGATGTTTTTTAATGGTTTCCCAAGCCTCTGTCATGCCTTTAGACCAATATATGTCATCAAAAATAAGGACAGTGTTGTTATTCGCAGTTTTTAGTAAGGTTTCAAAATAATGGATGGTGGCCTCTTTTTGGTGATTACCATCAAAAAAAATGAAATCATAGGTGTTTGTGGTCAGATTTTCAATGTTATTCTTAAAATCTCCGGTGATAAATTCTATATTTTTGGCATTTACAGCCTCTACATTTTTTTTCGAAAATGCCGCTGTATTGGGGCAGCCTTCAATGGTTGTAACAGTTCCTTTTTTATGGCCTAGACCCATAGCATAAGTCCCAATGCCTAATGAAGTACCAAGTTCTAAGCTGTTAGAAGGTTTAAAGTATTGTGTAAGTCTGAATAGTAATCGAGCTCTTTTTTTAGTCGTTCCGGCATTTTTCGCAATACTGCAAATTAATCGGTCTTGTTGACCCATAACTTGGGAACCTGCACCTAGATCGGTGACTTTAATTTTGGTCTTGTTATTTAGTAAGGCCTTACGATACGCATTAATAGAATCGTAATCAGGGTAAGTGGTCTTGTCGTAGAAACATGTTGTGATTACATCATACACAAAAGGCGAATGCACACCATGTTGGTTGCTAGATTTAAAAAGAAATTTGAAGTACTGTAATATCTGATACCACATAAAAGTTAATCTTCAAGTTTAGCAGACAGCTCAAACCAGCGTTCTTCTTTGGCATCCATTGCGTCTATAATTTTCTGCAAATCGTCTGAAAGCTTTTTAATATCATCTTGCGATAAGTCAGGGTTTGTGAACTTGTTCTCCAGTTCTTTTTTATCGTAAGCTAAAGCATTAAGCTTACTTTCAATATTTTTTAATTCTTTTTCCTCGTTGTATGATAGTTTAGAAGCCTGATTCTGTTTTTTAGAAGGCTTACTTTTTTTGTCTTCTGTTGTCTTTGAAACTGCAGGCTGACTATCTTCATAAACCCGGTAATCTGTATAGTTACCAGGGAAATCTTCAATAACCCCATTACCTCTAAAAACAAAAAGGTGATCAATAACCTTGTCCATAAAATAGCGATCGTGGGAGACCACTATAATACAGCCTGGGAAGTCTAACAAAAAGCTTTCAAGCACGTTTAGTGTTACAATATCCAAATCATTCGTTGGCTCATCCAGTATTAAAAAATTGGGGTTCTGGATTAAAACTGTACATAAATACAAACGCTTGCGCTCGCCTCCGCTTAATTTTTCAACAAAGTCATATTGTTTTTTTCTGCTAAACAAAAAACGTTCTAAAAGTTGTTGAGCACTAATTTGTCGTCCTTTTTTTAAAGGGATATAATCCCCAAATTCTCTAATAACGTCAATAACCTTTTGCTCTGGTTTTATGCTAATACCGTTTTGAGTATAATAGCCAAATTTAACCGTATCGCCTTTAATAACTTTACCAGAATCGGGTAATGCAGATTGGGTAAGGATGTTTAAAAATGTGGTTTTTCCGGTTCCGTTTTTTCCAATAATACCAACGCGTTCACCTTTTTTAAACGTGTAATCAAAAGCGTCAAGAATAGTTTTGTCTTTAAAGGCTTTAGATACCTTATGGAACTCCAAAATTTTGCTTCCCAAACGTTCCATATTCAATTCTAATTGAACTTCATGGTCGTTTCTACGCTGGTGCGCTCTATGTTTTATGTCGGCAAAATCATCAATTCTAGATTTAGACTTCGTTGTTCTTGCTTTAGGTTGTCTTCGCATCCAAGCTAATTCTTTTTTAAAAAGCTGTTTCGCTTTACCCGTTTCCACAGCTTCGCGTTCAATTCTAGCTTCTCGCTTTTCAAGGTAGTAGGAGTAATTACCTTTATAACTATATAATTGTCCAGCATCTAACTCTATAATTTCATTACAAACACGTTCCAGAAAGTATCTGTCGTGTGTTACCATAAAAAGGGTGATGTTTTCTTTAGCAAAAAAGCCTTCTAACCATTCAATCATTTCTAAATCTAAATGATTGGTAGGCTCATCTAAAATGAGCAGGTCTGGTTTATTAATTAAGGCATTGGCTAACGCAAGTCGTTTTTTTTGGCCTCCAGAGAGTAAGCCTACTTTTTGACCTAAATTTTCTAGTTTTAATTTAAAAAGTATCTGTTTGTACAGCGTTTCAAAATCCCAAGCCTGATGCCTGTCCATAGCATCAAATGCATTCTGGTAAGCTTCCGTATCATCAGGATTTAAAAGAGACTTTTCGTAGTCAGAAATAATTTTTAAAATAGGGTTTTCACATGCAAAAATAGTTTCTTCTACAGTCAGGTTGTTATCAAACTTGGGGTCTTGGGATAAAAAAGAAACCTTAATATCTTTTCTATAAATAATGCTACCCGAATCTGGTTCGTCATCTCCGGAAAGTATGTTTAAAATAGAAGTTTTACCTGTACCATTTTTGGCAACAAAGGCTATTTTCTGATCTTTATGAATACTAAATGAAATATTTTCAAAAAGAACAAGTTCTCCGTAGGATTTTGATATGTTTTCGACCGTTAAATAATTCAAAAGCTTTGTTTTTTTGCAAATAACGGATAAAAAACCAAAAAACCAGCCATAAGTTTTATTGTTCATCCCTAAAACTTATATTTGTGAAAAATCAAACGGCCTCAAAATGAAGAGAAGTTTTCTCGTCCTAATTATCTTAGTAAACGTGGTGTTGGTCTCCTGTATTCCAACTAAAAAGTTGACTTATATACAGCCGCCAGAAGAGGCTGTCGATTCTTTAATGGTAATCCAGGAAAAGCAATCGCCTTATCGTATCCAAGTTAATGATATTCTAAATATTAGGGTTAAAGCTCTGGATCAAGAGAGTGTGCAGATTTTTAACCCAGTAGGGGAGGAAAATTTAAATGCTAATAGTGAAGAACGTGCCTATTTTGATGGCTTTTCTGTAGACATACATGGGAACATTAGAATACCTGTTTTGGGGTATATGAATGTGTTGGGCTACACTACCGAAGAATTAGAGAAGCTTATCGAGAAGAAGTTGTTGGAAGAGCAGTTTAAAGAGGCTGCCAATATTTTTGTTTCTGTGAAACTTACAGGACTGCGCTACACAGTTAATGGAGAAGTTAGTAGTCCTGGAACAAAGACCATGTATCAAAATAGATTGAATATTTTTGAGGCTATAGCTAATGCCGGTGAAATAGATGTGGTTGGTAACCGCGAAGATGTGTTAATTATACGCCAGTATCCACAGGGGCAAAAAGTACACCATCTTAATCTGCTGGAAGATGCCGTGATGCAATCCCCATATTACTATATTCAGCCGAATGATATCATATATGTAAAACCATTGAAGCAAAAGTCGTGGGGTACAGGGTCAACAGGTAGAGAGACTTTACTTACTATTGTATCCACATTAACACTCTTAACAACGACCCTTTTATTAATTGATAGACTTTAATTGATGTCAGATTACAATAATTCAAATATAGATGATGAAGGTCTAAATTTCACTTTTGATTTTAAGGGCTTTTTTTATAAAGTTACAAGTAAGTGGAAATTAATCTTATTCTGTATTTTAATTGGCCTTGTGACGGCTTATTTTATAAATGTTAGAAAACAGAATGTTTATAGCTTAAATTCGTTAATCTCTGTTGAAAATAATAAAAGTCCATTTTCAAGTGCCAATACTAGTATATCCTTTAATTGGGGTGGGGTTTCTGGTAAAGTAGGTCAGGTTATGACTAGCCTAAAAACAAGAACGCACAATGAATCTGTTGTTGATTCTTTGAAGTTCTATATTGATTATTTAGAAGAAGGTGAATACCAGAAAATTGATGTTTACAAAAAAGCACCATTTGTATTTACTCCTAAACTTGATGCGCCCCAACTGTTAAATGAATTTATTGGTATTCGTTTTTTAAATGAAACTAGTTTTGAGCTGTTTACGGAGTTTGAAGACGAACAAGGTAAAGGGCAGATATATGGGACTAAAGCATTTGAAATGATTTACAATCTTCCAGTTGGAGTTTATGATAAGACCTACCGAATAGGCCAAATTATAGAACTCCCATTTATGCATGGTGTTTTAGAATTAAAACCAGAGCACCTAATTAAGCCCAATGAAACATACTTTTTAAGATTTAGAAATTTTGATAAAGTAGTTAGTAGTTTTCAGAATAACATTAAGGTGGCAGCTTTTCAACAATCCTCATCTGTTATTCAATTGGCCTTAGCTGGGCATAATAAGAACAAAATAGTAGAATATTTAAATGCGACATCTGCTATATTAAGTCAAACCGAGTTAGAACGAAAAAATCAATATGCCACAAATACCATAAAGTTTATAGATAGTAGTTTAGCTTCAGTAGATGGTAATATTAAGGAAGTGAGTCAAGCGATGGACAACTTCAGAAGAAAGAATAAGGTGTTCAATGTCGCAGATGATATGCAAAAGGTCTCTCGAGATTTACAACTATTTGAAGCGCAACAGGTAGATATTAAGATTAAGCTTAATTATTTAAATTCGTTAGAAACTTACCTCAAAACAGAGCAAGACTATTCTGGGATTGCAGCACCAACTTCTGTAGGAATTACCGAAGTTAATATTTTAAATGGTGTAAGTGCTATTATAGTTTTATCGACTGAAAGAAGGTCAAAAGAGTTCACCACACGAGAAGAGTCTAGTGTTTTTGAAAATATTGACCGACAAATTGAGGCCGAAAAAAATGTACTTTTAGCGACCATACAATCTACTAAAAACACCTTAGAAACCCAGTTAGAAACGGTTAGCACTACTGTAAAAAAATTAGATAGAAGGCTTTCAGATTTACCGAATAACCAGCAGGAATTTTTAAAAATACAACGGCAATTAAATATAAGTCAAGAGGCTTATACGCAATATATTATTAAACGCAGTGAAGCCGCTATTTCTAGAGCTGCAAATGTATCAGACATTACCATTGTTGATAGTGCTAAGGATATTGGCGGAGGGAAAATTGGTCCAGACACATCACTTAGTTATATGATGGGCGCATTGGCCGGTACATTTATACCCGTGGTTATTCTTTTTCTATTATACTTTCTAGATAATACGGTGCATGGCCCAGAAGATATTAAGCGCATCTCTAATATTCCTATTCTAGGTGTTATAGGTAAGCACACTTACCACAACAATCTTGTTGTTTCGGAAATGTCAAAATCATCAGTAGCGGAATCTTTTCGAGCCATTCGTTCTAGTTTGCAATTTGTTATTAAAAAGAACTCTAAGGAGCGTGCAACAACTTTATTAGTCACCTCCTCGGTAGGTGGTGAAGGAAAGACCTTTTGTTCTATCAATATGGCAACTGTGTATGCTTTGTCTGGTAGAAAAACCGTTTTAGTTGGATTAGATTTAAGAAAACCCAAAATATTTGGAGATTTCGATCTTAATAATGACATAGGCGTTGTTAACTATTTAATTGGACAACATTCGTTAAAAGAGATCACCAATACCACGTCCATTAAAAACCTAGATGTTATTACGGCGGGGCCAGTGCCTCCAAATCCTTCAGAATTACTGATTAGTGAAAGTATGGATGTTTTTGTAAATAAACTTAAAGCAGAGTATGATATTATTATTTTAGATACACCTCCCTTAGGTATAGTAACCGATGCTTTAGATTTAACTAAATATTCAGATACCAATATTTTTATGATTAGGTTAAATTATACTAAAAAAAGTATGCTCCAATTTATAAAAGCCAAGTATAAGTCTAAAGAAATAAAGAACATCAGTTTTGTTTTAAATTTTTATAGGCCCAATAACCACCAAAATTTAAATTATGGCTATGGCTATGGTTATGGGGTTTATGGAAATAATTATCATGAGACTGAGCGTCAGAAAAAAAGTGTTAAGAGTAGATTTAAGAGGGTGTTTAAAAGAAATAAAAACAGTTGAACGATTTACGTTTAAATTAAATTGTTTTTTCACTTGCTAAATGCGTTCTATCTACAATTATACGTTCGTAAATTTAAAATTAAAAAAAGTTCAATAAAAGGATTAAATGCAACTTGAAACCAAAATATATCAGAAAGAAAACAACTTAAAAATAGGTAAGCTTTTAAAAGCAAGTGCTAAAGATTTTTTTGGTTCTTTATTTTTAGCGAAGCAGTTGGCTATAAGAGATATTAAGGCGCAGTACCGGCAATCATACTTTGGTTTATTTTGGGCATTTATCACGCCATTAACCACCGCTTTTGTATGGGTGTTTTTAAACATGTCGGGTACTATTAGGTTAACAGATACTGGCATTCCTTACCCAGTTTATGCATTTTCTGGAACCTTATTATGGTCTATCATTTCCGATAGTATTAACTCCCCAATTTTAAGTACCACCGCAGCAAAAGGCATATTGTCAAAAATTAATTTTCCAAAGGAAGCTTTATTAGTTTCTGGGGTTTATAAGTTATTGTTCTATTCTGCTATAAAAGTAGTATTGTTACTTGTATTTATAGGCTTTTTTGGTGTTGGTTATCATGCTTCATTGTTGTTGTTTCCATTGGCATTGTTGGGGGTTATTATAGTAGGCACTACAGTAGGTTTGTTTATTACCCCTATAGGAATGCTATATAAAGATATAGGTAAATTTATAACTATTGCATTAAGTATGTTAATGTATATTACTCCTGTAGTATATGTGCTTCCTAAAGAAGGTTTTATGAAAACACTCATGGAAATAAACCCATTAACCCCGTTAATTTTAACTACAAGAGATTTGGTAATGGGCTTTACTCCTGAATACTTAAGCTATTATTTTTGGGTGTTAGGAATAAGTTTTCCACTATTTTTTATGGGCCTTTTATTTTATAGAATTTCGATACCAATTTTAGTTGAACGTATGAGCGCTTAATATGCAAGAAGATAAGGAAGTTTTGATAAAAGTGGAGCACCTCTCTAAAAAGTTTTGTAAAGACTTAAAAACAAGTTTATGGTATGGTGTAAAAGACTTATATAGCAATATCACTGGTAACTTTAAAGAACGGGCCTTACGACCAAAAGAGTTTTGGGCGGTAAAAGATATCAGTTTTGAGTTACGAAGAGGGGAATGCTTAGGTTTAATTGGGCATAATGGAGCAGGAAAATCTACGCTACTTAAAATATTAAACGGTTTAATAAATCCTGATGAGGGCAAAATAACCATTAAAGGAAAAGTGGGTGCCTTAATTGAATTAGGAGCGGGTTTTAATCCGATACTTACTGGGCGTGAAAATATTTACAACAACGGTGCTGTTTTGGGGTTTACAAGAAAGGAAATAGATACTAAAATTGAAGATATTATTGATTTCTCTGAAATTCGAGAGTTTATTGATATGCCTATTCAAAACTATAGTTCAGGCATGAAGGTTCGGCTGGGATTTTCTATAGCGGCACAAATGGAGCCTGATGTACTTATAATTGATGAGGTTTTGGCTGTTGGAGATTTGGGCTTTGTTCTAAAATGTTTTAAAACTATTGATGCTATTTTACCAAATACAGCCATAGTTTTTGTTTCTCATAATATGCCTATGGTTTCACGAATTTGTACTGAAATAATATTAATGGAACATGGGAATTCCCAATTTCAAGGGAATGATGTAGGAAAAGCAATTGATTTGTATTATCAACGGTTTACTCAAAATGATAGTAATATTGTTTTTGATGATAAAAGAATAAGTTTGTTATCTGTCAATTTTTCAGAGAAAGTAAAAACAAATAATAAAGTTGGGATTTTGAACTGGGGAGAAGAATTGGTGTTCTGTTTTGAAATTAAATTTAATTTACCATTTAATGAAATACCATATTTTAAATTAATTTTTTTAGATAAAGAACTAAGAGGGGTAGCATCAGTTAAGCAAGATGAAACATTTTTTAATAAGGTGAAAATTAAAAAAGATGAGAAAATTTCATTTAATGTTAGTATTGATAATTTACAATTGTCCAAAGGAATATATAGTGTAAATTTAATGATAGTTGATAGAAAAAGGGAAGTTTCTATTCTTAGATGTAATAATATTTTGTCTTTTCAAATAATTGGAGATACTCAAATTTGGCAACCCTTCCTATTAGATTCCAAATTTCAATTGAATTAATAAATTTTTGGAGTGGATTTATATCAGGATAAACAGGAGTTATTTAAAGAGTTAAATAATAGTTCTACGTTGGTTATTGTTTTTGGAGGAATCAAACAAGGATTAGGTATTCCTGTTTATGAGTTTATGAATCTATTAAGGGGATTTAAATTTGATAAGGTGTTTATTAGAGATTTAAGCCAGTCATGGTATCAAAACGGAATTTTTGAAGCAAATTCAATTTTTAAATTAAAAAAAAGAATAGAATCCATAATAAAGCAAGGGAGTTATAAGAAAGTATTTTTTATTGGAAATTCTATGGGAGGATATGCAGCAATTATGTTTGGTTCTCTTATCGGAGTTAATGAAGTAATTTCTTTTTCACCTCAAACTTTTTTGAAAAAGAGCCTTAGAAAGAGGTATAAAGATTATAGGTGGAAAGATGAAATTTTGAAAATTAAGTATATTTTTTTTAAAAGAAAAATTTTGGATTTAAAAAAACTTGAATCTTTAATTGAAAATAAAAATCTTCATATTGAAATCCATTATTCATTAAGGGACCGATTAGATTCAGTACATGCGGCAAGGGTTAAATCCATAAAAGGAGTAACTTTATATCCTTACAACTTTGGCAATCATAATTTAGTAAAAGAGTTAAGAGATAAAGGGACGTTAAGTGGAATTTTAAATAAAAAATTTGGCAATAATTATTAAAATTATAACAATAAAGTAAATGATTTTTAGAAATATTTTTAAGAAAAAAAACAGAATAGTTTTTATTTTTGGTGCACCACGAGGCGGAACAACTTGGTTATGGTCTTTATTGGAATCCAATAAAGGAACAATTCCTTTTTTAGATGAGAAAACTAAAAATAAGGATGGAACGTACGATTCAAGTGAATCAGGTGTTTATATTAAAGATGCCAAAAATGCAGGAAAAAAAATAAAATCATTTATAAAGAATCATAAGGATAAAATGGTTTTTGAAAAAACGCCTTCACATACCTTAGTTTATGATAAGATTTTGAAAGATTTTCCAGCTAGCAATAATATTGTAATTTTCAGAAATCCAATAGCTATTGTTAATTCAATGATTAAATCTGAAATGGAAGCTTTTAAAAATCATGATATAGAGAATTCAATAAATAGTGTAAAAGCATATTATAATAAATTAGAAGAACTTTGTAAAATAGAAGGAAACATTATAATAACTTACGAGAACCTCTTGAAGGAAACTAAACCTGTTCTTAGCGGTATATTTCAAAAATTGAATCTTGAAGTTAGTAATATTGATGAAATTATAGAAAACAATAAATTTAAAACAAAAGTAAATGTTAAAGGGGCTTTGAGAAAAGGAACAAGTGATTCGTATAAAGAAGATTTATCAGAAGCTGAGAATGATTTTATTGCAGAACAATTAGAATACGAAATGAGGTTTTTTGAAAGAATAAGTAAATTGAACAGGTAAAAGTTTAATGAGTTTTAAAGTTAAAAATATTTTAGTTGCGACTAACCGTTTATCAAAAATTGGTGGTTCAGAAACATTTACTTATACTTTAATTGAAGAATTAATTAGAAGGCAAGAGTATCATATTGAGTACTTCACACTTGAAAAAGGTTTCTTGTCAGAAAAAATTGAGAATGAATTAGGGATTGGCTTTTTTTCAAAAAGAAAATATGATTTAATCCTTGCTAATCATAATACTTGTGTACAGGAATTATATAAGTATGGTTTCATTATTCAAACCTGTCATGGTATATTTCCTGAATTAGAACAACCTCATCCTAAAGCAAATGGATATGTCTCTATTTCGCAGGAAGTACAAAATCATTTGGCAGACATCGGGTATCCAAGTAAATTAATCTATAACATGATCAATTTATCTCGATTTTATCCCAAAAATGAAATTAACGACTCGCCGAAGAAAATTTTAAGTTTATGTCATTCCGAAAAGGCTAATGGTATTATTAAGGACGTATGTAAGGATTTAGGTTTAGTTTATTTAGAAGCCTATAAATATGGCAATCCTATATGGAATGTTGAAGATTTAATAAATGATGCTGATTTGGTTTTTGGACTAGGTAGATCTGCATATGAAGCTTTAGCTTGTGGAAGACCAGTTATTGTATTTGATAGTAGAGGGTATTTTCCAAGTTATGGGGATGGATATCTTAGGGGTGTTTTAGGGTTAAGTTTATTAAACAATTGTTCCGGTAGATATAGTAAAAAAGAATTTTTAAAGGATGATTTAATTAAGGAGGTTTTAAAGTATAGTAGTGAGGATCAAAACTTTTTTTATGATTTTGCACAGAAGGAGTTAGATGTTATAAAAAATATTGATAAATATTTTGATTACTATTTAAAACTTAAAAAGATAAATAAAAATAGAAGGATTGATGTAATTTTAAAAAGGAAGGTTTTAAAATATATATTGAAATTAAAATTTTTAGTCAAAAAAAAACTAAAAAGTATTCTAACTTTAAGTAACAATGAGTAGATCAACTTTTATTGTAATAGTAACTTATAACGGAATACAATGGCTTGAAAAATGCCTAAAAAGTTGCAGTGATTATCCAGTAATTGTAATCGATAATGCTTCAACGGATGGCACATGTTCTTTTATTGAAACGAACTTTCCGGAAGTAATATTATTTCGTCAAAAAGAAAATAAGGGTTTTGGTCAAGCTAATAATATTGGTATTCATTATGCCTTAGAACAAGGAGCAGAGCACGTATTTTTGTTAAATCAAGATGCCTATTTAGTTGATAATGTATTGGATGAACTTGTTACTTTTCAAAAAAAACATAAAAAATATGGTATAATTAGTCCTATACATGTTACAAATGATAGGAATAAAATGGACGAAAATTTCGCTAAATATATGCTTAGAGAAGTTACGGGGCAGTTTTATTCTGATTTTGTTTTAGGTAACCCAATTCAAGAGATTTACGACGTGCCTTTTATCAATGCTGCATCTTGGTTAATATCCAAAAAATGTTTGGAAACTATTGGGGGATTTGACCCTTTGTTTTTTCATTATGGTGAGGATAATAATTATTGTCAGCGTGTTTTATATCACAATTTTAAAATTGGTGTATTGCCTAAAACATATGTTATTCATGATAGGACTGAACGTAAAAAAAAGCCTTTAATTGAATTTACAGAGCATTATTTTTCAAATAGACTTCTGGTGTTTAAAAAAAAACAAGCGAATATTTTGCAAGATGAGCGTATGGATAAATACTTTTTGAAATTAAGAAAATTGATTTTGAAATTGCAAATACAAGGAAAATTTAAAAGGGCTACTGGTTATAAAAAGGAGTTAGCCTACTTTAAAGAAGTTTATTCAGAAATATTAGAAAGTAGAAAAGTTAATAAGACTAAAGGAAAACATTATTTAAGCTAATTTACATTTTCGAACTTACATAATATAAAATATGAACGCGCCACTAGTATCCATCATCATTCCTACTTACGATATGGCACATTTGATAACCGAAACTTTAGATTCTGTTTTGGCTCAAACCTATGCCCATTGGGAATGTATTGTGGTTGATGATGGTAGCTCAGATTCTACGGAAACCATAATTCAGGATTATATAGCCAAAGACAATCGTTTTCAGTACCATAAACGGCCTGACACCCATTTATCTGGAGGTAATGGAGCTCGCAATTATGGGTATGAAGTGAGTAGGGGTGAATTTATACAATGGTTTGATAGTGATGATATTATGATACCTGAAAGTATTGCTATTAAAGTAGAAACCATTTTGAATACTAAAGTGGATTTTGTAATTAGCAAAACAAAGTATTTTAACCGCCCTAATTACAAAGGCTATGCTTATGATTATAAAGCTGAAGATGTTACATTTTTATCATTCAGTACAACCTATATTGATTGGATAACGGATGATATTTTTTTAGATAGAAATATTATTAAAAACCTGAGATTTAATGAAACATTAAAAGCGGGGCAAGAGTATAATTTTTCATGTAAATTATTACTTGCAACAAATAACCTTGTGAAAATAGATCAGTTTTTATCTTTGCGACGTTATCATGAGAGCTCAATAGGTACAGCAAGGCGATCAAATAAAAAGTACTATTGGCAAACTAATTATCATTTACATTGGACTACATTAAATGAAGTAAAACGGATTAAAGCGGTCTCACCTACATATATCAAGTATGCACTTTATAAATGCACTAAAAGTATTCTTGAAAACCCAGATATTAAAACAACCTTAAGCTTTCATAAAGCGCTACTAAATGTATTTCATTTTAGGGTAGTCTATTTTTATTTAGGATTGCTTTCAAAATTATGTTTTAATAAGTATCATTTTTTTTATAAAAATTTCAAAAAATAATGGATAATGGACGTACTGCACGTAATTAGAACTTTTGGGGATAAAGATCAGCCATACACAACTAACTTATTGAATAGTATTAATACCATAAGTAGTTTGAAGCATGCTGTTATTTCTGATCTTATTTACGAAAGTTCTAGTAATATTGAGATTCTTTCTATTTCATCTTCAAGAATAAATAAGTTTCAAATAGAAAATATTCCATTTATCGTAAGGTGTCTTAATAATCAATATTTGAAAGAATCTATAGTTGGATTTTCATTCAAGAAGAAAATTAAATTTTTTTTAAAATGGAAAAATTTGATTTTAAGTGATCCAAAGGTGGTTCATTTGCATCATTTACATGTGATTGATTCTAATATTTTAGCATATTTAAACGCAAAAAAAGTACCAATCGTTTGTTCTCTAAGGGGAAGAGATTTATTAATTAATACCAGAAATCATCAAGGCAACAAGGCCTTCAAAAATCACCTTAATTCTTTTAGTCATTTACACGTTATTAGTACTTTCTTGAAAAAGAAATTATTTAAAATCAATGATAAAATAAATACTTCAGTAGTATATAGAGGCGGAAGCCCTCCTTTATTTGAAAACATTAAAAAAGAATTTAATGTTGACCTAAAAAAAGAGATTAAAGTTATTGTAATTGGAAGACTTGTATGGGAGAAAGGACATATTTATATTCTTGAATGTATAAAAAGATTAAAGAATAGAGATGTGAATATAAAAGTAGACATTTATGGTGATGGCTCGTTTTATGAGTTTATGGAATATAGAATTTCTCAACTAGGGCTGACTGATTGTATTTGTCTTAAAGGGTATATGGAGAATAGATTGCTTCAAAAAAAATATAAAGAGTATGATTTTTCAATTCAACCCTCATTATCTGAAGCACTATCTAATGGTTTGTTAGATTTGGCCTTTCATAATATACCTTGTATTATTTCAAATGTAGGAGGAATGCCTGAAATTATTGAAGATGGTATTAATGGGGTTGTGTTCGATATTGAAAATGTAGAGACCTTAGACGATGCTATATTTAGAATTATAAATTTGGATTTTCAAGTACTTTGTTCATATAATGAATTATTAAGGAAGAACTTTTCATTGGATAAAGAAGTAAATGGGTTTGAACTAATTTATAATGAATATCTAGTTTAGATGAAGATAATAATCTTTGACGGTTCTTTTAAAACCACAGCCTTTATCAATCGATTAATAGAAGGGTTGACCAAAACCCATGAGGTTTATGTTTTAGGCTTTAATGAAACGTTGAAGCACAAGATTAATGGGGTGCATTATGTGAAGTTGGGCTCAAACTCTAGTAAACTTGCATTTATAAAAACATCATGGTCTATCGCGGTATCCCAAAGTTCCTTGAAAAAGTGTTTCTCTACACTACTACAACTTATAAAATTTAATAGAAAAGCGCTTCAAAGTCAGAATTTAAATTGGGTTATCGAGGCTATTAATCCGGATATTATACATGCCCAATGGGTTTCTAATATTGCTATTTTAGAGCCTATATTGTCTCAAAATAGATATCCCGTAGTATTAAGTCAACGCGGGTATCATATTAATGTAAGGCCTTTTATTGATGAGGAAAATATGGGCTACTTAAAAGATTGGTTGCCTAAAATGGCAGGGTTTCATTCCGTATCAAAAGCAATTTCCAGCAAAGGTGATTTAATTTATACTAGTCCTTCTAAGATAGACCATGTGGTGTATAGTGGATTGAATTTGTTAAAAGTTGCCTATAGGGAAAAATATCAAAAAACTAAACGCATGGAGTTAATATCGGTAGGTAGACCGCATTGGAAAAAGGGATATGATTATGCGATTAAAGCTTGCGCCTTATTAAAAGCGCATGGTATAGATTTTAAATATACAATAATTGGAGCTGGGCAACATGAAGAGTTAATTTACCTACGTGAGTTTTATAAACTAGAGGATGTTGTGGAGTTATTAAGCCCCATGCCGCAACAAGCCGTTTTTGAGGCTATTAAAGAAGCTGACGCCATGTTATTACCAAGTATTGAAGAAGGTATTGCCAATGTAGCCATTGAGGCCATGGCCTTAGGAACCCTCGTGGTTAGTACCGATTGTGGTGGAATGCCTGAGCTTATAGCGCATAATAAAGACGGTTGGGTAGTGCCTAAACGAAGTCCAGAAGCACTTGCAGAGGCCATTATGGATTTTAGTAAAACTCCAGATGATAAACTAGAAAACATGTGCCAGCAGGCAAGGAAGAAAGTAGAACGACAATTTACGGAAGACAAGATGGTTCAGGATATGGAACGCTTATATAAGGCCTGCATAAATGAAGACAATTAAAACAGATATTATACCCATAAGGCAACAGTTTGCCAAAGTAAAAGCACCGCATGAACTAAACCTTGAGGCTATTTGTGCTTTTACAGCTATTGGCTTTTTTCTAGATCAAGACACCTATTGGAAGGACGAAGTGGTTTTAGGACCGGCAAGTATACATACTATTGATGACGATGGGTTTTTAATTAAAAGTGAACCCTGGTTTACTTGGCATTATACACCATCAAATAAGCCATTTAATACCTGTTTGGATGAGTTTACGAGTTTGTTTGAAGGTCTCATTGATAAACAAACCGGAAATAAGCAGGTTATCTTACCACTTTCAGGAGGTTTAGATAGCAGAACGCAGGCGGTAGCTTTAAAGCATTTAGGTAAAGAAGTGAAAGCATATAGTTATAGTTATAAGGGCGGGTATCCAGAGGCCAAACTATCGAAAAAAATAGCGCAGGCTTGTAATTTTGAGTTTGAAGCTTTTGAAATACCAAAAGGGTATTTGTGGGATGATATTGAGGATCTTGCTAAGATTAATAGCTGTTATTCCGATTTTACGCACCCCAGGCAAATGGCTATAATAGACAAATTTGATGCTATGGGTGATGTGTTTTCTTTAGGTCATTGGGGAGATGTGCTTTTTGATAGTATGTGCGAAGAAGACCTGACTGCAGATCAAGAATTAGAACTGGTTTTAAAAAAAATTGTAAAAAAGGGCGGCCTTGAATTGGCGACAGCTCTTTGGGAACATTGGAAATTACCAGGAGATTTTGAAAGCTATTTACGAGGTAGATTGCAAAATTTATTACATGGAATCGACATAAAGAATTCTAGTGCTAAAATAAGAGCTTTTAAATCTATGTATTGGGCACCCAGATGGACCTCCATAAATTTGGCGGTTTTTGAAGAAAAAAAACCAATCGGATTACCTTATTATGATAATGCCATGTGTGCATTTATCTGTACAGTTCCAGAATCCTTTCTAACCGATAGGCAGCTACAAATAGGGTACATAAAAAAGCGAAACCCAGAAGTAGCTAAAATAACTTGGCAAGAGCATAAGCCTTTTAATTTATATAATTACCAGTTAAATAAAATGCCTTATAATCTGCCTTATCGGGTTTTAAATAAATTTACAAGAGAGTTTAATGAGGTATTGGGAAAGAAATATATTCAAAGAAACTGGGAACTACAATTTTTGGGGGAAACTAATAATAAGAATCTAAAGAAGTTTTTGTTTTCCGAAGAATTTAATCATAATATTGAAAAAAATGTGGTGACCAAATTTTATGATTTATTCTATAAAAACAATAGGATATATTATTCACATGCTATAAGCATTTTATTAACTTTGAGCCTGTATTTTCAAAGGAAATAAAAGTTAATAGGATATAGTTTACGAGTGCCTCGATATAGTATAAATCTGAAATAAAAGAAATGAAAAAAAATATAATTCCACAAGCGCTATCGGTTTCTAAAGAAGAAAGAAAAAAGATGAATAAGCATAATTCTTTTTTGATTCTTTTAACAGGGTTTTCTGGTTCGGGGAAATCGACTATAGCTGATGCTCTTGATGTACATTTTTGTGAACAAGGTATTAGGTCGGTTGTCTTGGATGGTGATAATTTGCGTAACGGTCTCAATAGAGATTTGAATTTTTCTCCTGCAAGTAGATCTGAAAATTTGAGACGTGTTGGTGAAGTATCTAAATTGTTTGTTGATACAGGAATCATTACCATAGCGTCGTTTGTTGCGCCTTATGTTAAAGACAGAGATCATATTAAAAATATTATGGGAAGTGAGAATTACTTCGAAATTTTTGTTTCAACATCGATTGAAGAATGTGAACGTAGAGATGTAAAAGGATTATATGCCAAGGTAAGAAAAGGTGAGATTAAAAATTTTACTGGTATTGATGCGCCTTATGAAAAACCTACGAACCCAGATATGGAAATTAATACGGAGAATAAAGAAATATCTCGCATTGTTGAAGCGATAGTCTTGAAACTTAATGACAAAATTAAGTTGTAAAAATGAACATAAAGCGTATTCTAAATGATTTAATATTATTAACTGAAGAAGCAGGGAAAGCTGTTTTGGAGATTTATAATTCTGATGCCTTAGAGGTTGAAAATAAAGCTGATTTATCACCACTTACAAACGCAGATAAGGATTCTCATCAAATTTTAATGAATGGACTAAGCAAATATGGTTTGCCTGTTTTGTCGGAAGAAGGAAAGGATATTGCCTATGATGAAAGAAAAAATTGGGAGTTATATTGGTGTATTGATCCTATTGATGGTACTAAAGAGTTTATTCGTAAAACAGGTGAGTTTACTATAAATATAGGATTAATTAGTGGTTCAATACCCGTTTTTGGGATTGTTTATGCGCCTGTGTTAAACAAGATGTATATTGGAGGAGATGACGTTAGTCCGTTTTGCTTAAATGGAGATGTGAAAACAGAGTTGAAGCATAAAGTACCTAGGTTGGTTGAAGCCGAAACTGTGGTTGTTGCTTCCAGGTCGCACTCTAATAATGAAACGCAAGAGTATATCAATGCTATTAAAGGACAAATTAAATTGATTTCGATGGGAAGTTCATTGAAATTTATGCTTATGGCGGAAGGTTTGGCAAATATATATCCTAGATTTGTTCCTACAATGGAATGGGATACTGCAGCGTCGCATAGTATATTAAAAGCATTAGGATATTGTATAAAAACAGTGGAAGAAGAAGAATTAGAATATAATAAGGAAGGTTTGTTAAACCCTTCATTTGTCGCTCAATAATATTAAAGGGATTCGCTCATTAACTTATTGATTGGTCGATTTCCCATTTATATCATGAATTTAAAAAGACCAATATTTTTATTAAGACATGGTTTAAAAAAAATAATCTTGTATTTTTTTTTCAAAAACCATGTTATGTCCAATGAGAGTATTATCTCAGATATACACCATACTTATAAAATTCGTGGTTGTAAAACAAAGTATTCAAGTGTTCAAAAAAAATTTGAGCACCTCATGATTCATTACCCTGCATATGCCTTTATTTTCTTTTGGAGGACAAAAAAGAAAACAACCTATTTCAATCGACTATTTACTTCAGGCTACGCATGTAAAATTTTTGGAAGCACTAAAATAGGAGGTGGTTTAGTTTGCTTTCACCCATTTTCAACAGTAATAAATGCAAAGTCAATAGGTCGAAACTTTGAGTTTAGAAATGGACTCACCATAGGTAATAAGTTTAATGATAATAATTATTTGCCGGTTATAGGAAACAATGTTACCGTAGGTGCAAACGTATGTATTATTGGAGATATAAAAATTGGGGATAATGTGATAATTGGAGCGGGTTCAGTAGTTGTGAAGTCTGTGCCTTCAAATACTATAATAGCTGGTAATCCAGCCAAAATAATTAAATCTATAGAACTTTAAATAGGTATGTCTCGCAAGATTAAAATATTATACACCATTCCAAATTTTGATACAGCCGGAAGCGGGAAAGTTGTTTACGACCTGGTAAAGGGTTTGGATAAATCCATTTTTGCACCTGAAATATGTGTTTTTCATTCCAAAGGCGCTTTTTTTAAAGAAATAGAAAAATTAAATATTCCTATTCATGTTTTTCAGTTTACAACAGAATATAAGCCATACAGAACATTTTTTTTTAGAGTTTGGAAGATAAGTCGTTTTTTTAAAAAGCATGAGTTTCATTTAATACATTCATGGCATTGGAGTTCTGATTTTTCTGAACCCATGGCTGCAAAACTAGCAGGAATTCCTTTTGTTTATACGAAAAAGGCTATGAGTTGGGGTAATAAGCCATGGATATGGCGTTCTCAACTAAGTTCAAAAGTTATTTATATAAATAACGATATGGGAACTCAGTTTTTTTCAAAAATGAAAACGAAGGCTTTACAAATAGCTTTAGGTGTAGATACCCAAGAATATAAACCCCGAAACAAAGAAGTTCCAGAAGGTTTAAATATTAAAAAAGGCGATTTTGTTATTGTGTCTATTGCTAATTTAGTCCCAGTAAAGGGAATTGAAGATTTATTATTAGCTGTGAAGCAGCTAAATGATGAAAACATAAAAACCTTTATTGTTGGTAATAATGAGAATGATTATGGTCAAGATCTAATACAGAATTATCAGGATCAAAATATTTGTTTTTTAGGTAAGCGAACAGATATACGCCCATATTTAGCCATGGCTGATTTATTTGTAATACCTACGAAAAATGAAGGAAGAAAAGAGGGTATGCCTGTAGCGCCTTTGGAAGCTATGGCAATGGGAATTCCTGTTATTGGTTCTAGAATATCAGGGATAACCGATATTTTAAGTCATTACCCAAACAACTTGTTTGAAGCTGGAAATAGTGATGAAATAAAATCGAAAATACTTGAAATAAGGAGTTTAAACAGTAATGAGAGGTTATCGTTAAAAAAGAGTATTCGTAAAAATGTGGAAGATCATTTTTCGTTGAATCTATTTATAGCTGCACATGAAAAGTTTTATTTAAACTTAAAAACAAAGCCAAGTGTTGAATAATTTTTTGTTTACGTACTATTTTAAAAATTAATGAGAAATTTTAATAAGCATATTATAATAATGGGTTCTGCAAGAAGTGGCACCAGCTGGCTAAGTGAAAGTATGGCAAAGGCCTTTAGGTATCGCTTGTTGTTTGAACCAGATCATCCCATTCAAGTACCCCAGGCAACAATTTTCGCTGATAAGAAGTTGAACAAAGCAGAAGACGCTCCTAGAATAAATAAATTTCTTAAACGTGTTTTTTCTAATAGAATAGATAGCGACTGGATTGGTCAAAATAGTAATCGCAAATTTAAAATGCATTTATGGCCATTTTTACCAAAGAAGTATATTATTAAATTTATACGGGCTAACCTCGCACTAGCCTATTTAATAGAAAAATTTAATATTCCAATTATTTTTTTGATAAGAAATCCATACGATGTAATAGCTTCCCAAAATCGAGTAAAATTCCCTTGGCTATATGATTTATCAATATTTCAAAACCAAAAGGAACTTGTAGATTTGATTTTTGAAAAAACAGGAATAGATATTTGTACTAATTCGTTTAGTGATATTGAAATTTTGGCGGTTCGATGGTGTATTGAAAATGTGGTGCCTTTAAAGTATCAGAAATTAGAATTAGAAAGACTTAAGATTGTAAAATATGAAGATTTAAAGGGGAATTTTAATCTTTTCGAAGAGATTTGTAATGACTTTTCAATAGATATTGCACCAAATATGGAAGCCTTATATACACGCCCTTCAAGTAAAACACACCCTAAAAGTAGCATAAGAAGTGGTAAATCTTTAGGTAATTTATTATCAGAGAGTGATAGAGCGAAAGCAAAG
Source organism: uncultured Algibacter sp. (assembly GCF_947495925.1). Classification (GTDB taxonomy): domain Bacteria; phylum Bacteroidota; class Bacteroidia; order Flavobacteriales; family Flavobacteriaceae; genus Algibacter_E. Next base: position 61,609 of record NZ_CANMAU010000003.1, read on the forward strand.
CGTATTTTAGAACGTTTTAAATTAGATTTTTATACCGCATAAATAATGTACCCCATGATATTATCATTCTTCCAAAAGAGTTCTAGTTTTAAAAAATACCATAGAAAGTTAAAGGTATATTTGGCGGCAAATTTTTATAATAACAAAAAATATTTGCCAAAAGGTATTGATAGGGTGTATCATTTACATATTAGGAAATCTGCAGGTACATCAATTAATAGTGCGTTTTGGGGATTGGACGGTTTTTCATTAAATTCAATAAAAGCAGAACCCATTTTTATTGGAAGAAGACACTCTTATGTTAGAAAAAGTAAAACCTTAATTGATAAAGGCGATTACTTATATGCAAGTTCACACTTTCCACAATGGCAGTTAAATTTAAAGCCTAATACGTTTACATTCACCATGTTTAGAGATCCATATAAAAGGTTAGTGTCCTTATACAAGTATTATTGTTGGGTTACTCAAGTAGATGAGGTTTTGGGGCGCCAACTAGATCCGTCCTACCTTTTACTAAAGAAGCAAGAGCAGTTACTTAATAAATCCTTCAAGGATTTTATTGATAACTTAAGTGATAAATACTTATACAATCAATTATTCACTTTTAGTAAGTCTCTGCAGATTGATGAAGCCGTTCAGAACTTGCAAAAAGTAAATAAAGTTTATTTTCAAGATAATTTTGATGCCTCGGTAACAGATTTAAGTAAGACTTTAAACTTAAATTTAAATGTTAAAAACGAACGTAGCTTTCAAAATGTAGCATTTCAAATAAGTGAAGAGGAAAGGGAATATGCATTGGAGAAATTAAGCCCTGAATTAGAATTTTATAAAGTGGTAAGGGATAATTACTATTCAGAATTATGAAGATAGGTCTTATTCTTACTAATACTCCTAGCTATTCTGAAACTTTTTTTAGGTCAAAAATAGAGGGGCTTCAAGCTCATGGGCACCAAGTAATTCTGGTCACAGCAAAAAAAGATTCACACTTTAGTTTATGTGAACAGTTAGCACATCCAAAGATTTATAAGAATAAAGCACTACAATTGGTAATGATGCTAAAAGTGTTTTTGGGTATGGTTTTTTATTATAAGTCGGTTGCAGCATTTTACCAATTAGAGAAAAAAGAGCAAACACCTGTTAAGCGAATAATTGAGAAAATATATATAAACGCAACACTGCTGAAGCTAAAAGTGAATTGGTTGCACTTCGGCTTTGCAACGGTAACTAAAGATAGAGAATTGGTGGCAAGAGCTATAAACACGAGAATGGCTGTTAGTTTTAGGGGGTACGATATTAATGTCTATCCTTTGAAACACCCAGGATGTTACGAGAAGTTATGGAAATATACGGATGCCGTACATAGTATTTCAAAAGATTTAAGGCAAAAGGCATGTGCGTTAGGTTTGCCTAAATCTACATCTTACCAAATAATACCTCCAGCTGTACATGATAAGATTATCGTTGAACATATTCAGGTTAAAGAAGAAAATATGCCCTTTGAAATTTTAACGATAGCCAGACTACATTACATGAAAGGAATTGATATGTTAATAGACACGGCAAAGTTGTTAAAGGACGAAGGCCTTAATTTTATATGGCGTATTGTGGGGACTGGTGATTCTCAGAGTTTGAAAAGGTATAAGTATCATATTTTTAGTTTGGGTTTGGAGGATGTTGTTATTCTGGAAGGAAAAAAAACACATGAAATGAGTTTAAAACTTTTGGATGAAACGGATTTTTACGTTCAAACCAGTTATACTGAAGGTTTTTGTAATGCCTTATTAGAAGCTCAAGCTAAGGGAAAACTTTGTTTAGCATTTAATTCTGGGGGCATTTCTGAGAATATATTACGAGATCGTACAGGGGTTTTAATAGATGAAGTTTGCAGAAACGCATTAACCAAAGGAATCATAGAGACTCTCAAATTACCAGAAGAAGATAAAATAAATTTAAGGACAGAAGCTATTAAAAGAGTAAAAAAAGAATTTACTTTAGAACAACAACAACAAGCCTTTTTAAAGTTTTATAGAACCTTAAGCTAAACCATATGTTAAAGATATATTTTGATAATTCGCATTATGATAAAAGGTTTAGAACACAATTATTTCCTCTTCTAAGACCATTCATTAAAGGTGAAAATTACACAGATACAGAACGGATTAAAGATTATGGTGTTTCTGAGAAAGATTTTGATTTGGTTGATGATATTGATTATGCCGATGTGACCATACTAACTATGTCTTGGGATTATTACATTAAGCAAGATCAGTTAGATTTGGCAAGAAGTTTTATTTCTGAGACATTAGCAAATAAAAAAATGGTTTGGGCAGTTAGCTTAGGAGACATAGGTTTTAAATTGCCACCGTATAAAAATGTTATAGTGTTTAGGGCTAGTGGGTTTAAATCAAAATTACCACAGATGCATTTAGGAATGCCCGTTTTTAAAAAAGATCCATTATGGGCATATTTTAAAACCAAAACGATAAGCATTCCGGAGTTTACCTTAAGACCTAACATTGGGTTTTGCGGTTATGCAAATGGAAGTGTTTCTGAGATGTTAAAACTGTCATTAAAAGCATTAATTAAGATACCAATTAATGCAATAAAGTCTAATCCTTATGAATTCGATCCAGTTTTTGTAGCTTCTTATGAGCGCTTTCTGTTATTGAAGCGTATAGAGAAAGATACATCTATAGATACAAATTTCATCTACAGGAGTCAATATAGAGCAGGAGCAAATACAGACGTATTAAGACATCAAACTGCATTAGAATATTTTGAAAATATGGAGCATTCGCAATATGTACTTTGTGTTCGAGGGGCTGGGAATTTTTCTGTTCGGTTTTATGAAGCCTTAGCAATGGGGCGTATTCCCGTTTTTGTAAATACAGATTGTCTTTTGCCTCTTTCCGATGTTATTGATTGGAAAAAACATGTTGTTTGGGTAGAAGACCATGAAAAATATTTTTTAGGACAAAAAATTTTAGATTTTCACGAAGGTTTATCAAAACATGAATTTGAAAACCTCTGCAGGAGTAATAGGGAATTATGGAAAGAAAAGTTAAGCTTAGGCGGCTTCTTTAAACTCCAGAAAGCAGAAAAAAATAACTCATAATTACTATGCCTTTTAAATTTTTAAAATATTTACAGCCTACGCACTATTTTAGATTAAAGAATCAATATAATAGAACGACTTTTCCAATAACAAAGCGATTACCAAAGATGATGCTTGACAGGTTGGAGTTAGATAATAATTATAAAAGTAAGCTTGCTAAAGATTACGATTTATCTTGGCAAGCCATTCAAAATGGTTATATAGGTCATGTTGAAACCTATAGTGTGTTTGAGAAGGTACCTGTGATTGATGAATATCGATTTATTCGGAAAAACTTTCATATTTTTTGGGTTATTCATGTACTCGTATTGCGCCTTGTTTCTTTTAAAAACCCTTTTGTTGAATTATCCGCATTTTTTAAAACAACAGAAGTTAAAAGAAAAGGGGTATTAAAAGGCGTATTTCCCTATAAAATGTACGATACATTTCAGTCAAAGTTAATTCAGCAAAACCCCTTAGTTAGTGTCGTGATACCAACATTAAATAGGTATAAATACTTAAAAGATGTTTTAAAAGATTTGGAACAACAAACGTATACCAATTTCGAGGTTCTTGTGGTAGATCAATCTGATGCTTTTGATAGTGCATTTTATAAGTCATTTGATTTGGATATTCAATTAATGCATCAAGAAAAAAAGGCCCTTTGGTTAGCTAGAAATACGGCAGTTAAGAAATCAAAAGGAGATTTGCTCTTACTCTTTGATGATGACTCTCGAGTGGCTCCAAATTGGATAAGCGAACACATAAAAACATTAGATTATTTCCAAAGTGATATGTCTTCAGGGGTTTCTATTTCTAAAGTTGGGGCTAAGGTTCCAGATAATTATTCGTTTTTTAGAATAAGTGATCAATTAGATACTGGTAACGTTTTAATAAAAAAAGATGTTTTTAAACAAATAGGGTTATTTGATAGGCAATTTGAAAAACAACGCATGGGCGACGGGGAGTATGGCTTACGTGCCTATTTATACGGGTATTTAAATATTTCTAATCCAAAGGCAGAACGCTTGCATTTAAAAGTAGGTAGTGGCGGTTTAAGAGAAATGGGGAGCTGGGATGCTTTTAGAACAAAAAATATAACTTCTCCAAGACCCATACCTAGTGTGTTATACTTGTATAGGAAATATTTTGGTACCAAACGATCGATGTATGCTTTGTTAAAAACAGTACCTATTTCGTTGGTGCCCTATAAATTTAAAAATAACCAAAAACTGTTAATTTTAGGGTATGTCATAGTAGTACTGCTAAGTCCTTTGATTTTATTTCAAATTCTAAAGTCATGGCGGTTGTCGTCAATTAAGTTAAGAGAAGGCGCAAAAATTGAAAAGCTATAAGGTTATGATCCAATTAAAGTTTTTATCTCAGGATGTTTTAAGACTAATTGGTAAAAGAAAAGTGAGATATCTTTATTTTGTCTTTACTCGAGGTTTTGCTGGTGTTTTATTATACCGCATGGAGCGACTATGTTATCTGATTTTTAAAGATTTGTATCCAGGAATTAGATTATTGTTTCTTCCGCTTATTTTATTATTACAGTCCTATTCAAATATCGATATACATTATAAAGCTAATATTGCCGGAGGATTGTTAGTTTTACACCCTTCGGTTGGGTGCGTTATTTCTGGTCAAGTCAAAATAGGAAGTAATTTGACTATTACAGGAGGAAATGTTATTGGGGTCAACAAGACAAAAAAAGGCGTTTATAGTATAGGGAATCATTGTACGTTAGGGGCAAATGCCACCATAATTGGTCCATTAAGTATTGAGGATAGAGTAACTGTCGGAGCAAATGCTTGCGTGACTAAAAGTTTTAACCAGAGTCATATTATTTTGGCGGGGGTACCAGCTAAAGAATTAAAAAGTTAATGAATACTAAAGACTTAAAGATTTTACACGTTATAGACACCCTAGGGATTGGAGGTGCCGAAAAAATGGCGATTTTAGGTATAAATACCCTATGTAAAAAACATATAAAGGTTGCACTTCTTTTGCTTATTGATAGAGGCGAGCTGTTTACTGAACTGCATCATGAGGTAAAACTTTTTGAACTGAACAGGCCTAAGGTGCTATCATATCAGCATATGAAAAAATGTAGTGAAATCATAAAAACTTATAATATTGTTCATGTACATATGCGCTATAACTATAAATATATTAGATTGGTTAAAGTGCTATTTAATCTTAAAACAAAAATTATACTCCATGATCATTACGGTAGTATAGATAAAGATATTAGTGTTCCTGTTTTTTTTAAAGTGTTTAAACCCAAGTACTACATTGGTGTTAGTGAAAGTTTAACATCTTGGGCAAGCAATAATTTGAATATGTCCCATAAAGCGGTCTTTTTATTAAAGAACTGTATCTTAAAAGAAAAGGTTGGTACTTTAACTCATCACAATAAAAAAGGATTGGTTATTGTTGGAAATATTAAGCCTATAAAGAATCAATTATTTGCCATTCAACTAGCACAGGCATTAAATGAGGAGATAACTATTTATGGCAAGGTTCAAGATGCCGCTTACTTTAAAGTCTTAAAAAATGAAATAAACTTATTAGAGTATGATAATTGCGTTCATTTTAATGATCATACCACGAATATCCAAGGTGAATTATCTAAATATAAGTTAGCACTGCATACGGCAAAATCTGAAAGTGGTCCATTAGTGCTCATTGAATACCTTGCTCAAAATTTAAGATTCATAAGCTTTAGTACAGGTGAGGTGTTTAAGACGATAGGAGAAAAATATTCTGATTTGTTTATGGATAATTTTGATCTATTGGCATGGAAGAAACAAGCTTTAAAAAAAACAATCTCTTATGATTTAAATGAGATATATAATAAGAATTTTAGTGAAGAGAAATATGCGCAAGATTGTATTCATATTTATACAAAAATGATGAAACTATGAAGTTATTAATTATATCGCATACAGAACATTATACAGATGATAATGGTGTTATAGTGGGTTGGGGTCCAACGTTAACTGAAATAAATTATTTAGCTACTATTTTTGACGAAGTATATCATATCGCAACGCACCTTGATAGTATACCTCCTCCAAGTTCATTGCCATACACGTCCAATAATATTCACTTTATTCCAATACCTTATACCGGTGGTAAACGATTAATAGATAAGTTTGATATAGTATGGAACGCGCCATCTACTGTTTTAAAAGTTTTTAAAACTCTAAAAAAGGTTGATGTATTTCAGCTAAGAGCGCCTACGGGTATAGGAGTTTATTTAATTCCCATATTAATGCTTTTTTCTAACAAGAAAGGTTGGTTTAAATATGCAGGCAATTGGAATCAGGATAAACCTCCGTTTGGTTATGCCATTCAGAGGTGGTTTTTAAAACGACAAAAAAGAAAAGTAACCATTAATGGCAAATGGCCAAACCAACCTGAGCAATGTTTAACCTTTGAGAATCCGTGCATAACAGAAAAATATGAAGATGAAGGTATAAAAGTACTGGTTAAAAAAGAATTTAAACCACCCTTTATTTATTGTTTTGCGGGGCGGTTAGAAGATGAGAAAGGGGTGAGGCGAATAATAGAAGCCTTCACTTTGCTTGAGGATAAGACAATGGTTAAAGAAGTTCACTTAATAGGAAATGGTGAAAAAATAGAGGCGTATAAGGACTTAGCAAAAAAAACGGAGATCCCATTTGTTTTTCATGGGTTCTTAAATTTTAATGATGTTTTTAAAATCTTCAAAAAAGCACATTTTTTCTTATTACCCTCCTCGGCATCTGAGGGATTTCCTAAGGTCATTGCGGAAGCCTTGAATTTTGGTTGCGTACCTATAGTATCGAATGTCTCATCTATTGGACAATATATAGAAAATGGTAAAAATGGATTTGTTTTAGACCCAAATACCGTAAATAATTTAAAGGAGGTCCTTGAAGAGATTCACAGATTTAAACCACATGAACTAAAAGAATTGCAAAGTGAACAGGACTTAATTAAGCTATTTACATATCAGTACTACCTTCACAGAATTAAAACTGATATTATCTAATTGCCCGAAATTTTAAAGTTAAGTTATACTAAATAGATAAACCATATTATTAAATATCAAGCATTATATTTGCTCAATAATTTAGTGTTTTAATATTAATTTGAAAAATAAATTCAGTTATACAGCTTTAGTTGGTTTTCACCTTTTTTTAGGAACGCTCATTTTTATCAATAAAGGTTTAGGTAAAATCTATTTTATTGCAGTCTTGATTTATTTTATGCGAAAGATAATTTTAGCATCAAAAAGAGATAAGGATAGATATATCCTCATGGGCTGTGCTTATTTTGTTGGTGCTGAGGTGTTTTTTAGAATGACCAAAAGTGCGCTATCATACGAGGCCTGTAAGTATATTGTTATGTTGTTCTGTTTTATGGGCATTATTTATAAAGGTGCTTCTGGTAGGGCTTACTCATATTTTATATACCTTATTTGTCTCGTGCCTGCCATTTTTGTCGCTTCCATGACCTTGAGTTTTGAGGCTGATTTCAGAAAGAATGTTTTATTTGTTTTGAGTGGACCTATTTGTTTAGGTATTGCGAGTATTTTTTGTTTTGACAGGAAAATTTCAAGACGGCAATTAGAAGATATACTGTTGTATGCTCTGTTACCATTAATTTCCCTAACAACCTATGTTTTCTTGTATAATCCTAGCGTAAAAGATGTGCTTTCAGGAACAAGTTCGAACGCTGCTACGTCTGGTGGTTTTGGAGCAAATCAAGTATCAACAGTTTTGGGTTTAGGTATGTTTATTATTGGGTCTAGAATAATTTCGGGATCTTCAAAATTGTGGGTCACTATACTGAATGTATTAATTTTTGTGGCTATTTCTTTTCGTGCAGTTGTTACTTTTAGTAGGGGTGGGGTAATTGTAGGTGTGCTGTGTATTGTATTTTTTTTACTTACGTATTTTGTAAGCTCGCCAGGACGTATTAAGGGTGCTTTATTAAAAAGATTGGTCTTTTTTTTAAGTATTATTCTAATAACATGGGGTATTAGTTCAAATCAAACCGAAGGCTTGATTGATAAAAGATATGCTAATGAAAATGCTCTTGGTGTAGAAAAGGAAGACGTGACTACGGGTCGTTTTACCCTGTTTATGGATGAGATAGATGGATTTGTGAAAAATCCTTTTTTTGGTCTTGGTGCGAGCAGAACAAAAGATAAAAGAATTGAAGAGCAACGAGAGGCACTGCCTACTCATAATGAAGTGGGACGGGTTTTGGGAGAACATGGTTTTCTAGGTATTGTTATTCTTTTGATATTAATATTTACACCATTAATATATAGGTCTCAAAATAGAAGAAACTATTATTTCTATGCTTTTTTATGCTTTTGGTTTGCTACAATTAATCATTCGTCTATGAGAATTGCAGCGCCAGGATTTATTTATGCTTTAGCTTTATTAAATATTACCAATGAAAAACCTGCTTTACATAGGAAATAATTTATCCGCTGAAAATAAAACACCAACGACGGTGGAAACTTTAGGTCGGCTATTAACTTTAGAAGGTTTTAATGTAAAAGTGGCATCTAGTAAACCCAATAAATTAATGCGATTACTAGACATGTTTGCAGCAGTGTATAAGTCAAGAAAAAATGTAGACTATGTACTTATTGATACGTATAGTACAGTGAATTTTTATTATGCTTTTCTAGTAAGTCAGTTATGCAGAATCCTAAGGTTAAAATATATACCAATTTTACATGGGGGAAAGTTACCTGAAAGGTTAAGTTCTTCCGTAAAATTATCTCAGCTTATTTTTAATAATGCCTATAAAAATGTTGCCCCTTCATTATATACAAAATCAAGATTTGAAGGATTTGGATATACAAATGTAATTTGTATACCAAATTCCATAGAACTAAAAGATTATAGCTTTAAGGCAAGAGTTTTCGATACCGTAAATCTACTATGGGTCCGTTCTTTTTCTAGGCTTTATAATCCGTTATTGGCTATTGATATTTTAAAGTTTCTTAAAGATGAAGGTATAGATTCAAGGCTTTGTATGATTGGTCCTGATAATGATGGAAGTCTGGAGGAGGCAAAAAATCATGCTAGAAAATTAAGTCTAGAGGTTGAATTTACAGGTATTTTAACCAAAAAACAGTGGCATAAAAAAGCAAAAGATTTTAATATATTCATTAACACAACTAATATTGACAATACTCCAGTAAGTGTTATTGAGGCTATGGCCTTAGGCTTACCAGTTGTTTCTACAAATGTTGGAGGACTGCCTTTTTTGATAAGGAATGGAGTTGATGGTGTTTTAGTTGAACCTAATGATATCAATACATTTACAGAGGCAATTAAATATTTGATAGGAAACAGTGAGAATATTCTAAGGATTACAGAAGCCGCCAGACTTAAAGTGGAGGAGTTTGATTGGGAGGTTGTTAAAGGAAAATGGATTTCTCTATTGTCTTAACATATGTTATCTGAATTAACTTACTATCTTTGCAGAAAAAAAGAAAGATATTTTTGCTTAGATGTCCAAACAAGGAATACATTTTAATATATCTGAACGTAAGGTACTACTTCGAGTTTTTGATGTATTAGTGGTTTTACTAATTCTCTATTTATTAGGGAATTCATTTCACTTTGACTATTTTACAATAACTAAGGAGAATTGGACTTGGATATTTGTTTTAGTTCTATACCTATGGATATTTGGAACTATTTTTGAACTTTATGATCTCCAGAAATCTAGTAGGATTGAAAAGATTGCAACGAGTATTGTGTTTACTGTTTCTGTTACAGTACTTTTTTATTTATTAACACCATTTTTTACTCCCTTACTTCCAGAAAATCGATTACAGATTTTGTTTTTTTATTTAGGAATATTGATTGCCTTGTTCTCCTGGAGGTTAGTATATGTTAATTTTATTGTATCGGCTAGGTTTTTTAAAAATGTCTTAGTCATTGGAGAAACGTCAAATATGGAATCCATGATTGATGCTTTGGTCGATTCTGACCCTAATTATAAAATTGTTGGTTTCGTAAATTGTGAAAAAACTAAATTAGGAGAAGTGAAATTCAATACGATTCCCGAGTACGACCCAAAACTTATTGAGGAGGTTATTGAAAAGGAAAATATTTCAGAAATTGTTGTAGCAAGTTTTAATTTGGACTGTATAACATCTGAAATATATTATAAGCTTTTAAAATTATTAGAAAGGGGATTTCCGATAAATGAGTATACTCAGGTTTATGAGGATATGACGCAACGTGTCCCAGTACAGTTTATTGGAAAAGATTTTTATCGTCATTTCCCGTTTAGCAGGAACAATCAAAATAAGTTGTATTTATTTTTTCATAGACTTTTTGATATTATCATTGCATTGGTTGGATTACTAGTGGGAACACTTTTTTTGCCCCTTATATTATTAGGGAATAGTGTTGCAAATAGAGGACCACTTTTTTATACTCAGGAGCGTGTTGGAAAAAATGGTAATTTGTTTAAGATCATAAAGTACCGCACCATGATTAAAAATGCCGAAAAGGATGGAGCTGTTTGGGCGCAAAAGGGAGATGCAAGAATAACTGTATTTGGAAAGTTTATGCGGAATACCAGGCTTGATGAATTTCCTCAGTTCATTAATATTTTAAAAGGAGAAATGAGTTTGATTGGTCCAAGACCAGAACGTGCTGTTTTTGTTAAGGAGTTAGCTCAAATGTTACCGTTTTATGAAACGAGGCATATGGTTAAACCTGGATTAACTGGTTGGGCACAAGTTAAAACAAAGTATGCCGCTTCTATAGATGATACTTTAACCAAACTTCAGTATGATTTATATTACATTAAGCATAGAGGGTTTTTATTAGATATAAATATTATAATAAAAACTTTAAGTACTGTGATTTTCTTCCGAGGACAGTAATTATTTTGAATAAAAAGAGACCAGATATATATATCTTATAAGTAGAGCTAGTAGTAATGGGATTAATCCAATAGCGAATACTTGTACACCAATTATCCAGTGCAGTGTCAGAAGACAAAGCATAATAATTAAAAGCTTCATATATTTTATAAACCAAGAGTTAACTTTAGTTTTAAAGAATTGACCAGTAACAAATAGATTCAAAGCGAAAGCCCATAATAAATTATAGTTTTGGTGTGTACCTTTATGGTTAGTGGCAAACCAAAGTAACAGAATTAAGACACCTACGGCACCTGTTATAGAAAATAAAATAATGTCTAGCCATTTACTTTGCTTGTTTAGTTTATAATCTCTATAAGTTATATAAATAATTAATAACCCAATGATACTCAGCAGGAATAACGGGCTTGTCAAAAAAGAACTTGTTATTACCTTTTCTTTCTGAGAATACAAAACTTGGCTTTGTTGCACTAAAGGAGCACCCTCATTAGATTTATTGGCAACTGCAAAGAATTTGTAAATGTTCTCTGGTAAAAACATATGGTCTTCGGTTGTGGCTTGTCTATCAATTACAGAGCCTAAAGCCATATCAATACCTAAACTCCCCCAAGAATTTCTGTTTAAATTATTCTGAATAAGTGTTCTAAAAGTTGCATCTTCAAAATCTCGTGGTTTATTAAACTGAATAGAGTTGTTTAGAGAAATATTGGTAACATCTTTAATTTTAGTAGCGCAATTATCAAAGAAGAAATCGTATAAATACCGTCTATTTTCAGGTTTGTAATTGTCTGTTAAATAGTTGTATAGCTTTTGTTTTTCTGAGATGGATAGATTTAAAACTTGCTCATTAATAGATCTATTATAATAAGCATAGATTTGATAAAACCTATTAAATTCTGTCTTACTAATTAAATAGTTTAGCTTACCCTGAGCAAATTTCAAATAGAAATTGGGTGCATCAAAGTCATACTCGCCGTAACCATAAACAACATCAATCTTTTTCTGACGGTCTTTTACTCTAAAACCACTATGTCCGAAAGCATCATTCAGAGATTCTCCGGGGCCGACTGTTAGCACACTAATCTCTGCTGTCTCAGAGAGTGTTAATTGCTGTGCATGACTTAATTTTATTGAAAATAAAAGGAGTAGAAAGAGTAACGTTTTTTGCATTATCTAAAGATACTAAAATCAAGTTTTAAAGAAAACACGTTTGAATATAAGGCGACGCTTTGGTCTCCAATATCTGTAAAAGCATAATCAATTTGAATTCCATTATACTTAAAGCCCAAACCGAAACTAGGTTGAAATGTTAATTGGTCTGTATTATCAATTTGAAGTTCATTTTGAAAATTTCCCATTCCACCTCTTAGATAAACCATGTCAATATAGCCAAACTCAAACCCCACTGCCGGATTTATACTTGCAAACGAGGTAGAAATAACATCATTGGTTTCGGCAAAGCGCATATTTAAATTTACAGAAGTAAGAAGTGTGTAATCGTAATTGAAATCTACTAATTTTGATACACCAATTTGCAATTTAGGAATAGTTATTTCTGTCGTTTGAGGTAATTCCTGATTCTGACCTGCTACGGCATTTTGAATTTTAGAAAACTCCTCCTCATCAATTGCCCAAGCATTAAATGTGGTAGTTATATCTCTTGCCATAACTCCAAACTTCCAATTATTTTCCGTTTGAAATTGAAGCCCAAAATCTAGACCAAAACCCCAAGAAGATGCAAAATCGCCAATAATGCGCCTTATCACTTTAGCATTAACACCATAGTTAAGACCTTGAACTGGTAATTTTCTGGCGTAAGAGAAGGTTAACCCATAATCGGCAGTAGAAAATAGACTTATTCTGTCGTAGTTAATATTACCTTGTTCATCAATAAGTTGTGTCGTGTTTAAAATATCATCAACAGCAAAACGAATTAGAGAAAATCCTACGGCACTTCTGTCATCTAGCGGCATTGCAAAAGCCGCATAGTCGTAGTTCGCTATATTGGCAAAATAGCTGGAATGCATTAATGCTAGCTGATTATCTTCCAAATTAACTAGACCAGCGGGGTTCCAATAACCTGAGTTCACATCGTCAGAATGTGCTGTTACAGCATTACTCATACCCAATGCAGCGGCATCTACACCAATATTCATGAACTCGTTAGAATACTTTCTAACAGTTTGACTAAATAAGGACATAGATAAAACACAAAATAATGTGGTTATGTAGGGTCTCAATCGCAATTTTTTTACAAAGATGCACATAATTTATAAACCTATAAACTTCAATTTATAACAGATATTGTTTAATACTTGTAATAGACGCTAATAGTTTGTTATTTTTACAAAAATTAATTTTGAAGAATGTCTTAATGAAGAAACATATTCCGAATATTTTAACACTTTTAAATCTTTTATGTGGTAGTATAGCTGTTCTTTTTGCTGTAAATTCTAATTTTATTAGTGCGGCATTATTTGTTTTTCTGGGTATTTTCTTTGATTTTTTTGATGGTTTTGCAGCGAGAAAATTAGAAGTTCAAAGTGAATTAGGTTTGCAATTAGATTCTCTAGCCGATATGGTAACAAGTGGTCTCGTGCCTGGGATTGTCATGTTTAAACTATTAGAGCTAGTTGTTTCAGACTGGGGCGTGGTAAATTTATCAAGTGGTTATCATTTGCCTTTTGTTCCTGCATTCGGACTTATAATTACACTTGCATCGGCATACAGATTAGCTAAGTTTAATGTAGACAACGAACAGCAAACCTTTTTTAAAGGTCTTCCAACACCTGCAAATGCCTTATTCATACTTTCGCTGCCATTAATACTAGAATTTCAAAATAACGATTTGATTAATAGCATTATTCTTAACAGGTGGTTTTTAATTGGGGTTGCTATTTTAAGCGCTTATTTATTGAATTCAAACATTAAATTGTTTGCTTTAAAGTTTAAAGATTATGGTTTTAAAGGCAATAGCACAAGGTATATTTTTCTCCTGCTTTGCGCGGTATTACTAATTGTTTTAAAATTTGCTGCAATACCGGTAATTATAGTATTATATATTTTAATGTCTGTTTTAGACAATTCAATTTCAAAATAGATGGCATCAGGTTTTTTCGCGCTCTTTGATGATATTGCTGCCCTAATGGATGATGTGGTAGTAATGAGTAAAATTTCTACCAAAAAAACAGCGGGTATTTTAGGCGATGATTTAGCTGTAAATGCAGAAAAGGCCACTGGTTTTGTGGCTTCAAGGGAGCTGCCAGTTCTATGGGCTATTACTAAAGGCTCTGCACTTAATAAATTAATTATACTACCTATAGCATTTTTACTAAGTGCTTTTGCGCCTTGGGGGGTTACCCTTGCTCTAATTCTTGGTGGTGTATATTTGGCTTTTGAAGGCGTAGAAAAAGTATATCATTTCATTTTTCATAGGAGTAGTCATGAACAAGATAGTATTGAGTTAAAGTCTAAAAATGAGTTGAATTTATCAAAAGAAGAACTACTAAGTGTTGAAAAAAAGAAAGTTAAATCCGCTATTTTTACAGACTTTATTTTATCTGTTGAAATAGTCATTATTGCTTTAGGAACGGTAATTGGTAGGCCTATTTTGTTTCAAATCTTGGTCGTTTCGATAGTGGCAATAATTGCTACAATTGGAGTTTATGGTATCGTGGCATTAATTGTTAGAATGGACGACTTTGGCTTAAAATTGGTTAAATTGAATGATAACAAAAAGAGCTTCTCATATATTATTGGAAACGTGCTAATTAATACACTGCCATGGGTGATAAGGAGTTTATCGGTTATTGGGACTATTGCCTTACTGTTAGTTGCAGGAGGAATATTTGTTCATAATATTGAGTTTTTTCATCATTTTTTGGAAACTTTTCCAGGTTTTCTAAGAGACTTTATTGTGGGCATATTGGTAGGTATTGTTGCATTATTAGCTGTAAAACTATTTCAATTTATTAGGAGGCTGTTTTAGTTTTTAATGATTAGCAGTTTTTCAGATGCAGAACTCATATTTTTTTAAGTTTTGCGATTATTTAGATGTTTAAGTTGGCGCATTTTAAGATGTGGAAATTACTGTTTTAATTAGTGTGGCAGTTTCCCCTTTTTATAACTACTTTTTTGATAATTATCCGTAGTTTACAATGGTACTTCTCAAAGAAAAGAGGTTAGTTACGACAAATATTTATGAAGAATATAAGTGAATATCATTATAAACCTATTTTGGATGGGCTGGAATTTTTAAGGGCAAAATCGCATACCATAGATTTTCCTTTTCATACACATGATACGTTTAATATTGCTTTAATTTTAGATACTACATTCAATATAAAACTCACTGATAAATTTTTAAAAGTACCAAGAGGTGTGCTTTCTATTGTAAACCCAGATGAGGTTCATGCTACACCATGCGATAGGGATCAAGGAAATTCATTTTTTACATTTTATGTTTCACCAGATGTTATTAAATCTTTTAATAATAATAGAAACGTTTTTTTTCGGAATAAAGTAATTTATAACACTCAGCTATTCAATGAATTCTATTTCTTATCTGAAAACTTAGAAAATGCATCTGTTAATTTTGAATTTAGATTAACAAAGGCATTAAAACAGTTAGTTGTAAATTATGCCGAAGATGAGATGTTTAGTTATAAAACAACTAAATTATTTCAGACCTTTATAAATGAATCTTCGTTCGAAACATTTTCTTTAGATAAAACAGCTTCCCAATTCGGTATAGATAAGTTTAAGTTTATACGCTTATTCAAACAAGAAACAGGTTTAACACCGAATAATTTTGTACTATTAAAAAAAATAGAAAAAAGTAAACAACTACTTAAAAAAGGTGTCCCAATTTTAAATGTAGCAGTTGATGCTGGTTTTTATGATGCTCCTCACTTTTATAAAAATTTTAAACGCTTTACAGGTGTTACTCCCTTAGTTTTTCAGGATTCTTATTTTGTACAATAAGTGCAATAATGTACAACAGATTCATGATTTATAGTCTTACATTTGATGGTACATAGCCATTATATATATCAAACTAAATATGATTAAACAGTCTATATTCGTATTAATTTATCTGACATTATTAATTAATACAAACCTTATTGCTCAAAATCAGGATTCAAGTAATTTTTGTTCAGTTGAAAAATTAAAAGAAGATTTTAGACTTCTAAGACATAATATGGAAACCATCCAGACAGGGTTGTATACTTATACCAATAAGACTAAAATGGATAGAGCTTTTGATAGTCTAGAAATGACGATAAAACAGCCCTTATCTTCAGTTGAATTTTATAGAAAAGTTATTTTATTAAATCAATTTATTAAAAATGGGCATACAAGTATAAAACCCAGTGTTACATATGAAAAACAAAGAAATGAGTTATTTACACTATTTCCTTTTGAGGTGTATTTGGATAATGATATTTTGTATGTGTTAAAAAATAATTCTTCAAATGATGATATTCAAGATGGGAGTATAATTAAAAGTATTAATGGTGAAGATGCAGTTACACTTTATAAAGAGTTTCGTGCTAAACTACCTCGAGATGGTTTTAATACTACTTTTCCTGATAAGGTACTTAGCTCTTCTTTTAATGATATTTATGCCAACTTAAGAGGTGATTATGAAATTTATAATATTGAATTGATAAGCTTAAAAGGAGAAACTTTAAATATTGAAGTTAATGGATTAACAAAACAAAATATAAAGAAAAATAAGTGGAATAAATATCAAGATGATAGTAAGTGGTGGGGAGAGACTCAGGAGCCTGTTTTAAATCTTAGAACAGATGATAATGTTGCCATTATGGAAATCAAAGTTTTTTCTATTTACTATGCTAAAAGAGTAAAACAGAATTTTAAAGATTTTTTTAATGAGTCATTTTCACAATTAATAAAAGAAGATATAGAACATCTTGTAATAGATTTAAGAAATAATGGTGGTGGAGATGAAAAACCAACATTAGAATTGCTTTCCCATTTAAACGAAACCCCATTTGTTTTTTATGAGGATATGTATGTGAAAACTAATAAAACTCCTAATCCAAAATTTTATAATCAAAGTGGGTTTAGTATTAATTTTTTGTATCCATTATTTAAATTGAAAAAGAAAGGAGAAGTTTATGGTATAAAAGGAATACCTGGTTTGAAAGAATTTAAACCCGCAAAGTCAGTTTTTAAAGGAGACGTGTATGTGTTAACAAATGGATTTTCATTTTCTGCCACGGGAGAAATAGCTTCTCATATTAAAAATATAAATAAAGCTTTGTTTGTAGGAGAAGAGGTTGGTGGTAATACAAACCAACATGTAAGTGGAACTAGTAGACTTTTAACATTACCAAATTCTAAGATTAGAGTAAGAATCCCAATAGAGTTGTTTAAATTAAATGTGAAATCTGAAAATACTGGACATGGCGTTATTCCAGATTATTATGTAAGACCAACTATTACGGATAAATTATTAGATAAAGACCCAGAAATGGAGTTTGTGTTTAAGTTAATAGAAGACAAATAGGGGTTACTCTGATTTTTTTTTAGGAGCCCGTTTAGCCTTTTTTATACTTTCATTAAGCATCCACTCAATCTGGCCGTTGGTACTGCGAAACTCATCTGCAGCCCACTTTTCAATAGCCTTGAGCATATCCTCGTTAATGCGTAGCGCAAAAGCCTTTTTCTTTGCCATAATTAAATTTCATATAAATATCTCTCTATAACACTATCAGCATCATGTTTCTTTTGAGTACCAATTAATACTTTTTTGCCATTTTTTAATTCTAATTGAATACCAATATTGCCTTTAACGTTAATAGCGATTCCATTATTCTTTTTCCAAAGCCAACCACCTTTTAATCCCCATCCTCCAAATTCAGAAATGGCATCATATTTTCTAGTTTTAGCTTTTTTTATATGTTTCCAAAGTATGGTTTTCATCTTCAAATGAAAAGGAAAAAATTGATAATGTATACCACTTTCGTCTATTCTGGTTTTTAGTTTAAAAATGAATATAAGTCCCATGGATATTAAAACGATAGTCATGGTACCAATATATTGATTTAAACTCATTTGATTTTCATAAAAAAGCTTTGTAATTAGAAATATGGGAATCATACTTGAGATACTCAATAATATAATTAGCCAAGTTTGAGTAAACCGTTGTTCTTCTTTAAAGACTCTCATTATTTATTGGTTCAATGTCCCCGTGTTTAATACCGGTGATGCATCTTTATCACCACAAAGAATAACCATTAGGTTACTTACCATGGCAGCTTTACGTTCTTCATCCAGTTCAACTATTTCTTTTTTTCCAAGTTCCTCAAGAGCCATTTCTACCATACTTACGGCACCTTGAACAATTTTATGTCGCGCCGCAACAATTGCTGTTGCTTGTTGTCTTTTTAACATGGCATTGGCTATTTCTTGAGCGTAAGCTAAGTAACCTATTCTTGCCTCTAAAACTTCAATACCGGCAATAGACAGGCGTTCATGAATTTCTTTTTCTAAGGCTTCGCTTACTTCGTTCACACTAGACCTTAATGTGATATCTTCGGTATGGCCCTCATCTGCAAAATTATCATAAGGGTACATACTAGCCAATTTACGTACAGCGGCATCGGTTTGAACTCGAACAAAATTTTCATAATTATCCACATCAAAAGCGGCTTTGTAAGTGTCCAGTACTCGCCAAACAAGAATCGTGCTAATCATAATTGGGTTGCCCAGTTTATCATTTACTTTTAGTCTTTCGCTATCAAAATTACGGGCACGAAGGGAAATTTTCTTTCTAGTATAAAAAGGAATGACCCAATAAAAACCATTCGTGTTAATAGTTCCAACATATTTTCCAAATAAAAGAAGGACTCTTGAGTTGTTAGGTTGGACCATAATGAATCCTTTAAAAATGAAAATGGCTATGATGAAAGGTATTATAAATAACAAACTTCTTGATAGAATGACTATGGAAATACTTCCGAAAAGTATAATTAAAAAAATGAACAGCATTGAATAGCCATTTGTGGGTGTGATTATTTTTTCTTCTCTCATAATATGTAGGATTATTTAAAATGATATTAAAATGATATCATAAAGATATGAATAAATTTTTAATGTTTCCTAAATAATTACAATATTTGTTTTGCTCTTGACAGATTGTAAGTTTTGGATGCGTTAATTAAATTGGAGTATGAAAATAGATATTGACTGTTGAGAGTAAATCTATTTAGAAGATCCTAAAATTTGGGTTGGCGCAAAAAAAAAGATATAAGGCGGTAGAAAGTCATAACATTCCTTTTTTTAAAGGAAGACAAAGAAATGAGACAAGTAAAAAAGTTTAGCTTTTAGTTCCGTATTTTCTTTTTACGAAGTTCGAAGTTTTGGCCTAGATACACTTTTCTAACCATTTCATCGTCAGCTAGTTCTTCTGGTTTACCTGCTTTAAGAATACTACCTTCAAACATTAAATAAGTTCTGTCGGTAATAGCTAAGGTTTCTTGAACGTTATGATCGGTTATCAGAATACCAATGTTCTTTTTGGTAAGTTGTGCTACAATACGCTGAATGTCTTCAACAGCTACAGGGTCGACACCAGCAAAAGGTTCGTCTAAAAGTATAAAGTTAGGGTCTGTGGCTAAGGCTCTTGCAATTTCAGTTCGTCTGCGTTCCCCTCCAGATAATAAATCGCCCCGATTTTTTCTAATATGTCCTAAGCTGAATTCATCAATAAGAGATTCCATTTTATATTCCTGTTCCTTCTTACTTAGTTTAGTAAGTTGTAAAACACTTAAAATGTTATCTTCAATACTTAATTTTCTGAATACTGAGGCCTCTTGTGCTAAATACCCAATGCCATTTTGAGCACGTTTATACATGGGATATTTAGTGATTTCAGTGTTGTCTAAATAAATATGACCGCCATTCGGTTTTATTAAGCCAACAATCATATAAAATGATGTAGTTTTTCCAGCTCCATTTGGGCCTAAAAGCCCTACAATTTCCCCCTGATGTACCTCTAGAGATACATCTTTTACTACTTTTCGTCCGCTGTAGGACTTCATTAAATTGTCTGCCTTTAAAATCATAATTGCAATAACGTAAAAAAAAATTAATTATTGGGCTTCTAGAGCATCCCAATATTCATAGGCACGGCGTAAATGTGGAATAACAATCGTGCCACCAACCAAAGTAGCAATGCTTAAAGCTTCAACAACTTCTTCCTTTTTTAAACCAATTTTATAACTGGTTTCTAAATGGTATTTCACACAATCATCACAACGCAAAACCGCAGAAGCGACTAAGCCAAGAAGTTCTTTTGTTTTAGTGTCTAAAGCGCCTTGAGTATAAGCGTTGGTGTCTAAATTAAAAATACGCTTTATAATTTTGTTGTTGTCTCCTAAGATTTTATCGTTCATTTTAGAGCGATAATCATTGAATTCTTTAATACTATCAGACATTTTTGTTTTCTTCTCTTTTTTGATTTCTAACTACAATTTTAGAAATGTAAATACTTACTTGATATAATATTAAAATAGGTATCGCAACAATAACTTGGCTTGCTATATCTGGCGGTGTAATAATAGCAGACAAAATAAGAACAATTACCAAGGCGTATTTTCTGTATTTTCTCAATATTTCTGGCGTAACCAAACCTATTTTGGTTAAGAAATAAATTATAATTGGTAATTCAAAAATTAAACCTGAAGCCAAGGCTGAAGATCTTACAAGGGCTATGTAGGAGCTGATATCGATTTGATTATCCACTTGTGTAGAGATACTATAATTAGCCAAGAAGTTTAATGATAAAGGTGTTACAATATAATATCCAAATAATACACCAATGAAAAATAAAATGGACGAAATAATAATAAAGCCTCGAGAGTGTTTACGTTCATTACTATGTAAGCCAGGGCTTATAAACTTCCATAATTGATAAATCACATAAGGAAATGAAATAATAAAGCCGCCTAAAATGGCTGTCCAAATATCAGCAGAAAACTGACCTGCCATAGTTCTATTTTGTAATATCATAGGCATTTCTTCAGCACAGAATGTAGTGTCTAAGCCTATTAAATTGGCCGTTTTACACAACATGTCATAAGTTGGGAAACTCATATCTAGTGGTGCAAAAATTATTTGGTCAAAAATAAATCTACTAAAAATAAAGGCGAAAGTAGCAACGATTACTACGGCTAAGCAAATTCGAATTAGATGCCAGCGCAAATCTTCCAGATGGTCTAAAAAAGACATCTCATTAATATCTTTTTTTGTCATTATAGTATACCTTCTTTAATTAAATGATGTAAATGAACAACTCCGGTATATTTGCCATTATCCTCTACTAATAATTGGGAAATATCATTATTTTCCATAGTCTCTAAAGCATCTACAGCCATGGCATCTGCATGAATACAATGTGGATTTTTGCCCATAATATCTTTGGCTGTTAGTTTTGAAAAATCGTCAACAGAACTAAGCATTCTTCTCAGGTCACCATCCGTAATAATCCCAACAATCTGGTCATTATCAACAACCGCTGTAACACCCAACATTTTTTTTGATATTTCAACTATAACATCTTTAATACTAGCAGTAGGGTGTACACTTGGTTTTTCATTTGCTGAAGACATATCTTGAACCCTTAAGTATAGTTTTTTACCTAAAGCCCCCCCTGGATGATATTTAGCGAAATCTTTACTTGAGAAACCTCTCAAGTTTAGGAGGCAGACTGCCAAAGCATCACCAATCACCAATTGAGCCGTTGTACTTGTGGTTGGTGCTAGATTATTTGGGCAAGCTTCTTTCTCGACAAAAGCATTTAAAACGAAATCTGCATTTTTGCCTAAAAATGATTCTGTATTTCCAGTAATAGCAATCATGCTATTTTTGGCACTCTTTATTAATGGAACAAGTACCTTAATTTCAGGTGTATTACCACTTTTAGAAATGCATATAACAACATCATCTTCAAGGATAAGCCCTAAATCACCATGAATAGCGTCAGCCGCATGCATAAAAACCGAGGGAGTTCCAGTTGAGTTTAAGGTGGCTACAATTTTGCTAGCAATAATAGCACTTTTACCAATACCTGTAATAATAACGCGCCCTTTTGAATTGAATATGAGTTTTACAGATTCTGCAAAATCATTGGTTACCAAATTGGATAAATTTAAAATGGTTTTACTTTCCATTTTAATAGTGTCCCTTGCCATTTCAATAATAGAATTATTGTCTCTCAAAATTTACTATTTTTGGTTTAATATTTAAAGAATTTCTTATCTTTAGAGATAATGAAATTGAATTATGTTGTAATTTCGTTACAAAACTAACGAAAAAAAAATGAGGGGTCTTTAAATACGTTGTTAATTTGACTCATGTGTTAACAATGGTATTTGGGAGTTTTAAATAAGTAATTAATTTTCTTAAAATTGATGACAATAGCAAAAAGCGAATTACATGCAGCTCTTAAAAAATATTTTGGTTTTAATAAATTCAAAGGACTTCAAGAAGCAGTTGTAGAAAGTATATTAGCAGGAAAACATACGTTTGTAATTATGCCAACTGGAGGAGGGAAATCTCTTTGTTACCAGCTACCTGCATTAATGCAAGAAGGGACGGCCATAGTCGTATCTCCGTTAATAGCATTAATGAAGAATCAAGTAGATGCTATTCGAGGAGTTTCGAAAGAAGATGGTGTTGCGCATGTACTAAATTCTTCGCTAAATAAAACAGAAATAAAACAGGTTAAAGAAGATATTGTTAATGGTGTTACCAAGCTACTCTATGTGGCTCCAGAATCGTTAACTAAAGAAGAAAATGTTGAGTTTTTAAGAACGGTAAAAATTTCATTTTTAGCCATTGATGAAGCGCACTGTATTAGTGAATGGGGGCATGATTTTAGACCGGAATATCGAAATTTAAGACATATTATTAAGCGAATAGGGGATAATATTCCCATTATTGGTTTAACAGCTACGGCGACACCAAAAGTTCAGGAAGACATTATTAAAAATTTGGGAATTGGAGATGCTATGACATTTAAAGCTTCATTCAACAGACCTAATTTATACTATGAGGTAAGACCAAAGACTAAAAATGTAGATGCTGATATTATTAGGTTTATAAAACAGAACGAAGGGAAATCGGGTATTGTGTATTGCTTAAGTCGAAAACGTGTTGAAGAATTGGCTCAGGTCCTACAGGTAAATGGTATAAATGCCGTACCATACCACGCTGGTCTAGATGCCAAAACCAGATCCAGTCATCAAGATAAATTTTTGATGGAAGATGTGGATGTGGTTGTAGCTACTATTGCCTTTGGAATGGGTAT
This sequence comes from uncultured Algibacter sp., assembly GCF_947495925.1. Lineage (GTDB taxonomy): Bacteria > Bacteroidota > Bacteroidia > Flavobacteriales > Flavobacteriaceae > Algibacter_E. The sequence goes on from NZ_CANMAU010000003.1 coordinate 84,964, forward strand.
AGATAAACCAGATGTTAGGTATGTTATTCATCATGACATACCAAAAAGCATAGAAAGTTATTATCAAGAAACAGGGCGAGCGGGACGAGATGGAGGAGAAGGACATTGTTTAGCCTATTATACCTACAAGGACATTGAAAAGCTAGAAAAATTCATGTCTGGTAAACCTGTTGCAGAGCAAGAAATAGGGCAAGCTTTGTTGCAAGAAGTTGTGGCTTTTGCTGAAACGTCTATTTCAAGAAGGAAATTCATTTTGCACTATTTCGGGGAAGATTTTGATAATGAAACAGGGGAAGGTGGAGACATGGATGATAATGTTAAGCACCCTAAAAAGAAAACGGAAGCAAAGGATAATGTAAAAATATTGTTAGAAACCATTCGAGATACCAACGAGAAATATAAGTCTAAGGATCTTGTAAATGTTATTATAGGAAAAGAAAATGCTTTAATCAATTCGCATAAGACGAATGAACAGCCATTCTTTGGGAATGGAAAAGGAAAAGATAATAAGTATTGGATGGCCTTATTAAGACAAGTTTTAGTAGCTGGTTATTTAAGAAAGGATATAGAAACCTATGGTGTGATAAAATTGACAAATTCTGGTAAGGATTTCATTAAGAAACCGGAGTCTTTTATGATGACAGAGGATCATATTTTTGAAGGTGAGCAAGAAGATGGAAGTATTATAACAGCTGCGAAATCTGGACCTGCAGTTGCCGATAGTGTTTTAATGGCAATGCTAAAAGATTTGCGAAAAAAGAATGCTAAGAAATTAGGGGTGCCTCCATTTGTGATTTTTCAAGACCCCTCGTTGGAGGATATGGCGCTTAAATATCCTATAAATTTAACCGAACTTGGTAATGTTCATGGTGTTGGAGATGGAAAAGCAAAAAAGTACGGAAAAGATTTTGTTAATCTTATTGCAGCCTATGTGGAAGAGCATGATATTATGCGTCCAGACGATTTGGTAGTAAAATCGACTGGGAGTAACTCTGCAAATAAATTATATATCATTCAGAATGTAGATAGAAAATTACCACTTGATGATATCGCTTCTTCTAAAGGTATGACTATGGAAGAATTCATAAAGGAAATGGAGGTTATCGTTTATTCGGGTACAAAATTAAATATTGATTATTGGCTTCATGATATTTTAGACGAGGATCAACAAGAAGAGATTCATGATTATTTTATGGAATCAGAATCTGACGATATTGATGCAGCCATTGATGAGTTTGATGGAGACTACGATGACGAAGAACTACGTTTATATCGTATTAAATTTATTAGTGAGGTCGCCAATTAATTTAATACGATATAAATAAATCAAAGGTTAATATTTGTTTTCCTTCAAGAGTAATAAATCATTACCTGATAGATGATATGCCTCTTTTTTAATATAAATACTTCTATTCCAGTCTTATATAGTTTTCAGCAAAAATAGGGTGACCTTCCTCATCAATTTGTATTTGGCTGTATTTATCTTTGGAAATTGTAAATTTAAAAACGAATTCGGGGTTTTGGCTAATAAAAGCGGTCATTGTTTTTGAACCATATTCTAATGTTTCACTTAAAAGATCGTCATGTATATTATAAGTGCCATAGCCAAACCATTCGGTTGAATCCGATGCCACATTTCTACACCACATTACTTTAGAGTCAGTATAAATTTTTATATGTCTATTCGCAGAAGATGAAGAAAAACTATCTGTCACTTTTCCATTTTCATCATAATTATAATAGCTCACACGCTCCCAAGTACCCTTAAAGTTTTTCTTGGTATTTTCAATTGAATTGTCGTAAGGTTCTTTCTCTCCATTTACTGCGGTAAAAGCAACTAGGATAATGAAAAGCACCATAAATAAGGTAAGTTTAGTTTTCATGGTTTTAGTTTTATGATTCACTACAATTTACAAAAAAAAACAACAACTATTTACATGGTTATTAGATTATTATAGAATATCTTCTATTGCATTATGAGTTAAAAAAAGAACTGTTTAATGTCGAAGCTTTAACTGAAACAGTGAAAGTGAAATGACGGGCGGAGTAATAAAGTCTAAAAAACATCTAAATTTTAAAAGAAATGCTCAAAGACTTTGTAAACTCCTGTTCGAGATAATACCTGTTGATTTAACATGGTTGTGTGTGGCTCTCCTACTTTATAAATTCTTATGTTTAAAGATATTTACTTTTTAAGAAATACTTGACAAATCAATAATTGTACTTATAACTTGATTTCCTATCTTTGCACTTTCTTAAAAATTAGAACAATGAAAGACGGATTATACGCAAAATTTAATACGACAAAAGGAGACATTCTTGTTGCTTTAGAATATAAAAAAACACCAGGAACTGTAGGTAACTTTGTGGCCTTAGCCGAGGGAAATTTGGAAAACAATGTAAAACCGCAAGGAACACCTTATTATGATGGTTTAAAATTTCATCGAGTAATTCCTGATTTTATGATTCAAGGAGGTTGCCCACAAGGTTCTGGAGCAGGTAACCCTGGTTATCAGTTTGATGACGAATTTCATTCAGATTTAAAACACGACGGCCCAGGGGTTTTGTCTATGGCAAATGCGGGACCAGGAACAAATGGCAGTCAGTTTTTTATAACTCATATTGAAACACCGTGGTTAGATAATAAGCATACGGTATTCGGTAAAGTTGAACAGGGGCAAGAAGTTGTTGACGCTATAGCTCAAGGCGATGAAATTGAAAGTTTAGAGATTATAAGAGTAGGTGAAGATGCGGAAGCTTATAGCGCTATTGAAGCGTTTAGAACTTTTGAAGGTTCTAGAGAAAAAAGATTAGCCGAAGCAAAAGCGACTGCAGATGCAGAACTAGATAAAATTGCTACTGGATTTAATAAAACAGAAAGTGGATTACGTTACCAGATTCTTCAAGAAGGAAATGGAGCGAAAGCTGAAAAGGGGCAAACAGTTTCAGTACATTATAAAGGTCAGCTTTCTGATGGAACTGTTTTTGATTCATCGTATAAAAGAAACGAACCAATTGATTTCCCTATAGGTGTTGGACAAGTAATTCCTGGTTGGGATGAAGGTATTCAACTATTAAGTGTTGGTGATAAAGCTCGTTTGGTAATACCAAGTCATTTAGGTTATGGTAGTGCGGGAGCTGGAGGCGTTATTCCTCCTGATGCCACTTTGGTTTTTGATGTTGAGTTAATGGATATAAAATAATTTCAGATTACATAGATTTAAAAAGCACCTTTTATAGGTGCTTTTTGTTTTACAGACCATTTTATTGCTTTTTGTACATCTAAATGAGTTAATCAGCTTAAATCTTTGTTATAGCTTTTTTCATATTATAATTTTAACCAAAATATAAGTTTATGGTTTTAAGATATAATGTATTAGTGCTTTTTTTTCTTGTTTCTTTTTTAGGAAACGCGCAAGTTTGGAAAACGTATCCTTATAACCCAACCACAAATCCTACCAGCGAAATAGCTTTTCCTTTAGATGAGGGAAGACATTCAAGTGAAGAGCTTGAATGGTGGTACGTTTCTGGTCATATTACCACGAATTCCGATAAGGAATACAGTTTTATGCTTACTTATTTTTTTAGACCTACCTCAGTTTCAATTTTTAATTTTGATGGTTTTAGAATTTTAAATATTACCGATGAGTCTGACGGAACATTTTATCAAGACACAAAAGCTCTGAATTATACAACTCTATCTGAGACGGGTTTGAATATTGAGGCAAGTATATTTCCTAGTGGATCTGAGTTTTGGAGAAATAAGAAAGATAATGGAGACATGTCTATTCCTTTTGAATATGAGATAAGTGCCTCTAGTGCCGAAGTAAGTATAGCTTTTGATTTGGAAACCGTAAAGCGCCCATTGATTGTTGGGGGAGATGGTAAATTTAATCAAGGCGCATCTTCTTATACATACTATTATTCTCAAACAGAAAATAATGTTACTGGAAGTCTAACTTTGAATGGCTTAACTGAAACCATAACAGGAAAAGCTTGGATAGATAGACAATATGGAGATTTTAACCCTTTTACAGGTGAAGATTACGAATGGTTTAGTATAAAATTAGATAACGGAACAGATTTGAATTTGTGGAATATTTTTAATGCCAATAGAGAAATTCCAAACAATCTTAATTATAAAATATTGTCTGCCTATGTTGATGAAAATCAAAATACCCAGTATACAGTTTCTGATTTTGAAATTGAAAGGTTAGAATACTTTTTCACTCCTGATAATTTGAAGAGTTACTCCAAAAAATGGAGGTTAACATCAACTTCAAAGAATATTGATTTGTTGATTACAAGTAATTATGAAGCTTCAGAAGTAAATATTTCAGAACTGTCGTTTCGTTTCTTTGAAGGTGCAACAACAGTTACCGGTACTATTAATGGCGCATCTGTTAATGGTGTGGGATTCGCTGAATTATTACATAATTATGAACATCCAGATGTTAGTTTAGTTGAACCTTCAGAAGGTGTTTATGATACAACAGCACCAATTACATGGACATTAAATAATCCAGACGACGGAAGACCTATAAAATATGATTTAGAATACAGCATTGACAATAAAGCAACATTTTTGCCTATAAGTACTGGATTAACAAATACGTCGTATACATGGGATGGAGCGGCACTAAGCAATGGAGACAAAGTTTGGTTTAAAGTAAAAGCTTATTCTATTGATAATACTTTTAACAGTGAAATAGTGAGCTCATCTTCTTTTGATACCACTCTAGGTTTAGCTAAATCGGTCCATTCTAATTTTAAAGTTTATCCAAACCCTGTAAAAAACAGGTTTACTCTAAGTTTTAACCAGCCAATTAATAATCGGGTTATGGAGATAATTTCATTAACAGGGCGAAAAGTTTATACGGAGGTATTGTCAAATTCACTTAAACAGGATGTTGATATTAATTTTCTGTCTAATGGTATTTATTTCTTAAGATTAAATGGTCAAGGAATCAGTCAGACCATAAAATTAATAAAAGAGTAAATATTGAATTTTATTTGACCTGAAAATACGTTAATTAATAATGGTTTAGATTAAAAATATATTTAATTTAGAGGAATAACTTTAAATTAAAATATGTGAATACTGTTAATTTAGAACAACTAAAGTACCCCATAGGGCAATTTGAATGTCCTACTACTATTACTAAGCAACATATTGAAGAATGGATTACAGTTTTAGAACAGTTTCCCATCCGTTTTGAAGCTTTGGTTAAACATCTTGGTAAAGAGCAATTGGATACGCCTTACAGACCAGGCGGTTGGACCATACGTCAAGTAGTGCATCATGTTTCAGATAGTCATCATCATAGTTATACTAGATTTAAGTGGGCATTAACCGAGGATAATCCACTTATTAAAGCTTATGACGAAAAACTGTGGGCAGAATTAAGTGATAGTAAATCGGCTCCAATTCAAATGTCAATAGAGCATTTAAAAGCTATTCACTATAAATTGGTTAATTTACTAAAGACCTTGTCTGCTGAAGATTTGAAAAAAAGTTTTATTCATCCCGAAACCAATAATGAGGTATTATTAAGTTACAATGTTGGAAATTACGCTTGGCATAGTAATCATCACTACGCACATATTGAAAATTTAATGAAAAGAAAAGGTTGGCTCTAAATGATTAGATTGGTAGAAGTAAATGATGCCGAGGCTTTATTAGATATTTATAATTATTATGTACTATATACTACAGCTACTTTTGATATTGAAGCACTATCCATTGAAACCTTTAAGAATAAATTAAATCGGATAAATAAAGATTACCCTTTTATAGTATTTGAAGAAGATAATGAGATTTTAGGGTATGCTTACGGGAGTCGATTTAGACCAAAACCGGCATACAATTATGTTGCCGAATCCACAGTTTATGTAAAGCATAATGCTCACGGTAAAGGTATAGGATCTAAACTATATGTTGAATTGATACGACTTCTAAAAAAGACTGATTTGCATACGGTATTGGGGGTATTAACCATTCCTAACGATGCTAGTATTAGACTGCATGAAAAATTGGGTTTTGAGCAGGTGGCTAATCTAAAAGAAGTGGGAATGAAGTTTGGTAAATGGCAAAATGTTGGCATTTGGCAACTGAAACTTCATTAGTTTTTCCATTTTATGTTACAACCTATACTTGGTTTTTGAGTGTTTTTATTAGTTCTTTCTTCAACCAAACAATCTAAAGCGTGTCTTAAATCTGATCCACTTAGAGGTATACTATTTCCAGGTCGGGAATCATCAAGCTGTCCTCGGTAAGTTAATTTCAAATTTTTATCGAATACATAAAAATCTGGTGTACATGCCGCGTCATATGCCACTGCCACGTCTTGATTTTTATCAAATAAATAGGGAAAAGGATATCCTTCCTTTTTGGCATGAATTTTCATGTTTCCTGGTGAATCTTGTGGATAATTTATTTCGTCATTACTAGAAATCGCAATGAAGGAAATTCCTTTTTTCTTGTAGGTATTGCCAATTGAAATAATTTCGGAATTTACATGAATTACAAACGGACAGTGATTACAAATAAACATGATAACAGTACCTATCTCGCCTTTCAAATTAGTCAAGGTTAATAAATTATCACTTACCGTGTCTTTTAATTCAAAATAAGAAGCTTTTGTTCCTAGCGGAAGCATATTTGAAGGTGTTCTAGCCATAATTGATTGTTTCCTCAAAGTTCGTGATAATTTGTATTTTTAGAAAATGAAAGATATAATTACTTTTGATGATTTTGTTAAGGTTGATCTGAGAGTGGGAACAATCATTGCCGTAGATGATTTTCCTGAAGCTAGAAGACCTGCTTATCAACTAACCATTGACTTCGGAGATTTAGGAGTTAGGAAATCATCAGCACAAATTACAACATTATACAAGAAAGGAGATTTACTGGAAAGGCAGATCATAGCGGTAGTAAATTTTCCTAAAAAACAAATCGCAAAGTATATGAGTGAATGCTTAATTTTAGGAGCTGTTCATGGAAACGATGTTGTGCTTTTAAATCTGGACAATAAGGTGATTAATGGAACTCCTGTAAATTAATTTATGCAAGAACTAGATAGAGTTAAAATTAACTTTGATAGTAATGGTCTGTGGGTTTTAAACATTGCACTTGCGGTGGTTATGTTTGGAGTTGCACTGGGGATTACTCTTGATGACTTTAAGGTCTTGGTTAAACAACCTAAACTTTTATTAATAGGAGTTTTAAGTCAGTTTATTTTACTGCCCTTAGTTACTTTTGTATTCGTTATTTTGGTTAATCCTCAACCCAGTATAGCTTTAGGTATGTTTATGGTGGCTGCATGTCCTGGAGGAAATATTTCTAATTTCATGTCGCATTTAGCCAAGGGAAATACGGCATTATCTGTGAGTTTAACTGCCTTTGCTACATTTTTAGCTATATTTATGACACCTTTTAACTTTCGTTTGTATAGCGGTCTATATCAGCCAACAAATCAAATTTTAAAAGCTGTAGAGTTAGATTCCTTGGCTTTAATTAAGCTCGTAATTTTAATATTAGGTGTGCCATTGGTATTAGGGATGTTATTTAGGTTTAAATTCCCGGAGTTAGCACAAAGGCTATCCAAGGTATTAAAGCCGCTATCAATTTTGGTGTTTGCCATTATTATAGTTATTGCGTTTTCAAAGAATATAGACGTTTTTAATAATTATATTCATCATGTCCTATTTTTAGGAGTATCTCATAATATTATAGCGATTTTGCTAGGTCTCTTTATTGCAAAACTCTTTCGATTATCTTTTATAAATCAAAAGACATTGGCTTTGGAGACTGGTATTCAGAATTCTGGATTAGGTCTTCTGCTTATATTTACTTTTTTTAATGGTTTAGGAGGTATGGCTTTATTGGCCGCTTTTTGGGGTATCTGGCATATTATATCAGGCTTATTGCTAGCTCTGTTTTGGTCTAAACAAAAATCGACTCAAGTTTGAAAATTATTTGGTTAACATTTATGCGTTTGTATTTAAATACAGGTCTATTTTTTTACTTTAAAAAGATTCAGGTTCATAATTTTGAGAATATTCCAAAGAACAAACCTTTATTGTTTTTAAGCAACCACCAAAACGCTCTGTTGGATGCGTTGGTAATAGCCACTAAATGTGGACGGTTTTCATATTTTTTAACTAGAGCTGCTGTTTTTAATAAAAATATAATTGCTCGGTTTTTAAGGAGTATGCAAATGCTACCTGTCTATAGAATTCGTGATGGCTATAGCAATTTAAGTAATAATACTGCCATTTTTAATGAGTGTGCAAAATTGTTACATAATAATAACGCTATAGTCATATTTCCCGAAGGAAATCATAATTTGAAACGAACTGTAAGACCTTTAAGCAAAGGATTTACCCGAATTATTTTTCAAACATTAGAAGAGCAACCTAAAACAGATTTACAACTACAACCAGTGGGTTTAAATTTTGCAAATGCTACCAATTTTCCAGACTCTGCTGCAATTTATTTTGGTACTCCATTTTCTGCCAAAGATTTAGTTTTAAAAGATAAAAACGAAAGTGTTGTTGGCTTGAAAACTAAAGTACAGTCTGAAATTTCGATGCTAACAGCGGATGTACCATCATTGAATTATGATGACAATATTGAAAAGTTAAAGAATCTCAATGCTGATTTTTTAAATCCAAAGGCGGTAAATTCATGTATAGCTTCTAATTATACGCATTGTTCTTCACAGAAGAAACCAAAAAAGAATGGGATACAAAAGGTTTTTAAAGCTCTGTTTTTTTTTAATATGATACTACCTTATGTCGTTTGGAAATTTATACTTGCGCCTAAAGTTAAGGAGTTAGAGTTTTTGTCAACTTTTAGGTTTGCCGTGGCTATAACCTTATTTCCTCTTTATTTAGGAATATTAAGCACTATAATCATGTTATTTATCAGTCTTAAATTTGCGATGTTATATGTTCTGTTTGTTTCATTACTGGCGTTGGGGACCACCAAATTTTAGGAAATTTTTCCGGTTTATTATTAAGAGTTTATTTGCATTAACAAGATATAGTTTCTAAATCGGGATAATTTGAAATAAAAAAACCGCTACATCTTAATGCAGCGGCCTTTATATAAAATACAGTTTTATTTAAATATCATCAAAATCAATATCAGTAAAACTTTCTGGAGTTTTTATTTCTTCTTCTGTATTTTCAGAAGGTTTATCATTGTATTCCTTTTTAAAATCTTTTTGGTGACGCTCGCTAATCACTTCATCTCCTTTTTCGCGAATAATATAGTCTGTCATTTCAGCTAAAATTTCTCTAAATTCAGAAAAATCTTCTTTATAAATGTAAATTTTATGTTTTTTGTAATGAAATGAACCATCATCATTCGTGAATTTTTTACTCTCAGTAATGGTTAAGTAATAATCTTCCGCTTTAGTTGCTCTAACATCAAAAAAATAAGTGCGTCGTCCTGCTCTTAACACTTTTGAAAAAATTTCCTCTTTCTCCATCATACCGTTATTGTTCATAGTTCAGTTTAGATTTATACAATTTGATTTGTGTACCAAAAATCCAAAAAAAACCGTAACTAAACAACAATTTACAAGGTTTCTTTTTGAAATATTGAGTTTTATTTAATCTTTAGCTTTCTAAAGCGGTATTTTGTAGAATGTTATATCTATACCTCGCCAGAAGTAGATGCGCTTAATTGTTTTAAGTAAAGATGTTTGTAATAACCTTCAACATTAATCAAGCTGTCATGCGTCCCTTCTTGAACAATTTTACCGTCATCAAGAACAATTATTCTGTCTGCGTTTTTAGCAGAAGAGACTCTGTGACTTACAATAATGGATGTTCGTCCTGCAGAAAGCTTATTGAGGTTTTTTAGTATTTTTTCCTCAGTTTCAGTGTCTACTGCAGATAAGCAGTCATCAAAAAGGAGGATTTTTGGAGATTTAATAATGGCTCGAGCAATAGATACACGTTGCTTTTGTCCACCAGAAAGTGTTATGCCCCGTTCTCCTAAAACCGTATCGTAGCCTTTATTAAACTTCATAATGTTTTTATGTACCTGGGCGTTCTTCGCAGCATTAATCACATCTTCATCCGTAGCATCTTGATTCCCAAATTTGATATTTGTTTTTATGGAGTCAGAAAACAAAAAAGCATCTTGCGGTACGTAACCAATACTGTTTCTTAGTTCGGATAAATTAAGTTGATTGATTTCCGTGTTGTTTACTAGAATGGAGCCTTTATCAATATCATAAAGTCTGCCTATTAAGTCTAAAATCGTTGATTTTCCTGATCCCGTTTTACCTAAAATGGCTAAAGTTTCTCCTTGTTTAATTTGAAAACTAACGCCATGCAGCGCTTGAATATTGGTGTCATCATAAGTAAAGTAGACATCTTTAAAGGTAATATCGCCAGTTATTTCAGTATGCGTATTTACATTGTTTTTAATTTCGGGTTCAATTTTTAAAAACTCATTAATGCGTTTTTGTGAAGCTTCTGCTTGCTGTACAATAGACGTAACCCAACCAACTGTCGCTACAGGCCATGTTAGCATATTTACATAAATAATAAACTCTGCAATGGTTCCAATACTTTCAATTTCACCATTTATATACTGCATACCACCTACATAAATAACTAATAGATTACTAGCTCCAATAAGTAATATCATCATTGGAAAAAACCATGCTTGTACTTTTGTAAGGTCTATTTGTTTCTCTTTACTTTCTGCAGCTAGGGTTTTAAAGTTAGCAGAGGTTTGAGGTTCAATACCATAGGCTTTTATAACTGAAATACCACTAAAAGATTCTTGCGTAAAGGTAGAAAGTTTAGATAAGTACTCCTGCACAATAGTACTGCGCTTATGTATTTCTTTACTTAATTTATAAATGATTACTGATAAAATGGGTAAAGGTAAAATAGTATAAAGGGTTAACTTAGGCGAAGCATTAATCATGTAGATAATAACAATAACAAAAAGGGCAATTGTATTAATACTATACATTATAGCCGGACCTGCATACATTCGAACTCTACCCACATCTTCTGTGATTCTATTCATCAAATCACCGGTTCTATTTTTCTTATAGAAATTTAAACTAAGTTGTTGGTATTGCTCGTAAATCTCATTCTTTAAATCGAACTCTATGTAGCGCGAAACGTTAATGATAGTTTGGCGCATAAAAAAGGTTAAAATACCTCCAATTACCGCAGCGCCTATAATATATAAAATAACCTCTGTAAGTTCAGATTTAATAACAGCCTCAGAAACACCTCCTTTTAAATACTTTTCAATAACAACAAATATTTGTTTCACATATCTTGGCGTGTAAAGCAAAAAAATTCTAGCAACAATCGTAATGATTATACCTAGGATAAGATGTGTTTTATACTTAAAGAAATATTTATTTAAATGTTGTAATTCTTTCATTAATAGGCTTACAAATAGAAGAGCAAATATAGGGTTTAAATGATAATAATATGAACCGAGATCTACAGCTATTTGTTAAATATAGCTTAAAAAAATAGTGGATAATAAATTGTAATAATACTGCATGTTATTTTAAATATAGTATTATTTTTGCGCCAATAAAAACATTGAAAATCTTCAATTTTTAATTAAAGTTCTTTGTAATGATGTTAAGCAGACGACATATTCGCGTAAAAGTAATGCAAACTTTGTACGCTTTTAAAGGCAGTGAAAGTGATGATTTGGGTAAGGATCAAAAGTTTTTACTTTTTAGTATTGATAATATGTATAATTTGTATCTTTTATTAATTTCTTTATTGATAGAGGTTCAGAAAAGAGCTGAAAACGATTTACAAAAAAAACAAAAGAAACATCTTGCCACTAAAGAAGATAAAGATCCAAACAGAAAGTTTGTAAGTAATCAATTATTAAAACTTTTAAAGGAAAACATTCAGTTACAAGATCAATTTAAATCTCATAATATTGCGAATTGGGAATTAGATAGTGAGTACGTTGATGTTATTTTTAAGGCCATCATATCAAGTGATTTGTATAAGGATTACATGAATACTCGAGTGTCTGATTTCAAGGAGGATAAAGATTTTATAGTTGATATTTTTAAGGAAATTATAGCTCCAAATGATAAGCTTTATGATTATTTGGAAGATAAGAACTTAACTTGGTTAGACGATTTACCAACAGTTAATACAACCATTTTAAAGTTACTAAGAAAAGTAAAAACCACATCGCCAGAAAATTATTTTACTCCAAAATTATACAAGGATTCTGAAGATAAACAGTTCGCTATTGATTTATTTAGAAAAACGCTTTTAAATAGAACAGCGATAAATAGAGAGATAGAAGAAAAGACTAAAAATTGGGATGCAGATCGAATCGCTAATGTAGATTATGTGCTTTTACAAATGGCTATTTGTGAAGTTAAAAACTTCTCGTCAATTCCTGTTAAGGTAACAATTAATGAGTATTTAGAAATATCTAAAGAGTACTCAACACCTAAGAGTAGCATTTTTATCAATGGAATATTGGATAAATTGGTTAAGGAATATGAAGCATCAGGTGAACTAAATAAGATTGGACGCGGGTTAATGTAAATTTCTGTTAAGAACAACACAAAAATTTTAAGTACACTAAATAATTGTTATTTTTACGAACCAAAAAATAAAATTTACTATCATGAAAAAAATAGTTTTAGGATTAAGTGCATTGTGTCTAGTAGCTTTTACTTCTTGCAAAGAGGAGAATGCTGCTAAAAAAATTGAAGAGAGTAATGTAGCAGCGGCAGCAGAAAGAGATGCCACTGCTTCTAAATTTCCTGTTATTGAGTTTGATAAAAAAGAACATGATTTTGGAGAAATAGAATCTAGAGCGGCAGTTGAAACTACTTTTAGTTATAAAAACACAGGCGATGCACCTTTAGTAATTACAGATATTAAAAGTTCGTGCGGTTGTACAGTACCTCAGGATTGGAGCAGAGAACCTTTAGCTCCTGGAGATTCTGGAGACTTTACGGTAAAATTTAATGGTAGTGGATCTAATAAAATTACCAAAACGATAACTGTAACGGCAAATACCGAAAAAGGATCAGAGGTTGTTAAAATCACTGCATTTGTAAAGCCAGATCCAAACAAAGTAAAACCAACAGCTAAAAGCTAAATTTATATAAAATGGGAGAAGGAGGAATTGCTAGTTTATTGCCATTCGTATTAATGTTCGTAGTTGTGTATTTCTTTATGATTGCACCTCAAATGAAACGAGCAAAAAAAGAAAAGAAATTTGCGGCAGAGTTAAAACGTGGTGATAAAATAGTTACTAAAAGTGGCTTGCATGGTAAGGTAGCCGAGTTAAATGATAAGGATAATAGTTGTGTGATTGAAACTATGGCTGGAAAGCTTAAATTTGACAGGTCTTCAATTTCAATGGAGTTGAGTGCCAAACTTAATGCATCTGCAAAATAAAGTTTAAATTATTTTAAGAACAAAAAAGGCTTGTAAATATTTGCAAGCCTTTTTGTTTGAATAGATTTAAGATAGTAAGCCGTCTATAGAAATATAGCGTTCGCCAGTATCATAGTTCATGGTGAGTACAATATCACTAGAATTTATGTCTTTTAGTTGTTTCCTAACCGCAGCTAATGAAGCACCAGAGGAAATACCTACTAAAATCCCTTCTAATTTGGCAATATTTTTAACTTCAGCAAATGCCTCTTCTTTGGTTATTCTAATAGCACCATCTAATATATTTCTATTTAGAACATCTGGAAAAAAACCTGGACCAATACCCTGTAGAGGATGGGGGCCCGGTTCTCCTCCCGAAAGTACAGGAGAATCGTCAGGCTCCACGGCAAAAACTTTAAGGTTACTAAATTTTTCTTTTAAAACCTCAGACATTCCTGTAATGTGCCCACCAGTACCAACTCCTGTAATTAAAAAATCAATACCATTTGGAAAGTCTTGAATTATTTCTAGGGCAGTAGTTTGTCTGTGAATTTCGGGGTTCGCGGGATTCTTAAACTGAGAGGGCATCCAAGCATTTTTATTGTTTGCAACTAACTCATCTGCTTTCGAAATAGTGCCACCAAGTCCTAATTCTTTTGGTGTTAGAACCAGATTAGCACCATAGGCTGCCATTAAAGCACGTCGTTCAACAGACATAGATTCTGGCATTACTAATGTGAGTTTGTAGCCTTTTATAGCACATACCATAGCAAGCCCTATTCCCGTATTTCCAGATGTAGGCTCTACAATATCTGTATCTTTTGTAATAAGTCCTTTGCTTTCGGCATCTTCTATCATCGATAAGGCAATACGGTCTTTAATACTTCCTCCTGGGTTGGCTTTTTCAAGCTTCATCCATACGTTGGCATTAGGGAAGAGATTACTTAGTTTAACAACTGGAGTATTACCAATGCCTTCTAATATATTATTAATCTTCATAATTAAGTGGTTGTTATTATTTAACAGTTTCGATATTTATCGTTTAAACCCATACCTTCTAAAATCATAGGTATTATTGTATCTAATCTTGTTTGCTTAGTTACTTCTCTTTTTGCAGAATTAATATGCTCGCAATACTCACGCTGTTTTGAGTTAGATAGTTTATTAAATGCTAACTTCGAGGTGTTGTTCGAGTTTAGTACTTTTTTTAGTTCTTCAGGAATAATAACTATTTTTTTTGACCGATCAGCCTTGATTTCTATTCCTTGTTTTTGATTCTCAATGGCCTCTTTTACATAGGCTAAAACAACATGGCTATTAATATCGTTAATATTTTTAAAACGCATTTGCCGCATGGCCTTGGTTTTTCCTTCTTGTGCGTTTTGTAATACGTTTAGATGATCTTTCAGAAACACACCATTAAAAAACCAAATACAAAAATGGTTCTTGAATGCTCCAAGGCTTAGTACATTTTTATTTTTTAGTGTATAAACAGGATAATTCCATTTGATAGTTTCTTCAAGTTCTGTTGAAAGTATTATAGCTCGCAATATCTTTAGTGCTTCATTAAATTGAAGATTTTCTTCTATATACTCATCAACCGAAAGCACTTTTTTCATTTTGAATGAATTAAATAATGAATAATAAAAATAGCCAATAAATTAAGATTTATTGGCTATTACATGAGTTTTTTAGCTAGGTTCCTTAGTCTAGCTAATTTTTACCTTACCAGAGCATAATATTTACGTTAGCACCAAATGAATAAGAATCGTAGTTCGTGGTCTTACTCTCTTTAGGAAAATAAGTAGGAGCACCATTATTGAAATCGTCCATATAGGTTACATCATATTTTAAATCGGCCCAGTTATAATCAAAGAAAGCACCTAAAGATAAATTTTTGCTTATAACCCTTTTGTAGTATAAGCCAGAAGTCCAGCTAAAGGATGTTTTAGGATCGTAATCGGCATAAACAAACTCTTGAGGCGGATCTTCCTTTAAATCAAATGAATTTTGTTTTTCTCTAACAAAAATCTTTGTGTTTGGACCAGAAATAACCCCTGCTTGCAATTTAGCTCCTAAAATATTTTTACCAAAAGGCATTTGATAGTGAGGTCCAAAATAATACAAGCGATTACCTGCAGATTGCGCTAGTACCTCAAATCCTTCAGCATCAAATTCAGCCTTTAAGGCATCGCTTATAGTATTGGGAAAACTTTGAAATCCTATTTCGCCACCTAACCCTAAGTTTCTGTTAAAAAAGTAAGCGCCTTCAAAGGAAATTTTAAATCCTTCTTTCGCTTCTAGACCTGGTTCATTTCCGTCTGTAGAATTAACCAAACTTGCATACCCGACTTTAACTCCAAGAAAAGATGGTTTTGATTCATTAATCTTTCGTTCAGTAATTTCAATTTCATTAATTCCTTTTTCTTTCCACCAACCGTCATTTAAAAAATAGGCGAGTTCTGTAGTTCCAATACCAATACCGGCACCAGCAAATACGTCAGAAATCCAGTGTCTATCATTTAACTGTCTCATAACGCCAGTAAAAGTTGCTAATGTATAAGCTGCTATACTATAAAAAGGACTTCTATGCTTATATTCTTTATGAAAGATATGTGCCCCCATAAAGGCCGTAGCGGTATGTCCTGACGGGAAAGAATTATTACTTGACCCATCGGGTCTTGGTTCTGCAATGCTATATTTTAAGCCTTGAACCACAATCAAGTTTATTCCAATGGCTGTACCGATGGTTGATATTTTTCTGTATGTACTATGTTTACTTTTTATGCCTGCTGCGTCTAATGCAAATACTGCAGCATAAGGAACATACTGCGTATAATCATCAATGTCATCATGAAAATTAGGTAGATACCTATTAATTTCATCTTTAACTCCAACTTTAAAATCGGTATTAAAATGCATAATTGTTCCTGCCGTAATTAAACCTCCCGCAACAAGCAAAGAAACACCTGTATCTGTTTTGTACCATTTTTCTTTAACTACTGTAGAATCTTGGAAAAAACTATAGCTGAGTTTTGATTGATTAATACTAATGGAAGACGATGAACCAAGGTTATTTTCTAGATAATCACCATTTTCGTTAAGATATAATTGAGAAAAATTTAAGGTTTTAATGGGTTGTAATCTATTACTAGATTTATTAAAATTTGATGCGTAGCTGTTAGTCCTGCTCTGGCTTACTGAATATTGAGCAAACCCCATGTTTATGGTTAAAACAAATAAAAAAGTTAATGAAATTTTCATAGTTTGAGTTTATTGATTTCGTTATCTGTACAAAAAATTGGTCTAAACATTTAAAATAAATTAAAAAGAATAGCCTAATGTGATACCATATCTAAAAGATGGTAAAATTAAACTATCGCTTTTTTTGTCAGGAGAAAAATCAAAATCAGCATTGATTAAGTCAAAAATTGAAATAAGCTCCAGAGCGTCATTAAGATCAAACCAAAATTCTTCGGGTGCAGCCACAATTTCTGTAAATTTGAAATTATAGTTTCCAGCTCCTGGTCCGGCAATTGTGAAATCTAAATAAAACCGTTTTCCTAGCAAGAGCTTGTAACCTACCATTAACCCAATACTATTGGTGTTTATTTTTACATCATATTGAAAAGGGAATTCACCATTTTCGTTTGTATATAAACCTTTGAATTCAGATGTCATATTTACAAAAGTGATATAGGCTCCAAAATAAAATCCATGGAGCATGTTTTTATTATGTTCATTAAGATAGTATCTAAACTCTGGTACTACCCTGAAGCCGCTATAAGTCAAATCTCCCGTTTTAAATTGATCGGTATCCAACCCTGAAAGCCTTAATAAGCCTTCTTTAGATTTATAGCCAAAGCTTGTGGAAATACCAATATGATTTCCTACGGCACGTTCATAACCAAAAGTATATCTCCCATTTAGCAAATCAGTTAGATGAAGTTTAGCCTCGTTTTTATGAAGAGGTATCTCCGAATCTACCTGACCAAAAATGGGGAAATAGGTGATTAAGAAAATAAGCATTATTATATGTGATTTCATTTTTATCTAAGAATACGTTAATTATTACTTATGCTTGAAAATTTCCCTACCAAAATGGCAACAATAACCGCCACATAAAACTGTCCTGTTACAGCTATAAGCATTGATAATGATTGAGAAATAGGTGATTGCGGGGTGATATCGCCATATCCAGCAGTGGTTAGCGTTATCATGGTATAATACACTAATTCCATAGGAGATTCGCTTGTTGAATTATACGACCCAGGAATATACAAATCAACAAACGCTACAAGACTACAAAACATTAATCCTAATAATAAATAGCCATTAATAGCATCTATTAAAGCATATATATCAACAATTTTTCGTTTCAATAAACCTTTTATAACATGGCTCACGATATAAATAAAAAATAAATTAGAAATAATTTCAGCGAGATAGTTTAAGTAAATAAAATCAGTAGCTCTTGTTATTAGTTCAACAAGGATTGCTCCAATGCCGAAAAGCGTAACTTTTGTACTTATTGAGTAACCCGCTAAAAGTATAATTGTAGAAAGTAAGATGAATGATACAATATTACCTTCAAAATCAATAAGAGGGAGAATAAATATAAAAACTAAAGATGCTACGAGAAGTAGCACCGATGACACCGGTTTATTGTTTAAAATATGTTCTACTTTTTTTCTCATTTTGAATAACTATTAAAACTTTTCACTATAAATATCACATTGAAATTATTTTTTTCTTTTTTTAAGAATCCACATAAAGAATGGCGGTAAAACAAACCACGCTAGGGTCCAAACCATAGGTCCTACAAAGGCTAAGCCAATATTAACGACCGCTGTTGCCGGTTCCATAAAATTACTACGTGTTATTTGGTTGATATCATCCTCAGATAAAGAGGCGTTTATCATATTGTTTTTTGAGGCATAAACCCAAGACCAAACACTTAGAAATCCAGCTAATGCTAAACTTCCTGCTTGCAGTGCGGGCGATGATTTAGTTACCAAGCCGGGATCTGCAATGGCAAAAAACACGTATAGACAAACTAAAAAAAGTTGAATTAGAGACATGGCTACATGGGCGCCGTTAGTTTTAATTAAATTTTTAAATAATCCATTGTTTTGATTCCAATACATGAGTGTTAATCCCGCCCCAATAAATATTCTGAGGAGTTCATCTTTACTGTCAATCATATGGCTTAAAAGCCCATATGGTTTGTGGGACCATTCCATATCCTCAATTAGGGGGAGGTAATTATTAACGAGATGAAAAAAAATTAGTGCATAAACAATATCAATAAATCGTCTTAATCGATTTAAGTAAATGCTGTCTGGTAATTCTTGTAGCTGGTTAACCATAATATTTATTATTATAATTTCTATTCTATATATCTAAAACACAAATTCCACTAAAAAGCGCAGATCGTAAACCGTTCCTTTTGTTGGTCTTATCACATTCTTAAAAAATTGGACGCCCGTATTAAGGGTAGTTGTTTTTCCTAAAGGAAATTGGTACTGACCACCACCACCTAGAGGTAGATAAACAGCTTCACTGGAAGGTTTGTTCCAATACACAGAAACCCCGTAAGGCATATAAATCAAGTCAAATCGTTTCGCTATGTTATAAACTATAAAAGGTTTAATCATGAGCATATTAACGTCTTTGCGCTCTGAGGAGCCTGCAATAGACCATAGTTGTAGTGCAATGGCACCAGCAAATAATCGCCCATTTTCATATTCGTAATCAAAGCTAGGCCCAATAGACCATTGCCCACTTCCAAGTGATGGGTCGGCAGCGGTTGGTAATTGTGCTGCAAAACCTAAGGTTAAATGGTGCTTGCCATGATGAGCGCTGCGTTTAGCAAACCAAAATCCCATCAATAAATCATTAATACCATCAACAGCTTTAATATTGCCGCCTTCAATAGGGTTACCAACAGGTTGCCCAGGAATGGGTCTTGGGTATTGGTTTACCTCAAAGTAAGAAATGTTTTTAATATTATATTGACCTAGTTTAATGGTACTTTCAAATTCTAAGCCTAATGTACTTGCATCATCACCGGGGTCATTTAAAAAGCTAAAAAATGGCCAGGTTCTTTGAGAATCTAATTTATAGATTGGTCTATTACTTTCATGGGCTTCATGTGCTGCCTCATGTGCTTCTTCTTGCGCGTGTAAAAAGGAACTTGATAACAGTAGCAAAAAAAAGAGTCTGAGAGCTGTTTTGAATAGTTTCATTTGTGTTCGGTTTTTATAATGCTTTAATTTATAATTGGGATTTATGATTTAAAGCTTAGTTCTTCCCACTATTAAATGGCATGGTGTAAGTAAAGTTTAAACGAAATGAGTTTTGAACCGCAGGACCTTCCCAACTATTATATATGGCACTTGTTTGATATTCAGCATAGGCATTAATAGAGCCTTTATCTAAAACCCAAACCTTACCAAAACGTAACCCTATGGGTAAATAGAAGCTTTTGCTACTCCAGTCATATTGGGCTACCATATCTCCGTTTCCAGCATACAACCCAGAATCTCCAATTCTATAGTTCAAAAAGGGCGCTATGCCTAAAGGATTGGTAGTAGACGAGCCTGCTGGTAAAGTACGTGGATCAATAGACCGCCATGATTGTGTTAATAATACCCCGTAAAACCAACGTCCAGAACTATTAACCAAGGCACCTGAAAGCCCATATCCCCATTCATCTCTGGCAACTTTTTTATTACCAGGTAAGGTAACCATGGGACCAATACCGGTACGTCCTGTGCCCCAATCAAAGCTTTTTGGTATGATTAAAGCAAATATTTCTGTGTTTCCAAAACCATTATCACCCGTGTTTACATTTTCATAATGTCTTAGCGTCACTCGAGGTAAAATGGTAAGATTTTTTAATGGAATTGGTGCTACAATACGCAATTGGACATAATTATCTAAGCCCGCTGTTCTAGGAGCACCATTTACTATATCACTATGATAATCGGGCATGGATTGGTAAGCAAATTGAAAGCTCCATTGTGTGGCGGTAGCATCTAAAGCTTTGGTCGTGTCATCTTGTCCAGCTTCTTCGGTATTTTCTTCCTGCGAAAATGATACTAGAGATGAACAAAGTAGGAAAGTTAGTAAAAAATGTTTCATAATTATAAGCGTTAATTTTTAAGTTGTTTTGTAGATTTATTCCATCGGTATTGATAGGTTAGTGTCAAGGCGTCAAAATCACTGCCTCTTTCAAATCGTATTCCAGATACATAACCTATTTTAAAGGCATGCTGATTAAATGGTACAGCATAGTGTAAGCCAAAGCGCATGGCTGATATTTTTGAATCGCGATCTATATCGTTTACTATAACACGCCCGCCTATACCATAACCTATATTCGCCGATATCCACATATTATTGGGTAGGTCTCTAATGAGGTGAAATTTAAATGTGTATAATGGTTTTTGTCCTAATTTGTTCCCATTTACATAGTTGTTATTGTTGGTAAATAGCCATATGCTGGCATAGGTTTCTATATTCCATTGGTCAAGTGATTTTGCAAAACCCCACTGTGGTTTAAAGGCAAATCTATTGGAGCCTAAGTTTACCAATTCATTAGGGTTATATTTTCCTGTTGGTATAATCACTTGTACACTAAACCCAGAAACCGCGTTAGGTTTATAATTCGCAAATTCTTTTACTGACATGGCTGGCGAATTCAAAAAGTTAAAGGATAAACGAATTCTTAAATCACCAAAGCCGTCTTGAGAAAACCGATCTGGTAATCCAACCACTTCACCATTCCAATCCCCAAATACATAGGGCAGTACAGCATCAATTTTAGCCGATTGACCAAAAAACTTAATAGATCTTATATAGGCAAAAACAAAGCTGTTTAGCCTAGCGTCTAAGCCATCAATGGGTAGGGAAGGGTCTAATAGGATATTACCGCTCGTGTATGCATAACTACCTAAAAGAAAATTAGTCCCTACAGGTAAATTAGTAATCGCTCGGGGTTCTAAATCTTGCCCAAGCAGTGGTGTCCAAACAAAAAGGAAACAGAAAACAGAAATAAATAACTTAAAGCCTTTCATAACTTCTGTATTTTTAATGCTATAAAATTTTGTTTCTACACCGTTGTTATTGAAACAAAAACCGAATAAGAGAATATCCGGTTTTTGTTATATTCTTGATTAGAATTCTAGCAATGTGACTTATTTATCTCCTGCGCCTCTTGATACGGCTTCCATCACCTTGTCTAGACTAAAACTTCCAGGTTTTTGCCGAGGTGGATATTCTTTGAAACTTTGAAGCCACTGTCCCACATAAGCAGCCGATGGTGCAATCATAAACATATGATCTACCCACCATTGCTCATAGCCAATAGATTCTTCATGTGCTTTTTCAAAAGGATCCATTCTTAAATTGGCTACCATTGGTGCTCTAAGTGCCGTATAAGGGTTTCTCCAAACATCAATACCATCAGCATCTTGTTGTAAGAATGTAATTTTCCAGTTATTGTATCTAAATGCAGCACAGCTACCATCATCTGTCCAATATAAGAACTCTTTTCGTGGCCATTCAGCTTCACCTTTAAATGCAGGTAATAAGTTATAGCCGTCTAAGTGTACTTTATAGTTTCTTCCATTCACTGTTCTACCTTTTAAAAGGTCTTCTTTCACAGTAGTATCTCCAGCAGCCGCTAATAATGTAGCCAGCATATCTTCATGTGCTCCAATCTCATTAATTACTGTGCCAGGTTCAATCACCCCAGGCCAACGAATAACCGTTGGTACACGGAAACCACCTTCCCATTGTGTTGCTTTTTCACTTTTAAACATGGTTGTTCCTCCATCAGGCCATGTAAAAACTTCAGCACCATTATCTGTAGAATACATCACAATCGTGTTATCCTCAACACCTAATTCTTTCAGTTTGTCCAATAATTGACCAACCATACCGTCATGTTCTACCATACCATCAGCATAGACACCTAAGCCCGTTTTTCCTTCAGATTCTGGTCTTAAATGCGTGTTTACGTGCATACGTGTACTGTTCCACCACACAAAAAATGGTTTGTCAGCTTTTGCCGCGTCATCCATAAAACGCAAAGCAGCATCAGTAACTTCCGTATCCACAGTTTCCATACGCTTTTTAGTTAATGGTCCTGTATCTTCTATTTTACCATCAGCGTAAGAGTGAATAACACCTCGTGGTCCAAATTTTTCTTTAAATGGTGTGCCATCAGGAAAAACAAAATCATTAGGGTAATCTGGGTGTTCTGGCTCCTCTTCAGCATTTAAATGGTAAAGGTTTCCAAAAAACTCGTCAAAACCGTGATTGGTTGGAAGCATTTCATCTAGATCACCTAAATGATTTTTTCCAAATTGCCCAGTTGTATACCCTCTAGCTTTTAATAATGTGGCAATAGTAGGGTCTTCTTTTTGCATCCCTTCTGGCGCTCCTGGTAAACCTACCTTGGTAAGTCCTGTTCTAATAGGAGATTGCCCTGTAATAAAAGCAGCACGACCAGCGGTACAACTCTGTTGGCCATACCAATCGGTAAATACAGCGCCTTCTTTTCCTATGCGGTCAATATTAGGCGTTCTATAGCCCATCATACCCATATTATAGGCACTTACATTAAACTGCCCAATATCATCACCCCATATCACTAAGATATTAGGTTTTTTGTTTTTTTGAGCAAAAGATCCAAAAACCATACAAAGGAGTATGGCCATAGATAAACTAGTTTTTTTCATAAAATTGATTTTTAATTGTTAATGTAATTCAAGATAAATTATTAAAGTGATTTGTTGCTATTAATCTTAATATTTTTTGATGAAATAATAAATTTTAACCACCATGCTGAAGCATATGCTTGAGTAGCTCTTGTGATGGCCTGCCCGTTTCTAGTAAGCTGTACTTATTTTCATAGAGGCGTATGGCATTTTCTGTGGCGGGTTGCATTTTACCATTAATGTCGCCAGGATCAAACCCCATGCGCATTAATGATTTTTGTATTTCTAGTACCGTGCCAGATTCGAAATTTTCTTGCTGTTCTTCTTGTTTTTTTAAACGTTCCATTTCGGCTTTTTGCTGGACTTTTTGGAGTCTTTCACGTTCAGCTTGTTGTCGCGCATAAGCCGCCTGTTGTGCTTCACGTTGTTTTTTCTCTTTAGCACCTTGTGCAAGCCCCACCACGCCACCAATAATAGCGCCGGTTTGAGCACCATCACGCCCTCCAACTAGTGAGCCAAGTGCGGCACCACCTAAGGCGCCTCCAAAAGCTCTACCTAATGCCTGAGCTTGTACTGCTGATTGAAATATAACCCCACAAAGCAGGAAGGTTAATGTAACAATGATTCTTTTTTGTTTTGTTTTCATGGTGCTACCTTTTTACCGTTTTTCCATGTTTCTTCTTTTGTTTTTCCATTCTTAAGATTAAAAACAATGATGCCGTCTGGCTCTCCGTTAACAAACTGACCTGTAGCAACGTCACCATCAAATGCAGTAAAAACACCTTTTCCATTAGGTTTTCCGGCCTTAAATGCACCTTCATATTGATCACCTTGAACAGTTTTTAACGTTCCAATACCTTCCGCCAGTTCATTTTTAAATTGGCCTATATAAGTATCGCCATTAGGAACTAACAGTGTGCCTTTTCCTTGACGCTTGCCATTTTGAAAATCACCATAGTACTCTTCGCCTTCAGGCGTTATTTGATGACCTTCGCCATGAGGCAGGTTGTTTTTTACTTCGCCTTCATAGCTACTACTATCGGCAAGGGTTGCTTTAATATAGCCATTCATATGGTCGTTTTTGAAGTCGCCTTCAGTACGACTCCCGTCAGGGAAAATGAGTAATCCGCGACCATGCATTTCACTATTTTTAAAATCACCGTTGTATTGAGCAAAACCATCTTCTACTTCAAAATAAAGTTTACCCATACCTTCTGCTTTGCCATTAGCCATAGTTCCTGTAAAGCGTCCTACTATTTTGCCGTTTTCAAGCCAAACAAGTACACCGTTCCCAGAAGCTTTTCCTTTGTCATCGCAGGTTCCAGACCAGCTGATGCTTTCGTTTTCTGTTGGTGAAGAATTCCAAATACTACAGCCGGTAATGGGGTCTTTAAGCCAGACACCTTCTTCACTAGATTTGTCCTTTTCCTGAGCATCAATTTTGCTAAAAATTAAAAGCCCAGTAATAAGAAGAAATAGTTTAAATGATTTCATACTTTAGTTGTTTATTGTTTGATTTTAATAGCTTGTTCCTGTTTTAAGTGTTTAGGGTGTCTAATGGTTTGGTTTCATAAATAACAGCCTCATTTAAATGGCCTAATACTTCTACAGCCCCAATGAGATTCTCATAAATAGGACTTTCTAGGTCTTGCTGCATGTCGGTTTTATTAGACCACTGCTTGACGAACTCAAAAGATTTGGTGGGTGATTCTATGCGCGAACCGTAAAGTGTAAACATGGGCCATTTAACCAACCTGCCCATGGCAATATCAAACTCATAAAGTTTGTCTTTGTGGATTTCGAACTGTAATAACAGCATGTACATCTTGGTTGATTATTTGGTTGTGCCCATTTTAAGGCAAGTTGTATGCCAAGACGAAATGTTAAAGAATGTTAATTTTTAATTGATTGATAATCAGTGTGTAAAATTTGAAATTTATTTTTTTATCTATTTCAGTGACTTGTTGCATACCGTTTAGCACGAAATATCGCGACTTTATATCGTGTTATTTCGATGATAATGGTATTGAACACTAAGGCGAATTATTTTTAGTATTGAAGCACTAAATGGACCTAAAAAGCAGGATAATAGATGAATTGGTATTTGATAAAAGCGGATTAACTTTGTTTCATAATCTCTAACTTTTTCATTTTAGATCGCAATGTACTGGCTGGAAGATTTAGTATTTGAGCAGCGCCATTTTTACCTGCAATTTGCCAATTGCAGTGTTCTAAGACATGAATGATATGCTTGCGTTCGCAATCTGCTAGAGTTTCCAGCGTTGCATTTTCATTAGAGCTGCTGTTGGCAACATGGTCCTTATGTTTTGGCAGGGCTTCTGCTAGCTTTAACTTGCTGCCATCGGAAGTGATAATTGCGCGTTCAATAATGTTTTTTAATTGCCTGATGTTCCCCGGCCAACTATGGTTGGTCAAGTCGTCCATTAATGTTTGTGATATTTGTTTAACCTGCCTTGTATATTTTCTATTAAACAAATTAATAAACGCGTCAATGAGCAATGGAATATCTGCTTTTCTATTTCTTAGTGGCGGAATAGTAACAGGGAATACATTAATACGATAGTATAAATCTGATCTAAATTGTCCTTTTTCAACAAGCGCTGTTAAATTCAAATTAGTGGCGGCAATGATACGGGTATCAATTTTAATAATTTTCTCGGCGCCTAGACGTTGTATTTCACCTTCTTGTAAAACCCTTAAAAGCTTGGGCTGAAGTGCCAGTGGTAATTCTCCAAATTCATCCAGAAATAAGGTGCCTGTATCAGCCAGCTCAAACATGCCGCGTTTTAATTTGTCTGCCCCAGTGAATGCGCCTTTCTCATAGCCAAATAATTCACTTTCAATTAAATCTTTGGGAATGGCAGAACAATTTATTTTTATAAAGGGTTTGTCACTACGTTTACTTTTTTTATGAATTTCATTGGCAAAGAGTTCTTTTCCAACACCAGTTTCGCCCTCCAGAAGTACAGGGACATCTAATGGAGCGACATCTTCTATACGGTTCATGACATAATTAAAATTGGGGCTTTCTCCAATAAGTTGATTTGAATCGTTTAAGAAGGTTGACTCATTTTTGAGTTGAATGTTTTCCTCTTGTATTTTGTTTTTAAGTAATTCTAATTCCTTGTAGGCCATTCGAAGATTATTCTCTGACTCTACTAAGGTTGTTATATTATGTCCAAATAAATAGATGAAATCATATTGTTTTGAAGTTTCCGAGGCCTTTACTTTTACAAACGACCAGGCTATTGAAATATCTTCATTTTTAAACTTAAATTTTGAGATCACATTGCCCTTATCGTTATCTTCATTAAAAACAACATCTTTAAACTCTGGTAGAGTATCGCTTGATAATAATTCACAAAAAGTTGAGGTTAATGCGCGCTCATTCGTAAATAAGGAACTTTTAAAAAAACTATTTGAATATAGTATTTTGCCATCTAAATCGATGGACGCCACTAACGTGTTTTTATGATTTAATATAGCTTTTAGGTTGTTTTTATAAAAGCTAATGGATTGCGCTAGTTTTACTTTTTCTAATCGGTCCGAAACTAAGATGATAAGTTGAGTGCCAATAATAATAATGGGAAACAAATCTAAATACGTTAAGCTAAAGAGTCGTCGCCATGGTAAAGTGTTGCCAAAATAGTTAAAAGCAATCTCCTCGGTAACAAACAGGGTGTAGTATATGGTCACAAAGGTTAGCGGTCGCCTCACAATATTTTTTGTTTTTGATAGACCTTTTAACCCTTTGATACAGAAAAGAACGGTGAGAAAATAGGCTGTATAGCTAAATATATATTGCAACCTAAACCAATGGTATCTAATATTGAAAAATGTAGAAATATAGTAGGCTATACCAAGACCTACAATGGTCCATAAAACAGGTTTGTTTATATACTTTGATTCATAGCCAAAATACCATGGAAAGAGCACAAACATCCCTACCGCAAAGAACAGCGCTAATTTAAACGACTCAAGCTGGATAGATGACAGAATGAAGTATATTCCAGATGCAATCGCAAAAAGCCCGAAGAAAAGTGTAGATCTATAGTTACGTTCAATAATACCTAACCAAACATATGCAATCCCTGTTGTAACAGCAATCCCCGCAAAAAAGATAAAAAGTTGGTCTGAAAACATGATTAAATTACAAATTATTCATTTTTAGTTAAAAAGGTGTTGTTAATTCAAATTAGAAATACCATATGTTTTCCGCTTTCCTAAATACTTAAAAAAGTAGGTGAGTGGAATAATTACCAAAAATGAAATGGTCCAAACGGTTGGACTTATAGAAGCAAAAGGTAAAGAAATTAAGGCAGCGGTTGGTTCTGGTAATGATGAAAGTAAGAAGGCTTTCTCTTCGTTTTCGTCAATTTGATTAGATGTTAATTCTTTCTTTGTAGCATATAACCAGTTGTACGCTCCCAGAAAGCCAGCTAATGCTAGAAATACACTTTGCATTTGTAAGGCTAATTTTAGACCATCCATTTCCATATCAATTCTAACAAAATAAAGGTAAATCATCAAGCAAAACATTTGAAGAATGGTAAGTGTAGCATGCATTGGTGTGCTTCTTACTAGATTACCTAACTGTCTGTTAAATTGTATCCAATATATAATAATCATAATAAGCCCTATAACAATTACAATTAAGGA
Organism: uncultured Algibacter sp.; assembly: GCF_947495925.1. Taxonomy (GTDB): domain Bacteria; phylum Bacteroidota; class Bacteroidia; order Flavobacteriales; family Flavobacteriaceae; genus Algibacter_E. Next base: position 112,794 of record NZ_CANMAU010000003.1, read on the forward strand.
AGATACATGTTCTTCATAAATCTGGGTAAGTGTGCTAAATTTTAATGCAGGATCATCAGGACGCGGAAGGATTAGAAACGTTTGAAATATCATTAAAGCATATAATACGTTAATGACAAGAGTTAAACTCTTTAGTGTACCTATTCCACGCTCTATTTGTGCTTTAGTTCGCAGTTTTTTCATGGTTGGTTGGTTGGTTGGTATTAATAGCAATTTACAAAATTGAAACGTTTTAAAGTTATTGATTGCTTATATTTTAATAAAGCAAAAGGAGCATAAATCAAATTATGCTCCTTTAATTATTAGGTTGATGTTTGTAAATTTTTTACTGACTCATCATAATACGTTTAGCTTCGGCTTCTAAATCTATATAGGGTTTACCTTCAACAGTAACTCCTACTCCTTGAATAGTACCACCTTCAAACTCTCCTGGAGATTGGTATAATTCACTTACAGCATCACCGCTATCATAACCTACGCATAAACCATCGCCTGACAATGTGAACTTAGCAGGTTGTGTTTTCATAGGGCCTTCTGCAACTACGGTTTCATTAATATATAGTTTAGTATTTCCCATCGATTCTCCGTATTCGCCGGCCGAAACTCTGTTAAATTCCATGCCTAAAGTGTATTTACCAGGTTTAAGTTTTGTGTTTGAGACAAATACTTGTTCTGGTTTTATCCCTAAGAAGTTATAAACATAATGCAATTTTTGATCTTTGATAAAAAGCGAATGACCTCCAAAACGAGAACCATGTGCAAAAATAACTCCTTCAGCTTTTGTGTCATCAATTTCAACATTAGCTAAAATTTTATAGTTTCTACCGCGTACATTTACAGCAACCCCTTCAGGTACAGGAGCTGTGTTTGGATAATACACATAGCGATCTTTTTTAACTTCTTGTGATGGTCGTTCAGTTCCTAAAATTTCAGCAGCACTTCTATCATCTAAAGGTAACACTTTATTAATCTCAGCTTGTTTAAACCATTCATCAATTAGTTCTTTTAGTTTTTCTGGGTATTGTTCAGCTAGATTATTGTTTTCAGAACGATCTTCTGCAACATGATACAATTCCCAAACATCTTCGTCAAATCCACTTTTTCCAGATAATGGCGAGTGGACAGCGGCCGCTTTCCAACCATCTTTCCAAATGCCTCTAGTACCTAACATACAGTAATATTGTACCTCTTTTTGCGTTTTTGCATTTGGATCTGCATCAAAAGAATATTTCATAGATACTCCTGAAAGTGGTGTTTGTTTTACTCCATTATACACTTCTGGCATCTCTACGCCACAAGCTTCCAAAAGGGTAGGAACTATATCTGTCGAGTGATGGTACTGATGTCTTATTTCACCTTTAGCTTTAATTCCTTTTGGCCAAGAAATAACTAGTGGGTCATTAGTTCCTCCAGCATATTGAGAGTAGCGTTTAAACATTTTAAAGGGTGCAGAAAATGCTGCAGCCCAACCTGTGGGGAAGTGGTTGTACGTATCTGGTCCACCTAAAACATCAATATATTTTAAGTTCTCTTCTAGACTATCTGGGTAACCGTTAAAAAATTTATTTTCATTAACAGATCCATTTGGACTTCCTTCTCCAGATGCACCATTATCGGCTGCATATAGTACGATAGTGTTTTCAAGCTGTCCTGTTTTTTCAAGATAGTCAATAATACGACCTACTTGAGCATCGGTATACTCAGAAAAACCTGCGTAAACTTCAGCCATTCTTGAAAACAGACGTTTTTCATCTTTATTCAATTCATCCCATGGACGAACGTAATCTGCAGGGTTAGCCATATTCTCTGGCATAGGGTTAAAGTCTGCCATTCCCGTATCTTCTGGTAAAATACCTTTTGATTTCATGTTATTAACAACCCAATCTCTGTAGGCATCATAACCATCATCAAATTTACCTTTATACTTGGCAGTATATTCTGCAGGCGAATGGTGAGGTGCATGATTTGCACCTGGATTAAACCACATGTAGAATGGTTTAGAAGGGTTTGTTGCATTTTTATTTCTAAGCATAGAAATAGCTTTATCTGCTAAATCTTTAGATAGATGATAACCTTCTTCGGGTGTGGCTGGTGCTTCAATAAAATGATTGTCTTCTACTAAGTCGGGATACCAGTTATTAGTTTCACCTCCTAAAAAGCCATAAAAGCGATCAAAACCAATTTGTGTTGGCCACTCGCTTCTGCTACCTCCCGGAGCTACATCTTGTTCAGGTACATTATGATTCTTTCCAATCCAAAATGTACTCCACCCATTGTCACGCAAAATTTGTGCAAATGGAGCACAATCATCAGGCACACGGCCGTTTGACCCTGGATAGCCATCGGCTGTTTCAGTTATGGAAGCCATACCATTTAAATGGTGATTTCTGCCTGTTAAAATAGTAGATCTTGTTGGTGAACATAACGCTGTTGTATGCCATTGCGTATAGGTTAATCCGTTTTCTGCTAACCTTTCCATAGTTGGCATATTAATACGACCACCGTATGGAGACCAAGCACCTAAACCTGTATCGTCATAAAGTACGAAAAGAATATTAGGAGCACCTTCTGGAGCAGATTTAGGCGTAAAGGCGTCCCAATCGGACTCAGAATCTCTAATGTCAAGTGCAATTTTCCCATTGAATCCCTCATCATGTTTAGTTTCAGATTCCTTATTCGCTTGATCTGCACAGCTAAGCATCAAGGTAAACAACGTACCACATAATAAAATACTAGTCAAAACTTTCGCTTTGAAGTTGTGTGTTTTCATTTAGATTTAAATTAGTGTTTAGTTAAAAAATTTAAGTAAAAGATATGTGAAATTAACATAAGTTAATCTTAAAATCAATTTTTTTGTAAGAAATTAATTGCCCTAATTTATTCGGATTAAATTTGGGCTGCTTTTAATGACTTTCTTGAGCTACTAACTCAGCAATTTTGCAAATCACTTCAGTAGCTTTTATCATACTCTCTACAGGAACATATTCATAACGTCCGTGGAAATTATGACCACCGGCAAATATATTGGGGCATGGAAGCCCCATATAGCTTAATTGAGAACCATCTGTACCGCCACGAATAGCCTTTGTTAAAGGTTTAATACCAACTTGAATCATAGCTTCTTCGGCTAAGTTTACGATATGCTTCACGGGTTGAATCTTTTCACGCATATTATAATACTGGTCTTTAATTTCTGTAGTTATAACTTCTCTGCCGTATTGTCTATTGAGCTCTTTAGTTAGTTTGGTCATCACTTCTTTGCGTGCTTCAAAATGCCCCTTATCATGATCTCTTATAATATATTCTAAAATAGTTTCTTCTACATTACCCTTTATATCATGTAAATGAAAAAAGCCCTGATAACCTTCAGTGTGCTCAGGAGTTTCCATCCGGGGGAGTGAATTAATAAACTCGGTAGCTATATACATAGAATTTATCATTTTACCTTTTGCATATCCAGGATGTACAATTTTACCTTTAACTTTTACTACAGCACCTGCGGCATTAAAGTTTTCATATTCTAGTTCTCCAATTTGGCTACCATCCATAGTATAAGCCCAATCTGCACCAAATTTTTCCACGTCAAATTTATGAGCACCTCGACCAATCTCTTCATCAGGTGTGAAACCTACATTAATATTACCATGTTTAATTTCAGGATGATTTATAAGGTACTCCATTGCCGAAACGATTTCGCAAATACCGGCTTTATCGTCGGCACCTAAAAGTGTCGTGCCATCTGTAGTGATTAAAGTTTGACCTTTATATAGTAATAAATCTTCAAAATAATCTGGCGATAATACAATGTTTTCTGCCTCATTTAAGATGATGTCCTTACCATCATAGTTATCTATAATCTGAGGGTTTACGCTAGCACCAGTAAAATCTGGCGAGGTATCAAAATGTGAAATAAACCCAATAGTTGGCACATCATGGTTAACATTACTAGGTAAGGTAGCCATGATGTAAGCATTATCATCAATACTTACATCATGCATACCAATAGCTTTTAGCTCTTCTGCAAGTTTATTGGCCAAATCCCACTGTTTTGCAGTACTAGGTGTTGTTTCAGAAGACGGGTCAGATTCAGTATCAACAGTCACATAACTAGTAAACCGTTTAATGATTTGTTCTTTTGAAATCATAATTGAAATGATTAGAAATATTGAGAAATTAATAGCTTTTAATAGAGTTAAAAGTACGATTATTAATTTTTTTGAGCTTAAAAATTCCTTGATTTTTTAATTAGATCAATAAGAACTATTTTTGCACAAATAATACAGATGTACAAACTATTACTTCGGCCTTTATTTTTCTTGTTCGATCCTGAAAAAATTCACCATTTTACGTTTTCATTAATTAAATTTACTTCAAAAGTCCCTGGTGCTTCAGCTTTATTTAGAAGCCTTTACTTAATTGAAGATGAGCGTTTGGAAAGAAAATTGCTAGGACTTACTTTTAAGAATCCGGTAGGGTTGGCCGCTGGATTTGATAAAAATGCGGTGTTGTACAACGAACTTGCAGATTTTGGTTTTGGTTTTATTGAAATAGGAACAGTAACACCAAAAGGGCAAACCGGAAATCCTAAAAAAAGATTGTTTAGGTTGAAGGATGATCAAGGTATCATTAATCGCATGGGATTTAATAATGAAGGCCTTGAAGCGGCGATTGAACAATTAAAGAATAATAAAGGCAAACTTATTATTGGAGGAAATATTGGTAAGAATACAGAGACCAAACCAGAAGACTATACTAAGGATTACCTAACATGTTTTAATGCCTTGCACCCTTATGTTGATTACTTTGTTTTAAATGTGAGTTGCCCGAATGTAAGGAGTCATGCGAAGTTGAATGATAAGGATTATTTAGAAGAGTTGATTGGAGCTGTTCAAAAAGCAAATAAGACTTTTAATGTTGAAAAGCCAATTGTACTAAAGATTGCACCAGATTTAAACAATAATCAGTTAGATGAAATTGTTCAGCTTGTTGCCGATACTAACTTAGACGGTGTTATTGCAAGTAATACCTCAATGGATAGATCTGGATTAAAAGCATCAAAAACTTTGTTAGACCATATTGGTAATGGAGGATTAAGTGGTCAACCTATAAAAGAGAAGAGTACTCAGGTTATTAAATACCTTTCTGATAAAAGTAATAAAGCTTTCCCTATAATTGGAGTAGGAGGTGTGCATTCGGCAGAAGACGCTCTTGAAAAAATCGAAGCAGGTGCCGATTTAGTACAAATTTATACGGGGTTTATTTATGAAGGACCTAGTTTGATAAAACGAATAAACAAAGCACTGCTTAAATAGACTAACCTATTTAATAAATCGTTTTACTGTTTTTGAATCTACAGTTTCTAATAATAAAAAGTAACTCCCTGAAGACAACGTATTAATACGGATTCTATTATTTAGTGCTTTTCCAGAAAGAAGTAACTGACCTTGTAAGTTTATTACTTTAAAATATAATCTAGATAAATTATCAAAACCTTTTAGATAAATAGTATTATCTCTAATTGGATTTGGGTAAATGGAAACTGAATTTAGTGAGTTAGTAACAGAATTATCTTCACGAATTTCAATACCATTTTCAGTTTGCGTAAATTCATTTTTTTCAATGTTAAAATAGGCATACATTCTCGCCAACTGCTGAGGTGTAAAATGATTTCTACAAGCTTTTTTCGAATAAGACATGAAATTTTCAGTATCTGGTGAAAACTCATCTCCATTAGAATCTAATTCATTACCATTATAATTGCAAAAATTGTCAATCTTGTCACTAGATAAGCCAGGATCTGCAGGTGTATCACATATACCGTCACCTTCGGTATCGCAATTGCTACCATTTACTAATTCCGCAGTTATTTTTGTATTACTAATACCATGTGTATGTATTAATGAAAATACATGTCCCATTTCATGAATCAATGATGAATTATTAGATGTACATTCATTTTTCATTACTATCATATGGCAATTTTGTTTATTAACACTATAACCACAAATGCTATTGCCCGAGTTGTTTTCTATATAATCTACGAAATAAATATTAATGATACCCGAAGTATAATCCGCTTTTGTTAGTTTTTCTTCATCTCCCTTTTTGAAATGAACATATTCGGAGTTATCAATGAAATCAATATTTTCAAAAAGGTAAAAAGATATTAAAGCTTCTGAATAAATGCTATTCAACCTCTTAATAGCGTCGTTTAAGTCTGAAATATTAAGTCCTCCAGCACTTTCTGAACTTCTTATAACATGTGCTTTTATAGGTATTTGATGGATAAATTTTGAAGATCTACTGTTTTTAGAATACTTTTTGCTATTGAAGTCTTTTTCAAGTTCTTTAAGGGCAGGTTTTAAACTTTTTAAACGAGAAATGGATTCGGCACTTATAGAAGTATCACAACCCATTTCATCCTTATTTTGAGCAGTCAAAATAGAAGTGATTAAAAAAGAAATTAAAATTGTTATTTTGGTTAAAAGCTTCATATTGGGACAAAACATTTATTAAATGTAATAGCATAATGAGCCATGTAAAAAAAAAGACGATAAAGACTAAATTAAAATCGATTAATCTATTAAATGCATCTTTTTAAGATTAATGTACTACACTTGTAAGTGTCTGTGTATCAATATTTTTTTAATAAGTTTCAAGAGTAAGATGTTATTTAGAAAGCGTAAATTCCGTGGTTCAGATCTAACTCATAATTTGTGCTTCAGAAGAACTTAGTTTGTAATTGAATTATTAGTATTATTTTTATCTCCTTGTAAAATGAAGTCATGCTAAATCCAGTAAAAATAGTTGAATGCCCTAGAGATGCTATGCAAGGTATAAAGCAATTTATCCCTACGGCTCAAAAGGTGCAATACATTCAGTCTTTATTACGAGTGGGGTTCGATACTATTGATTTTGGAAGTTTCGTATCGCCTAAAGCAATTCCACAAATGGCCGATACTGCTGAGGTTTTAGCAAATTTAGATCTGGGCAAAACTACAAGTAAGCTGCTGTCTATTATTGCAAATACGAGAGGAGCAAATGATGCCTGTCTGCATGCAGAGATTGATTACTTAGGTTACCCTTTTTCTATTTCTGAAAATTTTCAAATGCGTAACACGCATAAAACGATAGCCCAATCGGTAATTACACTTTCTGAAATACTAGAAATAGCGAGTAAGGCAAACAAAGAAGTTGTGGTTTATATATCTATGGGCTTTGGTAACCCCTACGGAGATCCTTGGAATGTAGATATAGTAGGAGAGTGGACCGAAAAATTATCAAAAATGGGCGTTAAAATTTTATCCTTAAGCGATACCGTTGGCACCTCATTTCCTGAAACAATTGATTATCTTTTTAAAAACCTAATTCCACTTTATCCTCAAATAGAGTTTGGAGCACATTTGCACACCACGCCCGCTACCTGGTTCGAAAAAGTGGATGCCGCATTCAAGGCAGGCTGTCATCGTTTTGATGGTGCCATTCAAGGTTTTGGAGGCTGCCCAATGGCTAAAGATGAATTAACAGGTAATATGCCTACAGAAAAACTACTATCATATTTCACATCTCAGAAAAGAAACCCCTTAAATGCGTTAAGTTTTGAGAGCGCTCATAACGAAGCATCCAAAATATTTAAATTATATCGTTAATTTTTTTGAATTTATTTTACTGTAAATGAGTTATTTATATTTAACACTGAAAGTTTATTTAAATTTAATCTAAATAAACTTTGTGTAAATAATAATGAGTTTTATATTTGCAGCTGAAACAAAACATTATTTATATTAAGTCTAAATAAAAATCAAAAAATCGATTAAAAAATGAAAAAATTAGTACTTAGCCTATTTGTAGTTTCTGCTTTATTGCAATCTTGTTCAAATGACGATGATAATACAGGTGGAAATAATACCGTAGTTGCCCCAGCAACATATAAGTTTATAAGAAATGGAAACTCAACAGTGAGTTATTCAGGTCAAAGCACTCGAATCGCCATGGCTGAAGAATTAGTATCTGGCTTAAAAGATACTTCTAAATCTGAGGCTGTATTGGATGCTATGTTTGCTCATGAAGCTGGTAATGCAGATTTTTCGGATGCAGATTTAAATGCTTCTGGTAAAAATGTTAGAAGTAAATCGGCTGCTTCTTCTGATTATTTTGCGTCAAATTCCACAGATGCAAACGCTATAAAAGCAGGTTTTGATACTTGGATTAAATCACAAGTAGATGAGGTATTCCCTAACTGGGCAAATACGGCAACCGCTGGTAATGCTGGTCAGTTGCAAGAAGGCGGCGGTGGATCAACAAGGTATATCAGCGCTAAAGGTTTAGAGTACAACCAGGCTTTTGCGAAAAGTTTAATTGGAGCTTTGATGACCGACCAAATTTTGAATAATTATTTAAGCATTTCTGTTTTAGATGCAGGTTCTAATGTTGAAGATAACGGCAATGATGTTTTGGTAGAAGGTAAAGACTATACAACTATGGAGCACAAATGGGATGAAGCATTTGGTTATCTATATGGAGCAGAGGCTGACCCAGAAAATCCAACTTTATCTGCCGATAGTTTTCTAAATAAATATTTAGGTAGAGTAGAAGATGATGCTGATTTTGCCGGAATTGCTCAAGACATTTATGATGCATTCAAATTGGGACGCGCCGCCATTGTAGCCAAGAATTATGACGTAAGAGATGAGCAAGCCGAAATTATTAGAGAGCTAATATCAGAAGTTATCGGAGTAAGAGCCGTTTATTATTTACAACAAGGAAAAGGGAGTTTGACTACTGATCCAGCAGCAGCATTTCATGATTTGTCAGAAGGTTTTGGTTTTGTTTACAGTTTACAGTTTACAAGAAAGCCGAATTCAAACGACCCATATTTTACAAAGTCTGAAGTAGATGCTTTTATAGCAACATTAATGACGAATAATGGTTTTTGGGATGTTACTCCTGAAACTTTAGATACCATTGCCGCAGCAATCTCTGCACAATTTGATTTTACAGTTGATGAGGCTAAGTAATAAAAAAATAGAATAATTAATTTAAAAAAAAGTAGTTTTTGAGTGTAGCAGCTTAAAGGCTACTTTTTAGTACTTTTGCAAATATTTTAAAAGAATATGTTTACAATAAGAAAAGTGTTTTGGTCGGTATTTGTTATCTGTTTTGCAATGGCATGTAGTTCTTCTTCAGATGATAACCCTGGAGGGGGCAATAATGGTGATGGCTTTAATAGAGCTGCCCTATTAATAAATATTGCTGATAATATTATTATTCCGGCCTTTCAAGATCTTGATGCTAAACTAGAAACATTAAAGTCTTCTAAAACCAAATTTATAGATACGCCTAATCAAATTAATTTAGATGCGGTTAGAGCAGACTGGCTTGCCGCATATAAAGTATGGCAATTTGTAGAAATGTTCAATATTGGTAAAGCAGAAGCTATTATCTATGCTTTTCAAATGAATGTATATCCTACCTCGATTGCAGATATTGAAGCGAACGTAACTTCTGGTTCTTACGACTTAGAACATCCTAATAATAATGATGCCGTTGGTTTTCCAGCGTTAGATTATATGCTTTATGGTTTGGATTCAGATGATGCAGCCATTCTTTCAAAATATGCTGATGTAAAATATACAACCTATCTATCTGATTTGGTTGATCAGATGAAATCATTAACATCAATAGTGCTAGCAGATTGGAATACGTCATACAGAGATACATTTGTTAATTCGACCGAAAATACTGCTACCAGTGCTTTAAATAAGCTTACCAATGATTATGTGTTTTATTTTGAAAAAGGTTTACGAGCAAATAAAATAGGTATTCCGGCTGGAAATTTTTCGGCTACACCATTACCTGAAAAGGTTGAAGGGTTTTATAGTAAAGTATACTCCAAAACCTTTGCTCTTGAAGCTTTCAACGCAGCCGATAAATTGTTTAAAGGTGAAGCTTATTCGAGCAATGCTAAGGGAGAAAGTTTTAAAACGTATTTAGAGTTTCTAAAAAGAGAAGATTTAGTATCAACACTAAACACTCGATTTACTGAGGCCAATTCTAAATTACAAATATTGAATGATAGTTTTTACAATCAGGTAAACTCTGATAATGCTAAAATGACAGAAGCATATGATGCACTTCAAAAAATAGTAGTCCTTTTAAAAGTAGACATGCTGCAAGCTTTTAATATTAGCGTTGATTATGTAGATGCCGACGGCGATTAAGAAACTTTAAAATTAACTATTAGGTTGTCTCCATGGCAACCTTTTTTTATGTTCATGATTCCTAGTATAACAAAATATCTAAACAAACAAACTAGTGCTGCACCACTTGCTGTATTTAGAATATGTTTTGGTATTATGATGTGTTATGGAATGATGAGGTTTGGATATCATGGTTGGATTGATACACTCTATATTCAGCCAAAGTTTCACTTTTCTTATTTTGGCTTTGAATGGATTAAACCTCTAGGGGTTTATACCTATCTGCTGTTTATTGTCTGCGGACTTTCGGCCCTTATGGTTGCGATTGGTTTTAAATATAGGTTAACCATAATTACTTTTTTTCTTTGTTTTACATACATTGAGTTAATGGATAAAACCACCTATCTTAACCATTATTATTTTATAAGTTTACTGAGTTTTGTGATGATTTTTTTACCAGCAAATACTCATTTTTCTATAGACAATATTATTAGAAAAACGTCTTATAAGAACATACCAAGATGGACTATTGACGCCGTTAAACTATTATTAGGGATCGTTTATTTTTACGCAGGATTGGCAAAAATAAATAGTGATTGGCTGTTTCGAGCTATGCCATTAAAAATATGGTTACCCTCTAAATATGATTTGCCTTTAATTGGTGACTCACTCATGCACCAAGAATGGTTTCATTATGCAATGAGTTGGTGTGGAATGCTTTACGATTTAGCCATTCCATTCCTTTTGTTATATAAGCGAACAAGACTATTTGCTTTTTTCATGGTGCTATTTTTTCACATTTTCACAAGAGTTTTGTTTCCTATTGGTATGTTTCCGTTTATCATGATTGTATCTACCCTGATATTCTTCGATTCAGGATTACATAAAAGAATAATTAATGGAATTAAAAGCGTATTTGGTAGTATTGGTTCAAAGGTAAATATCGCGATTAATGAAAACTATAGGTACACTTTTAGAAGGCCGGTAGTAATATTGTTTGCCTTGTTTTTTATATGGCAAGTGCTATTCCCATTTAGGTATGTATTTTACCCTGGAGAGTTATTTTGGACTGAAGAAGGTTTTCGTTTTTCTTGGCGCGTTATGCTTATGGAAAAAATGGGGATTTCAACATTTAAAATTGTCAACTCAGAAACAGGAGACTTTTTCTATGTAGATAATAGTGATTTTTTAACAGATTTTCAAGAGAAGCAAATGAGCTTTCAACCAGATTTTATTTTAGAATACGCCCATTATTTGGGTGACCATTTTAAAGCTCAGGGCCATCAAAATGTGGAAGTATATGTAGAGAGTTACGTTGCTCTTAATGGTAGATTGAGTCAACCCTATATAAATGATAAAGTTGATTTATATCAACAAAAAGAATCGCTAAAACCAAAAGATTGGATATTACCATTTAATGATGAAATTAAAGGATTGTAAACTTATTTTCGCACTTCTGTTTAGCGTTGTGCTATATGCTCAGCATACTGTAAAAGGTGTTGTGTTATTCTCAGGAAACAATAACCCAGTAGCAGAGGTTAATGTTTATGATAAAGTTTCTGGACTTATCACAACAACAAATGCTATGGGTGAGTTTGAATTTACGACCTCAAAAGAAACTCTAACTTTAGTGTTTTTTTCTTTTGAATATGAGGTTAAAGAATATGCTGTAAATACCACAAATGCGAATAACTTAACTATTGTTCTCCAAGATTTAACAACCCAATTAAGTGAGGTTGAAATTACAGCAAAAAAGCGAAAATTATTTGAATTACAACGTTTAAAAGATGTTGAAGGGACGGCTATTTATGCTGGAAAAAAAACCGAGGTGGTTTTAGTAGAACAGTCCATGGCTAATCTAGCGTCTAATAACGCCAGACAAATTTACAGCCAAGTAGCAGGATTAAATATTTATCAGAACGATGATGCTGGTTTACAACTTAATATTGGAGGTAGAGGATTGGACCCAAACCGAACCTCAAATTTTAATACCAGACAAAATGGGTATGATATCAGTGCAGATGTTTTAGGTTACCCAGAAAGTTATTACACACCAGCTTCTGAAGGTATTGAGCAAATTCAGATCATTAGAGGAGCAGCGTCATTGCAATATGGAACACAATTTGGTGGATTAATCAATTTTAAAATGAAATCACCAAACCCCAACAAACCTATTGAACTAGTTACTAGAAATACCTTAGGAAGTTTTGGCTTATATACAAATTTTACAAGTTTAAGTGGTACTAAAGACAAGTTTAGTTATTACACTTTTTTTAATTACAAGAAAGGAGATGGTTTTAGGCCAAATTCTGAATTTGAGTCTAAAAATGTATTTGCCCATTTAGGCTATCAATTTTGTGATCAGACCAAGTTAGAGGGCGAAATAACCTATTTAAATTATTTGGCGCAGCAAGCAGGTGGGTTGACGGATTCGATGTTTGATCAAGATCCATTGCAGAGTAACAGAACCCGTAACTGGTTTGAAGTAAATTGGTTGTTGTATAATTTAAAACTGGATCATAAGTTTAGGGAAAAAACAACGTTTACGCTTAACTTTTTTGGCTTAGATGCTTCTAGAAAAGCTGTTGGTTTCAGAGGAGATCCGTACCCAACCGGTTTAAATAAAAACCCTATAACCACAGAAGATACTCAAAACGGTGATGGCACTTTTTTTTATAATCGTGATGTCATTCAAGGTGATTTTAAAAATTGGGGTGCAGAAGCTAGGGTGTTAACTAAATATGATTTATTTGGTCAAGAATCTGCCCTTTTATTAGGTGCTAAGTATTACCACGCTAATAACGCAAGTTTACAAGGGGCTGGAAGTAAAGGAACAAATGCAGACTTTATGATATACAATAATGATTTTCCCGATTACCCAAATGAATCTGATTTTAAATATCCAAATAGAAATTTAGCTTTTTTTGGAGAGAATATATTTAGGTTATCCGATAAATTTTCTGTGACACCAGGTTTTAGAATTGAGCAAATTAGGACTGAAACTGAAGGAGTTTATTTTCAAAAAAACTATGATAACGCCAATAATTTAATCTCTTCAGAAGCTTTTGAAGATAACCGTGTTTTTGATAGAGCTTTTGTTCTGCTGGGAGTAGGAACAAGTTATAAACCAAATGATTATTTAGAGCTATATGGAAATATCTCACAAAACTATAGATCGGTAACATTTAGTGATATTAGAACAGTTAGTCCTACCTTTATTATTGATCCAGATATTACTGATGAAGAAGGGTTTACGCTAGATATTGGTTTTAGAGGACGCTATAAAAATGCTTTTTCATATGATCTAGGAGTTTTTATGGTTAATTATAATGGACGAATAGGAAATATTCTTGATGATCGAGCCAATTGGGTAAGAACAAATGCTGGTGATGCCCTTATTTATGGTATTGAGAGTTTTATAGATTGGAATGTCATGGATGCCTTAAAGGGTAATTCTGATTATAAATTGAATCTAGGATTAAATTTAGCTTATATAGATTCGGAGTATACAAACTCAAAAGAAAATGGTGTTAAGGGAAATAAAGTAGAGTTTATACCTGAAATTAACTTGAAAACGACATTGCATTTTGGCTACAGGAATTTGCTAGGAAGTATTCAGTACACATATTTGTCTGAACAGTTTACCGATGCTTTTAATTCTCAAAAGGATACACCAGGTGGTTTAAGAGAAGGAATTATTGGAGAGATTCCGGCTTATGATATTTTAGATATTTCATTATCTTATACCTATAAACGTTTTAAAATAGAGACAGGTATTAATAATGTTTTAGATAATAGTTACTTTACACGACGGGCAACAGGGTATCCTGGACCAGGTATTATACCATCGGCACCAAGAAACTGGTATGGTACGCTTCAAATTAAAATATAATAGGTATGAAAATAGTTAAGAAAGTATGTGTTGGTTTGTTAATCGTTTTAGCATTATTACAATTTTATCGACCAGAAAAGAATAATGCAGAAACTAGAGACATAACTGCATTTGAAAAAGAAATGAAACCCGGTGCAGAAATTACGGCCATTTTAGAGGCTAATTGTTACGATTGCCACAGTAATAAAACAGTGTATCCTTGGTACGCTGAGGTAGCCCCAATTTCAATATGGATAGATCATCATGTTGAAGATGGTGTTAAACATTTTAATGTGTCCAATTGGAATTCATATACAAACAAAAAGAAAGACCATAAGTTAGAAGAATTAATAGAAGAAGTTGAAGAGGGAAAAATGCCTTTAGATTCTTATACATGGCTTCATGGAACGATGAGTACGTCTGAAAAAGAAGCATTATTAGCATGGGCTAAAAAGGCGAGGGAGTCATATCACTAAAATAGTCTATTCTGAGTACTTGAAGTAGCATGTTTCCCTGTTAATTTCTTAACAGAATTTAAGGATTAAAATCCGTAATTAAATTGTATATTTGCACGCAATTATAAACGTAATTGCAACATGACTGCACATCAAAACAAAATAGTAGGAGAAGGTTTAACCTACGATGACGTTCTATTAGTTCCAGCTTTTTCAGAAGTGTTACCAAGAGAAGTTAGTATAAAAACCAAATTCACAAAAAATATTACTATTAATGTACCAATTATATCCGCTGCTATGGATACGGTTACAGAAAGCAAAATGGCAATAGCTATGGCGCAAGAAGGTGGTATTGGTGTTTTACATAAAAACATGACTATTGAGGCACAAGCCATGAAAGTTAGAAAGGTAAAGCGTGCAGAAAGTGGGATGATTATAGATCCTGTTACGCTACCGTTAACTTCTAAAGTGAAACATGCTAAAAAGTACATGGCAGAATATGGTATTGGTGGTATTCCTATCGTTGATGAGGATGGTATTTTAAAAGGAATTGTTACGAATCGCGATTTGCGTTTTGAGCACGATAATAAAAAGCCAATTACGGAAGTAATGACCAGTGAAAATTTGGTGACTGCGGCTGTAGGAACGTCTTTGCAGGATGCAGAAATTATTTTGCAGGATCATAAAATTGAAAAATTACTGATTGTTGATGACAGTTTTAAATTATCAGGGTTAATTACGTTTAGAGATATAACCAAATTAAGTCAAAAACCTAATGCAAATAAAGATCAATATGGACGTTTGCGTGTTGCAGCAGCAATTGGAGTTACTGGAGATGCTGTTGAAAGAGCGGAGGCCTTAGTAAATGCAGGTGTCGATGCTGTGGTTATTGATACGGCTCACGGACACACTAAAGGTGTGGTAGGTGTTTTAAAAGAAATTAAATCTAAATTTCCTGAATTAGATGTTATTGTTGGAAATATAGCAACTGGTGCTGCAGCCAAATATTTGGTTGAAGCTGGAGCAGATGCCGTGAAAGTTGGTATTGGGCCAGGTTCTATTTGTACAACCCGAGTTGTTGCAGGTGTAGGTTTCCCGCAATTTTCGGCAGTTCTAGAAGTTGCTGCTGCCTTAAAAGGTTCAGGAGTACCGGTTATTGCTGATGGAGGTATTCGTTACACAGGAGATATTCCAAAAGCGATTGCCGCAGGGGCAGATACTGTCATGTTAGGATCGCTTCTAGCTGGAACTAAGGAGTCTCCGGGAGAAACTATTATTTATGAGGGAAGAAAATTTAAGTCTTACCGAGGTATGGGTTCTGTTGAAGCAATGAAACAAGGTAGTAAAGATCGCTATTTCCAAGATGTTGAAGATGATATTAAGAAATTAGTACCGGAAGGTATTGTTGGACGTGTTCCTTACAAGGGAGATTTATTTGAGAGTATCCATCAATTTATTGGAGGTTTACGTGCAGGTATGGGATATTGTGGTGCTAAAGATATTGAAACTTTAAAGGAAACAGGACAGTTTGTTAAGATAACAGCTAGTGGGATTAACGAAAGTCACCCGCATGATGTAACTATTACTAAAGAGTCTCCTAATTACTCTAGATAAATTAAGGTATGAAATTTTATTACGAATTCTCAGATAATTTAAAATACTTAAACTTTTTATCTAGGTATGATTTAGAAAATCAAAAAGCATTTAGATGATTTCAACATCATCGTCTTTAGAGACATCTTCAATAGCATCTTTTTCAACAATACTAACAGCCTTTTGTAGCATGAGGTTATTGGGGTAGGTAATTAAATCACCATTATTTAGTCGAAGGTATAAATGAAACGCTCTAATGTCTTCTATGATAGCTTCTACGGGAAAATCTTTGTCATGTATGTTTATTTTGTCTCCAACCTTAAATGGGAAATTAAAAAACATGATGATTCCAGAGGTTACGTTACTCAAAATTGACCAAACGGCAAAAAGTGCTATACCTAAAACAGCAAAAACTGAGGAGAAAATAACAATTAATTCTCGAAATTGGGCGCCAAAAATAAAGGATTCAATTATTAAAGCAAGTATAATGGCAGTCCCAGTAACATATCGGCAAATAAGTCTAATTCGTGCTTTATATATGCCGCTTTTGCGTCCTAGTTTACGAACTGCAACAATGGTAATTAATCTTAGAATAAATAAAATACCTATTACAAAACCAGAAATAATAAGTTCCTCACGATAAGCGTTAATGAAATTGGTAAACATGTACAAAAGTTTACTACAAATATACACTCAAAATAAACACGAAATTAATTTAGAAGCAGCGTTTCTCTCAAAATTTCATCAGCATTACTATTCTTTTGCCAATAAGGAGATTTGATGGTTTTGAGCTTAGTTGCTTTTGTGGTTAACATTTTAGTATGAGAACCAAAACCACTTTTAAACGTTTCTTCCCAAGCTTCTATTTCAAAAGGAAACTTAGGATTAAAATGAATAATTAATGTTCTATTTAATTCTGGATAATCAAGGGTATAGCTATCATTCTTTAAAGATGCATGAGCTGTATAAGCTTTTACATTTAAATGTCTAAGCCTTGTATATTCAAATGCAGGTATAACCTCTATGCTTCCTGTGGGTAAAGATTTCGGATTTATACGAAGTTGCGTCCATAACTCATTTTCCAAAATCGCCTTTTCAAGTTTAAAGGTTTTGTCAGCCTCTCCTTCGAAATAAGAGTGCGACATGACTTCAAATTGATCTCTATTATTTAACTGTGCATACACATGGCCACACCATTCCTGCATAGAACTTGATACTTTTATAGCATGCTTATTATTAGAAACAGGATAAAAGGTACTTTGCATAATGGAATACGGGTAAATGCCAGTATTGAAATTTTTAGTAGCATTTAATTTTAAGACTGAAATGCTTTTTTTATTTCTATTATCGGCTTTAACCTGAATTTCTGGTAGAAAATCTTCAGTCACATATATTAAAATAGCATGTCCTTCTCTTAATTCACCATAGCGTGCTTGCTCTAGTTTATATGACGAAATTTCAGCTTCACCTGCATACCAGTAAGCATTGAATTCCGGCGATGCTGGTTTTTTTGAAACCACAGTCTTTTCTGTAGTATTAACGTTTGAGTTAAAGGCAAGTTCCTTTTCTTGTGGTTTATTATTACAAGAAACCACAAGTAGTATAACCCCAATGATAAGCCAAAACAATATTTCGGCTTTTATAATTTTAAAAAGTTTTTTTAGAATGTCCATAAGGTAAATTTACAACCCTAAGTACTTTCTGCAATGCTATTTAACGTTTTGTAAACAAGATGTGTAGGCAAACCCATAACGTTAAAATAAGAGCCCTCTATTTTTGTAACACCAACTTGTCCTATCCAATCTTGAATACCATAGGCACCAGCTTTATCAAAAGGTTTGTAAGTGTTTATATAGTATTCAATTTCATCATCAGAAAGTGACTCAAAGCTCACTTTTGTAATGTTATGTATTGTTTTTTCGTAGTTAGTTGTTGTAAAGCATACTGATGAAATAACCTCGTGGGTACTATCACTCAAGGTTTTTAAAATTTCAATAGCATCTCGCCTATCATGTGGTTTACCAATGGCCTTGTTATTATGCCAAACAATAGTATCGCTGGTTATAAGAATATCTTTTGTATTCAATTCTGCTTTAAAGGGGAGCGCTTTTAACTGAGCTAGGTAGTTACTAATTTCAAAATGTGTTAATCTTGGCGGGTACTCTTCTTTTATTGGTTTTAATCGTATTTCAAAATCTAAGCCCAAATTTTTAAAAAACTCTTGCCTTCTTGGAGAACCAGAAGCTAAAATAAGATGATGATTTTTGAGTTTATCGTTCAGCATTAATTAAGAATTACATACTTGTATAAAAGTAAGGAAAGCATTCCGAAGAGCATGACTAATTTATACATATTACTGATGTGATGAAAATCATCTTTTAAGTTAGCGCTGAATGTTTTAATACTTATGTAAATTAGTGGACCAATAACCATGATTAAAAAATAACATACAGTTATGATTTCTTTGTAAAGATCAGATACCACATAACATATAATACCAATAAGAGGAATGAAATTTAAAGCAACCAATATATTTTTAGCGCGATCTCTTCCTATTGCTATAGGGAGCGTGTTCATGCCTGCTTTATAATCACCATCAATATCTTCAATATCTTTTGAAATTTCGCGCAATAGATTAATGATGAATGCAAACAGGGCATAATCAAAAACGACCTTAAAGAATATGATTTGTGTCGGTCGATTTGAAGTCGTTATTTCTGGTAATAAATCAAAAACACCTATAATGAGTATGCTCATGCCCACAAGTACCGAAATAACTATATTACCAATTAATAGCGTGCGTTTTAATTGTGTTGCATAAATATAAAGTAATGCAGAGATGAGCACAAAAATGATAAAGAAAGGTGCTCTGCCTACATGGTGTGATAAGTAAAAACCACTGCCAACACCAACAAGATTGAATATTATAAATAGGGTATAAGCTGTTTTTTCAGAAATGGCATGCCCAACAAGAATCCGATCTGGTTTGTTTATGAAATCGGTTTCAACGTCATTAATATCATTAATTATATTTCCAGCAGCTGCTATACAGGTTGAGGCTAAAATGAGTAATAAAATACCTAAAACATCTAATCGTGTACTAACACCAAAAGGTTCTAATAGTGCATACTTAATGAGCAATTGCACTAAAGCAATCATAAGGATATTTTTCCAGCGTATGAGGTTTAATATATTCAAAGGTAAAAGCTTGGAAGCGATTAATTAATCATATTTAGCACTAAAATTACCACTCCATTTGTCCTGTACTTTAAGTACTTGTTCAATAACATCTCTTACGGCACCTTGCCCGCCATTTTTATGCGAAATGTATTTTGAAATGGCTTTAATTTCGGCCACGGCATCTTGCGGGCAACATGGTAAACCAATGCCTTTCATAACAGGATAGTCAGGAATATCATCACCCATGTAAAGGGCGTTTTCAGATTTCACCCCTTTTTTATTAAAATAATCATCAAGCTGCTCTATTTTGTTATGAGCTCCTAAATAGATATCAGTAATACCCAAACCTTTAAGGCGTAGTCTTACACCTTCATTAGACCCTCCAGAAATGATACAAACGTTAAATCCTTTGTCAACCGCTGTTTTTAAAGCATAACCATCCTTTATATTCATGGTTCTAAGCATTTCGCCAGTTGTGGTTACTGTTACAGAGCCATCAGTAAGCACACCATCTACATCAAAAATAAATGTTGTAATGTGTTCCAAATACTCTTTATAGCTTTTATCTCCCATGAGTTTCTCGTATTGACTGAGTTAGTAGTTTATAAATGTCGTGGTGTCTTTTATTGTCTAAGCTTTTTAAATGCTTTTTAATCGTTTTTTTATCGTTACGCTTCGCAGGTCCGGTTTGCGCTTTGTAAGGAGAAATATTCTGAATTTTTTGAGCAGTTTCTAAAATAAGAGGTTTAAGTAAATCAAACTCTGCACCTTCACTTTCCGTAATTTCATGCCCAATTCTATAAAGTTGATTGGTGAAATTATTTACAAAAACAGCAGACAAGTGTAATACTCTACGCTGATCGCTATTGATTCTTTTCGTAGGACTTCCTAAACTTACAGCCAAGGCCTTTAAAAGTGGGTAACTTTTCTTATCAATAGTCTCAATACAAATAGGAACATTTGTAAAGTCCATGTCGGCTTCTTTGCTAAAAGATTGTAACGGGTAAAGTACACTACGTTTGTGTTTTTTATCTAAGTCGTAAATACTAACGCTACCTGAGGTATGTGCTATCAATCTGTTTTTAAAAGGCAAATCTGAAGATAGTTTGGCAATGGCATCGTCACTAACAGCCAAAATATAAATATCAGCCTCTACTAAATTGTTCAAATCATCGGTAACAGAAACCGTTCTTTCAAAAGGTTTAATAGAGTTCAAATTTCTATTATACCATTGAACAACAGAGGCTTCATTTGTTTTATTGAAGGCTTCGAATAAATGCGTGGCTACATTGCCAGCTCCAAGAATTACTACTGAAATCATAAGTGCTAAAATAGGTATTATTAGCCTATTTAAAAACCTAATGTGGTATCTTTGTTTTTATGGAAAAAAAGGATATCGAGACAAGAGAAGACGTATTTTTATTAGTGACTTCGTTTTATGATAAAGTAAGGAATGATGATGTATTAGGGCCTTTTTTTAATAATTTAATTGCAGATTGGGATAGCCATATTACTAAGCTAACTACATTTTGGGAATCGAGTTTATTTATGACACGAAAGCTCGAGCATAAATATCAAGGAGATCCTTTGGCTGCCCATGTTAAAGTTGATAAGGATAATAACCAGTGCATCACAGAATTGCATTTTGGGTTATGGTTAAATCTTTGGTTTCAAACGATTGATGATCTTTTTGTGGGTGAATATGCTGAAAACGCCAAACGACGAGCTAGAAAAATGGGCACATTCTTATATCTTAAAATTTTCGAAGCAAGACAATAGGAGTCATCATCTTAAATGCGCTTTAAACCTTGTAATTTAGCATGGTTTTTTAAATACTTTAACATGAAGGAATAAACATAAATCCTTAAATTTGCACGACCTCAAAAAAGGGTTGTGATTATGCAAAAAAAACTAGCCAATATTTTCTTTTCTACAAGACTTACTGCTGTATTGTTTATATTGTTTGCTGCCGCTATGGCAACGGGTACATTTTTAGATTCAGGGCAAGAAACATCGCCTACGCCATATACTAGAAATTTGATTTACAATGCTTGGTGGTTTGAAGCCATTATGGTCTTTTTTATTATCAATTTTACTGGTAATATTTTTAGGTTTAGACTGTATTCCAAAGAAAAATGGGCCACTTTTATTTTACACATTTCCTTTATTTTTATTTTGCTAGGTGCTTTTATTACCCGCTATGCTAGTTTTGAAGGTATGATGCCCATAAGGGAAGGTGTCACAGAAAATACGTTTCTTTCGCAAAAAACCTATATCACTGCTTATATAGACGGTGATTATGAAATTGAGGGTGTAGCACAACGATTGCCTATTGAAAGAGAAGTTGATTTTTCGGGACGTTTAGAAAATAGTTTTAAAATAAACACGAAGTATAACCAACAACCAGTAACGATTGAGTTAGAAAAATTCGTGGTTGGAGCAGAAGAAGATATTATTCCAGATGAAAATGGTGAAGATTATTTAAAAGTTGTGGAGGCAGGTTCAAACGGGCCGCATAATCACTTTTTAAAAGTAGGACAAGTACAGAGTATTCATAACGTTCTTTTTGCCTTAAATAAGCCAACAGATGGAGCCATAAATATTACTTATAAAAATGATGAGTTGACCATTAATTCTCCTTTTGAAGGAGAATACATGACTATGGCAACACGCACGCAGGGTAAATTAGTAAAAGACAGTTTACAGCCTTTGTATTTGCGGTCCAGATATGTGATAGGGAATATGCAAATGGTGTTTCCAAAGCCTGTAACAAAAGGTGTTTTTGATATTGTAAAACCTTCAGTCTTGCTTAAAAGTGGAAATGAGGACGGGGTGAAATTAAGAGTAAGTACCAATGGAGAAACTAAAACCGTGGGGGTTTTAGGAGGAAAAGGAGTTAATGGCAGGTTTAAGCAAATTAGTGTTGGCGGATTGGATTTTGCCTTCAAATATGGGTCTAAAACTTTGGAATTACCGTTCTCTATAAAATTAAATGATTTTGAGGCCGAACGTTACCCAGGTACGGAGCGCGGGTTTTCAGCCTTTTCAAGTGAGGTTACTGTTATCGACGAAAGAATGGATGATTTTGATTATAAAATATTCATGAATAATATTTTGGATCATGATGGGTATCGCTTTTTTCAATCTGGTTTTGATCCAGATGAAAAGGGGACTATCCTTTCAGTAAATCATGATTACTGGGGAACTATGTTAACCTACATAGGCTATTTTTTGTTATATTTTGGTTTGATGGCTATACTGTTTGTTAAGGGATCGCGATTTGGTGATTTAAAACGACATCTGGAGAATGTAAAATCGAAAAAAGCTAAACTTAATGTCATTATAATTCTATTATTTGGTTTAAATGGCTTTGCTCAGGTGCATGGTCCAAATGATGGTCATAACCACACAAAACCAACAAAAGCGCAAATTGATTCTATTTTAAAAGCTAATATTACTCCGAAAGAGCATGCCGATAAATTCGGTCATTTGGTGATTCAAGATTTAAGCGGACGTATGATGCCTGTGAATACTTACGCGTCTGAAATGCTTCGTAAACTGAGTAAGTCCGATACTTACGAAGATTTTGATGCTAATCAAGTTTTTCTTTCTATTCAAGAAAGTCCAATGCTTTGGTACAATGTACCAGTAATCTACCTTAAACCCAAAAAAGGAGATTCTATAAGACGTTTAATTGGTGTGCCAGAGGAAAACAAATATGTGGCCTTGGCAGACTTTTTTACTGATAAAGGGCAATATAAACTAGCGCCATTTTTAGATGAAGCTTATAAAGCTCAGATTCCTAATGGTTTTCAGAAAGAATTCAAAGAAACCGATCAACGCGTAAGCTTATTATATAACTCAATTGAGGGTATGTCATTAAAAGTCTTTCCTATACCTAATGATGATAATAATAAGTGGATTTCAACATATGATTACAAACAAGACATTTCAGTAATTAAAGATTCTTTATATGGAAATTTTGTAAAGAATGGATTCAGGGCGTATTTGTTTACTTTAAACCAAGCGAAGCAATCAGGAGATTTTAAGGAGGCCGAAAAATTACTTAAAGCATTTAATAAAACACAGCATCGCTATGGAGGTGAAGTTATGCTTAGCGATGATAAGGTGAATACAGAGCTACTCTATAATAAATATGATATTTTTAAGAAGCTATTTAGTTGGTATTTGTACGCCGGTAGTCTATTGTTTGTTTTATTGATTGTGCAAATTTTTAACGATAAGCATAAGGCTGTAAATGTTGGAGTAACAGTATTTAAGTTTATTGTTTTAGGGCTGTTCTTGTTGCATACGGCTGGACTTATTGTACGATGGTACATCTCTGGTCATGCGCCTTGGAGTGATGCTTACGAGTCTATGATTTACGTTGCTTGGGCAACTATGTTTTTTGGATTAGCTTTTGGTCGAAAAAGTGATTTAACAATTGCTTCTACTGCTTTTGTAACAGCTATGATTTTAATGATTGCCCATTGGAATTGGATGGATCCAGCCATTGCAAACCTGCAACCGGTTTTAAATAGCTATTGGCTCATGATACATGTAGCGGTTATTGTAGCAAGTTATGGTCCGTTTACGCTCGGAATGATTTTAGGCGTTGTGTCGTTATTACTTATGGTTTTTACAACTAAGGCGAACAAAGTTAAAATGGATTTAAATATTAAGGAATTAACCATTATTAATGAAATGTCTTTAACAGTTGGGTTAGTAATGTTAACTATAGGTAACTTTTTGGGAGGTATGTGGGCTAACGAAAGTTGGGGACGTTATTGGGGTTGGGATCCTAAAGAAACCTGGGCTTTAATTAGTATTATGATTTACGCTTTTGTAATTCATATGCGTTTGGTGCCTGGACTTCGGGGTCGTTGGTTTTTTAACCTGATGTCCATTGTAGCCTTTTCAAGTATATTAATGACTTATTTTGGTGTGAACTTCTATTTGGCAGGATTACATAGTTATGCTAGTGGAGATCAGATTGTGAGCGTTAAATTTATTGGTATGGCCTGCGCAATTGTTGCTACACTTGGCTTTTTAGCTTATCGCGGATATGCTAAGTTTTATAAAAAGTAAGATTTTATTAGGGTGAATGAAATTCAGAATAGACTAAGAGATTTAATGGAGCATGCTTCCAAGTTAATTTTAAATTATCAGGAATTTGAAATGTGCATAAAGCCTTCTCCTGAAAAATGGTCTAAGAAAGAAATTTTGGGACACCTGTTAGATTCAGGAATAAATAATCTTCAGCGATTCACAACGATTCAATTTGAATCAAAACCATTTAAAATAGATCCTTATAGTCAGAAAGGTTTAGTTGATTCAAATGATTATCAAAACTCGAATACTATAGAGCTATTAGAATTTTGGATAGCTATAAATAGAAGAATAATACATGTGTTCGGTATCCAGACTCAAACAACTTTAAACTTTGAAATTGTTTTGCCTAATGGAGATAAGTCTGATTTAAAATTTTTGATGATAGATTATGTAGATCACCTTGAGCATCATTTAAATCAAATTTTGGCTTAGGCCTTATTTCCCAATTATCCCAGAAACATAGTCATAGCCCAAACCAAAAGTGATGGCTAATCCAAAGCTAAGCAGGGTGCCAATTAAAATATATTCGGTGAGTTTACGGTCTTTAGCTTTGGAAAGATCTCCAAATCTAAATACTGATTTTGCTGCAATTAAAAATCCAACGCCTTCCCAATGATTGGTAATAATAAAAGCGAATACAAACAAACGTTCTAGCATGCCAATATAGGCACCTGCATTTTCTAAGGAAGCCTCTTCGGTGTATTCTTTTAAGTCCCATTTAGAGATTAAGGTTTTCATAATGATAGATGAGACTTTAGTAATACATAGTACGGCGGTTATAAATAGTAGCGTTTTAGAATTAAATAACAGATTTAAGCTAAATACATAAGGTTCGTAAAGTTGAATAACAACCGCTATAACTATAAGGTGAGCTATTTGATCTAACCCGAATAGGAGTCTGTTATTAATATGTGATTTTAGGTTTAGTTTAATGATATCTATAATTAAATGAGATAGAGCTATAATGAGAATTCCAAGCCAATATTTAAAATTGAATTGTAAAACTATAATTAGTGCACAGGTATGAACCAATACATGCCAATATAAATATTTTGATTTGTGTTTATGTATTTCTTTGTGCAGTACCCATTTTTGAGGTTGTAAAATGAAGTCGCCTATAACATGGGCAAGAATTAATGAAATGGCTAAGTTTAACATAAGGTTGTTATTTGGGTTTTATAATAGTCTAGTAGTTTAGATAATTCATCGAAACCAGCACGTTTAAGGCCTTGGCTAATATTACCTTGAGTTTTATTTAGTTTTTTAGCCAATGCTTTTTGGTTTAATTGTGGGTTTTCAAGAGCTATTTTTACTAGGTTAGCAGAAGTACTTGTCCAGTAGTTTGTAGTTAGCTGCGCTAATTCTAGCATAATATTTATTTGAATATCAAAGGATTCAAAAGGTGATTTTAGTGCCAGTGTTGTTTTTTTTAAAGCCTCAAAGCATTCACCAGAATTGACAAAAGCGGAGCCATTGGATTCTGTGATTTTTTCGGAAGCATAAGTTTTGTCTCCTATTCCAATTGCAAGTCTAACATCTAAGTTTTTATATTGTTTTATAGTGGCTTTAATTAGAAAAGATGCTCTGAGAGCTTCAGTCGTAGGTATTTCTAATTGAAAACTGTCCCCTCGGTAAATTTCCCATTGTTTAGGTGTGTTACCGAAATTGTTTAAAACTGATTTAAGTGTAGCTAACCAAGCTTGAGGCGAGCTATCCTTTGAGTTAATAATATCACCAGTTATTATACTTGTCATGTGTTATTTAACTAAAATAAACTCAAATGTATTGTTTTTATTTTGAAAATCAAAAAATATTAGTTAATTAGCTAATAAATAAAAATATTAGCTTTTAAGATTATAAATGAAAATATAGGTTGCTAAGGCAATATTCTAATATCTTTGCTAAAAGAAAGTAAATATAAAAAGATGAAGTTGTTTAAAGAGTTTAAGGAATTTGCGGTAAAAGGGAATATGATGGATATGGCCATAGGTATAATTATTGGTGCCTCATTTAATAAGGTGATTGATGTGCTGGTAAAAAAAGTGTTATTACCACCATTATCTTTAATGACAGATGGCGTAAATATGAATAGTAAACGTATTATTTTAAAGGATGCTGTTATTGATTCTTCTGGAACAACTTTAAAAGATGAAGTGGCTATTGGTTATGGCGCCTTTGGAGAAGCCTTTTTAGATTTTATTATAATAGGGTTCACTGTTTTTATAGTGGTTAAGTTTATGAATAGGTTAAGAAATAAATCGCAAGACACTAAAGATGAGACAGTGGCTACTCCAAAGGATATTGAATTATTATCTAAATTGACCAACCTTATGGAAGAACAAAACGCACTACTTAAATTTAAAAAATAGATACTTTCGTTATGGCTAAGAAAGGAAGAGAAAAAAATACTAAAAATAAAGCGAAGCATTCTAGATTGATGGATCAGAAGAAAAACAGGAAAAAGGCAGAGGAAGCTTTACGCAAAGAAAGATTAAAAGCAATAGTGCAAAAAGCAAACAACGAAAAGACTTAAAACAAATTATTGATTTTACTGAAGGTTATATCTTTAAAATCTGAAATAACCATATTAGCTTTACTATAGTCTTGATTTTTTGAGTGAAAACTATCATAGCCTACACAATAAATTCCAGCTCCTTTAGCAGCTTCAATACCATTAGTAGAATCTTCTATGACTATACATTCTTCTTTTTCAAAACCTGTGGCTTCAGCAGCTCTAATGAATATTTCAGGATGAGGTTTAGATTCTTTGAGGTCACCACCACTTAATTTAGCTACAAAATATTGATTCAAATCAAATCGCTCAAAAATTTGATTAATACTGGTCATAGCCGCCGAAGAAGCCAAAACTAAGGTTAATCCATTTTTATGATACTCTTTTATTAAATCTAACACGCCATCAATAAGTCCAAGGTCAGAATTACTATAAAAAAAATGTTTATAATGCTTTCGTTTTAATGCTACTAAGGTTTCAGGAGTTTCCTTAAGATTAAAATGATCACAAAGGCGTTTGCAAATATTTATGGTGGATTGCCCAGTGAACGATTCGTATAACTCTGTTGATACATCAATTCCAACTTCATCGAACATATCATGATATGCTTTATTGTGCATGGGTTCGCTATCAATTATAACGCCATCCATATCAAAAATAACAGCCTTTAGCATCCTTAAATTTTTATGCGAATATATAAGAATTCATTTCAACAACCTAAACCCATTATGTAAATTGTAATCACTAATTTCGCATAAGTTTTAACAGGAATATAACGATTCAAAATAACTTAAATCTATCAAAACAAAATCAAAATTTCATATAAAGAATAAGCATAAATCGGGGTACGACTTAAATGCATTGTGCGATTTATATCCAGAGTTAGAGCCTTTTGTTTATGAAAATAATTACCAAAATAAAACAATTGATTTTGCTCAGCCAGAAGCTATTAAAGCGCTAAATAAAGCATTGTTGTTAAAGTATTATAATATTAAATTTTGGGACTTCCCAGATGCTAATTTATGTCCACCAATACCTGGGCGTGTTGATTATATTCATCATATAGCTGATGTGTTAAAAGAGTCGGGAATCAATAATAGTATTAATGTTTTAGATATTGGTACAGGAGCAACTTGTATTTATCCACTTTTGGGAAACGCCGAATATGGTTGGAATTTTACTGGAACTGATATTGATAAGGTTTCTTTAAAAAACGCTCAAGATATTATTGACAAAAATAGGTTAAATGCTAGCATTAAATTGCGGTTACAAAAAGACAGTGCTCATATTTTAGAAGGAATTATTCTTGATACAGATGTATTTTCAATTTCCATCTGTAATCCACCATTTTATAAATCTGAACAGGAGGCGCTTGAAGCGACCTCAAAAAAGCTAAAAGGTCTGAACAAAGAAGGGCAGAAGCACGTACGTAATTTTTCAGGTAAAAGCAATGAGCTTTGGTATAAAGGAGGGGAGAAAGCTTTTATTCATAACTATTTATATGAAAGCTCATTATTTAAAGACCAATGTAAGTGGTTTACAACCTTAGTTTCTAAAAAAGATTTGGTAAAAGGCATGTATAGTTCCCTTAACAAACTTGGTGCGTCAGAGATCAAAATCATTAATATGGAACAGGGTAATAAAATATCTCGTATTGTTGCTTGGACGTTTCAATAGATTTAAAAGAACGTAAAAAGGGAACTCCTTAGAGTTCCCTTTTTAACATGTATAAACATTATCTATTAAAAAAATAGACTAAAATGGCCAAATTATTGGGACTAACACCATGGCAATAATGAAGAACATAAGAAGAAGCGGAGCGCCCACTTTTAGGTAATCCATAAATTTATACCCTCCTGCAGTCATTACCATGGCGTTGGTTGTAGTACCTATTGGTGTTAAGAATGCTGTAGAGGCACTAATGGCAACTACAATCATAAAAGGTGCAGGCGATAAGTTTAAAGACTGTGCAGCGAGAATAGCTATGGGTGCCATAAGCACTGCCGTGGCCGAATTGTTTATTACCTGACTAAATGTTGTTGTTAGTAAAAATACGCCACCTAGTAGCATAATTGGGTGTATAGCCCCTAAATATTCTACCAATGCATTAGCAATTAGCTGTGCTGTACCTGTTTTTTGAAGTGCGATCCCCATTGGTATCATTGCAGCAATCATAACCACACTGGTCCAACTAATACCTTTATAGGCTTTTGCTATGGGAACACATCCAGTAAGTAATACGACTCCAGCTGAAATTAACGCTGCTATAGATCCTGGAACAATTTTAAATACCATCATGATAATCATGAGTACTAATGCGCCTAAGGCAATGTATGATTTTGGGCTTAAGCTATCTACGTTTTTCGCCATACCTTCAGGACTACCAATAATTACTAAGTGTTCATGCTGATTCTTTAAATCTTCTATGCTGTTCCAAGTTCCTCTTAATAAAAAAGCATCTCCAGCTTTAATCGTAATTTCTTTATCGCTTAAAGGTTTATTGTTTCTTGAAGCAGCTAGTAATTGGATACCAAAACGTTTGAAATAATCACCCAGTTTATACTTTCTACCAACAAGCATAGAGTTTGGGTTAACAATTACTTCGGTCATTCCCACCTCTTGATTAATCAAGTTGTTTTTAAGTTCGTCAGTAATCGGTTCAAGAGGTAAAAGACCTAACCTAAAGCTTATCATCATTTTGTTAATGGCCTCAGTGTCGCCTTTAACGGTAATAATATCATGGTACAAGAATTCTGTACTAGGATCTGGAAATTCAATAAATTGAGGGATGCCTTTTAAAATTTTAGGATGTCTTCTTTTTATACGAATAATAGATACGTTGTACGTTTTTTCAAAATGCCACTGTTCTAATTTAGTATTTAGTAATGGTGATATGGATCGTACTCTCAATCTATAATATCCACTGTCAATTTTATAGGCTCCAATCCAATTGTGTAAAGTAGATTCAATATTAACAGGTTTATTATTGGTTTTGTTTTTAGGTAATAATCTGTAACCTACATATCTAAAATAGAGCAATGCTATAATTAATAGGGGAATACCTATTAAAGCAAACTCGAAGAAAGAGAAACCTTCAAAACCAGCATCTACTAAAGCATTACTAGCAATAATATTTGGAGGTGTACCGGTTAATGTTAATAACCCTCCAGTATTAGATCCAAAGGCAACAGGCATTAACATTTTTGATGGCAATGTTCCAATACTCCAAGCCGAAGATATGGTTAAAGGCATTAAGGTGGCTACAGTTCCTGTATTACTAACAAATCCAGATAGTACACCAGCACCAAGCGTTACAATAACTAGTAGTTTGGGAACGCTATTGCCAGCCCATTCAACAAACTTTTTACCAGCCATTGCGGTCCAACCTGTCTGTGCAATTCCCTCTCCAATAATAAATAATGCGGCAATCATAATTACCGTAGGATTACTAAAACCACTTAAGGTTTCTGACGAAGTTAAAATACCTGTCAAATATAAACTTAGCATGGAAATTAAAGCGACTATATCTGGTGTAAACTTTCCCCAAACAAAGAGACCAATGGTAATAACTAAAATGGCGAGCATTAAATAGATCATATTCTATAATTGTTTATTAGATTTAGTGTTTTATAAATATGAGGTAAAATTACCCTACAATTTAAGTATTAATTATGACTAATATCATGCTTTAACAAGCGGTGTTGTTTTTTAATAATTATGAAATTATAGTGGTTTTATTTGTTAATGTTGAAGACGAAAACGTGATAGTAATATTTAGTATTTAAGTATTCTTAATATATTTATTGAAATTAGAATTAGGGGAGTGATAAATGCGAAATATAAACGCAATTTTAACACTTAAAATGAAAATAAAAGACATATGAAATTAGATATTTTGGCCATTGCGGCACATCCAGATGATGTGGAGTTGGGTTGTGGAGCTACTATTGCGAAAGAAGTTGCTAATGGTAAAAAAGTAGGGATACTTGATTTAACTCGAGGAGAATTGGGTACAAGGGGAACAGCAGAAACCAGAGCGATTGAAGCTGCAGCTGCAGCTCGTATATTGGGAGTAGACGTTAGAGAAAATTTAGGATTTGCCGATGGATTTTTTGTAAATGATAAAAAGCATCAACTTGAGGTTATTAAAATCATAAGAAAGTATCAGCCAGAGATAGTTATTTGTAATGCAATTGATGATCGGCATATAGATCATGGAAAAGGTAGCAAGTTGGTGAGTGATGCCTGTTTTTTAAGTGGTTTAATGAAAATTGAAACGACATTAAAAGATCGAGTTTGTCAAGAACCCTGGAGGCCTAAACAGGTTTATCATTTTATACAGTGGAAAAATTTAGAACCAGATATAGCAGTGGATGTGTCAGGTTATATTGATGTTAAGATGGCATCTGTTTTGGCTTATAAAACACAATTTTATGATGCGAATAGTAAAGAGCCAGAAACACCAATATCTAGTAAAAATTTTACCGATAGTATTATTTATAGAGCCAGAGACTTAGGGAGACTTATTGGTGTTGAATATGCCGAAGGGTTTAACGTTGAAAGATACCCAGCAGTTGATAGTTTATTCGATTTAAAGTAGTTAGGGTAAGGCCCTTGTTTTATTTTTCAAATACAGAGAAAATATTAAAAAAGTCTTTGTAGATAAGATTGAAAACAATTACATTTGCACACGCATTACAAAATGCAGTTACACGGTGGTTGTAGCTCAGTTGGTTAGAGCATTGGTTTGTGGTACCAAGGGTCGCCGGTTCGAATCCGGTCTTCCACCCAAAAAGTAAAAGCCTTTCAAGAAATTGAAGGGCTTTTTTTGTTTTTAATCTTAGTTCATTTTGCGTATTTTGGTATAGCATAATTAGTAGTTTAAATAAAGTGTCTTTCACTTTTTTTAGGGCATTAATATTTTTATTAATGGTCTTTGTTATAATAGTTTTGCAATAAAATAAGCATTAAATAGACAGAGAATAAACCAAATTCTAAAACAATCAAATGTTAGGAAACAACAAATTCAAATTTACATTTTACTTTCTTTTTATCTGTACTATTACAATGGCGCAGGAAGTCGATTATGGGTTTTTAGATGCCACAAAGCCTCTTGAAGAGAGGGTTGAGATTTTAGTAAATCAAATGACATTGGATGAAAAGGTAAGTCAAATGACTCATAGTTCAAGTGCAATACCAAGATTACAAATCCCTGATTATAATTGGTGGAGTGAAGCATTACACGGAGTAGCAAGAAATGGAGAAGCTACAATTTTTCCGCAAGCAATTGGTTTGGGAGCAACCTTTGATTCTGAATTAGTACATAGAGTTGCAGATGCCATATCTACAGAGGCGAGAGCCAAATATGAAATAGCGCAAAAAATGGGAAACCATAGTAAATTTGCTGGACTTACGTTTTGGTCGCCCACTGTAAATTTATTTCGAGACCCTCGTTATGGTAGAGGGCAAGAGTGTTATGGAGAAGATCCTTATTTGGCCTCTAAAATAGGGGTTGCTTTTGTTAAGGGATTACAAGGAGAAGATCCAAATCATTTAAAAGTTGCCGCTTGTGCTAAGCATTTTGTAATGCATTCGGGACCTGAGCATAATAAACTTCAATTTAATGTTGAAGTATCTAAACAGGATTTGTACGAAACTTATTTCCCTGCTTTCAACGCTTTGGTTACTGAAGCTAAGGTAGAAGGTGTAATGACGGCATATAATATGGTATTTGGAAAACCATCTTGCATGAATGAGTTTTTATTGAAGGAAACCTTAAGGGAGGATTGGGATTTTGATGGTTATGTAACTTCTGATTGTGGTGCTATTTCTGGAGCTTCAGGAGGGCAGGGCTATGTAAAAACACCTCTAGAGGCATCTTCACTCGCTTTGAAAACAGGAGTGAATTTAAATTGTGGTGGTGCATATAAAAACTTGAAAAAGGCCATTGAAAAAGGCTTAGTCAGTGAGAAATTATTGAATAAAAGACTCATGCAACTTTATAAAACACGCTTTCGTTTAGGCATGTTTAATAAGGAAGAGGACAATCCTTACAGAAACATAGGGGTAGAAGACATTCACTCTAAAGCACATATTGCTTTATCTAGAGAGGTAGCGCAAAAATCTATTGTATTACTCAAAAATAAGAATAGTGTTTTACCTCTTTCACCTGATATAAAAGTACCTTATGTAACTGGCCCTTTTGCAAATTCTAATGATATGCTAATGGGTAGTTATTATGGAGTAAGTACTGGTTTAGTTACAATATTGGAAGGGATTACAGGGGCTGTTTCTAAAGGAACGTCATTAAATTACAGAAGTGGGGCACTCCCTTTTCAAATAAACCCTAATCCAAAAAATTGGGCACCGAATGTGGCTGCAGAGTCAGACGTTACTATTTGTGTTGTTGGTACCACAGCAGATTTTGAGGGAGAAGGTGTTGACGCCATAGCTTCAAGTCATGGTGGTGATAGGATAGATTTAAAGTTACCTGAAAATCAAATAAAATATATTCATCAAATTATAGAGAAGAAAAAAGATACGCCGTTAATTTTAGTTATTGCAAGTGGTAGCCCCATTTCTTTAGAAGGTATAGAAGAACATTGCGATGCCATAGTACAAATATGGTATCCTGGTGAACAGGGTGGGAATGCCGTGGCCGATATATTGTTTGGTAAAGTGTCTCCTTCTGGTCGTTTGCCAATTACATTTCCTAAAAATGTAAGTCAGTTGCCGCCTTACGAAACGTATTCGATGAAAGGGCGTACTTATAAATATATGACAGAGGAGCCCATGTTTCCTTTTGGTTTTGGATTAACCTATTCGGATACAGAATTCAAAGCCTTAGAGTTATCTTCAAAAAAAATAAAGAAGAACCAGGAATTGCGTATAAAACTGATTGTTGAAAATGTCGGTGACTTTGATATTGATGAGGTAGTACAGCTTTATATAAGCCCAAAAGACACCTCTGGAGGGATTCCGCTAAACAGTTTAAAAGGATTCAAGCGTGTCAGATTAAATAAAAGCGAGCAAAAATCAGTTGAATTTTTAATAAATTCAGATCAGCTACAAGTAATTTCAGAAGAAGGCAAAAATATTTGGAGAAAAGGAGGCTATAAGATTACCATTGGGAACTCTTCTCCAGGTAATTTAAGTGAGAGATTAGGAGCATCTAAACCACTTGAAGCAGAAATAGAATTAAAATAAAACAAACTATATAGTTAGATCGGTTATTGTTTTGTGAAAAGTTAGTATTGTTTAGAAAATGATAGTATAGATAATAAAGGAAGAATTGAAAGTCTTTTGAGTGCAGTTTGATTAAATTAACTTTTCACTTGATAAATACATGTAGGTATGAAGTCTGTAAAAGGCCTACCTATTTTAGTTTTCCTTTTTGAATAAATCAATAGCCTTTAAATACTTTAGTCCTCCATTTTTAGTTTGGTCGTGTATGAATCCTTTCAATTCTGGATGATTTTCATCAATCCAGTTTAAAAACCTATTTCTATTTCTAATGAATGTTGTATCATTAAAGATTACATATTTAGTTGTTTCAATACTACTTATTTTGTCCATATGAAATCTGATAACTTGATTAGTAACAATAGGTTCTTCATGAAGAAATAAAACTCTTTTATCTGTTTTTGAAATCCTTGCTTTAACAATTTCACCTTCTTGTTTAACTTGAAGGATTTTGTACGTAGGTTCAAATACAGAATCCCATTTCACCCATTCAACATATTCCTCTAACGAAAATGTCTGTTCATAGTCATATTCAGTTTCTTTAGTAAAAAGACTATCATTTAAAATAGTCGCTATTCCAGAAACATCAGAATTGTCCAGGCATTTGTAGTAGCTTTTAGCAATTTCTAATTTGCTAATTTCTTTTTCAAAAGTTTTCTCTTTACAAGAGATTGAAATTAGAACTAAAATTATGATTACAGAGAATTTTTTCATGGTGTATTACGACTTATTTATTTGCCTCAAATTATAATTCATTAAGAGCTAAACGAATATAGTAGAATTTTAATAAAATGCCACCAACATTACAGATCGAAGGAGTTAGAGGTACGGTTCTAATCAGGAATATTCAAATTCAGACCAACATTAAAAAATAAAGGAACATCACTCACATGGTTTACATAAGCTATATCAAAATTAACAGGACCTAAGATGGAATGATATGAAAAGGTAGAACCAACTGAAAATAAAAAGCTAGTTTCAGAAGTATCTATCCATTTCGCACTTGACGAAAGTATATTGTCAAAAAACGAATCTACATTTTTAAATCCTACAGAACCAAAATTCATGTAAGGGGTTATATAAATGTTTCGAGCAGCAGTTATTTGAGCACCCAAATGTGTTTTTATAAATTGAGTAACTATAAGCTCAGAGTCACCTAAACCACTAAAAGTAAATGAATCGCGTCGATTAACTGGTAAATTACCCCCAAGCGCGTATTGTGCTCCTTGTCCATTATTAACAAAGGATATTTTATTTGTTTGTTCAGTATCAATAAAAGTTAAGCCTGTTCCAGCATTAATTATAAATGAAAATTTATTTTTAATGGGTATGCGTTTTTCAAATTCAAAGCTAAATTTAGAAAAGCCATTGGTTGCTCCCGAAACATTATCTTCAAAAGCTTCGTCATATTGTACATTAACATTGTGAAGGAGTGATCTTGTGATTCTGGCTTTAAAATAAGTCCCCTTATTTGGGAAGAAGACTTTGTTCATACTATTTTGCGAATAATGTATCCCAATTTCAAAGTTATCGCTTGTATAGCGTCTTAAATCATAAATATTGTCATTTACACCAGGGTCAAGCCTAGGTTTAGTTTTGTTGTGCTCATAATTCAAGTCCAAACCAAAATATTGAAATAAAGGATTTAAATCTCTATTAAATTGAACAGAAGATTTAAAAAAACTGCTTTTTAGTTCTTCTCCAATATTTCCATTTACATAGTAGCTCTGTTTTGATTTCTGCCCATAAGCTTGTGCGCGCCACCACCATTTTTTGATTTCTCCAATATTTTGCTGATACTCAACTCTAAATTTTGGTTGTTCTGCTACATCAATTCCAACCAAAAGGCGAGAAGAATAGCCTAGAATATTTCTGCCAGTGTAATTAACTATGAGCCCAACACCTTGTCTGGTATCATAATGTAATGCACCATTTATTTGATTTCTAGCCTTTTCATAACAGGTTAGAATGAGGTTTGTCTGGTTTTCAGTTATATTGACCGCGTACGTAATTTGATTAAAAATTTCTGTACCCATAGCTCTGTCAATCGCCTGAGCTAACTCTTTTGAAGTATATATTGTATTAGGATGTATATTCATTCTGGCTTTTAGTAAGCTCATGTTTTCTGGACTCACATCTCTATATTCAATTTCATGAAAAGCAAATTCATCTTTAGTATTGGGAAGTTCATGTTCTTTTTTTTGGAAGTTTTCAAGAGTTTTTGATAAAGCGATTAGGTCTGTTAGTTTGTCATTACTTGCAATTAAACCTTGTTGGTAAATTTCTGGTGTTTTTACAAAATCTTGAGTAGAGTAGGTAAGGTTAGGGTAATGGTCTATGAGTATATTACAGCGTTTTTGATTATCAGGATTTTTTAAATTGCTAGTCATCATAGATGTTTGAAACAAAATAGTAGTAATATCATCAAGTTTATCAATAGGCTGCATACCTCCGCCTACATCACTACCAATAATGATATCTGCACCTAATTCTTCTGCAACGTCTGTGGGGAAATTGTTTAAAACACCTCCGTCTACTAATAAGGTGTTCTCGTATTTTACAGGCTCAAATACACTTGGAATGGACATACTTGCTCTTATGGCTAAACTCAATGACCCCTCCTTTATAATCACTTCTTTTCCATTAACAAGATCTGTAGTTACAGACCGGAACGGAATAGGTAATTTATCAAAATCTTGGATATTATATACAGGATATAGCAGGGAAGATAGTAATTCTCGTAAATTCTGATCCTTTAAAAGTGCTGGTTTTACTTTTGGTTTTCCATCAATAACATCTAGGTTAACGAGGTATCTATTGAATTCACTTTTTTCCTCCACACCAACATCGCTTAATGCTATGGTGCCCCCAAGAATTTCATCCCAGTTAACTTTCATGGTCAATTCTTCTATTTCATCACCAGAATAGCCAGCCGCATACAAACCACCGATAACACTACCCATACTAGTACCTAATACCAAGTCTGGGACAATCCCTAAACTATCAAGTTTTTGTAAAACTGGAATATGAGCAACACCTTTAGCCCCACCTCCACTTAACACAAGGGCTACTTTTGGCTTTTTATTCTGTGCAAACATGACAGAGTAGGATAAAAGGAGTATTCCAAAAATTAAAATTTTACGAAGCATAGATAAGAAAAAGGTGTAAGTTAGAATTTTGTTCAATATATTAATTTTATTTGTGCTAAATAGTTACTGGCAAAATTTACTTTTTGCCGTTTAGACATTCTCGATATTGTTTTTGAGAATATTTTTTGTACCGACGTTATTTGAATGCCGGTATAAAAAAAAATCCCTTTCAAATTTGAAAGGGATTTTTTTAAATAATACTATATGCTTTTATTCTTATTGAATTTCAGCACCAGTAAATGTAATATTTAGGTCTTCAGAACCTCCAGTTACTGAACCCCATTCGTCAGAATCGTCAGCACCTTCTGGCTCGTGTACTAAAGTAATTTGTACATTTCCAGTACCTGCAGCACCAGCAACCCAAGTTGTTTTTACACCTAGTTTATTACCATCTGCTCCATCCTCGTCATCACTATCTCTAGACATGGTTAAATTGATACCATTTACGGCATATACAAAAAAGTGCTCGTCTCCTTCAGGGATAATGTCGTCATTAAGAACATCTTCAGGCGGTGTTTCAGAAGCGTTAGTTATCGCAAGATTTAGTGAATATGTTGCATTCGCAGTAAAAGATCCAGTAATTACCTCCGTAGAAGCTCCATCTTGACCGTCAGGAGCAACACTCCCCATTACAACAACATCTGTAGCGTCTGCATCATTTGTAAAAGTTAAGGTAACATTAGTGATTAACTCTTCTTCAAGAACTGGTGGCGGTGTATCATCATCTGAACATGATGTAATAAGCGTTAAGCAAAAAAATACTCCAAGAAAAAATTTAGTGGTTTTCATAAGATTTGAATTTGAATAATTAATTTTCATTGTTTTAATATTTAAAAGATTGTATTCGTTTTATTAATAATTGAGTTGTATTTGTAATGTTACATTACGTCCAAGGTCATCGGCGAAGTATCGTAATTGGTTTAAATAATTTCTATAAGATGTATCTAAAAGGTTGTTTATTCCGAAGCTTACATTTAAACTTGTTTTTTCACTAAGGTTAAAAGTCGCTTCACTATAAAAATGTAATAAGTGATATGCAGGTGGGGGCGTGCTAATATCTATTTCACATTTTTCACCTGTCAGTTGGTCTGTTACTTCAAAATTAAAATCAGGGTATTCATTTTGTTCAGATACCCATTCAGATTTTAAACTCGCAGAAAAATTATGCCACGTTGTATTTTTATATGTAACCTGATTCATTGTATTAAATGGCGGCATTTCAATTAAAGGTATATGGTTTTCTAAATCATAGCCCCTTATAAAAGACGTTCTATTTTGTAATTGCCAGTTATTTGTTAAATTATAAGTGGCATTTATATCAATGCCATACAATTCAGTATTGGCTTGTTGGTATTCCCAAAACGGAAAGGGGCCTCGTATTGTGCTTATAAAATCAAAGGGTATTAAATAGATAAAATCTTCTATTTTGTTATAAAATATTTCAGCAGATAGATTGAATTTTGGTGTATTGTAATTATACGATGCAGAAACTCTGTTAGAAACTTCTTTATCAAATCTCAGGTCACCAAGCTCAAACCTTGCGGCCGAATGATGCAAACCATCACTGAATAATTCTGAAGGATTAGGTGGTCTGCTTGAAAGCGCGTAATTCCCAATCACGTAGCTTTTATCATTTAAATAGAATTTAGCACCCACCGAAGCAGAAAGGTTATGATAATCAAAAATGGGATTTGTTAAATACTGTGTTGGTAACTCTTCAATAATAATATCTGAAAAATCATCATCGTATCCACGTTCTTCCCATCTCGATTTGCGGTAATACTTTTTTGCATCAATTCTATTAAAATCGTAACGTATACCTGTATCAACAACCAAGTCGTTTTTTATTCGCCATTCGGTCGTAGTGTAAACACCAAAATCATACTTGTCATAGTCAGGAATTAAACGTCTTACACCCGTATCCGGATTTGCAAAATTATCCTGATAGCGTCCCATGATGCCAAAATTAAATTTTCGATTTAAGTTAGCATCCAAATTTAAATCTGCTAGGATAGTGTGAGTTTGTAATGTTAAATCTATAGCAGGGGTATTCTTTCTATCTCCAATTCTAACATCAAATTCCAGGCGCCTATTGTTTTGATAGTCATATTGAAAAGTAACTTTACCAAAGTTTGAAAAACGCTTGTAATAACTTGCCTTGGCTAAATGATGTGTTATATCCTGTTTGGGAGCATTGATATCATAGCTGAAATCCTTAATAACAGTTGGTTGTCCCGTATTTATGGCACGCTTTAGATCAAAAACACTACCAATATGCGAAGCGCTCAAAATTCCAATTTCATTATTTAAATAGCTATAGTATGCTTCGAAACCAGATTGAAAAGCGGTTTTACCAAATCGCGCAGAAAAACCTTTTGAATCTAAGCCTGTATTAGTAAGGTTATAATCAGGGGCATGGAAATCACCATTTTTTCTGTAAGACCCTTGTAATTGTGTAAACCACCCAGAACTATAATTTTTATTCAAAGTAGAAGATATATTATAGCCTCTACCATTGGTTTGCGCACCTAAAATAGTACGCCCAAAAAGCGTATCTTTTTGGACTATTTTACTTGGTTTTATAACAACTACACCACCAATAGCATCACCACCATAGGCTAAAGCACCGGCTCCTTTAATAACAGATATTTGATTTGCGCTATTGATGTCAATATTTGGAGCATGTTCAATACCCCATTCTTGGTCCTGTAAACGTACACTATTATTAAGAATCAGTATCCTACTACTATGCAAACCATTTATCATAGGTTTTACAATTGTATTACCAGTATTTATTGAGGATACACCTGGAACTTCCTTTAGAGCATCACCCAAACTGAGACTACTATAGCGTTCCAAAACGTCATCTTTAATAACCGTTTCCTGAGCTGTTTTTGTAGTCTTAGTTCCTTTGTTTCTTAAGCTGACTTCATCTAATTCTTCTAAATGATGCTCCATATCTATCTTCTTAAATGTATCACCAATAATATCAATTTCAATACGGTTGGTTTCACATCCAACATGAGATATGACCAAAATTAATTTGCCATTGCAAAGGTTCTTAATGGAGAATTTACCATTTATATCTGCCGTTGTGTAACGATTTAGTGATTCAATATGAACAGTTGCTCCAGACATTGGGCTACCATCATGAAAATCTGTTACTTCACCAATAAAAGTATATTTACAACTTTGAGCATGGTATGTGCTAAAAATGAACATGACCACAATCAATAAATTGTGTTTCATTGTGTTATGTTTTTATTGTATTATTTCTTAGTTTAAATCGGAATATTAAACTAGAACTGGAGGTCCGCGAAGGGAGAAAGATAAAACTGTATGATTATAACAGAAGTTATAAGAGATAGAGATAACCTCAAAATTGTTGAATAATACAGACTCTATATTGTAATGCTGAGATTTTAAATCGTAGTGTTGAAGATTGTATTTATAAAACACACAATCCACTTCACACTCATGAAAATTGGCAGTATCAATTTTTTCGCAAGATGGATGACCTTCATGCTCAAAGATATGGGCAATTTTTATGCATGTTGGAACCAATAGAACCAAAACAATTAGTGCTGATACTATCCTGAAAGTTATATGTCTTTGTTGTGCCTCCAATTAAGCTATAAACCGTTTTAAACCAAATCTACGAAGCATCTTTTTTTCAAAATTCCAAAAGAATTTATACTGACCAAATAACCAACCAATGGCTACAAGCAAAATTTGATAAAAGATGAAGCCAATTAGTATATATAAAACCCAATAGGCAAAAACAGGAAGGTTATCTTTATTGATGCCCATAATTTTTATTAACGGCCTACTAATAAATACCGATGAAGAACCTGTAATTGCAAAAACTAAAAAAATAGAAATAAGCTCCCATCTATAGGTAACGTTCCATTTTTTTTCTAATTTGGAAAATATAAAGAGAACTAATTTTAAAAGCACTAAAAAAAATATGGCACTTAATGCTAAATTAAACGCAATGTGTTGATCTTTTAAAAATAAAGAAGATAGTCTAAAAGCTGAGTAACCTAAACCCAATATTCCCAGTATTGGGAATATAAGTTGCCAATTGCTAACTATATTCCATTTTTCTTTTAATTTTTTCACTCCTGCAATTTAGTTGCAAAAGTATTAAAATGAAATTAAATACGTGGCACAAAAGGTCCTAATCTTTGATTATAGGTTAATTGGAAGTAAATGAAATAATTATAGAGCATATAATTAACTTCATATCCATAATCTATATTTTGTTCGTAATTAATTTGCATTTCATAAAGACTAGGGTTAAACCTTTGCGGGGTTAGAACACGTTGGTTCCATTCAATTACCATAATTTTATTTCTGGCTTCTAAATAGCCTTGTGAATAAAACCCTCTGGGTTGTGCTGTACCTTGTAACCAATTATTAAACCCAGGTTCAATGATAATTATTTCATACTCTAGCTCTTCATTTGTAATTTTAACAGTATCATTTAGCTTGATTGCTTCAAGTCTCTCGTTGCTTGTCGTAGTTGTTGTTTTTGAAACTTTACAATTAAGTACAAAAATAGATAGCAGTAATATGTAAAAAAGATTTTTCATAATATTTAAGGATTTGTTTATTTAACAAATGTACCCCACATTACAATTCTGAAAAATGGAAAATGAGTTAACCTATCTTTTCAATGAGTCGGACAATATCTTAAAATACTAAAAAAGGATGATAAAATTGCCAATTTTAAATTGATTTTAACAAAAAATGCTAAACTTTAAAGTTTAGCATTTTTTAATATCATTTAATCAGGACTTATTTTCCTCCAAAAAGACCACCTAGTAAACTTCCAAGGCCTCCTTGTTTTTTGTTTCCTCCTAGTACCATTCCTGCAACATCATCAATAGCGCTTCCGTCACCATCTGCATCTAAAATAGATTCTAAAAAGCTTTGTTCTTGTCTAGCAGAATTACCCCCAAGTAGTCCCCCTAATAAGTCTTCCATTCCGCTAGAGCTATTTACATTTTGCTGTCTTGTTTGTTTCCCTAGCATACCCATTAAAAGAGGTGCTGCAATTTTTAAAATTTGAGCAACAGAACTAGCATCCATACCAGCTTTTGCTCCTAAGGTGTTTTCAACATTTCGTTGTTTTGCTCCTAATACGTGTCCTAATATTTTACTACCATCATTTATAACGCTAGAGTCTACACCGCCTCCAAATAAACCATCTAGGTTATCCAAGATACTTCCGTCATGTTGGTTGCTTAGAGCTCCCATTAAGCCTTCAGCGCCTTGCGGAGTAGCTGCATTACGTTTCATAGCTGCCATTAAAACGGGTAGAGCCATGGTTAATACATCTTGCGTTTTGCTTTGTGGTTGATTAGTTTGACCGGAAACACCATTAATAATTGTTTTTCCTAGGTCACTGTTTAATAAATCTAAAATTCCTGACATAATATGTTTTTTATTTTAAAGAGGTTAAATTATGGGTTGAATAAGGTACAAAAAAAGTACTGACATCTGTTCTTTAGACGCAGTAATGACAATAAAGTCACATATAGTTAAAAAATAAAACCCCAACACTTAGTGCTGGGGTTTTATTAATATATATAATTTGAAATAAAGGTTACGCTTTATCCTAAAATATTAATTATTTGAGATGCTAATTCAGTACCAATTCTATCTTGCGCTTCATTAGTAGCCGCACCTGTATGTGGGGTTAAGGATAGTGCTGGATTCATTAATAATTGCATTTCTGGTTTAGGTTCTTTTTCAAAAACATCTAAAGCAGCTCTGGCTACTTTACCACTTTCAATAGCTTTAACAAGAGCAACTTCGTTAAGTACACCACCTCGAGCAGCATTAGCAATTATAACACCCTCTTTCATAATGTTAAATTCAGCTTCGTCAATAACATAATCCTTTTGTGCAGGAACGTGTAATGTGATGAAATCTGCTTGTTTTAAGACATCTTCTTTAGAAATAGTCTTGATATCAAAATTTACAGTTTGACCATCAAAAAAATCTAATTCTAGATTAGCATTTTCTAAAAACGGGTCGAAAGCAACAACTTTCATACCAGCTCCTAAAGCTACTTTAGCGGTTGCTTGACCAATACGTCCGAAACCTAAAACACCTAAAGTTTTTCCTTTAAGCTCTGTTCCTTTAGCGTACGCTTTCTTTAAACCCTTAAAATTGCTATCGCCTTCAAGAGGCATCTCTCTATTGGCGTTATGTAAAAAACGAGCTAATCCGTATAAATGTCCAAATACCAATTCGGCAACAGAGTGGGAAGATGCAGCAGGAGTATTAATTACACTGCGTCCTTGCTCTCTAGCATATTCTACATCAATGTTGTCCATACCAACACCACCACGACCAATAATTTTTAATCCTGGGCAGGCATCAATTAAATCTTTACGTACCGTGGTTGCACTACGAACTAATAAAACTGCAATATCTTTTTCGTTGATATAGTTTATTAATTGTTCTTGTGCTACTGTTGTTGTACTTACTTCGTAACCTGCTTTTTCTAAAGCATCAATTCCGCTTTGTGAAATACCGTCGTTTGCTAATACTTTCATTTTATAGTTTTTTATTTCCGCAAAAGCGAAAATATTATTATTTATAATTAAGCTTTACTCTCTAATTCACTCATAACCTCTACTAGTACTTTTACGCTATCAAGAGGTAATGCATTA
Organism: uncultured Algibacter sp.; assembly: GCF_947495925.1. Classification (GTDB taxonomy): domain Bacteria; phylum Bacteroidota; class Bacteroidia; order Flavobacteriales; family Flavobacteriaceae; genus Algibacter_E. The sequence goes on from NZ_CANMAU010000003.1 coordinate 156,793, forward strand.
TACATAGACGCTCTATAACCACCAACGCTTCTGTGCCCGTTTACAGCACTAATACCAGCTTCTTTAAGCATGGTTTCAAAAGTATCTTTAAGATTATCATTTTCTAAAGTGAAAGTTGCATTCATTAAAGATCTATCTTCTTTAGCTGCAAACCCTTTAAATAATGGGTTTAAATCTATTTCAGAATACATTAAAGTTGCTTTTTTCTCATTTTCTTTTTCGATAGCCGCAATTCCACCAAGACCTTTTAACCATTCTAATGTTAACATAGCTGTATAAATTGGGAATACAGGAGGTGTATTAAACATACTACCTTTGTCGATATGTACCTTGTAATCCATCATTGATGGTATTTTTCTCGACACAGCTCCTAAAACATCTTCTTTAACCACAACTAAAGTTGTTCCTGAAGGTCCCATGTTTTTTTGAGCACCAGCATAAATGATATCAAATTTAGTAAAATCCAGGGTACGTGAAAAAATATCACTACTCATATCACAAACCGTAGGAATAGGGGAGTTAGGAAACTCTTTTATTTGCGTACCAAAAATAGTGTTGTTTGAAGTACAGTGGAAATAATCGTAATCTGTAGGAATTTCGTAACCTTTTGGGATATAATTATAATTCGCATCTTTTGAGGATGCTACTTCATAAATATCGTCATAAATTTTAGCTTCTTTAATAGCTTTTGCTGCCCAAGAACCAGAGTTTAAATACCCAGCTCTTTTTTCTAAAAGGTTAAGTGCAACCATTAGAAATTGAGTACTCGCACCACCTTGTAAAAATAATGCTTTATATCCCTTACCTTCTAAACCAAGTAATTCTAAAGCTAAAGCTCTAGCATTTTCCATGATGTCAACAAAGTCCTTACTTCTATGAGAGATTTCTATTAAAGATAATCCACTATTGTTGTAATCAATTACCGCTTCAGAGGCTTTTAATAAAACTTCTTGTGGTAAAATACTAGGTCCTGCACTAAAGTTATGTTTTTTCATTTTATGTGGTAAAAATTAAGTTGCAAAGGTCCTAATTAATTACATATTTTACGCTAAAAAATCAATAATTTTTTTGTCAAATTGCTAATAAAAATTCAATAGAATCTACGTCATCCGCATAATCCCAAAGTTGAGGTTTTTGGGTCGCTCCAAATGCGATTTCATTTTCCATAAATCCACTTGAAACAATGCATTGAATTTGTTCTTTTTTAGTTTTTAATAATTCCTTTAGCTGATTGGTGTCTTGATAGTATTCGTAGAAAACGGTAGCTATTGGTGAAGCAAAACTTTCATCTTCTTTAATCATGAAGAATCCGTTTTCAAGCATATCAAATTCACTCATTAAATATACGGCTTTATTGTAGTCGTAATTATTAGCGTATTTCGCTTTTTCTATTATGGGATGCCAATGATAAATAGATTCAAAAAAGGTGTCAAACTTGTATCCTTTTGGAACAAAGAGTTTGGATACATTTCGGCAACCTAAACCATAATATCTAAAGATATCATCAGACAGGTTTTTTAAATCATCAGTTGTTTCGTTGCCTGTAAGTACAGCAACAGAATTCCTATTGTTTCTTATAATTGAAGGCTTACCCTTAAAATAATATTCAAAATAGCGCGCTGTATTATTACTGCCTGTAGCTATTACGGCATCAAAACCTTCTACTTTTTCCTCTGTAAACACAATTTTTTCATTAAATTGAGGTTCTATATATTCTAAATACTTAGCTAAATAAGGAAGTAGTTGCTTGTCGTTTGATGATTGTTTCACTAGCACATCGTGTCCACATATTAAAACCGATAAGAAATCATGAAATCCAACTAATGGAATATTACCGGCCATAATAATGGCTACTTGTTTAGAGGCGATTTTATCCATATTATATGGACCTAACCAAGTATTAAGGTTTTCTAAAGTTAAAGCTTCACTCCAAGAATTTATTGCAAACCGAATGTTGTCCTGGGTAAACCAGCCGTTATGTTCTGTAGCCAATTTTAGTTGGTGCTTAAACCCGTCAAAGAATATATTGTTGTGTTCAATATTTTCGGCTTTTAAGATATCTTCATTAGAAAATTGCCTTAAAAAATCTCCTAATTTTACAAAAGCATCAATTCTTTCTTGTAATTGCATTCTGAATTTGGTTATGAAGGGTTTTGGCTTTATTTTTGCGATTGCAAATTTAAGGAAACTGAAATAGAGTTCTTGAATTTTAAAAGATAAAAAAAATACTATGGCAATTATAATAACAGATGAATGTATTAATTGTGGTGCTTGCGAACCAGAGTGCCCAAATACAGCAATATATGAAGGTGCCGATGATTGGCGCTACAAAGATGGTACAAGTTTAGAAGGCACTGTGGTTTTAACAAATGGTAATGAGGTGGATGCTGATGAGGCTCAGGAACCTGTTAGTGACGAGCTTTACTATATCGTACCAGATAAATGTACCGAATGTAAAGGGTTTCATGACGAGCCGCAATGTGCAGCTGTTTGTCCTGTAGACTGCTGTGTGCCTGATGAAGATGTTGTAGAAACGGAAGAAGAATTGTTGGCAAAACAAAGGTTTATGCATCCAGATGGATAGCATATCAATAAGATCAAATTAAAAGAATCCTGAGTCTTTGGCTTAGGATTTTTTGTTTATATACGATAATGATTTTAAAAGTATTAATTTTAGAGTTGAACTGTTTAGTAGTCGTGTAATATGTCCTTTTTAGAATTCTACAATACTATGTTAAATACATCATATAAGTCGTATGACGATTTACCGTATTCAGTCATAAAGGTTCATTTCAAAAAAGGAGAAGTCATTACTGATTATAATGATATAGAACCAGTTGTTTATTTTATAAACGAAGGGATTGTTGAGTTAGATATAAAAAGCTATATGACCGAAAAAGTGATTGATTTCTTTTTTGAAAATGAAATGGTTGCTGCTCTAACCTCTTTTTTAACTCAGACACCATCTGATGTTCAGGTTATAGCCTTAACAGATTGTGAATTAGAAATGATTTCTTTTGAAGCTTTAAAAAATGCTTATAATAAATCTTTTGAAGCTAATAAACTAGGTCGTATTGTAATAGAACAAGCCTATATTAGAAAAGCAAAAAGGGAAAAAGACTTTTTATCTAAAACGGCCGAAGAACGTTATGAAGATATGTTTAGCACTCATGCTAAATACCTATCGAACATTCCAGTAAATAAAATAGCAAAATATTTAGGTATTCATCCAGAAAGCTTAAGCAGAATTAGAAAGAAATTAAATTCCTAACATAGGTCAAGAATAATTTTTAGTTAGAAGTTAAAGTTGCACTTAGTTTTGTAGCTCCAACAAAAAACTATTAATTATGAAAGAGATTATTTTACAATTACCAACTCCCTTAGAATTATTGTTAGATCCTTTGTCGTTAACAGTATTAGCGTCGTATGCACTACTAATATTGTGGGAAGAAGTATTTCCAGCAAGAAAACTTCCTAAAGTCAGGTTTTGGAGAATTAAAGGGTTAGTCTTTTTCTTTGTTTTCTTTTTTGTAGCATCATATTTGCCAATTCTTATTGATCCTGTATTGGCAGAATTTCAGGTGTTTGATTTAACAAATTTAGGAGTTGTTACAAGCTCACTTATTGGTTTAATTATATATGAACTCGTGATTTACCTTTATCATGTAACCATGCATAAATATGACTTTTTATGGCGTACTTTTCATCAAGTGCATCATAGCGCAGAGCGATTAGATGCCTATGGTTCATTGTTTCATAGTCCTTTAGATATGGTTGGGTTTACTTTAGTTGGTAGTGTGAGTTTTGCGCTTTTGCTTGGTTTGCCAGCCCAGACAATTACCATTTTACTTTTTATTATCAACTTTTTAGCATTTTTTCAGCATGCAAACATTAAAACACCACGTTGGATAGGTTATCTCGTTCAGCGCCCTGAAAGTCATTCTATTCACCACGGAAGAGGAATACATAAAAATAACTATGCAGACTTACCTTTAATTGATATGGTTTTCGGAACTTTCCAAAACCCCGAAAATTATCAAAAGGAAACAGGTTTCTATGATGGTGCTTCTCAAAGAATAATTGATATGCTTTGTTTTAAGGATGTTTCAACGCCCAAAAAATAATATAAATCCTTAATGAAGGTTTAAAATGAAACCTCTAATTCCTATTTTGGATTAATTATTTTTTGCAAAATAGGTGTATCCAGATAATTCGTGATAGCCTAAAATTAATGGTGCTGGATAAAAAGGCTATTAATACAATAATAAAAAAAGTTTGAAGAGGAGCCAATTTAAATATGAAGTTGGAAATTATAAAAGTTGGAATAAATAAAGCTACGGCTAATGCGTAACTAATAAACATAGCTCCGAAGAAAAAACCAGGTTCTTTTTCAAATTTGAAATTGCAATTTTTACACGTTGAGTGCATTTTTGGAATTTTAAATAAAAGTAAATTTCCATTTGACTTGAAAATATAGTTTTTATTACAATGTGGATATTTTTCTTGAATAGTAGATAGTATACTCATTTTTAACTATTTAAAACTTTGTGCAAAGTTAAATGTTTAGGCTTGGTATTCGCTTGTGTCTATTTCGCTACTTTTTGTACTTTTAGGACATATTTGTGTGTTATGTCTACTATTTCAGTTTTAAATATTAATCAATTTGAACAGGATACACCGCTTTCCAATTTTTATAGTAGTGATTTAAAAAGTCATTTAAATAAGAACAAAGTCTTTTTTAGTAAGCCGCATAGTCATGATTTTTTTCTATGTGTCATTTTTTCAAAGGGTTCTGGTATTCATGAGATTGATTTTAACTCATATCCAATTAATGCAGGAAGTGTGTTTTTTTTAAAACCAGGTCAGACACATTTTTGGAAATTCACTAGTAATCCAGAAGGTTACATTTTTTTTCATACTAAAGATTTTTATGAACTTCATTTTACACGAAGTAGGTTAGAGCAATTTCCATTTTACTATTCCCACGAGAATACCCCGTTGTTAGAATTGTCCATAGAAAAAGCAGCAATGATTAAATCTAAATTTAAGAACCTGAACGAGGAGTATAACAAGGATTTATTATATCACAAACAAAAAATATCAAGCTTAATTAATATTATTTATATTGATTTATCACGGGAATATGGAGTTCTTCAATTAAACAATAAAATGGTGTCAAATAGATATGTAGAAACATTGCGGGCTTTAGAAGAATTAATTGATAGGCATTATAAAACCCAAAAATCCGCAAAATTTTATGCTAATCAATTGAATATGTCTACTAAACATTTAAACAGAGTGATTAAATCTATTCTTGGGAAGACAACAACAAATTTAATTATTGAGCGCGTATTACTGGAATCAAAACGATTAGTAGTCCATAGTAAAGAACCTTTATCTGTTATAGCTGAATTATTGGGTTATGATGACTACGCCTATTTTTCTAGGGTTTTCAAACAAAAAACGAATATGACACCAATGGACTTTAAAAGGCAATATTAGTAAAAAGTTTTATGTTTGGCGAGGTTTTTATTGGCAATAATAGGTTAAAAGTCTCCGTCCATTAAAGCTTGAGATTGTTGTAAAAAGTAATATAAGAAATGACTACATTTGCACTCGCAAAATAGAGATTTCCGTCTTTGCGGAAATAATAAAATAAAATTTTCAATGAAAGCAGGCATCGTAGGATTACCAAATGTGGGGAAATCAACATTGTTTAATTGTTTGTCAAACGCTAAAGCCCAAAGTGCAAATTTTCCATTTTGTACTATTGAACCTAACATTGGCGTAGTAAATGTTCCAGATCCTCGCTTAGAAAAGCTGGAGTCTTTGGTAAATCCGGAACGTGTTATACCTGCAACTGTTGAGATAGTTGATATAGCTGGTTTAGTAAAAGGAGCTAGTAAGGGTGAAGGTTTAGGAAATCAGTTTTTAGCAAATATTAGAGAAACAGATGCTATTTTACATGTTCTGCGTTGTTTTGACAACGATAATATTGTACATGTTGATGGGAATGTAAATCCTATTAGAGACAAGGAAACCATTGATATGGAACTTCAGTTGAAAGATTTGGAAACTGCCGAAAAGAAATTGGATAAGGTAAAACGTGCTGCAAAGACTGGTAATAAAGAGGCGCAAAAAGAAGAAGCGGTTTTACTCAAAATTAAGGAAGCTTTAGAGTCTGGAATTTCCGTACGATCTGTAGAATTTAGCGAAGAAGATGATTTAGAATTCGTAAAACCCTCTCAGTTCATTACAGATAAACCTGTTATGTATGTATGCAATGTGGATGAAGGTTCTGCTGTTTCAGGGAATGATTATGTAGAGCAGGTTAAAGAAGCTGTTAAAAATGAAGATGCAGAGGTATTGGTTTTGGCAGTAGGTACAGAAGCAGATATTAATGAATTGGATGATTATGAAGAGCGTCAAATGTTTCTTCAAGACATAGGTTTAGAAGAAGCTGGTTCGGCAAAACTTATTCGTGGTGCTTATAAACTGCTTAATCAGCAAACATACTTCACAGCCGGCGTTAAAGAGGTTCGTGCTTGGACTGTGGATATTGGAGCTACAGGTCCGCAGGCAGCAGGTGTGATTCATACCGATTTTGAGAAGGGCTTTATTCGTGCAGAAGTTATTGCTTATAATGATTACGTACAGTATGGTAGTGAATCTAAAGTGAAAGAAGCTGGTAAAATGCGTGTTGAAGGTAAAAATTACGTTGTTAAAGATGGCGACGTAATGCACTTTTTATTCAATGTTTAAGGTTTTTAACTAAATTTTGTAGGTTAATATGTCAATAAAGTAAGAATTTAACTATATTTGATTTTAATATTAGTTTAATCTTACGTCATGCCTCTAGTTGAAGTTAAAACTGAAATACGTTCTGATATAAATACTTGTTTTGATATCGCAACAGATATCGATCTTCACAAGAAATCATTAAAGCATACTAGAGAGATTGCTATTGCAGGAAAAACTTCGGGTCGAATTACTTTAGGTGAATGGGTGAGTTGGGAAGCCATACATTTTGGTTTAGTTCAGCATTTAACCTCTAAAATTACAAATTATGATAGACCTCATTTTTTTGTAGATGAAATGGTTTTTGGTGCTTTTAAATCGTATCGACATGAACATATTTTTTGGGAGGAGAATAATAAAACTATAATGGTTAATAGGTTCTATTTTGAATCACCATTCGGTTTATTCGGGAAATTATCTAATGTTTTGGTGGTAAAGCGATATATGAAAAAATTGCTGCTTACTAGAGCTGAATTTTTGAAAAAGCATGCTGAAAAACAGATGTCAGACAAAACAAAAAATAAGGTCAAGATTATCGAGAATACTCATGTTTATGAGCTTTAAATGAGATTGAAATACTTAATGTTTATTAGTAATAGAATTTGTTACAACTTTAATTTTCTTTTTAATTATAAATATCTGAGAAGGGAATATGTCTTTGTTAAGTAGGTAAGTTAAATAAATATAATCAAATACATTTGGTAATTAATGCATGGGTAATTACTTGATAAACAAGATGATCCTGTAATTAAGAATGTGCTTATGTTTAAAAATATTAAGGTTTTTTGTGACTAGTTCATTTTTTTATGTGTCTTATTTCTTAAAGGCCCTAACCATCAAACCACGAATATTTTAAAACTATTCCATGCCTTTAACGGAATATCAAACTGTAGTTAATGCCGACTTAAAAACATGTTTTGATTTAGCTAGAAATATCGAGTTTCATAGTAAATCTCTAAAACGCCACAATATAATTCCAATTGAGGGTAGAACAACTGGTTTGATTAAATGTGGTGAAATTGTAACATTTGAATCTAAGCATTTTGGTTTTGTTCGACATGTAACTTTGAAAATCACAGCGTATGATGCCCCAAATTATTTTATTGTCGAGATGACATCAGGTTTTTTTAAGTCATTTAAACATGAGTATATCTTTCATGAGGGGGAAGATGGAACTATTGTGATTAATAGGTTTTATTTCGAATTGCCTTATGGAGTGCTAGGGAAACTAGTCAATGTTTTAGTATTAAAAAAATATATGAGAAAATTACTCTCCTTAAGAGCAAAGGCTCTAAAAGATCGTGCAGAGAAAAACACTTAAGATAGATTGAAAGAAGAACTTCGAAGGGTCTATAGGATATAATTTTAATTGCTTAGTTATGATGTAAATCAATTTGTATTCTTTTTGTGCTTTAAATAGTTATGACTTTCAATTGGAACTGAACATCGTAATTAATGAGCTTTATTTGTAATTATTATAAGGCTCTCATTTAACTTAGTTCCATGCAAGCAACAAAAAGATTTTGGTATGGTGTGGTTTTAGGGGTTCTAGGGGTGGTTCTTTTTTCTTCTAAAGCAGTAATGGTTAAACTTTCTTATAACTATAATGTAGATCCAATTAGTATTTTATTAATACGTATGTTGTTTTCGTTTCCATTTTATATAGTTATTGCATATATCTATAGAAACCAAAATAGCCATACTAATGTAACTTTAAAAGACTATTCTTGGTTAGTGTTTTTTGGTTTTATTGGTTATTATTTAGCGAGTTATTTTGATTTTATAGGACTTACATATATCAAGGCGAGTTTAGAACGCATTATTTTGTTTTTGTATCCAACCTTTGTTATTTTGTTTAATAGATTGTTTTTGAAACAAAAGATTACCAAAGTGCAAACAGGAGCTATTGCATTAACGTATTTAGGTATCATTATCGCATTTTCAAATGAAGTTGTAATATCAGGCGATGAGGCTTATTTAGGAGGTTTTTTTATTTTACTGAGTGCAGTTACTTATGCTTCCTATTTGGTGGGTAGCGGATGGCTAATTCCTAAATTTGGTGTAATGAAATTTACAGCCTATGCAATGATGATCTCATGTCTATGTGTGTTTGTACATTATAGTTTAATAAGTGAAATAGATTTATTTAGCTTCTCTTGGGAAGTCTATTTTATTGGTTTTTTAATAGCGGTGTTTGCTACCGTTATTCCATCGTTTTTTGTATCGGCTTCGATAAAAATGATAAATTCATCAAATTTTGCAATAGTTGCAGGAATGGGACCAATTTCTACCATTATACTGGCTTCATTATTCTTAAATGAGTCGTTAACCTTATTGCAACTATTTGGGGCTTTGGTAGTTATTGTTGGAATCTTGTTGGTGTCCATTAATAAAGGGGAAAAAGCGTGAAATGATGTTCTCAACAATATTCTATTCTTATTGTTAATTACTTTGTCTATTGCCTATTTCATTTTTTAATTGGTTGTGTTATATTAGCCTTCTATCTTAAAGAACCACCACATATTTAATGGCAGTACAATCCAATTATACCGAAGATAATATACGTTCACTAGACTGGAAAGAGCATATTCGTATGCGTCCTGGAATGTATATTGGAAAACTTGGTGATGGAAGTTCTCCTGATGATGGTATTTACATTCTCCTAAAGGAAGTTTTAGATAACTCCATAGACGAATTTGTTATGGGGGCTGGAAAGACTATAGAAATTTCTATTCAAGGCACAAAAGTAACGGTTCGAGATTATGGGCGAGGTATTCCATTAGGAAAGGTAGTAGACGTAGTTTCTAAAATGAATACCGGTGGTAAATATGATTCTAAAGCTTTTAAGAAGTCTGTTGGATTAAATGGTGTTGGTACAAAAGCAGTAAATGCTTTATCATCTTTTTTTAGAGTAGAATCTACACGCGATAATAAAAGTGCTTCTGCGGAATTTGAACAAGGGACTTTAATCAATCAAGAATTACTAGAAGAGACATCGCGAAGAAAAGGGACTAAAGTATCTTTCATTCCTGATGATACTATTTTTAAGCATTATAAGTTTAGAAGCGAGTACATTGTTAAAATGCTTAAAAACTATGTGTATTTAAACCCTGGGTTAACCATAGTATTTAACGGGGAGAAATACTTTAGTGAGAACGGACTTAAAGATTTATTATCAGAAAAGATTAATGAATCAGATTTACTATATCCAATTATTCATTTAAGAGGCGATGATATTGAAGTAGCCTTAACCCATAGTAAGACCCAATATAGTGAGGAATACAATAGTTTTGTGAATGGACAAAATACGACTCAAGGAGGGACTCATTTAAATGCTTTTAGAGAGTCTTTAGTAAGAACTATTAGAGAGTTTTATGGTAAAACTTATGATGCGTCAGATATTAGAAAATCCATTGTAAGTGCTATCGCCATAAAAGTGATGGAGCCCGTTTTTGAAAGTCAGACAAAAACTAAATTGGGTTCTACAGATATGGGAGGTGATTTACCAACTGTACGAACTTATATCAATGATTTTCTTAAAAGATATTTAGATAATTATTTACATAAGAATCCTGATACAGCTGAAAAAATTCAACGTAAAATACTACAGGCAGAAAGAGAGCGTAAAGAGCTTTCAGGCATAAGAAAACTAGCTAAAGATAGGGCTAAAAAAGCAAGTCTTCATAATAAGAAGTTACGAGATTGTCGTGTCCATTTTGGCGATACTAAAAACGAAAGGAATCTTGAAACGACCCTTTTTATAACAGAGGGTGATTCGGCTTCAGGTAGTATTACTAAATCCAGAGATGTAAACACACAAGCTGTTTTTAGTTTGAAAGGAAAGCCTTTAAATTGTTATGGTTTAAGTAAGAAGATTGTTTATGAGAATGAAGAATTTAATTTGCTGCAAGCCGCTTTAAATATTGAAGAATCTTTAGAAGATTTGAGATATAATAATGTAGTAATTGCTACGGATGCCGATGTAGACGGTATGCATATTCGTTTACTATTGATAACCTTTTTTCTTCAGTTTTTTCCTGAAGTTATAAAGAATGGTCATCTATATATATTACAAACGCCATTATTTAGAGTAAGAAATAAAAAAGAAACCATTTATTGTTATTCTGAAGACGAGCGTAGAGATGCTATTGAGAAGTTAAAACCAAAGCCAGAAATAACGCGATTTAAAGGATTGGGGGAAATTTCTCCTGATGAGTTTAAGCATTTTATTGGTGATGATATTCGTTTAGACCCTATAATGCTAGATGATAATATGTCTATAGAAGAATTATTAGCATTTTATATGGGTAAAAACACGCCGTCAAGGCAAGAATTTATTATTGAAAATTTAAAAGTAGAATTGGATATTGTTGAATAGTTTTCAGTAGTAAGTGAATTTAATTCCGTTTTTAAATATTAATTAAAAAATAAGTTTGGAAATATCTTTAGCATTAAATTTGTTAGAACGATTATAGATTACTAAATTTAATAAGAACATTCTACTTTGGTAGAGATTAAACTATACTAAGATGTTATACAATAAAGGAAAAGGAGTAAGAAGAAAGCGTTCTTACGATTATTTACATGTTCATGCAAGTAGCGAACAAGTTCATAGGTTACAAAAAAATGGAAGAGTTATGCTTAATGGAACGCCTAAAAAATCAAAGTAATTAATGATTGAAGAAGGTGACGATTTAATTAACGAACAAGACGAACCTCAAGAAACGATTACCCGGGTAACTGGGATGTATAAAGATTGGTTTTTAGATTACGCCTCGTACGTTATTTTAGAACGTGCTGTTCCTGCTATTGAAGACGGTTTTAAGCCTGTGCAACGCCGTATTATGCACTCCATGAAAGATTTGGATGATGGGAGGTATAATAAGGTAGCAAATATAGTTGGTCATACGATGCAGTACCACCCGCATGGAGATGCTAGTATTGCCGATGCTATGGTACAAATTGGTCAGAAAGATTTGTTGATTGATACCCAAGGAAACTGGGGTAATATTTTAACCGGTGACCGAGCAGCAGCATCTCGTTATATTGAAGCACGTATATCCAAGTTTGGATTAGACGTGGTGTTTAATCCTAAAATTACCGAGTGGCAAGCCAGTTATGATGGACGCAGAAAAGAGCCAATAAATTTACCGGTTATGTTTCCTCTTTTGCTCGCACAAGGAGGAGAGGGTATTGCGGTTGGGCTTTCAACTAAAATTTTACCACATAATTTTATAGAACTTATAGATGCTTCTATAAAACACCTTCAAGGCAAAAGATTTACTATTTTACCGGATTTCCCTACTGCAGGGATTGCTGATTTTTCTAATTATAATGATGGTTTACGAGGTGGTAAAGTGCGCGTTCGAGCTAAAATTGCTCAACTAGATAAGAATACTTTAGTTATTACTGAATTACCTTTTGGAACTACCACGTCATCTTTGATAGATTCTATTTTAAAAGCTAATGATAAAGGAAAAATAAAAGTAAAAAAAATAGAAGATAATACAGCTGCCGAGGTTGAAATTTTAGTGCATTTACCATCAGGTCTGTCGCCAGATAAAACTATTGATGCACTCTATGCATTTACAAGTTGTGAATCATCTATTTCTCCTTTAGGTTGCGTTATTGAGGATAATAAACCATTATTTATTGGAGTAACTGAAATGTTGAAACGTAGTACAGATAATACGGTTCAGCTATTAAAACAGGAACTTGAAATTAAACTGGGAGAGTTAGAGGAGCAATGGCATTTTGCCTCATTAGAACGTATTTTTATTGAGAATAGGATTTATCGAGATATTGAGGAAGAAGAAACTTGGGAAGGCGTTATTAATGCTATCGACAAAGGGCTTAAACCTCATATTAAACATTTAAAGCGTGCTATTACTACGGATGATATTACACGATTAACAGAGATACGTATAAAACGTATTTCAAAATTTGATATTGATAAAGCACAGCAAAAAATAGATGCTTTAGAAGAACAAATAGCCGAAATGAAGCATCATTTGGCAAACCTTATTGATTATTCGATAGCTTATTTTACAAGATTAAAAAAAGATTACGGAGATGGTCGAGAGCGTAAAACAGAAATTAGAACTTTTGATGATGTTGACGCTACTAAGGTGGTAATAAGAAACACGAAACTTTATGTAAATAGAACTGAAGGTTTTATTGGAACATCACTACGAAGGGACGAATATGTTGGAGATTGTAGTGATATTGATGATATTATTGTGTTTACCAAATCGGGTAAGATGATGGTGACTCGAGTAGATTCGAAAACTTTTATTGGGAAAGATATTATTCATGTTGCTGTTTTTAAGAAGAAAGATAAACGTACGATCTATAATATGATATATAGAGATGGTCGTAGTGGACCTTCCTACATCAAACGCTTTGCAGTAACGAGTATAACAAGAGATAGAGAATACGATTTAACAAATGGAAATAAAGGTTCCGTTGGTTTATATTTTTCTGCAAATCCGAATGGAGAGGCAGAGGTTGTTACTGTAAATTTAAGACAGGCAGGTAGTATAAAGAAATTGAAATGGGATATTGATTTTGCCGACATTCTTATAAAGGGACGCGTTTCTAAGGGAAATCTAGTTACTAAGTACCCTGTAAAACGTGTTGAATTAAAGGAGAAAGGAGTATCTACACTAAAACCAAGAAAGATTTGGTTTGATGAAACTGTTCAGCGCATTAACGTTGATGGCAGGGGAGAGCTCATAGGTGAATTTAGAGGTGAAGATAAATTACTTATTATTAGTCAATCAGGTATTGTGAAAACGGTTACTCCTGAAGTTACGATGCATTTCGATAATGATATGGTTGTCTTGGAAAAATGGGTGCCTAAAAAACCCATTTCTGTCGTTTATTATAATGGAGAGAAATCGCTTTATTATGTTAAAAGATTTATTATTGAACTTGAAGGGAAAGAAGAATCCTTTATTCCAGATCATCCAAACTCCCAATTAGAAGTTGTTTCTACAGATTGGAGGCCTATGGCTGAAGTAGTTTTTGCAAAAGAACGCGGTAAGGATAGAAGGGATAGTTTAAAGGTGAATCTAGAGGAGTTTATTGCTTTAAAAGGGATTAGTGCTCTAGGAAATCAGTTAACAAAGGATAAAGTAAATCAGATTAATCTATTAGAACCTTTGCCATATGAAGCTCCTGAAGAAGTTCATGCTGATGATTTAGAGGTTGTTGATGAAACAGAAGTTTCTTCAAATGTTTCAGAAAACAATGCAGATATTACTAATGATCACCCCAGCGATGATTTAGATTTGGGTGATGAGGGGCAAATAACACTTTTTTAAAAACTGAGAATTGTTAGGTTTAAAAAGCTTTAAGTTTTTTTTTGTTAAGGTTGATGTTGTTTTAGCTGTTATAGCTAATATGTTTTTAATATTTGGATGTATAATTGTTTTCTTCACCGATAACCTTTTATCATTTGGGTTTTCCCTTACATTGCCAATTCTTTTATTTTTGAATTTAGTCTTAGGCATTTATTGGCTAATTAAAAAAGATATTTTTTTTTTTAAGTTCCTTCTTTAGCATAGTTGTTTATTTCCTCTGTTTTGATTTATTTGTACAGTTTAACTTGCTTAAGTCATTAAACTTAAATGAAAGTTCATCACGTCTTACTACTCTATCTATATTGTCATACAATGCTCATGGATTTAAGGGAATTGAGGACGAAATTAAAACAGGAGAAAGTGCGAAGATCGTAAATTTTATAGAGAATAAAGATACAGATGTTTTCTGCATTCAAGAGTTTTCTGCTATACAATATAAGTATTTTAGTGACTATCCCTATTTTTTTAAAACTAACATAATTGCTGGAAAGAAGAAATCAGTTATGGCAATATTTTCGAAATACCCTATTACTAATAAAGAATATATAAGTTTTCCTAATTCTCGTAATGGAGCAATGTTTGTCGATTTAGTTTTGAATGAAGAAAAAGTACGAATTTATAATGTGCATTTAGAATCATATAAAGTTAGTGATATTTCTAATTTAAGTAACCCAAAAAGTGGTTATTCAGTTTTGATCGGCAAAATAGGTGTAGCTGAAAGAACTAGAAAGGAACAGGCGTTATTGTTAAAAAAACACATTAACGAATTTAAGGGAAGGGTAATTATATGTGGTGATTTCAATAGTACACAATTTTCGTCATCATACAGAATAATAAAAGGGTTAAAAAAAGACACTTTTATTGAAGCTGGAATTGGTTTAGGAAAAACATATGAGTTTTTTAAATATCCTTTTAGGTTGGATTATATTTTAGTGGATGACAGTTTTGAAGTTCTATCTCATGAAAGTTTTGATCTAAAATATTCAGATCATGAGCCCATACTTTCAAAATTAGTTCTAAACTAAGGTTTAAAACTATTTAATGGCTTCACCTCCTCTGGTTCTTGTTCTAATTCTTATAGCTTCTTCAACATTATATATAAATATTTTCCCATCACCTACCATATTTTCTGAAGAATTATCTAGAATAATATCAATGCATTTTTCCAAATTATCATCACTAACTATGCACATAATCATGATACGAGTTTTTAATATCATGGACTGCTCTGTACCTCTATAGCGTTCAGAGTAACTGGTTTGTAAGCCTGTACCTTTAACAGGTACCACTGTTAAACATGGTATGTCTGCTTCCTTTAATCCACGTTGTACAGCTTTTAATTTTGATGGTCTTATAATGGCTTCTACCTTTTTCATTTATATTAGTTTAAGTTTACACTACACTTTCAGAGGTATTATTCGAACGTTGTATAGGCCTCTGCTCCAAACGTCACAGCATCTAATCCAGCATTTTCTTCAGATCTATTAACACGAATACCGATGGTCTTTTTCATTATACTCATAATACCATAAGTCAATAAAAATGAAAATGATCCAATTACAAGGACACCAATAAGTTGCGTGATTAGAAGGCTCGAACCTCCTCCAAAGAAGAGCCCATCATCAATAGCAAATAATCCAACGGCAATTGTTCCGAATAGCCCATTTACGCCATGTACAGCTATGGCTCCCACAGGGTCGTCAATTTTTATTTTATCAATGTATATTACTGCTATATCGACCAAAATACCAGCTATCACTCCAATTATTATCGCAGAAGTTGGATTAAAAACATTACATCCAGCAGTAACTGCGACTAAACCTGCCAACACTCCATTAATGGTCATAGTAATATCTATCTGTCCATATTTAAAGTAAGTATAAAACATAGTTGAAACACCTCCCGCTGCTGATGCTAGAAAAGTATTTGTAGCAATACTGCCAATTAACTCCCAATTACCTACAGCTCCTAATGTTGAACCTGGATTAAAACCAAACCACCCAAACCATAATATAAAGCCTCCAATAGCAGCTAATGGCAGGTTATGACCTGGAATAGCAACTGGTTCTCCATTTTGATCATATTTTCCAATACGAGAACCTAGAACAATCGCCGCTGCTAGTGCAGCAAATCCTCCCATGGCGTGTACAGCTGCAGAACCAGCGAAATCATTAAAACCTCTCAAAGCAAGCCAGCCATTAGGGTTCCAGACCCAATTTGCGGCTAGAGGATACATTAATGCACAAAAAATAAACACGTAAATTGCGTAAGCCCAAACTTTCATTCTTTCAGCAACAGCGCCTGATACTATGGAAATAGCCGCAATCGCAAAGCCAAGTTGTATAAACCAAAAAAGCTTATTCGATATGGTTAAACCTAAGCCTAAGTCTCCGTTTTCGATACCCAAATCAAATGCAAACCATCCATTAGATGCGCCATAGGCAATTCCAAAGCCAACTGCGAAAAATGCAAGTCCGCCAAAAGTAATATCAATAATTACTTTTGCAATGATACTCATGGCGTTTTTTGAACGTACAAAGCCTGCTTCCAGAAGGGCGAAACCACCCTCCATTAAAAATATTATTGCGGCACAAATTGAAACCCAAACAGTATCAATTGCAGAAATAAGTTCTGCCTGCTCAGTAACTACTATTGCTACTTCTTCCATAAAATAAATTGCTTTAATGTTGGTTAGATTAGTTGTTGTTTTTCTAAAAAATGTGCAATATAAATAATTTGGACAGTGTTAAAATGCGAATATGTTAAAAATTGATATTAAATTTTGAATTATATGAATATTTTAAGAATTAGTTTATTTGGTTAAAAATTATTCAATAAAAAACCAGAACAGCTTTAATAAGTTGTTCTGGTTTTTTAAGTTTATACGAAATTTTACCTTAAGAGATTAAGTGCGCTTCAATTGTTTCTGAATCTTTTTAATAGCAGATTCTATTGATTTTTCTGGCTCAATAATATTATAGGCACCCCAAAATCTAGGATCAGAAAATCCAGAAGCCTTTTCACTTAAAATCGTTGTAGGTCTAATAAGTTGCGGGCTTCTTACTTTTGCTAATTTCTTATAATCTTGTACTTCCCAGTCTGTAATAGCCATCTCACTATTAAGTGTATAGGTGCTGTTAAAGAGTTTGCCTTTCCAATTAACTTTAAATGTAAGTCCTATATTGCTATAGGCATAGTGCCATTTCCCGTCTTTTGTTCTGTAATTAACTCTATAACTGGCTTCAGTAGGATATACATCAACTTTTCTTGGTTTTTTACGTACATACATTTGACTTGATAAGGCTTTGTTTGAAACGTCTAAGCTATAAACAGCGCTAGTTAATGCTTTTGTTTCCGCATCTATGTATAGTTTGCCATAGTATAAAGGAGTACCATAGTTTTGATTTTGTTTAAACGAAATAACATAAATAACTCTATCATTTATTCGAGTAGAACTATCAAAACTAAATTTATATTTTGGTAAATCATCTTCAGTAAAAATATATTCAGGGTACTTGATCATATCTGTATACAAGTTGCTGAACGGCCCTCCTTGCAATTTTAAGGCTACAGTATCAAGCTTTTTATAATCAGTATTTTTTCGGGCTTTTATAAGTTCAATATTATCATTTCTGTAGTTGTAGTATGGCTGCTTGTGAATTTTCACTACAGCTTCTGAAAGAGAGGCGTTTTTTCTTTTCTTCTTTATGGTTTCTCGGTAAAAGGCAGTCATTAAGGTGCCTTTATCTGTGTATATATCACTTTTCTTTGCTAAAGTTTCAAGCACTAATGCTTTTGCATCTATATTGTTTGAAGTAATACTTACTTCATCTAATTTAGTAATAGCAGATGACAGCGCTATTTTTTCATGATTCTTAAAGTTCGAGATTTTGATTTCTTTCTTCTCAAAACCCAAATGCGAAATGGTAATTGTTCCTTCTAAAAAAGTTTCTGGTATTTTTAAAATAAACTCACCTTCACTGTTTGTTACGGTACTTATATTTGAATCATTCACAGCAATATCAGCAAATATGAGCGGAGTCTTTGAGCTTACATCAATTATTTTACCTTGAATCTCTTTAAAAAGTTCATTTGATTGGGCATGGATAATGGTAGAACTTGATAATATGAGTGCGAACACACATAAAAAACTAAATAAGGTTTTTTTCTTCATGACAAAAAAATTTAATAGGAATCTTGAAATTACAAAAAAAAGGATTAATAAACTAATTTTCAGGTAGTTTGAAAAGTTAAAAAAAACTTAATATTTAGAATCTGTTAATGTTCTCATAAAAGCTATAATGGCATCGGTTTCTTTTTTTTCTAAGTTTAATGGATCTGATGGTAGAGTTTGATATGGGACATCAAGCCCCAAACCTTGACCTCCTCCTGAATTGTAAAATTCTAGTACTTCTTCTAAGGTTTCGAAGGCACCATTATGCATATACGGTGATGTTAATTCAATATTTCTAATTGTTGCGGTTTTAAAAAAATGGCGTCGTTCTTCTACCTCAAATGGATAATATAAGCCAGGGTCTTCGTCTAAAACTGGATAGTCAAAATCCACGGTTTTAGTAATGCCTATGTTTTCAAATTCGGTTTCGTCAAATTTTGGAGGAACGGTACCGTAAAAGGTTGGAGGGAAATGGCAAGTTGCGCATGCGGCCTTTCCCATAAATAGATTAAACCCCAATATCTCTTGATTAGATAGGGTTTTCTCTAGGTTTTGCATATTTCGATCAAACTTAGAGTTAAATGGGGTTAAACTACGAATATAGGTGGCAATGGCGTTTCGAACATTTAAATTATTAACCTTTCCGCTGTATAAAGAATCAAATAGACCTTGGTATTTTGGATTTTCTTTAATCCTTTTTTCGATAGTATTTAAATCAATATGAAATTCATTTTCATTCTTAGCAACATTAACGATTTGATCCTCCAGTCCACTTGCTCTACCATCGTAAAAAAAGGTTTTTTGATACATGGCATATGCTAGTGTTGGGGAATTACGTCGCAGCGGTGTTCCGTCTAATCCTATGGCTAACTTTTGGCCATCTGTAAAAGCTTTTTCCTTAATATGACAGGTTGCACAACTTATAGTTCCTGAAACTGATAAAGACTTATCGTTAAATAAAGTTTTGCCAAGATTTATGCGTTCTTCAGTTATTTTTGGAGTATGAGGCATTGAAAACATTTTTTTATTAAAAAATGTTTCTGAAAAAATATTTGTGCTTGTTGGGTTTAGAGGTCTTGATTGACTTAATTGGATGTTCCAATCTGTGGCAGTGTTATTAATTAATTCAAGTTGCTTGTTTGTATGGTTTTTTATAAATGTATAACGATCAAATTCATCAAAATCACTAGATTTTAGAACACTAATTGTATTGTTAATTTCTGATATCCAATGGGTAAATAGGCTATGGTTTTTAAAAGTGTTTTTGTAGATGTATATGATTTTTTTGATGGTTTCATAATTGTACATAGCGTCAGTTAATGAGTTCGCAAGTATTGGAGAGTCAAAACCAGTTATGCCTTTCGTCGCAATATTAACTATGCCATCTCTTATCATTTTTAAATGATGCCTATCTCGTTGTTTTATTATGATATGATTCTTGCGTACAAAAGGTATTCTAACCTGCAGATAATAATAAACTCTATATAACTCCCTATTTGAAATTGTTCCATCTCCAAACAAATATTCTTCAAGGACTTGATAACTTTTAGGCTTTATTTTTTTTATTTCAGTTACGTCCTCCATTTCAACTTTTAAGAGGTTCGGTGCATTCATAGATAAATAATTCTCATAATCGTAGGCAATTAGGAGAGGTTCAGCATACTTATACCATTTTCTGCTTTCTAAAAAGTTACTCCTATTTTCTTCAATAGATTTTAGGGTGTCTATTCTTTTCATGTAAAGGGCAGCACTATCCAAAGTTTGAAAATAGTATTGCCTTATTTCATCATTAAACATAGAATCGTTATTTGCAGAAACGATTTTATTGGACTGTTTTATTTCTTTTTTACATGATGAAAAGAGTATTAAAATAAAAGAAATTTTGAATAGAACTTTGATGATTTTCATTTTCGTGGCAATATTTTAAAGAGTTGGTTTTTAGCAAAAAAAGTTCCCGAGGAACGGGAACTTTTAATAATTGTAATTTGTTTTTTATCTTGGAAGACCAGTGATTTTGAATAGAACTGAGCCTTCGTAGGCACCACCTGTACCATTTTGAGAATAGTCTATTGCAGTAGGATCGCTAAATAAGTGTCCATCAGCTCTTTTTGCAGTTTCAGGGTTGTTTTCAGGTCTCCAGCCATGTACTTGTGCACCTCCTATAAAAGTGGACTCTGTGGCTCCAATAATATCTGTAACATCAATTAAACCTGTTATTTCCCACATGCTATCAGTATTACCAATATCCATGTTAGAAGCCGCTACTTGTGCACACTCCATTACTTCTGTAAATGATTTGTTTGCTATATTGTATTGCCAAAGTTTAGCATAGCCCTGAATGTTTGGGTTTTGGTCGGCATATCCATTAGGGTCTTCTTGAATGTATGCATAGTTTTCGGTTACTAAGATATTGTCAGGAGAGTGCATTCCATCACCAATGCCTCCTTCTTTATCTCCATCAACTACACAAGTAATTGTTGCTTTTAAATAGTTGGCAGATTCACTATCTAACATATCTTCAGGTAATTCTACCTTGTAAACTCTACCAAAAGTGGTTCCTCTATTCGCTAAATCGGGATTGTCGGATCTGTATCTTCCAGTCGCATTAAAGAAAACGGTTCTATTGTTTTCTTCAGAACCTTTTTGCCAGTCGATGTCTTCAATTCTTTGGAAACCAATGGCCAATAGGTCAATAGCTTCTTGGTTTAATTCAGAAATAGTACGTTCATTAACTTTTACCCATTCTGCTTCATATGCGATGCCCTCTGCCATACCCATTTCAAACAATTGACCACCAGCACCTGGAGCCGTCTCAATAGGATTCATACCTTTTAAAACATAAAGATCACCACTGTTTAGATCTCCTAAACCTCCAGCATACATTGCAAAATGAGCTTCAGGGTAGGCGTTATTGCTATCATCATCACCCATGAAAACAACGGTTTTGCCAGGGAACGCATTTTTACCTATTACTACGGCATTTTCCGTTGACCATTCTCCTAAGGCAGGAAGTCTATCAACTTCAACTCTGTCATATGTCGAGCGGAAAGGATTTACTTTGTAAACACCTTTAGCATTTCCGCCCCATTCACCTCCAGAAAGATATAAAGGACCAAAACCATGCTCTTCTACTGTAATTGAAGAACCGGAACATTGTGCAGTAAAAGCTGTAGCAGTCGAGTTTACAATATAACTCCCTTCTAATGGTTGTAATTCAGAGTTTAAACGAATTCTAGCTATGGAATAATCTCTTTCTAAATTGTTTATAAATGCATATGTGCCACTACCATCGTTGTAAGGGTAGAGTGCTGCACCATCCATATAAGATCCATATACGAAGGTTGAATCTGTAGGTAAAATATCTGCAGAAGACATCATCATAGTTAAGTCTGCAGAACCCGTAAAGGCACCTTTCAGTTCAAACAAAGTGTTAGGAGTTATAGAACTTGTTAGCGGTTTCATTTCTTTAACTGTTAAGTCTTCACCATCAACTCCGTCCTCGCCATCAGCGCCATCCTCGCCATCAGCTCCATCTTTGCCATTAGTTCCATCAATCCCGTTAATGCCATCTTTTCCGTCTTCACAACTTACAAGAGTTGTTCCACTTGTTATTACTGTTATCAGTAATAAGATTTTAAGTAAATTTTTCATAATCTAAATAGAATATTGTTTTGGTTATTATTCGCCCAAAATTATAACTAGAAACTATGAATTTTGTTAAGCCATCAATGTGGTTCTATTAATTTAGGGTTAGATAAAAGTTAATAAGGTTACGCTAGAATTAAGTGAGGTATGCGAGATAATCCTCTATATTATCTTAGCATTACTTTACTGTTATTTGAGTCATGAAAGTCTTAACTTATTTTTTGGATTTCCAAAAATAGAATAGCTGTATATTTACATGATTTTAATAAGAAATATGCACATAAACGACATTCCATTTAATAAGACAGGCTTTTTTTCTTCATTGATTTGTGATTATTTAGATCAAAAATCAGAATTGAGTTCTCTGTATAATCGTTTTCCCGAAATAGAAAATTTTAAAGCTCAGATTGATGAAAAAAAAGAATCTTTCAAAGTATCGTCGCGAACTACATTAGTTTCAATTTTGAATAGGCAATACGAAAAGATTGAAACATCAAGTTTAACATTAAAGAATATTGATAGTTTAAAATCTGAAAATACCTTTACTATAACAACAGGACATCAACTTAATTTATTTACTGGGCCGCTTTATTTTTTATATAAGATAATTTCGGCAATAAACTTATCAAAAGAATTAAAAATTAAGTATCCAGAAAACAATTTTGTTCCTATATACTGGATGGCAACTGAAGATCATGATTTTGAAGAAATAAACTTTTTTAACTTTAGAGGTAAGAAGGTAAAGTGGAATAAAGCATCTAGTGGAGCGGTTGGAGAATTGTTGACAGATGGTTTAAAAGATGTCTTTGATGTATTTTCTGAAGAGTTAGGAGCAAGTAAAAATGCTAATTTGTTAAAGGATTTATTTCAGAATGCATATTTAAATCATCGTAATTTGGCTGATGCTGCACGTTTTTTAGCCAATGCTTTATTTAAAGAGTACGGACTCGTTATTGTAGATGCTAATAATCACGATTTAAAAAAGGAATTTATTCCTTATATGGAAAGTGAATTGTTTAGTAATACGTCTCATAATGAGGTTTCTAAATCGAATAATAGCATTTCAAAATTATCAGAATATTATAAAATTCAGGTTAATCCTCGAGAAATTAATTTGTTCTATTTGGTGAAGAATATACGAGAACGTATTGTTTTCGAAGATGGTGTTTATAAAGTTTTGAATACTGATATTTTATGGACAACAAGTGAGATAAAAAGAGAACTTTTGGAGTATCCCGAACGATTTTCTCCTAATGTGATTATGCGTCCGCTATATCAAGAGGTAATTCTGCCTAATTTATGCTACATAGGAGGAGGTGGTGAATTGGCTTATTGGTTTCAGTTAAAGTCTTTTTTTGACAAGGTAAATGTGCCTTTTCCAATATTATTATTGCGTAATTCGGTTTTAATCAAGTCTGAAAGTCAGGATAAAAAACTCAAAAAATTAAATATCAATGATGAGGATATTTTTTTAAATCGACATTCTCTTATTAATAAGAAAGTGAGAGAAATATCTAATATAGAGATTGATTTTTCAGAACAAAAAGAACAATTACAAAAGCAGTTTCAAGGACTTTACAAACTATCTGAACAAACAGATAGGTCTTTCATCGGTGCTGTTAAAGCTCAAGAGGTAAAACAAATGAAGGGGCTTGATGCTCTTGAAAAACGTTTATTGCAAGCTCAGAAAAAGAAATTATCAGATCAGGTAATGAGAATGACGGAACTTCAAAATCAATTATTTCCTGCTCAAAGTTTGCAAGAAAGAAAAGCCAATTTTTCTGAGTTTTACTTAGAATATGGAAAAGATTTAATTCCTAAACTTATAGAAAACCTTGAGCCTTTAAAAAGCGGTTTTTTAGTGTTAACAATTTAAATAAAAAAGTAGTAATGGTAATTCGTCAATAAAAAATCAATTCCTATTTTTGCGCATGCAACATGACAAGGTATTAATTTTAGACTTCGGATCGCAATACACACAACTTATTGCCCGTAGAGTTAGGGAACTCAACATTTATTCCGAAATACATCCATTTAACAAAATTCCAACAAGCTTAGAAAGTTACAAAGCTGTAATTCTTTCAGGAAGTCCAAATTCAGTAAGGGGAGAAGATGCTTTGCACCCAGATTTGTCTGAAATTAGAGGCATCAAACCTATACTAGCAGTATGTTATGGGGCTCAATATTTGGCACATTTTTCTGGAGGTGAAGTAGCACCTTCCAATACGCGAGAGTATGGACGTGCTAATTTATCGTTTATAAAAGGAAATGAACCATTTTTTGCTCATATACATACAGGAAGCCAGGTTTGGATGAGCCATAGTGATACTATTAAAAAATTACCTAATGGAGGTGTTTTAATTGCAAGTACTCACGATGTGGAAAATGCAGCATATAGAATAGATGGAGAAGAAACTTATGCTATTCAATTTCATCCAGAAGTATATCATTCGACTGATGGAAAGCAATTACTAGAAAATTTTTTAGTGAATATTGCGGGAATCCATCAAGATTGGACACCAGATTCGTTTGTTGAAGAAACTGTTGAGGCGATTCAAGAAAAGGTGGGTAATGGTAAGGTGGTGCTTGGTCTTTCTGGAGGTGTAGATTCAACCGTGGCAGCTGTTTTATTAAATAAGGCTATTGGTAAGAACTTATATTGCATTTTTGTTAATAATGGTTTGCTTAGAAAGAATGAATTTGAAAGTGTGCTTAATCAGTACAAGGGTATGGGGCTTAACGTTAAAGGTGTTGACGCTTCAGGAAGATTTTTAAATGCTTTAAAGGGTATTGAAGACCCTGAGAAAAAAAGAAAAGCGATAGGTAATGCTTTTATTGAAGTATTTGATGATGAGGCTAATAAGTTGGAAGATGTAAAATGGTTGGCGCAAGGTACTATTTATCCAGATGTTATTGAAAGTGTTTCTGCTACTGGAGGGCCTTCAGCTACTATTAAAAGCCATCATAACGTAGGAGGATTACCAGATTTCATGAAACTTAAAATCGTGGAACCCCTTCGTGCAATTTTTAAAGATGAAGTTAGACGAGTAGGAGCTACTTTAGGTATAGACCCAGAACTTTTAGGTCGTCATCCTTTTCCAGGTCCGGGACTAGGAATTCGTATTTTGGGGGATATTACAGCTGAAAAAGTGAGAATCTTGCAGGATGTTGATGCCATTTTTATTAACGGTCTTAAAGAATGGGGATTATATGATAAGGTATGGCAGGCAGGGGCAATGTTACTTCCTGTAAATAGTGTGGGCGTTATGGGAGATGAACGTACTTACGAGAAATGTGTGGCGTTAAGAGCTGTTGAAAGTACAGATGGTATGACCGCAGATTGGGTTAATTTACCTTATGAATTCCTTCAAAAAACATCTAATGATATAATAAATAAGGTAAAAGGCGTTAATAGAGTGGTTTATGATATTAGTTCAAAACCGCCAGCAACTATAGAGTGGGAATAATACGGTTTTGTAGTTAAATTACAATTCAATAAACTTAGAATTATTGCGTTTTGGCATACTATATGATATCTATGATACGACTCAAGTTGTCCTGAAAAGAAAAAAGACACGTATATAAATTTAGTTAATTGCGTTTTATTATTTTTATATCTAGTAGATAATAACATTATATGAATAGATTTTTATTAGTATTAGCCTTAATTCTTGTATTTAGTTTTAATACTATACAAGCACAGAATTTTAGTTCGCACCAAGTAAAACAAGGAGAAACTATTGAAGGTATTTCTAAGCTTTATTATTTAACACCTTTGGATATTTATGAATACAATCCGGATACAAAAAACGGATTGAAGCCTAATACGGTGTTGATTATTCCAATTTTGAAGGCAAATAAACCTAAAGTTACAGTAACTAAAGAGTTAAAGGGGTTTAAACCGCATAAAACAAAAAAGAGGCAAACCCTTTATAGTTTATCAAAACTCTATAATGTTTCTGAAGAAGATATAAAAAAGTACAATAAATTTCTATATTCTAATCCTTTGCGAAAAGGCGATAAGCTTCAAATTCCAATATTTGAAATAATTGAGGTCGTTGAGGAAGTTAAATCTACCACCGAATATACGGTACAACCAAAAGAGGGAAAATGGCGAATTGCATATAAATATGGTATAACTGTTCAAGAACTTGAGTTTTTAAATCCTGAAATGGCCGATGTTCTTAAAGAAGGTGAGGTGATTAATGTTCCAAATCTTGAAGCTGAAAATCAAAACAAGTTTGATGAAAAATACAGTTATTATAAAGTTTTACCTAAGGAAGGGTTTTATAGATTAAAACTAAAACTAGGATTAGAACAATCAGAATTAGAAACCCTAAATCCAGATTTAAAGGAAACCGGATTAAAATCTGGAATGATTTTGAAAATCCCTTTTTCTGAAGAGATTGCTGGATTATCGGAAGAAAATTTGAAATCTGTAAATTTAATCGATAGTATTTCTTTGGACAATAGTAAGCATATTGCAGTAATGTTACCTTTCAGATTAAACCGTGTGGATTTTGATTCTATTTCTGATGCAAAACGAAGTATTAAAAATGACCCTTATTTAAATGCATCTTTAGATTTTTATTCAGGTGTATTGGTGGCAATTGATTCTTTAAAAAAGTTAGGTATTTCTTTGAAAGTTGATGTATATGATACCAGATATCAAGTGAGTGAAGTTTCGGATATTTTGAATACTAATAGTTTTGAGGAAGTTGATGCTGTAATAGGTCCGTTAACAACATCATGTTTTGATAAAGTGGCTTCAGAATTGCGTATGAAAAATGTACCTGTAGTTTCCCCAATAGGTACGAAGTTAGAGCTTCACGAAAATGTATTTCAATCAAGACCGTCAAATGATTTGTTAAAAGAAAAAATTGTAAATTTTGTAAAAGCTGATTCTATTAGCAATATTCTTATTGTTTCTGATACTGAAAATGTGAAAGTTTCCGATGAGATTAAAAAAGAGTTTAATCTGGCTAGTCAAGTTAAATCTCGTAAAAATAAAGATGGGGAGGATGAGTTTTTTGTAACAAAAGACGATATAGAAAAGGTTTTGAAACCAGGTAAAAACGTAGTGTTTCTTGAAACTCAAGATGCAGGTTTTGTTTCAAATGTAACTAGTATTTTGGCTTCTTTAATACGGGAAGAAGACAAAGAATTAAAACAAGAAGCTATTGAAATTACATTGGTCACTACACAAATAAACGGGGCATTTCAAGGAGATCAAATAAATAATACGCATTTATCAATACTTAATTTTCACTTTCCAGCTGTATCAAAAGAATATAGTGAGCTTGATAATAATAGTTTTGTTAAAAAATACACCAAACTTTATAATATTACACCTAACAAAAGAGCCGTTAAAGGGTTCGATTTGACAATGGATACTGTTTTGCGCTTGGTGTCTTCAAATGGCATTTATATGTCGGTTAATAATGCCCCACTTACAGAGTACGTGGAGAATAAGTTTGCATATAAAAAAAACTTAGCTGGCGGATATTATAATAATACCGTTTACTTATTAAAGTATGAAGATTTATCTATTGTTGAGGTAAAACAATAAGCTTAATAGTAGATCGTTTTTATATTATTAATGAATTTTTGTGATAAGATTTTTAATTATTGTTTGCTGTTTTTTTAGTCTTCAACAAGATGAACCTACCTTGTCTTGGAATGAATCCAATAAGTTATCATGGAAGGATTTTTTAGCTAAGCCAAACCTTCATGAAAGTGCTGTGGCTATAACGGCATCTGGAATAACGTTTGAATTTTCAATTAGTCAGACAGAAGATAAACAAGTTGTGAGTTATACTTCAAATGTTCAAGCCCTTTTTTACCCCGATAAATCTTGGTATAAACCAAATTTGGCTGATGCTCATGTTTTAAGTCATGAACAATTGCATTTTGATATTACCGAATTGTTTGCACGAAAATTTAGAAAGCGCATTAGTAAGTTAAGCATATCAAACCATATTGGCAAGGATCTAAAAAAAATACACTTGAATATACTGAAAGAGTTAAAGGCTTTTCAAAAAGCCTATGATAATGAAACCAATTTCTCGATAAATAGTGAGTCTCAAGTAAAATGGAAAATATCGGTAGAGGAGGAACTTAACAACCTTTCAGAATTTAAATCTGTTAATTAACATATGGTTCAGCCTGATAAGAAGTTTTTAATTGATTTGGCGCATACTAAAATGCCTTTTGGAAAATATAAAGATCGATACCTTATAGACTTGCCCGAGTATTATGTGGTTTGGTATCATAGCAAAGGATTTCCTAAAGGAAAACTAGGTGATATGCTAGAGCAGGTTTATGAGTTGAAAATTAATGGTTTAGAGGAGTTGATTAGAAACATTAAAACGCAATACCCTAAAAAACATTAAGGTTTTTTGAAAACTAGTCTTCTAAAACATCACAAGTAAAACCAAAAGCTTTTACTTGTTTTATAATAACAATCTCGCTTAAACTCTTTGTGGTTTCTATTTTTAATACATTATCCACATCTTCAATGTCTATGTTCCATTTAATAATATCTACATGATTGTCTAAAAATGGTTTCAATACATTTACTTTGTCCGCATCACAAATATTTGTTTTTAAAATAAACAATTTCGAACGGAGTTTGTAATGAGAATAAAAAGGGCTAATCATTATTACTGTTTTGGTTATTTAGTTGTTCAATATATTCTTCGTATGCTTTATTGCCTTGTTCTTTCCAGAATTGATCATAGTGTTTCCATTTCGAAAAATCTCCTTTACCACTACTTTTGCAGTCACTTCTTTTAGATGAATTTTTGCTGCCGCTAAAGCCTCCACAACCACCTACTAAAATTTTAAGTAAAATAAACAGACCAACGGCTTGCCAATAATTAAGAGAGGTTAAACCAAATATTTCTGGCATTAACCAGTTCCAAAGCCACATAATAACGAAGCCAAAAAGAATGACTAGACCAGTAATAAAAATACCCCCAAATATGACCATACCAATTATTTCTCCAATTGATTTTCCTCGCATTTTATGTTTAAAGTAATTTGACATGTTTTTTTGTATTAATTAATAATTTCTTTTTTTGTTTTCAATTTTTTAAAGAGCTGCGAAATAGCTCTATGTCTTCTAGACATTAATGTGCCTACAGGTATACCAGTTTCAAAAGCTATTTCTTTGTACGTGTAACCTTCAAAATCTATAGCTATAATAATGTCTTTATAGTCAGGTTTAAGGTTTATAATAGCTTTTTTTAA
Organism: uncultured Algibacter sp.; assembly: GCF_947495925.1. Taxonomy (GTDB): domain Bacteria; phylum Bacteroidota; class Bacteroidia; order Flavobacteriales; family Flavobacteriaceae; genus Algibacter_E. The sequence goes on from NZ_CANMAU010000003.1 coordinate 186,025, forward strand.
TTCCATCTTCATTTGTTCGGTATAATCATCATCTGAGTTGCTATGAACCAATTGAGCAAATTCTGTCAGTTTTATTTCATTTTGATTTTCATGAGAAATGGGCTGTTTTTTACTCACCCTCATAACATCAATAATTTTATTTTTTAAAGCATGATAAACAAATCCCGCAACATTATTTATTGGTGAATATCTATCAGCCCCAGTAAAAAGTTTTAAAGCTACATCTTGAATAATATCTTCAGCGTCACGGTTAATGCTTTCTTTCAATTTTGAGCCAACATATCCTTTCAGCGAATAATATTCCTTATCAAAAAAATCTTTTAATTTTTTATTATTATCTGATTTCGAATTCATTTAAAAAGCTTATTTGACTAGCCCTTCATTTATAAAGACGGACATTTTCAAATCCATTGCATTTTTTTTCAATTATTTTATATTAATCAGACGAATGGGAATGGAATTCGTATCAAACCAACTCAAAAAATTTAATAGAACTAGTGTTTTAGAGGTGGTTTAAAGTAGAAATTTTAACTTAATTATTGGCGCCTGGAAAAAAGAGAAGAAACTTAAATACTAAATAACCATGTTAATGCAAACTTAGTTATTGAATTGGTGGGCCAATATATAATTAGAGAAACTATAATAAATTAAGGGGCGTAGACCTGTCCTCTATGCGGCTTTAAAGCGTCTCTAACCGGTTTCATGTCTTTTTCATCAATTACCAAAAAAGCGATAGAATGCATGTCGCTTAAATCGTGATACCCCGTAAGGGTGATATCTAAATTCTCTAGTTGAATATATTCTTTCAAATGAATTTCATGGTGTTCTGCAATCTTGCTGGAGTTCGGCCCATGGAAATCCCAAATAAGTTTTAATTTGCACATACGTTTAGGGTAATATTCTAATAGAAACTATGTTATTTATATATATTCAAATATAATTGAAAAGAGGTAATATTTAGTTTTTTTAATCGTTTGTAAAACGGCTTGCAATATAGGTTTATATTTCTATTTTTGTAACTATTCAAAAATTTAAGACTCCATGAAATTGAAATACTTATTTACTTTATTTTTTGCTTTGTTTGTGTTTATTTTAAATGCGCAATCTACTGAAGAGGAAGTCCTTTTTACTGTCGCAGATGAACCTGTCTATGCTTCCGAATTTATTAGAGTTTATAATAAGAATCTCGATTTGGTGCAAGATGATTCTCAAAAGAATGTGGACGAGTATTTAAAGCTATTTACGAGTTATAAACTAAAGCTGAAAGAAGCAAGAAGTCTTGGTTTAAATGAAAAAGCGTCTTATTTAAAAGAATTGGAAGATTACAAAAAGCAATTGGCAAAGAATTATATGTCCGACTCGCAAGTTACCGATGCTTTAGTAGAGGAAGCTTATGAAAGAATTTCTTATGAGGTAAGAGCCAATCATATTTTAGTAAAAATTTCTGAAACAGCTACTCCAGAAGATACACTTGTTGCATATAATGATATCATTAAGTTAAGAGAGAGAGCCCTGAAAGAAGGGTTTGATAAAGTTAGAGAAGAGGTACATAATGGAACCACTATTTTTGGTGAAAAGCTAGGCTATTTTAATGGGTTTAAAATGGTATATCGCTTTGAAACTGTAGCTTATAATACTGAGGTTGGTGAAATTTCAATGCCATTTAGAACACGTTTTGGGTATCATATTTTAAAAGTTTTAGATAGAAGAAAATCTGAAGGACAGGTTGATGTAGCCCATATTATGGCAATGAAGAAAGAAAAGGATACACTTTCTGAAAAACCAGAAATAAGAATTCAAGATATTTATAAGAAACTAAATCAAGGAGAAAATTTTGAAGCTTTAGCAAAACAATTTTCTGATGATAAAAACTCAGCACCAAAAGGAGGTAAGCTACCTTTACTTAGTAGAGGACAATTAAGGGTTAAAGAATTTGAAGATGTTGCTTTTGGTTTAGATAGTCTAGGTCAGGTTTCAGAACCATTTAAGACTGATTTTGGATGGCACATTGTTAAATTATATGCTAAGGTACCAGTGCCAGATTTCGATGCGATGAAGGCTGAATTGATTGGTAAGGTAAAACGCGATAGCAGGTCGAAACTAATTGATCAAGCGCTTATAGATAAGCTAAAGAAAAAGTATAATATTTCTGATGAACAACCAGCATTAGTCTACTTTGAGTCCATTTTAAATGATGACTATTTTAAAAACTCATGGAGTTTACCAAATGAATTTATGGGAAACACATCATTATTAAATATGGAGGGTACCGAGGTACTTTATCAAGATTTTGGAGACTATATGATTAAAACCATGCGTAGTTCAAGGCAAAAAATGCCTTATAAGGCTTTGGTGGCTCAAAAGTATGCCGATTTTTTAGGGCAACGCTTAATAGAATATCAAGAAGCTAATTTGGAAAACGAGAACGAGGAATTTGCCAATATTGTTAGCGAATATAGAGATGGGTTATTGTTATTCGAACTTATGGAGAATACCATTTGGAATGCTTCGGAGTCTGACTCTTTAGGTATTCAAGAATATTACGATTCGCATAAAGAAGATTATGTTTTACCAGAAAGAATTGATGCTGTAGTTGCTACATCAGTAAAGCAAAAAACGTTGAAAAAGGTTGCTAAGTTACTTAACGAGGGCATGGCAGTAGACCAAATTAAATCTCTTGTGAATAGTAATGATAAAATTGAGGTTATCTTTACAACAGATATTATGGAGGCTAATCATCAAGTACTACCAAAAAGCTTTGAATTTAAAGAGGGGATTTCTAAAATATACAAGCATAATGAAGCTTTTGTTTTAGTCCAGGTTAAAGAAGTTTTACCTAGTCTTCAGAAAACATTGGAAGAAGCCAGAGGAGGGGTTATAAGTGATTATCAAACTTATAAAGAAGAAAAGTGGATTGATGAATTAAAATTAAAATATAAAATTGAAATTAACGATACAGTTTATAATAAAGTAAAAGATCAACTTAAATAAATATTTTGCAAATCAGGATTGTCTTATTGTTGTTTGTTTTATTGGTTTTTTCATGTGATTATTTAAATAAATCTCATGATGAAAATCCAGTGGCAAGAGTCAACGAAACCTATTTATTTGAAGATGATATTAAAAACTTAGTGCCTAATGAAGCCTCTAAGGCAGATAGCACTTTAATTGTTCAAAATTTCATTAACAAATGGGCTACACAACAACTATTAATTGATGGTGCACTACTTAATTTAAGTGATAAGAAGCAAGAAACCTTCAACAGGTTAGTGAATCAATATAAGAAGGACTTATATACTAAGGCATATATGGAGGCTCTTGTAAAGCGCAGTATAGACACTGTAGTAACGGCTCAAGAGGCTGAAATTTATTATGAGAATAACAAAGAAGTCTTTAAACTAAATGAAGAGCTCATAAAGTTTAGATATATTCATGTTGAAGAAAATATTATAGATTATAAAAACGTTAAAAAGCGTTTCGAACGCTATGATAATGAAGATAAAAGAATATTAGATTCCATATCTATTCAGTTCAAATCCTACTCACTTAATGATTCGATTTGGATTAAATTAAGCCACGTTATTAAGAAAATTCCATCGGTAACTCCTGAAAACAAAAAACAACTGTTAAAAAAATCTAATTTTGTACAACTCAAAGATTCATTAGGAGTATATTTGATGCAAATAAATGATGTTCTATTACGAAACGATACTGCGCCATTAGAGTATGTTAAACCTACTATTAATCAAATAGTCATTAACAAACGAAAACTAGAGCTAATAAAAAAATTAGAAAAAGATATCACTAAAGATGCTATTAAAAATAAACAATTTGAGATATATAATTAATTTTAAATGTACACTGGGTTTGTGTATGACTTTACTTTTTGTAAATCTAGGATACACTCAAGAAATAATTGAAGATGAGGTTGAGGTTGTTGAAGAAGTTTATAAAAAAGTTGATACCGTAAAAACCAAAAATGCCATAAAAGTAGATGGAGTTGCAGCGGTTATAGGAGATTACATAGTTTTAGATTCTGATATAGATAAAACATATCTTCAACTTAAAGCGCAAGGTGTTGATACGGATAAAATTGAAACTTGTGAGTTGTTTGGAAAACTTCTAGAAGATAAATTATACGCGCACCATGCGATTCAAGATAGTATTATCGTTTCAGATGCTGAGATTAGGAATAATGTAGACTATCAAATTCAACAATTCTTGCAACAAACGAATGGTTCCATGGAAAAGCTTTTGGCTGTTTATGACAAAGAAGATGAACAAAGCTTTAGAGAAGAAATGTTTGAAATCAATAAGGCAAATATGTTAGCGCAAAGAATGCAAGCTGCCATTGTTGAAGAAATTGAAATTACTCCAGAAGAAGTTAGAACATTTTTTAATAGAATACCAGAAGATGAAAGACCAACTTTTGGAACAGAACTAAAGGTGGCACAAATAGTAGCTGAACCTAAAATTTCAGAAGAAGAAAAACAACAGGTAATAGATCGTTTAAAGCAATTTAAGGCTGATATTATTGAAAATGGTGCAAGTTTTAGATCTAAGGCTGTTTTGTATTCTGAAGATCCAGGATCTGCAAGTAGAGGTGGAAAGTATACTCTTAATAGAAAGAAACCCCAAATGGTAAAGGAGTTTAGAGAAGTTGCTTTTGCATTACAGGAAGGAGAAATATCTGAACCATTTAAGACAGATTTTGGTTATCACATAATAACTCTGGAAAAAATAAGAGGACAAGAATATGATGTAGCCCATATATTATTAACACCTAAAGTATCTAGCGAAGCATTAGCAGAAGCTAAAGAAAGGTTGGAAGATGTAAGAAAGAAAATTGTAGATAGTATTATTTCATTTCCAGATGCAGCTCGTGAAGCAAGTGATGAAAAAGAAACTAGAAATGATGGAGGGCAGCTTATTAACCCAACAACGCAAGATTATAATTTTGAATTAACAAGGATGGATCCGGAATTGTATGCGCAAATTCAAAATTTAAAAGATGGTGAAGTGAGCTTGGTTTTAAGAGAGGAAGACCGGTCAAGAAATGTTAAATTCAAAATATTAAAAGTTTCTGATAGAGTTGATGAGCATAAAGCAGATTATGCACGCGATTACTTAAAAATAAAACAATTGGCTCTAGAAGAAAAGAAAATTAAGGCTATTGAAGAGTGGCAAGAAACACATATTGTTGACACTTACGTAAAAATTAGTGGAGAATTTAGAAACTGTAAGTTTTCTGGTAATTGGTTAAAAAAGTAGAAAGTATGTCTGATGTCACTGCTATTGAAAAATTTGTCAAGCAATTTAATGACCTAAAGACTGAGATAGCTAAGGTTATTATTGGTCAAGATGAGGTCGTTACTCAAATTTTAATTTCTATTTTCTCAGGAGGACATTCGTTATTAATAGGTGTGCCAGGATTAGCCAAAACCTTGATGGTAAATACAATTGCTCAAGCTTTAGGGCTTGATTTTAAGCGTATCCAGTTTACTCCAGATTTAATGCCTAGCGATATATTAGGTAGCGAAATACTAGATGAAGATCGCCACTTTAAATTTATAAAAGGACCGGTTTTTTCAAATATAATCTTAGCCGATGAGATTAATAGAACACCTCCAAAAACACAAGCAGCTTTACTTGAAGCCATGCAGGAGCGGGCTGTAACAGTTGCGGGGCATCATTATAAATTGGATTTGCCATATTTTGTTTTAGCAACTCAAAACCCAATAGAGCAAGAAGGGACATACCCACTGCCAGAGGCCCAATTGGACAGGTTTATGTTTGCTATAAATTTGGATTATCCAACATTTAATGAAGAAGTTGAGGTTGTTAAGGCGACTACAAATGATGTTCCGGCAACCGTAAATGCCTTATTTTCGGCTCAAGAGATAGTCGATATTCAGCACTTAATTCGTCGTATTCCAGTAGCAGATAATGTTATCGAGTATGCGGTTTCTATAGTAGGAAAAACAAGAACAAATTCGAATTCGGCAGCTGATTTGGTTAAAACCTATGTAGATTGGGGAGCAGGTCCAAGAGCATCACAAAACTTAATTTTGGCAGCCAAAACGCATGCAGCGATTCATGGGAAGTTTTCTCCTGATATTGAAGATGTACAAGCTGTAGCTGAAGGTATTTTAAGGCATAGAATAATAAAAAATTACAAAGCCGAAGCTGAAGGTATTACAGAGACTCAAATAATTAATAGTCTGTTTTAAATTTTAAGAAGTCTAATTTATTTTCATCTTAATTATTATTAAAACTAGTTTAGAATTGTAAAGAGTAAAAAAAATTAACACTGTTTCTTATTAAATCTTCATTTTTACTAGAATTTTACTGCTGAAATTCTAATCATATTTAATTATTATGCTACTATAATAATTTCGCATAGCCCGAATCTCTATTACCGTTTTTATTTTTAGAACTTTGTATTAATTTCGTAATTTGCGTCGCTTTGAAAAAGCAATGGTCACATTACTTTTCAAGGCATTTAACATTGAAAATATTCTTTATATGAACTATAACGATTACCTAAAAGAAATCGAAGAAAGAAAGGCTCTAGGCTTACACCCAAAGCCAATTGATGGTGCTGATTTATTAAGTGCTATCATCGAACAAATTAAAGATTTAGATAATGAGCATAGAGAAGCATCTCTTAACTTTTTTATCTATAATGTTTTACCCGGAACCACGAGTGCTGCTGGTGTTAAAGCTAAGTTTTTAAAAGAGATTATTTTAGGAGAATCAATAGTTAAAGAAATAACACCTGCTTTTGCTTTCGAACAACTATCGCATATGAAGGGAGGTCCTTCAGTTGAGGTGTTATTAGATTTAGCTCTAGGAACAGATGTAGAAATAGCTAAAGAGGCTGCCAAAGTTTTAAAAACGCAAGTATTCTTATACGAAGCAGATACAGAACGTTTAGAAGAGGCTTTTAAAGCAGGAAGTGCTATTGCAAAAGATATTATAGAGAGTTACGCGCAAGCAGAATTCTTTACAAAATTACCAGAGATAGACGAAGAAATTGAGGTAGTAACATACATTGCTGGTGTTGGTGATATCTCTACAGATTTATTATCTCCAGGTGGTGATGCACACTCGAGATCAGATCGTGAACTTCATGGTCAGTGTATTTTTGAGCATAACAAAGACATGCAAAAAGAAGTATTAGCGTTAAAGGAGCAACATCCAGATAAGCGTGTGATGTTAATTGCAGAAAAAGGAACCATGGGAGTTGGGTCTTCAAGAATGTCAGGTGTAAATAACGTGGCATTATGGACAGGTATTTCTTCAAGTCCTTATGTACCATTTATCAATATTGCACCAGTAATTGCAGGTACAAACGGTATAGCACCAATTTTCTTAACAACAGTTGGAGTAACAGGTGGTATTGGTTTAGATCTTAAAAATTGGGTTATTCAAAAAGATGCCGACGGAAAAACAATCCGAGATGAAGATGGAGAACCAGTATTAAAAGAAGAATATTCTGTAGCCACTGGAACAGTGCTTACAATTAATACAAAAGAGAAAAAATTATATAACGGAGATACAGAATTAAAAGATATTTCTGCAGCATTTACACCACAAAAAATGGAGTTTATGAAAGCAGGAGGTTCTTACGCTGTTGTTTTCGGTAAAAAACTACAAACATTTGCTGCTAAAGTATTAGGTATAGAAGTACCTCAAGTATATGCTGCTTCAAAAGAAGTATCTATAGAAGGACAAGGTTTAACAGCAGTAGAAAAAATATTCAATAAAAATGCAGTAGGAACTTCAGGAGCAACGTTACATGCTGGTTCTTACGTTCGTGCAGAGGTAAACATTGTAGGATCTCAAGATACTACGGGGTTAATGACGTCTCAAGAATTAGAGATGATGGCTGCAACTGTTATTTCTCCAATTGTAGATGGTGCATACCAATCGGGTTGTCATACCGCTTCTGTTTGGGATGATAAATCTAAAGCTAACATTCCAAGGTTAATGCAGTTTATGAACGATTTTGGTTTAATTACCGGTCGTGATCCAAAAGGGAAATATTTCCCAATGACAGATGTTATCCATAAAGTACTTAATGATATTACTGTTGGAGATTGGGACATCATTATTGGTGGAGATTCACATACACGTATGTCTAAAGGTGTTGCTTTTGGAGCAGATTCAGGAACAGTAGCCTTAGCACTAGCAACAGGTGAAGCCTCAATGCCAATCCCAGAATCGGTAAAAGTAACCTTTAAAGGTGAAATGAAGCCCTACATGGATTTCCGTGATGTAGTGCATGCCACACAACAGCAAATGTTAAAGCAATTTGGAGGAGAAAACGTATTCCAAGGTCGTGTAATCGAGGTACATATTGGTACGTTAACAGCAGATCAAGCCTTCACATTTACAGACTGGACAGCAGAAATGAAAGCGAAAGCCTCAATCTGTATTTCAGAAGATGAAACTTTAATTGAATCTTTAGAGATTGCAAAAGGACGTATCCAGATCATGATTGATAAGGGTATGGATAACGAGAAGCAAGTACTTAAAGGTTTAGTAGAAAAAGCAGAAACTAGAATAACAGAACTTAAAACAGGTATTAAACCATCGTTAAGACCAGATGCAGACGCTAAATATCATGCAGAAGTCATTATTGATTTAGATGAAATTGCTGAACCAATGATTGCAGATCCAGATGTAAATAACGACGATGTTTCTAAACGTTACACGCATGATACGATCCGTCCATTATCTTACTACGGAGGCACTAAAAAAGTAGATTTAGGTTTCGTAGGATCATGTATGGTGCATAAAGGCGATATGAAGATATTAGCGCAAATGTTAAAGAACATTGAAGCGCAACAAGGTAAGGTAGAATTTAAAGCACCTTTAGTTGTTGCACCTCCAACTTATAATATTGTAGATGAGTTAAAAGAAGAAGGCGATTGGGAAGTGTTACAAAAGTACTCAGGTTTCGAGTTTGACGATAGCGCACCAAAAGGGTTGGCACGTACTAAATATGAGAACATGTTGTACCTAGAGCGCCCAGGGTGTAACCTATGTATGGGTAACCAAGAAAAAGCGGAACCAGGGGATACGGTAATGGCAACATCTACACGTTTATTCCAAGGAAGAGTTGTAAAAGATTCTGGAGAGAAAAAAGGAGAATCTTTATTATCATCAACACCAGTAGTTGTGTTATCTACAATTTTAGGAAGAACACCAACTATGGCAGAATACGAAGCTGCGGTAGAAGGTATTGTTTTAACTAAATTTAAGCCTTCTACTAAGCAATTAGTAAGATAAATACATTCCCATGAAAATGGGAATCTCATAAAAGTAAAGTCCGAGTGTATAGCTCGGACTTTTTTTGTTTAGTGTCATTGCGAAGGAGGCACGACTGTGGCAATCTCTCGAAAATACAAATAGCTTTGTCATAATCGTATCAAGAAGTTGGGCGTTACCTTCCTTTTGTCAGGTCGGGCTTTCACGAGTCGCTCTCTGCGAGGAGCTCCAATAATCGCTCAATCCCTAACGCGGGTGTGTCCGTAAAAGACAATACCTAAGCAAGAAGTCATGTCCTTTAAGTTAATTCGCAGAATTGAAAGTCAAGGCGCAGTATAGATGCAGAAAAGCTCCGAGAGCAGGAGAACAACGTTCGACGCGGCCTTTATCAAATCGGTTTACAGTTTTCTTAAAAACTGTAAAATACCTCGACTTGAACTTGATTTTTTGGTTCGTTTTGCATCAAGGCAAAATGAATGAGTATAGTAATTTGGAATTAATTCTCTAATTTTAATCCCTAACGCGAATACTTGCTGTTTGTAGTTTGTAACCTGAAAAGCTTTGTCTTTTTTGTGGGTTCGTTTAACGTTTCGGCTATGAGTAGTTGCGTGGGTTACTAGTACTTAATGTTATAAATATTCTCCATATTGAAAATTTGCTAAAATTTTATAAGCATGCGAGAATAAGCAATTGCTTATAGCCTGTGTTACAAACTTTTACTTTCTTCATATTTGTATGTAATTGAGTATCTATCTATCTCCTGATCATCCTTTAATTTTACAATTCTTTTTTGGATTGGATGATTTTCAGAATCATATTCAATTGATATTGTACTAAAAATAGTAAAATTTGATTCTGCAGAAGAAATCAATGATTCGGTAACATTATTTTTAGAAAACCTTTCATCATAATTTTCAAACTGTCCAATGAATTGATTAATAATAATTCGATTGTTGTATGAAAAGTAATCAAAAGGTGTAGGAGATTGATCATATGTATAGCTATTGACTCCTCCGTCAAACAAATTAACAAAACTATTTATGACATTCCTGTTATCATCATAGGTAATATCAACTAAAATGGGGGCAATTCTGACATCAGTTTGAACCGACCTAGTGCTCAATACTTCGTTTTCGATATAATTATATTTGGTCCCATAAAATCTAGGATTCCCATATTCATCGGGTGGAGACAGTGGATATATGGTAGCTGTTTCTATTAGTTGATAGTTTATGTAATCGTAATTACTACTTGAAGATTCATTTCCGTTTTTATTACAAGAACTAGATATAATAATGTTATTCTCATAAGTTAAAATACACATTTCTTCCGAGAGAAATTCTCCATTGTCTGTTGAAATGGTTTTCAATTCTATAATATTATCGTTGGAATCATAGATAAAAGAAGTTTCAGAAGTAAAAGAACCATTATTATAGATTAATTTGATTAGTTTTTTTGGCAACTGTTGATTTACTATATCTTTATCATTTGACGTACAAGAAATAAGCATAAAACTAGTTAATCCAAGAAGTAATATAATTATCTTTTTAATCATTTTATAGTTTGATTTTAATTGTTTGTAATGCAAAAATAAAGTTCCGTTTCAATGAACTTTATTGGTTGTTAAACGAAGGTCGATAATTTTTCTGACAAAGTCAAGTAATTGATTTCTTAATAAAACCATTAAATTTCCATTTTTCAATAGCTTACTTATTTCGTATCTTAGAGAGCATTTAAAAAAGAAAAACAATAAAATCATAAAAGTATATGGCATTTGATATAGAAATGATAAGAGGTGTATACTCCAAAATGGCAGAAAATCTCAAAAAAGCACGTGAAGTAGTTGGAAAACCCTTAACCCTTTCAGAAAAAATATTATACAATCATTTATGGAACGGTATCCCAAATAAGGCATTTACAAGAGGAAAAGATTATGTAGATTTTGCACCAGATAGAATTGCTTTGCAAGATGCCACAGCACAAATGGCATTATTGCAGTTTATGCAAGCTGGAAAACACAAAGTAGCGGTACCAACAACAACACATTGCGATCATTTGATACAAGCCAAAGAAGGTGCATCAAAAGATTTGAAGCACGCCAATAATGTAAGCAGCGAAGTTTTTAATTTCTTAGAATCTGTTTCCAATAAATACGGTATCGGATTTTGGAAACCAGGAGCAGGTATTATTCACCAAGTAGTTTTAGAAAATTATGCATTCCCAGGAGGTATGATGATTGGTACAGACTCCCACACTGTAAATGCTGGTGGATTAGGAATGGTTGCTATTGGAGTAGGAGGTGCGGATGCGGTTGATGTTATGGCTGGTATGGCTTGGGAATTGAAATTCCCAAAATTAATAGGTGTTAGACTAACAGGGGAATTATCTGGTTGGACAGCACCAAAAGATGTGATTTTAAAAGTCGCAGAAATTCTAACCGTAAAAGGAGGAACTGGAGCCATTGTTGAGTATTTTGGACCTGGAGCAATAGCTATGTCCTGTACCGGAAAAGGTACCATTTGTAATATGGGAGCAGAAATAGGTGCAACTACGTCTACATTTGGTTACGACGAATCTATGGAACGCTATTTAAAAGCTACCGATAGAGCAGATGTCGCAGAAGCAGCTAATGCAGTTAAAGCACATTTAACCGCAGACCCAGAAGTTTATGCAAACCCAGAGCAATATTTCGATCAAGTTATAGATATTAATTTATCCGAATTAGGTCCCTTATTAAATGGTCCATTTACTCCAGATTTATCTACAGAAGTTGGATCAGATATGACTGAAAAAGCGAAAGCTAACGATTGGCCAATAAAAGTAGAATGGGGGTTAATTGGGTCTTGTACCAACTCATCCTACGAAGATTTATCCAGAGCATCATCTATAGCCCAACAAGCTTTAGATAAAGGTTTAAAAACTAGAGCAGAATTTGGTATCAACCCAGGTTCTGAACAAGTGCGATATACAGCAGAGCGGGATGGTATTCTAGAAGTATTTGAAAAATTGGATGCCAAAATATTTACAAATGCTTGTGGGCCCTGTATTGGGCAATGGGCAAGATATTCAGACCCTAAAAATGCACCAAAAAACAGTATTGTACATTCTTTTAACAGAAACTTTGCAAAGCGTGCTGATGGCAACCCAAATACGCATGCCTTTGTAGCATCACCAGAGTTAACTGCTGCCATTGCCATTGCAGGTCGTTTAGATTTTAATCCGTTAAAAGATAAGTTAATTAACGAAAACGGAGAGGAAGTCATGCTTGACGAGCCTACAGGATGGGAATTACCTCCAAAAGGTTTTGATGTAAAAGATAACGGTTATTTAGAACCAGAAGCAGATGGAAGTCATATACAAGTTACTGTAAAAGAAGATTCTGAGCGTTTACAATTACTCACTCCATTTACACCACTAGGAGATAATATTACTGGTGCTAAATTATTAATCAAGGCTTTTGGAAAATGTACCACTGACCATATTTCTATGGCTGGACCATGGTTACGTTATAGAGGGCATTTAGATAATATTGCCAATAATACCTTAATAGGGGCAGTAAATGCATTCAACCAGAAAACAAACTTTGTTAAAAATCAGTTAACAGGAGATTATGGAGGTGTGCCAGATGTGCAACGTGCCTATAAACAGGCGGGTATAAAAACCATAGTTGTGGGCGACCATAATTATGGCGAAGGCTCATCTAGAGAGCATGCTGCAATGCAACCTCGACATTTAGGCGTTGCTGCGGTTATCGTAAAATCGTTTGCACGTATTCACGAAACAAATCTAAAGAAGCAAGGTATGCTAGGCTTAACATTTGCAAACGAAGCAGATTACGATTTAATTCAAGAAGACGATACCTTTAACTTTATCGATTTAAAGGAGTTTGCTCCAGGAAAGCAACTCACATTAGAGATTGTACATGCAGATGGTAGTAAAGATGTTATTAGCTTAAACCATACCTACAACCAATCCCAAATAGATTGGTATAAGGAAGGTTCTGCACTTAATTTAATTAAAAAGGAAAACGCTTAGTTTAAAATATCAATCCCTATATGCAGATATAGTTTGCAAAGGGGGTTGAGTTAAATGGAATTTTTATCGAATTCAGACGTAATTTCTTAGGTTCCATATTCTTCTCTAAATAAGTTCAATAAATTCCTCCCATTTTTTCTCTTGTTGTTTCTAACAGGACGCTTTATTTTCAACTTTTTCAATTCATTTATTTGTTCAATTTTCAGTTTACCATACCTAAATGTTTTTTTGGCTACGAAATCAATTAGCTAATTTTTCTTAAAGAATTAAGTGATCTTGGAAGGGACTAGTTTATATATTTAATTCAACAAATACATAAATACCCATAAGATGGAGTATTAGTATTATTAGCAAAAATTCAAGTGTATTTGAAATAAAAAATTAAGTATCTTGTTGCTTTCAAAGTAATTTCTATGACCTATTTATCTGTTAGATTTAATTATATTTTATTGATTCTTTTATTTGTGTCTTATGGTATAAGCGCGCAAGAACCTATTACTGTAATTGATAGCACGACGGTTTCGGAAAAATCTATTGCGCTAGGAGACATTTCAGAAGAGTCTGAAGCACTGGGCCAGGAATTATTAAAGCTTAAAGGTGCTCTAGATAAGAATAAACACGTGCTCGAAATTGACTCTATCATCACGCTTAAAGCTCCAGAAATACTAAAACTAGTTGACACTCTGTTTTTAAAACGAGAAGATGTTACACTTCGAGACCTTAAGGTTAGAAAAGTAGAATGGACTAATTATAAAATGGTTTTAAGTGAGCATCAAAGCACTATTAATGAACGATCTGAAGAAATTAGTAATATAATCAATGATGTGTTTTCAGATTTAAACAAATGGGAACTTACAAAAAAAGAACTTGCTGGTAGAAGTGAATCTAAAGACTTGGAAGAGAGTTTTAACCGTGCTATTTCCTCTTTGGAAGATATCTTGAAAGCTGCTCATTTACGTTTAGATGATGTATTTGCGACACAGAAAAAAATAACAGAATTGGTATTGATAATTGATTCTGAAATCTCCAATATTGAGTTTGCAGAGAATCAAAGGCGTAAGGATTATTTTGTTTTTGATAAGCGACCCATCTGGGAAAAAGGCGAAAAACTTATGCTGGGAGATAGCATTGCAGCGGAAACACTGTCTTCTTATCAATTATTTGTTAAAGGTGTAAAACAAAACGAAAGTCAGTTTTTTGAGTTTTTTCATTTAAATAAAAAAACAGCAATTCTTCAAATGATCTTTCTTATTCTATTACTGGCTTTTCTCATTACGGCTAATATGAAATGGAATAAAGAAGAGATATTGTCTTTAAATAATCCTATTGAAATTCAAGCTAAAACCATTCTTGTTAACCCTATTTTGACCACTTTTTCGGTAGGTATGTTGGTTTCGGCTTTCTTTTATGATTCCATGGTTCCAGCTTATGCCGAATTTCATGTACTTGTTATTTTGTTTACAACGGTTTTATTACTGCCAAAACTTACGGGCAAAAGAATAAGAATCTTTTTATGGTTATTATTTTTAATTTATATTATCAGCGTATTTGAAGCTTTTATTGGAATAAAAGCTAATCTGGTAAGAAACCTATCAATCTTTACAAGTTTATTACTTCTCGTAGCCTTGTACCTTGGACGAAAAGCGGTTAGTGAAAACCCTGAGAAGTTTTCACAAATTATAAAGCCTTTTAGGTTGATTTCTATTTTGTATATGGCATTGCTTGTAATTTCAATTATCGCTAATATAATAGGCATGTTCTCCTTGTCTACTTATTTAGCAAAAGCAGTTACAGTTTCCTTAATTTTTGCGTTTGTTGTGTATCTGTCTACCAAAGTATTCATAAGTATTTTTATACTAATCTTTAAGTTTAGAACGACTTCAAATATTCAAACTTTAAGCACACTGATAAGCGCTACCCACCAAAGAATCAGACCATTGTTTAATTTTATGGGGTTTGTTGTTTGGTTGGTGTTTACTTTAAAGGGGTTCGAATTATACGATTATATTTTAAACGGTTATAACGAAATTTTAGACTTAGAGTGGCAGATTGGAGAAATGACTATTTCTCTTGGAGGGATGCTAGCTTTTGCGGGTATTTTTGTTATTGCTTTAATCTTATCTAAAATAGCTGCCGCGATATTTCAAGATGAATGGATGGTGAATGTTTTACCAAGAGGATTAGCTCCTGCTATTTCATTGGTTTTAAGAATAGTAATGATTGCTATTGGGCTTTATGCAGGATTTACTGCTGCAGGGGTAGATTTAAGTAAGCTCGGGTTTATAATTGGAGCTTTGGGTGTTGGTATTGGTTTTGGATTGCAAAATGTAGTACTCAACTTTGTTTCTGGTTTGATTCTAGCCTTTGAGCGTCCAATTAATATAGGTGATACTATTGAGGTAGATATGGAAATGGGTGTGGTAACCAATATTGGGGTGCGATCTAGTAATATTAGGGCATATTCGGGAGCAGAAGTGATTATTCCTAACGGCGATTTAATTTCCAAAAAAGTTGTGAATTGGACTCTGTCTAATAGAAACAGAAGAAGTAATGTAGCTATGAAAACATCTCCTGATGCCGATCCGGAAAAAGTGATAGAATTGTTTAATAAAATAGCTTTGGATCAGCCGGCTACTAGCGCCAATCCGGAACCAAAAACATATTTTCATGGTTATGGTTCCGATGGGAATCTTAAATTCTCTCTCATGTATTGGACAACATTTTCAGATACGTTGAATACTGATAACGATATTGCCCTAAAAATATTTAAAAAATTAAAAGAGGAAGGTATTGATGCACCAGTTCCTGTAAGACGTGTTATTACAGAAGAACGAAAAAAGGGTGATTAATATATTGTAAAAGCACCCTTATCCACTTCCTATTTATATTCTTAAAATTTTAGAATATAATAATCCTTTTCATGAGGCATGGAGGTTGTGCAGTAGATCTTTAATTAGAGTTCAAATTTATTTAATGTTTCACAATAAGTTTTTTAATACCAATTAAGGTATGGTCTTTCATTATTTTGATAATGTAAATGCCAGAAGCCAAGTTTCTCGTATTAATTACACTTTTGTTCCCAATATTAGAGAACTTATTCACTACTTTTCCATAGATATCCAAAACACTTACTTCATTATTTGCATCATTTAAACCTGATAAGGTTACAAACTCATTTGATGGGTTTGGATATATATTGATTATTTGTTTAGCTAAGCGCTCCTCGTTAGTTGATAATGACCCTGTATGTCCTAGTTCAATAATTCCCCAGAAAGCGTCAAAAGTTCCAATAGTTAAGGTAGTCATACCAGAATTATCTGTTTCTAAAGGTAAATTTATAGAAGGTTTATTTGGTCTGTGTAGTGTTGCTTCTGTAATGGTATTAGGAAATGTTGCCGAAGATATTTTTACAGAAATGTTATTATGAGTTTGAGCCTCATCTTCGCTAGAGTTATATTTACGGTTGAGTAAATGAAGCACATATGGAGCCTCGGGTTTAGAGGATATTCTTGGTAAGGCAGATATTAAATTATTACTTACTACATCATTCCTTAAGACATCTATTTTCCATGAAAGAAGTTGTTTTATTTCACTACTATTATCAATTGAAACAACATTAGTAGCACTTCCCGCGGTGGTTAAAATTGCGTTTTGTTCAGCTGTGAAATACTGTTTGTCACTATCATGAACAATCACATCATATAATGCTAAATCTTCAACAGTTGGTGCAAGAGGGCGGTCAGGATCACCAAAAATTTTCAAATCAAATGAAATATTATCTTCTACAAGATTCCGTAATGTTTGTCGTGCGGTATTACTGCCATCCATACCCGATTCAAGTAGTGATGCGTAGACAGAATATGCAAGACCTACATTGGATAAAGCTTGGTAATCGTCGAGCAATGCGCTATTATCGTGAATAAAAGTATACAAATCTCCATAGACTTGCCAACCCGGACTCCATGTTGGATATCCACTACCAAGCCATATATTTTCAGGAATGGTAAATACAGAACCCATAGCATAAGCCTGTGCTATCCAACCGCGAGCCTGACGTGGCGCGCTTCTATCATATAATGCCCTAAATGCACCCGGATAAGGAAAATAGATTAAGGTTTTATCCAGCGCTTCTGCCGCTTTGTAATGCAACATGGGTTTAAATGGAGGCGATGTAGATACGTTATGATCATGAAAAAACTCACCAGCTAAATAGGTTTGTCGATTTGAAAAAACAAAACCACGAGGTTCAATAAGATTTGTAGTAGCACCTATGGCAATTCCTGGCTTTTTTGTGTCAATGTATTCGAACAATTCATCCATGACCTCATTTAAGGCTTGACGGTGAAAGTATACAAAATCGGCGTATAAAGGAATATTTCCATCAATGCTAAGAGCTTGTTGCTTGTAACTATTTAGCGTATAACCTTCATCAAGTAAGAAATTACGATAATTAAAACTATCAATATCATTTATTCCAAGAGCACTCAACTCAGATGTAGAGTATTTTTCTTTTAGATAAGCTCTGAAGTTATTCATGGAATGTACAGAGAAATCTCCTCCCAACCAATGTAAAGTTCTGGAGGCAGAAGTTTGGGAATCAATCATAAGGTGCGTAATCGGAGCAAAATCTATACGATCTACTTGATACTTAAGCCATTCCAAAAACTCTGGCCCATGATGACTTTGCCAACTATGTGCTTGCCCATTATGAATATTTCCTGACCAAAGAATGTCATTCCCATTTAAGTCTTTCGCCCAATATGATCCAGGGTCATTCATGAAGTCTATCATCCATTTCCACCCCCAGTCAAACTCCAAACGCCCAAAAAAATATTCCCCATTCGATACACGGTTTTCTACATCTGCAGCCCAACTATTCATAGCTGTGTCCGAGCTAATACCATTGTATAACATATGGCCCCAAAAAACACCGTCTGCTTTATATTTACCATAATTAAAGGCGGTTGCACTTGATTTTTGCGTAAACAGTATTATTGATTTTTTAATAGGTGCAACAGCAGTATTTGAAAGAGAAGAACTACTCTGAGAAGCTAATGATTGCTCTTGGGCATATATATTTATAGAAAAGAAAGCTAGAAAAAGGAATAAGATTCTGTATGCCTGAAATAAATTTTTCATAGGAATTAACAATTTTTAGAGCAATGTATTGAAAATTATAAGAAAACAACTGAATTTAACCTCGATAGAAACTAGACTTGCTAAAATTTTATGCTTCATCGTTAAATTAAGATTTTATTATTTTTTAATTCAGCCAAATTTTAAAATTATAGTTTCTTAACTAGAATATCAAAACCGTATTTTTACAAAAATTTCAAAAATGAATTCTAGACAGGACCAGCTTAAAGCATTTGATAGATTATTAACTATTATGGATGAGCTTCGTGAACAGTGTCCATGGGATAAAAAGCAGACTATGGAAACCTTACGACATTTAACTATTGAAGAAACTTATGAGTTGGGTGATGCTATACTGGATAATGATTTAGAGGAGGTTAAAAAAGAACTAGGTGATGTTTTATTACATATTGTATTTTATTCTAAAATAGGAAGTGAAACCCAAGATTTTGATATTGCTGATGTTTGCAATGGTATTTGTGAAAAATTGATAAATAGACACCCACATATTTATGGTGATGTGAAAGTTGAAAATGAAGAAGATGTTAAACGCAATTGGGAAAACCTAAAACTTAAAGAAGGAAAGAGTAGTGTTTTGGAAGGTGTGCCTAGAAGTTTACCTGCTTTGGTTAAGGCCAATAGAATTCAAGAAAAAGTTGCAGGTGTTGGTTTTGACTGGGAGGAAACAAATCAAGTTTGGGAAAAGGTAGAAGAGGAGATTAATGAGTTTAAAGTAGAGGTAAAGTCTGGAAATCAAGATCAAATGGAAAGTGAATTTGGAGATGTGATGTTCTCTATGGTTAATTACGCAAGGTTTTTAGGTATCAATCCAGAAAATGCTTTGGAGCGCACTAATAAGAAGTTCTCTAAACGTTTCCAATATTTAGAAGCTAAAGCAAAGAGTATGAATAAACCTCTTAAAGATATGACCCTTGCTGAAATGGATGTGTTTTGGGAGGAAGCAAAACAGCTGCCGAAATAGGCATTGGAATACTCGTTTTTAAATATCTTAAAATCAGATAGGTTAATTTTAGAATAAAAAAAAGCATTAGTAAATTTATTATTGACTAATGCTTTTTTTACAAGAGATAAAAACGCTCTAATATAGATTTTTTATTTTTTGAAGTTTTGCTTTCCAAACCTCTAAGGCTCCTTTATGTTCAGCAATATTTTTATGAACTTCTTTTACCAAAGGATTATCTTCATCAACATTAGTGAAAAACTGTAAGTTATTCTCTAACTGATTAATTTGCCCCTTGGCCTCGTCAATCTTTTTGCGAATAAAGTTACGTTCGTTATCTAGATTTCTAGTATCGTTGGAATCATGAAGACCATCAAGCTTGTTTTCATACTTAATCATTTCGGCCTCAGTCTTATCAATTTTTAATTTAGTAAGCAAGCCATCAATTGATTTTTGAAATTTACCATCAATATAACGTTTGTCATTTGGAACTCTTCCAAAAGCTTGCCACTCCTTAATTTTGGCTTTAACCAGATCTACACCTTCTGCTTTATCTTCAGGCAACTTTAAATCTTTCAACCCACCAAGGAATTCGTTCTTTTTAGTGTAAGCTTCAACCTGTTCTTTACTTGCAGCATTTCTTTTAGCATGAATTCTATCGAAGTAATAATTGCAGGCGCCTTTAAACTGTTTCCATATTTTGTCGCTGTCTCTTCTAGGTACATGACCAATTTTCTTCCAATCACTCTGGATTTTCTTCATTAAAGGCGTAACCGTTTCAAAATCTTCACTTTCCTTGTTATCTTCAGCTATTTTGATAAGTTCTAGTTTTTGTTGAAGATTCTTATACTGATCTTTTTTTAAGCCTTTATAAAATGCATTCTTTTGTCTGTTAAAATTTCTAACAGCATCTTTAAACTTAGCCCAAGTAGCTTCGTTTACCTTTATAGGCACTTTACCCGCATTGAAAAAAGAATCTCTTAGTGTTTCTATCTGTTTAATTTTCTTTTGCCAAGAACCATGAGAGCCACTTTCTTGGGCCCCTATAGCTTCGATACCAGCAATAATTTCAAGTTTAGTCTCTAAGTTTTTTTCATATACCTTATCAATTTCTTGATAATATAAATGACGTTTATCATTAATGATTTTTGTAGCAGCCTTGAAACGTTCCCAAATTTCTTCGCGATGCGCTTTACCAACAGGGCCAAGTTCTTCTTTCCACATTTTATGTAGCTCTTGAAGTTCTCTAAATGATCGCAAAACGTTGTCATCTTGAGCAAGCTCTTCAGCACGTTCAATGATTAATAACTTCTTTTCTAGATTGTGTTTGAAATCAAGATCACGTAAATCTCTGTTTAAATGGAGAAAATCATAAAACAGTTCCACATGATGGTGATAACTATTCCAAGCATTATTGTATTTATCTCTTGGTATAGGTCCAGTAGTTCTCCAACGTTCTTGTAGCTCCTTGAAATGCTTATAAGTGGTGTTAATATTTTCTTCAACATTAATTAAACCTTTAAGCTCTTCTATAATCTCAAGCTTATCTGTTAAATTTTGTTTCAGATTTTTTTCTAAGCTTTGGTAATGTTCATTTAACTTAGTTCTATAAGATTTATAGGCCTCTTTAAATCTTTTTTGAACTGGAGAAGAATAATAAAAATCTATTTCATTTCCACCAGTACTAACAAACTCTTCTTTTTTTTCGTCAATCAGCGCTTGAAATTTTAACTTAAATTCTGTGTTTATGCTATTGACATGAGAGCGTATAGCCTGTATTTTTTCACTTTTAAGCAGTCTTTCTAATTCAATTGCTAGAGCTTCTAAAGACATGGTGTCATAATCTTTAACCTCTATTTTATGTCTATCCTTATTGCCTTCATCTTCCGCATCTTCTGCATTAGACTCTTCAATTTCATTTATAACCTCGTCTTCTTGTTCCTTAACTTCTGATTCCTCCGCAACCTCTTTTATAACCTCTTGGGACGTTGCGGCATCCGGTTGACCGGGATTAACCTCATCATGAGAAGCATTTTCTATTGGTTGAGTTTCGTTTAATGCTGTAGCGTTCTCTTTCGAATTAGTTTCATCAGCTCCTTCTAATTCCTGTGTATTATTAATGTCAGACATTTTAAAAAATGTTAAGGTTCGTCAATTTTGTTTTGACATTAAAGATACTAACAACTAAAGTATAAACAAAGAGCTATTAATGGAATTAACTTTTAAAAAAGAAGTTTTATTCTAATCCCCAAATAGACCATGCTTTTTCGGCCTGTAGTTTTAACATTTTCAGACCGTTAATGGTCACAGCACCTTTTTCACGTCCCCGTTTTAAGAATTTAGTTTCTTCAGGATTGTATATTAAATCGAATAAGATATGACTTTTGTTTATAGACTGATAAGGAATAATAGGAGAGTTGTCTATATTTGGAAAAGTGCCAAGAGGTGTACAGTTAACAATGATTTGATGGTTTTTTACATCGTTTTCAGTTAAGGTATCATAAGAAAACTGAATGCCATCTGAAAGCTTTCTAGAGACATAGGCATATGAAATCCCCATTTCTTTTAAGGTATAGGCAATAGCTTTACTAGCTCCACCCGTTCCTAAAATTAGAGCTTTTTCATGCTCTTTTTTGACGTATGGTTCAATAGATTTTTTAAAACCATAACAATCGGTATTGTAGCCAACAAGTTTACCTTTTTTTGTAATTTTAATAGTGTTTACCGCCCCAATGACTTTCGCCTTTTTATTTATTTTATCTAAGAAAGGTATCACCTCTTGTTTATAAGGAATGGTGACATTTAAACCTTTTAAGTTTTTGGTGTCTTTTATTATTGAAGGAAATAGCTCGATGCTGTTAATATCAAAGTTTTCATAAGATGTGTTTTCAATTTTTTCATTTTGAAACTTCTCCTTGAAATATGATCTTGAAAATGAATATGATATGTTTTTACCTAATAGACCTAATTTGTTCATTTAATTTTTCTTGTTTTTTGTCCGTACCATATAAGAGCAAGTACAATGGCTATTCCAAAAAAAACATAACCAATAGCGATATAGGTTTCATTCGTTAATTCAGGAATATAGCGTTGATAGTTTTCAATTATTTTCTCACCTCTAGAATCCAAAAGCAGGCTGCCGTTTTCATTTAGTTTATATATGGTATTTTTCCAAGGCCACACAACACCTAAAGATCCTACAATAAATCCAATAATAGCAGAAAGCGTGATGCTCTTGTAAAACTTTAAAATATAACTTAAAAGATGGGAGAGGCTAACTAAACCTGCTAAAGAACCAAGGGTAAAAACGGCTAAAATTTTTAAAGTGTCTATTCTTTCTGTATTATGCACGAAGCTAAAATCTAGCATAAAAATATCCTTAAATGTGTCATACAGTGCATTTACCGAATCGACCAGAAGTAGGACATAATTCCCTAATAGAATAAGAATGAAAGATCCCGAAAACCCCGGTAGTGTCATTCCAGAAACACTTATCATTCCACAGAAAAAAACAAACCATAAGTTGTCATTTTCTTTTGCTGGGTTTAGAAAGCTTATGCTAACTCCTAATAAAATACCTATGGCTAGAGAGAGGTAAGTTTTGTAATTCCAGTCGTCAAATTCTCGATATATATAATATATCGAACCAATGATCATTCCGAAGAACACACTCCAAACAAAAAGTTCGTATTGTTTAATTAGAAAATCAAGTACTTTTGAAACGCTAAAATAGCTGATTACCGTACCCGAGAACAACAGCACTAAAAACCGACCATTTATATAGTAATAAAAGCTTTTAAAGCGACCATTTATTAATAAGGCAAAAGCTTTTTTATTTACCTTTTTTAGGGAGTAAATAAACTCTTCATAAAACCCAGCTACAAAAGCCACGACACCACCAGATACCCCAGGAACTTTATTAGCAGCTCCCATGGCAAGTCCTTTAAGGACCAGAAAAAATTTATCTTGAAACGTTCGTGTACCTTGCATTCTTATTTTTTCGAGCCTAACCTTTCTAGAATAAAAATAGTCAAAAAACCTAAGACCATTAAAACTAAAGCAAGTACCAGCTGATTATCCCCTTCAAAAGAAAACGGAGAAATACTTTTTTCTAAAAACGGCACTTTTTCATCATGAGAATTAACGCGCCATGTTAAGGTTTGTTTCCAAGGCCAAATCTTGTTTAAAGACCCTACCATGAATCCTGTTAAAATGGCTAAGGTTAGATTCTTTTTATTTTGGAACATCCAATTTAGTAATTTGGAAAACACTTTTAAACCCACCATGGCTCCAATTGCTAGTAATAGAAAGTTGATAAAGGCATTTTTAAATACATCAAAGTCACCTTTTAACAGCCCTTCAACCAGATTGTTAATGGTGTCTATAGCGACTTGATACGCTCCCAAAATAAGTAATATAAATGCTCCCGAAACACCAGGTAAAATCATTGCTATAATAGCAATAAAACCACAGAAAAGAAGGTATAAGGAGCTGTCTGGTGATGAAAAAGGTTCTGCCAAAGTTATCCAGTACGATAATAAAGTGGTTAAAATAATAGCAATAAACGTAACCGCATTCCAACTTTTAATTTGTTTTGCAATAAAAATAATACTGGACAGTACCAGACCAAAGAAGAAAGACCATAGCAAAACAGGTTCATTAGTAAGTAGCCATTTAATCAATTTTGCTAAGGATAGAATGCTTATTGCAATACCTGAAAACAAGGCTAAAAGAAAATTTCCATTTATGGAGCCCCATGCTGTTTTAAACCCCAATTTTTTCCAAGTTTGAATAACCCTAAAATTAAGGTTATCTATGCTTTGTATCAGTTCTTCATAAATACCAGAAATAAAAGCAATTGTCCCCCCTGAAACCCCAGGAATTACATCTGCAGCCCCCATGGCTAAACCCTTAAAAGTAATAACTAAATAGTCTTTTAAACTTCTTTGCATAGTTGATTTTTTGACGAAAATCAAAGGTATGCATTTTAATTAAACGGAAAGTTAAAGATTTGCCTTTAGTAGATTTTTAACTAGTACTTTATTAGATACTTTTGGAAATAGTTCTTCAATAATAAAGGCGTATTCTAGATTGTGTTTTATACCGTTTTTTAAGTAAAATGTGCCTTTATCTGTTTCGCTTAAATGGAAGTATAATCCGGCCAGACGATATTCTATTTCTGCATTTTCAGGATAAAATTCAATAGCCTGTTCAAAGTTATACACAGCTGCTTCTGGTTCTCCTAGTTTAATTAATAAATCACCTCTAGATAGCCAAGTGTTTAACTCGTAATTGCCTAATTCTAAAGTTTTTTTGTAACCTCTTTCGGCTTCTTCAAAGTGTTTTAATCTTTGATTTATTTGGGAATAAAGTTTCCAATAAATCACATTTTCGGAATCAATATTTATCGCTTTATTGATATAATATAGTGCTTTTTTATAATCCCCTTTTTTATTGTGAAATCTTGTTATGGCAATCCAGCCTTTATCCAAAAGTGGATCTTCATGAACCGTTCTATCATAATATTGAAGCGCTAAATCGTCATTGTTTAATTTTTCATAACAACTGCCAATTCTTAAAAGCGCGTATGATGTAGGATCATCTAGTTTTAAAGTAATGGTGTAATTTTCAATAGCATCTTCATAACGTTTAAGTTCTTCCAATGTTTTTCCACGCTCAAGATATGCACCTACAAAAGTATCATCTGAAATGATTGCAAAATCATAAGAGGTCAATGCTTTTTTGTAATCTTTTAAAATAAAATACTGTTTTCCTAATTGGTGCCATGCGACTTCACAATAAGGGTTCTTGTCTAGGAAAATATTTAGATACGATATGGCATCTTCATTTTGACTTAAAAACTCGAAGCAATATATAACGTTATATAGTGCAGAATAGTCATCCAAATCCGTTTCAAGGCATTTCATGAAATAAATTTTCGCTTCTTCAAAATTGTCTAGAAAAAGATATTCCATTCCTATTAAAGAATACAAATCAACCACATCATTAGTAAGTTGAACCGCCTGTTTTAGAACCTCAATGGCCTGTTGATGGTTGTCTTTTTTCGAAAAAATATTTGCTTTTTGGATGAAGATTTCCTCATTCATAGGGTCTAAACTATGCAATTCATTAAGGAGATTATCTGCTTTATCAAGTTTATCTTCAAAAATTAAAATTTCTATTTGAAAGAGTTTTAAATTAATAGAAGTTGGGTGTTGACTTAAACCTAATTTAATAGCTTTTTTTGCTAATGCTATTTTTCCTTGGTTAAGATAATGGTGAATGATGTTTTCAAATTCTTCAGAATCAAAGAACAAAACATGATTTGTTTTTAACATTGATTCAAACTTGGTAAGCGGCAAATTTTTGTTGTCATCATGACTAAACTCCATAAGCACATTTGTAAGGTTCTACTTGAATAAATTTAAGATTCTATTTGATTGAGTGGGGTGGTTTGATTAAATGTTTTTAACAAAGTAATCAACAAGTGTGCCTTTGTTTAAGTTTGGTGTCTGAATATCAGTTTGTTAAAACAGATATGCTATTCGTCGATGTTATTTAAAACATCTATAATAATGTTGCAACCTGCTTTAATTTCATTCTCAGAGATGTTCAAAGGCGGAGTTATTCTTACAGCGGAAGGTTCAAAGAGTAGCCAAAATAAAATAAGTCCATGATCTTGAGCATTTAGTATTAAAGATGTTGCAATAGCATCTGTTGGTGTTATTAAAGCAAGCATTAGGCCTTTGCCTCGAATTTCATTAATTAGCGGATGAACTAGTAAGGATCGTATTAGTTTTTCCTTTTCTAAAGCTTGTTGCATTAAATTGGACGTGGTTATCTCTTTTAATGTCGCAAGGGCAGAAGCGGCTATTACGGGGTGCCCACCAAAAGTAGTGATGTGACCAAGTTTAGGATTGTCCTGCAATAAACTCATTAAGTTGCTCGAAGCTGTAAAGGCTCCAATGGGCATGCCTCCACCTAAACCTTTCCCTGTTACCACGATATCAGGAACGCAGTTATAATTTTCAAAACCAAATAATTTACCTGTTCTTCCAATACCTGGTTGAATTTCATCTAAAATTAACAATGCTCCAACTTTATCACATTGTGCCTTTACTTTTGTTAGATAATTGTTTTTTGGTTCTATAAAACCGGCACCACCTTGAATGGTTTCTAAAATAACACAAGCTGTTTTATTGGTTATTTTGTTTAAGTCTGGTTCTGAATTAAACGCGATAAATTTAACATCTGGTAAAAGTGGTCTAAAAGCTTGTTTACGTTCTTCATATCCCATAACACTAAGAGAGCCCATAGTGTTTCCATGATATGCCTTATGCGCTGCTATAATTTCACTTCTGCCAGTGGCTCGTTTTGCTAATTTTAAGGCACCTTCAATAGCTTCGGTTCCAGAATTGGTTAAATATGTTTTTTCTAATGGTTCTGGAAGGTTTTTAGCTAATAGTTTAGTAAGTTTTACAGCAGGTTTCTGAATGTATTCACCATAAACCATAACATGCATATATTTATCCAGTTGTGCTTTTATGGCCGATACAACTCCGGGATGATTATGCCCTAATGGACATGCGGAAACACCAGCTACAAAATCTAAAAAAGGTTTATTGTTGGTGTCATATATATAAGACCCTTTAGCATGAGATATTTCCATAGCCAAAGGGTGATGTGTTGTTTGTGCTTGATATTTAAAAAAGTCTGAACTCATTTATGGTTTATTTCCTTTGTGGAGGACTTGCTTTAGTTAGTTTGCTAGGTTGAGTCAATGAGTCCTGTCGTATTTTTACTCTTTCGGGGATATTTCGGGCAGCTTTTGAAACTTCGTCTTTCTGTAATGTTGTTTTTGTTTTAGCTTCTTCAACGCGTTCCATCATGCCTTCATCAAAAAAATCCTCTTGCGGAATATAAGCATCTAAACCTTTTATTACAGGCAATTCAAAGGGCTCATCATCTTTAAATAAATCTTCAACACTTCTTGGTCTTTCACTATCGCGCCAATCGAACCCTTTTAATAATAATTCTTTTTTTGGGTATCTTGATTCTGGATAAAGACTGCCATCAACTTGGTTAAACCGAGAATAAGACTCAATAGCTCCCTCTGCAAATAATATAGAAATGCTTCCGGATTTTGCTTTGTCGATACCAATGAGTTCTTGCTCATCATTACGGGCATAGAATATAGACTGTGCGTTTTTAGTGATATCTACTTGATTCAATTCGCTCTTATCATTGAATAAGCCTACAAGTCGTTTACCATTTATTTGATTATAACCATTCTCACTAATGGAGTCTTTACTTATTATAAAAGCATTTTCGAAAACCACTAACGAATCTATTTTTTCAGTTTCATTATTTGAAAATAAGTGAATGGTATCACCAGTCATTTGATTTTCAATATTCCACATAATAGGTTTACGATTTACACTAAATTTGTCTCCTGTGGTAAATTCAGATATATTGATAAGCTTTGTTAATCCAGTTTTTTGATTAGAAATTATGGAATCTGCTTTTCCACTTAAATCGGATTTATAAATTTTAGCCTTGTAGTAGGCATTGATCATTCTATTTTCAGGTTCGCCTGTTACCATGATTTTATCCGCATGCATGTAAATAGAATCATTCTCTTGAATGGTAATGGCTAAGGCGCGTTTAGTGATAAAAAGGGAATCTTTTTCTTTATATACTTCGGCATAATGCCCTCTAATGATACTCTTATTTATGGTGTCTGTAACCGTAATATTGTTAGTTGCAGAAGCAAAGCTTCTATTGTTATCAAAATATAAACTATCTCCTTCAATCTCCCTATTATCATAATCTATTTTGGCGTTCTTTAAGGCGTACCCTGTTTTATTTTCGGTATCGTAAAAGCCTTTTTCGCAGTAGGTTTTACTAGTCTCTGTGGTTATTGTAGACGGACCAAATAGGTAGGCATGACCTGTATCAGAATAAAAATCAAAATAATCAGAATTGATAGTAGATTCTTTGTTGACCAAAACCACATCATTAACAAATTGATATTTTTTAGCATTCATATAGTATCTACCTATGGTACTTGTAATAGTGCCTGAAGAATCTTTTACAACTGTTCCTCCGCTTTGATAAAAGGCTTGTTGTTTGTTACGATCAAAATATAAGGTATCTGAAGAGATTGTAGAGTTTGGGTCAGTTAAAACTACATCACCGCTAGCAAAGGCTAATTCCGTAATGCCACTATATTCAACATATTTGGCATTCATGTTTATGGTATCCCCTTGTTTGACAATCACATTTCCGTAGGCCTCAATGAAATTTTCTTGAGCATAATGAAATGCTTTATCGCACCACATATTAGCACCTCCATGTTTTATATGAACTTGTTGCTTGTCATCTCTTGTTAATACTTTAGCGTCAGGGAAGTTTTTCTGGTCTATAGTAAGTTTTCCAGCATATTCTATTTCAATTTTCTTTTTAGCTTGCGCCTGAATTGTAAAGATTGAAAGTGTACTTGAAAAAAATATAAGAAGTAAAACTTGAAGTCTATTCACAATATAAAAAGTTTGTCGCAAAAATAACGATAATAATGGTGTTTAATTATCCGTTAGATTTTTTTTATGATTTATCGAGAAACAAAAAAACGCTTCAAAATAATTTGAAGCGTTTTATATATTATAAAACAGTTATTTTCTGAAAATGGTTTGTTTTCTATCCGGTCCAACTGAAACAATGGTAATAGGAATTTCTAATTCTTTTTCTAAAAATGCGATATAGTCATTTAAGGCTTTTGGCATTTGAGAAGCGTCAGACATTTCAGTTAAATCTTCATTCCATCCGCTAAAATCAGTATAAATAGGCTCTATATTTTCAGGCTCTATATTATATGGTAAATGAGAAATAACGTCACCTTTATATTTGTATTCTGTGCAAACTTTTAATGTTTTAAAACCAGAAAGCACATCGCCTTTCATCATCATTAATTGTGTAACACCATTAACTTGACATGCATATTTTAACGCTACTAAATCTAACCAGCCACAACGTCTTGGTCTACCTGTAGTCGCTCCAAACTCATTACCTACTTTAGCCATGGTAGCGCCATCTTCATCAAACAGCTCTGTAGGGAATGGACCAGAACCTACACGCGTTGTGTACGCCTTGAAGATACCAAACACCTCACCAATTTGATTTGGCGCAACGCCTAAACCAGTACATGCACCAGCAGCTGTGGTATTACTAGAAGTTACAAATGGATATGTTCCAAAATCAATATCTAATAATGAACCTTGAGCACCTTCAGCAAGAATGGTTTGTCCAGATTTTTGCGCTTGATAAATATATTCTTCAGAATCGATAAATTTTAAAGATTTTAAAACTTCAACAGCTTTGAAAAATTCGGTTTCCAATTCGGCTAAATCATATTCAATATCTACATTATAATAAGCAATCATAGATTCGTGCTTATCAGCTAACGCTCTGTATCGCTTTTTCCAATCGCTTAACTCTAAGTCTCCTACACGAATACCATTTCTACCAGTTTTATCCATGTAAGTGGGACCAATACCTTTTAAAGTAGATCCTATTTTAGCTTTACCTTTTGAAGCTTCACTTGCAGCATCTAAAAGACGATGCGTAGGTAATATAATATGTGCTTTGCGAGAAATAAGTAATGATTTTCTATAATCAACATCTTGCTCTTCAAGTTTATCAAGTTCTCCTTTAAAAATAACCGGATCTATTACAACACCATTTCCTACTAAATTGGTAGCATCATCATGAAATATTCCTGAAGGAATAGTATGTAATACATGTTTTCTGCCGTTAAATACTAAGGTATGTCCTGCATTTGGTCCGCCTTGAAAACGTGCAATAATATTATAGTTTGATGTTAATACGTCAACAATTTTCCCTTTGCCTTCGTCTCCCCATTGTAATCCTAGTAGTAAATCTACTGCCATTGTAAAAATTAGTTATTTGTTGTTGATTTTCTATTTCCGTAAAAATAGAGCGAGTGGTTATTTATTTCGATATCGAAAATTTCTTCGATGGTCTTTTTAATAGATTGAATTCTAGGGTCACAAAATTCAATAACTTCCCCAGTATCTGTAAGTATTACGTGATCATGTTGTCTGTCAAAATAAGACTTCTCATAATGCGCTTGATTTTGGCCAAATTGATGTTTTCTTACTAAACCACATTCAAGAAGTAATTCTATGGTATTGTATAGTGTTGCGCGAGATACACGATATTTTTTATTCTTCATATTTAGATATAGAGATTCTATATCAAAATGTTCATTACTGTTATAAATTTCTTGAAGTATAGCATAGCGCTCAGGCGTTTTTCGGTGCCCGTTACTTTCTAAAAAGCTAGTAAATACGCTTTTAACGATCTCTTGATTTTTCGAGTCTGATTTTGAATTCATAATTGCGTGGCAAATTTACACTTTTTTTACACTCTAGTAACCTTATCTATACCATTAATTTTTTTAAGTCTATCTAGTAACTTTTTTATTATGGTATTGTTCTTAACCACCACGCTCATTTTTCCAGAAAACAAACCGTCATTACTCTCAAAACTGATGCTTTTCATATTAACATGCATATTTTCAGAAACAATAGTTGTTATTTCATTTACTAAGCCAATATGGTCAATTCCTGTAAGGATTATTTTAACAGAAAATTCACGTTGCGAAGAATCCACCCACTTAGCAGTCATGATTCTGTAGGCGTAGTTCGATTGTAGGCTTAAGGCATTCGGACAGTTTTTTTTGTGAACTTTTATTCCCTCAGAAACCGTTAAAAATCCAAACACACTATCTCCTGGAATCGGATTACAGCAGTTTGCTATTTTGTAATCTAGCTTCTCTTCATCTTTACCAAAAACCAAAGAATCATAGTGTGAAGTAACCTCGTTTTTGTCAAGTTGTTCCTTAGGGACAGTTGGCTTTCTATTAATTTTATTTTTAATAAAACTCATTAAAGCGTTACTTCTTGATGAAGCATACGTTTTAAGCTTGGTATTATCAATAAAGCCTATACCTACTCGATAAAATAAATCTAAACTTGTTTTAAGTTTAAAATGGGTTACTAGCTCATTAACAGTTTCTTCGTTAAGTGGTATTTTGAGCTGCTTAAGCTTTCGACGTAAAATTTCTTTACCTTCTTCACCAATTAATTTCCTGTCTTCCTTTAAAGCAGATTTTATTTTACTTCTAGCTCTAGCTGTAGTTGCATATTCCAACCAGTTTGGGTTTGGTTTTGCGCTTTCAGAGGTTAATATTTCTACTTGATCTCCTGTTTGTAATTCATGACTAAGGGGTACCAGTTTGCCATTAACTTTAGCACCACGTGTTTTCATACCAACTTCAGTATGAATATTAAAAGCAAAATCTAAAGATGTCGCACCTTTTGGTAAAGACTTTAAATCTCCCTTAGGTGTAAATACATAAATTTCTTGCGAATAGAGGTTGAGCTTAAATTGCTCAACGAAGTCTACGGCATTAGATTCTGAACTCTCAAGAGCTTCTTGAAGTTTATTAATCCAGTTTTCTAAACTATCTTCTTTCTCAGCATCTTGTTTGTATTTATAATGAGCGGCATAACCTTTTTCGGCAATTTCGTTCATGCGTTCACTTCGTACTTGTACTTCAACCCATCTCCCTTTTGGACCCATAACCGTAATGTGTAGTGCTTCATAACCTGTAGTTTTGGGAGAAGTTATCCAGTCTCTAAGCCTCAATGGGTTTGGTCTGAAATGATCAGTAACTATGGAATAGATTTTCCATGCTAGAAACTTTTCCTCAGAAACCTCACTTTTATAAATAATTCTAATGGCAAATTTGTCGTACACTTCATCAAAAGAAACCCCCTGATTAAGCATTTTTTTTCTAATAGAGAAAATAGATTTCGGACGTCCTTTAATGGTGTATTCAAAATGTTCTTTATTTAGGGCATTTTTTACAACATCGCTAAACTGTTTAATATATAGGTCCTGTTCTTCTTTGCTTTCCTGTATTTTGTTTAAAATATCTTTATAAACATCAGGTTCAGTATATTTTAAACTTAAATCTTCAAGTTGGGTTTTAATTGTATATAAGCCAATTCGATGAGCTAAAGGTGCGTAAATATAAAGGGTTTCAGAGGCTATTTTATCCTGTTTATCGGGACGCATCGCATCCATAGTTTGCATATTGTGCAATCTATCGGCAATTTTTATAATAATTACTCGTACATCATCATTTAGAGTTAAGAGCATTTTACGGAAGTTCTCAGCTTGTAGCGAGGCATCCATATCTTTCTCTTTACTAAGGGAAGATATTTTAGTTAGGCCATCAACAATGGTAGCAATTGTTTTTCCAAATTCTTTTTCAATATCCTCTATTTTGTAATTGGGACTGTCTTCAACAACATCATGTAATAGTGCTGCGGCTATTGATGTGGCATCCAACCCGATTTCTTGAGCGACAATTTTTGCCACAGCAATGGGGTGGAAGATATAAGCTTCGCCAGATTTTCTTCGCTGATCTTTATGGCCGTCTAATGCTACTTCAAAAGCACGTCTTATGAGTTGCTTATCTTCTTTTGAAAGCGTTGTATAACTTACCTTAAGTAGTTCTTTGTAAGCTTTTGCAATCGTTGCATTTTCTTTTTCTATATCTTCTGCAGTCATAGATTAAAAATAACATAAAGAATATTAACCACCAACTTGAATATTATCTTTTTGTTAGTATAATTTTGACCCTTATGAGTTTAAAAAAGATACTAATTTGGCAACAGCTTTTCCACGATGGCCTATCTTATTTTTAAGTTCTAATTTCATTTGAGCAAAGGTGGTGTTATAGCCATTAGGCATAAAAATAGGGTCGTAGCCAAAACCTTTCTTTCCATATTTTGTATTAGTGATTTTACCTTTGCAGATTCCAGTAAAGGTTTTAAGCTCACCATTTAGATGCAATGCGATAACTGTTTTAAACTGTGCCTCTTTATTGTTTGTGTTTTTTAATTCTGCTAGAACTTTATTCATGTTATCCTCAGAATTTCTCTGTTCGCCGGCGTATCTCGCAGAGTATACTCCAGGAGCATTATTTAAAGCACTAACTTCAAGGCCAGTGTCATCTGCAAAACAATCAAAGTCATATTTTGATTTTATATATTCTGCTTTTTGAATAGCGTTACCTTTTATGGTGTCTTGGGTTTCAGGGATATCTTCAAAACAATGGATGTCTTTTAAACTTAAAAGTTTAATATGATTAGGAATTAAAGCTTGGACTTCCTTGAGTTTATTCAGGTTATTTGTTGCGAAAACGATTTGCATAAAACGTATTAAATTTTGTCAAAAATAATGCATATTAAATGAATTAACAGGATTTGAATGAAATGAAAATTTTATAATCTTTTTATGATTTTTGTTCATTTATGTTGAGTAAAAATCTTGTATCTTTCCATAGAATAATTAATATATAAAGAGAACGAATATGACAGTAAACATTCAGTACGTAGGCGTAGATGTAAGTGCAACCCTTTCATCTTTTACAAAGGAGAAATTGGAAAAATTATTTAATAGATATGAGTTTTTAATAAGTGCAGCGGTACATTTTAAACAAGATGAGAAAGATTATAAAGAAGGGAAAATTTGTAATATAGAATTGAGTTTGCCCGGGCCAA
Organism: uncultured Algibacter sp.; assembly: GCF_947495925.1. Classification (GTDB taxonomy): domain Bacteria; phylum Bacteroidota; class Bacteroidia; order Flavobacteriales; family Flavobacteriaceae; genus Algibacter_E. The sequence continues at coordinate 220,087 of NZ_CANMAU010000003.1, forward strand.
GAATTTTTGCTACGTCTAACGAACGTAATTTTGAAGTTTCGGTAAGAGAAACGATTAGCGATTTAGACCGTCAGCTTAAAAAAAGAAAGCAAGTTTATAAAACGCATTAACGATGATGATAAGGCTCGTTTTTTAATATGGTGAAGCCTCTATAAAGTTGTTCAATAAAAAATAAACGAATCATTTGATGGGAAAATGTCATTTTTGATAATGATATTTTCCCATTTGCTTTTTTATAAATGTCTTCCGAAAATCCATAAGGACCTCCAATTGCAAAAACTAATTGTTTAATACCAGAGTTCATATGCTTCTGCAAGTAAGATGAAAACAAAATAGAGTCCAATTGTTTTCCGTTTTCATCTAACAGTACTAAAATGTCTGTAGGTTTAAGCTTGTTTAAAATAAGTTCGCCTTCTTTTTGTTTTTGTTGAGCCTCACTTAAATTTTTACTGTTTTTAATATCGGGAATAACATCAAACGAAAATTTTATATAGAAGCTAAGTCGCTTAATATAAGTATCTATTAATGCGGTAAGTTGTTTATTGTCAGTTTTGCCAATGGCAATAAGTCGTATAGTCATAAAAGCAAAATTATCATTTAGTATTTATGAATAATGCATTTAAATAATAAAAAAAATAAAAATTTCGTAAATGTAAAATTTAATTTAGTAAATCAATTTCTTATTTTTGCAGCAAACCAGAAAAAAATATGATTACACAAGAGCAGTTTGATTCAGAGGTAAAATCTATAATTGCTAATGCTATCCGAGAAGATGTAGGAGATGGAGATCATAGTTCATTAGCTTGTATTCCTGAAAATGCTAGAGGTAAGGCAAAATTATTAGTAAAAGATAAAGGCATTATTGGTGGTGTTAATTTTGCTAAAAAAGTATTTGCCTACGTGGATAAAAATCTAAAATTAGATGTCCGAATTGAAGATGGTACAGAAGTTACATATGGAGATATTGTTATGTACGTTGAAGGGCCATCACAATCTATACTAAAAGCGGAGCGAACAGTATTGAACGCTATGCAACGTATGAGTGCCATTGCAACGAAAACAAGAACGTTTGTTGACTTAATAGAAGGGACTAAAACAAGAATTTTAGATACTAGAAAAACGACTCCAGGTATTCGTGTTTTGGAAAAGTGGGCTGTAAAAATTGGTGGAGGCGAAAATCATAGATTTGCGCTTTACGATATGATTATGCTTAAAGATAATCATATCGATTTTGCAGGAGGTATTACTAAAGCTATTGAAATGACTAAGCAATATTTACGCGAAACAGGTAAAGATTTGCAAATTATGGTTGAAGCTAGGGACTTGATAGAGGTTGAGGAAATTTTAAATAACGAAGGTGTTTACAGAATTCTATTAGATAATTTTGATTACGAAGATACAAGGAAGGCAGTTAAATTAATAGGAGATAAGTGTTTAACAGAATCTTCAGGAAATATCAACGAAACTACAATAAGACATTATGCAGAATGTGGTGTAAATTACATATCCTGCGGAGCCTTAACACACTCGGTTCATAATATGGATTTGAGTTTAAAAGCTATGAAATAAAATTTCTATCGGATTATTTCTAGAAACAGATATATACTTTTTTAATTTTAATAACTTTGTTTTGGTTCCTCAAAGCATTTATTAATGACCAAACTTGTTGAAGATAAACTTGATAAACTCCCGGTTATTAATATTCTGGTGCGTTTATTAAAGAGATTAAAATTACCTGGTCTTGAGGGTTTGTCTTTTTATGATTTATTGGAACTTTATATTACTGGAATTGTAAAAGGAGCGCTCACTACACGAGCTAGTGCCATTGCGTTTAGTTTTTTTACAGCTATTTTCCCTTTTCTATTATTTGTTCTAATTATTATTCCGTACATACCAATTGATGGTTTTAAGGTAGAATTTTTGGTGTTTTTGGAGTCTTTTTTACCGCCAAGCACATCAGATTTCTTTTTTGCAAATATTTTTGAAAATATTGATAATTCGCAACGTGGTGGATTATTATCATCTGTATTTTTACTGTCTATTCTGCTAATGGCTAATGGAGTAAGTGCTATTTTTTCTGGTTTTGAAAACTCCTATCATGAGCAAATAACTAGAAGTGTCTTTAAACAATATTTATATGCCTTAAGTATTGCTTTAATATTGGCTTTTTTATTAATAATTACTATTGCGGTACTCGGGTATTTTCAAATTTACGTTGTACAAGGTATATTGAAGGCTATAGAGAACACGGGGTATGATATAGAATCCAATGGTTTATTTTGGACAAATGCCGTGAAGTATATCTTTTTTGTAATTATGGTATATCTGGCAACTGCAACACTATACTATTTTGGGACTAAAGAAGGTAGATATTCAAAATTTTTCTCAATAGGTGCGTTGTTTACTACATTATTAATCATTCTTACATCTTATTTATTCGGGGTGTATATCGAGAATTTTAGTCAATATAATAAGTTGTATGGTTCTATTGGCGCACTGTTAATTTTATTATTGTATTTATGGCTTAATTCAAATATTTTGTTACTTGGGTATGAGTTAAACGCCTCTTTAAATAACTTGAAAAAACAAAGAATAAAATGAGAAGAAGTAGCTTTTTTGTAGTACTAATAGCCTTTCCAGTTTTAGTTTTTAGTCAAGATGTTTTTGGAAAATGGAAAACAGTTGATGATGAAACAGGAGAGGAAAAGTCTGTAGTTGAAATTTATGAGGAAAACGGGAAAGTTTTTGGTAGAATAGTTGAAATATTAAACCCGGATCGTAAAAATGCTTTGTGTAATAGGTGTGAGGGTTCCGATAAAAATAAACCTATTTCGGGTATGATTATTTTGAAGAACATGAAGAAAGGTGATGAGTATTACGAAGGGGGAACTATATTCGATCCAAGTAAAGGGAAGAAATATAAGTGTAAGTTATGGCTTAATGAAAGCGATACAAATATCTTGAATGTTAGAGGGTATATTGCTTTTTTGTTTGCTACTCAACATTGGAAGCGCGTAGTAGACTAATTGAATAAACAGCAATTTTTAAACCATTTTTGTTTGAAGCAATTCATTGATGTAATAATACCCATCCCTTTGCAGAAGCTGTTTACTTATGGTATTACTTTGGCTGAGGCTGAGTTTTTAGAGGTGGGCATGCGGGTTTCAGTTCCATTCGGAAAATCAAAAATATATACAGGTATAGTCTACAGAATTCATAGTAATGCGCCTACGGCATATGAAGCAAAAGATATTCAGCAAATTTTAGATGATAAACCTGTAGTTAATGGTATACAGTTAAAACTTTGGAATTGGATTTCTGGTTATTATATGTGCACTATGGGAGATGTGATGCGTGCGGCTTTGCCAAGTGCATTTATTTTAGAAAGCGAAACGGTAATAACAAAGATCGACGGAATTATTGATGAGTCCCTTTTAAAGGATGATGAGTTTTTAATTTATGAAGCATTGCACCATCAATCGTCTTTAAAAATTCATGATGTTTCTAATATATTGGATAAAAAAAATGTGCTTCCAATTATTAAAAGCCTAATTGAAAAAGAAGCTATTAGTGTAGAAGAGGAGGTTTACGAAAAGTACAAACCAAAACTGGTTAGGTATGTCAAGTTAGATACAAACTTTTCATCTGAAAAAGCGCTACATGGTCTATTAGATGAATTGAGTAGAGCTCCAAAACAGCGAGATGTTGTTTTAACCTTATTTTCAATTTCTGCTAAAACTAAAAAACCGGTTAAGGTTTCAGATGTATTACAAGAGAGCGGAGTATCTAATTCCATAATAAAAGCATTAGTTAACAAGGGGGTTCTTCAAGAATATCATATTCAAACAGATCGGGTGCAATATTCGGGGGAAGAAACAGTGTCGAGTAATAACTTAAACCAGTATCAAGAAACAGCTCTAGAAGAAATTAAAAATACTTTTGAAAAGCAAAGAGTCACGTTATTGCATGGTGTAACATCCTCTGGAAAAACAGAAGTATATGTTAAGTTAATTGAAGATATTTTATTAGAAGGGAAACAGGTGTTATATCTGTTGCCCGAAATAGCATTAACTGCTCAGTTAATCACTAGATTACAAAATTATTTTGGTGAACAAGTAGCTATTTTTCATTCTAAGTACTCTTTGCATGAGCGAGTCGAAGTTTGGAATAATGTATTAAATAATTCCGCGAAAGCTCAAATAGTAATAGGCGCACGTTCCTCCATATTTTTACCATTTAGTAATTTGGGTCTAATTATTGTTGATGAGGAGCATGAACAGTCATTCAAGCAATTTGATCCTGCCCCAAGATATCATGCCAGAGATACCGCCGTGGTATTATCTCATTTACAACAAGCCAAAACCTTGTTAGGATCAGCTACGCCTAGTTTGGAAAGTTATTTTAATGCAAGGCAAAACAAATATGGATTTGTTGAGTTAATGCATCGGTATAATAATGTCATGATGCCGGATGTGGAGCTGGTAGACATTAAAGATAAGCTGAAAAAGAAACGCATGAAAGGACATTTTAGCGATAGGCTTATAGAAGAAATGACTGAAACATTAAATGAAGGGCATCAAATAATTTTATTTCAAAACAGGCGTGGGTTTTCTCCAATTGTAGAATGTGTTACCTGCGGACATGCTCCTCAGTGTCCTAATTGCGATGTGAGTTTGACCTATCATCAATATCGAAATCAGTTACGATGTCACTATTGTGGCTATAATACTGCCATGCATAAAACTTGCGAGGCTTGTGGTAGCCCAGAAATAAACAGTAAAGGTTTTGGAACCGAGCAAATAGAGGAGGAGGTTAAATTACTCTTTCCAGATTACAAGGTAGCTAGAATGGATTTAGATACAACGCGGGGTAAATATGGTTATGAAAAAATTATTACGGCATTAGAGCAACAAGAGATTGATATTTTGGTTGGAACGCAAATGCTTACCAAAGGTTTAGATTTTAGAAATGTTAAGTTGGTTGGTATTATGAATGCTGATAATATGTTGAATTTTCCGGATTTTAGGGCTCATGAACGTAGTTTTCAACTTATGTTGCAAGTGTCTGGCAGGGCAGGGCGTACCGAAGAACGAGGCAAAGTATTAATTCAGACATATAACCCACATCATAATATATTACAGCAGGTATCAGCTAACAATTATATTGATATGTATAATGAGCAAATGGATGATAGATATAATTTTAAATATCCTCCAGTTTATAAACAAGTAAAAATCACTTTAAAACATAAAGATTATAATAGGGTTGAAACTGCTTCGATTTGGTATGCTAAGTCTTTAAGGCAGGTATTTGGTGATTTTGTTTTAGGTCCAGAAGCTCCGCCAATTGCTAGAATAAGAAACCAATTTCATAAAAATATTTTGGTAAAAATTCCTAAAAAGCAATCATTAGCAAAAACAAAAGAAGCTATTATTAAAATAAATAATAGCTTCCAGAGTATAAAAGATTTTCGGTCGGTTAAAGTAATTTTAAATGTCGATAACTTTTAATTTAGTTGGTTGGTTAAATATTATTTAAAGCATCAACAAGCTGGGTTTTTTTATTCCTACTTAAAGGAATTTCATAAGCGCCCACTTCAACATTTTTACTGTTAAATCTATCAATCTTATCTAGATTAACAATATAAGATTTATGAATTCTTAAAAACTTACCTTCAGGTAATTCCGCTTCAAAAGATTTCATAGTAGATAAAACTACTAAGCTATTTTCTTCAGTAACTAATTTTACATAATCACCTAAAGCTTCAATCCACTTAATGTCCTTAATATATACTTTACGTTTTTTAAGGTTACTTTTTACAAAAATATGTTCACCATCTTCTTCTTTAAAGTCTTGAGTCAATCTATGTTGCTCTAAAGCTTTATCTACAGAAGTGTTAAAACGCTCTCTTGTAATGGGTTTGTGTAAATAATCGGTAGCATCATAATTAAATGTTTTAAAAGCATATTCAGTTTTACCGGTTACAAAAATAATTTGGGGTTTGTTGTTTAATACGTCTAAAAGTTCAAATCCATTTAGCACTGGCATTTCAATGTCTAAAAAGATTAAATCAACTTGATGCGTATTCAAACCATTTTTAGTCTCTAAAGCACTACTATACTCCGCAATTAAGTTGAGAGAGGGGTGATTCTCTACTAACTTAACTATAGAGAGACGTTGTATTGCTGAATCGTCTACTACTACACAGTTTAAAGTCATAACATTTATATTATTTCGGTTAAGATATCGACAATAGTACAAAAAATTCGGCTAAAAACCAAAAATCATCGGTAAAGTGCTGTTTTTAACATAATTTTAACATTTTTTATTGAATGTAAAAAGCTATGTAAATAAGAAGAAAGAATATTGTGTAATCTATAGAAATTATTTATTTTTGCAGCCAATTTTTAACAATAAAAACGATTTTTATGAATCATTATGAAACTGTTTTCATCTTAAATCCCGTTTTATCTGAAGATCAGATAAAGGAAACAGTAAAGAAATACGAAGATTTTCTTGTTTCTAACGGCGCTAAGATGGTATCAAAAGAAGATTGGGGGCTAAAAAAATTGGCATACCCAATTCAAAACAAGAAAAGTGGATTTTATCACTTATTTGAGTACCAGGTAGCTGGAGAGGTAATAAACCCTTTAGAGGTTGAGTTTAGACGTGACGAGCGTTTTATGCGTTATTTAACGGTAGCTTTAGATAAGCATGCTGTTTCATGGGCAGAGAGAAGAAGAGATAAACTTAAACAAAAAGCTTAATTATGTCATCAATAGAACAACAATCAAAAGGAAAAAAAGACGGCGAAATTAGATATTTAACGCCTCTTAATATTGATACAAACAAGACAAAGAAATATTGTATGTTTCAAAAAACTGGAATCAAGTATGTTGATTACAAAGATCCAGATTTTTTAATGCGATTTATTAACGAACAAGGTAAAATTTTACCACGTCGTTTAACAGGAACATCATTAAAGTATCAAAGAAAAGTGGCTATTGCTGTAAAAAGAGCGCGTCATTTAGCATTGATGCCATATGTAGGCGATTTATTAAAATAAAATACACATAACAATGGAACTTATATTAAAACAAGACGTTGAAAATTTAGGATTTAAAGACGATGTTGTAACAGTTAAGAACGGTTATGGTAGAAATTTTTTAATTCCTCAAGGACAAGCTATTTTAGCTACTGTATCTGCAAAGAAAGTTTTAGCAGAGAACTTAAAGCAAAGAGCTTTTAAAGAAAAGAAAATAGTTGACGATGCTAATAAAATTGCTGAGGCAATTAAAGCATTGGAAGTCAAAATACCAGCTAAAGTTGGTACTGGAGATAAATTGTTTGGATCTGTAAACAATATTGATCTTGCAGCTGCTTTAGAAAAAGAAGGACAAGCAATTGACAAAAAATTCATTACAGTAACAACAGTAAAGCGTTTAGGTAAATATACTGCTGTAGTGCGTTTGCACCGCGAAGTATCTGTAGATCTTGAATTTGAAGTTGTTGCACAAGCAAGCTAGTTAATTAACAAATAGTTAATAAAAGCTTTAAATAAAGTTAAGCCACTCTGTTGAGTGGCTTTTTTTTGTGCTATTTTTGTTAGTATATGTGTTATGCTTGCATAGTATGTATTAGGACTAACTCAAATAATTTATTCAAAATGAAAAAAACAAACCTTGCTATTTTCTTTTTATTTTTTGGATTTATGGCTTTTTCACAAGTCACTACTTCAAACATTAAAGGGTTAATTTTAGATGAGACATCAGCACCTTTACCTGGGGCCAATGTCCTTGCCATTCATACACCAACAGGGACAAAGTATGGAGCTGCTACAAATTTTGACGGTCGTTACAATTTATTAAACCTTAGGGTAGGAGGACCTTACACGATTACGATTAGTTTTGTAGGTTACAAAGAACAAACCCTTAACGACGTTTACTTAAGTTTGGGTAATACCGAAAACATTAATGTGGTTATGGCAGAAGATAGCGAACAACTAGAGACTGTAGTAATACAAGGAACAGGTGGCACAGGGACGTTTAATAGTGATAGAACAGGAGCTGAAACAAGTGTAGGCAGACGCGAACTAACTAGGTTGCCTACTATTTCTAGATCCGCTTCAGATTTCACAAGGCTTGAGCCTACAGCCAACGGAAATTCTTTTGGAGGTAGAAATGATCAGTTCAACAACTTTTCGCTAGATGGCGCCATTTTTAATAACCCTTTTGGCTTAGATGCCGCAACACCAGGCGGACAAACAGACTCACAGCCAGTTTCTTTAGACGCGATTGAGCAAATACAGGTTTCGCTTGCTCCCTATGATGTTACCCAATCTGGATTTACAGGGGCATCAGTTAATGCTGTAACTAAAAGTGGAACAAATGAGTTTCATGGAACGGTTTATGGATTTTATAGAGACGAATCTATGACTGGTAAAAAAATTAAGGGAGAAGAGGTAACTAGGCCAGATTTAAACCAATCACAATACGGTTTTGCCATTGGCGGACCTATTGTTAAGAATAAATTATTTTTCTTCGCAAATTTTGAAAAAGATGAGCGTGATGATTTAGGAACTAATGGCTGGGTACCAGATAGAGGTACCGGCGCAATAAATGAGTCTAGAGTAACAGCAGAAGATTTAATGGCTGTTCAAAGCGCTCTGTCAACTTTAGGTTATAATACTGGTGCTTATGAAGGCTTTACATATGCATCAAATTCTACAAAGGGCATATTTAAATTAGATTGGAATATTAATGATAATAATAGATTAGCTATAATTTATAACTTTCTTGAGGCTTCTAAAGAAAAACCGGCGCACCCTACAGCACTTGGTTTTAGAGGACCAAATGCCGCTACATTACAATTTCAAAACACAGGGTATGAAATCAATAATAATATTCAGTCTATTCAATTAGAATTGAATTCTACAATCTCAGAGGTGTCTTCTAATAAATTGCAAGTAGGGTATACGCACTTTGATGATTTTAGGAGACCATTATCAGTTCCTGCACCGACTATTACCGTTCAAGAGGATGGGTCAAATTATATCATTGCCGGTCATGAGCCTTTTTCTATTCATAACAAATTAGATCAAAAGGTATTTCAATTTACTGATAATTTAAACTTTTATCAAGGAGATCATACTATTACGGTTGGAATGTCTTTCGAGAAGTTCGAATTTGATAATTCTTTTAATTTAGGAGTATATGGGGCTAGAGGTGTCTTTTTTCCTTCATATGGCAGTGTAGCAGATTTATTGGCTGATGCAGGACCGGGAGGTGGGTTGGAAGCTATGCTAAACGATGCAACAGCCGCACACAATTCACTTGAATCTAACGGTGTTGGAAACCCTGGTGGATGGGCACTTGCAGAAACTAATGTTGGGCAATTAGCTTTCTATTTTCAAGATGAATGGAACGTTTCAGAAAGATTTAAATTAACGGCAGGGTTGCGTTTTGATAAACCCCTTTTCTTTGATACTGCTCAAAAAGCACAAGAAGTTATAGATAGAGCATGTTGTTATGTACCAGATATTCCATATGTAAACCCAAATACTGGAGAAACTGTTTTTCTAGACAATACGCAGATGCCAAATAACGATTGGTTGGTATCGCCTAGAGTTGGTTTTAACTATGATGTAAGAGGAGATAAAACCTTTCAACTTCGTGGAGGGACAGGATTATTTACCGGACGATTTCCTTTCGTATGGTTAGGAAACCAGGTAGCAAATCCAGAGGTGTTTTTCTACCAAGCTGTCGATCCAGATTATAAATTTCCGCAAGTTTGGAGAACAAACATAGGTACGGACTATAAGTTTGAAAACGGAATTATATTAACAGGAGATGTTTCATATACTAAAGATATTAATGGAGCACATGTTCAGAATTGGGGTTTACTCCCTCCTTCAGGAACTCTACAAGGTGTGGATAATAGACCAATTTACACTTCTGACGATATTATTAATAATGCCTATGTGTTTACAAATTCAGATAAAGGAAGAATTTGGAATGCATCGGTTAAAGGTCAAAAAACTTTTAGCAATGGCCTGTATACCATGTTGGCTTATAGTTACTTAAATTCTCAGGATGTAAACTCTATTGAAGCCGAAATTACTGGAGATGCTTTTGCATTTAATCCGGCTTTAGGGAATGTAAACAATGATGTTTTGGCATTTTCTAAATACGGAGATACACATCGTTTTATTGGTGTGGTTAGTAAAAAATGGAACTATGGTAATGATAAATGGTCTACCACAGTATCTACGTTTTTTGAATATAGCCAAGGAGGTAGATTTAATTATACTTATGGCGGAGATATAAATGGGGATGGTTCTGGCTTGAATGATCTAATCTATATTCCAACCTCTAGCGATATTGGTCAAATGCAGTTTGCTACACCTAACGATGGGCCAGCTTTAGAGCGTTATATACAGCAGGATGATTATTTAAATGGAAGAAGAGGACAATATGCAGAGCGTTATGCTGCTTTAGCACCATGGAGGAGCAGATGGGATGTTAAAGTTTTACAAGATTTTAGATTGAAGGTTTCAGAGAATAAAACAAATACGATTCAATTTAGTCTAGATATTTTAAATTTTGGAAACCTGTTAAATTCAAATTGGGGTGTTATTCAACAACCAAATAATGTCCAACCAATTGGTGTTAGTGTTGATGATTCTGGTGTACCAACATATTCTTTTAATCAAAATCAAACGACTACTTTCGGTTTTGATTCAAGTTTGGCTTCCAGATGGCAGGCTCAAGCGGGTTTACGTTACATTTTCTAATAAAATACCATATATATTCTTAAATTTGCGCTCCTATTTAGGGGCGTAAATTTTTTATATTAAATGAAATACTCAAGACTTACAAAAGAACAATTTGAAGAACTTCATCAGGAGTTTATTAATTTTTTGGCTACACAATCTATTACACATGAGGAATGGACTAACCTAAAACTTAATAAACCAGAACTTGCTGAAACCGAATTGGATGTTTTTAGTGATTTAATTTGGGAAGGTGTATTAAACAAAGCTGAATATTTGGAGCATTTTTCTCCGCAGCATATGTATTTGTTCAAATTAGGTGAAGATAAAATGCATGCTATTGTTGTAAACGTTAAAAATGAAGCAATAGACATTACAACAACAGAAGGGTATAATTGGTTACGTGAAAATTTAATGGATGAGAATGTTGAGTTTTTACAGGCAGATAAAGACTATTCTGAAGATAAAAACCTTGATAAATTTAATATGATTGAACAAGGAGCGTCCATAACGAAAGGTGATTTGTATAGATATTTTGATAAGTTGATAAACTAGATTTAACAAGAAATAATGGCTCAAAAACCAAGCATTCCAAAAGGAACAAGAGATTTTAACCCAAAACAAGTAGCAAAACGAAACTATATTTTTAATACTATTCGCGGCGCATTTGAAACCTTTGGATTTCAGCCAATTGAAACTCCTAGTTTTGAAAATTCAAGCACTTTAATGGGTAAGTATGGTGATGAAGGAGATCGCTTGATTTTTAAAATATTAAATTCTGGGGATTATTTGGCCAAAGCAAACTTTGAGGCTTATTCTGAAAAGAATTCAACGAAATTGACGGCTTCAATCTCAGAAAAGGCATTGCGATATGATCTAACAGTTCCTTTTGCGCGTTATGTGGTGCAGCACCAAAATGACATTGAATTCCCGTTTAAGCGTTACCAGATACAACCTGTTTGGAGGGCAGATAGACCACAAAAGGGAAGATTTAGGGAGTTTTATCAATGTGATGCAGATGTTGTGGGGTCAAAATCCTTATGGCAAGAAATTGAATTTATTCAATTATATGATAAGGTGTTTTCATCTTTAGAATTGGAAGGGGTAACTATAAAGATTAATAATAGAAAAATACTTTCTGGAATAGCCGAGGTAATAGGAGCTAGTGATAAACTCATTGATTTTACCGTTGCTCTGGATAAACTCGATAAGATTGGAGAAGAGAAGGTTAAAGAAGAGATGCACTCTAAAGGTATTTCAGATGAAGGGATTTCAAAATTACAACCATTATTTACATTATCAGGTTCTTTTGAATCTCAAATCGAAAATTTAAGAAGTATTTTAAGAACATCTGAGGAAGGACAAAAAGGAATTGAAGAATTAGCCTTTATTAATAATGCGATCACAGAGTTGGGTATGTTAACCGCTCAATTACAATTAGATGTAACTTTAGCGAGAGGATTGAATTATTATACAGGAGCTATATTTGAGGTCGCTGCTCCAGCTAATGTTAAAATGGGATCAATTGGAGGCGGAGGTCGCTATGATGATTTGACTGGGATCTTTGGAATGAAAGATGTTAGTGGAGTAGGTATTAGTTTTGGATTGGATCGAATTTATTTGGTTTTAGAAGAGCTGGAATTATTTCCAGAAACAGTTACCAAAAATGTAGAGGTACTTTTTATAAATTTTGGAGATAAAGAGGCTTTATTCAGTTTAAAAGCGATTAAACAGTTAAGGCAGTACGGTTTTAACGCAGAGCTATATCCTGATGCTGCTAAAATGAAGAAGCAGATGAATCATGCTAATAAGCGTTCTATTCCATTTGTGGTTTTGGTTGGAGATGAAGAAATAAAATCGAATAGCTACACTCTAAAGAATATGGTTTCAGGGGAGCAAGCTCGGGTGTCTTTAGACGCATTGGTTTCTTCTATAAGTAAAGCAAGAAATTAAATTTCGTACCGCTTGCACAGTATGAATACTCGAAACTCCATAAATAACTAATGTCTCTTTGGAAATTTCTTTTTTATGAAAAACTCAACTATTTCATAAAAAAAGAGTGTTATGGTTTAACTCCTTCTTCTTCTTTTATTAATTCTTTAAAATAATGGATTGTCTTTAATAAGCCTTTTTCAAGTTGAATGTTAGGTTCCCATCCATTTAATTTTTCCTTAGCTAAGCTAATGTCTGGTTGCCGTTGTTTCGGATCATCTTGAGGCAGTGGCATAAATATTAATTTTGATGAGGAACCAGTCAATTTTATTATAGTTTCAGCTAGTTCTAGCATAGTAAATTCGTTAGGGTTTCCAAGATTTACTGGTCCCAGAAAATCAGGTTCTGAGTCCATCATTCGTATCATGCCTTCTACTAAATCATCAACATATTGAAAAGATCTGGTTTGCAAGCCATCACCAAAAATAGTAATATTTTCACCTCTCAAAGCCTGCATTATAAAGTTAGATACTACACGACCGTCGTTTGGGTTCATATTTGGCCCATAGGTATTAAAAATTCTGATAATTTTAATGACAACTTTATTTTGAAGGTGATAATCCATAAAAAGTGTTTCAGCACAACGCTTGCCTTCATCATAACATGACCTTATGCCAATAGGGTTTACATGTCCCCAATAATCTTCTGTTTGCGGGTGTACTTGTGGGTCTCCATAAACTTCACTAGTGCTGGCTTGTAATATTTTAGCCTTAACGCGTTTTGCTAAACCTAACATATTTACTGCTCCAACGACTGATGTTTTTATGGTTTTTATAGGGTTATACTGATAATGCACTGGAGATGCTGGACAAGCTAAATTATAAATCTCATCAACTTCTGCAAAGTAAGTATGCGTAACGTCATGTCGAACTAATTCAAAATATGGGTTGTCCATTAAATGCACAATATTTTTTTTGGTACCGGTAAAGTAATTATCTAAGCAAATCACCTCATTTCCTTCATTAAGCAGGCGCTCACATAAATGAGATCCAACAAATCCTGCTCCACCAGTAACTAAAATTCTTTTCATACTTTCTTTATACTTATTGTTTTTAAATTGCTAACATTAAGTTGTTAAACTATTTGATTCCTTTTTTGAGTTCTTATTCGAACCTATAATTTCCCCAAAAAAGGTACTCTCTATAAGTAAAAATGAAGTTATCCCTTATTTTATTTTATAAGAAATCTGTGTTTGCGTCTTCAAAAATCGAAGATAATACTTTAACCTAACTTTTTGGTTTTTCTGATAAAAATATATAAAAAGGAAGTGCATTTTATCAATGATTCTGGAGGCTTAAACAAATGAGTGAACTTTAACTTCTTCCATAACTAGTGTTCTTTAAAGTACTTTTTTAGTTAAAACACTAGTTAAGCTCTCTATGTATATTCTGAATCATCTTATTTAATTTTACATCACTAGTAAATAAAACCCCTTTTGTATTCATATATGTAGATTTTGGATTATTTAAGTCAAGTGGATTTCCATAGACGTCTGTAACGCAAGCTCCAATTTCCTTGTAAATACAAGCGGTTGCAGCATAATCCCATATACTTCCCCCTCCTTCAATTTCTTTAGGAAAAGTAAAGTAACAAGAAGGTGTGTTTTCTAAAGCCATGCATGCATTTATGACCGCCCCATATGTTTCGTTTAAATGAACACCATGAACATCTAAGTTTTCTGAAAGCTTTTCAAGTTTCTTCAATATTTTTGGGAAGACCTTTGTGTTTTTGAGACTTTTGTTATAATAAAACTGAAGTGGTTTTGTTTCTAAATTACTTTTTAAGCTCCATGGGATGTTATTTTTATAGGCTCCTTTGTTTTGAATAGCATGATACAAATTACCTTTTATGGGCTCGTATATTACGCCAAGTAGAGGAATTCCTTTGGAAGATATTAATGCTATGGAAATGGAATAACCAAATGACGATTCTGAGAAAAGCAAGGTCCCATCTAAGGGGTCAATACACCAAAAGAAGTCTTTCTCTAATCGTGTTTTCGTATCGTGACTTTCTTCTGTGAGAAGTGCTAAATCGAATCGATTCAAGGTTGGTTCTAATATCTTTAAAATAAGCTCTTGACTTTTAAAATCAACCTCAGTTACTATTTGCGAAGCTAAACTATTTCCTCCTTTTTTTCTCAATACACTTACGGTACTGTTGTTATAGGTATTAATTAGTTCACCGGCAGATTTCGCAGCTTTAATGGCAACTTTAGAAAGTGTGTCTATGTCGTTTGAACTTAATTTCAAACTATTATTTGTTTTTAAGTTTACTGATAACGTCTTGGGCTACCCTTTCACTATAACTATTAATTTTCCAGTGACCAGGACTCCAACCTTTAATGAATCTATGAAAATCTGTCTGCGCTATTGGGTATAGCTGTCGCCATTCTCTTTCTACATCTTGAGGTTGTATATTCGTGTTTTTATCTTTTAATGCCAAAGTTAACTCTTTGAAGTAGAAATTTAAAAGCTCTGGTTCTAGTTGTTCGCATTCCTCTTCAGATAGACAACTACCCAAAAAGTATGCAATATCTTTCATACCGCAACCCCCTCCAACATATTGAAAATCCACAGCTGCAACTTTTTTGCTATCAGAGGAAAAACAAAAATTAGCAAGTTTGGCATCTCCGTGAACAAAAGTTTGGAATTTACAATCATTTAAAGTTTTATTAATTGCCGAAGCAGCATCTCTTAAAGGTAAATCTAATAATGCCTTTAACTCATCAGGTCTAGTTTTTAAATGCCAATATGTACCAATTTCCCATAAGTCCTTAGGTGCTTTATCCATAAAACAAGCATGAAAGTTGGCAAGCCATGTTAAGCATAACTTCACTTCGAATAAGTTTACAAAAGTTTTCCTTTCAGAGAAACCAGAGTCATTTAAATCTTCCAAAACAATTAAACTCTCAGTGTCTATGTTTTCTAAATAAAAAGGGGTAGGAAGGTAGCATGATGTTTTGCAATATTTGCTCCAAGATTTATAGAACTCAATTTCTATTTGATATGATTTTAATTTACGTTGATGTGATACGTTTGTATTCCATCCTCTAGGGTGATTGTTTTTATCTGGAAGTTGTATATGTTTAACAATGATGCTATTGTGACGAGAGCCTTTTAATGAACATCTTATTATCTTTCCATAATCACTCCAGAGATTTTGAATAATTTCTGTTTCACTAATTTCTTTAGCTTTAGTAGCCTCTAATATGATGTTTTGAATATGTGGATTCATCTAAATTTTTGGCAAGTTATTTATAATTCCAGGTTGTTAAATTAAGCACTTAAAAAATAACAAGTAGTTTATATTAAATCTCCTTTTACCGAGGACTTTCTAATATTAAACACTCCGTTAAATATAATAGTTTCTTCGGAAGAAGTACCGCTTTTAATGACTTTCAAAAGAAGCTCTCCTGCTTTTTTAGCCATATCATGAGTGGGTTGTTTAATGCTACTCAGTTGAGGTGTTACTAATTCAGCCATTCGGGTTTCTGTAAAACCAACAACTGCAACGTCTTCTGGTACTCGGTATCCATTTTCTTTAAGTTTTTTTATGGCGCCTAATGCTACCATATCGTTAACACAGAAAAAAGCATTAGGAATATCATGGTTGAAAATTAGATCTTCAATAACTTCCATACCTTCCTGAGCTAATAAACCAGCTTCTATTATTTTATAATTATCTTTTGATATTTTGTGTTTATTCATAGCTTTTTTAAAACCTTCTATTCTTTCAGAGGTAACAGATAGGTTTTTATAACCAGATAAATGATAAATTGTTTCATAGTGCTGCCTAATTAAATGTTCAGTAGCAAAAAAACTCCATTTTACATTATTGAACACAATTTTCGGAGCAGGAATCGATTCATTTATTCTATTTAAAAACACAATAGGGTTGCCCTCATTAATGAGATTTAAATAATAGGTCATATTCGTTGTTCCGGCAGTTGGAGCAATTATTAAACCATCGACCATATTCTTAATTAAAGTTTGTACATTTTTCATTTCTTGTTCTTCATTTTCATCAGACTGCATGACTAATATTTGATACCCTTCTGATATTAGAAATTCTTGCAGAGCTATAACAATTTCGGAGTAGTATTCATTAATAAATTCAGGAACTACAACGCCTATATTCAATGAGCGTTTTTGACTCAACTTTTTGGCAATAGGGTTTGGGATATATCCCATGTCTTTTGCCGTTTTTAAAATAAGGTCTTTGGTCTCCTTTTTAATATCATATTTGTCATTAAAAGCCCTTGAAACTGTTGAAATAGATACGTTTAATTTGGTGGCGATATCTTTTATGGTATAGTGTTTCATAGGTTTAATGAAGTGATTCAGTACAAATATATGAATTCTCGGAAACGCTTTCGGAAATAAAACTAGTTTTCGGAAACGCTTTCGGGGGTGTAATTATAGATTTCTCATTTTGTTAGAATCACATGGGTTATCTTTAATACCGAATATTTAAACATTTTTGAAATGGGTAACATAGACATTATTGTCATATTAGTGTTTACTACTTTGGTATTTATCTGTGGCATGAGTTTTTCCAAGGCAGGTAAAAACATGAAATCTTATTTTGCTGCCGGAGGAGCCTTGCCTTGGTGGATGAGTGGCTTATCGCTCTTTATGAGTTTTTTTTCTGCTGGTACATTTGTGGTTTGGGGGTCTATAGCTTATTCAAGCGGTTGGGTTGCTGTAACTATACAATGGACGATGTGTATTGCGGGAGTCATTATTGGGTTTTTTATCGCACCTAAATGGCAGAAAACGAAAGCATTAACAGCAGCAGAGTTTATCGCAGACCGCTTAGGGAAATCTACACAAAAGACATACACTTATATTTTTCTTTTGATATCCATTTTTACTACGGGGGCGTTTTTATATCCAGTTGCTAAAATTGTGGAGGTTTCAACTGGCATACCCATTTCAACAAGTGTGATTGTTTTAGGACTGCTCATATTAATCTATACTGCTGTAGGTGGCTTATGGGCGGTAATCGTTACAGATGTATTACAGTTTATAGTGTTAACCGCTGCTGTTCTTATTGTGGTACCTTTATCTTTAGATAAAATTGGTGGTATAAATAATTTCATAGAAAAAGCTCCAGAGCACTTTTTTGAGTTTGCAAATTCAGAATATTCTTGGGTGTTTATGATTGCGTTTGGACTATACAACTTGTTTTTTATTTCAGGAAACTGGGCTTATGTGCAACGATATACAAGTGTTGCAACACCAAAAGACGCAAAAAAAGTAGGCTGGTTATTTGGAGGGCTTTACACCATAAGTCCATTAATTTGGATGATACCTCCAATGATCTATAGAGTATTAAACCCCGAGTTAACTGAGCTAGCAGATGAAGGGGCCTATTTATTAATGTGTAAAGAAGTATTACCCATAGGTATGTTGGGATTAATGTTAGGAGGCATGGTATTCGCTACATCTAGTTCTGTAAATACTACTTTAAATATTTCTGCAGGAGTATTGACTAATGATATTTACAAGAGTTTATTTCCAAATACAAGTGATAAAAAATTAGTAGAAATAGCTAGAATTACAACCATAATTCTTGGTATTTTAACAATAATAATCGCTTTATTAGTGCCGCTTTTAGGTGGTATTGTAGAAGTCGTAATGAGTTTAGCAGCTCTAACTGGAGGTGCTATGTTTTTACCACCACTTTGGGCGTTATTTTCAAAACGACAAACAGGGAAAACGGTATTAACAGTTACCATAATTTCGTTAGCAATAAATGCGTTTTTTAAGTTTTTTGCGCCCAACCTTATAGGAGTAACTCTAGGCAGAGCAATGGAAATGGTCGTTGGCATGGGGATCCCAATTATTTTACTCGCTGTATTAGAATTGATACTAAAAAAAGATAATAATACGGAAGCTTATGATACTTACGAAGCACAACGAAAATTAAAAGAAGCCGAACCCGAATCTCCTTCAGACGGAAGCAATAAAAAAGGAACAAGAGTTATAGGTATAGGCGTTGCATCAACAGGTGTATTAATTCTGTTGCTATCTTTTATTGGGGAATCTGCTCAATTCTTAGTGGGTGGCATGGGTACTGCCGTATTACTTTTAGGACTTTTCATAATAAACAAAACAAGATATTAGATTACATGATTATTGGAACATTCGATAAAGAAAAAAGAGAGAGCAAATCAATAGAGTTAAATTGTGATTTAGCCATTACTGGTGGGGGAACAGCAGGTGTTTGTGGAGCCATAACAGCGGCCAGAAAAGGGATAAAAGTTGTTCTAATTCAAGATAGACCAGTTTTGGGGGGGAATGCATCATCTGAGGTAAGACTTTGGATTTTGGGAGCAACATCTCACATGGGGAATAACAATCGTTGGGCTCGCGAAGGGGGGGTGATAGATGAAATCTTGGTAGAAAATCTATACAGAAATCCCGAAGGAAACGCAGTGATTTTTGATACTGTTCTGCTTGAAAAAGTATTAAACGAAGAGAATATCACATTACTTCTAAATACAAGTGTTTATGATGTTAACAAGTCTAATGATACTAAAATAGAATCTATAAAAGCATTTAATTCTCAAAATTCAACGGAGTATGTAGTAAAAGCACCGTTGTTTTGCGATGCATCAGGCGATGGTATTGTGGCGTTTAAAGCCGGGGCCTCTTTTAGAATGGGAGCAGAAGCTAAGGAAGAGTTTGGAGAATTGTTTGCTCCCGATAAATCTTATGGAGAATTACTTGGACATTCTATGTACTTCTACAGTAAAAACACGAATAAACCTGTAAAATTCAAGGCACCAGAGTTTGCTCTAAAAGATATTACTCAAATCCCGAGATATAAAGCCATTGGAAAAGATGATAAAGGATGTCGTTTTTGGTGGTTTGAGTATGGAGGACGCCATGACACCATTCACGATACCGAGCATATTAAATATGAACTTTGGAAGGTGATATATGGTGTTTGGGATTATATTAAAAATTCAGGTGAATTTGAAGATGTTGATAATATGACTTTAGAATGGGTAGGAACCATTCCTGGAAAACGCGAAAGTCGTCGATTTGAAGGTTTGTACATGATGAAACAACAGGATGTCATCGGTCAGCAAGAATTTGATGATGCCATCGCGCATGGTGGTTGGGCTATAGATTTGCATCCAGCTGACGGGGTTTATAGTGAACTTTCGGGGTGTACCCAATGGCACTCTAAAGGGGTGTACCAAATTCCGTATCGTTCGTTTGTAAGTAAAGATATTGACAACTTATTTTTAGCGGGGAGAATTATTAGTGCAACCCACGTAGCCTTTGGTTCTACAAGAGTAATGGCAACTACTGGTTTATGTGCGCAGGCAGTAGGTATGGCAGCAGCCATTTGTATGGAAAATAAGATCAATCCAGCTGAAGTTTTAGAAAAGGATAAACTAAAAGAGCTTCAAAACGAATTGAATAAAATGGGTCAAAGCATCCCTAATGTGCCTATTCGGAAATCATCAAATTTACTTAGTGAAGCTAAAATTGAAGCCTCGTCAACTTTAAAGATTTCTAAAATACCTTTTGATGGAGGATGGTTTAATTTAAGTATATCATCAGCACAATTATTACCATTAAAAGCTAGTGTAAATTATCAGGTAAAAGTATTGGTAAATGCAGATGAAGATACAAGCTTGGAAGTGCAATTAAGAACTTCAGAAAATCCAAAAAACTACACGCCTGAAGTTATTTTAGAGAAACAGACCTTCAACTTAAAAAAAGGAGAACAATACATTACAATTAATTTCACTAATGGAGTTCCAACAGACCAATATGGTTTTGTTACGTTCATGAAAAATGACAAAGTTACCCTAAAAACAAGTGATAAACGCTATGCAGGTATATTGTCTGTCTTTAATGGGGTTAATAAAGCGGTTTCTAATAATGGAAAACAAGTGCCACCAGCTGATATTGGCGTAGATGAATTTGAATTTTGGACGCCTCATCGCAGACCAGATGGAAAAAATATTGCCATGGAAATTTCGCCTGCTATAGAATCTTTTAGTGTTAAAAATATAGGAAATGGTTATGTAAGACCCACAACTGAAGTAAATGGATGGCTTGCTAGTTTAAGCGATGAAACCCCAACAATAAAAGTAGAATGGGATGAAGCTAAATCAATATCAGAAATTAAATTGTTCTTAGACTCAGATTACGATCACCCTATGGAATCAACGCTTATGGGACACCCAGAAGAAGTTGTTCCCTTTTGTGTGCGTAATTATGTTATAAAGGATTTAGAAGGGAAGGTACTTCATAAGGTAGAAGGAAACTATCAAACCATTAGTACATTAAAACTTGAGACTCCAAAAGATTTAAAAGGATTTACAATAGAAGTTGAGCATCCGTCAAAAGATGTGCCAGCAGCAATTTTTGAAGTATTGTGCCAGTAAAAACAGTATGCATATAGTTAAAACGCACATATATTTATTTGTATCGATTTTTATCCTTGGATGTCAATCAAAAGGTGAAATATCAGAGAATAACACCCTTTCATTAAATGGAAATTGGAAATTCCACACCATTTATGGAGAGGGTTCCAATTATATGAATGTTAAAGCTGCGGGAAATGACATTGTAATTGATAATAAAGATACCAATGTTGAAATCCATGGAAAATGGGACTCGTCTAACAAAGGCATTAGGTATTCTAAATTTCATGGTGAAGATTATATAAAACACAATTTTCCTGCGCACAATTTAGTTGAAGGAAAGAAAAAAGATGATGCTTACGTTAGGTTTTATCCCAATTTTAATAACTCGGGATATTTTGAGGCCTTTGCAAAGTTTCCTTTTGAATCACATTTAACAGCTCAATATAATATAAAACATGCTGATGGCATTACCACTAAATATGTAAGTCAACGGGTGTTTTGTAACGAATGGATAAGTTTAGGTATCTATAAATTTGATTTTGGTGATAAAAATTATGTTGAGCTTACAGCAATCGCAGGAGGTAGGGTGGCGGCAGACGCTGTAATGTTTAAAGAAATTTCAAAGGAACAATTTTTAACGGCAAAAGAAGAACCTAAACAGGTATTCAAAACAGATTTTGATGATGCCAATTGGTATAGTTTAAAAGTACCAGGACATTGGGGCATGATTAACGATTTTTCAAACTACACAGGTATAGGGTGGTATCGTAAAACCATTTCTATTCCAGAGGGTTGGACAAATGCTTCAAACAACAGATACTATTTAAAATTTGGAGGTGTGTATCATCTTTCAAAAGTATATCTTAACGGAAAGTTCATTGGAAAAAACCGTGGCGGTTTTACGCCTTTTGAATTTGATGTGACCGATGCCTTAAATTACAACAGTAAAAACGTCATAGCAGTCCAAGTTGATAATAGTGCTATAGTCGGTGCAACATGGAATTGGGGGGGTATTATAAGAGACGTTACCCTAACTAAAAACAAAGATGTTCGTATAGATTATCAATACATTCATGCGGATCCGGATTTAAAAACGGGCACAGCTGCATTAAAATTAAAAGTTAAGATTGAAAACAAATCATCTGTAAAAAGAACTTTAGTTGTTAATGCTAAAGTTTTAGATGATACTAAAATAGATGCATTAAGCGGTACAATTGAAGTAGAAGCAAATACTACTGCAGATATTGAACTAGAATCGACTTTAACTGCTAATAACGTAGAATTGTGGCATTTTGATCATCCAAAGCTATATAAAATTGCAACCACTATTTCTGAAGGAGAACATATTTTAGATGCTAGAGATAATAACTTCGGAATTAGAAAAGTTGAACTCACAGGCTCTAAAATGTTATTAAATGGTGAGCCAGTGCGATTAGCTGGATTTAATAGAGTAAGTGAACATCGTTTTTGGGGGTCTTCAGAGCCTTTAGAAGTTTTAGAAGAAGATGTTGACCTTCTGAAAGAAGCTGGCGCTAATTTCATGAGAATTATGCACGGCACTCAGAATGAGAAATTGATTGATTTGTGCGACAAAAAAGGGATTTTATTGTTTGAAGAAGTTAATGTAAGAGATTTAGATAACGATGAATTTAGAGCGAAATATCTACCGTTAGCTAAAGTTTCCGATGAAAATAGCCTTGATTTAAAGCGTGAAGATGAAGAAATTTTAATGTTGGATCAACCTTATGTTAAGGTATCTAAAAGCTTTGATTTAAAATCTTCTGCAGACAAAAATTATTTAATAGCAAAATATTGGCTTAAAGGGATGATTGAGCGCGACATTAATCACCCAAGTATTATTGGTTGGAGTGTTGGTAACGAGCTAAATAATCATAATGCATATGCAAAAGAAGCTATTGATTATGTAAAAAATGAATTGGACCCATACAGGTTAGTTACCTGTGTTAGTAATTCAGGTCAAAAAGATGAGTATACGCCAGAAACAGACCCAAACACACATGTAGATGTAATTATGCATAACATGTACCGTTGGCAAGGGCAACCTCAAGAAATATTAAATACGTTAAGAGAAAAATGGCCAGATAAACCTGTTTTTGTTTCAGAATATGGTTTTGATCCTTTTCAAACTACATCACCCAATGCAGATAAAGCCATTTTTTCTGAATGGATGAATCATTTTAGAAATAAAAATAAATTTGTGATAGGCACCTCCATGTGGACCTTTAATGATTATAGAAGTGGCTATGCGGGTACTACAGCAGAAGAAAATAGAGTTTGGGGGGTTATTACTTCCTGGCGACAAAAAAGAAGACTGTTTAATCGCCTTAAAAAAGAGCATGCACCAATTCATGATATTGAAATTACTGAGGTCGATTTTAAAAATAACACAGCAAATTTTAATATACCTATCAAGAGCAGAAGTGATTACCCAAGTCATAGCATGAAAGGCTATAAGTTGAACTATCAATTTAGAAATAGTAAAGGTGAAATCGTTTCAAAAAATACTATGGATTTGCCTATGTTAACGCCTGAAGATAAGGTTTGGAGCAATACGATCACTTGGAAAAGTTTACCAGATGATATTTTAGATTTAACAGTAAGTCTAATAACACCAACAGGTTATTCAAGGTACGATAAAATGGTGTCTTTTCTAAACCCGATAACTCCTGAAATTTCTGAAGTTATTTCAGGTAAAAATTCAGCAAGAATTCTTTTTGATAAAGTGCCAAATGCCGGAGAATACTTTGTATCTTATGTAAACGATAAAGGAGAGACTATTGCATCGGATAAAACCATCACTAATGGCATAGATGTTATGGGTTTAACTACAGGGAAAACTTATAGTTTCAAACTCTATGCAGTAAATGATAAAGGAATTAGTAACGCTTCAAAAGTAAAAAGTGTAATCACTAATAATAACGTATTACCACCAATTATTTGGGATGCATTTATTGCTGAAAACAAATTGATTATAGGCTATTCTAGTGATTTTGAAGATGGTGATTATACTGTTAAATATGGCGCTTCTAAAACTAATTTAGATAAAGAATTTATTTCAAACGTTAGGGGTATGATGTCAATTGATTTACATGGAGAAAACGACGTTTATTTTAAATTAAAAAGAAGTTATAATTCGGAAGAAAGTAATTGGTCTCAAATCGTAAAAGCTAAATAAATGTTTGAAATAAATAAATACGTTATTATTTCATGCTTTTCGGTGTTATCATCGCTATACGCTCAGAATTCAAAAAAGAATCAGAACATGGTTCTCAATAATTATGAGCGTTTAGATTTAGACAATTGGAAATTAGTATGGCAAGACGAATTTGATTATTCTGATAAAGATTTAGAGAAACAATGGGTTTCGCAAAATGGTCCAACTGGAGATTTTGTAATATGTAGTAGGTGGAGAGAAAATGCGGAAGTGATAAATGGAGTTTTAGAGTTAAAAGTTAAAAAAGAGCAAAAAGCTGGAGAAGATTGGACCTGCGGCAATGTATGGACTAAAGCAACTTTTGGTTACGGGTATTTTGAAGCCAGATACAAGTATGTGGCCTGTTATGGTGCCAATAATTCATTTTGGTTATGGCCTAAATTTAGATTACCAGAGGGTGAAAAGGCATGTGAAGTAGATATTAATGAAGGGCATTTTCCTAATGTAATAAATACCAATATCCATAATTGGACGGATAAAGATACTGCCCCAAATGGCAAAGTTACCCATGAAAGTGATCAAATTCATCATACACTTACCGGGGAGCCAGTTCAAGAAATAAAACTCGAGGAGGCAGTAACTACTAAAAAGCTTAGGCTGATATCAAATACACCTTCTTCTATTCAAATTTCAGAGTTCAGAATTTTTAAAAGGAATATGGCTTTTCCAAATTGGGAAAAAGCGCTAGGAAATAAGAACATAAACCTAGCCGCACAAAAAGATGTGAAAATTATAACCAATGGAAATAATTCGGGAAAATTAGAATCAAAACCAAATTTTGCAACTGACAATAAAATGGAAACAAGATGGGTTTCTAAGGGAAATAGTGGCGAAAAATGGATTGAATTTCAATGGACAGCTCCGCAATCAATTAATGCCATTCAATTTCTTAACGGATGCGTACAAGCCGATGGATTATGTAAAAACTTAATCACAGATTATAAAATACAGATTTGGAAAAATAATACTTGGGAAGATATCTATGAATACGATGTATCAAAAACATCAAATTTTGGAGAAGAATACCATACTTATGGACTAGAGTGGGACGAGGATTATTTTAAATTTTATTTCGATGGGAAATTATATCGTAAAGTGAGAAATAAAGTGTGTTTTAGTAAAACAAATATTTTATTAAGTCTGGCATTATTAAAACAAGCTTATGCTGGTCCTGTTACAGACGACTTAGATGGTAAAAGTATGAAAATAGATTACGTTAGGTATTATAAACCAAACAAATAACCAACAAACTAAATGTAGATGAAATTAAAGTATATATTTTCATTCTCATTTCTTTTAGCGGTGCTATTAATAGCGTGCTCTGGGAAAAAGGAAAATAAACAACAAGCCAATAAAATTGCGGTAATTGATTATCAAATCGATTTAGGTATAGCGTCTCCTAAATCAGTATTTGTTAATGACACCATGAGTATTTGGGGTGGTTCTTTAGTTAAGGGGCAAGACAGTTTGTACCATATGTTCTATTCTGTTTGGCCAAAAAATATGGGTTGGGAATGGGTAAACTATTCCATAATTTCTCATGCAGTTTCAGAGTCACCCTTTGGTCCTTTTAAACATAAAGATGATGTACTCCCAGATAGAGGCGCTGAGTTTTGGGATGGTTCAACGACACATAACCCAACAGTTCATAAATTTAACGGGAAATACTACTTATACTACATGGGTAACTTTGGTGATAAAGAAATTGTAAGTAGCCCAGGAAAACCAAAACTGAATTGGACGCACAGAAATAACCAACGTATTGGTGTTGCTGTAGCAGATCATCCAAATGGCCCTTGGAAACGTTTTAATAAACCAGTTTTAGATATCACAGAAAATGATTCTTTGGCGCATGACGCATTAATGACATCAAATCCTTCGGTATGCCAAATGGCCGATGGCAAAATATTAATGGTGTACAAAGCCGTAGGTAAGAAATTTAAGTTACCAGCAGGCGGCCCAGTAGTACATTTAGTAGCCATTGCAGATAAGCCAACTGGTCCTTTTAAAAAATATCCAGACCCCGTATTTACATTTGAAGGCGAACGCTTTCCGGCTGAGGACCCTTATATTTGGTATCAAGATGGAAAGTATCGCGCTATTGTAAAGCGTATTAAGCATGAAGGTAAAAATCGTCTTTTCTCTTTAGTACATTATGATTCTGAGGATGGTATTAATTGGAACCAAGCCAAACATTTTGAAATTTCAGACAGAACTATAACGTTCACAGATGGAAGAAAAATAAAGTTTGACCATTTAGAGCGTCCGCAGGTATATCTTGAAAACGGAGAACCACTTGCTTTACTTTGTGCCGCAGACTCTATAGATGTGAATAATATTCGCCATTCTTTTAATATTCAAATCCCATTGAAAATTACTAAACACGAAAACTAAACAATCCATTATGAAAAAAGTAATAATCATATTTTTATTCTTACTCACAGTTTTATCATGTGCTAAAACCGAATCTAATATTGAAGTTAAGAATATATCGCTTAATGGTACCTGGCAATTTTTAGCATCAAATGATGTAAGTGAAGAAGACGTTTTTAAAGCGTCTTTTACTAAATGGGATACGCTACAAGTTCCAGGTAACTGGGATACAAGAGAACGTTATTCAGAATACGTAGGGAAAGGCTATTATCAAAAAGAATTTAGCGTTCCAAAAAATTGGAAAAACAAGCAGATAAGAGTAAAGTTTGATGCCGTTTATGAAACCGCCAAAGTATGGTTAAACGGGCAATTATTAGGAGAACACGTTGGTGGATATACGCCATTTGAGTTTAATATTACCGATAAAGTTAATCTGGGTACTTCAAATTCTGTTGTTGTTATGGCAGATAATACCTATAAACGGGGCGCTTGGTGGGCTTGGGGAGGTATTAGTAGAGATGTGACTTTGATTGCCGATGAAGATGTAAGACTTGTTTACCAACATATTACTTCTATACCTGATTTTGAAAAACAAATCGTAGAGTTTACCATAAAATATAAGATTGAAAATAATGGTAATACCTCTGCTTCGGCAAATATAAATTCTGAGATAGTAGGTATTCATAAAGATTCAGTATCAGTTACTATTGAAAAAGCATCAGAATCAGTTTCATATTTAAATTTTGAAAAACCCCTTTCAGATGTAAAATTGTGGGATTTTAATTCACCAAATCTTTATGAATTAAATAGTTCAATTGCAATACATGATAAAGAAGTTGATTCAGCCTCTGATAAATTCGGTATCAGAAAATTTGAAGTTAAAGGAGAGCAGTTTTATTTAAATAATGAAGCTGTTAGGATGAATGGTGTTAACCGGGTACATGATCATCCTGTTTATGGAAATACGGAACCAGACCATTTGGTATTGAAAGATATGCTAGATATTAAGTATAACCTGGGCTGCAATTTTTCAAGATTGATGCATGCACCACTTTCAAAAAACTTATTAAAAATATGTGATAGTATTGGTTTCTTGTTAGTAGAGGAAATTCCAGTTTGGGGTGATGATGATGTACAAGCTTTTCCTAACAATCCGCTTACAAAACAGTGGCTAGGCGACATGATAGAGCGCGACTACAATCACCCATCTGTAGTAGCTTGGAGTGTTGGTAATGAGTTAAGAGAAAATGATTCTATTACCGCAACATGGCCTGAAAAAAAGATGACAAAGAACCAATATGAATACGCTAATTCTATGCTAGATTATGTTGGTAAGTTAGACCCTTCAAGATTGAAAACATATGTTACAATAACATCTTATAGAAAAGGAGAGATTGGAAGTGAACCTTACGAAAAAGTAGATTTTATCTCTATGAATAGTTATGGTCCCGCACCTAAATTGGCTAAGATGACTAATGAAAAATTCCCAGGAAAACCCATTTTTATTTCTGAGATAGGTCTAAAACAAATTGGAGGTGCCGATGATGCAAAATTACCAGATGATTTAGTACAATATATAAAGGATTTAAAAGATTTACCTTATGTAGCGGGCTTATCAATTTGGAGTTATAATGATTACAGAAGTAATTACCGAGGCACGCCTGAATCTGGTTATAGAGAATGGGGTATTGTTAATGAAAATCGTGGTATTAAAAAGGCTTATAATCAGCTTAAAGAACTTTATGCCTATTGGGATTTAAAACCCCTCACAAAAAATGATAAGTAGACAGAAATATAAATTAAATTAAAAAAAAGAAAAAAGAATGAATTTAACTCGATGGATATTATTTTGCGCAGTTTTATTTGCGATAAGTATATCCACAACAAACTGCAGTGGTTCTAAAGATCAGCCAAATGACGATGAGCAGATGGTTGGAGAAGGAGATGATGATGATACAACAACAAATTGTGAGGAGTCTTACAGTCATGAACTTTCTGCTCCTACCGAAGAAGTAGATTTATCTAGTTTTGAATTGACTTGGGTAGATGAATTTGACTATGATGATTCGAAGTTAGAAGAGATCTGGGCGTCACAAAATGGTTTAGCTGGTCATATTCTTTGTAGTCGTTGGAGAGAAAATGCTGTGATTGAAAATGGTGTGTTAGAACTTAAAGCAAAAAAGGAACAAAGAGGGGGACAAGATTGGACATGCGGAAATATCTGGACTAAAGAAACCTTTGGTTACGGCTATTATGAATGTAAATATAAGTATGCAGGAGCCAGTGGTACAAATAATTCTTTTTGGCTCTTCCCAAGAGATCAGACTATTAATAGTCCCGAAGTAATATGCGAGCTAGATGTTAACGAAGGACACTTTCCTAATGAGGTTAATACAAACCGTCATCATTGGCAAAATGGTAATACAGAGAACAATCAACTTCAATATTCCGAAGGTTTATCTCCAGCGTATGCACATTCTTTCAATGAAAGTGTAAAAACCAATCGTATTCGTTTTTCTTCTAATAACTCTACACATTTTCATATTAGAGAATTTCGTATATATGAACAAAACACTAATTGTTATCCAACAGGTTTACTATCTAATACTGCAGATAACAGTGTTACTGGGTTAACAAATCTATCTAGAGAATCAGATACTGAGATAACAGCCAGCGGCGTTTTAAGAGATGAATTTAAAGTATCTGCTGTTGCAGATGGTACAAGTACTACAAGTTGGGTGTCTCAAAAAGAAGGAGAAAAATGGTTAGAGTTTACTTGGCCTGAAGAAAAGAATATTGGTCATATTCAATTCATTAACGGTTGGCTTAGTGGTTCTAATTGGAATTCATTAATATCAGATTATAAAATAGAGGCTTTTGTTGATGGCGATTGGGTTGAAATAACTACTTATGATGTAGAAGAGAGTAATAATTTCGCTGAAGATTACCACGTGTATGGAATGGATTGGAGCGAGGATCAAGTTAAATTTTATTATGATAATAAGCTCATTAGATCAATTCCTAATACCCTATGTAAATCTGAACTTAATATCTTTTTAAGCTTAGCTATATTAGAGCATGGTGGAGAGGTTACAGATGCTATTGATGGTACAAGTATGAAAATTGATTGGGTAAAATATTACAAGCGGAAATAAAAAAGAATCAAAATTTTAAAGGATGAGTAAAATTAAATATTTAGTGGTAATGGTTGCCAGTGTAGGAATAATATCTTGTGGGCAACAAACGGATAAAAATGCGACAAAAGAAGACGTTAAACAAGAAGAGCAATCTTTAGATAGCTTAAAAGGTTATCCTTGGGATATTCCACAAACAAAACCAGATAGACCTTTAAGTGCAGCTAACGAAAGGCTTTACGATAGGTACATGGCACCAAGGCCTCAAGACAACGAACTGTTTTCTCAATTTAAATATACAGAGCTAAAAGGTTTCGATTATGGCAAAGATGATGGTACGATTTCTAGACGAGATCCTTCAAAAATTATTAAAGAAAATGGCAAGTTCTACGTTTGGTATACGCACAGACAAACAGTAAAACCACCTGTAGGTTTTAGTAATGCACATTTATCTACAGATGCTATTCCTTCTACAGATTGGGACTTGGCAGATATTTGGTATGCAACGTCCAAAGATGGAATTACTTGGGAAGAGCAAGGACCTGCTATAAAAAGACCCGAAAAACCAGCTTTAGGGTGGCGATCGGTGACTACCACAGATATTTTAAAGTGGGAAGGTAAATATTACTTATACTTTCAAGCTTTTAGCGAGGCAAGTGGGACAAAAGGAGATCATTGTCCAGTAGCTGTTGCTCATTCAGACTCACCTGATGGGCCTTGGGCTATTGTAGATCAAGAAATCATTCCGAATGGAGAATCTGGTACTTGGGATCAGTATTCCATTCACGATCCTTATCCTTTAGTTTATAAAGGTAAAATTTACGTTTATTATAAGGCAGCTTATGGTGTTCGACCAGAGTATTTAGTTGCAGCAGGTTTGGCTATAGCAGATAACCCATTAGGGCCGTTTAAAAAACACCCATTAAATCCTTTGTTTAACTCAGGTCATGAAACTGCACTTTTCCCTTTTAAAGAAGGTATTGCAGCTTTAATTACTAGGGATGGTAATGAAAATAGTACTATACAATATGCACCCGATGGTGTAAGTTTTGATATTGCTTCTGTATCTGCATTTTTACCATTTGCAGCAGGTTCTTATATTCCAGATGCATTCAATAGTAAAGGAAACGGAAGAGGTATTACTTGGGGAATTTCTCATTTTACAGGATCACAAGGTTATCCAGAAGGTAGAGGTAGGAAATACAGTTATTTGGCAAGATTTGATTGCGATTTGAGTTTAGATTTAGACGACCCTCAAATGAAAGATACGCGCTTGTATTTGCACCCTGAAGTTTATTTCTCTAGAAAACTATCTAAAAAACAAATGGAGCGCATAAGAAAGGAGAGTGAGTAGTTTTAAAGGCACATATGTACTTTTTTTGTTTTACGTTTTTATCCTTTTTGGTTGTGAAAAGAAACAGGGCGCTAAAGAATTTATTAGACCCAATATTCTTTGGATTAATGCAGACGATTTAGGTAGAGAATTAGCTTGTTACGGCAATCCAGATGTGAAAACGCCAAACATTGATAAATTAGCGCAACAAGGTACATTATACACTAATGCTTATGCTAATGCGCCCGTTTGTTCAGCAAGTCGTTCATCTCTAATCACAGGAATGTATCCCACAACCGTTAATTGTTTGGATCATAGAACAATTAATATGACTCTTCTTCCTAATGATATTAAACCAATTACAGAATATTTCAAAGAAGCTGGGTATTTTATAGCTAATGGAAGTGGTAAAGATTATCTCAAAAAAGGAGGAAAAAACGATTATAATTTTATACCAAATATTAAATACGATGGTAAAGATTGGAATGAACGAGCAGAAGGGCAACCGTTCTTTGCACAAGTTCAAATTAAATATCCTCATAGAGTTTTTGAACGCCATAAAAAGAACGCCATAAATGCTGAAACTGTAAAACTTCCAGAATGCTATCCAGACCATCCATTATTGAAAGCGGATTGGGCTTTATACCTTGAATCTGTGCAAAAGTGCGACGACATTGTAGGTTGGGTCATGCAGCGTCTAGAAGATGAAGATTTAGCAGATAACACCGTTGTATTCTTTTTTGGAGATCATGGTCGTCCGCATTTAAGAGATAAACAATTTTTGTATGAGGGAGGACTTCAAATCCCTTTGATTATTAGATGGCCAGAGAAAGTGGAAACCAATAAAATTGATGATAGACTGGTGAGTTTGGTTGATGTTTCAGCTACTACTCTAAATATTTCTGGACTGGAAATACCTTATAAATTACATGGAAAAGTATTTATTGGGCATAAACAAGAAAAGCGAGATTATGTCTACGGTTTTCGAGGGAGGGCCGGAGATGCTCCAGATGCCATAAGAAGTATAACTGATGGTCATTTTAAATTAATATGGAATCAAGAACCTGAAAAACCTTGGATGCAATTATCAAGTTATAAAAGAGCTGAATACCCTGCGTTTGCATTATATAGAGTACTGTATGAAAAAGGTGAATTACAAGCACCTTTTAATCAGTTTATGGCTGATAATCGTCCGGAATTCGAGTTTTTCGATTTAAAAAATGACCCAAACGAATTTAATAACCTTACAAATGATAGTGACTACCAAGGCCATTTTGACGAGTTGAAATCTATTCTTCAAGAAAACCTTAAGGTTTACGATAAAAACAGAATCCCAGAATCCGAGGAAACGATTCAAAAAGGGATGGAGGGCTCTCAAAATTATTTCAAAATCAAAATGAAAAAATTAGGGCTTGCGGAAGAAATCACTGATGAAGAGTTGTTAGCCTATTGGAATAAAACTTTATTGAAAACAAAAGCTGGGAATTATTAAAGGCCTAAAAGTGTTTTCACTAAAATAGTTAGTTTGAATTGTTTAATATTTTTAACTTGATTTTCTTTAATTACTTAATTAAAAAAGGATATGTGTCTTTAGTTTATTAATAAAAATAATTTGGATTTTGAAAAGACGATTATTTATAAAAAAAACAGGAATAGTTGCAGCTGGAGTAGCCAGCACGAGCTATGCATATGGAAGTTTGTTATCGGATTCAAATATTTATGATAAAATAAATATTGGAGTTATTGGAACAGGAAGTCGAGGAGGAGGATTAACTTCTATTATAAATTCAATCGATAAGATTAATGTAATTGCCTCTTGCGATATTCTACCTTTTAGATTAGAAAATGGTTTGTCAAAGGCTAATTCAAAAGCCGTAGGTTATTCAGATTACAGAAAATTACTTGACAATAAAGAAATTGATGCCGTAATAGTTGCAACACCGTTTAGCACACACTCTAAGATTGCCATGGATGCAATTGATGCTGGGAAGCATGTGTATTGTGAAAAAACCTTAGCTAAAAAATATGATGGTATACAATCTTTAGTTAATAAATCCAATCAGTCTAATAAAATATTTCAAACAGGCCATCAATATCATAGCTCGAGATTATATACAAATGTAGTTGATTTGATTAAACAAGGAAAGGTTGGAAAGATTAGTGCATTTGAATGCCAATGGAATCGTCATGGAAATTGGAGAAGACCAGTGCCTGATCCCAAATTTGAGAAGGCTGTAAATTGGAGAATGTATCGTGAGTTTTCAGGTGGGTTGACT
Organism: uncultured Algibacter sp.; assembly: GCF_947495925.1. Taxonomy (GTDB): domain Bacteria; phylum Bacteroidota; class Bacteroidia; order Flavobacteriales; family Flavobacteriaceae; genus Algibacter_E. The sequence continues at coordinate 253,596 of NZ_CANMAU010000003.1, forward strand.
GCTGAATTATGTTCACACCAAATTGATTTTGTTAATTGGGTTCTTGATGAAGTTCCAAACCAAGTGATGGGAGTTGGTGGGATTGATTATTGGAAAGATGGCAGAGAAACCTATGATAATGTGCACTTAACCTATAGTTATCCAAGTGGAGTTAATGCGAAGTTTACTTGTTTAACAAGTAATGCCAAAGACGGCTATGAAATTAAAGTTTTGGGAGATAAAGGTACAATCGTTATTGATACGAGCAAAGCTTGGTTTTATCCCGAGGGGCAAAAAAATAAAGTAGTTAAAGATGTAGACGGAGTTAGTGGTGCTACAGCACAGTGGGATAAGAGTAAAGGATATCCAATAAATGTCGAGCATTTAGATCCAAGTAAACAAGCACTTCTTGATTTTAGCGATGCCATTATCAATAATACTCAGCCAAAATCGGGTATATTAACAGGAGCAAATACAGCTATTTGTGTTCAAATGGGACTTGATGCTATGTATAATAACAAGATTGTTAATTGGCCATAAACTTTTAATTTAGATGATTTAACTCCAGTAGTTTGAAAAAAAGAACGAATTATTTTATTAAATAAAAAATCCCAAGAAATGAATTCTTGGGATTTTTCTTTTAAATTTTGTAGCGAGAGGGGGGCACGATCCCCCGACCTCCGGGTTATGAATCCGACGCTCTAACCAACTGAGCTACCTCGCCATAATTTAAGGCTGCAAATATAAAAACAATATTATTGTAACCAAACAGAACAGACTTAAAATATTATTTAAAATTGTTGTTATAGGTCTCAATTAATGTATATATTGGGCTTTATTAATCTCAAAGTGGCTTATGGACGATAAAATTAGATTTGATATTGAGTTTCCAATACATGCATCTCCTCAACTTCTGTTTCAATATATTTCAACGCCGTCTGGTTTATCTGAATGGTTTTCTGATAACGTGAATTCCCGAGGTGAATTATTTACTTTTATTTGGGATGGTAGTGAAGAACAAGCAAAACTTTTAAACAAGAAAAGTGGTGAGCGTGTAAAATTCAGGTGGCTTGAGGATGAGGAAGACAACCAGAGCTGTTATTTTGAGATTAGAATTCAGGTAGATGAGATTACCAAGGATGTGTCGTTAATGGTTACTGATTTTGCTGAAGACGATGAAGTTGATGAGGCTAAAATGCTTTGGACAAACCAAATCTCAAGTTTGAAACAAGTATTAGGTTCTGCTTAATCAAGAATCGTATATTTTAAATTATATTTGCTCCGCTTTCTAAACAATGAAAGCGGTTTTTTTATGACAAATCTTAATGGTACACTTATAGAGGAAAGCACGATTTTATCAACCCAAAATAGGGGGTATGCCTATGGCGATGCCCTTTTTGAAACGATAAAAGTTAGTGGGGGTAAAATATTGTTTTGGGAAGATCATTATTTTAGGTTAATGGCATCAATGCGTATCATGCGCATGGAAATTCCTATGAATTTTACAATGGAATTTTTAGAAATTGAGATTTATAAAACATTAAGTACAAATCAACTAAGCAAAGCCTCTTCACGTGTAAAAATATGGATTCACAGAAATGAAGGAGGGCTGTATACTCCCGAAAGCAATGCTGTTAGTTTTGTTATTGTCGCAACTAAAATTAATGAAGATTTTTATCTGATAAAAGATGAAGTTTATGAAGTAGATTTGTTTAAAGACTATTATGTTTCCCCAAGTTTATTATCAACTTTAAAGACTAATAATAAGGCTTTAAATGTTGTTGGTAGTATTTATGCTAAAGAAAATGATTTGAAAAACTGTTTATTACTCAATACGAATAAGCAGGTTGTCGAGTCATTAAACGGAAACGTATTTCTTGTAAATGGAAAAACAATAAAAACACCTCCTTTAACAGATGGATGTTTAAAAGGTGTAATGCGTACGCAAATAATTGATATTATTAAGGAATTACCAGAATTTGAATTGTTAGAAGCGTCAATATCTCCTTTTGAACTTCAAAAAGCAGATGAACTATTTGTGACTAACGTTATGGTAGGAATACAACCAATAAGTAAATACCGAAAAAAGCACTATGAAGCTGAAATTTCTAAGAATTTGCTTCAAAATTTGAATGTGAAAATAAGATTGAGTTAGTTGTAACTTGGGTTTTCCGGAGCGTTAGACCAAATACTATATTCGCCTCCAAACTCTAGCATTTTTTCTTTCCAAAAGGTTTCATAGTCTTTCTCGATAATATTTTTTTTGTAAACATTTTCAGAGACTACCCAAGAATTAGATTTTAACTCTTCAACGAGTTGACTTGATTCCCACCCTGAATATCCTAAGAAAAACTTGATATCAGTTTCTTTAATAGTATTATCCTTTATAAGCTCTGCAACTTTATTGAAATCACCTCCCCAATAAATACCAAGTGAAATTTCTATGCTATCAGGTATAAGTTGTGGTATTTTATGAATAAAATATAAATTGTCTTGTTCTACAGGTCCTCCGTTATAAACTTTGAAAGTAGCTTCTACTTCAGGAACTAAATCATTAATACTATAATCCAAAGGTTTGTTTAAAATAAAACCTATAGAACCTTCATCAGAATGGTCTGCAAGTAAAACTATAGACCGGTTAAATGAAACATCGCCAATAATTGCTGGTTCAGCAATTAATAAATCTCCTTTTTTGGGTTTAGTCTTAACCATATATTGAGGAATTAGTAATTAAATCTAATATTTATTTCGATAAAATGCAAGATTTATAGGAAATATAAAAAAAGCCCTCACATTGTGAGGGCTTTTTAATATTATAAAAGAAGTAAACGATTAGTTTACTGCACTTGATAAATCAGATCCAGCTTTAAACTTAACAATGTTCTTAGCTTTGATTTTGATAGTTGCACCTGTTTGAGGGTTTCTTCCGTCTCTAGCAGCTCTTCTTGAAACTGACCAAGACCCAAATCCTACTAAAGAAACTCTGTTACCTTTTTGTAAAGCTCCTTCAATTTCAATTAGCGCACACTCTAAAGCTTTTTTTGCAGCAGCTTTAGTAATTCCTGCGTGTTCTGCCATTGCGTCGATTAAATCTGTTTTGTTCATAATATAAAATTTAATTATTAATAAATCGGTTAAACATTTTTTGTTAAATCCTTTACAAATTTATACGGATTATGCAATCATGCAAGTAACAGTAAGGGAAATACATGGTTTTGTTGATAACTTGTAGCATTTGTTAATAACGAATATGTATTTTATCGAATATTTCACGATATCAATAATAATAAGGGTTTAGAGCATTTTTGCGTCAGATTCAAAAGTATATCCATTTAAAAGTGATTTTATATCCATAGCTCGCTTTCCTGGAAGCTTTATTTCTTTTAAAATAATGTATCCCATTGACACAGCAACTTTTAGTTCTTTTTTAGAAGAAATAATAGACCCTGCATTCAAATTATGGTTCCCTAATTCTTTTTCAGCCTTGTAAACTTTTATATCTAATTCTTGTTTACCATTTATTAATGTACACCAAGCAGCCGGGTAAGGACTTAATCCTCTAATGTGGTTGTGAATATTTTCAATAGGAGCATTCCAATCAATTTTACAGTTTTCTTTATTGAGCTTGTATGCTGTTTTAATATTTTCAGTTTCTTTCTGTGGTAGAGTTTTAACGGTTCCGTTATCAATTGAGGCTACTGTTGTTAAAACTAATTCACTTCCTAGATCCATTAGCTTATCATGAAGACGACCTGCGTTCTCATTTGGATCAATATTTATTTCTTTCTGAAGAATCATGTCTCCAGTATCAATTTTTTCATCAATAAAGAATGTGGAGACTCCGGTTTTTGTTTCTCCATTAATAATAGCCCAATTAATAGGAGCAGCACCTCTGTAGTTAGGAAGCAGTGAGGCATGCAAATTGAACGTGCCTAATTCAGGCATTTGCCAAACTAATTTTGGTAACATTCTAAAAGCGACTACAATTTGCAAATTGGCATTAAGGCCTTTCAGTTCGCCTAAGAATTCTTCATCCTTTAAATTATTAGGTTGTAAAATTTTAAGGTCTTGAGATTTCGCATATTTTTTTACAGCACTTTCATTAAGTTTTCTACCACGTCCGGCAGGTTTATCGGGTGCAGTTATAACACCTACAATATTATATTGGTTATCAACTAATGTCTTTAAGGTAGCAACGGCGAAATCAGGAGTACCCATAAATACAATTCTCAAGTTTTTCATGTATTTAAAAATTTATATATCAATATTAAGGCCCTTTCTAGGCTTTATAAATGACTTAATTTGTATGTGTTCGATTGTGTAATATTTATAATTTGGTGTTCTAGTAATAATTTAAGAACTGTTTTCAATATGTTTTCTGAGCAATTTATGGTTTTTAATAATTGACGAGATGATTGATCTCCTGTTTCAAGTTGTTCTATAACTTGCTTCTTTATTGAATTCATATCTTGGGGCTTTGTTTTAGTTTGAATACATACAGAGCATATGCCACAAGGTTGAACATCGCTTTCTCCAAAATAACTTAAGAGCTGTATACTTTTACATGCTGAATCATTTTCAACATAATCTAAGATAGCAGCTACTTGATTTTGTTTTAATTTATTTTGTTGTTCAATAATTGACGCGATTCTATTAATAGTCTTATCATCTTCTCTGGGTTCAATAAATGTAACTTGCGCGTCTGTATTAGCTAAGCCTAATGTAATGATTTCATCCCGTTCTAATTCTTGTAAAGCATGTATTAGAAGACCTTCATTAGTCGAAGCTTTTGTCGCAACTTTATTTAAATCTATTTTTGTAACATGATCAAAAATACCACCATACATTCTCAGCATAGACTTTACAATAACGTCAAAATCTTTATGAGTATTCAAATAATTAAATAAAGCATTATTAGAAATAATAAATTGAACGGTTACCTTATTTTTGAACTGTTTTGATAAGCTAATTACGCTATTTCTGTCTAATAAAAGTAAAGCATTGTAGCATAAAATAGAACTAAAACTATAGGTTTTGCAAAACGTGTTAAAATCAAAATCAAATGTTTGATATTCCCCTTCGCCGTAAGATATTTGAAAATAGTTACATAACTTTCTGTAAACTTGCTTAACAAAATTAACCGTTGGTAAAACTTTTAAAAATTGGTTTTTAACGAGAGATTCATCGCTATCGTTTTTTAAAATTATGGCAAAAGCTTTATCTCCATTTCTCCCTGCGCGCCCGGCTTCTTGAAAATAGCTTTCAATACTTTCGGGCAAATTTAAATGAATCACAGTTTTTACATCAGGCTTATCAATACCCATTCCAAAGGCATTGGTAGCCACAATAACTTGAGTTTGATTGTTAATCCAAGCTGTCATATTGGTGTCTTTTTCAAGGTTTGAAAGACCACCATGATAATGTGTTGCCGTTATATTTTTGGATTGTAAAAAAGAACTAATTTCTAAAGTTAGCTTTCTGTTGCGAACGTAAATGATAGATGGTTCGGCGTTCTTTTTTAAAATAGTTTCAAGGCGATAGTATTTATCATTCTCATGAAAGACCATATACGCAAGATTAGGCCTTTCAAACGATTGCTTAAATACTTTAGGCTGAATAAAGTCAAGTTCCTTAATGATGTCTTGCACAACCTCTGGTCTTGCTGAAGCCGTTAAGGCAATTACATTTGTACTTGGTTGTAATTGCCGTAAAAGTTTAATGTTTTTGTAAGCAGGTCTAAAATCACTTCCCCATTGAGAAATACAATGTGCCTCATCAACAGCTATTAAGTTTACATGCATTTGCCTTATCCGGTCTTGGACTAATTCTTGTTGCAAGCGCTCTGGGGAAATGTATAAAAATTTATAATTGCCATAAATACAATTATCTAAAAGTGTGTCTAGCTGAGCATAACTTATGCCACTAGTAAGAGCCATAGCTTTAATACCCTTATCATTTAAAGACTTTACTTGATCTTTCATTAAAGCAATAAGCGGAGACACTACAATACAAATACCTTCTTTTACTAAAGCAGGAATTTGAAAGCACAAAGACTTCCCACCACCAGTAGGAAGTAAAACAAAAGTATCTTCACCCGCAATTACGGCATTTATTATAGCTTCTTGTTTGGCTCTAAAACTTGTGAACTTCCAATAACGTTCCAATATGTTAATAGGGTGCTCCACTTATTTATATATGGTCTAGAATAAAATCGGTACGAGATTCAATACTTCCAAAGGGAACTTCTGTAATATGATATCCAAACTTTAGGTAGGTAGTTTTTAAATGTTCATGAATTTGTATTACTTCGGCAAAACTTTCAAACCGCCCACTATCCGTTTTGTAAATGGCTTTCCAAGGAGGTAATAGAAAAACATTTGTATACGTATAGTTGTTACAGGCTTTTATAAAAGCCTCATCATAGGTTTGATTGAAAAAATCCATATACGCGAGCACATCGGGAATGCCACGATCAAAGAAATAGATTTTTTTATCTATTGATTTTGCTTGATTAAACTGATCTATTCTACCATTTAATAAACGTGTATTAAAGTCTAAAGGATCTTTGGCAAAAACAATGGGATTAGAAATATGATCTGAGGCATCTACCTCATTCTTAGCCTCTGAAGTTAATGTTCTTATAACTTCTTCAAAACAATGAAAACCTTTTGTTTTTAGAAAATCTATAACCGATGTTTTGCCGGTTCCCGCACTACCGGTAATGACAATTTTTTTAGCTTTCAAATGAGCGATAATTAAGTTGTAAAATTCGTAATTTAACTTGTATAAAAAAAATACCAGAGCAAGCGTTTTTATTAAACAAATGAGATAGATGTAAATGGTTGATTAAATATGATATCAGTTTATTCAAAAAACTTAATTATTACAGATGAAACTGTATATTTGTTTTAGAAACAAAATAATATGAGTGTACCTCCAAATTCTGAAGAGTTTTATAAAAAATTAAAAGGGCAATTATATGATACGGCACTTTGGCCGTCTGAGTATTTATATAAATTTATCGTGATTTCCGATAAGGAGAAGATTAAGCAAATAGAAGATCTTTTTGATAATTTGGGAGCCGTAATTAAGACTAAGAAATCTAAAAATGGCAAGTATACCAGTGTATCTATTAATGTTTCTATGAAAAACCCTGATGCCGTTATAGATAAGTATAAAGAAGTTACAGAAAAAGTGGAAGGCGTCATAAGTCTTTAGTTTTTTTTTGTATTTTGCGCAGGCACAGCAACTACGTGCATTATTATTAACTCTACACATTTATTTTGATAGATAATTTAGAATACAACACAGAGCGTGAACATTTAATCATTCCGGAATATGGAAGGCATATGCAGAAGATGATTAATTACGCTAAATCATTAGAAACAAAAGAAGAACGTAATAAAGTAGCAAAAGGTATTATAGCTGTAATGGGCAATATGCAACCCCATTTAAGAGATGTGCCAGATTTTCAACATAAGCTTTGGGATCAGATGTTTATCATGTCTAATTTTGAATTGGATGCCGATTCACCATATGAAATTCCAACAAAGGAAATATATGAAGAACGTCCCGAGCCATTAAAATACCCGCAAAACTTTCCTAAATATCGTTTTTACGGAAACAATATTAAAACCATGATTGATGTGGCTAATACTTGGGAAGAAGGCGAACTTAAAGAGGCGTTGACTTATACTATTGCGAATCATATGAAAAAGTGTTTCTTAAATTGGAATAAAGATACTGTGGAGGATGCCGTTATTTTTGACCATCTATTTGAACTTTCAGGAGGGAAACTAAATTTGAAAGATTCTAAAGAAGACTTAACAGATTCTTCGAGTTTATTGCGCTCTAAAAACAAGTTTTCTAATAATAACAATAAGAAAGGGCATCACCACAAAAAGAATTCAAATAACCGCCAAAGAAAACGCTACTAGTACTTTATGGGAACATTTAAGATTGAAGGTGGGCACCAATTAAAAGGGAGCATTCAGCCTCAAGGCGCCAAAAACGAAGCCTTACAAATATTATGTGCAGTTTTACTAACTCCAGAGTTAGTTACAATTAATAACATTCCAGACATTGTTGATGTCAATAAGCTTATTGCTTTATTAAAGAAGCTTGGAGTAAAAGTTGAAAAACTAGGTAAGGGATCTTATAGCTTTCAAGCAGATGATGTTAATTTAAAGTATTTAGAATCAGACGAGTTTAAAGTTGATGGGCGCGGTTTACGCGGTTCTATTATGATTGTTGGGCCACTTTTAGCCAGATTTGGTAAAGGATATATTCCTAAACCTGGTGGTGATAAAATTGGACGCCGTCGTTTGGATACACATTTTGAAGGTCTTATAAAGTTAGGTGCCAAATTTGGTTACAGTAAAGAAGAACAGTTTTATGGTGTAGAAGCCAAAAAATTAAAAGGTACTTACATGTTGCTTGAAGAAGCATCGGTTACTGGTACCGCAAATATTTTAATGGCTGCTGTTTTAGCCGAAGGGCAAACGACTATCTATAATGCGGCTTGCGAACCTTATTTGCAGCAGCTTTGTAAGATGTTGAATAGAATGGGAGCTAAGATAAGTGGTGTGGGATCAAACATGCTTATTATTGATGGTGTTGATAGTTTAGGAGGCACTGAACATAGAATGCTTCCTGATATGATTGAAATAGGAAGTTGGATTGGACTTGCGGCCATGACAAAAAGTGAGCTTACAATTACCAACGTATCTTGGGAAGATTTAGGTTTAATTCCTGAAACTTTCAGAAAACTTGGTATTACAGTTGAAAGACAAGGTGATGATATTCATATTCCTGCTCATACTAATGGTTATGAAATTCAGAGCTTTATTGATGGTTCTATTTTGACTATTTCTGATGCCCCTTGGCCAGGATTTACGCCTGATTTGCTGAGTATTATTTTGGTAGTAGCTACTCAGGCAAGAGGTAGTGTTTTAGTACATCAAAAAATGTTTGAAAGCCGTCTGTTCTTTGTAGATAAATTAATTGATATGGGAGCAAAAATTATACTTTGTGATCCGCATCGCGCCACAGTTATTGGTCATGATTATAAGTCAACTCTAAAGGCTACCACCATGACCTCTCCTGATATTCGCGCTGGTGTTTCTTTATTAATAGCGGCACTTTCGGCTAAAGGAACTTCTACCATTCAAAATATCGAGCAGATAGATCGTGGTTACGAAAATATAGATGAACGTTTGCGTGCTATAGGAGCTCATATAGAGCGCGTGGAGTAAGTAAGTACGTAGTTATGTTTTTAATGCCAACTTTAAAGTTGCGCTTATCGTGTTTGTGTATGGTTAGTTGCGTGGTTAAGGAACTAATTTAGTAAACAAAAACGAACCCGAGAAAATTCCGAAGGTATTTTCCAAATAAGAACTTGCCTAGCAATTAATGATACACGGTGTTAGCACCTTTTGTTTTTCACTATTTTTTCTTTACTACAATAAAATAACTAGATGCGCCTTTATAAATCTTTTCGGAATCAACAGTCTGAAAATTTCCATTCGTGATTAAATTATCTAAATCAGAACTTTTAAGTCTTCTTATAGGAACTGGAATTACTCCAATTTTACATAATATTTGAACAAGCCGAATTTGTAAACCAACTAAAAATGATAATTTACCTCCTAAACACGGTGTTACAGAAATAAACAACCCATTTGGCTTTAATAATTCATCTATTCTTTGCACCACAACTTTGGGATCAGGAATAGTATGCAACATATTGAATGCTAGTATTCTATGGAAAGATTCTTTTTTGAGTTGTTCGTCAAAAATATCAGTTTGAGAAAAAGTTACATTTTCAATTTTTCTCTCCACTGCCTTTTCTGTAGCAATTTCAATCATCTTTGATGATATATCAATCGCGTGTATTTCTTTAACATAGTCGGCTATTTCACAAGATACAGTACCCGTTCCACATCCGTAATCTAAAACAACATTACTCTTCTCTAAATATTTTTTAGTGTTTTTTCGAGACTTATTATGAATGTACTCAAAGCGTTCTTCTGTTTTGTCGTAGTTCTTTGAAGCACCATCCCAAAATTTTTTTGATTTACTCATTTATTGTAATTTCTTCTTGTAGTTTCTAATTGGTCCTAACTTTAATGATATACGTCCGTTTTAATGATTTATATCAGACGATAGGGGAAGTTAGAATTTTCCTGCCAGAAAAGCAATACGTACTGGTGCTTAAACTTCAGTTAAAGCAACCCCTTAATTTCCCTATCATCATTAATATCAATATTTACAGAAGAAGGGTGTGCAGATAACCTTAGCATGCTTATAATATCGCTAGATATTTGTGCAGGAGTCTCTTTATTAATTGCGGAGCTTTCGGCAAAAGGAACATCAACTATTCAAAATATTGAGCAAATAGATCGCGGTTACGAAAATATAGATGAACGTTTGCGTGCTATTGGAGCGCATATTGAACGTATAGATTAGCAGTCTTTTGGTTAAAGGCACTTTATGTAAGAAAATTTATGTTATTTAAGCGCTTGAGTTAAGAAATATTATACGGGTAGAAAATCCGCGAGGACTTTGCAAAATTGATTTTTTCCAGCAATTTTTTACGGTGTTAGCAAAATTTATTCTTTAATAAATTTCAAACTTTCTATTCCTTTATCAGATTTAAGTATTATTATATAAATACCAGGATTTAAACTTTTAACATTCATTTTAATATTGTCCGACTCTATATGTAGATTTTTTATAATCTCTCCCAAAGTATTATATATTTCTACATTTGAAATTATGTAACTAGATTTTAGATTTATAAAACCTGAAACTGGGTTAGGAAATAATGTATAATTATTGTTTTTTAATTCATTTACTGATAATGTGGAAGGAATAAATTGCCAAAGTTCTTTTCCTGAAGTTCCATTGTCTCCTCTAAAAATAATTTTATCGTTAAAAAATGTAAACTCATATGCATTTGAACTATTTGAACCAACATTAATATCTTTTACCATTAGGGCATTTGTACCATCATAACTCCACATTTCAGCTCCATTTTCTTCAGTATATGCAGAAAAATAGAAGGTATTTCCCAAAGAGGTAAAAGATCTTGGATTTGATGGTAAAGGTCCTTCATTGATATCAATAACTGTAGGAGGAGAATTTAATCCATTATATTTCCATAACTCAGACCCATATTCATTAGTTGATGCCGAAAAGTAAAATTCATTATTAATTATTGCTCTTGGAAGAGCACTTGAACTTTCAACCCCAGCCTGTAAATCTAAAACCATAGTTGGTGGGTTAATATAATCATAACTCCATAATTCATTTCCATGTACTCCATTATTTGCCATAAAGTATAACTGATTATTAAAAATCATTGGATTGTTTGGATTTCCGTGAGAAACTCCTGTATTAATATCTGCGGCTAACCTTGGAGGGTTGTTCCCATCATAAACATATAATTCTTTACCATTAACACCATTGTCCGCTTGAAAAAATAAGTTGTCAGAGAAAACTATAAAATGAATGGGGTTGGAGCTTTCTGATCCAGAATTTATGTCAGCTACTAAAGTTGGGTTATTTCTACCGTCATAAGACCATAGTTCATTACCTGTGTTAGAATTACCCTTTCCCTGAAAATACAAAGTACTATTAAACTCAGTAAAATACTTTGCATCGGATGATAATGAACCAGGATTAATATCATGAACCATTTGAGGTGTGTTAACACCATCATAAGACCATAACTCGTAACCATGAGTTCCATCATTTGCATTGAAGTATAATTTATTTTTGAAAACAACTGCAAATCTAATGGCTGAGCTAAACAAAGTAGAGTTCATCTGAATTGATAAAAAAGGAGGATTGATATCATCATATTCCCAGATTTTCTCACACCCACAATTTAAGTCTATAGCTTCAAAAAAAAGTTTACCATTGAACTCAATAAAACGCTCAGGATTAGAATCATTTACTCCAGGATAAATATCTGCAATTACTGTTGTTTGAGATAAAAGAGAATTAGAAGTAAGAAGTAATAATACAAATATTCGTTTCATGGGGTTTAATTTTTGTTAACTTTAATGATATATGTCGTTTATCAATCGACTTATGTAAGTTAATAAGCGAAGTTAGAATTTTCCTGCAAGAAAAGCAATACGTACTGGTGCTTAAACTTCAGTTAAAGCAACCCCTTAATTTCCCCATCATCATTAATATCAATATTATAGAAATGTAGATTTTATTTATGCATGCGTTGCTTTTTAGTTTGCCCATAATTTTAATGATATATCTGTCGATAAGCTAAATTAGACTATTCTTATTGGAATATTCTATGCATCGAAATATCTTTCCTAATTGATAATGAAAATAAGTAATTGTCATTTTATTTTGTTCAAATAGAAGTTAGAAATTACCAGTAGCATAATTAAGAATATATTAATTAGAGTAAATAAAAATGAGTCTTTGTGAGCAATATGTGCTACAATTGCGGTAACAAGGAATAGTCCAATTCCAGAGTATGCCCATTGTTTAACTTGAAAAGGGATTGATGGCGTTAGAAGTATAATCACTGCAATTATTTTTAAAATGGCAAGTTGTACTCTAAAAAAATCTGGGAACCCTAACTCTCTCACACCTATAATAGTTTGTTTACTAAATAAATAAGTATAGGCACTCCAAATTAGGAATACACCCAATATTAGGGTGGTTGTCCAATAGATTGTTTTCATGGTTTTGTTCACTAATATAATCGATTTAAAATAACCCCTTAATTTCCCCATCATCATCAATATCGATGTTTTCTGATGAAGGGTGTGCAGGTAACCCTGGCATTCTCATAATATTTCCTGTAATAGGAATTAAAAAACCGGCTCCTGCAGCAATTTCAAATTCTCTAACCGTAATGATGAAATCTTTAGGGCGTCCTAAGAGTTTTGGATTATCTGATAATGATTTTTGGGTTTTCGCAATACAAACCGGCAGATGGTCTAGCCCTAGCTTTGAAATATTATTGAGTTGTGCCTTAGCTTTTGATGAATAATCAACATGTTCAGCGCCATAAATTTCGGTAGCTATAGTTTCAATTTTATCTTTAACCGTAGATTCCCATTTATATAAAGGCTGAAAATCTGAGATGTTAGAGTCAACAATATTAATAACTTCTTTTGCTAACTCTAATGCGCCGCCTCCACCTTTGGTCCAAACATCTGTTAATGCTACTTTAACCTGTTTTGATTTTGCAAAAGATCTGATAGCCTCAATTTCTTCATCGGTATCTGATATGAATCTATTAATCGCAATCACAGGGGTAACATGAAATTTAGCGATGTTTTCTAAATGTTTTTCTAAGTTAGGAAACCCTTTTTTTAAAGCTTCAATATTAGGTTCTGTAAGTGATTTTAAATCTGCCCCACCGTGATATTTTAAGGCTCTAATGGTTGTTGTTAAAACAACTGCTTTTGGTTTTAACCCAGCACTTTGGCATTTGATATCAAAGAATTTTTCTGCTCCTAAATCGAAACCAAAACCTGCTTCAGTAACAGTGTAGTCGGAATGAGACATACCCATTAAAGTCGCAATAACAGAGTTGGTGCCTTGTGCAATATTTGCAAATGGTCCTCCATGAATAATGGCAGGGTTGCCTTCAATGGTTTGCACTAAATTAGGTTTAATAGCATCTTTAAGAAGCACGGTCATAGCACCTTCAGCTTTTAAATCTTTAGCATAAATAGGTTCTTTATCATAAGTGTAGCCAATAAAAATATTTCCTAAACGTTTTTTCAGATCACTTAAATTTTCTGCTAAACAGAGGATTGCCATAATTTCTGAAGCCGCTGTTATATCAAACCCTGTTTCTCTAGGAACGCCAGAGTTCGTTCCCCCAAGACCGACTATAACCCGTCTTAAAGCTCTATCATTTAAATCTACAACGCGTTTCCAACCAATAGTTCTGGGGTCAATACGTAAAGATGTGGTTTTACTTTGAATATTATTATCAATAAGTGCAGCTAATAAATTATGCGACTTTTCTATGGCTGCAAAATCACCTGTAAAATGAAGATTAATATCCTCCATGGGTAATACTTGTGAATATCCACCTCCCGTAGCACCTCCTTTTATACCAAATACTGGACCCAAAGATGGTTCCCTCAAAACTACAGTGGTCTTTTTGTTTAGCCGATTTAAGGCTTCAGATAAACCTATCGACATCGTTGTTTTTCCTTCACCCGAAGGAGTAGGTGATATAGCCGAAACCAAAATTAAGTTGTTTTTATTTACAGATACTTTGTCTATAAATTTTAATGGCAACTTAGCTTTGTACTTTCCATACATTTCAATATCCTCAGGTGGAATACCAAATTTTTTTGCTATGGAAGAAATATGTTTTAAAGAAATGGTTTTAGCTACTTGTAAATCAGTCATATTACATTTTTTAACGTCATTTTAAAATTATGAAATTTTGTACAGTATTTATAATAAATATGGTTTTAGTGATATAGATCTTAGTTCATAAAAACATGAATTAGCTATTTACATTGGGATTCTGTATTTTTAATTAATCTTTAATATTTATTTTATGAATTATAAGTATGTGACTGTTTTTTGCTTAGGTATTTTCATTCTTGTGTCTTGCGGAAAAAAGAAAACTTTAGCAGACGTAAAACCTGAAGAGAAGACAGTTTTTAGACCTAGTTTGGAATTATTATGGAAAACAGATACGCTATTGACTACCTGCGAGTCTGTATTATATAACCCAGATGAAGATATTATTTATGTATCAAATGTAAACAATTCTCCATGGGAAAAGGATGGGAATGGTTTTATTTCTACGATTAATACTAAGGGAGAAATAACAAATTTGAAGTGGATGGAAGATTTAAGTGGGCCTAAAGGTATGGGGATCCTTAGTGGAAAATTATATGTAAATGATATTGATAGAGTTGTAGAAATAGATATTGAAAAACAAAAAGTAACTCAAGAGTTTTTAGTTGAGGGTAAGCCCCAATTAAACGATATTACAGTTGGTAACGGAGTTGTTTATACTTCTGGTTCTGGTTCTAATACAATTTATAAAATTGTTGGTAATGAAATTAATGAAGTTGCCAAAGATACTTTAGGGCGTTTGAATGGTTTATTGCATCAAAAAGAAGGTATTTATTATGCTACGTCTGCATCTCATAATTTTGGACTTTATAATGAAGATAATAAAGTGTTTAAAACTTTAGTAACAGGAATTGGTCATGGAGATGGTATTGTAAGATTAGATAATGGCGATTTTATTGTTTCTAGTTGGCAGGGTCATATATTTTATATTAACAGTGAAAATTGGACTAAGACACTTCTTTTAGATACAAGCAGCGACTCAATAAATGCTGCTGATATTGATTATATACCTGTTATAAAAACCTTACTTGTGCCTACATTTTTTGATAACAGGGTGGTAGCTTATAAAGTGAATTATTAAAACTAAATGATGTTATTTAGTTTTTCGTGGTATTAATTGAAATAAAAAAGGTTGAGTTCTAATGAAAGAATTCAACCTTAAAAATTATTATGTTTTTTAATTAAGCTTTTTTCTGCTTATTAATTTCATCTTGTAATTGACGTCTCACTTTCTGCTCGCGTTCTAAAGCTGTTCTTCTGTGCTCATCAAATTCCTCCTCGATTTCAGCCAAATTGTTTTTAGCTTCTCGAGTTACATCGTTACTATTTTTAAATTTATAAATGAAGAAAAGAAGTAATGCCAATAATGCTGCTATAATAACCCACATCAAAACTTTGTAATTGGTTTTGCTCATCTGCATACCAAATAATGAAATACTATCTTTTTCGGTGTTCGTTTGTTCTAAATCTGTTTGTGTATTTGAAAGATTATCTTTTAAAGCTGAAATTTCCTTATCCTGTTTTGATACAACAGATTGGGTTTCTTTTAAGTCTTTATGAACAGCTTTTAATGAATCTAATACATGGGCTTTTAAAATATATAACCACGTTTGTTTTACGACCTTATATTCTTGGTATTTACCAGATTTTCTTATTAAATAATCAAATTGACTATCAATAGTACCACTGTTTAGTGATGGTTTGACTTCCTCTGTACTGTCTTGAGAAAATGAATTGAGAGAAATTAAACAGGTGAGTATTAAGATGAAAAGTGTTTTGATTGGGTTCATTTTGAACAAAAATTTAAGAGTTGTTTAGGTTTGCGAATTTATAAAATATTGTTAACTATTTGGTTATAAATAATTAAAAAGCCTCATTTGAATAGTCTTGATTATATACGGTTCTAATAAGGCTTTAGATTATAGAATTCTAATAATATGTATAGCGTCTTACTTTAGCAATATATTTGGCTAATCTAATTACTTGATGACTATAACCATATTCGTTATCATACCATATGTAGAGAATAATATTTTTACCATCTTTACGAACAATTGTAGCTTTACTGTCATAAATAGAAGGTGCAGAAGAACCTACTATATCGCTTGAAACTAATTCATCACTAATTTCATATTTTATCTGTTCAACAAGATCTCCTTCTAATGCATATTTCTTTAAAATGGTATTCACACCATTTAAAGATGTTTTGTTTTTCAATTCTAAATTTAAAATGGCTAAAGATCCGTTTGGAACAGGAACTCTAATGGCATTTGATGTGAGTTTACCCTCCAAACTTGGTAATGCTTTAGACACGGCACTTCCAGCACCAGTTTCTGTAATAACCATATTTAACCCTGCTGCACGACCACGTCGGTATTTAGAGTGTAAATTATCAACAAGGTTCTGATCGTTAGTGTATGCATGGATAGTTTCTAAATGTCCACTTTTTACACCAAACGAGTCTTCTATGACTTTTAGAATTGGTGTAATAGCATTTGTGGTGCATGAAGCCGCTGAAAAAACGTCTAGTTTGTCAGGACTATATTCTTTTTGGTTAACACCATAAACAATATTAGGAACTTCTTTTCCCGGTGCCGTTAACAATACTTTATCAACTCCCTGTGATTTTAAATGTTTTCCAAGTCCAGTTTTATCTCTAAAAGCTCCTGTATTATCAATAACTAAAGCATTTGAAATACCGTATTTTGAATAGTCTATATCTTCTGGTGTATTTGCTGAAATAATTTTAACTGTAGTGCCGTTAACTATTAAGGCTTTATTAGTTGCATCAACAGATACAGTTCCAGGAAAATCGCCATGTACAGAATCATTTCTTAAAAGCGCAGCTCTTTTTTCAAGTATTTTTTCATCAATAATACCTCTGGTTACTATGGCTCTTAAGCGCAGTTGGCTGCCTTTTCCAGTACGTACCATAAGTTCGCGTGCTACAAGACGCCCAATTCTACCAAAGCCGTATAAAACCACATCTTTTGGTTTAATTTCACCGTTTTTCCCTGCATCTTTTAACTTACGAGCTATAAAAGCTGTAGCATTATCGTGTTTATTGTCTTCCCAATGCATTTCGTAGGTAAGCTTTCCAATATCTAATTTGGCAGGAGGGATATCAAGCGCTTTAATGGCCTGAGCAATTTCTACTGTGTCAAAAATAGACATAGGTTTCTGAACAAATTTCCCAGCGTAGTCGTGCAAGCTGAGTATTTGACTCACATTTCTGTCTATTAATTGATTCCGAAAAAGGACCAATTCAATAGACTTGTCGTACCATAAATCACTGATAATTTTAATAAACTCTACAGTGGCCTTTCGCCGATCTGCTTGAAAGGCTAATTCGTTTTCATAAGTCTTGTTAAAACTCATAATTTTATAGTTTAGTTTGCGTTGTTGATTTTGCCAAAAATACTATATTTCAAACGTTTTCGTAAGGTGTTTTAATAAAAAAATAACCCTTTAAAATTTTATAAATTTCAAAGGGTTATTTGAGTAGAAAAAAGACTTTATTTATCTGAAGTTATAGCGTTCTTTTTCACCTTCAGAATTTATAAGTTCAATTCTTAAAGATTCATAAGAAGATCTGTTTCTAAATATTCTTTGAACATCTTCAACACTATGTACATCTTCATTATTAATTGTAGTAATAATACAGCCTTTAGTCACGCCATTCTTTTCCCAATATTCGGCATATTCATCATTTAATTGTGTGATTTTAACACCATGCTTAGCTTTATATTTCTTTAAATCGGCTTGATTGGTGTTTTTGACTCTTCCTACCAGTGGCATTGCGTATGTTTCATTTCTCGCAAGGGTAACGGCTACCGTTCTTATTTCACCATCTCTAGATAATTTAAGGTTTACAACGTCATTGGGTCTTTTAGCACTTAAATGTCCCGTTAAGTCAGAAAATTTGGAAACTTTTTTGTTATCAATTTCTTTGATAATATCTCCCTTTTGAAGACCGGCTTTATCGGCACCGGAATCTTCAACCACACTGTCAATATAAACACCTTCAGTATCGTTAATCTCTAATTGTTCTGCAGCAGCACTATTTAAAGAACCTCCTTGAATTCCAAGAATACCGTTTTGAACATTCCCGTACTCCATAATATCTTCAATTACTTTTCTTGCGATATTACTAGGTACTGCAAAAGAATATCCTATATATGAACCCGTTTGCGAAGTAATAGCCGTATTAATACCAACTAATTCTCCGTTTGTGTTCACTAAGGCTCCACCTGAGTTCCCTGGATTAACAGCCGCGTCTGTTTGAATAAATGATTGTGTACTCGCACCCGATAAATCTCTTGATTTTGCACTAATAATTCCAGCGGTTACAGTAGACGTAAGATTGAATGGGTTGCCAACTGCAAGGACCCATTCTCCAATTTTAGCCGTATCAGAATCTGCAAATGTTACAAAAGGTAAATCTTCATCAGCATCAATTTTTAGTAATGCAATATCTGTTTTGGCATCAGTACCTATCAATTCTGCTTTATAGGTTTTGTTATTATTTAAAGTAACAGAGAGTTCTTGAGCGTTTTTGATAACATGATTATTTGTTATTATATAACCATCAGAATTAATAATAACTCCAGATCCTGTGCCAACTTGTGGTTGCTGAGAACGTCTTCCGTAGAAAAAATCTTGAAAAGTCATTTGACCAGAACTTAAGGTTACATTTTTAACATGTACCACAGCATTAACTGTATTTTCTGCTGCCCCAGTAAAGTCTGGTGCTTCAGCCGAATACAGCAAGTTTCTGGAACTACTCGTAGGTAAAAATGTAGGTTGAGCTTCTGTTGTGCTAACAACGAGGGTTTTGTTTTTTTCGATGAACAATTTGTAGGCTCCTAAAGTGAAAATACCACCTAATGCCGAAACCAATACTAATGTTATAATCTTCTTCATAATTTTCGTTTAAGTTTTATTTACTAACATTAAAATTAAATATTTATTGAATTTGAAATTCAACTTTAACGACGATTTAACAATCAAGAAAACGGTTTTATATTTATATATTTGTGGCTTATTATGCGAACAACTTTTTATAAATACCAAGGAACCGGAAATGATTTCGTGATGATTGATAATCGTCAACAAATTTTCGACAAAAACAATACCAAACACGTAGCTTTTTTATGTGACAGACGTTTTGGCATAGGTGCCGACGGATTAATCTTATTAGAAAATCACCGAGATTATGATTTTAAAATGGTTTACTATAATGCAGATGGTAATGAAAGCTCTATGTGTGGAAATGGAGGGCGTTGTTTAGTGGCATTTGCGAAGCAACTAGGAGTAATTAAAGACAAAGCTGTTTTTGAGGCTATTGATGGTTTACACCATGCATCTATTGAAGGAGATATTGTTAAACTGCAAATGGTAGATGTTGATAAGGTTGAAATGTATGATAATCATGTGTTTTTAGATACTGGATCGCCGCATCATATTCAGTTTGAGGAAGATATCCAAGGTTTTAATATAAAAGTTAAAGGTGCAGAAATACGTTATGGCTCTCCCTATAATGAAGCTGGCAGTAATGTTAATTTTGTAAAAAAAATAAATGAAACGGCTTTTAGAGTAAGAACTTACGAGCGAGGTGTAGAGGACGAAACATTGTCCTGCGGTACAGGAGTTACAGCTGTAGCTATCGCTATGCATGTATTAGGCGAAACAGATCGTAATCAGGTGAAACTAAATGTTGAAGGTGGTGAGTTAGAAGTCTGTTTTGAGGAGCAAAATGGGACTTATAATAATGTATGGCTAATTGGACCTGCAAAAATGGTGTTTGAAGGAACGATATGATAACTTTAAAGGGTAAACATATTTATTTACGTGCTTTAGAGCCAGAGGATTTAGATTTTATACACGCTGTTGAAAACGATGAGTCTATCTGGGAAATAAGTTTTACCCAGACGCCATATTCCAAGTTTTTAATAAAGCAATATCTAGAAAATGCCCACAAAGATATTTATGAAGTAAAACAATTGCGCCTTGTTATTTCAGGTACTGATCATACTACTTTAGGCTTGATTGATTTATTTGATTTTGATTTTAAAAATAGAAGAGCAGGGGTAGGTATTTTGGTAAAAGAACCTAATAATAGATTAAAAGGGTTTGGGAATGAAGCTTTGGAGTTACTTATTGACTATAGTTTCACGCATTTAGACTTACATCAACTATATTGTAACATTTCTGAAAATAATGAGGCAAGTATCAAATTATTTTCAAATCAAGGATTTAAAAAAATTGGATTAAAGAAGGACTGGGTTTATGTAAACGGTGCTTTTAAAAACGAATATTTATTTCAGCTTATTAATAACTAAATGTATATAAAAAAGATACTTCTCGCTATTGTGGTCATAGGACTAGTTGTTGCGGCATTTTTTGCGAACTTTGTTTATAAAGCTATGTTAAAGCCTAATACAGCGTTTAATAATGAGTCTGCTTTTGTGTTTATTCCTTCAAATTCTAATTATGAAACTGTTAGAAGTCAATTAGAACCTTTGTTGTTAGATATAGCCTCGTTTGATGATTTAGCTGAACAGAAAAAATATGTTAGCAATATTAAGGCTGGTAGGTATGAGATAAAAAAAGGAATGACGAATAATGATATTATAAATTCCATTCGCAGTAAAAACCGACCCATAAAACTCTCCTTTAATAATCAAGAAACTTTAGAAAAATTGGCAGGACGAGTTGCTTTACAAATTGAAGCTGATAGCTTAAGTTTATTAAATGCAATGCAGGATAAATCATTTTGGTCTGAAAGTAATTTTAACGAAGCTACAGCATTAGGCATGTATTTGCCTAACAGTTATGAATTTTTCTGGAATACTTCAGCAGAACAGTTTAGAGGCAGAATGTTAAAGGAGTATAAACGCTTTTGGAATAATTCCAGATTAGATAAAGCCAAGTCCATAGGGTTGACTCCAAATGAAGTCATTGCTTTAGCATCTATCGTTTACGAAGAGTCTAAGCAAGCTGCAGAGCAACCAAGAATTGCTGGAGTATATATGAATAGAATTAGAATAGGGATGCCACTTCAGGCAGATCCTACACTTAAATTTGCTGCTTATAAATTACCTAAATATCAAAATACGGTAATTAAACGTGTACTTAATGAGCATAAAGATATTGACTCACCTTATAATACATATAAGAATGCGGGCTTACCGCCAGGACTTATTGCAATGCCTGATATTTCTGCAATTAATGCTGTATTGAGTTATGAAAAACATAAATACCTGTATTTTGCTGCAGATCCAAAACGGTTAGGTTTTCATAAATTCGCAAAAACGCTTAGTCAGCATAATGCAAATGCTAGAGCCTATCATCGTTATTTATCTTCACAAGGGATTAACAAATAGTAGGTTTTTTAATGATTGGTTTATTTGGTTTTTTGAAATAATTTTAAAAAAAGAGATCATAGCAGCTTTAAATTTACCTTTTTACTAAGCATAACACCCTAAAACGACGCCAGAAAGACTGTGTTAAGAGGTGTAATATTTAGAGCTATGATTGATCCCTTTTGACTCCATTAATAAGCTGTAAATCTTAGCCTAGGTTAAATATTTATAAGACAAAACACAACTATGTTTGGGTTTTTTACATATGTTTTTTAAGTTAATTATTTGATTTAAAGTGCTTTATGTGTTTGTTTTTAATGTGTTTTATAAGGTTTAATAGTTGTTTTAAGTCAATGAAAAGACCAGTATGAAGTATGAAAATTTGATGGAAATAAAGATGTATTTCATCTATTCTACAATAAAAAAAGGCACATAATCGAGTAATTTTGAACTTATGGCAAAAAATCATAATTTTGCACGCTGAAATTTGAAGGTGTATTAAAAAATTAAAAATGCACTGAAGAAGTTAAAAATTTTATGGTTAAAAATATTGTAAGTATCGTAGCCCTCACGCTGACAATATCAACACTATTGTATTTTTCGTTTCAGTCAAATGAAACCATTGATTTAAGTAAATATTCAACAAGTGGATTAAACTTAAATTACAACGTGAGTATTGAAACTGATAAAAACGAGTTTTTGTCGGATTCAAACAATTCAACAGATTATGAGTTTTCACCATTTTTAGGGAAATCTTTCGTCGGTTTTAAAGAAGCGTTAGCTTTTAGAGAATCAGGAGGAAATTATTTCTCAGTGAATACTTATGGTTATTTGGGAAAGTATCAGTTTGGTGCTGGTACGTTGAGATTAATTGGAATATATAATCCTCAAAAATTTCTCCATAATCCAGGGTTGCAAGAAAAGGCCTTTGTTGCCAATGCAGCACGTAACAAATGGATTTTACGGCGAGATATTAAGAACTTCGTTGGAAAGCGAATTAATGGGATTATTGTTACAGAATCTGGAATTCTTGCAGCTGCGCATTTAGCGGGCCCAGGAAGTGTGAAGAAGTACTTAAGAAGTTATGGTCTTGATAATTTCGCTGATGGTTATGGCACAACTATTTGTCATTACATGAAGCGATTTTCAGGATACGACACGTCATTTGTGAAGCCAAATAAGAAAGCTAGAGCAATATAAAAAGTGTCAATCTTTATGAATAATGAATATGGTAGGTCTTTTATGAAGGTCTACCATATTTTTTTTCCATTGGTTTGCTGTTTGTGTTTTTATGAATTCGGTTGGTAGTGTAATATCGCAAGCCACACAAACATGAGTATTTCTATCTAAAACGCTCGATAAATCCTCTAACATTTTGTTATTTCTATATGGGGTCTCAATAAAAATTTGAGATTGATTATACTCAACAGAAATACGTTCTAGTCGTTTTATTTCGTTTTTACGTTCCGTTTTATCAATAGGTAGGTAGCCATTAAAAGTAAAACTTTGCCCATTCATGCCCGAACTCATAATGGCCATTAAAATGGATGAAGGTCCAACAAGCGGTACCACTTTTATGTTTTCGTTATGCGCAATCTTGACAATATCTGCTCCAGGGTCAGCAACACCTGGGCAGCCAGCCTCAGAAAGCAAGCCAATGTTTATTCCTGCTTTACAAGGTTCGAGAAAGCTCGGTAAATCGACTTCTTCTGTATGCTTATTTAGAAGAAATAATTTTAATGAGGGTTGGGGTTTTTGAGGACAAATCTTTTTAATAAAACGTCGTGCTGTTTTCTCATTTTCAACAATAAAAACATCCGTGTCTTCGATGGTTTTCTTGACAGTAATAGGAAGTACTTCTGCAGGATTGTTGTCGCCTAAAGTTGTTGGTATCAAGTAAAGTTTACCTTTAGAGGTCATAACTATTCTAATTTAAATCATTCGCAATTAGCGTGCAGGCTTCATCAAGCATTTTGTAAACATTTTCAAAACCATCATGTCCTCCATAGTAGGGATCAGGAACGTTATAATTCTGATTAGGGTAAACTTCATTTAAAATCAATTTCACTTTCGAAATGTCAACTTTATTCCTGGCTAAGCTTATAATGTTATCAAAATTAGAATTGTCCATGGCGTAAATCAGGTCGAACCTGTCAAAATCAGATACTTCAAATTGTCGTCCGCTAAGGTTAGAAATATTTAGCCCGTGTTTATTAGCTACAGCAATTGAACGTTTATCTGGAGAGCTTCCAATATGGTAACTTGCCGTACCAGCGGAATCAACTATAAATGAGTCACTAGGTAGTTTAGATTTAAGAATACCTTCAGCTAGGGGAGAACGGCAAATGTTTCCCAAGCACACCATCAAAATTTTAGTCATGATGAATTGTTTTAAACAGAAAGCTTTTTAGTGATGTCTTCAACATATTTTCTGAATTGTTTATCAGTTGAAGATAAATTATCTACTGTTTTACAAGCGTGAAGAACTGTAGCGTGGTCTCGTTTTCCAATTTGGGATCCAATACTTGCCAAGGAGGCTTTTGTGAACTTTTTAGCAAAAAACATAGCTAATTGTCTAGCTTGTACTATATGACGCTTTCTAGTTTTTGACTGTAACGTATCAACATCCATTTGGAAATAGTCTGATACAATTTTTTGTATATAGTCAATAGAAACCTCACGTTTTGTGTTCTTTACAAATTTTTCAACAATTATACGGGCTAAATCAATAGTGATCTCTTTTTTATTAAAAGAAGACTGTGCAATTAAAGATATAATGGCACCTTCAAGCTCTCTCACATTCGATTTTATATTTTTAGCAACATATTCAATGATATCTTCTGGCATATCAACACCATCACGATACAGTTTGTTTTTAAGAATAGAAACACGAGTTTCGAAATCAGGATTTTGTAATTCAGCCGATAGCCCCCATTTAAAACGAGAAAGTAAGCGTTGTTCAATATCTTGCATATCAACAGGAGCTTTGTCACTAGTTAGTATAACCTGCTTTCCGTTTTGGTGTAAATGGTTAAAAATATGAAAGAAAACATCCTGAGTTCCTGTTTTTCCTGAAAGAAATTGTACATCATCAATGATTAAGACATCAATAATTTGATAGAAATGTATAAAATCATTTCGATTATTCTTTTTGACTGCATCTATGTATTGTTGTGTGAATTTTTCCGCAGAAATATATAAAACTGTTTTTTCAGGATATTTATCTTTAATGTCAACACCTATAGCATGAGCCAAATGGGTTTTTCCTAAACCAACACCTCCAAAAACTAATAAAGGATTAAATGATGTACCTCCTGGTTTTGCAGCAACTGCTAATCCAGCACTACGAGCCAATCGGTTAGAATCGCCTTCTAAAAAGTTTTCGAAACTATAATTAGGATTTAATTGAGATTCAATTTTAACGTTTCTTATTCCAGGGATGACAAAAGGATTTCTTAATTCAGGACTTTTATTATTTAATGGAATATCAACGTCTTGTGATTTAACAGATGATCTGTTTGAACTAGGAATTTTTTCTGTAAAAGGTTGTTTGTTGCCATAAGTGTTTTCCATTTTAATAATGTAAACAAGTTTGGCTGTTTCTCCCAGTTCCTTAGTAAGTGAAACCTTTAGAATTTTCACATAATGTTCTTCAAGCCATTCATAAAAGAACTTACTAGGTACTTGAATACTTAATGAATTGTCGGTAAGTTTAACTGCTATTATTGGTTCAAACCAAGTTTTGTATGCCTGCGGTTGGATGTTATCCTTTATAAATTCAAGACAATTGTTCCATACCGATTGCGCAGTTACACTCATTTGTTAATTCTATTGGTTTTATTTGGTTAGTTTAGAATTCTTGCAAAAATAGCTTTTTGCGTTCCCCCTTTCTTTGTGAGGCAAATATGTGAACAAAAATCTTAAAAAAAAAATCAAATACTATTGAATTTTTAGAAATTTTTCCCCATGTTTAACCTCTAGCCGAAACTACAAAAAATTATTCAATAAAACTTATGAAATTCGATGAAATACAAATAAGAGTGAGATATGGTGAAACCGATCAAATGGGAGTTGTATATCATGGCAATTATGCATTATACTTAGAAATGGGGCGTATAGAATGGCTAAGAAAAATGGGAGTGTCTTATAAGAAAATGGAAGAAAATGGTGTCATGCTTCCGGTAGTTTCTATGAGTTTAAACTATAAAAAATCAGCAGGTTATGATGATGTAATTAATGTAAAAACTCAACTAAAAAAAACACCTGCCGTTAGGATTGAATTTGAATATGAAATAACGAACGATAAGGGTGAAATTTTAACCACTGCCGAAACTACTTTGGTATTTATAGATATGAAAACGAATAAACCAACTAGACCGCCTAAGTACATCTTAGATGCTCTTAATGCTAACTAGTTTATTTGTTGTTTTATGTGAATTTCATACAGGCGATCGAAAATATCAAATATTGATTGAGCATCCTTTTTTCTTACCGATAGTGTAATTTGACAATTCATTTCTAATTTTTGATTTATAATGGCAAGTTGCTTTTCTTTAATTATTCGCATGACTGTATTCATGTTTTTGTAATCAAAAGAAATTAAAAATTCAACATTTATAGTTTTTTCAATGATTTGGGAATTTTCTAAAATCATTTGTGCTGTAGTTTTGTAAGCATTAATTAAGCCTCCAACCCCAAGTTTTACACCTCCAAAATACCTAACCACAACTATTAAAATATTAGTGACTTCAAAAGATTGGATTTGACCATAAATGGGCATACCTGCAGAATTACTGGGTTCACCATCGTCATTAGCACGGTAACTTATGGTTTCAGTTCCTAGTTGGTACGCATAACACCAGTGCCTTGCAGAATGATGTTCCTTTTTTAGTTTTTCTAAATGAAATTTTATGTTGTCTTCTGTTTTAACGGGAAATATGTAGCCATAAAATTTACTATTCTTATCCTTGAAAAGTACATGTTCGGGAGATTTGTTAATAGTCTTATATGTGTCTTTGTGAATCAAAAGCGTTAAAACAGATTGTTTTTAGTTTTAAATAAATTCACGACATCTTCAGTGTATGGTATTATATGCCATGTATGAATATTTAAGGCGTTTGCACTAGAAATATTGGCGGCATTGTCATCAATAAAAAGACATTCTTCAGCTTTAAGCTCATTTTCATTTAAAACAAACTTAAAAATATTATGATTAGGTTTTACTAAATTAATTTCGTGTGATAGGTAAAAGGCGTCAAAGCAGTTTTTGAAATCTTCGTAAAAAGAAATATTTTTTTTAATACAATTTATATGTAAATCATTTGTATTACTTAAAAGAATAAGTTTGTAATCTGAGGTTGATTTTATTTTTTTTAAAAAATCAAGGCGATATTCGGGGAAATCCTTTAGCATAAAATTCCAAACATCAATTAATTGTTTTTGGGATAATTTGGGATAATTTTCTGCGTAGAACTCAAGAAATTCTTTTGTAGAAATAAGACCTTGTTCGTAAAAACTATTAAAACCAATCATTTCTTCTGAAAGTTCATCAATTTGAAAAGTGTTAAAGGCATGCTGCTGTGCGCCCTCAATATCTAGATTGATAAATACATTACCGAAATCAAAAATTAAGGTTTTAATCATTTATGTATATTTTAAGGTTGTCTTCCAAAATAAACTCTTCTGAAATTAAGTATCCAGAAAACTTTGGTGCCTTTGTCCCTGATTTAAACAAGGGTTTTCCAGTAAAAATGCGCGCTTCATCCCATAAGTTTTTATTAATAAAAGACTGAAGCGTTTGAGTACCACCTTCAACAATCAATGAGTTTATATTTTCGGTATATAACAGGTTGCAGGTTTGTTCTAAAATATCTTCTGAAAAATTAACTTGGTCTTTGGTAATCGAAATTGTTTTAGATTCTTTATTAAATACGTTGTAATGCTTTTGCAATCTGTTTTCTTTATCAATAACAATGCGCATAGGTTGGTTGCCTTCCCAATCTCTTGCTGTTAAACTTGGGTTGTCTTCTATAACCGTATTTGTTCCAATTAAAATAGCTTGTTCTTCTGTACGCCATTTATGAACCCATTGTCTTGAATATTTATTAGTGATCCAGACAGGTTTTTGTTCATCTTTTGAAAATGGAGCTATGTAGCCATCAGCTGTTTCTGCCCATTTTAAAATAATGTATGGACGTTTTTTATTATGAAATGTAAAAAACCGTTTATGATGACTTTTACAGGCTTCTTCTAAAACACCAACAATGACCTCGCAACCTGCATCTTTAAGCTTTTTTATGCCTTTACCAGCAACTTTTTCATTATCATCTATGCATCCAATAACTACTCTTGGTATATTATGTTTAATAATTAAATCACTGCAAGGTGGTGTTTTGCCAAAGTGAGAACATGGCTCTAGAGTAACATAAATAGTGGCTTCTTTAAGGATTTGTTTATTAGTAACTGAGTTAATCGCATTTACTTCGGCATGATTTCCTCCATATTTGCCAGTAAAACCCTCGCCTATAATTTGGTTTTTATATACAATAACGCATCCAACAGCTGGGTTAGGTCTGGTAGTTCCTAAACCATTTTTTGCTATATCAAGACAGCGTTTTATGTAAATTTGGTGTGTAGACAATAATTAAGTGTTTTGAATATTTAAGACTTAAAATGATTAGGTTGTGGCGCTTCAAAATTAAATCTTTCAAAAGGTTTTGTTAATAATATTATGATTTTTTTAATTACGTTTTTTTTCTAATTAATGTATCTTCACTTATTAAAAAGTACCATTTTAAATGAGTAAAGATACTATAGTTATACGAGAAATTGAACCTCAAGATAACGCGGAATTAGAACAAGTTATCAGAGCTTGTTTTCATGAGTTTAAAATTCCTTTAGAGGGTACAGCTTACGCTGATGAAGAAACTCCTAAAATGTATGAGTCTTATAAAAAAGATAACGAAACATATTTTGTGCTCGATTGTAACGGAGAGATTTTAGGAGGTGGAGGTGTTAAACCGCTTAAAGGTTTTGAGGATGATATATGTGAAATTCAGAAAATGTACTTTTCTCCAGCCGTAAGAGGTAAGGGCTATGGAAGAGCATTATTTGAAAAATGTTTACAGGTCTCCAAAGAATTTGGGTATAAGAAGTGTTATTTAGAGTCTGCGTCGCAACTAAAAGCGGCTATTCATATTTATGACAGTTACGGGTTTACTCATTTAAAAGAAGCTCTTGGAAATACTGGACATTACTCTTGTGGGGTATGGATGATTAAAACGTTATGAAGTTAAAAAGTATTCAAAACAAATTTCAAACGGAGTTAAAATCAATTTTTTCTATTGAAGAGATTGATAGTATATTTTATTTACTTATTGATAGCTTTTATAAGGTGTCTAGAATACAATTAGCTTTAGAACCGGAGATGTTTCTTGGTAATAACGAACCCATTTTAAATGCTCTTAATCTATTAAAAGAGCAAAAACCCGTGCAATATATAATAGGCGAGACAGAGTTTTACGGGTTGAACTTTAAAGTTAATAAGCATGTGTTAATACCAAGACCAGAAACGGAAGAATTGGTTACCTGGGTTTTAAAACACGCAAATTCTAAAAAAGAAATTAGAATTTTGGATATAGGTACTGGAAGTGGAAGTATTGCTGTTTCTTTGTCAAAACATTTACCCCGAGCCCATGTTTATGCTTTGGATGTTAGTGTTGAAGCTCTAAATATGGCTAAACAAAATGCAGCGTTGAATATTGTTGATGTTGAATTTATTGAAGTTGATATTTTGAAAACAAAAAGTATTGAGAACTTGAAATTTGATATTATTGTATCTAACCCACCCTATGTAAGAGAGCAAGAAAAAGAGCTTATGAAGCCGAATGTTTTAGAAAACGAACCACATTTAGCATTGTTTGTTAAAGATAATAATGCGTTACAGTTTTATAAAGCCATTATAGATTTTTCTAAGGAGAGCTTAAGTAAAGATGGTATTCTCTTTTTTGAAATCAATGAATATTTGGGAAAAGAAATGATAGGCTTGCTAAAAGAAAATAATTTTTCAAAGTTAGAACTTAAGCAAGATATCTTTAGAAAAGATAGAATGATAAAAGGTGTAAAAAACTAATGAATAGTATAGAGCAACAAATAAAAAACCTTCGGGATGAACTAAGGAATCATAATCACAATTACTATGTATTGGATGTGCCTTCCATTACAGACTACGATTTTGATACCAAACTAAAACAACTCCAAGAGTTAGAAATTAAGCATCCGGAGTTTTATGATGCTAATTCGCCAACACAACGTGTAGGCGGGGCGGTTACCAAAAATTTTGAAACCACGGTGCACGAGCATCGTATGTACTCTTTAGATAATTCATATTCTAGAGAAGATTTGCAAGACTGGGAAACTCGTATTAAAAAGTTGGTTGATGGAGACGTTCAGTATGCTTGCGAACTAAAATATGACGGTGCTTCAATTAGTTTAACCTATGAAAAAGGATTACTCGTTAAAGCGGTCACTAGAGGAGATGGTTTTCAAGGAGACAATGTTACTGCGAATATAAAGACTATAAAATCTGTGCCTCTTCAGTTAAAAGGTGATTATCCTGATAAATTTGATATTAGAGGAGAAATTGTACTACCTTTCGATGGATTCAATAAAATGAATGAGGAACGTATTGAATTAGGAGAGGAGCCCTATAGAAATCCTAGAAATACAGCTTCTGGAAGTTTGAAATTACAAGATAGTGCTGAGGTAGCAAAACGTCCATTGGAGTGTTTACTTTATAACTTAACTGGAGCCAATCTAGGAGTTAATACGCAATATGAAAGTCTAGACAAGGCTAGGCAATGGGGTTTTAAGGTTCCAGATGCCGCTAAATTGGCATTATCAATTGATGAAGTCTTAGAATTTGTGGATTATTGGGATATTCATAGGCATAATTTACCATATGAGACAGATGGCGTTGTTATAAAGGTAAATAATTTACAACAGCAAGAGGAATTAGGGTATACAGCTAAAGCACCACGTTGGGCCATGGCTTATAAGTTTAAAGCTGAGCGGGTTTCTACAAAACTAAAAAGTATAACCTATCAGGTAGGTAGAACTGGAGCTATAACCCCAGTGGCGAATCTTGAACCGGTTGAATTAGCGGGAACGACTGTAAAACGAGCTTCACTTCATAATGCAGATCAAATTGAGAAACTAGACGTTAGGGTTGATGATATTGTTTATGTTGAAAAGGGAGGAGAGATTATTCCAAAGATTTTGGGAGTTGATTTGAATTTGAGACCAGCAAGTTCTGAAATCACTAATTATATTACAGAGTGCCCAGAATGTCATACGAAGTTAGTAAGAAAAGAAGGTGAGGCGCAGCATTATTGTCCTAACTATATGGGGTGTAATCCTCAGGTAATAGGTAGGATTCAACATTTTATATCTAGAAAAGCTATGGATATTGATGGCCTTGGAGGTGAAACTGTAGCTCTTTTGGTAAATGAGGGGTTGATTTCAAATTATTCAGACTTGTATGAGTTGTCCAAAGAACAAGTTATGCCATTGGACCGTATGGCTGAGAAAAGTGCCGAAAACCTAATTAATGGTATTGAGCATTCTAAGAATATACTTTTTCAACGTGTTTTATTTGCCTTAGGTATTCGATATGTTGGAGAAACGGTTGCGAAAAAATTAGCTAAACATTACAAAAATATTGATGCCATAGCACAGGCAACGTTGGAAGATTTGGTAAATGTTGATGAAATAGGCGTTAAGATAGCAGAAAGTGTGGTTGATTTTTTTGATTCGGAAGAAAACGGTTTAATAATTAATAGGTTGAAAGGGTTTGGCGTACAATTGGAGTTATCTGCCGATGTGCTTTTAGTTCAAACCGAGTTATTAAAAGGGGATATAGTTGTTGTGACTGGGGTGTTTGAGTCGGTTTCTAGAAGTGAGCTTAAAAAACTTATTGAGGATAATGGGGGTAAAGTGGGGAGTTCAATCTCCTCAAAGACAAGTTATATTGTAGCGGGTTCTAATATGGGGCCAAGTAAAAAAGCTAAAGCAGAAAAGCTTGACATTTCAATAATTAGCGAGGATGAATTCTTACGAAAATTAAAATAATTAACGCATTTTATCGATTAAATGTTATTTTTTTCGATTAATAACGTTTTTATGATTATGTTTGCTTATTAACCAGAATGAGCAATTATGTCCAAATCGAAGATCTTGGTTGGTTTAGTTTTAGCGTTATATTTATTCTTCATAATTTTTGAAATTAGTGAAGAATTTAATATTGCTTTTCTTTTGGATTCAGTTTTAATACCTGTTATAACAGCGTTTTATATTATACTTTGTAAAAGAAAGAATATATACTTTTTGTTGTTTTTAATTTGTTATTCAGTGTCCGAAATAATGGGGGTCGTAACACATTATATTCTTTATTATAATGTACCCATAGCGAATAGATCTATTTATTATGAATATGATTACTATATAGGTAGTGCTCTGTATATAATAGGATATGCGCTTTTGTTTTTTAAAGTTATTAAAGAAATAAGTCTTAAGTATGTTTTAAGGAATTTTAAAATTCATCTCATCGTATTATCAGCATTAAACATTTATTTAATTTATGTGCTTCAGTTTATTGTGAAATCTGAATTGGAATACAAATTTCAGTATCACACAGAGTTAATCTATAATATAGTTACACTTATGTTGTTGTCTGGCGCATTGTTAACATATTTTTACAGAGATAACAAAAAGTCATTGTATCAATTTATTGGGGCCTTATTTATAGTTTTTTCAGAAGTGTTAGATATAGCCTATAATTATATAGATCAAAGAGCGTTGTTAAATATTATTGGCACGACGTTAGCATTGTGTGCTTTTTACTTCTTTTATCAACAAGCTTTGTTAAAACACTCAGCAAAGGTGGATAATGAACAATTTGCTTTAATGAATGATTCTAGTTTTTCTTAAAAAACGGAATCTGAGCTCTATTAAAGTATAAAATGATGCCAGCAAATATGAAGGTTATTATAGCCGTATAAAATAGAGTGCCATTATCATTATTTACTTCAATACCAATTTTAGTTAAATGCATTATTATTGCTCCGCCTATTATACCTATAGTCAAAGTTGCTCCTATCCATACCGTTTTAGGTATTAATAGAAGTATTCCAGCTATGAGTTCTATGATGCCAATCCCGATTCTTCCTAAAGGTTCTAAGCCAACTTTTTCAAAAATATAAATACTATCAGGGTGGGCAGTAAATTTGAAACGCAATGTTTGTATTAAGATGACGGAAACAATGATTCTAAGTACTAACGGAATATATTTTTTCATTTTAGTATGTTTTTATTTTGATTTAGACGGTTTTAAGGAGTTTACTTATCACATAAAAATTAAATCTTAGACGAAACGCACTTTTTTTATACGTTTCGTCGATAAAGCGTATGTTTTTTGTGATGAAATAACAATAATAGCTATGTTTGGTTTGACCTGTTTATGTTGATATTATGAAAAATTGGAATTTATTTAGCTTTAACAAAGTGTTTTTTGTTGCCTTTTTTACTTTGGTAGTACTTAACAGTTTTGCCGTTATTGTTAGAGACGATTTGGGTATGCAATTCATAAAGGTTTTAAGTATTCCTGTTTTCTTCATTTTCTTTTATGCTAGAAATAATAAGATAAACATTTCATTAATTGTCTTCTTGGTGTTGGCCTTTTTGAGCGATGGTGTTCGTCTTCTATTTCATGATTTTAATATATTTTGTTTGGAAAGCGTATTTTATAGTTTTGCCTTTATGCAATTAATTGTTTTTATGCTGCCTAAATTTAAATTTATTCAATTTGACGGCTTGATAAAGGCTTATTTGTTAATGATGTTTGGGGTTGTCGTTTTTTTTGCAAATGTTTTATATGATTTTGTCGGAATTGAATTTTTAAATAGTATGGAAACCATGTTGTTTTCTACAAAATGTACAGTGATAACGGCTTTGGTATTTGTTACTTATGGGGTGTATTTGCACGTTCAAAGTAAACAATCGATATTGTTTTTAATTGCCACGGTGTGTTTTGGGTTTTCTTGTATCTTAGATTATTTAAACTTTTCTTTTGTTAATGTTTGGAGTTTTATGATTTTAAATAGAATTACATATTTACTTGGAATATATTTTATATTCAGATTTATCATAGAAGAAAATAAACTTAAAACCAGGCAAATAGAAGTTGATGTTCAGGAAAACTTCTCAAGTGATAATATCTTTGTTTAGACTTAAGAATATGTTTTTAACTTAATGTGCTTGATATTATTAAAACTAAAACCAATTCTCTCCTAAGTTAATAGCAACGCAATTACATTTTTTATTAAGATACTTTTTATTAACCTCCTTCTGCCTTAGGGATAAAATATTTAACAAAAAGAATAAATGTGTAAAGCTGATGTATAAATCAAAAATTTTGGATGTACTTTTGCTACCTTTGTGCAAAGTATAAGGTAAATGATTTTAAAGGGTTTTAAGGATAAATCAAATCAAAAATACTTAAACAAGTTGGTGTCAGAAAGACATGTAAATGTTAGTGAAGATGCAGTTGTTAGTATGGGAGTTATCTTTAATATCGATGAGGTTGAAAATTTTGAACTGTTTGCAATATTGGCTGAATATATTCGAGTAAGGCCTAATAGATTAAAAGTGATAGCGTTTTCTGAAAGTAAAAGAGAGGTTCTTAATACTTGGGATGAATGTTATACTCCAAAAGATTTTGGTTGGAATGGAGCCGTGAAAAATGGCGGATTAGAATCTTTTTTGAATACAGAATTTGATCTTTTAATTAGTTATTACAGAGAAGAATTTTTAGAACTTAAAATGATAACTGCATTGTCAAAATCAAAATTTAAAATTGGGATATTACAATCAGACAAACGCATAAATGATTTGATTATTAAAACGAGCCTAAATGAGTTTCATTTATTTAAAGAAGAAGTCTTCAAATATTTAAAAATATTAAATAAAATAAAGTAGTAATGAGTAAATTTTTAGGTACCGGTGTAGCGCTGGTAACACCCTTTCATTCAGATTTAAGTATAGATCATAAAGCACTTAGTAATATTGTGAATTTTAACATTGATAATGGGACCGATTATCTTGTTATTTGTGGCACAACGGCAGAGAGTGTTACGCTTTCTAAGCAAGAAAAGAAAGATGTTATAGCTACAATATCGAATGCAAATAATGCACGAGTGCCTATGGTTTTAGGTATTGGTGGAAATAATACGGCTACTATTATTGAAGAAATAGAATCAACTGACCTGACTGATATTGATGCCATCTTATCGGTGTCACCATATTATAGTAAGCCAACTCAAGAAGGTATTTATCAACATTTCAAGGTTATTGCGGAAGCTTCACCAGTTGATGTTATTTTATATAATGTTCCTGGCAGAACGTCTAAAAATGTAGATGTTCAAACTACTTTGAGGTTAGCTCAGGATTTTAACAATATTATAGGAGTTAAAGAAGCTGGAAATAATATGTCTCAATATTATGAGTTATTAAAAAACAAGCCTGAAGATTTTTTAGTTATTTCTGGTGATGATGATTTGGCATTAGGAGTTACTTTAGCAGGAGGATCTGGTGTTATTTCGGTAATTGGTCAAGCTTTTCCTAAAGAATTTTCAAATATGATTCGTTTGGGGTTAAAAGGAGATGCAAAAGATGCTTTTGAGTTGCATTATAAATTAATGGATGTTATAGGTTATATTTTCGAGGAAAATAACCCAGCAGGTATTAAGGCTGTCTTTGAAGCTTTAAATTTATGTAGTGATCAGGTAAAACTACCTCTTGTTCCTGCTTCACCAGAATTAAAAGAGAAAATACATAGCTTCGTTCGAAATTTTTAGTTTTGGGAAAAAAGATTAAAGACCCTGGGATTGGTAATTCGTCGACGCAGTTTGCAAAACGAATGATAAATGAAGATGGATCTTTTAATGTTGTTCATTTAAATAGAAATAGAAGGTTTTCTGAGGCATATAATTACCTTATAGGTATTTCTTGGTGGGAGTTTTTTAGTTTGTCATTTCTATCATATGTATTAGCAAATTTTTGTTTTGCATTGATATACATGTTAATAGGGGTAGATCAAATTGCCATACCTACAAGTGATTTTTTTCAGGATTTTCTCCATGCTTTTTTCTTCTCATCACAAACGTTTACTACTCTTGGTTACGGAACAATGTCTCCCAATGGACTTTCAAGTGGAATTGTTTCGTCTATTGAAGCCTTTTTAGGTTTAATGTTTTTTGCTTTTACCACAGGATTATTATACGGCCGTTTTTCTAAGCCAAAAGCAGCAATTCGTTTTAGTAAGCATTTGGTGTTAAGGAAATTTGGAAAGCATAAGGCTTTAATGTTTAGAATTGAAAACGACAGAAAAAGTACAATGATTGATCCTACGGTATCGGTAACCCTAATGTTATCAAAAGAAAGAAAAGAGGGTGAATATCATAATGAGTTTTATACTTTAGGTTTAGAGCGTCAAACCATTCGGTTTTTACCAACTACCTGGACCATTGTACATGAAATAAACAAAGAGAGTCCATTACATGAGTTTTCAGAAAACGATCTAGCAAAGCAACATGGTGAATTGGTTGTTATGGTTAGTTATTATGACGAATCTTTTAATCAAGTCGTTCATCAAATGTATTCTTATATGATAAGTGATGTTAAGTTTAATTACAAGTTTGTTAAAGCTTACTACTACAACGAAAATGGTAAAATGGTACTTGATCACAAACTTTTTGATTGCATAGAATCAGTAAAAAGTTAAATATTACTTAAACCTTGCTATTACTGTATTTCAAGAATTATTTTCGTTATAAATAATATTTTTATAATCCATTTTATTAACTTAATTTTGCATTCTGTTTAAAAATCTATGAACAAGTTTTTTTATATATTATTTGTAGCCATCGTTTTAACAAGTTGCAGTGAATATCATAAGGTGTTAAAAGCACCAGATGTTGGTGCAAAGTTTAAGCTGGGAGAGCAACTTTATAACGAAGGTAAATATGAAAAAGCAAATAAGCTTTTTGCTCAAATTGTGCCAAACTATAGAGGGAAGCCGCAGGCAGAAAAATTAATGTATTTATACTCTTATTCTTTTTACAAAACAGAAGATTATTATGTAGCTGGTTATCAGTTTGAGCGTTTTGTATCTAGTTATCCGCGAAGTGAAAAACTAGAAGAAGCAGCTTTTTTAAGCGTGAAAAGTTACTATATGTTGTCTCCAGTATATAGTAAATCGCAAAAAGAAACTAAAGAGGCCATTGAGAAACTCCAAGAATTTATCAATTTATTTCCGGAGTCAAAATATTTGGATGAGGCTAATGAGTTGATGAAGGAATTGGTTTTTAAATTAGAGAAGAAAGCATTTGAAATAGCGAGACAATATAACACGATATCAGACTACCAAGCATCCATTAAATCATTTGAAAATTTTATTTTTGAATATCCGGGATCAACATTTCGTGAAGAAGCTTTGTATTACAGATTAGATTCTGCTTATAAATTAGCTGTAAATAGTGTAGAGAGAAAGCGTCAAGAACGTTTGGAAATAGCAAAAGACTACTATAATACCTTTAAAGGTTCATATGCCGAATCAAAACATGTTGAAGAGGCTGATGAAATGGCGGTTGTTATAGATGAAGAATTAAAAGAATATAGCCCAAAAGTTAAACAATTATAATAATGGATTTAAAGAAGACCAATGCTCCAGTTAATACGGTAACGTATGACAGAAATCAAGTAGATGAGCCAACAGAGAACATTTATGAGTCAATTTCTATCATTTCTAGACGTGCTGAACAAATTAACACAGAGATTAAAAAAGAACTAATTGATAAGTTAGAAGAGTTTGCTACTTACAATGATAGTCTTGAAGAAATCTTTGAAAATAAAGAGCAAATTGAGGTTTCAAAATTTTACGAAAAATTACCTAAACCTCATGCGTTAGCGGTTCAAGAATGGTTAACCGATAAAATTTATTTTAGAAATACTGAGGAAGACTCTCAGGAATAATTTCTTATGAGTATACTAAGCGGCAAAAATTTACTATTAGGCATTACTGGTGGTATTGCCGCTTATAAAACGGCTTCATTAGTTCGGTTTTTGGTAAAGCGTGGTGCACATGTAAAAGTTGTTATGACTCCAGCTGCTAAAGATTTTATTACACCATTAACCCTATCAACACTTTCAAAAAATCCAGTATATTCTTCTTTTACAAACGAAGACGATGATAATGCGGTATGGAATAATCACGTAGACTTAGGCTTATGGGCAAACTTATTTGTTGTTGCACCGGCAACTGCAAATACCATGTCTAAAATGGCAAATGGTGTATGCGATAATTTATTATTAGCTACATATTTGTCTGCTAAATGTCCCGTATATTTTGCTCCAGCCATGGATTTAGATATGTACAAGCACCCTACGACATTAGAATCATTTGAAAAATTAAATGCGTTTGGAAATGTAATGATTCCTGCGACTAGTGGTGAATTGGCTAGCGGATTGGTTGGGGAAGGCAGAATGGCAGAACCTGAAGATATTGTAGCTTTCATTGAGAAGGATATCTTGAATAAACTACCATTACGCGGAAAAAGAGTTTTGATTACTGCTGGACCAACTTATGAGGCCATAGACCCTGTTCGATTTATAGGCAATCATTCAAGCGGCAAAATGGGGTTTGAAATAGCTAAAGCATCTGCTGATTTAGGAGCTGAGGTTATTTTGGTTACAGGACCAACACACGAAAACATCTCTCATACGCTCGTTAAGGTTATTCCTGTTGTAAGTGCACAAAATATGTATGATGCTGTGCATAGTCATTTTAAAACTGCTGATATTGCTATACTTTCGGCGGCAGTTGCAGATTTTAGCCCTAAAGAAGTAGCTATTCAGAAAATAAAAAAGAAGTCCTCAACGTTAACTTTAGAGTTAGAAAAGACTAAGGATATTTTGGCTTCTTTAGGAGATATTAAAAAAGATCAGTTTTTGGTTGGGTTTGCTTTAGAAACTAATAACGAAATTGAAAATGCCAAAGGGAAACTTAAAAGAAAGAATTTAAATTTAATTGTATTAAATTCGTTAAATGATAAAGGTGCAGGTTTTAAAGGTAATACGAATAAAGTCACTTTTATTGATGATAAAGAAAAGATTACTGAATTTGAATTGAAATCAAAAGCAGAAGTTGCTATTGATTTATTAAATAAAATCATATCAGATATTGATGCGTAACATTTTAGTTTTAGTATTAGTTTGTTTTAGTTTTACGGGAATTGCTCAAGAGTTAAATTGTAATGTTGTAGTAGATGCTAGACAAACTGGGAATGAGAACTTCCCTATTTTTAAGACTCTGGAAAAGCAGGTAACAGAGTTTATAAATAATACAAAATGGACTGATAAAACGTATAAGTCTCAAGAGCGTATTAACTGCAGCATGGTTATAAATGTAAGTAGTTATGCAGGCGAAACTTTTAGAGCTACATTACAAGTGCAAGCTTCAAGGCCCATTTATGCATCTTCATTTAGCACACCTACATATAATTTTAACGATAAGGATTTTACATTTACATATCTTGAGTTTCAAAATTTAATATACAATCCAACGCAGTTTGAGTCTAACCTTATATCTGTTTTAGCATTTCATGTTTATATGATATTGGCGTTAGATGCCGATAGTTTTTCGCCTAAAGGAGGACTTGATTATTATAAACAAGCTCAAGTAATTACAAATTATTCTCAGCAAGGAAATTTTAAGGGTTGGAAATTAGAAGATGGTTTACAAAGCAGATTTGCGCTTATTGATAATATCTTATCTCCTACATTTAAGGAATATAGAGATGTAATGTACGATTATCATAGAATGGGATTAGATGTAATGAGCGAAAACGTAAAAACCGGTAAAGATGCTATTGCAAAGTCATTAACTAAGTTTGCCTCCATGAATAGCAGAAGACCTAATTCTTTTTTATTGCGGACCTTTTTTGACGCAAAATCTGATGAAATTGAGCAAATTTTCTCTGATGGTCCAAGCGTAAATATTACAGAGGTTAAAGAAACGCTTCAAAAAGTAGCGCCTATGTACAGTAGTAAATGGCAAAATATTAAGTATTAAAGTTTTAATGCTTTTGTCTCTCTTTCACTATATTTAACTTATCCTAATTTAAACGCTTTTAGAAGTTTTGTTAACAACATTATCAATTAAAAATTACGCTTTAATAGATAACCTTCATGTGGGTTTTAATGACGGTTTTTCAATTATTACAGGCGAAACTGGTGCAGGAAAATCTATTTTATTGGGAGGTTTGTCTTTAATACTAGGTAAGCGCGCAGATTTAAGCAGTTTAAAGAATGCGTCTAAAAAATGTGTTATCGAAGCTGTATTTAATATTTCAAATTATAGCTTAAAGAATCTATTTGAAGCTGAAGATTTTGATTATGATGATCAAACCATCATAAGAAGAGAAATATTACCTTCTGGAAAATCAAGAGCATTTGTTAATGATTCTCCAGTAAATCTTGCCAGTTTACAACTTTTAGGAGCGCGATTGATTGATATACATTCACAGCATCAAACTTTGCAACTAACAAGTAATGAATTTCAATTTCAGGTTATTGATGCGCTTGCAAATAATGCTATAAATACCCAAGAATATAAGAAAGAGTTTAAGGTTTATAAAAAACTTCAAAATGAACTTAAGGAACTCTTAGCTTTTCAAGCGGAGGCTATAAAAGAATATGATTACAATTCGTTTTTGTTGAATGAACTGGTTGAAGCTAATTTGGTAGAAGGTGAAATAGAGTCTCTTGAGGCTGAATATGAAACCTTAAACAATGTTGAGGGAATTAAAGAACATTTAGCGGAGGGCTATCAATTATTAACAGATGAACAATTAGGTGTATTAAGTTCATTAAGTTCCTTAAAAAATGTTTTTCAAAAATTATCTGGATTTTCATCTAAATATGAAGATTTATACAATAGAGTAGATAGCAGTTTGATTGATATGGACGATTTGTATAGTGAAGTTCATGATTTACAAGAAAGTCTGGATGCCGACCCCAAGAGATTGGAAGAGGTAGA
Organism: uncultured Algibacter sp.; assembly: GCF_947495925.1. Classification (GTDB taxonomy): domain Bacteria; phylum Bacteroidota; class Bacteroidia; order Flavobacteriales; family Flavobacteriaceae; genus Algibacter_E. Next base: position 294,459 of record NZ_CANMAU010000003.1, read on the forward strand.
CTCAAAGTTGAAAGTACTGCATGATTTGATGCAAAAACATATTGCATCAAACGTTGCTGAATTAATCTCCATAAAAAACCAATTGGAAGATAAAGTGTCCATCACAGAGAATTTAGATGAAAATATTCAAAAAAAACAAGATGATATTCTTTCTAAAGCGGAGACATTAAATACAATTGCAAAAACCATTCATAAGAAACGCATAGAAGTTGTTCCAGAGTTAAAATCTCAACTAGAGAGCCTATTAGTGAGCTTAGGAATGCCAAACGCACAATTTAAAATTAGTGTTATAGCGGGTAATGCGTTTTATGTAAACGGAAAAGATGAATTATCTTTTTTGTTTTCGGCTAATAAAGGAGGGAATTTTAACGAATTGAAAAAAGCAGCTTCTGGAGGGGAGATGTCTCGAATTATGCTGGCAATAAAATCTATTTTAGGAAAATATATTCAATTGCCCACCATTATGTTTGATGAGATTGACACAGGTGTTTCGGGAGAGATTTCAAATAAAATGGGAGATATCATGTTGCAAATGAGTAAAAGTATGCAAGTGTTTTCTATTACGCATTTACCGCAAATTGCAGCCAAAGGACATTCTCATTTTAAAGTATATAAAGAGGATGTTAATCATGTAACTCAAACCAACTTAATACGCCTTAATCATGATGAGCGCATTGTAGAAATTGCTCAAATGCTAGGCGGTAAAGAAATGTCAACATCGGCGATTGCACATGCTAAAGAATTACTCAATTAATTAGTATATTTGTGCGCTGAACACACTAACGAACTAACAAAATCAAAATATATGTACAACTTATTGAAAGGAAAGAAAGGAATTATTTTTGGAGCATTAGATTCAAATTCAATTGCTTGGAAGACGGCCGAAAGAGTTCATGAAGAAGGTGGACAATTTGTGTTAACTAATGCGCCGGTGGCCATGCGTATGGGGCAAATTAATGAACTTGCTGAAAAAACAGGTTCTCAAATTATTCCTGCCGATGCAACATCTCTTGAAGATTTACAGAAATTAGTAGATCAGTCTATGGAGATTTTGGGAGGTAAAATTGATTTTGTTTTACATTCCATAGGAATGTCTATAAATGTTAGAAAAGGAAAGCATTACACAGATCAAAATTATGATTGGACGCAAAAAGGAACAGATGTTTCTGCGATGTCGTTTCATAAGGTCATGCAAACATTATATAAGGCAGATGCTATGAACGAGTGGGGGAGTATTGTGGCGTTAAGTTATATGGCTGCGCAACGTGTATTTCCTGACTATAATGATATGGCTGATAACAAGGCCTATTTAGAAAGTATTGCCCGCAGTTTTGGTTATTTCTTTGGAAGAGATAAAAATGTAAGAGTAAATACAATTTCGCAATCGCCAACACCAACCACTGCAGGTAGTGGTGTTAAAGGTTTTGATGGTTTTATTGCGTATGCCGATAAAATGTCGCCACTTGGTAATGCTACAGCTTTAGATTGTGCGAATTACACGGTATCATTGTTTAGTGATTTAACGAAACGTGTTACATTACAAAACCTTTATAACGATGGAGGATTTAGTAATATGGGAGTTAGCGATGCAGTAATGTCAACCTTTGTAGGAGAAGACGAATAGAAACAATAATATATTGAGTAAAAGCCACCCTTAAAACGGTGGCTTTTTTGTTACATTTGTGTTATGTCATTACAGTTTTCATTTATAATTCCAGTATATAATCGTCCAGACGAAATTCAAGAACTTTTGCAAAGTTTTGATGCTCTGGAAGGAGATCGTATATATGAAATTGTAATTATTGAAGATGGTTCATCAAAACCATCAAAAACGGTTGTTGAATCTTTTAGGAATAGATTAAATATTTCATACTTTTTTAAGCCAAATTCTGGCCCTGGAGATTCCAGAAATTATGGGATGCAAAAGGCAAAAGGGAATTATTTTATTATTTTAGATTCAGACTGTATTCTTCCAAAGAATTATTTAAAAGAAGTTGAAAAAAGTCTAGTAAGTTATTACGTGGATTGTTTTGGTGGCCCTGATGCAGCTCATGAATCGTTTACAAATCTTCAAAAAGCCATAAATTTTTCAATGACTTCGGTTATTACTACCGGAGGCATTCGCGGTAATAAGTCTAGTGTAAATAAATTTCAACCCAGAAGTTTTAATATGGGCCTTTCTAAACAGGCATTTGAAGTGTCTAAAGGTTTTGGTAGAATTCATCCTGGTGAAGACCCAGATCTGTCAATAAGGTTGTGGAATTTAGGGTTTAAAACGAAGTTAATACCAGAAGCTTATGTGTACCATAAACGTAGAATTTCTTGGCGTACATTTTATAAGCAGGTTAATAAATTTGGGTTAGTCCGGCCTATTTTAAATTCATGGCACCCAGATACTAAAAAGCTTACCTATTGGTTTCCATCTGTTTTTATTATAGGTTTTGTTTTGTCAATTGTACTTTTGGTATTTAGCATTAAATGGTTATTTATAGGATATATATTGTATTTTGTTTTAGCATTTGTTCTGGCTTTAATTAGTACTAAAAATATATGGGTTTCAATATTTAGCATTCCAGCAATTTTTATTCAATTTTTTGGATATGGTTATGGGTTTTTGGAATCTACAATGGCACTTTCGGTTTTAAATAAAGATCCAGAAAGGCATTTTCCTAAATTGTTTTTTAAAGTAAAATGATAAAAAGTTTAAAATCACAAATATTAGCCTCAATTAGAAATAAAAGAATCAATGTGTTCTTGTTTTTTCTGTTATCGGCATTCGTGATTTTACTATTTACAAAACTATCTAAGGAATATACGAATACCATTCCTTTTGAAATAGAAAAGCTTAATGTGCCTCAAAAATATGTGATATTAAACGATTCTGTTAAATTAAATATTACTTTAAAGACGCATGGTTTTAATTGGTTAAACTATTACATGTCTAAACCAAGTATCAAGATAGATTTTAGCAAAGATGTTTATAAAGATGGTAAAGTGTTTGTTTATAGTAAATCTAAAGCTTATTTAAAAAACACACAGTTTGATAAAAATGTTGAATTACTCAATTTAGAACCTGAAAAATTGACCTTTAGGTTTGGTGTAAACTTGGTAAAGAAAGTACCCATTGTATCCAATACAGATATTAAATTTAGTCTTGGTTATGATAAAGGAACTAAGGTTTTTTCTGAACCAGATTCCGTTGTCATAGTTGGACCTAGCAGTTTAGTATCTAACTTTGAATATTTGGATACAGAAACCTTGGTACTAAGTGATGTTAGAATAGATATTGAGGAGTATATAAAATTAAAGTTACCAGAAAATAAATCAGATTTAAAATTTTCCGTCGAAAGCGTAGTTTTAAAGGCTAAGGTTGAAAAGTTTACAGAAGGAACTTTCAAAATTCCTGTAAGCCTCATTAACGTTCCAAAAGGTTTAAATGTGAAATTTTTTCCAAAAGAAGTAACGGTTTCTTACTATGTAAGCCTTAGTAACTTTAAGGGGGTCACACCAAATGATTTTAAAGTCATTTGCGATTTTAAAAAAGTTAGTGAGAATCAAAAATTTTTAAAGCCCGAGTTGGTTGAAACATCAGATTTAGTAAAGAACACTAAAATTGATCAAAAGCATATAGAATTCATAATAACAAAGTGATTGTAGTAGGACTTACAGGAGGTATTGGCAGTGGTAAAACTACTGTAGCTAAAGCATTTAGAGCTTTGGGTATTCCAGTATACATAGCTGATGAGGAAGCTAAAGGATTGATGCTTAGATCTAAAATCATAAAAAGGAAACTTATTCAATTATTTGGTAATCAGGTGTATGCGGATGGTAATCTTAATAAATCCTTTATTGCTAGTATTATATTTAATGATAAAAACTATTTAAATAAGATGAATGCTATTGTTCATCCTAGAGTAGCGAGGCATTTTGAGAAATGGCTTATAAAGCAAGATGCTCCTTATGTAATTAAAGAGGTTGCTATTTTATTCGAAAATGGCGGACATAAGGCTTGTGATTATGTAATAACCGTTACAGCTCCTAAAGCTACAAGAATTGATCGTTTATTAAAACGCGATAATACTTCTGAAGAAAAGATTGAGGCCATCATGAAAAATCAATGGGCAGATTCTAAAAAAGTAAAGCTGTCAAATTTCGTTATTCATAATGTTTCGATTGAAAAAACTCAGGCACAGGTTGTTAAAATTCATAGCCAAATACTAGAAAACCTTAAAATTTAACATTTTTGTTAATGTAAGGTTAAAAGGAAGACCTACTAAATGTTAAAATGTTAATTTTGAATGATGAGCAAAAGAATTTTCATCTTATTAATAATATTAATGAGTTTATCTCTCATCGGTATTATTTCTATTCAGGCTTATTATATCAACGATGCCGTAAAAAACGAAAAAGATCGTTTTAAATTCAATGTGGTTACGGTATTAAACAATGTATCAAATACTATTGAGGAGCGTGAGTTTGAGAAATATTTTGCAGAATACTTAAGTTTAGATAAGGAAAAAAAAGGAGATGAAGAGGCGGTTTCACAGCTATTAATATACAGGAAGAATAATAGTACTAAAGAAATGCTTCTTTTCAAGAGTAATGTGTTTCAAGAGGATTATAAACTATCTTCTTCGCTCTTTGACATTGGTTTAGATAGTCTTGATATTACAAATATCATAACTAATTCGAGCACAGAATTTTATAGTGATGTATCGAGTTCTTCTGAAAAAGACTTAAAAAGTCCAATTTCTGAAATTATTAGAACGGGTACTATTGATGAAGCACAAAAATTGAGCTTTAAAAAAAGCTTTAAAGAAATTTTTAAAAGAAAACCTATTCATAAAAGGGTTTCTGAGAATGAAATTAAAGCCTTGTTAACTGAAAAACTTGCAAAATACGGTATTAATATTGAGTTTGAGTTTGCCATTTATAGTGCCGATTTAGCGACTAAGGTACACAGTGATAATTTTGAAAATGATTTAAAATCTACCTTTGGAGTACCTGTATTTTATGATGAAAATAATAGAAGTTTATATCGCCTTTTAGTTAATTTTCCTGATGATCGGGAGTTTATATTATCAGGAATTATCGGGATGATAATGTTATCGATAGTTTTTACTTCTATCATTATTATAGCTTATGGGAGTGCTTTGTTTCAATTAGTGAAGCAACGTAAAATTTCTCAAATTAAAACAGATTTTATCAATAATATGACGCATGAGTTTAAAACACCTATTGCGACCATTAATTTGGCTTTAGATGCTATTAAAAATCCTAAGGTTATTGATGATAAGAGTAAGGTGTTACGATATCTTACGATGATAAAGGAAGAAAATAAGCGCATGCATGCGCAGGTGGAGAATGTCTTAAGAATATCTAAATTAGAAAAAAACGAGCTTAATATTAGTAAAGACCGAGTTGAGTTACATGAGTTGATAGAAGATGCTATTACACATGTAGAATTAATTGTAGAAGATAGAAAAGGTTATATAAAAACATTTTTTAATGCCAATAAAACTTCTGTTTTAGCAAATGAAACGCACTTTACTAATGTGATAGTTAATATGTTGGATAATGCGATTAAGTATTCTCCAAACGCTCCAGAAATTGAGGTGTCTACTGAAAATGTGGGTACTAATATTATATTAAAAATAAAAGATCACGGTAGTGGAATGAGCAAAGCAGCTGCCAAAAAAGTGTTTGAAAAATTTTATAGAGAACACACCGGAAATATTCATAATGTAAAAGGTCATGGTTTAGGTTTGGCCTACGTTAAACGAATTGTAGAAGACCACCAAGGTCATGTATCAGTAGAAACAGAAAAAGACAAAGGAAGCACCTTTATAATTAAGCTTCCACTAATATCATAATTATGGAAGAATTTAAAAAAAGAATACTATTAGTTGAAGATGATCCTAATTTCGGAACCGTATTAAAGGATTATTTAATGATGAATGACTATGAAGTAACGCATGCTAAAAATGGCATGGAAGGGTTCGAAAAGTTCAAAAAAGATGATTTTGATTTATGTATTCTTGACGTGATGATGCCCTATAAAGATGGGTTTACTTTAGCTAAAGAAATACGAGAGAAAAATACAGATGTACCTATTATCTTTTTAACAGCTAAAACCATGAAGGAGGATGTTTTAAAAGGATATAAAGTAGGTGCTGATGATTATTTAAATAAGCCTTTTGATAGTGAAGTACTATTGATGAAGATTAAAGCGATTATACAACGTAAAGCCACAGAAACTATTTCTGATAGTAAGCAATTTGAATTTAAAATTGGACGTTTTGATTTAAATTCGAAATTAAGGTTTTTGAAATTTGATGGAGGAGAGCCTGTAAAATTATCTCCAAAAGAAAATGAGTTATTGCGCTTATTGGCATTACATGAAAACGATTTAATGCCACGAGAATTAGCATTGACTAAAATATGGCGTGATGATAACTATTTTACATCGCGTAGTATGGATGTTTACATCGCTAAATTACGTAAGTATTTAAAGTTGGATGAAAAAGTAGAAATCTTGAATATTCACGGTGAGGGTTTTAGACTTGTAATAAATAGTTAGAACTGTTTTAGTTTACAATTATCAAATAAAAAAATCCAGCTTTATGCTGGATTTTTTTATTTATTTAACGAGGAAATTTTTAAATTTCGTTTAACTTTTTCTAAGAGATACGCTTACTTAACCAGACTTTAAACTCATGAAAATTCTTTGGAGCCACACCATGACCAACAGGGAATTCAGAATACTGATTTTTAATATTTAAGCTATTTAAAAAAGTAGGCGTTTGTCTTGCCCAATCAACAGGTATCACTTGATCTACGCTACCATGGGAGCAGTAAAAATCAAGATTTGAATAATCTCTAGATTCTAGATCTTCTGGAAAAATATCACTAACAATATAACCGCTTAAAGCAACTACATTCTTTACTTTTTCAGGATAGGTCAATGCCACAGCATAACTTAATATACTTCCTTGACTGAACCCTAATAAAGATACATTGACGGCATTTACCGGATATGCATTTAAGGCTTCATCTATAAACTTTGAGATTAAATCTCTAGATTGTATAGCCTGTTCATTATCGTTCCATTTTCCGCGTTCGGCATCAAAATTAATGGCATACCAAGCGTTGCCATAAGGTTGCATCGGGTAAGGTGCTTTTACTGAAATAATGAATAGTTCTTCGGGTAATTCTGAAGCAAATGAAAACAAATCATTTTCATCACTACCATAACCATGCATCATAATGAGGAGTGGTGCGTTTTTTGATAAACTCGATTCACGTATAACGTGGTGCAGCGAAAGAGATGTATTTAACATTTAGTTTCCAAGGTTTGCAAATAGTTTTTGATATAGGGGACCAACGAGCGGTACAGCTTGGGCCTTTCTGCCTATGGCATTTGAAAAGCCATAAATAAATAACACAGCAAAAAACAAGTAAAAACTTGAGGTTATTAGCCAACTATTAAAACTCCCAATAATATAGCCAAGAGCAAAAAAAGTAAGCCAAAGCCCTAAAGATTGTCTGATATGAAAACTAGCGAAGTCACTCTTATTATCGTTATTTATGTAATACGCTATAATGGTTCCAAAAATGGTTATATAACTTATTATGGCGTTTTTACGGCCTTTTTCAATATCTTGCTCTGTCATGTTTATGAATTTAAAACAGCCTTATTGTTAGAAATAATACCATAAACGCCTCCCTTTAAAGTTTCGTTTTTAAAAATAGCATTCTTAGATCTAGAAACAATATTCTCTTTCGAGAAAACATATTTGGTGTCCGGATTAAACAGTGTCAAGTTTGCGATATTATCTACTTTAATCGGTGACTGTTCTAGTCCAAATCTGGCCTTGCCTTTGGTTAAAAGATCAATGGTCTTTTTGGTAGTCAATATAGATTGCAAAGCTCCAAAAGCGCTTTCTAATCCTATGGTGCCAAAGTTTGCGTGGTCGAATTCAACTTTCTTTTCTTCAATGTCAATTGGGTTGTGGTCTGTAGTCACCATATCAATCGTGCCATCTTTTAAACCTATGATAAGTGCGTCAACGTCGTCCTGCGTTCTTAACGGCGGTAAAACTTTAAAGTTGGTGTCAAATTCAGTTAGCGCTTCATCAGTAAAATATAAATTATGAATAGCTACACTACAGGTTACATCCAGTTTCTTTTGTTTGGCAGCTCTAATTAGTTCTACGGAACTTTTTGTTGAGATGGTAGGGATATGTAATTTACCTCCTGTATATTCCAATAAAAACAAATCTCGCGCAACTTGTAATTCTTCTGCCAGAGATGGAATGCCTTTTAAGCCGAGTCTTGTACTGGTTACGTTTTCATTCATAACACCATGCCCTGCAATTTTATTTTCTTGAGGAAATGAACAAACTAAACCATTAAAATTACTTGCATACTGCAGAGCAATTTTCATTAGGTTAGGGTTTGATATTGGTTTCTTGTAATCATAAAAAGCTACGGCTCCTGCAGAACTCATATCGTAGAGTTCGGCTAAATACTCACCTTTACTCCCTACGGTTAAAGCGCCTATTGGTAATAAGGTTACGGCGTTTTCATTTGATTTCGAATTAACAAAAGTAATGTCTGTATTTGAATCTATAACAGGGTTACTGTTAGGGTTTAATGCAACTGAGGTAAACCCAGATGCTGCTGCTGTTTTTAGTCCGTTGGTAATAGTTTCTCGTTCTTCATATCCAGGCTCTCCAAAACTAACACTACTATCAAACCAACCTTGTGAAACATGAAGGTTATCGAATTTTATTTCTTTATAATTCTTGGGGTTTTTAACCGTATTTCCGATCGCAGCAATCACACCATTTTCAATTAATATATCTTGAGTAGAATTATGGAATTCGCTTTTAGAATCTATTATTGTGGCCGATTTTATAAGTATGTTCATTTAAAGAATTTTAAGATGAGCATTTCAATAATCAATAACGCTAGAGCAAAAATAACAAACCATTTCCATAGGGCGTTAACTTTTGTTTCACTTTTTATAGTATCGAAAATATTGCTGATTGAATGACTAATGCTTATATTCTCAAATTGAGAAAGATCTTTATAGCTGAGTGAGCTTTCACGTCTTGAAAAATTAAAGCTTACATTTTTTAAAATTTCATTTTTATTAAGAATAGCATAGGTGCCCGCTTCCGAAGGTTCTTCGGAAGTGCTTATTTTTACTTTTGAGTTAAAATACTGCTGCCTAGGAATTATATTAATGTCATCTTTTTTCAGCGAAAGTACCGCGTCTTGTTGCATTTGTGTTTCCACTTCAAAAGTATTGTCTTTACCAATGGTATAATACAAACTAGGTGTTTTAAAACTACTTTTAGCAATATTATAGAAAGTAGGAACTATTAAAGGGGAGTTTCTAAAACTAGAATTATTCTGGTTTAAGGGCGCAGAGAATACAAATATATTATTGTGATTTCCTAGAAATTGCTTTCCATCTTCAAACTGTAAAACCGCGTTAAAACGGTTAGAGTTAAATTCATAAAACGAATTTGCTTTCGGATATTGAAAGTTTTTTACTTGTTTTTCAAATACGCCAGAATTGTATAACTGATGGGAATAATTAATTGTAGTAATACTTTTTTGATTCTTATTTACATCTGAATAGCTTCCACCGTAGTTATTTAATAATTGATTGTAAGATATGATGTTAGTTTCTTCCGATGGTATCAAAACCAGAGCGCCTCCCTGAGTAACGTATTCTTTTAAAGATGAGACTAAAGCCACGGGAATACTTTCTAATTCATTTAATATAATAAGGTGTTGCTCGTCAATAGTATTGTAATTGAGTTGTTTTTCTGAGGTAGCAGTGTAGTTAAATTCATCTTTATTGTAAAGACGTCTTAAAAAGGAATCATCAGCATTATTAATTGCTAATATTTTTGTATTTGGCGTTTTGTTGATATTGAAATACAGGGTGTTGTCAAACTTTAAACTATTATCATCAATAGATATTTTTCCATTAATCACTTGATTTACAGGTAAAGAGAACGAGGTTTCCGAAGTGTCAGAAATCGCTATTGATGTTTTTGCAATTAATTCGTCACCATTATAAAGCGCGATAGGCAAATTCTCAATCTTGTCACCGCTATTCTTTAAGCGTACTTTTAAGGTTATAACCGTTGGTGTTGTTTCGATAATATATGCACTGTCGATAGCAATATTATTTGTATTGACTGCATTTAACTTTACAAAATGTGATGTCGTATTGGTATCGGAAACTGGTTTTAAATTGGTCCCGTCTTCTTGAAAATCAGAAATAAATACTAGATTTTTTAATACGTCATTGGTTTGAGAAAATAGAGTTTTACTTTTTATAAGTGCAGCAGCATTGGTTAAAGTATTGGAGGTATAGTCTATTTTTAATAATTCATTTTTGATAGCGCCTATAGTTGTATTTTTATAAACTAGGTTATTTGTGAAAATTGTAAAGTTTTCATTTTCTGGGATATTTGAAACGATATCTTGAATAGCCCTTTTTAAGAGTTCTCCTTGATTCCCTTTAGCTTGCATACTAAAAGAATTATCTAAATAAACAACCGTTTCTTTTGGAACATTAAAGGTCTCTGTTTTCGAGATAAAAGGTTGTGCAAAAGCAAGAATTAAAGCAGCTAAAAGTAATAACCTTGTGCAAAGAATGAGCCATTTTTTTATACGCGAACTTTTTCTAGTTTGCAGTGTAGCTTCTTTTAAAAAAGCCACATTTGTGAAATCTACTTTTTGGAATTTACGTAATTGAAATAAATGAACAATTATGGGGATTAGCAGTAAAAATAAGGCGTAAAGAAGTTCTGGATGTTTAAACTGCATGTCTAATTTAGATTAAACAAACCTACATAATTTTTTTGATTAACAAAAGAAAACATAGTCTTCAATAGGCTTGCGTTTTAAGCGATTCATGTATTTTAAAATGGTTTTTTGCTCGTCTTTATTAGCCACCGTTATGATGCTTTGGGTATGCGGTACTTCTTCTAAAAAACTAAAAGGCTTTAAAACTGTACCGTAAATATCTTTTCCAATCTTTTTTGGATTATCACATACCCATTCAAAATCAACTTTTTTTTCTGAAAGCAATTTGGCGACTTTTTTTCCTTTTCTTCCAGCTCCCCAAACCACTAATTTTCTATCAGGGTTATAGTCTAGTTTTAAGAAATAATGTAGCTTTATGTCAATAAAATGATTTTCTGCATAATGCACATGTGTTCTGGAGGCTCGGGTAATATAATCCCTCCAATCATGCAGTACGGTTTCGCAAGGGATGCACTTGTAGTCTTGTTTATAAAAACGGAAAGCTAAATCATAGTCTTCAGGATATCTACTGGGGTTAAATGCATCACAAGCTATTAAATCTTCTCTATGAATCATCCAGCAGGGTGATGGAATAACACATTCTTTGTAAATTTCGGTATAGTTTGCTCCGTTTTTGGTTAGCGTGTTTAACCAGGTTTCATAACTCTTATAACCTGCCTTAATGCCATCTTTTGAAAAATAGTTAACTAAACCTAATGCCACATGACTTTTACCGTTAACTATAAGGTTTTTTGCTAAAACCTCAATTTTGTTTTTGCGCATAATATCGTCACTATCCATTCTCGTGATTAAGTTCCCTTTACTATGTTTAAAAGCAAGCTGCAGTGCATCTATAATGCCGTTTCCTAGGTTTTTTAAAATTAAAATTCGTTCATCTTTTTCTGCAAAAGCGTTCACTATATTATAACTTTGGTCAGAGGAGTTGTCATCTACCATGATCAATTCCCAGTTCAAGTAAGTTTGATTTAGAATGGATTTGATACATTCAGCTAGGTAAAGCTCCGTGTTTTTAAATGGGATTAAAATACTAACTAGAGGATTTTGCATGTTGCGAATTTAACAAAACCTTAAGAATATGCCCCGCAACATAATGGTATTTTGCAGGTCACATAAAAAAAGTAAAAAAATAGATGAATACAAGAATTTTATCCGTGTTGTGTGTGGCCATTTTAATGGCAAGTTGTAATTCAACAAAAACTACACAAAATGATTTGGCCATTAATATACCGATTGAAACGGCTATAGATTTGGTTAATATTAATGAAGATCGGGCACCTGTAACCATTAACCCTGGACGTTTTACGACCGAATCGGTTACGTATAGATTGCCTAGAGTTGTACAAGGTACATATGAGTTAAATGATTTTGGAAAATATGTTGATGATTTTAAAGCTCTTGATTATGAAGGAAATGAAATGCCTGTTGTTAAAGTTGACTTGAATACATGGACTATTGCAGATGCAAAGAAATTAGATAAAATCACTTATTTGGTTAACGATACTTTTGATATTGAGGTAGAAGGAGGTATTGGTAAAGATGAACCTTTTTCGCCTTCAGGGGTGAATATTGAGCCCAATAATTATGTGTTAAACCTACATGGTTTTATAGGGTATTTTGATTCTTTAAAAAATAGTCAATACAAATTAGACATTGCAGCACCTGCTGATTTTGTGCGTTCCTCAGCTTTACAAACTGTAGGATCTTCTACAAGTGAAGATGGAAAAACGATTACTACAAGTTACTTTGCTCCAAGATATTTTGATATTACTGATAACCCAATGATGTTTGGTGATTTGGAAGTAGAAGAGTTTCAAGTGGGAGATATAAAAATTGTATTGAGTGTATATTCCCCTAATAAAGTACATTCGGCAGCATCTCTTAAGGAAACGATATTTAAAATGATGCAGGCCCAAAAAACATATTTAGGCGATATAAATGCAACGCCTAGATACGATATCTTTTTATACTTGTCTGATGGTAAGGAAAATTCAGCAAAAGGTTTTGGAGCTTTAGAACATCATACTTCAACTGTTGTTGTTTTTCTTGAATCTATGTCCGAAGAGTCTTTAGCTGAAAATATGACTCATGTAGTAGCGCATGAGTTTTTTCATATTGTAACGCCTTTAAGTGTGCACTCTGAAGATATACATTACTTTGACTATAATAACCCAACCTTCTCAAAGCATTTGTGGATGTATGAAGGTGTAACCGAGTATTTTTCAGTACTCTTTCAGGTAGATCAAGGGTTGGATGATGATACTGAGTTCTACAAAAAGATTATGGAAAAAATAGAGTATTCTAAAAGGTACGATGATGCTATGAGTTTTACGATCATGAGCGAAAATGTATTAAAGGAGCCTTATAAAAGCCAGTATATCAATGTGTATCAAAAAGGTGCTTTAATAGGTATGTGCATTGATATTTTAATGCGAGAAGGAAGCAACGGACAACGTGGTATTTTATCACTAATGAAAGAGTTGACTAATAAATATGGAAAAAATAAACCTTTTGAAGATGATAAGATTATTGATGAAATTGTTGAGATGACTTACCCTTCATTAGGTGTGTTTTTTAGTGATCATGTAGTTGGCGATATTCCTATTGATTACAACAAGTTTTTTGAAAAAGTTGGTCTGGAAATAGGTGAGGGTAGAGTTGAAACCAATTATATTTTAATGAATGGTGCACCAATTGTAAGTGGTGATCCAGAAAATGGAACTATTTTCTTTTCAGAAGCTGTTTTGGAAAACAGTTTTTGGGCAGATCAAGGAGTAAAACCTAATGACGTAATAAAAACTGTTGACGGGTCTGAGATGACCATGGCAAATGCCAACACTATTTTGGGTGAAATGTTTAATTGGAATCCTGGAAAAGAAATTGAGGTTAAATTGGATCGAGAGGGTGAAGAAATTGTTATTAAAACAACTACCACAAAAACCTACACAAATGGCGCTGGTATTATGGAAAAAGAAGATGCCACAGATGCTCAAAAAACATTACGCGAAGCTTGGTTAAAAGGTTAGTATTATTGCTATCCTGAAATTTAAAAACGATTGATAAACGGTAAGTTTATCAATCGTTTTTTTTATCGAATGGGGTATATGTTTGGTACTTGGTTTTAAATTTAAAACCCCTCGAAAACCCCTAAGCCAAATAAAGCGAAATCGTATTTAACGGGATCATTTTTATCTAGTTTTCTTAAGGCTGTATCTAATTCTGCTAAAGCTTTGGCATCATTTTGTTTTCTTTTTAAAAGTCCTAGTTTCCGAGCAACATTCCCAGAGTGTATATCTAATGGGCATGACAATGCTTTTGGAGAAATGGATTTCCAAATGCCAAAATCTACGCCTGCATTGTCAGCTCTAACCATCCAACGTAAAAACATGTTGATGCGTTTAGCTGCAGAATTTTTTAATGGATCGCTAACATGCTTTTGTGTGCGTTGCAAATGTTCAATTTCAAAAAAATAGGATTTAAATTTAGAAATAGCAGGTTGAAGAGAATCGTTTTTAGCTTCATTTGAAAAAACGTTTTCTAAACCATTATAGGAGTTATAAATATGTCTAAGAGATTTAATGAATTGAATACAATCATCGCCATTAAAAGTGCGATGTACGAAAGGCAGAAGCTTCTCTAAATCATTTTCTGAGTGATTCATGACAAAATCAAAAGGTGAATTGTCAAGTAAATCCATCAATCTAATAGCATTATTAATAATGCTTTTACGATTGCCCCACGAAATAGTAGCTGTTAAAAAACCTGATACTTCAATATCCTCCTTTTTACTAAACAGATGTGGGATTTGAATGGGGTCACTCTCGATAAACTTAGGATTATTATAGATGTCTACTTTGTTATCTAGGAATTCCTTTAATTCAGATGTAAGCAAAATTTATACAATTTTTGAAATTCAAAAATACTATTTATTATCATCAAAAAGGACTTGTTTTATATGCATGCTGGTGCGTTCTTTTCCGTTTACGTCAAAAAGGGCAACGAATTCTTCTGATTGTTGAAGGTGCGTTTTATTGAAAATCGCCAGAGAATCAGGGTTTGTAAAGTACTCTACTGCAGCCGTTCCACCAAATCCATGATTTGAAAAAAACAGGAAGTTAACCGTGTTATTATCACCATTTAATTTTGCAACTAAAACATGTTCATGGCTATGGCCATTTGATTTTAACTCAATAATTGTGTCAATATTTTTTTGAGCATCTTTATATTGAATGTTCCTGCCTTCATTATATTCGGCATTTCTACCATCAAAGTATTCAATGTTTTTTGTTTTTGGTGTAATGTTTGAAGAGATTAATTTAACATGTTTAGATTTTAAATTGAAAAAATCGACAAAAGCATTATCTGATTTCAAAGTCCCTAGGTATATGGAGTTTTGTTCCTTAAGCTGTTGAGGTGATAAGTTGTGAAATTTATGAATTTTAAACTCATTTTTATGCCTACTAAAGTGTTTTGATAAATCGTTTACAGAATAGGCGCTTAAAAAATTAACGTAAACATTTCTTCCAGGAGAATAATCTTTTAATAAGTCAGGATGACCTTCTATAGCATTGTAAAAATCGGAAGATGAATTTAGTTCATAATCTCTATGCCAGCCTATTTTATTAAATAATGTAGGACCATAATATCCAAAGATATCATATAAGTACAATGTTGTTTCCTTGCCATTTGTAAAAAAGGCATGCCAAATAGGGTCTCTTTTACTTTGTTTTAAATAAGTAAAAAAGCCTGCAGTCAATAGTATAAAGATTCCTGCAGCTAAGGCGAACTTTACTTTTTGAATATGCCTAGATTGCGTATTTTCTTTTTTGTAAAAAGAAACGCCGTATTGCCCACGCTTTATTTCAATATGTATGGAATCATTTAATCCTTCACCTTCAAAATATTTTTTAAGTTTTTTTCTTAAATGATATATGTTTACTCGAACTGTGGCCTCGCTCTTTTCGTGCTGATATTGAGATCCAAACAATTCTATGCTGATGTCGCTTGCATTAAGATTTTTATTAACAATTGATGATTCAATTAGGTATTTAAGCAAAATATTACTTGTAGTAGATTTAGAGAAAGTTTTACTGTTTAGTAATAAGTTTAAAACATTAATTTTCTCTTCTTTTGAAATCATCAGGTATAAATCTTGGGTAAAGTAAAGAAAAATATATCCAATTGGCAATTCTATTGTTTGCACTTCTTTTAACCATTAAAACAACCGTTAAAGGGCGTTAAAAGCTAAATTTTAATATCTACTTCATTAAATTTGAAACCATAGGATTTCTTGATGTACCGCTGGATACTAGTTCAAGAGATGTAATTAAAAGCTAAATTTTAAAAGAACTAATTAGAATGAAAAGAAACATTTTTAGTGTGCTTGCATTCATGGTAATAACACTTACGATAAATGCTCAAGGAAAATCAACTCAGCTTTTTAATGGTAAAAATTTAAAAGGATGGAAAGTCTTAAATGGAACGGCTGAGTATAACGCTGTTGATAATGAAATTGTAGGTACGTCGAAAACAGGAACGCCTAATACCTTTTTGGTGACGAAAAAGGAATACACAAATTTTATTTTAGAATATGAAATGCTCCTGGGAAGTGGACTAAATTCTGGTGTTCAAATAAGAAGTCATAGCACG
The DNA here is from genome assembly GCF_947495925.1 of uncultured Algibacter sp. Classification (GTDB taxonomy): domain Bacteria; phylum Bacteroidota; class Bacteroidia; order Flavobacteriales; family Flavobacteriaceae; genus Algibacter_E. Next base: position 310,959 of record NZ_CANMAU010000003.1, read on the forward strand.
AAGGAGTATAAAAACGGAAGAGTACATGGTTTGCAAGTGGAGGCTGATGATTCTCCTAGGAATTGGTTTGGAGGGATCTTTGATGAAGCTAGAAAGGGGTGGCGTTATCCTTTGGAGTATAATCCAGAAGTAAAAAAGGCATATAAGAAGGGTAAATGGAATAAAATAAAGGTAATAGCTTCTGGCAATCGGATAGCAACATGGGTTAACGGTGTTAATTGTGCCAATTTGTATGAAGAAAATGTAGAAACAGGTTTTATAGGCTTGCAGGTTCATGGTATTGGTAATGATAGAAATAAAGCCGGAAAAACTATAAAATGGCGAAATATTTTATTGACCGAAATATCGGCAAATTATACTTTTGAAACAACTGTACCAGTAATAAGTTTTTTGAGAAATGAACTTACTGAATACGAGAAGCTTAATGGCTGGAAAATGCTCTGGGACGGAGAAACACCCGATGGATGGCGAGGTGCAAAAATGGATAAATTCCCAAGTAAAGGCTGGACTATAACAGATGGTGTTTTGACTGTTCACGCCTCAGGTGGAGCAGAATCTGAACATGGAGGAGATATTGTCACAACTAAACCGTATGAAAATTTTATTCTTGAATTGGATTTCAAATTTACTGAAGGTGCAAATAGTGGAATTAAATATTTTGTAGATACAAGTTTGAATAAAGGCAAAGGATCGGCTATAGGTTGCGAGTTTCAAATTTTGGACGATAAAAAGCACCCAGATGCTAAAAAAGGTGTAGATGGCAATCGTACCTTATCCTCTTTATATGATCTAATAAGGGGAGATGCTCAGGAATATATTCCGTCGTTATATACAAAAAAGTATGTTAACGTTAATGACTGGAATAGAGCGCGAATTGTTGTTAATGGAGCAAAAGTACAGCATTTTTTAAATGGATGTAAAATGGTTGAGTATACTAGAGGAAACCAACAGTGGCGTTCTTTGGTGAAATATAGTAAATATAAGGATTGGCCAAACTTTGGAGAAGCAAAAGAAGGCCTGATTCTTTTGCAAGACCACGGTGATGAAGTTCATTTTAAGAATATAAAAATTAAAGAATTAAACTAATCTATAAACTAAATCGAAAATATAATGTCGACACGAAGAACATTTCTAAAGAATTCTGCCTTAGGGGTTGCAGGAATCACTTTATCAAGTGCCGTTTCCTACGCAAGTATTATAGAGGCAAATGATAAAGTGAATTTTGCAATTTTAGGTTGTGGAGGTAGAGCACATGGGTTAGCTAAGGCCATTGCAGAATCCAAACAAGGGAAAGTTGCCGCTATTTGTGATGTAGATGCGACACGTTTAATTGGATTCAAACAATTTTGCGAAAAGGAAATAAGACAAAGCCCAGTAATAGAAAACGATTTTAGAAAATTATTGGAAGATAGGACTATTGATGCTATTGTTGTTGCAACACCTGAGCATTGGCATGCTCCCATGTCAATAATGGGAATGCAAGCTGGAAAGCATGTATATGTAGAAAAGCCATGTAGTCATAATCCACATGAGAATGAACTTTTAGTTCAGGTACAGAAAAAGTACGGGAAGGTTTGTCAAATGGGTAACCAACAGCGTTCGTCACGAACATCTGCTCTGGCTATAAGTGATATTAAATCAGGCATTATTGGAGATGTTTATGCTGGTAAAGCTGTTTATGCTAATGCTAGAAAGTCTATTGGTACTGGGAAGAAAATTCCTGTCCCAGAAACTTTGGATTGGGATTTGTGGCAAGGTCCAGCACCAAGGGAAGCTTATCGCGATAATGTACACCCTTATAACTGGCATTGGTTTAGAACGTGGGGAACTGGTGAAATACATAATAATGGTACACATGAAATAGATATTTGTCGTTGGGCTTTAGGAGTTAAATATCCTAAACGAGTGGTTTCGGCTGGAGGGAGGTTACATTATAAAAATGATGATTGGGAATGGTTTGATACTCAAATGGTAAATTATGAATTTGAAGGCGGGAAACTTTTAACATGGGATGGTAGAAGTTGTAACGCATTTAAATCTGTTGGAGGTCGAGGAGCTGTTATTTATGGAACAACAGGTAGCATTCTTTTAGATAGGTCTAAGTATGTACTTTTTGATATAAATGGAAAGGTTGTTAAAGAACAATTTGAAAATGAAAAGAAAGATTCAAAAGCGAACAAAACTTCTGATACCGTTGGTTTTGATGGATTAACGGTAAGTCATATGCAAAATTTTATAAATGCGATATTGACAGGTGAAAAATTGAATTCACCTATTGCTGATGCAGCAATATCAACGCAATTGTGTCATTTAGGAAATATAGCGCAAGATCTCGAAGAGAGTTTAAATATAGACTCAAAAACAGGTAGAGTACTAAACAATAAGGGAGCCGATATGTTTTGGAAACGTAGTTATGAGAAAGGCTGGGAACCCAAATTATAACGTGTGTTTTTATAATTGAATTAAGGTAAATTCAAGATTAAATAAAAAAATGCCTCAAATTTTATTTTTGGGGCGTTTTTTATTTAGGTTTTTAATTTAATTTCGACGGAGTATATAGAAAAAGTCAGACTAAAGCACCACAAGTTTTGAATGGGTCATAAAAAGTTAGTTTTACCTTTAATTATTATTTCACAGTTTTGCTGTACCTCTTTGTGGTTTGCTGGAAATGCAGTAATTGAAGATTTGATTATCAGTTTTAAATTGGATTTTTCAGCTTTGGGACATCTGACTTCAGCAGTGCAATTAGGTTTTATTTTTGGAACATTATTATTTGCAATTTTAACAATCACAGATCGATTTTCACCTTCAAAAGTATTTTTTTATAGTGCCATAATCGCATCAATATTTAACATACTAATCGTTTTTGATGGTCAAAATTTGAGTAATTTAATTTTATTTAGATTTTTGACTGGTTTTTTTTTGGCTGGAATTTATCCTGTGGGTATGAAGATTGCATCTGACTATTATAAGGCTGGTTTAGGGAAATCTTTAGGGCTTTTGGTAGGAGCTTTGGCATTAGGAACAGCCTTTCCTCATTTATTAAAAGGAAGTTTTAATGATATAATTTCTTGGAAAGGTATGATACTAACAACCTCTTTATTGGCTATAATAGGAGGTGTATTAATACGATTATTTGTACCTAACGGACCATATAGGAAATCTCTAAAACGTTTTGATATTTCGGTAAGTTATAAGGTCTTTAGGGATAGTAAATTCAGATCTGCAGCTTTTGGGTACTTCGGGCATATGTGGGAGTTATATGCGTTTTGGGCATTTATCCCTGTATTATTGTCTGCTTATACCAAGATACATCCTGACATAAAATATAATATTCCTTTGCTTAGTTTTGTTATTATTGCTTTTGGGGGTGTTGCTTGTGTAATATCTGGGTATTTGTCGCAAAAATTTCATTCAAAAGGTATTGCAACGGCCTCGCTTTTTTTATCGTGTACGTGCTGTTTGTTATCTCCAATAATTTTTCAGATACATTCAGAATTGATTTTAATTTTATTTTTGATTTTTTGGGGCATGGTGGTTATTGCCGATTCACCATTATTTTCCACTTTGGTAGCTCAAAGTGCAAACGAAAATTTTAAGGGTACTGCACTCACCATAGTTAATTGTATTGGTTTTACAATTACCATATTTAGTATTCAGATATTGAACAATCTTATGGTGTTTGTCAATGAAAAATACCTGTTCTTATTTTTGGCAATCGGTCCTGTTTTTGGGTTGTTTTTCCTTTTAAGGAAAACGAAAGTCAGCTCTTTGGATTAATTATTTTTCCATCAGTCATGGTCAGTTTGCGATCTGCCATATTAGCTAAATCCGCATTATGCGTAACAATTACAAAAGTTTGACCAAATTCATTACGTAGTTTAAAGAATAAGTCATGTAAATTTTTAGCTGATTCACTATCTAAATTTCCAGAGGGTTCGTCTGCAAAAATCAAATCGGGGTTATTTATAAGAGCTCTGGCTACAGCTACACGTTGTTGTTCACCTCCCGAAAGTTCGTTAGGCTTATGATCATATCTGTTAGACAAACCTAGGAAGTCTAATAGTTCTTTAGCGCGTTTTTCAGCATCACTTTTTTTTGTACCCTTAATAAATGCAGGCAAACATACATTTTCGATGGCCGTAAATTCAGGTAATAATTGATGAAACTGAAAAATAAAACCAATATGTTCGTTTCTAAACTTGGCTAAAGCCTTATCCTTTAACCCACTAACATTAGTGTTATTAATACTCAATTCAAAATCTACATGGGATGAAGCGCTGTCTAAGGTTCCTAATATTTGTAGCAAGGTTGTTTTTCCAGCTCCAGAAGCCCCAACTATAGATACTACTTCTCCTTTTTTTATGTGAAGATCAACACCTTTTAAAACCTGTAAATCACCGTAGTATTTATGTATGTTTTTTGCTAGAATCATCTTTCAAAATTGAGCTGTGAATTTAATACTTTATGTGCTCATGTACAATTATCCTTTTGACTTGTTTCTTAATGTCTTTTTTATATCATTATAGTCTATGAAATAAACAAGTCGCAAAGAGAAGGTGTTTCTATTGTCCTGCTGAAATAACTCATCAAGGCTTTCTTTATACGTGGCCATAGCGTCATCTGATTCGTTAAAAATTTGATTTCTATATAAAGCCGTTAAAAAACTTCCTGGAGCAAATTGCCAAGTGTAACTCAAATCTAAGTTCCAGGTATTGAAATTAATGTCAGGATTAAAATCTGAATCACTACCAATCGTATATTTTGTATGTGTATCTGATGTTTTTAGTGAGCCATCATTTTGTAAGTCGTAAACTTGGTTATCATAAGTCACCCGACTTAAATAGTTTCTAAATGTTAAGTTTAGTGAGTTAAAAGGATCGAATGTATAGCTGCCCGATATACTTAATTCTGTAATAGTTCTATCGCGTTGACCAAAAATAATACTGTCTTCAACATCTTGCCCGTTAATATAGCCTCGATCTGCCGTATAATCGTCATATTGAAGTCTAAATATTAATAAGAATTTATCATTAAATTTAAAACGAGGGCTAAAACCAAACCACCAATTGTTGAAATTCTCTCGTTCTTTATCGAAGAATAAGCCATAACCAAAATTAGCATCAACGGCGAAAAACCTGTTGAAATCTGAGGATAACCAAACGTTAGATTCTGTATAGTTCTTAGTTACAAAAAAACTATTAAAGTCGTCTCTAGGTTCAAAATAGTCATAACGTTTATTAATATTCCAAAAAACGTTAAAGCCGTACGAAAGTAATTTTTTATTTGTAGCACGAATTCTGAAACCCGTGTTGGCATCTGTGAATGTGCTGGGGTTAGCAAGTTGTCTATAATTAAACCAGCTATTTATTCTAAAATTATTTAGCTTTTTTGTAGGCTCGAAAATTCTATAGCTAAAGTCAGCTCCAAAATTACTAAAGTTGTTCCTAAATTGAATGCCCATGTCGTTAATATCAAAATTTTCATCAGCATACCTGTAATCTGCACTATATTGAAAATTCCCACTGTTTTTGCCTATTTCTAATTTAGCACTATACCCATTAGGTTTATCTTCAATATCGTTAAAGCTACTCATTTTTATTTCTCCATTGGTGCCGTAAATGTTTTTCTTATTATTTATGTCAAACAAAAAGCCGGTGACGTTTGAGTCTTTAAAGTCGCCATCTCTGGTAACGTTGGTATTTATTAATGTGACCGAAGAGTTTTTATTGAATTGCTGATCTAGAACCATTATATTATAATTAGTTAAGGGTTCAACAAGTTCAGTTCTTCTCGTTTTTACAGTTTCTTCTTCAGAGGTACCTTCATTTTTAATTTCAGAAGTTTCAATCGTGGTATAAGTTTCTTTTGTTATGGCATTAAAAAAACCAACTCCTAGGCCTTTTCTAGTTCGTCCAGAAACTTTAATAGCATTAATTAATTGTACTTTTTCAGGATAATCAACAAACTCTTCATTGTCTTCGAGTTCTGGAGTATAGTAAGGACTTCCTCCTACACGTCTGGAATAAAACAAATTCCCCTTATTAAAAAGGTCTATACCTTCAGTAAAAAATTGACGCTGCTCTGTAAAACGTTGCTCAAAGGGACCTAAATTTAATCTAACATTATCAAAACCAACTTGACTAAAATCGGGTATTAAGGTGGCATCTAATGTGAAATTTTCGGTAATACCATATTTTAAATCTAAGCCTGCGGCGAAATCAGTTTCTGTTTTTCCTTCAAAGTTACTTACCAATCCTGATGCATAGGGATAAAAGCTTAGTCGTGTAGGTGGTTTTATGTTTTTTAAACCTTTTAGTTGTCCATGATAAAGACCAAAATTTCCTTTAGTAACATCAATGGCATTCCATGTATATTGTTTTCGTGTCTTCCTGTAATGCCTGTGAAATTGAATTCCCCAAGTAGGGTTTTCCTGTTGCGTGAAGCGTAACGTTCTGTAGGGAATTTTCACTTCCAATGTCCAACCGTCTTTCTGGATTTTTACGGCGCTATCCCATACAGCATTCCAATCAAAATCTTCTCCTACTCCGGGGCTGTCAATAGCATCGGCCTGTGTACCCGAACTAAAAATAAAAAACTCCGTATTATTTTGGGCATCATTATTAGGATTAAAAATAATACCAAAAAAATCAGATTGTCCAAAATTATCACGTTTGGTGAATTGCCGCATCATATCCTCTGGGTTGTCATACAGATAGGCCGAAATATAAATGGCATCATCATCATAAGTCAATTTAACTTCGCTTCGTTTCTCTTTGCTTGGCGTATGACCGATATCTGGTCTAAATTGAATAAAGTTTGAAGCAACTTGTAGGGTGTCCCAAATTTTTTCATCCAATACACCGTCAATAGTAGGCGGAACTTTTGTTCTAGTTATTTGGTAAACTTTTTTGTCTTGGGAATACAAATGTAGAGATGTGCATAATAATATGAATATTATTAGATGCTTCATAGTTTTGATTTGATAGATGAAAATGTAGTTATCCAGCTTTAAAGACAAATACTAAACAAATTTAAATTTGAGTATTTTTAATACTCCCAAAAAAAAGTTAAAAATTATAGAGGTTACTTAATTTTAAGCTTAAGGTTTATTTTAAGTAACTTTATTCTATATTTAATATCTCGAAAATAAAATATTATGCCATATAAAAGCTTTGAAGAATATAACATGCAGGTAACCGATGATGTAAAGGACAGGTATAAAAGTATTATTGAAGATTTAGGAGAAAATACGACCCGAGAAGGACTTTTAAAAACACCCGAACGTGCTGCAAAAGCTATGCAATTTTTAACCCAAGGTTATGATCAAGATCCTGTTGAAATATTAAAAGGCGCTATGTTTAAGGAGTCTTATAATGAAATGGTTATTGTAAAAGATATTGAACTTTATTCGCTTTGCGAACATCATATATTGCCGTTTTTTGGCAAGGCGCATATTGCTTACATTCCAAATGGTCATATTGTGGGTTTAAGTAAACTTCCAAGAATTGTTGATGTATTTGCAAGGCGATTACAAGTGCAAGAACGCTTAACAGAGCAGGTGTTAGATTGTATTAATGATACGTTGAAACCTCAAGGCGTTGCCGTAGTTATTGAAGCTTCTCATATGTGTATGATGATGCGTGGTGTACAAAAACAAAACTCTGTTACTACAACTTCTGGATTTAGAGGGCAGTTTGAAAAAATAGAAACTCGAAATGAGTTTTTAAAGTTAATAGGGAAGTAGCATTATAACATATTTTGGTATGTTTATTGTTTATCATATAGCATCAATAAATACTTAATGAATAAATACAAAAAACTTTTAATAGGAATAGTGCTTGACGCCATTGGCTGTATTTCCTATTTCATACCTGGCATTGGTGAATTTGCAGATGTTGTTTGGGCACCAATAGCTGGTTGGCTTATGACTAAATTATATAAGGGGAAACCTGGTAAAATTGCAGGTATCGTGGCTTTTGTTGAAGAAGCTGTGCCTGGCTTAGATATTATACCAACATTTACCTTAATGTGGTTATACACTTATGTTTTTAATAAGGAAAAGTGATTTTTATGGTTTTGTTTAACAGTTTAGGTTATAAAAAATAATTACTTATAGCAGTGAGATATGAAATCATTTTAATATGTGGTGTCTAGTTTTAAATAAACGTAACCGAAAAATATACAAAATCAAGCTATACGAACCTTTATACAATCTAAAAACGCACCTAAAATCATTGTTAACAAATCACTTTTAAATAACTAAAAAACAATTCCTGAATAACTGTTTTAATTTTGTAAATTTGCCTGCGTTTAAAAGCGCAACATGACAACTACAGCAAAATACATATTTGTAACCGGTGGAGTTACATCTTCACTTGGAAAAGGCATTATTGCAGCATCTCTTGCTAAATTATTACAAGCCCAAGGTTACAGAGTTACCATTCAAAAATTAGATCCTTATATAAATGTTGATCCGGGAACATTAAATCCTTATGAACATGGCGAATGTTATGTTACCGAAGATGGTGCTGAAACAGATTTAGATTTAGGACACTACGAGCGTTTTTTAAACAGACCAACAAGTCAGGCAAATAATGTAACCACAGGTAGAATTTATCAAAGTGTTATTCAAAAAGAACGCCGTGGGGAGTTTTTAGGCAAAACGGTTCAGGTTGTTCCTCATATCACAGATGAGATTAAGGAGCGTGTTCAAATGCTTGGTAAATCTGGGGATTATGATATAGTAATTACCGAGATTGGTGGAACTGTAGGTGATATTGAGTCATTACCATATATAGAAGCTGTACGTCAATTACGTTGGGATTTAGGAGAAAATAATGGAATTGTTATTCATTTAACTTTGGTACCATTTTTATCAGCAGCTGGTGAATTAAAAACGAAGCCAACGCAACACAGTGTAAAAACATTAATGGAAAGTGGTGTGCAGGCAGATATATTAGTTTGTAGAACCGAACATAACTTACCAAAAGAATTACGCCGAAAATTAGCATTGTTCTGTAATGTAAAGGAAGATGCGGTAATTCAATCTATCGACGCATCGACTATATATGATGTTCCAAATTTAATGCTTGATGAAGGTTTAGATAGAGTAGTGCTTGATAAGTTGAATCTTAAGAGCTCTTCTCCAGATATTGAAAGATGGAATCAATTTGTACACCGACATAAAAACCCTAAATCAGAAATAACCATTGGTTTAATTGGCAAGTATGTAGAGTTACAAGATTCTTATAAATCTATTTTAGAGGCATTTATTCATGCAGGTGCCGAAAATGAGGTGAAAGTAAAGGTGGAGTCAATTCACTCTGAATATATAAATGAAGATAATGTAGAACTTAAGTTAGCGCATTTAGATGGTGTGTTGGTGGCCCCTGGATTTGGAGAACGTGGTATTGATGGGAAAATTGATGCAGTAAGATATGTGCGTGAAAATAATATTCCATTTTTAGGAATTTGTTTAGGTATGCAAATGGCAGTTATTGAGTTTGCTAGAAATGTACTTGGTATTTCCGATGCTGCATCTACCGAAATGAATGCAGAAACGGCAAACCCTGTTATTGGTTTGATGGAAGATCAAAAAACAATTACCGATAAAGGTGGGACTATGCGTTTAGGTGCTTGGGCATGTGATCTAAAATTAGGGAGTGCCGTACGTGATATTTACAAAGCAGAAAGTATTACAGAGCGACATAGGCATCGTTATGAGTTTAATGGGCAGTATAAAGAACAAATTGAAGCTTCAGGTATGATGGCAACAGGGTTAAACCCAGATACTGGCTTGGTAGAAATTGTTGAAATACCAGAGCATCCGTGGTTTGTTGGCGTACAATATCACCCTGAATATAAAAGTACAGTTGCTAATCCGCACCCATTATTTGTAGCATTTGTAAAAGCAGCATTAAATTATAGTAGAAGTAAGAAGAGTGCCACTATGGCACAAAACTAATTTTGGATAGCTTATTGATAAGTTATTGACATTCCTGCTTATGCAGGAGTCTTTTTAATAGAGATAGAATACATGGAAGAAAAGAAGTTAGACATTAATTCGATAATAGGGTTTGTTCTTATTTTTGGAATATTAGCTTATATGCTTTGGCAAAATCAACCAACGCCTGAAGAATTAGAAGCTCAAGAAAAAGCAAAACAAGAGCAGGTTGAAGCAGAGAAAAAGGCAAATACACAAAATCAGACTATGGAAACTGCTGCTGCAGATTATGGCATTGGTTCTGGTGTAGATTCTTTACAACAAATTCAACTTAAAAATAAACTAGGTGCTTTTGCTTATTCAGCAATTAATGCCACTACTGAAGAAACTGTTGTTGAAAGTGATGTATTGGCCTTAACATTTAGTGCTAAGGGAGGTTATCTTTCTGAAGTAAGATTGAAGGAGTTTGTTGATTATGATTCTATTCCTATTTACTTAGTTAAAGATAATAATGCTTCTTTTAATATCAATTTTGGAACTACCGATAGTAGAATATTAAATACTAAAGATTTACCGTTTATACCTTCGGTTTCGAAGAATGGTGATTTGACCATAGTGTCTATGAAACTTAAGGTTTCAGAGTCTCAGTTTTTGGAATACCGTTATGAGATTAAAGAAGGCGATTACATGATTAATTTCAATGTGCGTTCTCAAGGATTAAACAATGTTATTAATAGCTCCCAAGCTATTAATTTAGACTGGAAACTAAAAGGTTACCGTCATGCCAAGAGTATTTCTTATGAAAACAGATATACCGATATTCATTATGAATATGAAGGAGGAAAAGATGATTACACGGGTGCTAGAGATTCAGATGAAGAGATAGAAGATGTTTCATGGATAGGGTATAAGCAGCATTTCTTTTCTTCGGTTTTATTGACTGATAGAAATTTTAAGAAAGCTAACATTACTGCGAAAAATTTAGTTGAAGATGAAACCATTGATACGGTTTATACAAAATCGTTTGCTGCAAAAATTCCATTAGAATTACAAGCAGGTGAGATTAGCGAATCGATGGATTGGTATTACGGCCCTAGTGATTTCAAGGTTTTAGATGCATATGGAAGAAACCTAGATGAGTTAGTGCCATTTGGTTGGGGTTTATTCGGATGGATTAACCGCTATATTTTTATGCCGCTATTTAGCTTTTTAGGTGGTTTTATGCCTTATGGTATTGCTATTGTAGTGATGACTATTTTAGTAAAAATATTATTGTCGTTTGTACAGTATAAGCAGTTCTTATCTCAGGCTAAAATGAAAATACTAAAGCCTGAATTAGATGCTATTCGTGAGAAGCATAAGAACAATAAAATGAAGGCGCAGCAAGAAACTATGGCGTTGCAAACTAAAGCGGGAGCAAGCCCTATGGCAGGATGTTTACCGGCATTGGTGCAGTTACCTGTATTTTATGCCTTGTTTCAATTTTTTCCTTCAGCTTTTGATTTAAGGCAAAAATCATTTCTTTGGGTAGATGATTTGTCTTCGTATGATACTATTGCAAATTTACCCTTCAATATTCCATTTTACGGTAATCATGTAAGTTTGTTTCCAATTCTTGCTTCTATCGCTATTTTCTTTTATATGCGTTTAACGACAGGGCAAAATATACAATCGCAACCACAGCAGGAGGGGATGCCAGATATGGGAAAAATGATGAAGTATATGATGTACTTCTCTCCAATTATGATGTTGTTTTTCTTTAATAATTATGCCTCTGGTTTGAGTTTGTATTATTTCATTTCTAACGTTATTAGTATTGGAATTATATTAGTAATTAAGAATTATATTCTTGATGAAGATAAAATTCATGCTGAGATGCAGGAGAAGAAAAAGAAGCCTAAAAAACAGAGTAAGTTTCAAAAGAAGATGGCTGAAATGATGGAGCAGGCGGAACAGCAAAAACAAGCTCAAAAAAAACGTAAATAAAATATACCGAAAACATATAAAAAGCTGTCAAGACAATAATTTTGGCAGCTTTTTTGTTATTATATGTTCAGAATTTAAGTGTTTACTATTTTTAATTTTCAAATAAAACGACCTAAAAGAATATAGCAATGAAGACTCTATTTAGTTTTTTATTCATAATTATTTCTAGCAATTATTGTTTTGCTCAAGACCTGAATCAATTTGATGCCAATGGAAAACGACATGGTGTTTGGAAAAAGAATTTTGATGATACGGATGTTATTAGGTATTCAGGTCAATTTAATCATGGTAAAGAAATTGGGTTGTTTAAGTTTTATAAAAACATACGAGATAAGGCCGTTTTAAGTGCAACTAAATTATTTAATGAGAATGATAATATTGTTGATGTAAAATTTTTAGCATCTAATGGGCGTGTTATTAGTGAGGGTAAAATGGATGGTAAAACATACATAGGGACTTGGAAATATTACCAAAAGAATTCTGATACACTTCTGACCATTGAAAATTATACTACTAATGGTGAGCTTGTTGGTGAGCGCTTCGTGTATTACCCAAATGGACAAATAGCAGAAAAACAAAACTATATTAATGGGAAACTAGAAGGACCAGTTTTGGCATATTCAGTTAAAAATGTTGTTTTAAAAGAAATGCTGTATACTAATGGCGAACTACACGGTCCGGCTAAATTTTATAATCCTAAAGGAGAACTAGTTTCAGAAGGGCAGTACAAAAGAGATAAAAAAGATGGAGTATGGAAATATTATGAAAACGGAGAACTCATAAAAGAAAAAGACTTTACTTACATTCCTAAATATAAAAAGAAAACCCCCTAATAAGTTAGGGGGCCTCTTTTTCATAGACAATGTTTAGAGGGAATTGCTAAAGGGATTGCCTACAAATCAACAAACCAAACTAAAGTTTTATATATGTTATGGTAATGCTGGTAACATTACTGTATCTAATACATGTATTACACCGTTACCCGCTTGAACATCCACAGCTACTATTCCTATTCCGGTGTTTCCGGCTCCATCAGTAACGTCTGCAATGTTTGGATCCGTTCCTGGTAAAGTGATGGTAATCATTTGCCCATCTAACATAGTTGGCATAGTATCTCCTGGATTGGTTAGCATTCCTGAAGTTACATTGGCTTCGCTAATTACATGATGCAGTAAAACTTGTGTTAATACTGTTTCACCTGGTACGGCTTCTAATTTGTCAAATGCGGCGTTAGTTGGGGCAAATACTGTAAAGTCAGGATTGATTCCATCTACTGGACTACCCACTTCTGTTCTAGATAAAATTTCAAAAAAATCGGTTGCTGGAGTCAATTCTGTAAGTGCCGTTACCAATGTTGAGAAATTAGGATCAGCAGCAGCAAATGTTACTACCGTAGGAATTCCTATAACGGCATCAACGGCATGTATCACTCCATTAGTTCCAACAACATCTGCCTGAGTCACACTAGAGATACCATTAAATTTAACACCATCCGTTGCATTAAAGTAGATACTCATTGGGTTGTCTCCTGCACCAGTTGCAGATGTATTATTGTATCCTGCCTCTAAAGCTATTAAGTCGTCTGCTTTGATGTTAGCACCTAAAACATGATTTAGTAATATTTGCGATAAAACAGCAGTATCCACACTCCCTAATGAAGCTCCATCTAAAAATGTTTCAAAGGCGTTGTTGTCTGGTGCTAGAACCGTAAATGGTCCATCACCTTGTAAAACACTTACTAAACCACCATCGGCAGCACCTAAAGCTGCTACTAAACTAGAGAAGGCAGCAGAATTGTTTATAGCATGATCAACAATATCTGGTAGGCCTAGAACGGCATCAATGATATGAATTGTTCCGTTTGAAGCGCTAATATCTGCTGTCGATACTTTTCCTGTATTGTTAAATCTTACATTATCCGCAGAAGGCGCATTAAAATAGATACTTATATTGTCTCCTTGGCTGTTTTCTGAACTTCCAGAAGCATACCCTGCTCCAGCCGATAATAGATCTGCTGCTTTAACATCCGCCATAATGACGTGATTTAGTAATACTTGAGCGAGAACATCAGTTGGAACTTCATCAAGACCGGCATAACCGTTTGCATTTAAGAAAGCTGTAAAAGCCGCATTCGTTGGAGCTAATACAGTGAAAGGACCATCGCCCTGAAGAACATTTACAAGGTCACCATCTGCAGCTTGTAAAGCAGCTACTAATGCTGTAAGTTCAGGAGTTTCCAAAGCAAGTTCTACAATGTTTTTAGGACCTGGTGGAGGTGTAGTTGTGTTGTCGTCATCATTGCTACATGATGTTAGTGCTACAAATGCTAGAATAACTAGACTTAATCGTTTTAAATAATTTAAATTTTTCATGTTTTAATCTTTTTTTGTGGTTTGAATTAAAGATATATTTCATTTTGTTTAACAAAAATATGCAAAAATTAAACAAAAAACAAAATTTTGTTTCACATTTATTAAAAAAAATTAAACAAAAGTGTGGTTCGTCGATAGTTTTGGTTTGATAGGATCTACAGAAATGTTATAATATTATGTATCTTTGTGCACTAATTTTTTAAGATGGAACGTGTAGTTATTGGACTTTCAGGAGGCGTAGATTCTAGTGTTGCTGCTTACTTATTACAACAGCAAGGTTATGAGGTTATTGGCTTGTTTATGAAAAACTGGCATGACGATTCTGTTACAATATCTGATGAGTGTCCATGGTTAGATGATAGTAACGATGCCATGTTGGTTGCTGAGAAACTAGGTATTCCATTTCAAACTGTTGACTTAAGTGAACAATATAAAGAACGTATTGTTGATTATATGTTTCATGAATATGAGAAAGGTAGAACTCCAAATCCAGATGTGCTTTGCAACAGAGAAATAAAATTTGATGTTTTTATGAAAATAGCATTAGAGCTTGGAGCAGATTATGTGGCTACCGGACACTATTGTAGAAAAGGAACCATCAAAAAAGAAGGTAAAGATATTTATCAATTATTAGCCGGTGTTGACGGTAATAAAGATCAATCTTATTTTTTATGTCAGCTTTCACAGGAGCAATTGGCTAAGTCATTATTCCCTATTGGTGAATTAACAAAGCCTGAGGTTAGAGAAATTGCCGTGGAACTAGGCTTGGTAACTGCAGAAAAAAAAGATTCTCAGGGTTTATGTTTTATTGGCAAGGTAAAGCTACCGGATTTCCTTCAACAACAATTAAAACCAAAAGAAGGCTTAATAATTGAAGTTCCTAAAGAACAGGAGGTTTATTCCGAAGTTGAAACAGACTTTAGTTCAACAGAATCTAAATTAAAATACTTATCCAGAAAAATAGATTACAAGGTGGATTTTGGAAAAGTTGTGGGTAAACATCAAGGTGCTCATTATTTTACTAAGGGACAACGTAAAGGTTTGGCTGTAGGAGGAACCGTAGAACCCTTATTTGTAATTGATACCGATGTCAATGAGAATATTATTTACACGGGGCAGGGCAAAGCACATCCTGGTTTATTTAAAAAAGCACTTTTTGTTTCTAATGAAGAGTTACATTGGATTCGTGAAGACTTAGCCTTAGAGCTGGATGAAACTATGAAAGTGAAAGCAAGAATTCGTTACAGGCAAGCTTTAGAACATGCTACATTATATAAAGTAGATAGCGGATTGTATGTCGAATTTGAGAACTTGCAATCAGCAATAACAGAAGGTCAATTTGTGGCTTGGTACCTTAATGACGAACTTATAGGTTCTGGAGTAATTTCATAACTTAGCATAAAACTAAGTTAATGAAAAGGGGGTGTTGCTTCTTAATATGTCTTATTATATTTTTTGATGTTTTCCCCCAAGAAGATGCTTGGGTGTATTTTACTGATAAAGAAAATGTAGCCGCTTCCATTAATAATCCCATTAGTATTCTTACTCAAAAAGCAATTGATCGAAAAGCCAAACACGATGTGAGTATTGATGCTCGAGATGTTCCGGTAAATGAAGGCTATATAGAACAAATTAAAAATGCTACGGGCATAAGCGTAAAGGCAAAATCTAAATGGTTTAATGCCGTCCATATTCGGGGATTAAAGACCGATGTAGATAATCTAGTTTCAGATCCAGATTTAAATTTTATTGAACGCATTGTTTATGCTGATAAAAGTCTAAATTTAAAAAAGCATTCAAAAAAGAAACCTGAAATTCTACATAATAAATTTGAATTCGTAAATACTTTAGTAAATTTTACATTTGGTGATACCCAGAATCAATTAGAAATGATTCATGTAAATGATTTGCATTTTGATGGATATACAGGCGAAGGAATTACCATAGCAGTACTGGATGCAGCTTTTACAAATGTAAATACTATGAGCGCTTTTCAGCGTTTAAGAGATGCTGGACATTTACTAGGCGGTTATGATTTTGTGGACAGGACGAGTGCTATTTATCATTATAACCCGACCCCAGTTAGCATTAGTCACGGAACACAAGTTTTAAGTACAATGGCCGGGTTTATTGAAAATAGTTATGTGGGCACTGCTCCAGATGCATCATATTATTTGTTTAGAACTGAAGATAATAACGATGAGAACCCTGTTGAAGAAAGTTACTGGGTTGAAGCAGCTGAACGCGCTGATAGTTTAGGTGTAGACATTTTAAATACCTCACTAGGCTATAAAGATTACAGTCCTAATTATACACGTTACAGTTATGATGCCTCAGAGATGAATGGTAACACAACATTTATAACAAAAGGAGCAAACATTGCGTTTGAAAAAGGATTGCTTCTAGTGACTTCTATAGGTAATTCTGGAAGCTCTGGTTTAGGAGCTCCTGCTGATTCTCCAAATGTATTGTCTGTAGGTGCGGTAAATTTAAATGGAGATTATGCTCCTTTCAGTTCTATAGGAAGTGCGGTTCAGCCTTCTCAAAAACCCGATGTGGTAGCAAGAGGAGAAGCGCCTTATTTAGTTGATGTTAATGATAACATAGTACAGAATAGCGGGACTTCTTTTAGCGGTCCTATTATGGCTGGAGGTATTGCTTGTTTAATGCAAGCTTTACCAAATAAAACCAATATTGAAATTATGAACCTTGTTCGAAAGGCTGGTTCACAATACGAAATGCCTGATTATAAATTGGGCTATGGCATCCCTAATTTGTATCAGGCGTTCGAAGATGCTTTATCTATTGGTGACTTTGGAAATGAGCACATCAAAATATATCCTAATCCTATCACCGCCGAATTATTTGTCAACCTATCTTCTAATTATAAAAATGTTTCATTTCAATTATATGATACTTTAGGGAAATTAATTTTCAACTCTATAATTGAGAGTCCATTTTCTATGAATTTAAGTAACCTTCACCAAGGCATTTATGTTGCTAAAATACATTTAAATGGAGATGTTAAAACTTTTAAACTGATTAAGAAATAATGAATAGAATTACTCAATTATTTAATATTCAATATCCAATTATTCAAGCTGGTATGGTTTGGAATAGTGGTTGGCGATTGGCGGCGGCATCAAGTAATTCAGGAATCTTGGGTTTAATAGGTGCTGGATCTATGTATCCCGAAGTATTACGAGAACATATTCAAAAATGTAAAAAAGCTACAGATAAACCTTTTGGGGTAAATGTGCCTATGTTGTATCCAAATATTCAAGAAATTATGGATATTATTGTTGACGAAGATGTGAAAATTGTTTTTACGTCAGCAGGAAATCCTAAAACATGGACATCTTGGTTACAGGAACGAGGAATAGTTGTTATACACGTGGTAAGTAGTGTGAAATTTGCATTAAAAGCTCAAGAAGCAGGTGTAGATGCTATTGTAGCAGAAGGTTTTGAAGCAGGTGGTCATAATGGGAGAGATGAAACTACAACATTGACGCTTATACCTATGGTGAAAGAAAAGATTGAAATCCCCCTTATTGCCGCAGGAGGTATTGCAACTGGAAAAGCAATGTTAGCAACAATGATTTTAGGTGCAGATGGAGTGCAAATTGGAAGTCGCTTTGTTGCTAGTGAAGAAAGTTCTGCGCATCAAGCATTTAAGCAAATTGTGGTAGATGCAAAAGAAGGCGATACTCAATTAACGCTAAAAGAATTAGCCCCGGTTAGATTAATTAAGAATACGTTTTATAATCAAGTTCAGGAATTATATAGAAAATCACCATCCATAGATGAATTAAAAATACTTTTAGGAAGAGCACGCGCTAAAAAAGGCATGTTTGAGGGGGATTTAGAAAATGGAGAACTAGAAATTGGTCAAATTTCCGGACTAATTCATGATATTAAACCTGTCTCGGAAATTGTTCGAGATATTATGGAAGATTTCGAAGAAGCCAAAAATCAGAATTTAAACTTTTATTAAAAAAAAAAGGAGAAATAGAAATTTCTCCCTTTTAGATCTAGAAAAAAATAGCATTATTTTTTAATCCCTATAAAATAGTTTGCTAGTAGTTTCTGTTTGCGCTATTTATTCTTTCAAGGGTGCTTCTTAAAGCCGGACAAATGTATGTAATTTGATTTTAAAAGAATAGCAAAACATGAACAATTATTAACATTTGTTAATGAGTAATTTCTATTTGTAAAATATTCAATTTCCCTGAAAATTAGTTCTATTTTTGTTTTATGCAACTATCGGCTTATACACGTGAGTTTAAATACAATTGGCAACTGGCGGCACCAGTTATGTTAGGAATGCTTGGGCACACTTTTGTGAGTTTTGTAGATAACATTATGGTAGGTCAATTGGGTACAGCACAGCTTGCAGCAGTGTCGCTAGGAAACAGTTTTATGTTCGTAGCGATGTCTTTAGGAATTGGTTTTTCAACAGCTATAACACCCCTAATTGCAGAAGCAGATACTGCCAAAGATTTTAAAAAAGGAAAATCGGCTTTCAAGCATGGATTATTTTTATGCACCATTATAGGGATACTTCTTTTTTTACTGGTATATTTTGCCAAACCTCTCATGTATTTAATGGAGCAGCCTGTTGAGGTGGTTGAATTGGCAATGCCTTATTTAGATTTGGTAGCGATTTCATTAATTCCTTTGGTTATTTTTCAGGCATTTAAGCAGTTTGGAGATGGATTGTCTATGACTAAATACCCTATGTATTCTACTCTCTTTGGAAATGTAATAAACGTTATTTTAAATTATTTGTTAATTTTTGGAAAGTTTGGTTTTCCTGAGTTAGGTATTGTGGGCGCTGCATACGGAACCTTAGTTTCTAGAATAATTATGGTTTGGCACATCTGGTTTTTACTTAAGGGGAAAGAGAAATCAAAAGCATTCGTAACCCATATTAAAATATTTGTACTTAATAAATTGATGCTTAAAAAATTGCTTAATCTTGGAGCTCCAAGTGCCATGCAAATGTTTTTTGAAGTAGCTATTTTTACCGCTGCTATTTGGTTGAGTGGACTGTTAGGAAAGAATCCGCAAGCAGCTAATCAAATAGCTCTAAATTTGAGTTCTATGACTTTTATGGTGGCTATGGGTTTAAGTGTTGCTGCTATGATTAGAGTGGGTAATCAAAAAGGATTAAGTGCTTATTTTGAATTACGGCGTATTGCATTTTCTTTATTTTTAATGGGGACTCTTTTTGCCATGAGTTTTGCAATTATATTTTTTGTTTTTCATAATCAATTACCAAAAATTTATGTGGATTATGATGATGCCAAGAATTTAATAGACAATAAGGAAGTGGTAACCATAGCATCTAAATTATTAGTAGCTGCAGCCATTTTTCAAATTAGTGATAGTATACAGGTCTTGGTTTTAGGAGCCTTACGTGGCTTACAAGATGTTAAAATACCCACGGCTATTACATTTATTTCCTATTGGTTGATTGGCTTTCCAATTAGTTGGTTTTTGGGAAAAGAAGAGGTCTATGGTAGCTTTGGTATTTGGCTAGGTCTGTTGGCGGGTTTAACAACGGCAGCTATTTTATTATATATTAGGTTTAATTATTTAACTAAAAGGTTAATTTTGTCTAACAACTAATATTTCAATTTAATGAGTCTTCCAAAATTTATTCTAGGAGATAATACAGATTATCCAAACGCTATTTATGTGATTCATACGGAGTTTCCAAGATTTATTATCAATCTTGAAAATGATGAAGTAGAATGGTTTGAAGACTTTGATGCCGAAGACCAAAAGGAACTAGAAGCCGAAACAGAGCATGCTATAAAGTTGGCAACAGAGTTTTATGATAGTGAAGTTGAAAAATACGAAGCATAGATTAGAAAACAATGATTGAACAGCTTTTAGAATACGATACAGAATTATTTCTGTTTTTAAACAATTTGGGTTCAAGTACTTGGGATGGTTTATGGTTGGCTATAACTGAAAAACTCACCTTTATACCACTTTACGCATTGTTGTTATTTTTGCTTTATAAGAAGTTTGGAGCAAAATCATTGTTAGTTTTTGTTGTGGTAGTCGCTCTTATGATAACGTTTACCGATCAAATCACCAATGTTTTTAAACGTGGTTTTATGAGACCAAGACCCTGTGGTGAAGCTGATTTAATAGATTATATGCGTTTTATTGCTGTACGCTGTGGTAAGTACGGTTTTTTCTCTGGACATTCTTCTAACTCTATGGCAGCTGCAGTTTTTGCGGGGTTAATGCTAAAACCATATTATAAAAATTTGATTTTTATATTGCTGATTTGGAGTGTTATTGTTGCCTATAGCAGAATATACGTTGGGGTTCATTACCCTTTAGATATTATTTGTGGATTAACGTTTGGCGCATTATCTGGTTTTATGTTTTATAGAATTGCCAATTATGCTTTAAAAAAGTTCGTAAACTCTTATGGGGCTAAACTTAATAAATGATCTGCCGCTGCAAAGGGAGTTGTCTCATGGTTTTCAATAAGCTTCAGTTGGTTTTCTAACTCTTTTTTAATAGTTGGTTTATTAAAAAAAGCATATTTTAAGTGCTCCTCTATAGTTTGAATCAACCAATATTTGTTTTGTTCAATGCGCTTAGAATGAAAGAAATTGTTTTTCGAGGTGATTTCTATGTACTCCACAACTTGTTCCCAAATACTTTCTATGCCTTCATTATTTAAAGCACTGCAAATAGATACTTGTGGTTGCCAATTTGAAGTTTTTTTAGGATAGAGATGTAAGGCTCTGTTAAATTCTACTTGGGCTAGTTTTGCGCGTTTTTGATTGTCACCATCGGCTTTATTTATTACAATAGCATCGGCCATTTCAATAATACCACGTTTAATACCTTGTAATTCATCGCCTGCACCCGCAAGTTTTAAAAGTAAAAAGAAATCTACCATGCTATGTACGGTTGTTTCACTTTGACCAACACCTACGGTTTCTATAATAATCACATCAAATCCAGCAGCTTCGCAAAGTATAATGGATTCTCGAGTTTTTCGAGCTACACCTCCTAAATTTTTACCAGACGCCGAAGGTCGTATAAAAGCATTGTTGTCTTTAACCAAATCTTCCATTCTGGTTTTATCACCTAAAATACTTCCCTTAGAGATCGTACTACTAGGGTCTATAGCTAAAACTGCAATGCGCTTTCCTTGGTTGGTTAAATGTTTTCCAAAAGCCTCAATAAAAGTGCTTTTTCCAACTCCAGGAACACCAGTAATACCAATTCTAATGGATTTATTTGCATAAGGTAGACAAGCTTTTATAACGGTATTGGCATTTTGTATATGCTTAGGGTTTTTACTTTCAACTAAGGTAATGGATCTGCTAAGGGCCGTTATGTTTTTGTTGATTATTCCAGAAATAAGAGCGTCTGTGTCAACAGGATTTTTTCGCCTCGTTTTAATCCGTTTAATGGAAGTCTTATTATAAATTTCTGTATCAGAAACCCCTGATTTTTCCTGTAGAGCTGATTTCTTTTTTTTTGACACGAATGGTATAAGTTTACTAAAAAATAATGTTCCCTTGAGTGCTAATTTATTTATAGCTACTTTAAAGGTACGGCAACTTTAACATCATCCCAAGCCATGGTAAGGAATAATTTGTCTGTAGAATTGTCGAAACCTATAGTGAATTGCTCAACAACATCGTCAAGTTTCTGCACAGGTACTTCAACATTAATAACATCGTAATTAGGATCCCACATAGGTTTCATTTCTGCATTTACACCCCAAGCGTATTGTTTTGAATTAAAAATAACGGTCCAAGTTGAATCTTTTGGGACGGTCCATAAGGTATATTTACCAGCGGTTAAAGGTATTCCTTTTATATCAAGGGTGCTATTGGTTTCAAACGTAGTGGCTTCGTTTGCACCTGTTCGCCATACTTGATTGAATGGGACTAAAGCACCAAAGACCTCCCGTTCTTTTTTAAAAGGCCTATTGTAAAACACCTCTAGTTTTAAATCATTTAACTTAAACTCAACAGTATCTTTTGGACTTAAACGTTGGGCAAAAATATTTTCTATTATAACTGAATACAAAAATAGTCCTAACGCTATTACAGATAATAGAATTAAGACGCGCTTTAAAAAGGTGTTCATGAATAGCAATTTAACTTGGTATAAAGATAATTTAAAAGGGGTAACTACTAAAATTCAAACGTATATTTATTTAGCTTTGTTATAGTTGCACCAAAAAAAATATTCATTTTTTGCAACACTTCTTTTTTTTAGTCGTCTTTTAAATGAACTAATACAACCTAGAAGAACAATCAGTATGTTTCAAGTTGACATTATAGAAAAATGTAAACAGAACAACAGGAAGGCGCAAATGCAGTTGTACAACCAATACTGCGATGGTATGTATATTGTAGCTAAACGTTTTTTAATAGATGCAGCTGATGCTGAAGATGTAGTTCAAGAAGCCTTCCTAAAGGCTTTTACAAAATTACATCAATATAAAGCAGAAGTTACTTTTGGGGCGTGGTTAAAACGTATTGTTATTAATAAGAGTATTGACTTTTTAAAAACTAAGAAACAGCAATTAGTTGAGTTGGAAGAGGTGCACCTCAAGGTGGTTGATACTCCAATAGATAACAAATGGTTAGTTGATGATGCCATTACATTGGATGATGTAAAACAGGCTATTAATAATTTACCAGATAAGTATCAATTCGTGCTGATGCTCTATTTAATTGAGGGTTATGATCATCAGGAGATTTCGGAAATTCTGGATATATCGGAAGTTGCTTCAAGAACTCAATTGTCAAGAGGTAAATCAAAATTGCAAGGACTATTAAAACTTAAAAAGAATGGCACAAGATATTAGAGAGTTATTTAAGAATGATAAAATAACAGATGAAAAGATGCCTTTGGAACATGAAGATCGATTTCTCCAAAAGTTAGAAAAAGCATTACCTGAAAAACGAGATTATAATTTGGGCTGGATGAAAATAGCGGCAACTATAGTGGTGCTTTTGGGTTTAAGTTTTGGCGCTTTTAAATATTTTCAATCACCGGTAGCTGATGCTGTTGATATTCAAGTAGCGAATACTGAAAAAGAAGAAACCAAAACTTTGGGAGATATCTCTCCTGCACTTAAAAAGGTTGAGGATTATTATTTAGCCAGTATTAATTTAGAATTATCAAAGATGAGTTACACTTCTGAGACTAAAGATTTATTTGATGGATATTTGGCGCAGTTAAATGAGCTTGATAAGGAGTATCAGAGGTTGTCTCAGGAAATGACTGCTTCTGGTCCAAATGAATTATCAGTAAATGCACTAATTGATAATTTAAAACTTCGTTTGACTTTATTGTATCGTTTAAGAGGACAATTAAAGGAGTTTAATTTCAATAATACGGATTCGAAAGAGGTGCAGCAATCAATTTAAAAAAAACAAAAAATGAACAGAATAATCAAAAGAATAGGTATGTTGGTTTTAAGCTTCCTTATTATGGGTAGTATAAAGGCTCAACAAAAACTAACAAAAGTCTCACAATCTATAAAAGTAAATAAAGATGTAAAAGTAAATTTGAATACGAGCAATTGCAATGTGATTTTTGACACTTGGAATAAAAATACTGTTGAAATTGAAGCCTATATCGAGGGAGAGGACCTTAATAATGAAAGTTTACAAGATGTTTTAAAATCTTGGGATATTGATATTGATGGATCGACTAATGAGGTTTCTATAAAAACTACAGCGCACGGTGAAAATGTTTGGGTTTATAATACAGATGATCATGGTGATACAGATGCAGTAACAGCAGTATTGAATGAGCTACATTTTGAATTAGCTGATGTTCCTGATATTGTTGAGGGTTTTGAAATGGCTGAACTCGCCCCGTTAGCACCCATGCCACCAATGTCGCCGATGCCAGAGCTACCAGAATTACCACAAGGTGTTCATAAAATAAAATTTGACTATGAAGCCTATAAGAGAGATGGAGATAAGTACTTAGAGGAGTACTCTAAGGAATTTGATACCGAGTTTGGGGAGGATTTTGCTGAAAAAATGGAAGCTTGGGGGAAAAAGTTTATAGAGCAATGGAGTGATAATTATGAAAGGCAAATAGAGGCTTGGGCAGAAAGTTTTGAGGATAGATATGGTAGTGAGGAGTATGCTCAAAAAATGGAAGCATTGGGCGAAAAATATGCGGAACGAGCAGAACGACAAGCGGCAAGAATGGAAGCTCATGCAGAACGACAAGTTGCAAGAATGGAAGCCCATGCTGAACGTATGGAACATAGGGCACACGCTATTAAAGATAGAAAAACCTATATTAAAGAGCGTGATTTATTATTACAAGAACGTCAGAACAAGATAAAGAAAATGGTTCATGGAAAATCTAATTCTAAGGTTAAAAAGATCATAAAGATTAAAATACCTAAAAGTGCTAAGTTAAAAATTGATGTCAGACATGGAGAAATTGAATTTGCTACGAATATTGATAATCTGAAAGCTGATTTAGCTTATACCAAGTTTAAGGCATATAGCATTAATGGAAGTCGAACTTCCATTAATGCTTCTTATTCTCCCATTACGGTTGCGAATTGGAATACGGGTGAGTTGAACTTAAGCTATGTAAAAAGTGTGGATTTAGAGCATGTTAATAGATTGGTGTTGAATGCAAAATCTTCGAATATTAATATAGGAGATTTAGTAAATAGTGCGATTATTGATGGAGATATTGGACAGTTGAAGATTGCGCATATAGAAAATGAGTTTAGCAACTTAAATATTATTCTTCAAAATAGTGATGCGGTGATTAGTTTGCCTAAAGGAGCACATAATTTACAGTACAAAGGCACACATTCTAGATTTACGCATCCGAAAAAAACGTCTAAAGAAAATACATCAAATTTTACACTTGGAAATACCACAAGTGGTAAAAATATTGTTATTAATGCTAAGTATAGCAATGTGAAACTTCAGTAAGATTATTTCTTCTCTATTTGATTATTAATCTTGGTAACAATGTCTTCAATCTTAGTTAAATAATCAAACCACAAAGTATCCTCTTTTTTCCTAAACCAAGTTAGTTGTCGTTTTGCAAAACGTCTTGTGTTTTTTTTGATTTCTGATATTGCAAAATCTAACTCCCAATCATCATTTAAAAAGTTAAAAATTTCTTTATAACCAACCGTGTTAAGTGCATTTAAATCTTGATAAGGTAATAGGGTCTTAACCTCTTCTAGTAAGCCTTCTTGCATCATAATATCCACGCGTTGATTAATACGATGGTATATTATTTCTCGGTCTGCAGTAAGTCCTATGCTAATGGTTTTAAAACGGCGCTTGTCTTTATTTTTATTTAGAAAAGAGGAATAGGGCTGATGACTTCCAATACAAATTTCTAAAGCTCTAATAACCCGGTGTGGGTTATCAAGGGCTATAGTTTTATATGAAATAGGGTCAAGATTTTGAAGTTGTTGTTGTAAAAACTCCAGTCCTTTGGTTTCTAGTTCTTTATTTAAGGTTTCTCGAATGCTTGGATCTACTTTAGGGAAATAGTCTAGCCCTTTGGTAACTGCGTCTACATATAAACCTGAGCCGCCAACCATAATAACCACATCTTTTGTTTTAAACAGGTCATCTAAAAGGGTTATGGCATCTTTTTCAAAAGCACCTACGTTATAATTATCTTGAATAGATTTGTGGTGTATAAAATGATGCTTTGCCGATGCTAATTCGGTTGGAGACGGTGCAGCTGTTCCTATTTGCATTTCTTTAAAAAACTGACGGGAATCTGCCGAAAGTATTTCGGTATTAAAACGCTTCGCTAACTTAATACTTAATGCCGTTTTACCTATGGCGGTTGGACCAACTATGGAAATGAGGTATTTAACTTGTGCGCTAATTAGTTATTTATTTAGAATGCTTTGCAAAGTTAAATTGAAAATAGGATTGAGCAAGTGTTTGAGGTAAAATAAACTTCACAGATAATTGCGTTAAGGATTGAAGCGTTTGTTGGAGCTCCTTGCAAAGAGCGACCGCTGAAATAGTAGTATTCATGAGTTCAATAATTTTAAATAAAAATCAACTAATAAAACCTGACCTGTTCCTGAACTAAATTCAGGGACAAAAGGTAACGCCTAAATACTACTCAAACAGTTTTTCGCCACAGTTGTAGCAGTATTCTGCATGGTCCTTATGGTTTTCGGCTAAGCAGTTTTCGCAAGATTGTGAGTTTAGATGTACTTCGTCTTCAGGAGATTTGGGGTCATCATTCTTATGGCGGTTAGTATATTCGGCGGATACGATACCTGTTGGGACCGCAATAATTCCATAACCTAATATCATAATTAAAGCTGCTATAAATTGTCCAAAAGGAGTTACCGGGTGAATATCTCCGAAACCTACTGTAGTTAACGTAACAATGCACCAATAGACACTAACTGGTATACTTGAAAAACCACTAGCCTCGCCTTCGATGAGATACATAAGGGTACCAAAAATGATACATAGGATGAGTACAGCAAATAGAAACACAGATATTTTTGCTTTACTCGCTTTTAAAGCAGAGGTAAGGGTTTGCGATGCTCCTAAATAACGAGCAAGCTTTAAAATTCTGAACACTCTTAATAAGCGCAATGCTCTTAAGGCTGCTAATGCATGTATGCCTCCGAATAGTAAGGAAATGTATTTTGGAAGGGTAGATAGTAAATCAATGATACCATAGAAACTGGTGATGTATTTAATGGGTTTTTTAACCGTAATTATACGAGCAATGTATTCGATACTGAATAAAATGGTGATTACCCATTCTGATATATTTAGAAAACTATGAAACCTTTCGTCTAAGCTTTTTATACTTTCTAGCATGACCAGAATAATACTAGCAATGATGGTTATGAGCAAGATAACATCAAATAATTTACCTGCTGGTGTTTCTGCTTCATAAATAATATCATGAAGTTTTGTTTTCCAACCGGGTTTTGATGTGTTAGTCATACTTTCAAATGTAAGAAAAGATTAGATGTTTTTTTTAAGTAGGACGATTGAATTATTTTGAATATCGACTATTTTACTCATAAACTCTTTCAAATAAGGATAAAATTCTGGAGAATAAATAGCTTCTTTAAAGTTAATTTTGAAAGTTATGACTAAGGAGTTTCTGATTTGCCTTGTACTAAATGTAATTTGTCCAGCTTTATTAGGCAAACTCATGTTTATGTTTTTAGGTAGCTCTACTATGGTGTAATCATTATTTAGGCTTAAATTGACTGAATAATAGTAGGTGTCTTTATAGCCAAAATCTATAGGATATGTACGTTCTTGAAGCTTGAAAGGGTTTTCGTCAAAAAACGTTACAAAAAAAGGATTCAAATAAATAATATCTCCAGTATCTTCAGGAAGATACTCAATGTTGTAAGATTCTCTAAATTCTCTGTTGGTTTTGGTATCACAATCAATTTCTAAATCAGAGACTTCCATATCGTTATGAAGCTTTTCTAATTTCTCAATATAACCTCCTTTATTAGGGAAATATTTTTTTTGAGGTTTAAAGCATGATATCCCGTTACCTTAGATTTTATTGAAGCTATGAAAACGTCATCTTCAATATCTACGTTTACATTGTAAAGGATATTTGAAGTAGAATTAGCTTCAAGATCTACCCATTTACTACCATTTTTAAAATCCAATAATCTACCATATTGATTAAGACATCTGAAAGGAATAGTACCAAAACTTAAATATTGGTCTGTCGCATCAAGAATATATATTTTTTCGTTTATAGTTACTTGAACAATTAAATAATTAAATTCTGAAATAACTGGAAATATTTTTGTTGGAAAACCATTACTTCGAGTTGATAGGAGAATGGGTTGTGCTTCAATTCCATTTTCAATGAGCATATTATGAAGCAATATATTAATAGCAGAAACATTTCCTGATTTATTTTTAATAAGGTCTTTTACTGAAACATCTTTAAATATTTTGTACTCGTCATTCCAAGTATAATTATCTTGGACATATTTGTAAATGCCTTCAGCCTTTTTCAAATTATCAACTTCATTAATTATACTTTCACTTAAAAACTCTTTTGATTTAACTGATTTAGATAATTGCTTTCCAATACTAGGGTCTGCTCTTAATTCGTCATCAACACTTTCCCAAGTTTTTGTGTAATTATTTTTAACACCGTCAAAACCTTCAAAAGATTTGAGTTCATACTCTATTCTTGCCACATAGTTAGTCTTATTAGTCATGTAATCTTCCTCAATAAAAGCAGGAATGTCTTTCATAGCATAATGGTTAATACTGCAACCGGAGTAGGCACCACGAGCACCTTCTAAACAGTTTGGTTTAACGTCAGAAGTATTGATATCTAAAGGCTTATATCCTACAAGTTTGACATTATATTGCCAGTTTCCCGGGATACTTGTTTTGTATTCACTATATAACTTTGGAATATCATCTTGAAAATACCAACTTTTATAATTAAACATAAACTGAGAACTTGTTTCATAGCTATACGTTATTACCGAACCTACTTTGGCATTTGGTAAGGTAAATTTGACTATGGTATAGTTATTATTATATTTTTCTTTATAAATGTTATTTTTGTCCAATTTTGTTTTTGTAACGTCTTTACTACCTTTAACTAAATTGTATGTTGTGGCATTAATATCTTTGACACGCTCAGCGCTATTTTTGTTATTGTAGAGGTAAATTTTAACTGTCGCCTTTTCCAAACCTTCACTTTTTAATATTTTAATCTTACATTTTACCTCTGTTTTTAATTTGTAATCATTTTGACTTACATAGCTGTTGCCGGATTCATAAATTACTATAGCATTAGCTGTTGAGTCTTTCGTAAATGTTTTGGCTGCAATATCTCCAAGGGTAACTCTAAAAGCTTCCGAATTATAGTTTTCTTGGGCAAAAACAGAAAAAGAGGTTATGCTAATAATAAGAAATATTATTTTTCTAATCATGTATCAATTATTATGGTTTTTAATCTTTTATGTCTTCTTAAATAGCTTTGAATAATATGCTGAGTATCCCTATTATTCTGCATAGGAGTAATGATGGACTCTAAAACATCGAGATTGTTTATCTGATAATTTAAGTTGAAGAAACCAATCCCTTTAAATACGCCATTTTCTATTAATATAGCGCTGCGTTCATCTACATCTCTCCCTTTGTCAACAATAACCATATTTTTATTATTGTAGCTGTTTTTGTCTATTAAAGCTGTTACTTTTTTGTTGTATAATTCTGAGGGTTCTTTTTGGATGCAAGCACCTTCACAGGTTTTTATATCATAATTAAAACAACTTGTTTTTGTTTTATATAAACCTGTTAATTTTTGACATAGGTTAAAATCTTCAACAGCTTTGGTTATAAAGCTTTTTCCACTTTGACGATTACTAAACGTTGTAATTGGTTTTTTTCTACCGTCGGCAATATCAATTTTCAAGTTAATATAGCCATGTTCATCTTTGTAATGATATAAAGCGTGCGTAAAAATTGATCGTCGTAAAGATTTGTTTAATATAGGTTTAACGCGTTTTATTTCCTCACTTTCCTTTAAAAGAGCTACAAGTTCACTACCAGTGGCTTGGTAGGTTACCGTGTTAACTTTAGCCTGAATTTTTTTAGACTTAGCATTGGTACCCGTGAAGTGTTGATTGAGGCGTTTTTTTATATTGTTGCTCTTACCAATGTAAATAATATCTCCATCGCCATTATGAATATAATAAACCCCTGTTATGGATGGAAGGCTGGCAATAATGTCAATATGTTTAGGCTCAAGTTGATGTTTTGGATTTAAGCGTACAGAATTTTGAATAATGCTTTTATCTGAATCCTTATCCAGCAACATTTTAAATAATTTTACGGTAGCCAGAGCATCGCCAGAAGCTCTGTGTCTATCTGTTACGGGAATACCTAATGAACGCACTAACTTACCTAAACTATAAGAAGGTTGGTCTGGAATTAAATCTTTTGATAGCTCAACAGTGCAGAGTGATTTGCGTTCGTATTCAAAACCTAATCGCCTGAATTCTGTACATAAAATGCGATAATCAAATTGAGCATTGTGAGCGACCAATATGCAGTCTTTTGTTATTTCTACAATTCGCTTTGCTACCTCGTAAAATTTAGGTGCATTACGAAGCATATTGCTGTTTATTCCTGTAAGGTTCACTACAAAAGGTTGTATTTCACGTTCTGGATTTACAAGACTTATAAATTGATCGACCACTTCATGCCCATCGTATTTATAGATGGCAATTTCTGTAATTCCTTCTTCATTATACTTGCCTCCTGTTGTCTCTATGTCTAGTATTGCGTACAATTATTCGAGTTAAAAGTTAAAAACTAAAAGTGAAAAATCACTTGAGTTTAGATTTCATGGTGTTAATTGTTGGGACTAACATTTTTATAAGTTCTTTATTGAGGTTTGACAGTGAATTAAAATTATTGATTTCAATATAGTCAGTATCTTTTAGCAATAAAAGCCAATATTCAGTTTCATTTACTTCTTTTAGAGCAATACTCATTTTATTAATAAAATCTTTGCTAGATTGAACGAATTCTGCCTCTCTAATATTTGCTCCAATTGATGTCCCGCTTTTAAGTAATTGCCTTGATAAAGTATATTCTTTTTTATCTGAAGAAATAGATTTATAAGTTTTAACAACTAAAATGGGAAAACTATAACTTTTGGTTCTTAAAATAGATTTATCCATAAAACTGTTCGTTTTTCATTTTTAGTTTTTAACTTCTAGAGCCAAAAATACTACTACCTACTCTAATCATGTTGCTTCCGCAATCAATGGCTAACTTGTAATCTCCGCTCATCCCCATGCTAATGGTTTCAAGTTCTAAATTATCAAAATGAAACTCTGATAGTTGGTTAAAAGCTAATTTTAGTGATTTGAATTCTTGACTCACTTGATTGTAATCATTGGTAAAAGTAGCCATTCCCATAACTCCAGTAATTCTAATATTTGTTAATTCTGAAAACGTATCAGAATGAATAATGTCAATAGCATCTTTTGTTGTCATTCCAAATTTAGAATCTTCTACAGCTATTTTTATTTGAAGTAAGCAATCAATAATTCTATTGTGCTTTAAAGCTTGCTTATTAATTTCTTTTAATAATTTAACATTGTCTACACCATGAATTAGGTTAACAAACGCAGCCATATGCTTTACCTTGTTGCGTTGAACATGACCTATCATATGCCATTCGATGTCTTTGGGCATAGCTTCATGTTTTTCAGCCATTTCTTGAATTTTGTTTTCTCCAAAAATCCGCTGACCAGCATTATAGGCTTGCATGAGGTCTGCTATTGGTTTCGTTTTTGAAACCGCTACCAATGTAACATGCTTTGGTAGTGCTAATTTAATTTTATTAAGATTTTCTGCTATGGACATCTAGGTCTTTAATAATGTTGTAATTTGTAGGAGGACTTGGATTAATTTAGAAACTGTTTTGCAATCTTTTCTGCTTTTTTATTATTTGAATAATCATAGAAACCTTCACCAGATTTTATTCCTAATTTTCCAGCTCTTACCATATTAACTAAAAGTGGACAAGGTGCGTATTTAGGGGTTTTAAACCCGTTATACATCACATTAAGTATAGATAAACATACATCAAGACCAATAAAATCGGCTAATTGTAAAGGCCCCATTGGGTGCGCCATCCCTAATTTCATTACCGTGTCAATTTCATAAACACCCGCAACACCATGGTATAGTGTTTCAATAGATTCGTTAAGCATTGGCATTAAAATACGATTGGCAACAAATCCGGGGTAATCATTAACTTCAACAGGAACTTTGCCTAAGGTTTTGGATAACTCCATAATAGTGGCAGTCACCTTGTTACTTGTGTTATAACCCCGTATAATTTCAACCAATTTCATGATGGGTACGGGGTTCATAAAGTGCATCCCAATTACACGTTCAGGTCTTGAAGTTACTCCAGCGATTTGTGTTATTGAAATTGATGATGTATTAGTTGCGAGTATCGCGCTCTCAGAACAGGCTTCGTCTAATTCTTTAAATATTTTAAGTTTAAGCTCAAGGTTTTCAGTGGCAGCTTCAACAACCAAAGCAGCATAATCAACTCCTTCTTTAATGTTAGTAAAAGGAGTAATATTATTTAGTGTATCTAGTTTTTGTTGTGCTGTAATTTTTTCTTTAGCTACCATTCTATCTAAATTGGTAGCTATGGTCTGTATTCCTTTTTTTAAAGCTTCTTTGTTAATATCAATTAATTGTACTTTAAATCCGCTTTGAGCAAAAGTATGAGCAATACCGTTGCCCATAGTTCCTGCTCCAATTACAGCAACGTTTTTCATATTAAAAACTATTTATAATTTGAGTGGCAACTCTTAAGGCTTCGGTGCCATCATGTAAAGTTACTATTGGGGTACTGTTACTATTAATAGCATCAGCAAAGGTTTCTAGTTCGTCTAAAATTGAATTATTATCTGGAATAGAAGGGTTGTCAAAGTAAATTTGTTTTTTCACACCTTCAGCATTTTGTAATATCATATCAAAATCTCCAGGGTTTTTTGGAGCATCTTTCATTTTTACAACTTCACATTTTTTGGTCAGAAAATCAACGGAGATGTAAGCATCTTTTTGAAAGAAACGTGCTTTGCGCATTTTTTTAAGTGAAATCCTACTCGCCGTTAGGTTCGCCACACAGCCGTTTTCAAATTCTAACCTGGCATTTGCAATATCGGGTGTATCGCTAATTACTGCAACTCCGCTGGCAGAAACATGTTTCACCTTAGATTTTACGATGCTTAAAATAATATCAATATCATGGATCATGAGGTCTAAAACCACAGGAACATCTGTACCTCTTGGATTAAACTCTGCCAAACGATGTGTTTCAATAAACATTGGAGATTTAATATCGTCTTTAACTGCTAGAAAAGCAGGGTTGAAGCGTTCAACATGCCCAACTTGTCCACGTAAATCGTTTTCAGCTAAAAGTTCTCTTATGTGTTCTGCTTCTTCAACGGTATTGGTAATTGGTTTTTCAATAAAAATATGCTTTCCTTTTGCAATAGCTTGTTTTGCACAGTCATAATGCGAAAGTGTTGGGGTAACAATATCCACCATATCTACTGCATCAATAAGCGCTTCTACTGAATTAAAGAATTTATATCCAAACTCGGCTTCTACCTTTTTTCCATTGTTCTCGTCAGCATCATAGAAACCAATAAGGTTGTATTTTTCAGATTGATTAAGAAGTCTTAAATGTATTTTTCCTAAGTGCCCAGCACCAAGTACTCCTGCTTTTAGCATAATGTTTCGTTTTTACAAAAATAAGATATTTAAAAGGTGAAGTTAAGTAAAAGCTGCTAAAATTTTAGCCAATTAAATTGAAAAATTAATTCTGAATAAATAGTTTCAGTCTTAAAAATCTTTAACTAAATTTAGCTGCTAAACCCCAACCAAAATTGAAAGACACTTTTAAACATCAAGGATTAAGACAGCAGCTAGTTAATGTATTAAAAAACAAAGGCATAAAAGATGAGGCTGTTTTAAATGCTATTGGTAAAATCCCTAGGCATTTGTTTATGGACTCTAGTTTTTTAGATCATGCTTACCAAGATAAAGCATTTCCTATTGCTGCAGATCAAACAATTTCGCAACCCTATACCGTGGCGTTTCAATCAGAATTACTTAAAATTAAAAGAGGCGACAAAATTCTTGAAATAGGTACAGGGAGTGGTTATCAAACAGCGGTTCTGTGTGAGTTAGGCGCTAAGGTTTGGAGTATTGAGCGTCAAAATGAATTGTTTAAAAAAACGAGTAAATTTTTACCAAAATTGGGATACCGCGCTAAGAAACTCATTTTTGGAGATGGGTATATTGGATTTAAAGAAGAAGCGCCTTTTGACAGTATTATAGTAACCGCAGGGGCACCTTATGTTCCTAAATCTTTGTTAAGTCAGTTAAAGGTGGGAGGGAAGTTAGTAATTCCGGTTGGCGATGATGTACAGGTGATGACTATGTTTATTAGAACAGGACCAAAGGAATTTGCTCAAGAAGAGTTTGGTGATTTTAGATTTGTACCCTTGTTAGGAGATAAAAACTAGTGTTTTATCTTTTTAGATAGACTTCTGGAATAGGATTATCTTTTGATTCTTGTGACCAATATATATTTATAATCCACCAGCGCTTACCATCATTTAGAAGCTGAATACTGTTTATGCCGCGCATAAATGGTTCTTCATCTGATTCAGTATGAAAAGATTCATAAGAGCTAAAAATATGGGCAATACTTCCAAAATACTCAACGCGCCTTAAAATTTCTTTTTCATAAAATCCGTTAGATTGAAACCATTTGGTCGCTTCTTTAATATATTCATCAGGAGACATGTAATTAACCTGATAGATTCCAGCTTTGTTTTTTCCAGATGGAATTAATTTGGCGTTTGGTTTGAATAAATATTTGAATTGCTTCCAGTTTCTTTTAGCTCCTTTTTTTCCAGAAATGGTGCTATATAGCGTTTTTATTATGTTGTCCATGGTAAGAACAACAGTGCTGTCCACTGCAAAAACTTCAGGGGATTCAGGTACGCTTGTATTCGTTTTTTTTTGGGTATGCCCTAAAAAGAAAACTAAAAAGAGTATAATGAGAAGAAGCCTTTTTTGCATTATTAAAATTTTAATATTTGGTATAATCGATATAACGTAAGAACTGAAACTAATATTATTTATAGGCTTTTTTTATTCTATCTAAATCTCGTTTATTATCTCTGTCTTTAATGGTTTCGCGTTTATCAAAAAGCTTTTTACCCTTGGCTAGAGCAATATCTAATTTTGCATATCCTTTATCATTAATGAATAAACGCAGCGGTATTATAGTTAATCCAGTGTTTTGAACTTCTTTATTTAATTTCTTAAGTTCTTTTCTGTTTAATAAAAGTTTGCGCACCGCTTTAGGTTTGTGGTTGTAGTAATTTCCAAAGGCATATTCCTGAATCGTCATGTTAATTACAAAAAGTTCGCCTTGTTCATTAAATTCACAAAAACTTTCTGCTATTGATGCTTTACTACTTCTAATAGATTTTATTTCAGTACCCGTTAAAACAATTCCAGCGACGTACTTATCTAAAATTTCATATTGAAACCTAGCTTTTTTATTCTGTATGTTAATATTCTTTTGCATGAGTGACAAAACTACATAAATTTAGGAAGTTTCATTTTCAAAATGAGTAGATTCCGAAAATAAAGTAGTGTAACGATGGTTTTATTTCATTTTCATAAAGTTTTGAGGTATTCATTATATGAATTGTAATTCTATTTGATAAAACTTAATTTTTATTGCCACACAACAAAACATTCGTATTTTTGATATTCTATATTTAAAATCACAATTCAAAATAAAATATTGATATGAATTCATATGATGTAGCCGTAATAGGTTCGGGTCCTGGAGGGTATGTGGCAGCGATACGTTGTGCACAATTAGGCATGAAAACTGCCATTATAGAGAAGTATTCAACATTGGGGGGTACTTGCTTAAATGTAGGTTGTATTCCTAGTAAAGCACTTCTTGATTCTTCGCATCATTATGAAGATGCTGTAAAGCATTTTGAAGAACATGGAATTGACATTCCGGGAGATGTTAAGGTGAATCTAGAAAAAATGATTGCTAGAAAGCAAGCTGTTGTAGATCAAACTACTGGAGGGATTGATTTCTTAATGAAGAAGAATAAAATTGATGTTTATCAAGGTTTAGGTAGTTTTAAAGATGCCACTCATATTAATATAGCGGGGGACGAATCTATTGAAATAGAGGCTAAAAACACGATTATAGCAACTGGAAGTAAGCCTTCAAGTTTACCTTTTATAAATATTGATAAAGAGCGTGTTATAACTTCAACTGAAGCCTTGAAATTAAAAGAGATTCCGAAGCACTTGGTTGTTATTGGTGGAGGTGTTATAGGTCTTGAGTTAGGTCAGGTTTATAGACGATTAGGATCGGAGGTTACCGTTGTAGAATATATGGATAGAATTATCCCTACTATGGATAAAGGCTTATCTAAAGAACTGAATAAAGTTTTTAAGAAGGCGAAGTTCAAAATGAATGTATCTCACAAAGTAAAATCTGTTGAGCGTGTGGGTGATGAAGTGATTATTAAGGCAGATAATAAAAAAGGTGAAGAAGTAGAAATTAAAGGCGATTATTGTTTAGTATCTGTTGGGCGCCGTCCATATACTGATGGATTAAATATGGAAGCAGCAGGCGTAAAATTAAATGATAGAGGGCAAGTAGAAGTTAATGATCATTTACAAACAAGTGCTTCTAATATTTATGCTATTGGAGATGTTGTAACAGGAGCAATGTTGGCTCATAAAGCTGAAGAAGAAGGTGTTTTTGTTGCTGAAACTATTGCAGGCCAAAAACCACATATTGATTATAATTTAATACCTGGAGTTGTTTACACATGGCCAGAAGTTGCTGCGGTTGGTAAAACAGAAGAGCAGCTTAAAGAAGCTGGTGTAGCTTATAAAACAGGGTCATTTCCAATGCGTGCTTTAGGTAGAAGTAGAGCTAGTATGGATTTAGACGGGTTTGTTAAAATTCTAGCTGATAAAACTACTGATGAAATTTTAGGTGTACATATGATTGGTGCTCGTGCTGCAGATATGATTGCTGAAGCCGTTGTAGCAATGGAATATAGAGCGAGTGCGGAAGATGTTTCAAGAATGTCTCATGCTCATCCTACGTTTACAGAAGCCATTAAAGAGGCCGCATTAGCAGCCACTGAAGATAGAGCACTGCATATTTAGAAAAGTGTAATAAAACAAAAAAGCAGCCACTAGGCTGCTTTTTTGTTTTTGATATTTTATTGTTGTTCCATTTCCCAGCCGCCACCAAGAGCTTGGTACAATTGTATGATTGAAAGTATTTCCTGTTGGAGGGCAGCAGAAGCTCTTAATTCAGAATTAAACTGAGACTCTTGTAACGTTAGAACCTCCAAATAGCTTGTTAAACCACCATCGTATCTTACCCATGATAATTGAGCAGCTTTTGTAGCTAATTCCATTTGCTCATTACGCAAAAGATACTCTTTATTAAATGTATTTTGAGCAATCATAGCATCTTCTACTTCTTTGATGGCTGAAAGATAAGTTAGCTGATAATTGTATAATAAGGCTTCGGTTTTAGTTTTTTCTATTTCTATGCCTGTTTCAATTCTTCCACCATTAAAAATAGGTCCTAATAATTGAGCACCCAAATCAGCAAAAAGAGATGTGGGATTTAATAATTGGCTTCCCATATTCAAACTAATGGTCAATGATGGATATTTTAAGGCTTCAGCGACTCCTATTTTTATGGTTTGAGCTTCCAGTTGGCGTTCGGCTTGCAGCACGTCAGGTCTTCTGCTTATTAATTCTGAAGGTACTCCAGTAGGGACTTCAGGTAAATAAATTTGTTCCGCTAAAGGGAGACCTCTTTCAATATCTTGAGGTGTTGTGCCTAATAAAACACTAATGCCATTTTCAAGTTGAACTCTCGATCTGTTTAGAGCAGTGATTGTGGCCTGGGCTTCTATGAGTTGAATTTTAGATTGCGATAAATCTACTTCGTTCACAAAACCACCATCATAACGCGCTTGCATGATGTTGTAGTTTTCATTAAAGTTTTTAGCTGTTTTTTGAGATATGAGAAGTCTGTTATCTAAATCTCGAAGAGATATGTAGGCGATAGCTACAGAGGTTATGATACTTATTTTTAAAGATTTAAAACCTTCTTCGGTGGCTAAATATTGTTGTAAAGCCACATCATTTTGACTTCTAATCCTGCCCCAAAGATCCACAGTATATGAGGCATTAACTCCAGCATTAATAGAATTTTTGAAATCTGATGAATTCGAATTTGTTACTGAAGAGGCACCCGCGAAATAATTTACACTTGGGTATAAATCGGATTTGGACAATTCAAAATATAAATAAGATTCTTTTAAACGTGCAAGCCCTTCATTTATACTTTTGTTATTCGTTATAGCCTTATTGATTAAATCTACTAAAACGGGGTCTTTAAATAATTCCCACCATGGGATGTTAGCAATAGATTCATCACTTGAAGTGTCTTGTCTAAAATGAGTAGGTAAGTCTTGTTCCTCCCTAACATAGTCTTTGCCAACTTTACAGGATGTAAAAACTAAAATTGAAACAACAATAATCGCTATAATAGTAAATTTGCCTAGTCTCATTGTAATTTCAATTTTCTGTTTGATTTAAAATGGGCGATAATTCTAAAAGCTATCACCACATACAATACGGCTATTGAAATTTGAACAACTCTTGTCCAAACTTCCGAACCAGCTTCAGAATCTGACGAGGTAACAGATCCTAAGATTAATAGAAATGTAGAAAAGCCCGTGCCAAAAATAGGTGCTAGTTTGCTCTTTGAGAATAGCTTACTTCCAAAAATAAAGCCGACGCATAAAGTGAGTAATAGCATAAATACTAATAAAGGAACTACAACCAATAATTTGTAGGCGACAATGGCCATGATGCCTCCCAATATGTTTGCAACTATTAAAACAGCTCCAACTTTTGCATTTGCAAGGGCTGGATTCATCGATAAAATCCCAATAAATATTAATATTAATAAGCCTCCAGATAATTTAAAAATGAAGAATAAAAACAAAACTGGCAGTAGAATTAATAAAATATTTCTCGCATATAAAAAGCGATTCATCTCGTTGGATTCAGCATTGCTTTTTAATTTAACAAATACCTCATCTGCTTCAGACCAAGGAAACACCCAAAACACCAATTTGGTAAGTAAAACGGCCATAAACGCATTCATTATTAAATTAATAGCTACAAAGCCACTAACCCCCTGTGGTTCTAATGATAACAATGGAATCACTAAAAGGCTAACTAAGGCAAATAATTTAACCATGGTTGGTATTTTATTTGTGTAATACAACCATAAAATCCCTAAGCATATTAACGGCATAAAAACCAAGGGGTAGTCCTTAAAAAAGGAGCTAAATACATATGTGATTAAATTAATGATTATAAGTATTAGAATAAAAGTAGCACCTTGTTTTATTGTAATAGGTTTTGCGCCAGGTGCTATATAGCCTATAGCTAAGACTGTAGTTAAATATGACAGCGGGTAGTCTAGTATCGAGCTTATAAATAAAATAAAGGTTATTCCAAGTACATATCGCATTAAGGGTTTTGAATCTAACCAGTTATATTTAGAAATCGATAAGTAAGCTAATTTACCTAGCATAAGATAGCCATGAATTAAATTTAATTCTGAAAGAACCAATAGCGTTTAGAATCCAATTGTTGCCTGTATATGCCACAACATCAACTTGTCCTCCTAAACGAATAGGAAGTTTGTTAATGGTTTCGTTATCAAAACTAATTATAACAGGAAAACGCTGCGGATCTCTAAGCCATGAGTTTTTGCTGTTTATATTTGGCAGTCCGCCCTTATTTGTTTGGTCTGAAGTAACGCCATAACCTAAGCTTCGTACGGTGCCCTCATAAACTTCACCTGGTGCAATATCGAAGGTGTATTTTACTGGATCTCCAACTTTTAAAAGCGACAGGTTGTTTTCTTTCATATCGGCTTGTATCCAAACATCGGAGTGAGATATTAAAGTCGTTAATGGATGTCCGGCAGACGCAAAATACCCTAAATCAATATCAAAACTTTCAATGACCCCATCTGTTGGTGCGACTATGGCTGTAAAAGCTAAATCTAACTGTGCCTTTTCCAGATCTTGAATGGCTGCTCTTATTTTTGGATTATCGGGTCCTGAGTCTCCTAAAGATTGTTTTGCTCTATCTAAATTAGCCTGAGAGGAGGCTACTTGTTCCGTGGCTTGCAGTAAGGCTGTTTCCGACTGGTCCTTATCAGATTCAGATAAGGCTCCAGCATTATCTCGCATCACTTTTTCTACACGGTTCCAATTTCGTTGTGCACGTTCTAGTTGAGCTTTGGCTACACCTAATTTTCCTGCTGCAGATTTTACAGATGATGAACTTGCCGCAACAGATTGTATGGCGTTGTCTATGTTAGCTTCTGCTTTTAAAACAGCTATTTCAAAAGGGGATGGGTCAATTAAAAACAGAGTGTCCCCAGCTTTTACTTGGCTATGAAGTTTAATGCGAATATCAATAATGTTTCCTGAAACCCGAGAGGTTACAGGGGTTACTAAACCTTTTATCCTTGCTTGGTCTGTATATGGTGTATGTCTTTCAGATAAAATATACCACACAAAGAATAAGAGGGAAACAATTAATACAATTCTTGTTATTAGTTTTATAGGGCTCTTTTTCTCTTTTTTGGTTTGAACTTCTGCTTCCGTGAATTCTTTATCTACTGTTATAGGGTCTTTTTCTTCAGCCATATTATAAATTACCTTTTAAGCATGTCTTTAATAGTTAATTGAAGGACAGAAAACATAATGGCAGTGGTCCAGCCTAATAGTAAAACGCCATCCATGGCTTCAAATCCAGCTAACATTCTATTTGCAGAACTAATGGTTATTTCGCCATAGCCAAGGGTTGTAAACGTGACTAACGAAAAGTAAATAGCCTTTTCGATACTTTCAAATTCAGTCACACCTGGTAAAATATAATATGTGAACCCCCAGATAATTGCTTCAATAAAGTTTAAGGTTAATAAAAAAATGGCAGTATATATTAGCAGCCAAACGTTTTTTGTGTTTAATAAAAGGTTTTGTTTGTTTTGATACTTTTTAGCAAGGAATTTTACCCAGAAAAAGGTACCATAGCCATGAATTAAAATAGTAATTCCTATAATGAAACCCCCAATTGTTATATTTAATAGCATAGAATGTGATTGTAATTCAAATATATGAATTCGAATTAAACTAGATGATAAAGTTTAAAATGGTTTTTGGGTTTGTAATTTATATTATTAATGAGATACTCCTGAGGATTTAATCTACTATTGCCTTAATTAAGATTGACCTGATATAATTGAATAGCTTGTTTTTTTCCTCGAAGCAATAAGTTTTTAACTTTAACAAGAGAAAGTTTATCATGTTTTTCTAATTTTTCAGCCAGTTCTTCAGAAATAAGAATTTTAGAATTAAGGCTATTACATTCTTCCTGAATCCGAGCAGCAGTATTTAAAATATCACCTGTATAGATAAGCTCCTTTCGTATAATTCCAATATTGCCAACAGTAACCACCCCGGTATGGTAGCCTGCTTTAAACTCTGGAATTAAACCAAAACTGGTTATATAGTCATCTTTTTTGGAGTTTATGGTTTGGGTTATTTTACTAAAACAGCGCAAACAATTGTTTTTATACAACCCTTGTACTTCTGTCCAAGTCACCACAATTTCATCACCCACATATTGATAGACTTCTCCGGAGGTTTCTAAAATAGCGCTAGTCATATCGGCATAATAGGCTTGTAATAACTCAAAATATTTTTGGTGTCCTAAGGATTCTGCAATACTAGTTGAAGATTTCATGTCTAAAAACATGAAAATCCGTGTTTCTTGTTTTGGTTTATGGTACTTTCCAAGATAATTAGATAATACATTTTCGCCAATATAATCTTTGATTTCGGAATAGAATAAGGCAATATCTAAAATAATACCAATATATATAATAATACTCCAAAAGGAGAATTCTGTTATGAATGCATGCATGCTATTAATTACAACAGGAGCAAACAATGGAGCGTTATATAAGTAGGAGTTATTAACGAATGTTATGCTAATTAGAAAAATAAAAATAAAAAAAAGATAGAATAAGCTTTTAAGAATAAGTTTAGCCCAAAAAGAGGTTTGGTTAAATATTTTTTTGAACCAAAAAATTTCTATAACACCTTGTATGGTTCCCATAAAAAAACCTCCAAGGCTAATTGCGATTAAGGAGCTGCGCAGGCTATATTTATTTCCAGTAGATGGGTAAAACGAGGTTTCTCCCATAATGCCATACTCTATCATTATATAAACTAAACCAAAGAACACCCAAATGATTCCAAATGAGAAAATCTGCTTAAAATAGTATTTGTGTAGGGGATTAAGTTTCACAAAGTAAAGATAGCTAAATGTCTATGATTTTGCTTCCTATTTAATGAAGAGCGAAGCTTTAAAAGATTAGCCTGATCATAAACTTAAAGTTGTTTTCTTGTTATTGTAATTTTTTTATTTTCATCGTCTATCTGGGATTCAATTCAGAGAAAAACCTTCTGAATTAAAGTTTGAATCTTGTTGAAGCTTAGGGGTGGTTAATTAAGTTTGTCTTAGTATTTAATAATATAGTCGGCATGAGCCCAACTTTCAGACAAAAGTCCGTTTACCTGTGCCAAATTTTCTATTTGTTTCGTAGCGCTATAGGCTTCTTTTAATCCATGATATGCCCAACCATTTTTAGGGAATTTTATTAAATCTGCCTGATAGGTTTTTATGGCATCTTCGTATAGTCCCCCTTTTAATTGGATAGCTCCCAAATGATGTCGAATAGAAAAAAACCAGTCTGGAGGTTCGTTATAATTTAAGGCGTCTTCCGTCTCTACAGTTTCTTTTAATAAGGTTATACTTTTTTCTAAATGCCCTTCTTTTGCTAGTATTTCAGCTTCTAAAACATTTTTGGAAATTTGTACTAGAGTAAATACAGAATTGATCTCCCAGATAGTGATCTCACTTATACTTTCATCTTTTGCCAATACATTAAGCTCCGCCAATTCGACTTTAGCTTTATCCATATTATTTTTACCTAAATAGGCCATACCTTCGGCATAATGGCGAATAGCTTCAATATATTTTAAATCGTAAGTGTCTAGTTTCATTTTTAGGATATCATCCCACATTTCAAATTTAACAGCAACATAATACGGAATAGTATAATAGTGTTGTAATGTACCCCAACCAGGTTCTTTCATGATCTCGGGATATACATGCTCCGACACTTTATTGGCACCAATCATAGCCCAATGGCTATTACCTTCTAAGGTTGCAGTTGCTGCCATGAAATGATAATTATGAGGGTAATAGCCTAATGGATACGCCCCTTGTGCATGACAATTACTAACATAAGTGCTGTCTGCCTTAACTGCCGCAATATTTGATAAGGTTCCTTTGTGGTATTCTCCGGTTCGAATGTAGGTATGAGATGGCATATGTAATAGATGACCAGAACCAGGTACTAAACCGTCATCGAAGACCTTTGCAGAACCATCAGATCGCTCAGGTGTGCTAGAGGCTTCAACGGCATGAATATAAAAATGGTGTGCTCCAGGATGTTCAGGGTTTTTCCGTATCAACGATTCCAAAAGGTTTACAATTTCAGGTGTCCAAGGCTTTGGGGCTCCGGCTTTATCATATAAA
The DNA here is from genome assembly GCF_947495925.1 of uncultured Algibacter sp. Lineage (GTDB taxonomy): Bacteria > Bacteroidota > Bacteroidia > Flavobacteriales > Flavobacteriaceae > Algibacter_E. The sequence continues at coordinate 354,641 of NZ_CANMAU010000003.1, forward strand.
TCCCACGGATGTAAATTCATCATTGATTCTACGTAAAGCACACTAATTTCAGAATCTTCCGGGTATGTATTATAGAGTTTTTTTAAGGCTTTTGAATAATCTATATCTAATTGACTTCTATCTTCTGGAGGTTCTGGAGCATAGCGCATCGACATAACCTCAATAAAAGCCTGTTCTTTTTCAGTTGCATCGCTGGCAAGCGATTTAGCTTTTTTAATGGCTTCAAAGGCACGTTCATAATTATCGGGCTCCATTCCAGCATTGTAGTTGGGACCTAAAACATATGCAAAGCCCCAAAATGCCATTGCACAATTGGGATCTAGTTTTGTCGCGTAATGAAATGATCTGGCGGCTTCAGCATGATTAAAAGCATAAGCTAAAGCCATGCCTTGGTTAAAATATTGTTGCACTAAGGGATTATTGGTTGTTATGGGGTAATCTATAACATCATAACCATCTAAAAGAGGTGCTACATTGTCTTCTTTATACCAAGCGGCATCCGTTACAGGAGGCACGCAGGTATATTTAGAGCTCGAAGTTTTAGTAACGATAAGTTCTGTAGGTTGTTCTTTTTGTTTTTTACAAGAAAAACATAGACTTATGGCAATCAAAATTGTAATTACGTTTTTCATGGTGTAAATATTTGATTGTGAAAGTGTTGTTATTTTTAAATTTAGTAAATTTAAGTGATATTTTAAACTTCATAGCGCTTTTTGTTTTAAATAATTGAGGTCGTTGCTAATTAGTCTGTTTTTTAATTAACTGTAAGAAGGCTTATTTTTTAAAGAAAATTTCAATTGCGTATGTAGTGCGTATAGGTTTCTGTCACTGTTCATGGTGAATAAGAGTATTTTTATTTTTTTCGAAGACATGTGACTTTGTCATTAAAAAGGTGTCTTAACTATTAGAACCACTAAATTGGCTATTAGCTGCATTTGAAAACCCTAGAAGATATTAATAAGTTGCCAGATGAAGATTTGGTAAAGGCAATTGTAACAACAAATAATACATTGCTTTTTGAAATTTTGTATGATAGATATTCTGGATTAGTATATAACAAATGTTATGGTTTTGCGAAGGATGAAGATGAAGCCAAAGATTTAACTCAAGATGTTTTTTTGAAACTCTTTGTTAAATTGGCTAGTTTTAAGGGGAAGTCTAAATTTTCAACATGGTTATATGCATTCACTTATAATCACTGTGTAAATTATGTCACTAGAAATACGGCTAAGAAATTTGAAAAACAATCAGTAGATTATAAAGACGTAGAAAACCTTTCAGCAGAAGACGAAGATGACGATAGTTTTTTGAGTATGAAGGTAGATAAATTGAAGGTAGCTTTAGAGCTGATTTCTCCAGAAGAGAAAATGATATTGTTGCTAAAATATCAAGATTTTTTATCAATAAAAGAAATTGAAAGTGTTTTAGGCATTGGTGAAAGTGCTGTGAAAATGAGAATTAAACGCGCTAAGGATAAGTTGAGAACTGTATATAATGCTAATATGACGTAATGGATAATCCGTTTAAACAAATAAATCAGCCGCTTAAGGAAGTGCCTCATGAGCTTAAGTCTAAGGTTATGAGTGATATAGCTACAGCTAAATTGCTCATGGATTTGGCTACACTATTTTCAGTTGATATGGCAAAAATTGTAGAACACACTATTAGAAAGCGAAATAAATAACGTTAACGAAATAAATAAAGAAACATGGATAAGATATCAGCGTGGAATGAAGGTATTATAAACTCGTTATCAGCTATGACTCAAGAAGTGGCGGCTGTGGTTCCTAATTTATTAGGCGCTCTTGCGGTACTAACTATTGGATGGTTACTAACAAAACTTGTTGTTGGTATAGTTAGAAAGGCATTAAAATTAGCTAAAGCAGATAAGCTAGACGACAAGATTAACGATATTGAGCTATTTGAAACCAAGAAGCTTAACTTTAATGTTATTAAAATTACTACAAAGTTTGTTAAGTGGATCATGTATATCATGATACTTATTATAGTAACGGATATTCTAAACTTAACCCTGGTTTCGGAAGAAATTAAAAACTTTTTAGGGTATTTACCAAGGTTATTTTCTGCACTAATCATCTTCACGGTGGGGTTGTTATTGGCAAACTTTGTCAAGAAAACCATAAAATCATTTTTTGAATCTATGGATTTATCAGGAGCAAAATTAATAAGTCAAATTGTTTTTATGCTTTTGCTGGTTTTTATTTCAGTTACGACATTAAATCAAGCGGGTGTAGATACGGCCATTATTACCAGTAATATTACATTAATTCTTGGAGCCTTTTTGTTAGCCTTTGCATTAGCTTTTGGTTTAGGTGCTCAGAAGGTAGTAGGTGAATTATTAAAAACGTTTTATGCAAGAAAAACTTATGAAATTGGCCAAAAAATTGAGTTTGGTGATATAAATGGCGAAGTAGAGTCAATAAATCATATCACTGTTACGTTAAAAACTAAACAAGGTAAATTAGTAGTACCTATTAAAGATATTGTAGAGAGTCAAGTAAGTATACGGGATTAACTTTAAGTTAGGGTTAAATTTGGTTGGTTACTTTTTTCTGTATTCTGAACACTCTCTACATAGCACAATCCCTTTTCAAGTATTTGTTAAGGGATTTTTTTTATGTCGAGCTAAATAAAATGATGCTTTACTTTATATTTTTTTTGGAATAGATTATTGGATCTACATTAATTTCAATTCAATAAGTATAAATCGTAAAAGGATCGACTAATTTCTCTTGCTTCACGGTAGTTTTTCTTTTATATTTAGCCAAACTTCTTTAAATATTTACGATTTCTAATTTATACATTTTGAATGGGTTAATAGGTGTTGATAAACGCAACGCAGTAGGAGGTTATTTTTATAATTAAATAGTATTACATGACAAACAAAGGAAATGAAGCAGAACGGTTAGCAGTATCTAATCCGTACAAGAACTGGAAAAAATGGGGGCCTTATTTAGCAGAAAGACAATGGGGAACGGTAAGAGAAGATTATAGCCGGTATGGAGAAGCTTGGGAGTTTATAGATCATGATAAAGCAAGGAGTAATGCTTACAGATGGGGAGAAGAAGGTATAGGCGGTTTTACCGATTCGAGAGAAATATTATGTTTAGCACCCGCATTTTGGAATGGAAAAGACGATATTTTGAAAGAACGTCTTTTCGGTTTAACCAATAACCAAGGTAATCACGGTGAAGATGTTAAGGAATTGTATTTTCATCAAGTATCCTCACCAACACATTCTTATTCTAAATATTTATACAAATACCCAATTGGAAAATTTCCTTATAGCGAATTAGTAAGAAAAAATCAACGCAGTAGGGAGGAAAACGAATTCGAAATATTAGACACCGGATGTTTCAATAACGGCAATTATTTTGACTGCTTTATTGAATATGCAAAAGCAGGGGTTGATGATATTTTGATGAAGGTAACTGTGGTTAATAGAAGTGCCCAAGAGGCCGAAATTCATGTACTTCCGCATTTATGGTTTCGAAATTTCTGGAAGCATAATGTGCGGTTTGAGCGCCCAAGTATGAAATCAATTCAAGATAATTGTATTCAATCGAGAAGTATTAGAAATGGACGTTATTATCTTCATCATGAGGGCGGAGAACAACTTTTTTGTGAAAATGAAACCAATAATAAGCGTATTTACAATGTGCCAAATGAAGTAGAATATGTTAAAGATGGTATAAACGATCATGTTATTCATGGAAAGCCAACCGTAAACCCAAAAAAGACTGGGTCTAAGCTTGCTATATGGCATAAATTGTCATTACAGCCAGGAGAAGAGAAAAGTGTAAAAGTACGCTTGAAAAAAAGAAAAATTGCCGATCCGTGGGCAGATTTTGATACCATTTTTAATCAAAGAATTGAAGAGTGTGAGGAATTTTATGGGCATATCTTAAATGATAAATTACCTGAAGCTCAGCAAACCATTGCAAAGCGTGCTTTTTCCGGTTTGCTATGGACTAAGCAGTTTTATTATAATGATGTGTTTAAATGGTTGTTTGGAGGCCCCGGTGAGTCAAAACCAGATAGACAAAATGCAAGAAATTATAGTTGGCAACATTTAACAAATAGAGATGTTATTTCAATGCCAGATAAATGGGAGTATCCTTGGTATGCTGCATGGGATTTGGCATTTCATATGGCATCTTTTGCCGAGATTGATCCGCATTTTGCCAAAGAGCAGTTATTACTTGTGCTTCGAGAAAATTATATGCATCCCAACGGCCAAATTCCTGCTTATGAATGGAATTTTAGTGATGTTAACCCACCTGTGCATTCTTGGGCAGTATGGTCGGTCTATGAAAAAGAGAGCGAACAAAATGGGAAAGGGGATATTAAATTTTTAGAAAAAGCATTTCAAAAACTACTATTAAATTTTACTTGGTGGGTAAACCAGAAAGATAAAAATGGAACCGATTTATTTGAAGGAGGCTTTTTAGGTTTAGACAATATTGGAGTGTTTGATAGAAATCATATGCCACAAGGTATTACCAGGATGCAGCAGGCAGATGCTACCAGTTGGATGGCTATGTTTACACTTAACATGCTAAGAATGTCGTTAGAGCTGGCTAAGACTAACAAGATTTATGAGGAGTCTGCCGCTAAGTTTTTTAGGCATTTTTTAAACATTGCATGGGCGATGCACCATATTGGGAAAAAGGATATTTCGCTTTGGGATGACGAAGATAAATTCTATTATGATGTGGTTGAAATGTCGACAGGAGCAACAGATAGATTGCGAGTACGTTCTTTGGTTGGGATCATTCCACTGTTTGCGGTCGAGATTATTAATCAGGACATGTATGAGCAATTGAAAGAGTTTAAGGTAAGGGCGGCAAATATTGTGAGAACTAGACCAGATTTAGCTTCTTTAATTTCTAATATTGAGGAAACTAATGAAGATGGGAATCACCTATTTTCTATTATGCGTGGTTTTAGATTAGAACACTTATTAAAACGTTTATTAGATGAAGATGAGTTTTTATCTGATTATGGTATCAGGTCGCTTTCAAAGTATCATGAAAAGCATCCGTTTGTATTTCAGCATCATGGGCATCATCAAATTCAATATGAGCCTGGAGAAAGCAGATCGAGTATGTTTGGAGGAAATTCTAACTGGCGTGGGCCTATCTGGATGCCCTTAAATTACATGATTATTCAGTCTTTAAGAAAATACTATAAATTTTACGGACCAACGTATGTTTATGAGTTTCCAACAGGCTCTGGCAATAAATTAAACTTAAAAGAAATCGCTAACGAACTTAGTAAGCGGTTGGTTAAGCTTTTTGAAAGTAATGATGATGGTAAGTTTCAGTATCATGCTGAAGATTCAAACCAACTTTTCACAAAAGATGAACATTTCAAAAATCAGCACTTCTTTTATGAGTTTTTTGATGGCGATAATGGTAGAGGGCTAGGAGCATCTCATCAAACAGGGTGGACAGCGCTTATTGCAAACCTGATTATGGAAATGGATTAGAAATTTAAACCCTTTTCGAATTCGTGAAAAGGGTTTTAATAACGTTCTAGAACTTTTAAAACCTCTTTTTTGTAACTTCTGCTAATAGTTAGTGAGGTGTTATTAATCGTTATTTCTTCGTTGGTAAAAGAGGAAATATTATTTAATGATATGATAAAAGACCTATGAATTCTGAGAAATCTGCTTTTAGGTAGTTTGGCTTCAACAGCACTTATGGTCTCACGAGTAACTATAGTTTCGTTGGTTAAATGAATTTTAATGTAGTCACTATAGCTTTCGATATAAATAATCGATTCAAAATCAATTTTAATCATGCGTCTATCTGCTCTAACAAACATGAAATCATTCTCCTTAAATTCTTTTGTTTTATCCTGCTTGTTATCTATGTTAAGAGTGAAATAGTTGTTTATAGATTGCAGCAATCTGTCAAAAGAAATAGGTTTTAGTAAATAATCAACTGCTTGCAATTCAAAACCCTCAACGGCAAAATCTCGGTATGCAGTAGTAAAAATTATTTTCACATCTTTATTAATAGATTTAGCAAAAGAAATACCAGATATTTCGGGCATATTAATATCTAGAAAAATTAAATCGATATCATGTTCACGCAAATTATTAAAAGCTTCAATCGCACTACCGCAGCTAGCAACCATATTAATACTAGGTATTTTAGAAAGGTGGGTAGCAATAACTTCTCTAGCTATGGATTCGTCATCAACAATCATGCATTGTATATTATGGTGTTGATTCATTATTAAATGGTTTCCAGTTTTAAGTTTATTTTAAATAAATTGTCCGTATTATTAATATCTAGCTTGTAATGATTTTTGTATAATAAATCTAATCGTTTTTTTATATTAACTAAGCCAATACCTTTGTTTGTTTCATCATGTTTTAAATGGGTGTTTTTAATTTGAAAAAACACATTTTTTTCTTCACAATAAAGCTTGATGTTAATCTCTAAAATACCATTTTTAAGTGTGCCATGCTTAAAACTATTTTCAATGAACGGCAATAACAACATAGGGGCAATTTGCGTATCTTCCAATATGTTTTCTGCAGAAAAATCAATATTCAGCGTATCATGAAATCGCATTTTTTCTAATTCAATGTAATCATTAATGTGATTAATTTCATCTTGCAAAGCAACAAATGGTTTGTCTACTTGGTATAATAAGTAATCTAGAAGATTGGAAAGTTTTAATATCATTTCAGGAGTTTCATCGGCCTTCTTTAAGGCGAACCCATACATGGTATTTAAGGTGTTGAATAAAAAATGCGGATGAATCTGCATTTTTAAATAATTCAATTCCTGCTCTTTTAGTTTTAATTGGGTTTCTAAAATTTTGGTTTCTAGTTTTTTAGCATCTTGGGTGTGCTTTAAATTTAGTTTTAGTAGTTTAAAAGCACTTACAATAATGACTATGATGTATACAGCTGTTGTCACAAAAATTAAACTCCTGCTTATAGGAGCCATATTACCATATTGAAAATTTGATAGATAAATAAGCCCGTAAAAAACAGAGACTATAATCAAAAAGGCAGAAATTACAAGGGTGAAAAAGCCATACAGCGCAAAGCGTCCATAACGTTTTTTAATGAGATAATGGGGGATGAGATTGTAAATAGAAACATAAGTTGTGGCAATGGTAATAGGCATTAAAAACAGAGAAAAAGAGAATACATAGCTAAAATCGTTACTGTCAAAACCAAAAAAATAGGTGTAAAATAGGAGGACTGTACACCAGAAAATAGTATGCAGAATAATTTGACCAATTTTTCTTAAAATGAAACGCCGTGAAAACATCAATACAATAATAGGGGAAATTTGGTGTAACCAATAATTTTAGAGACAGATAACCGATTTAAAGCGGAGTTTAACATATGGTTATATCCGTGCTTAAAATGGTTGTTTATCGCTTTTCAAACTTTTCAAAAAGTAAGCTGGATAAATTTGGTGTCATCAATTATAAAACGAACAAACATGAAACAAGCACTAATTATTTACCTTTTTATTTTCTTCTGTTCCAATGCTCAAAATACCAAATTTGATGAATTGGATACCTACATCGAAACCTTAGCTGGTCAAAATAAATTTATGGGAGCCGTTGTGGTTTCCATAAATGGAAAGGTTGTTTACGATAAGCAGGTGGGTTATGCTCATATTTCAGAAAGTAACAAGGTCCCTATTACCAAGGCGACGAAATTTAGAATTGCCTCCATCACTAAAACCTATACCGCAACAATGGTGTATCAGTTGGTCGAAGAAGGCAAATTAAAGCTAAGCGACAAACTTTCAAAGTATTTTCCGCAAATACCCAATGCAGAAAATATTAGCATTAACCATATGTTGAAACACAGTAGCGGATTGTATGAAGTTACAAAGGACAAAGATTTTAATATTTGGATTAGAAAAGAATCCACCAGAGAAATGATGCTAAAAAGAATGCAGAAAAATACCAGCATTTTTGAACCTGGCTCAAACAGTGAATATAGCAATACCAATTTCATCCTTTTAGGTTACATTATCGAGGACATAGATAAAAGAACCTATGCTAACTCGCTTAAAAAACGGATTGTTAATACATTAAACCTAAAGAATACCTATTACGGGCGCAAAATAGATATTGCTAATAATGAATGTGATTCCTATGAGTTTAAAAACGGTGCATTTGTGCAATTGGAAGAAACCCATATGAGCAATCCAGGAGGGGCAGGAGCTATTGTTGCTTCACCTCATGATTTGGTTGCTTTTTATGATGCCTTGTTTACGGGCAAGTTAATTTCAGAAAAAAGCCTTGAAAAAATGCTTACAGCTAAATTCGCTAATTATGGAAGTGGAATATTTGTGGGTGACTCATGTGGTCATGGAGGTGGTATGGATGGATTTGCTTCAGAGATTTTACATAAGCCTGAAAATAAAACTACGGTTTTAGTGATTTCGAATGCTTTAGGGTATTCCATTACAGATATTGGTACTAATGCTTTTTATGCCAGTAAAAACAAGGACCTATTGAAGTTTATAACAGAAACGAAAGCAATAGAACTGACAGTTGAACAGGTAAAGGCTTGTGCAGGAGATTATGGCGGGGTATACGGGAAAGATAAAAAACCATTCAATTTTACCTTTGTTGCCGAGGCTAATATGCTAATGGGAGGTCCAAATCCTAATATGTTGATTCCTTTCAAAGCCATTACGCCTTATGAATTTGTTCATGACGACTTTGGGATTCACCTAAAGTTTGATTTTGAAAACAAGACCTTAACTTTTACACAAGCTGGCGAGTCTCATATATTAACTAAAAAACAATAAATTTACAGATTATGATTGCACTATTAATTTTAACAAATGGAAATTTTTTATCAGAATTAGGTAAACGTTTTAACGAAGGCGGTCCTTTTTTTATGTCTCTTATTTTAATATGCTTTATACTGGCATTGGCTTGTATTGTTTTAGCTTTTTTTAATGTAAAAAAGAATGTAAGTAAATCTAAAAAAATGACTGCTTTAGCGTCAGACATAAGTATCCTGGGGCTGGTATTTGGGCTTTTAGGTTCTATAATTGGAATGATTATGGCTTTTGATGCTATTGAAGCTCTAGGAGATGTAAGCCAAGGGATGATGGCGAGCGGACTTAAAGTGGCTTTTTTAACAACGGTTTTTGGATGTGTTACTTTTATTTTACCTAGAATAGGCATTATCATTTTAAAAACCTTGCAGAAAGCTTAGTTATACAATTTGTTTTAACGAAGCCTCTTTTCCATAAACAAGAAAAGGGGCTTTTTTTGTTTACAACTGTTTATAAGTCTTGTAATATAAAATTGACTTTGTAGTAGGAAAAGTATAGATTAGCTTATCGGCTGATATACGTCATTGAAATTCGGGATAAGTAAGAGAAACATTAATGAAAAAAATTGACCTACATACACACACAATACCAACTGTAAGCGATAGCGACTTTGAATTTAGCTTGCCGAAAGTCAAGGAATATGTGGAAAGGTTAGAACTTGATGCTATTGCAATAACGAATCATAATACATTTGACTTAAAACAGTATTTCGAAATTCGGAATGGTTTAACTATCACTGTTTATCCAGGAATAGAAGTTGACTTAGAAGGTGGTCATATTCTTGTGATTACTGATCTAAATGAATTTGAAATATCTGATTTTGAACAAAGGTGTAATAAAGTTTCTAGTCTAATTCGAACAAGTGAAGACACCTTATCAATCGAGGAATTCAATGAAATATTTCCAGATTTATCCAAATATATACTAATACCACATAACGATAAGAAACCAAATATAAAGCAAGAAATAATTGATGCTCTAAAGCCTCATATAACATCAGGAGAGGTTGCAAGTGTTTCTAAGTTCAAACGTGCGATAAAAGATGATGATGGTTTAGTTCCTGTCATATTTAGTGATGTTCGTTTTAAGGTTCAGTTAACTAATTTTCCATCACGTCAAACATATATTGACCTAAATGACATATCACTTTCAGGAATTAAATCTTGTCTATGTGACAGAAGTAAAATATCATTAACGAAAGAAAGTGGGAATGATTTTTTCCAAGCAACAGATGATGGACTCGTTCTATCAACAGGCTTGACAATTATATTAGGAGAAAGATCGTCCGGTAAATCTGTAACACTAAATAAAATATCTGCTTCGTCTGGTAATGCAAAATATATAAAACAGTTTTCGTTATTACATAATGATGAACAACAATTCAATGACACGAATAACGCAAGGCTTAGTTTGGTTCGTCATAACTTTTTAGGAGAATTTAGAAAAGTAGTTGAAAAAACTGTTCAAGTAGATTTAGAAAAAAATCATATAGAAATTGATAATTACCTTGATTCATTAAAAAAATTCGCATCCGAAAACGAGAAAAAAGACTTATATTCTAAATGTGTGATATTTAGTAAAAATCCTTTTGTAATTAATGACTTAAGTAATCTAGATAAAGTTATAAAAGCAGTTGAGACATTAATCAAAAACAATGAATATCAAGATATTATCCAAAAACATTTGGAAACTAAACAATTGAAAAGTTTAGCAATTGAACTAAATCAAAAGGCTTTTGATTCGAATGTTGACAACAATAAAAAAAATTGGATTAATTCCTTGACAGGCGATATAACAAGAGAATTAAGGATTAAAACTACTGGTTCCGTAATTGAGGATTTAGATTTTTACAAAATAGCATTGGATGAAGTTAGAGTGAATAAATTTAATGCAGTAGTATCTGAACTCAAAATAAGTAGAAATATTCATAGAGAAGAATTAGGTAAATTCTCAATTGTAACTTCTACAAACAAAATTGAAGGTGCATCTGACCTTGTTAAAATCGGCAGAGATAAAAAACCTTATAGTACTGCTTTTAGTCATTATAACACATCACCTTATCAATATTTATTAAAACTCAAGGAATTAGGTGTAGAAGATGCAAACCTGTTTAATTTTTTCGTAAAAATTGAATCCTTTACCTTAAATAAAGATGGTTTTATAGTTTCAGGAGGAGAGCGTTCTGAATTCAATCTAATTCACGAAATTCAAGACGCCACGAAGTATGATTTATTATTAATAGATGAACCTGAATCCTCTTTTGATAACAATTTTCTTAATAAGGAAATAAACTCAATAATAAAGCACATTTCTACTTTGATGCCAGTTGTTGTCGTAACGCACAATAGTACTGTTGGTGCTTCGATAAAGCCAAATTTTTTAGCGATAACCAAAAAAAGTATTGAAGAAGGAGAATTTATTTATAGAACTTACACAGGTTATCCATCAGATAAAGAGTTGGTAAGTCCAGACGGAAACAAAATCGAAAATCATGAAACTCTACTTAGTTGTTTAGAGGCAGGTCTAGATGCATATAATGAAAGAAAAGAACAAGCATATGATATACTTAAAAATTGACAAAAATAAAGGATATTACAGACTTAAAGGGACATCTGAAGAATGGACAGAATTGGACCAAATTAATAAAGATGATTTGCTAAAACTATTGGAAAAAGCGACAACAGAAGAATTCTCAATGGATGAATACAAAGATGAACTTCTTCAAAATCCAGCTCATAACATAATTTACAAGAATATTTATGGAAAATTCACCGAACTTTTAAGTAATAAAACTAGATTCCAAGATAGTGTGAATTTAATGTACAAATCAGCAATTGATAAATACAAAATTGAGTTAATGGAAGAACAAGAAGAGTAAGAAATTCAAATGGTTGACAATGTTCAATATAAAATTACTTCCTCTTATTCCGTTTATTATAATTCTTATCGCCTCGAGTTTTTGGTTTTTTATACTTAGCTGCGATTTTAAATTTATAAGAACCACCTAAATTCTCTTTAGAATTTTTTTCAGATTTCTCATGGAAAGCAGGTCCAGGAGCGTCTTCATCTTTTCGTTTAGTTGGGTTGTTACGCTCTCTAATTTGCGGACGCTCTTCTTCAATGAGCTCCGTTGAAATATCTACAACATCTGGGATTTCTATAACAGGAATCTCCATTTGCATTAAGCCTTCAATGTTTTCGATAAATTCTTGTTCTTTTTCAGTAGACAACACAATCGATTCGCCTTCGCGTTCAGCACGTCCCGTTCTACCAATGCGGTGCATGTAATTTTCAGGATATTCCGGCGTGTCAAAATTAATAACATGGCTCACGTTATCAATGTCCAAACCGCGTGCCATAACATCGGTTGCAATTAAAATTCGGTTATGTCCTTCTCTAAATTGCTCAATGCTTCGTAATCTGTAATTTTGCGTTTTATTAGAGTGGATAACACAAAGTTCTTCTTTAAAATAGGTGTCTAGCTTCTCAAACAAGCGGTCTGCCATCCGTTTAAAAGCTACAAAAATTAAAACTTTATTATACTGTTCTGTATCTCGAAGCAAATGCTTTAAAAGATTCACTTTAGTATAAAAATTAGGAACGTTATATCGTGTTTGCTTAATATTATCAAGAGGTGTTCCAGAAACTGCAATAGATACCTGTTCTGGTTTTTTAAAAAAATCATTAATCAGTATATCTACATCTTGAGTCATGGTCGCAGAAAACATAATGTTTTGTCTGCGTTCAGGAAGAATATCAAAAATATTAATTAACTGATGTCTAAAACCTAAATCGAGCATCACATCTACTTCATCAATAACTAATTTCTGAATAGATTTTAGTTGTAAAACGCGACTTAAGGCTAAATCATACAAACGCCCTGGTGTAGCAACTAATATATCTATACCCTGCGCAACGGCCTGCTTTTGTGTATTAATATTAGTGCCGCCATAAACTCCTAAAACACGATTATTAATATATTTAGAAAGCTTTTCAATTTCATCAACGACTTGAACCACAAGTTCTCTTGTAGGAACCAATACTAAAACTCTTGGATTGTCTTGCTTTGAGAATTTCAGGTTTTTAAGTATAGGCAGCATGTAGGCAAAAGTTTTACCTGTTCCTGTTTGCGCGATACCAACCACGTCTTTTCCCGAAGCTACGACATTAAAGGCTTGATTTTGAATAGGCGTTGGGGTTACAAATCCTAAATCGTCAAGTGCGTTATGAAGTGGCGTGTTTAAATTTAATTCTTGAAAAGTCATAGTGTTTCCTAATATGCCGCAAAGTTAAGCTTATTATTTATAGTAAATGCGCTTTGTTAATTTCAATAGTATAACTGGCTTTAAAGTCGTTTTTGGCTTCTAGTTTTATAATACCTTCTTTAGTTGTTAGGTCTTGATTGGTGTTTTCATTATCAGCAATTCCTAGCCAAGGCTCAATGCAAATATAGTTACCATTAGGTTTTGCCCAAATGCCTAAATAATCAAAATCGTTAAAGCTTACCGATAATATGGCACCACTTAACTTACTCTTTAAAGTAACTTTTCTAGATTTTAAATCTTTGAAAATAAGTGCATCCTGATTGAATAAATCATGTTTAAGAGGGAGTGTTTTTGAATGGTTAAAAACCGGTTTGATTTTGGAAGAAATAAGGCCATTTCCCATATTAATAAGATGTGTTTTTAAATTTTCGGGGTGTTCAAATTCTAAACTATTATCATGATATAATTCATTTTCAAAAACGGGGCATTTAAATGCAGGATGCCCCCCAATTGAAAAGTAAATTGGCTGCTCATCTATATTTTTAACAGTGTGACAGACTTCAAGGGTGTTATCAATAAGCTTAAATTCCAAATAAAATTCAAATTTAAATGGATAGATTTTTAATAATGATGCGTTATGAGTAAGTTTAAAAATCAAACTATTGTCCGTTTGTTTATAAAGTACAATATCTTGATTATGCCTTATAAAACCATGTTTTGGAAGTTTATAAGGTGTATTGTTAAAAACATAGGTGTTGTTTTTTAAAGCCCCAATTACAGGAAATAGGTTAGGAGCAAAACTCCCCCAAATATCGGGGTTGCCATTCCACATAAAACCCGTATTGTTTTTAATACTCTCTATTTTACAGAGTTCAGCACCAGTTTTTTTTACTGCAATTTTTAAGATGTCGTTCTTTAAAGTATACATCGCGTTTCTCTTTTAAACTTATTTACAAAAATCTTAATTTTTTAAGTATTCTAAGTAACTTTGTGTCTTATTATTTTCTATTGAGAACCACTCGTATTCATAAATTACAAGACGTTGCAAAGTTTAAGAATAAGCTCTTAACTTGGGCGCAACAGTTTGATGATGTGGTTTGGTTAGACTCTAATAATTATAAGCAAAATTACGCGAGTTATGATGCCGTTCTTGCTGTTGATGCCTTTACAAGTATTAGAACCGATTTTAAACAAGGGTTTGAAAAATTAAAAGAATATCAGACTTATTGTAACGATTGGGTGTTTGGGTATTTATCTTATGATTTAAAGAATGACGTTGAAGCTTTAAACTCTAAAAACATGGATGGTTTAGGCTTTTCAGACTTATGTTTTTTTCAGCCCAAACGCCTATTTTTAATAAAGGGGAATCAGTTAGAGCTAAATTATTTAAATGCTGTTTCAGATGAAATTAGTGACGATTTACACGCCGTTGAACACGTTAGAGAAGCACCACGAGGCACTGTACAAAAAGATATAAGAATAAAACTTCGCATTCATAAAGACGATTATTTTGAAAAAGTAGAGTATATGTTGGAACGTATTCATAGAGGTGATATTTACGAAGCTAATTTTTGCCAAGAGTTTTATGCTGAGGATACTCAAATTAACCCTTTAGAAACGTATCAAAAACTGAATAGCATATCGAAGCCTCCGTTTGCGGCCTTTGTTAAAATTGATGATAAATATATATTGAGTTCGTCGCCAGAACGTTACATTAAGAAAGCAGGGAGTCATATAATTTCTCAACCTATAAAAGGTACCGCTAAGCGCGCTATGAATCCGGATGTTGATCGAGATTTAATGATTAGTTTGAAAAACGATAAAAAGGAGCGAAGCGAAAATATTATGATAGTTGATTTGGTTCGTAACGATTTGTCTAAAACCGCCCTAAAAGGCAGTGTGCAAGTTGAAGAACTCTGCGAAATATATACTTTTGATCAGGTACATCAAATGATTTCAACAGTTACATCCAAAGTTAGCTCTGAAACGCATCCTGTTGATATTATAAAAAGTACATTCCCTATGGGAAGCATGACGGGAGCTCCTAAAATTTCGGCAATGAAAATTATTGAAAGCCTTGAAGAGTCTAAGCGTGGGGTGTATTCTGGTGCGATTGGTTATTTTGCGCCCTCAGGAGATTTTGACTTTAACGTGGTTATTCGAAGTATTCTTTATAATCAAACAAAAAAATATGTGTCATATTCGGTAGGCGGAGCTATTACAGCAAAAAGCGACGCGCTTAAAGAATATGAAGAGTGCCTAGTAAAGGCCAAAGCGATGCGTATGGTTTTGGAGAACTAAATAAGGTGTTCCTTAAAATCTTCAATTGCCAGTTCTAATACGCGTTCTACACGTTTTACTTCGATGTTTTTTACTAGTGCAATGTCTTGAAAAGATAACTTTCCAAAAACAAATAAGTCTACAATATCTGAAACCCTTAGCGGTAACCAGGTATAGTATTTTCCTAATAAATGTTTATTGCGTTTGGTGGAAATATCAGAGATTTCAAAAGTGTTCTGTAACGACATATTGTTATCATCATAAACAAAAACATGCTTTTCTTCTTGGTCTTGATGATATGATATATCGCTTAATTCATCATGCATTATCAAATCATAATCTTCGTCTACAGTAAATTGTTCTTCCAAGCCACCAAGTTCGTCCTTCAAAATAGAATCTGTACTCACAGTTTTTTGATGGAATGCTTCTTTTTTAAACAAATCATCTAAATCGGTATCAACTATTTTGAAAAGTTCAATTTTAATATAAGCGGCATCTGCCTCAATATCATAACCTTTTTCATAAAACTTGGCAATGCCTTCATCAATAAGGTCATTGGATTTATACATGTTTTTAGGGATAATTTTAGTAGACTCCGCAATGTATAATCTATGTTTAGTATATGCCTGTAAATGTTGAGTTACCGATACAACTTTGTTATTAAATGCTGTTTGGGTCGCTTTATCGTTTAATTTTTCAAGAGAACACATAGCAAACGGTTTTAAAATTAATACTTTAAAAATACGAAATACCTAGTTTTAACTTATGACATATATCATTTGATAGTATGTTTAAATAGTCAAAGTTGTATCTTTGAAAGCATGTTAAATCAATTCAAAACACATATTCAAAGTCACCTTTCCTTTTTAAATCAAGGTAAATTACTTATTGCTATTTCTGGCGGTATAGATAGTGTGGTTTTAACCCATTTATGCCATCAATTAGATTTGGATATCGCCTTGGCGCATTGTAATTTTAATTTGAGAGGTACTGAAAGTGATACCGACGAAGATTTTGTTTTACAGCTGGCAGATAGCCTAAATCTGGAGTTGTTTGTGCAACATTTTGATACTGAACAGTACGCCGCAGAGCATAAATGTTCTATTCAAATGGCGGCTCGCGAATTGAGATATAGTTGGTTTAATGATTTATCAGAACAGTTGGGTTTTGGTTATATTTTAACAGCTCACCATGCAGATGATAATTTAGAAACTTTTCTAATTAATTTCACCAGAGGAACTGGTTTGGAAGGTTTAACGGGTATTCCAGAAATTAATGATGTATTTATACGACCGCTATTGCCGTTTTCTAGTCATAATATTGAATGTTTTGCAATAGAGCAACGCATAAAATGGAGAGAGGATAGCAGTAATCAATCTGTTAAGTATTTGCGTAATAAACTACGACATGAAGTTGTTCCTATTTTGAAAGAAATAAATCCTAATTTGTTATCTAGCTTTCAATCTACTTTAAGCAATTTAAACGATACTGCCGATATTGTAGAAGAAAGCTCTAATGCGGTTTTAAAAAGAGCTATTGAAACCATCGATGATGATCATATAGCGTTTAAAATTTCTGAATTTAAAAAAGTGAATAACCCTAAAGCCTACTTATATGAAGTTTTTAAGGATTATGGTTTTACCGAGTGGAATGATGTTGAAGATTTATTGGATGCTGAAACGGGAAAGCAAGTACATTCTTCAACACATCGATTAATTAAAAACAGAGCGCATTTACTTTTAAGTGAAATATGTGAGGAAGTATTTAAGGAGGTTTTAGTTTTAGCAGATGAAAAGGAAGTTCAAACGACATTTGGGACTTTGTTTTTTGATGAGGCCGATGCCCTTTTTGATAAACAGACTAACGTGATTTTTGTAGACAAGGATAAATTGAAGTTTCCATTAACTATTAGAAAACATAAGGAAGGCGATGTGTTTTATCCTTTGGGAATGACGGGGAAAAAGAAAATTAGTAAGTATTTTAAGGATGAAAAGCTCTCCTTGCTAGAAAAAGAAAAGACGTGGTTACTTTGCTCAGGTAATACCATCATTTGGGTGATTAATAGAAGAGCAGATAACAGGTTCAGGGTTACTGAAAACACCAAAAACATTTTAAAAATCAAATTAAAATAATGTTGCATTCTCTTTAAACTAAGAATGTATAGAACAGAATATCAAATTGAAACTTCAAGGACAAATAGTAGATATCGAGAACAAGCGCATTTTTAAAGGAGAAATAACTTTTAAGAATGGAAAGATAAGTTCTATTACTGAGCAAATGCACGATGTAAATCATTATATCCTTCCAGGTTTTATTGATGCCCATATTCATATAGAAAGTTCCATGCTTGTACCATCTGAATTTGCTAGGATAGCGGTTAAACATGGCACAGTAGCTACGGTTTCCGATCCGCATGAGATAGCTAATGTTTTAGGTATTTCTGGTGTGGAGTTTATGATTGAAAATGGTAAGAAAGTCCCGTTAAAATTTAATTTTGGAGCACCGTCTTGTGTGCCAGCTACGAATTTTGAGTCGGCGGGAGCTATTATAGATTCGAAAGGCATTAAGTCACTTCTTGAAAATCCTGACATTAAGTATTTAGCAGAAATGATGAATTACCCAGGAGTACTTTTTGATGATAATGAAGTTTTAAGAAAGTTAAAATGGGCGCAACATTATAATAAGCCAATTGATGGGCATGCTCCTGGTTTACGAGGAAATGATGTTACTAAATATATTGCAGCTGGTATTTCAACAGACCATGAATGCTTTACCCAAGAAGAAGCTTTAGAAAAGCTTAAAAAGGGGATGAAAATATTAATTCGAGAAGGGAGTGCTGCAAAAAACTTTGATGCTTTAATTGATTTGTTGCCTGAGCATTTTGAAAATTTGATGTTCTGTAGTGATGATAAACACCCTGATGATTTATTGGTTGGGCATATGAATCAGCTATGTATGCGAGCTGCGGCTAAAGGCATTGATGTTTTTAAAATATTACAAGTAGCCTGTGTTAACCCAGTTAGACATTATAATTTAGAGGTAGGTTTATTGCAAGTAGGAGATGCTGCAGATTGTATTGTTGTTGAAAATTTAAAGGATTTCAAGACCCTACAGACCTATATAAATGGTGAATTGGTTTATCATCATGGTGAATCTTTAATAGAATCAATAAAATTTGAAAAACCTAATAATTTTAATTGTGATAAAAAAGATGTTTTAGATTTTAAAGTAGCATCCTCGGCAAAACAAATTAGAGTTATTGAAGCTTTAGAAGGGCAGTTAGTAACCAATGAAATTATTGAAGAGGCTAAAATTGAAAATGGGAATCTTGTTTCGAATGTTGAAAAAGACGTTTTGAAAATGACCGTGGTTAATAGATATCAAAATGAAAAACCGGCCATAGCTTTTATAAAGAATTTCGGTTTAAAAGAAGGAGCTATCGCATCATCAGTGGGTCACGATTCTCATAATATTATAGCCGTTGGTACTACCGATGAAGCTATTTGTAAGGCTGTTAATTTAATTATTGAGAGTAAAGGCGGTATCTGCGCAGTTTCCAGTTTAGAAAATAAAATAGTATCTCTTCCGGTAGCCGGCATTATGAGTGATAAAGATGGCAAGACTATAGGCGACCAATACGCTGAACTTGATAAAAATGCCAAAGCACTGGGAAGTCAGTTATATGCGCCTTACATGACGTTGTCTTTCATGGCTTTACTCGTAATTCCTTCTCTTAAACTAAGTGATAAGGGCTTATTTGATGGAACTCATTTTAAGTTTACTTCATTAGAGAACCATTAGAAATTACCTATAGCCGGACTTGTTTTAAGTATTGCGTTTAATTTTGTAGCGCAGAATTTTGTTTTTCTATGCGCTCTAATTGCTTTTTACTTAAACGGCGTTTAAAATAATCTTCTGGAGTATATTTTACACGTGGTTCTTTCATTTCAGGATCATTTAAATCTTTGCTTAAATCGCAATCAAAACGTGTTAAAATGGAATGAAAAGTATCCCATCCATTAACACCAATAAAATGTGCCATGCCCCAGGTAATGCCTCTACCATCTTTAGTGTCTGTAAAAGCATCAGGAACAAAAGGAGCTGCAGCATAAGGCATCATTTCGGTTATTGAGGCTATTTCAAAATTAACACCATCTTTTGCAAACTGTATGGTATTATGTTCATTTCCATCTTTATAGACTAAAGCAGCAATACCATCTTCAAAAGGAAAAAGTGAAGTTTCATGACCTGATGAAATAACCGGATTTAAGGGGTGTTTTGTAAATGGCCCTAATGGGTTGTCGGCAGTTGCTAATCCTTGCATTCTTATCCAATGACCTGGCTCTCCAAAATCAGATTTATAATATAGATAGATTTTACCATTATGTACCAATGGGTAGGGATCGTGAATTGAGAATTGATCCCATTCACCTTCGTCTCCGTTTGGAATGACAATCTTATTATAAGGGGTCCATGGGCCATCAGGAGAATCTGCATAAGAAACAGCTACAGGACAATCGTCACCACGTTTTCCACTGGCTTCCATAAAACCTTGGTAGTATAAATAATATTTGCCTTTCCATTCTAGTATGTCTGTAGTAGTTACAGAGCGCCAACCAACAATAGGTTTTTCAGGTCGTTTAATAGCAACGCCTTGTTCATCCCAATTAAATCCATCTGTACTTGTTGCGTACCAGATTTCAGCTAAATCCCAATCAGATGAAGGAATCGTATCATTAGATTTTGCTGCGCCTTGCGGAGGAGTTGGTGTATTTCTATAGGTGTACCAAACATAATATTTATCATCATATCTAATCACTTTTGATGGGTCTCTGCGAGAAATGGTGCCATCATGATTATTATAATCAAAACCTTTGACATCAGTATACTTAAACTGCGAAAATAGCTCGTTTTTTTGTGGCTGGTTAGCTGGGTAAGCATCATAAAGTCTTTCAATTGCTCTACTTAATTTGAAATTCGGTTTTTGATCAGGGAGCTTTTGAGGAAAAACTTCATTCTTTTTAGTTTCTTCTGACGGCGTTTGAATTTTATCCGCACAACTAACCCCAGTTAACACTAAGAAAAGAAAACATAGTATATTTTTGGTAGTCATAATAGTTTAAATAAATAGTTTATTAGTATAATTTCATGCTAAGATAGTTTAAAAAGTAAATCTTTTTAAAATCCTTTTTAACACGGCTACTCAGAATATTATGTATAAATTTAAACCTGTGAAATTTGAATTATTAATTAAGCCATTTTTAAAGTTAAATGCCTATAGTTAAATCCGCTTACAAACCCCCATTTTATTTCAAAAATGGATTTATTTCAACTGTTTATGCAGGTTTAGTTAGGCGTGTTCATTTAAACCAAGAACGCGAAAGAATTACATTACCCGATGGTGATTTTATGGATTTAGATTGGAGTTATTCCGAAAAGAAAACTAATAAGCTTATTGTTTTGCTTCACGGATTGGAAGGTAATGGCCAACGACCATATATGACAGGGCCTGCAAAACTTTTTAATAAAAATGGTGTGGATGCCGTATGTGTAAATTTTAGAGGCTGTAGTGGTGAAGATAATTTGAAATTTAAAAGTTATCATTCTGGAGCTACTGAAGATTTAGAGGCTGTGATTGAATATGCAATTACTGTTAAAGGATACTCTGAAATTTATCTAAAGGGAATTAGTCTTGGTGCTAATATGATTCTAAAATATTTAGGTGAAAAGCGAAAAGTACCAAATGAAATTAAGGTAGCAGTAACAGTATCGGTACCTTGTTATCTTTTAGGATCTGCTAAAGCTTTATTAACATTCAAGAACCGCCTATATCATGATAGATTTTTAAAACCCTTATTAGCTAGAATTAGTGTTAAGCAAAAAAAATTTCCTGATCAATTAAGCCAACAAGAATTAGATTCTATTAGAACGTTGTTAGATTTTGATGATGTTTACACTGCGAAAGCTCACGGGTTCGAAGATGCTTTGGATTATTATGCTAAGTGTAGTAGTCTGCAATTTTTGCCAAATATTAAGGTGCCTACGTTAATTATAAATGCCTTGAACGATTCATTTTTATCTGCAGAGTGCTATCCAGTTAAAGAGGCAAAAAACAATGCCATGTTATTTTTAGAAATGCCTGAGCATGGTGGACATTCTGGTCTTATTGACAAAAAGAATGTGTACTATAACGAAAGGAGAGCCCTAGAATTTGTAAAAGAAAACACCTAGTTTTTTAAGTTTTCAGGGAAACCTTCAATAACAATATTCCATAATTCGGGGAGTACAAAATACACAAAAAGGGTAAGTATAATTATGGAAACAATATTCATAATAACGCCTTTGCTTACCATGTCTGGAATACGCAAATAACCAGACCCAAAAACAACAGCATTTGGCGGTGTTGCTACAGGTAGCATAAAAGCACAAGAAGCTGCTACGGCAGCGCCAACCATTAAAATAAATGGGTGCATATCAATGGTTAATGCCATGGGAGCAAGAACAGGTAAAAGCATGGCAGTTGTTGCTAGGTTTGAGGTGATTTCTGTTAAAAAGTTAACAGCAGCAATAAGTAGCAGTATCAAAACTATGGTGCTTACTCCCTCTAGCGTGGTCATTTGATTGCCTATCCAAAGTGCTAAACCACTACTTTCAAAACCTTTTGCCAGAGCCATACCGCCACCAAATAACAGAATGATACCCCATGGTAAATTTTTAGTGTCTTTCCAACTCATTAGTTTTTTGTGTTTGGATTTGGAAGGGATTAAAAACAATATTAATGCGAAACCAATAGCAATTATGGTATCATCAATTTGAGGTAGTATTTTTTTAAGCAGAAATGAACGTGTGATCCAACAAAATGCTGTTGCTGCAAATACTATAGCTACTGCTTTTTCTTCGTAGGTCATTTTTCCTAAAGCAGATAACAACCTTTTAATTTCTTGTTTTCCACCAGGAAATTCTTTTTGATTAAAAGTAAATGCGAAAGAGGTTAAATATTTCCAGCAAATAAAAAGTAATAAAACTGAAATAGGAAAACCAAAAATAAACCATTGGGAAAATGTAATTTCATAACCATAGGTTTCCGATACAATTCCGGCTAAAACTAAGTTTGGAGGCGTGCCAATTAAAGTAGCTATTCCTCCAATAGATGCGCTGTATGCTATAGCTAGCATAAGGGCCTTACCGAAAATTAAATTTTCATCTTTTTTTGTTGAGGGATTGTTCTTTAGTTGAGAAATAATAGCTATCCCAATGGGAAGCATCATTACAGAAGTAGCTGTATTAGAAATCCACATAGATAAAAAGGCAGTAGCTATCATAAACCCCAGTATAATGTTCTTTACATTAGAACCAATAAGGTTTATAATGTTCAAAGCCATGCGTTTGTGTAAATTCCATTTTTCAATCGCAATGGCAATAATGAATCCTCCTAAATATAGGAACACAAATTTATGACCAAATGATGCAGTTGTATTTGTAATGTCCAAACTACCAGATAATGGGAATAAAACAATGGGTAAGAGGGCTGTTGCTGCAATAGGAATAGCTTCTGTTATCCACCAAATGGCTATCCATATTGTTGCTGCTAAAACACCATTGGCTGCTTCTGGTAAACCTTCAGGTGAAAAAAATAATCTGATAAGAATATATAACAATGGACCAAGAATAAGTCCAATACGTTTTGTGCTTGTCATGAAGTTCAAGTTTGCTTTCTTGCTCTAACTTACTAAAACAATGTTAAAATAGTTCGAATTCTTTAAGAGAACTTTAATTTTATTGTATTTTCAGAATTATTTATAGTAAACAATTTCAATATAACAATATGCCAACATTCAATTTGAAAATTAATAACGAAACCCATACTGTTGAAGCAGATATGGATACTCCTTTACTATGGGTGCTTAGGGATAAAATTAACCTAGTGGGTACTAAATATGGTTGCGGGATAGGGCAATGCGGTGCTTGTAATATCCATGTGGATGGTAATGTAATGCGTAGTTGTTTGTTACAGGTGTCTCAAGCCGAAGGTATGAGTATAACTACAATTGAAGGACTTTCGGAACACGGAGATCATCCTGTTCAGCAGGCCTGGAAAGAAATTGATGTCCCACAATGTGGGTATTGTCAGGCCGGACAAATTATGACGGCTTCAGCGTTTTTGGATAAGAACCCAAAACCAACAGAATCTCAAATAAGAAATGCTATGCACGGAAATATTTGCAGATGCGCTTCCTATAATAGTATCGAGCAAGCTGTTAAAGTCGCTTCAGAAAAGATGAGTTAATTAACTTATAAATTAAAAAAATGACACCTTCAAAAAAAATAACATTCAGTAGAAGATCGTTCTTAAAATCATCAGCTCTAGCTAGTGGTGGTATGATTATAGGTTTTAACTTGTTCAATGCTTGTAAACCTGAAGCAAAACTTCCTGTAGATTTAAGTCAGTTAAATTATAGTGATTTTAATGCTTTTATTAAAATTTCCGAAGAAGGAAAAGTGACTATTTTTTCACCAAATCCAGAAATTGGTCAAGGTGTAAAAACATCAATGCCAATGATTATTGCAGAGGAACTTGAGGTGGCTTGGGATGATGTGTATGTGGTTCAAGCGCCTTTAGATACCAAAAATTATACCCGGCAGGTAGCAGGAGGTAGTCAGTCAATAAGACATGGTTGGGAAGCCTTACGTCAAACCGGAGCAACGGCTAAACAAATGTTGGTAAATGCAGCCGCGGCAAGATGGGGCATTGAAACTTCAGAATGTAAGGTTAAAGAAGGCGTAATAACAAATACTAAAGATGAAACACTGGGTTATGGCGATGTGGTTTTAGAAGCTGCTTTACTTGAGGTGCCTGAAGAGGTGACTTTAAAAGATCCTAAAGATTTTACAATTATTGGTCAAGGAAAAAGTAATGTTGATATAGATAAAATTATTACAGGCAAACCACTTTATGGTTTAGATTATAAAGAAGAAGGTATGCTTTATGCGGCAGTTTTAAGGCCACCAGCATTTGGTCAGGTATTAGAATCTTTTGATGATTCTGGAGCAAGATCTCTACCAGGTGTCGTTGATGTGATAACCATTGGTGAGAAGTTAAGAGCTTTTAAAGATAGCGGTAAAACAAATTGGTCTATGCAAATGAGTACTACAGATAAAGTAGTGGTTATTGGAAAAACTACTTGGGATGCCATGAAAGGTAAAAAAGCAATTAAAGCTATTTGGAAAAAAGATTCGGAGCTTGAAAGTACAGAAAATCATGATAAAGAATTATTGGATTTATTGGATAGTAAGGATTTGACGACAAAGCGTTCTGATGGTGATGTAAAAAAAGCTTTCGCCGAAGCAGATACGGTTTTAGAGCGGATTTATGAAGCCCCTTTTTTACCACACAATTGTTTAGAGCCTATGAATTTCTTTGCTAATGTGACACCAGAAAAAGTTCATTTAGTAGGGCCAGTCCAAACACCCGCTTCGGCGCAGAAAGTAGTTTCAGAATTACTGGAGCGAGATATTGAAGATGTACATGTGGAAATGACTAGAATGGGAGGTGGTTTTGGAAGACGATTATATGGTGACTTTGTTTATGAGGCCGCAGAAATTTCTAATGTCATTCAAAAACCAATTAAAATGGTTTCTTCGAGAGAAGACGATATGACTACCGGAGTATATAGACCAGCTAGTAAATATAAAATAGCTGCCTCTATAAAAGATGGTAAATTAACGGGGTATCATTTAAAGGAAGCTTGTATTAATGTAAATATGTATGGGTTAATTCCTAACTTTTTTCCGGCGGGAGCTGTTAAAAACTATCAAGTAGATACGGCTAATTATAAAAGCAATATTACTACGGGTGCTTGGAGAGCACCTTATACAAATTTCTTAGCGAGTGCAGAACAAAGTTTTTTTGATGAACTCGCAGAGGTTTTAAATATAGATCGTGTAAAGTTACACATGGATTTGTTGGAAAATGTAAAAAACAATCCCGAACCGAATATTGAATATAGCCCGGAGCGTCTGCAAGGTGTTTTAAAACTGGCTGTTGAAAAATCAAATTGGGGTAAAGCAGCTGATGGCGTTTATCAAGGATTATCGGTTTACTATTGTCATAACACGCATGTTGCAGAAGTAGCAGATGTGATTTTGGAAAATGGTGTTCCAAATGTAAAGAAAGTAACTTGCGCGGTAGATTGTGGTATTGTTATTAATCCACTAGGGGCCATGAATCAAATTAGGGGAGGCGTTCTAGATGGTATAGGTCATGCTATGTATTCTGATTTTGGCTTTAATAATGGAGTGCCTCAATCAAGTAATTTTAACACATACCAGCTTATTCGCATGGGGCAAACTCCAAAGGTGGATGTTCATTTTGTAGAAAGTAATTTGGACCCTACTGGTTTAGGAGAACCTACGTTACCACCTGTTGGTGCCGCGGTTGCAAATGCCATATATAAGGCTACTGGTAAGCGTTTAACTAAACAGCCATATATGAAAAATATGAATGTTGAAGAAAAGGTTTTAGGATAAAATTATACAGACTTATGGTAAAAAGAGCCTTTATTATGAAGGCTTTTTTGTTAGTTTTAGCGTATGACACACGAGTTTAAAAACATTGTCGAAGAAGGAATAAACGGAAAGAAAAAAGGGCTTAAATCTGTTTTAGCTTCAGTAGTTGCATTAGATGGTTCTTCATATCGTAGACCTGGAGTAAGAATGCTTATTTTGGAAAATGATAAGATGATTGGAGCGGTTAGTGGAGGTTGTGTTGAAAAAGAAATTCTACTACAATCCCAAACCGTCTTTGAAACGGGGACGTCGAAATTAATGACATATGATGGTAGGTACCGTTTAGGCTGCGAAGGTGTGTTGTATATACTGCTTGAACCTTTTAACCCAAGCGAAGATTTTGAGGCTGTTTTTTTTAAATGCTTAAAGCAACGACAATCTTTTGAAGTGCTTTCATATTTTGAGAAAGATGAAAGTATGAATTCAAAGTATGGGTCTTTTTTAAAGGTAGGTACACATACTTTTCCTGTTAATTTCTTAAATGATAAAATAGATACAAACTCATTGCTCGTTTTTAAACAAGAAATGCAACCTTGTTTTAAATTATTAATAATTGGAGCAGAACATGACGCGGTTCAATTATGTCAATATGCATTCTTAACAGGGTGGGAGGTTACTATTGTGGCAGGTGCAACAGAGTCAAAATCTATTGAGGATTTTCGAGGAGCGAACATGTTTTATGCTATTACTCCAGAGGCATTAGATACAAATAGTATTGATGGACAAACAGCGGTAGTAATAATGACCCATAATTTTGCTTACGATCTACGCCATTTGGTTGCTCTCAAAAACACAAAACCTAACTACATTGGTTTACTAGGGCCTCGAAGACGTAGAGATGATTTATTAGACCAACTCATAGAATATTGTCCAGAGATTTCAGATGAATTTTTAGAATCTATACATGGTCCTGCAGGACTTAATATAGGATCAGAAACACCTCAAGAAATTGCAGTTTCTATTATTTCAGAAATTTTGGCCTATACACGTCAGCAACACCCCATGTCTTTAAACAAAAAGACTAGTAGTATTCATTCAAAAAGGGATTGAGTCAGATTAACTCAAATATAACCATTGTTATTTTGGCTGCAGGAGCGTCTAGTCGAATGGGGACTCCAAAACAGTTATTATCTTGGGGTGATTCCACATTACTAAAGCATACTATTCAAATAGCAAAAAATGCTGATGTGGATGAAATTGTTGTTGTTCTTGGTGCTCATTGTGAAATAATAGCTCATACTATTGAAGGTCATTCTATTTCTGTGATTGTTAACAAAAATTGGGATAAGGGATTGGGGTCCTCAATTGCCTATGCGGTAAATCATATATTAAGGATTAAAGAAAATGTTGATGGTGTCTTATTTATTCTTGCAGATCAACCTTTTGTTACCACTACTTATTTAAGAAAAATGCTTAATAGTTTCAAACATGGTGAGGCTAAGATTATTGCTTCAGCATATGATAATGGTAAAATTGGAGTACCCGCATTATTAGATAGTAGCTACCTGTCGGAATTAGCTCTTTTGAAAGGAGATTATGGAGCGAAGTTTATTTTAAAAAAACATAAAGACAGTTTGAACCTGCTCTCACCAGATTTTGAAAACATCGATATTGATACAAAAGAGGTTTACAATAGAGTTTTAAAACAATAGGATAATTTTAATTAATCTATGATCTGCGGTTACTATTTTGGTTTCGAATTAATTTTTATTTCATCACCGAGAAAAACTTGAAATTTTGTGGGATTACCGGCTTCATCACCTGTTAATAAGTAGTAAACCATTCCAGCGTCTGATATGTCTGCCCTGTGCTCTTTATGTTTTTTCATGCATGTCCAAATCCATGCTAAATCAGCATTATCATGATTTTCTAACCATTCCCAAACGCTCCAATCATATAATGAACTCCATCCTTCCGTAGGAACGTTTTTATTGTTTTGATCTTTAATTCGTTTAAACTTTAAACGATTACCACTTAGTTTTATAACTTGATCTATAGTGTGATGATTTGGCCGTCTTAAATGATTATCATTATAGTTACTATGCGATATGATATATACATTTGATAAGACTTCAGATTCACCTTTGTCAATCACAAGCTTCACAGCTTGGTAAAGAAATTCCGATGGTCCCATGTTTATAAAAAACAAAGGGTTTTCTTTGGTTGATTTAAGCAATTCCTTTTCAAGGTGTTTAACAGCTTCATTTTTATGAGTACCCACATCGAAAAAAATATCTTTGTTAAACGCCCACCTAGAAATGGATCCATCAACACCTTCTTTCATGTAATTTCTTGTTGTGGTATGTGGGGGAGATGGCATAAAATTGTTATACGAAAAATGCACCAATTGTCCTTGCAGACCTTTTTTGGCAAGCATCGCTAATGCTGCTGGAGTGGCTCCCCAATCATCAGGATCTGCATAATTATATTTGCCTTTATAATTTAAATCTGGTTGAGCATTACCATCGGCACTGCAAGCTATCCGGTTATTATTATAATTAAAATCTTGAGACTTAATAATATTGGGCATAATTATGGCAATTATGACAAGAATTTTAGCAAAACTGCTTTTCATCTGTAGTAATTTTAAAGTCGAATATGCTTTTTTTAATCGCAATTTAACGTTTCTCCTTGATTTCTAGATGCTTCTTGGGCATCATCATCAGTTATTCCCGATGAAAGTACAAGTCGATCTAATTGAAAATACTCTGATCTAGCACAAATTTTAAGGGTATATTCTCCTGCTGCAGGAAATTTTGCTGTAAGCCAAGAACTCGCTTTTGGATTATGAAGATCAAGTACACCTCCATATGCGAATTCCTCTTTCCCTCTACTTACAAATTTTTCATAATGCTCTAAATTAAGGTCTGCGTTGTTAACCCAAGCGTAACCAACATTATCAGATAAATAAATCCAAGCATCATTAGATTTATCACCCTCAGCTTCATCGGGTTGACGCATAAACCATCTAACACGGTAATGTGATGCTTTATCAACCGTAAATTTTACTGTAATCTCGTTAGATAGGTTTTGATTATTATAACTATTAGGTCCATAATATTCAATATACTTCCCTCCAGACGCTTTTTCATCTTCTTTTATTCTCCATTGTCCTTTAAGTTCAAAATTTTCAGCTTCAATAATAATCAACCCGTCCAAATTTGTGATTTTACATTCCTCGGCGTTATTCTTTTCTTCAGTTTCAGTTTCAGTTTCTGTTTTTTCGATTGGAGATTCTTTAGTGGTTATTTCTGGTTCGGTGTTATCACTTGAACAGGAAATAAATAGTAGGAGTAAAAGAAAAGTAATATAAAAATTCTTCATTAGTAAAGATTTAAATGTTTTAGATTATACTGTGTTATTAAGATTTTAAATTTCTGCTAAACTACTAGAATTGACATTTATAAAGGTTCAATAAGACTTAGCAATAACTTTACTGTTAGATAAAATATGCTAATAATAGTTTTACTAAAATCATGTTTTATATTTTTGAAAAACTTATCAAAATCATTGAATAGCTTAACATGAAAAGAGATATGCCTTTTTTTTTAATGCTTTTTTTGCTTGTAATAAATGCTTTTGGCGTAACTAAAAACAACTTTACTAGTCAATATTCTTTTCAGAATTTGAGTGCTGTTATTTTAATACAAAATCAACTACAAAAAACTACTAATAATACCATGGATACATTAGCCATGATTAATAATCATTTAAAACTGGCTGATGAAAACAAAAACAAAGGTTCTTATTCTCTTTCTTATGATCATTTATGGGATGCTCTGCTATTGGCAAATGCGTCTAATAATTACTTAAAGCTTAGTTCTATTCATGACGAATTGGGTTTGCTTTATAGTATATATATAAAAGAGGAAAAAGCGATTAAGCATAAAAAACTTAGTTTATTTTACGCAAAGCAAACAGACAAATCAAGTCATAATTATGAAGGAAATCTTACAAGAGCTTATTATGGTTTGGCCATACAGTATCGTAAAGCAAAGCAATATGATAAAAGTTTGATATATCTTGATTCTTGCTTATTTATAAAGAAAAATATATCATCGGGAATGAATAACCCTTATGTGTATGCAGAAAAAGCTAATATATTTTTAATAACTAATCAACTAGAAAAGTCTGAGAAGATTTTATTGAAAGTAGCTAAATCTTTTGAAGCGGATAAAAAGTCTTTTTTGGTTGTGGTGTATTCTTTTCTAGGAGATCTATATTATAAGAAAAATGATCTAGAAAAAGCTGAGTCGTATTATAAAGAGAGTTTAGAAATTATGGCGATTTTCGAATCTCATACTGATTTGAAAGCCGACATTTTAAAGAAAATATCGGAATTATATAAACGAAAAGGGCATATAAGTGATGCTTATTTTTACTTAAACGAATCCATAAAAGTGTCAGATAGTCTTTTTAGTATTCGCAGTAAAAATAATAATGAACTTTTTGAAATAAAGGACAGGTATAAGGAGGCAATTGCAAAGAAGGATGCTTATATAAATAAACAAGAAAGTATTATTAAAACGAAAAACCTTGTTCAGTCAAGGCTCATCATTAGTATTGCTTTTATTTTGTTTACCGTAGTTATATTGTTGATTGTTTATTATCAACTTAATAAAATGCGCAAACTTAAAGTTGAAAAAGAGAATATTGAGTTAAAAACAAAAAATGATAAGGAAAAGCTTAATATTATTCTAGAGACAAAAAGCAAAGAACTCACCGTTTCAGCCTTACAACTAATTGAGAAAGATAAAAAAGTAGATAAGTTACTAGACATTTTAAAAGATGAAGCGCCTGGTAATATATATAAAAAGGTGAAAAAAGAAGTAACACGAGGTAATAATGATATGTGGGAGCGATTTAATGTGCGTTTCACTGAAGTAAATACAGATTTTTACAATCGCTTAAGAGAAAAGCACAAGACATTAACTCCAACAGAGCAAAAGCATTGTGCATTAATTAAGTTGAATTTTGACAGTAAAGAAATGGCTGGGTTATTGAGTATATCAATAAATAGTGTACATATATCCAGGCATAGAATAAGAAAAAAAATGGGTTTGAAACGGGATGAAAGCCTGAGCAACTATATTGCAAATATTTAAATACTATTTCCAAAATATTATAAATGATTTAATGAAGCTGTTATTCAAGGAAGTGAATGCCACCTTGAATTTGGCTTAGCATTTATTATATTTGGCAAATGAGCAAAACACCTATTGACAAAGCATTAACACCTGAAAAGTTTGAGAGTTTGAAGATTAAAACTCCACCTACAAATTCTGCAGGTATAGGAGGTTTAGTAGCAGCGACTTCGCATGCTTTTAAATATATTAAACCCAGTAATATCCTAAAAATTTCTACTAATTTAAACCAAAAAGGTGGTTTTGATTGTCCGGGTTGTGCATGGCCAGATCCAGATGACGAGCGTTCAATATTAGGAGAGTATTGTGAAAATGGTTTGAAAGCCATGTCTGAGGAAATGCAAAATAAACTTATTAATCGAGAGTTTTTTGCACAACATTCTGTGGATGAATTAGGAGGATTATCCGATTTTGAAATAGGTAAATCTGGCAGACTTGCAGAGCCCATGTATTTACCGAAGGGAGCTTCGAATTATGAGCCCATTTCATGGGAAGATGCTTTTAAAAAAGTAGGAGCGCATTTGAACGCTTTGGGTAATCCTGATGAAGCTGCATTTTATACTTCGGGAAGAACAACTAATGAGGCCGCTTTTTTATATCAGTTATTTGTACGAGAATTTGGTACAGCAAATTTACCAGACTGCTCTAATATGTGTCATGAAGCCAGTGGAAGCGCACTTTCTGAAACTTTAGGTATTGGTAAAGGTTCTGTGACTTTAAAGGACTTATACAAGGCCGATTTGGTTATGATTATTGGTCAGAATCCAGCCACCAATCACCCAAGGATGTTATCTGCATTAGAAAAAACAAAAAAGAATGGTGGTAAAATAATAGCCATTAATCCGTTGCCAGAAGCTGGACTGATGAAATTTACTGACCCACAAAGTCCAATAAAAATGTTAACTGGAGGAACAAAACTTTCAGATGTTTTTGTGCCTGTAACTATTAACGGTGATGTTGCTTTTTTCAAGGCTATACTATTAAAACTTTTGGCTAAAGAAGAGGAGTTAGGTGATGTTTTTGATAAGGTCTTTATTGAGGAATATACAGATGGTTATGATGCTTTTATTTCAGATTTAAGAATTTATAATTTTGATGAGTGTTTGAAAGCCTCGGGAGTTTCAAAAGAGATTTTTGATCAAGCCTTTGAATTAATTTTAAATAATGATAAGATTATTATTTGTTGGGCAATGGGCTTAACACAGCATGAAAATGCAGTAGATAATATTCGAGAAGTTGTTAATTTATTATTACTAAAAGGAAGTATAGGAAAGGAAGGCGCAGGAACATGTCCTGTTCGCGGCCACTCAAATGTACAAGGCGATAGGACTGTTGGTATTTGGGAGGCGGCTCCTCAAGCGTTTCTAGACAAAATTGAAGCTAAATATGGGTTTAAGCCAACGGTAAAACATGGTTATTCTGTTATAGAAGCCATAAAAGCTATGTATGAAGGAAAAGTAAAGGTGTTTTTTGGAATGGGTGGTAATTTCATTTCAGCTGTCCCAGATACAGTCTATTCCGCGCAAGCTATGGCTAACTGTAATTTAACGGTTCATGTAAGTACTAAGCTTAACCGCTCACATTTGGTAACAGGTAAAGAGGCACTTATATTTCCGTGTTTAGGGAGAGCGGAGAAAGACTACCAAAAAACAGGTGTGCAAACGCAAAGTGTCGAGAATTCTATGGGAGTTGTGTCTTCAACTAAAGGCGTTTTAGAACCTTGTTCTAGTGATTTAATTAGTGAAGTTGCAGTGGTATGTGGAATTGCAAATGCGACTTTGAAAGACCGTTCAAAGATTAATTGGTTAGCTTATAAGGATGATTATGATTTGGTTAGAAATGATATTGCTGAGGTTGTTGACGGATTTACGGATTATAATAAAAAACTTAAGAATCCGTCAGGGTTTTATTTGCCAAACGGAGCACGTATAAGAAAGTTTAAAACCAAAACAGGAAAAGCTAATTTCTCAAAGAATAAGTTGCCAGAATGGACATTAAAAGAAGATGAATTAATCATGATGACCATACGTAGTCACGATCAATTTAATACAACTATTTATGGTTTAGATGATCGCTATAGAGGTGTTTTTAACGAAAGACGTGTCATTTTTATGAATAAGGAAGATATGAAACTACGTAATTTAAAAGAGCATGATGTTGTTAATCTAAAATCTGAATTTAAGGGCGTAATTCGTGAAGCCAATGCATTTAAAGTTGTGGGTTACGATATACCGAAAAACTGTTGCGCAACCTATTTCCCTGAAACGAATGTATTAGTGCCTTTAGATAGTTTTGCCCACACGGCAAAGACTCCGGCGTCAAAGAGTGTTAGAATTACTATTGAGAGTCTTTAGGTATTCAGTAAAATCTAAACCCATTATTTTGTTAATAATCAATTATTCTTATTCCAATTTATCAAATTGACAATAATGACCTTTCTACGTGAAATTCTTCTGAAGAAATAAATAAAAATACGTATAAATACTTAGTTTTGTTTTTAAATACGTAATTTATGCAACATATTATTGTAGTTGGAAATGGAATGGTTGGATACAAGTTTTGTGAAAAATTTGTAGAAAAGGCTGAAAGTAAAGACTTTAAAATAACAGTTTTTGGTGAAGAGCCAAGACCTGCATATGATCGAGTTCATTTAAGCGAATTTTTTGAAAACCAAGACGCAAAGGCTTTAGAAATGGCGCCAGCACAATGGTATGCCGATAATAGTATTGATTTAATTACTGGTGAGCGCGTTGCAGATATTAACAGAACTTCTAAAACTATAAAAACAGCAAAAGATCGTGAGTTTTCTTATGATCATTTGGTGTTGGCTACGGGATCTTCACCTTTTGTACCTCCAATTAAAGGTGTTGAGAAAGAAGGTGTTTTTGTTTACAGAACTATTGAAGATTTAGAGGGTATGCTGGCTTATGCTGCTAAGCTAAAAGCTAAAAAACCAGGTGCTAGAGCAGCAGTTCTTGGAGGTGGATTATTAGGTTTAGAGGCAGGTAAAGCTGTTATGGATATGGGGCTAGAGCCACATATTGTAGAATTTGCTCCTAAATTAATGCCAAGGCAATTAGATTCTAGGAGTAGCCAAGTACTACAACTTAAATTGGAGTCTATTGGTTTAAATATTCATTTAAGTAAGGCAACAAATCAAATTTTAGGAAATGGTGCAATAACTGGAATGGAATTTGGCGAAGATGACGTTCTTGACGTGGATATGCTTGTGGTTTCGGCTGGTATTCGCCCTAGAGATGAGCTAGGGAAAGCTTGCGGATTAGACGTTGGTGTTCGTGGAGGTATAGTAGTCGATAACAAAATGCAAACCTCAGATAATAGTATATATGCTATTGGTGAGATTGCTCTATATAATCAAATGATTTATGGTTTGGTAGCCCCAGGCTATGATATGGCTGCAGTTGCAGTAGACCAAATTATTGGTAAAACTGAAACTTTAATGCCTGCAGATATTGATATGTCAACAAAATTGAAGTTGATTGGGGTAGATGTTGCAAGTTTTGGCGAACCGTTTATGCCAGCTTCAAAAGGACACTCTATCATATTTGAAAATAAAACACAACATTTATATAAACGTATTAATGTAAGTTTAGATGGTAAGTCACTTCTTGGAGGGATATTAGTAGGTGATGCAGCAGATTATAATATGTTGCACCAAGTGTATTTAAATGGCATGGCTATTCCTGAAGATCCTTCACAATTAATATTACCTGCAAGCGAAGGCGGATCGTCTTTTGGAAGTGTATTAGATTTACCAGATACCGCTCAAGTGTGTTCTTGTGAGAGTGTGTCTAAAGGTGATATCTGTTGTTCAATTACAGATGGTGATTGTAATGATTTTGGTGATGTTGTGGCAAAAACTAAAGCGACTTCAGGTTGTGGTGGTTGCAAACCTATGGTGACAGACTTGGTTAATGAAACCCTAAAATCTTTAGGCAAGGAAGTTAAAGAGACCATATGTGAGCACTTTAATTTTAGCAGACAGGAATTATATGATTTAATTAAAATAAATAAAGTACCTAATTACCAGGAAGCGCTTAACCTATTTGGTGAAGGGCATGGATGTGAAACTTGTAAGCCATTGTTAGCGTCAATTTTTGCAACCATTACCATGGAAACACCAAATCGTCAGCCTGATATTCAAGATACCAATGATAGATTTTTAGCGAACATTCAACGTAATGGTACATATTCTGTAGTACCTCGAGTTGCGGGAGGTGAGATAACACCAGACCAATTAATAGTTATTGGTGAAGTTGCTAAAAAATACGATTTATACACTAAAATTACGGGAGGGCAACGTATTGATTTATTTGGTGCTCAGATTCATGAATTGCCAATGATTTGGAAGGAGTTAATTGATGCCGGTTTTGAAAGTGGTCATGCTTATGGAAAATCATTGAGAACAGTAAAAAGTTGTGTAGGGTCAACTTGGTGTCGCTATGGTATGCACGAAAGTGTAACCTTTGCTATCGATATAGAAAACAGGTATAGAGGTTTGCGTTCTCCTCACAAATTAAAAGGAGGTGTTTCTGGATGTATTAGAGAATGCGCAGAGGCAAGAGGAAAGGATTTTGGATTAATTGCTGTTGATGGTGGTTGGAATTTATACGTATGTGGAAATGGTGGGGCAACACCAAAACATGCCGTATTACTTGCAGAACAACTTGATGACGAAACTGTTGTAAAGTATCTGGATAGATTTTTAATGTTCTATATACGTACTGCAGGACCATTAGTAAGAACGGCACCTTGGTTAGATAAGTTAGAAGGAGGTATAGACTATTTAAAACAAGTGGTTATTGAAGATTCTTTAGGTATTGCTGAAGATTTAGAACAAGAAATGCAAGGTTTAGTAAATAGGTATGAATGTGAATGGAAACAAGCTATTGAGAATCCAGAAATGATGAAACGTTTTAAGCATTTTGTGAATTCTGATGATACGGACGATAACTTGGTTTTTGTACCCATGAGAGAACAAAAAATGCCTAAGCAGTGGGCTTAAAAGTTGTTGAACTGTTTACAGTTCAATAAACCAATACATTAACAAATCAACAAAAAATAGATTATGCAAGATATTTTAAGTCAGTACGAATCCGTTGCAGTAGATGCTGTAAAAGAATGGTTTAGAGTTGGAGAAACTTCTGATTTTCCAGAGAATAGCGGAGCCTGTATAAAACACAAAACCAAACAGATTGCGGTTTATAATTTTGCAAGAACAGGGAAGTGGTATGCTACTCAAAATTTATGTCCACATAAAATGGAAATGGTACTGTCTTTAGGTATGATTGGTGATAAGGATAATATTCCTAAAGTAGCTTGTCCAATGCATAAAAAGAACTTTTCTTTAGAAGATGGTAGTAGTCTAGGCGGGGAAGATTTGAAAATAGCTACCTATCCTGTTAAAATTGAAAATGGAAATGTGTATATTGGCTTTTCGGATTAACGATAAGTAATATACATTATGAAGCCTACACGATTTGAAACTGCTATTGCCTTAGTTGATAAAGCTAATTCTGAAGATGTAAACAGCTACGAAGTTGCTGGTTTGCGATACCCTAAAGAGTTGTTGTACTCGCAGCGCATGACTAGGACGTTGTTGCAGTTTGATCCAAATGCTTCAAAAGCACTTCAAATAGCTGCTCGTGCACAACACATCTGCCGGTGGAAAATAGCTCGTGATGAATATCCAATGGATCGTGTTGGTTATTTAAAATGGCGAGAAACCTTAAAAAGAATGCATGCTGATTTAACGGCAGATATTTTAAAACAAGTGGGTTTTGATGACCCCTTTACAGATAGGGTCAAGACTATTATCTCAAAAAAACTTATTAAGAAAAACGAAGAATCTCAAGCTCTTGAAGATACTATTTGTTTAGTATTTTTAGATTACTACTTTGAAGAGTTTGCTGCTAAACATGATGATGAAAAAATTATAGATATCTTGAAAAAAACATGGATAAAAATGTCTGATAAGGGACACGAAGCAGCCTTGAAAATACCCTTCTCCGAAAAAAGTTTAGCTTTAGTCAAACAAGCCATTTCTTAAATGTGAAGTATGACTACATCGAGTAATTCATTAGACCAAAGTACGTTTGATAAATTACGCCGTTTATACATTATCGCACTTAGTACTATTGCGGTTTCGGTTATTATTAGTCAGATATTAATTCGTACACATCTTAGTCGTCAAGAGAGTGACTCAACAGTAATTAATGTGGCTGGAAGACAACGTATGTTGAGTCAGAAATTAACTAAAGATATTGTATCTCTTTCTGCCGAATCTAATATAGATAATCGTATTCTTCTTAAAAATCGCATAAAAGAAACGCTCCACCTCTGGGAGTTATCACATAATGTACTTCAAAACGGTAATGATAGTTTAGGGTTGCCTAACAAGAAAAGTACGAAGGTCGCTACTAAGTTTATAGAATTAAATCCTGTTTTTGATACTATTAGTATGGCATCAAAATCTATTATTAATAAGATTGAAAATATACCGCCATTGCCATTATCGGCATACGCCTTAGATATTGAAAAAGTAAAAACGAATGAGGCGGAGTTTTTAAAGATGATGGATGATATTGTAAATCAATATGATTTAGAGGCAGATGAAAAAGTAGAGTGGCTTCGTCAACTCGAAACTTGGCTAACCGGTCTTACTTTACTTATTCTTTTAGGGGAGTTTTTGTTTATTTTTTGGCCAGCTGCAAAATCGGTAAAATCTATTTTGGCAGATTTATTATTAGCTGAAAAACGCGCGAAGAAAATGGCGTTTGATGCGGATGAATTAAGTACTGCTAAGGAAAAATCTATAAAGGAGCTTCGGGCTCTAAGTCGAGCTATGGATGATACGCTTTTGTTTGCTCGTATTTTACCAAATGGCCATGTCGTGCATATGGGTAATAAGTTTACCAGATTATTTAAGTTTTCTAAATTTAATGATAATGCTTTATTTTGGGACGTGCTGTCTTTTGAAGATCATGAACGCACTATAATTGAAGATTTAATTACAAAGCATAAGAAAAAAGGCTGGCAAGGTGAAGTTAAGGCGAGCACAAAAAATGGTGATGATGTTTGGTTAGAAATGGCGATTATACCATATACTCCTACAGATGATAAATCAGAGTTATTGGTTATTGCTTCTGAAATTACCAAACGTAAACGGGCACAAATAGAAATTGATAGGTTGACAAACAAAAGCTTTGAGGAAAAGATGAGTCAACAAAAAATAATTTCTAGTAAAATTATTGAGAATCAGGAGAAGGAACAAAATCGTATTGCTAAAGATGTGCATGATGGTATTGGCCAAATGCTAACCGGTTTAAAGTATAATTTAGAGAGCATTGATGCTACAGATATCAAAAAGGCTACCGCAAAAATTGAACATTTAAAAGAGCTAACGTCTAATATTATAAAGGGAGTTAGAACGGCTACTTTCAATTTAACACCGCCGGAGTTAACAGACCATGGCATTGTGCCTGCAATCACAAAACTTACTCAGGAACTTGCTCGTTTAACAGGGAAGGAAATCGTATTTTTTAATAAAACAGATTTCACACAAAGATTGGATTCGTTAGCTGAAATTAATATTTATCGTATTACGCAAGAGGCTATTAATAATGCGATTAAGTATGCGGAATCTAGTCATATTTTGGTGTCGTTATCTCACAGTAAAAATATATTAAGTTTGGTTATTGATGATAATGGAAAAGGGTTTGACCCTTCGGAGGTGAAGCATGTTAAATCAGGAGATGGAGGTATGGGAATGACCTTTATGCAAGAGCGCATCAAATATATTGATGGACGTATGTTTTTAACTTCTGAGATAGATAAGGGAACAAGAGTTACATTAAATATTCCGTTAAATAAATAATTATGGATAGAAAACTATTAAGTTCAGGGTCGACATTTGAAGCGCAAATAGGCTATTCCAGAGCAGTAGTTCAAGGCGATTGGGTTTTTGTTTCGGGAACAACAGGTTATAATTACGAAACAATGACTATTAGTGATCAGGTTATAGAACAAGCAGAACAATGTTTTATAAATATTAAAAAGACCTTAGAGCAAGCTGATGCTAGTTTATCTGATATTGTTCGCATAATTTATATTCTACCAGAAGCTGATGAGTTTGAACTATGTTGGCCTGTACTTAAAAAGTATTTGGGTAGTATTAAGCCAGCTGCAACTATGTTTTCGGCTAGATTGGCAGATGACAAAATGAAAATTGAAATTCAAGTGACTGCGCTTAAAAGTTAAATACGTAGTATTACGTAATTTTATTACTTTTGTACTTATATTATTGTTATTTATGGATATAATAAATGTTGTACTTGCAGATGACCATGTTTTGGTAAGAGATGGTATTAAAGCCTTAATAGAGGACCAACCTGGAATTATAGTTATTGATGAAGCTTCAAACGGAATAGAGGCTTTAGAAGTGATAGCGAGGAACAAACCGCATGTACTAATCATCGATATCAGAATGCCAGAAATGAATGGCATTGAGGCTGTTGGAGCCATTACCAAAGCTGGGATTGATGTTAAAACACTAGTTTTATCAATGCATGATTCTGAAGAATACGTGGTGCAAGCAATTCAAGCCGGTGCAGATGGTTATCTATTAAAAGGAGCAAGTAAAGAAGAGTTTCTAAAAGCAGTAACAAAAGTAGCCTCAGGAGGTAAGTATTTTACTGGTGATGTTTCGGCAATTATCATGAATAATTTTGTGAACGGTAATACCAATGTGGTTTCTAAGTCAAAGGTTGAAATCAAAGAAGATCCCTTTAAATTAACAAAGCGCGAAAAGCAAATACTTAGTTTAGTATTGCAATTAAAGAACAATAAAGATATTGCTGATGAACTTAAAATCAGCAAGCGAACTGCTGAAGTACATCGTTTTAACCTCATGAAAAAGCTAGAGGTTAAAAACTTAATGGAATTAAGTAATAAGGCTAAAGAGTTTGGGTTGGTATAATCGATATACTAGGGTTTTTACATGATTGTATCTTAGATTTTTTGCTATCAGTGAACGACACGTTAAGAAGTGATGCTTTTTTTGAGGGTTTAGTAAACCCATTTCATTGATCTTGTTTTATAATGATTCAATTTTTTTTAATTTCAAATACAATAAAAACCAATAAACCCTAGTTGATTATATACTTCATTTTGATAAATCCTCAAAATCAACAATCCAAAATTGTCAACCTCATAATTTTTTATAATTACGTAATTTTAAATGTTTAAATTAAGTATTAATACGTAGATTTGTACGTATAAAAGTACTTAATTATGAATACTACAGCGCAAACTAAATCAACGACTTTAAATTTATTAAACTTTAAAAACGTTTCTATACGTACATTTTGGATTACGGCCATATCATTTTTTCTGTGTTTCTTCTCATGGTTTGGTATTGTGCCTTTTATGCCAGATGTAGTGAGAGACCTAGGTTTAACACCAGATCAAAAATGGAACTCAATTATTTTGGCGGTTACAGGAACAGTATTTGCTCGTTTACTAATTGGTAAATTATGTGATAAATATGGTCCAAGGCTGTGTTACACTTGGTTATTAATGTTAGGAGCAATTCCCGTAATTTTATGTGGGTTGGTTCAAACCCCTGCTCAATTCTTAACGTGTAGATTGTTTATTGGTTTTATTGGGGCTTCTTTCGTAATTACCCAAGTACATACATCATTAATGTTCGCTCCAAATATTGTTGGTACGGCAAATGCAACGTCTGCAGGTTGGGGAAATCTTGGGGGCGGAGCCAATAGATTAGGCATGCCTATTATTGCTGCAGCTGTCATTGGTTTTGGAGTTGCTGAAGGAGAAGCTTGGAGATATTCTATGGTTATTGCTGGTGTGGTTTGTTTTCTTATGGGCTTGGTATATTACTTTTTTACTCAAGATACGCCGCAAGGAAACTTTAAAGATTTAAAGGCTTCAGGTATTGCAATTGAGAAAAAGAAGGATCAAGTAGGTTTTGGAACGGTGTTAAAAGATTATAGAACTTGGATTTTATTCTTAGTATATGCGGCATGTTTCGGTATCGAACTAACTGTTTATGGAACTATGGATGATTATCTTCAAAACACGTTTCAGTTAGAAAGAGCGACGGCAGGAAACATTGTTTTATCATTTGCACTAATGAATATTTTTGCTAGAACTTTAGGTGGTTTTTTTGGAGATAAATTTGGAAAACTTAAAGGACTAAGAGGAAGAGTATTATTCTTGTCAGGTATTTTGGCAGTGCAAGGTGCAATGTTGATGACCTTTTCTACGACAACAAGTATCGTTGTGGGGATCTGCTTTTTAATTTTATTCAGTCTTTCAGTTCAAATGGCCGAAGGAGCTACGTTTTCAGTAGTGCCATTTATTAATAAAAAAGCCATTGGATCTGTTTCTGGTATAGTTGGAGCCGGTGGTAATGTTGGCGCTTTTTTAGCAGCCATGTTATTAAAATCACAATCAGCTGTTGCAGAACAAGCTGCTATTGCTGCTAATCAAGGATTAGGAGAAGAAACAATAAAAGCTGCTCAATCGGCAGCTTCAGCTACCGCAGTCTCTAGTGGTTATTTCATAATTGGAACCATAGTGGTTGTAACTGCGGTAGTTTCTTTAGCTATTCGTTTTTCAACTGAGGATGAAGCAGTAGCAAAAAAGGATTCTAATATAAATCCTGAAGATTTAATTCCTATTAAAGTAAAGAGTTAAGTCCATTATAGAACGACAAGTTGAAAGTAAAATTGATTATATGAGGAGTTCATTTTTATGAATTCACAAATATAAAGAGCCTTTTTTATGGTATTCAAAATAATGAAGTTGAAGCATATAAAGTGGTAAATAAATGTCTTAGTTTAGTATAAAAAGTTTGTCTGAATGATTAAAAGTGAAGTAAAAACAACGTGTTCGTACTGTGGTGTAGGCTGTGGTATTATTGTTAAAAAAGACAATAACAACAAAGTTTTTGTTGAAGGCGATAAGGATCATCCAGTCAATAAAGGTATGTTATGTTCAAAAGGGATGAATTTGCATTATGTTGCAAATGATACTTCTGATAGAATTTTGTACCCTGAGATGCGCTGGAGTAGATCGCACCCAAGAGAACGTGTAAGTTGGGATGATGCATTAGATAGAGCTGCCAGCGTTTTTAAATCTATAATAAAAAAGCATGGACCAGATAGTGTGGCTTTTTATGTTTCTGGCCAAAGTTTAACTGAAGAATACTATATCGCTAATAAGCTTACTAAAGGCTTTATTGGTACAAATAATATTGATACGAATTCAAGATTATGCATGAGTTCGGCTGTTGTTGGTTATAAAAAAACATTCGGTGAAGATAGTGTGCCTATATCGTATGCAGATATTGAATTGGCCGATACGTTTTTAATAACAGGTGCTAACCCGGCTTGGTGCCACCCCATTTTATTCAGACGATTAGAAAAGCATAAGGAAGAGCATCCTGAGGTTAAAATTATAGTTATTGACCCACGTAAAACGGATACAGCTAATTTTGCAGACCTACATTTGCAATTACTACCGGGAACAGATGTTGTATTATACAATGCCATTGGAAGGTGTTTGTATAAAAGCGGATTAATAGATGAGGATTTTATAGCAAATTACACCGATGGTTTTAAAGGTTATAAAGATTTAATCTTGTCTACATCATTAAAACAAGCATCAAAAATTTGTGGTGTACCTGAAGATGATATTAAAAAAGCAGCTAAGTATATTGGGCTTTCTAAGGGCTTTATAAGTATGTGGGCTATGGGGCTTAATCAAAGCGTTGTAGGTACCGATAAAAACGTATCCCTTTTAAACTTGTCATTAATTACTGGGCAAGTAGGAAAACCAGGAGCAGGTCCTTTTTCTTTAACAGGTCAGCCCAATGCTATGGGAGGGCGTGAAGTAGGAGGGATGGCAAATTTACTAGCGGTTCATAAGGATTTAATGAATGAGGAACATCGTCGTGAGGTTGCTCAGTTTTGGGGTGTAGATAAAATAAATCCGAAACCTGGATTAACCGCTACCGAAATGTTTGATGCTTTAGAAAGTGGAAAACTAAAAGCAGTTTGGATTGCATGTACAAACCCTTTAGTAAGTTTACCAAACTTGAATAGGGTTGAAAAAGCCATGAAGAATGCTAAATTCGTCGTGGTTCAAGAGATTTCTCATAAGTCGGATACCGTAGGTTTTGCCGATTTGGTTTTACCAGCAGCAGGATGGCTAGAGAAGGAAGGAACGATGACAAATTCTGAAAGGCGAATTTCTTATTTACCTAAAGAAATAGAAGCACCTGGTGAAGCAAGAGCAGATGTTGAAATATTTTGTGACTTTGCGCAACGCATGGGCTTTAGAGGGTTTAACTTTAATAATGCGAGCGAGATTTATGATGAGTATGCTTCAATGACCAAAGGTACCAACATTGACATATCCTTTTTGAATTATGATAGACTGAAAACAGAAGGCACATTTCAATGGCCCGTACCAGAGCACAGGCATCAAGGAACTCCAAGGCTTTTTGAAGATAAAAAGTTTTATACACCATCTCAGAAAGCACAGTTTAATCTACCGAGCTCAATTCAAAATACCTCTGATTTACCAAATGATGACTTCCCTTTAATATTAACAACAGGGCGCATAAGGGATCAATGGCATACCATGACTAAAACAGGGAAGGTGTCTCGATTAAAAACGCATTATCCAACCCCAGTTTTAGAAATTAACCCAGTTGATGCTTATTTATATAAAATCAAGGATGGCGATATTACCGAAATAAAAGGTGAAAATGGTGAGGTAAGAGTACGTGCTAAAATTACCGATACAATTAAAAAAGGCGTGGTGTTTTTACCAATGCATTGGGGGAAACAACTGCAAAGTAATTTAAATAGAGCTAATAATTTAACCAATACGCATGTCGATCCAACATCAAAAGAACCCGATTTTAAGTTTACACGTGTTGCAGTTTCGAAGTATAAAAAAGCAGTAGAAAAAATTATTATAGCGGGAGCAGGAGCAGCA
Source organism: uncultured Algibacter sp. (assembly GCF_947495925.1). GTDB lineage: Bacteria > Bacteroidota > Bacteroidia > Flavobacteriales > Flavobacteriaceae > Algibacter_E. Next base: position 398,807 of record NZ_CANMAU010000003.1, read on the forward strand.
GCCTTTAGATTTGTGCAAAATTATAGAGAATATAATGAAGTTGATGAAATTCATGTATTTTCAAAAGAGCCTAATTTATTCTATAACAGGGTTTTATTGCCTGAATATGTAACAGAAGAATTAACATGGGAACAGTTACTAAAGATTAAAGAAAAAGAACTAAGCAAGTTAAATATTCATTTGCATCCCGAGACGTTTATCGCTAGTATAGATAAAAAGAATAAGGTTGTTATTGATAATAAGCATGAAGAGCATAGTTTCGATAAACTTATATTGGCTACAGGTAGTCGCGCATTTATTCCTAAAGATGTCCAGATAGATTTACCGGGGCGATTTACTATGCGAAACAAAATTGATGCCGATAAGTTTAAATCTTATTTAGATGCTACAGGATTGCCTCCAGAAGAGCAACATGTTGTAATAGTAGGAGGAGGGTTATTAGGTTTAGAGCTTGCAGCTGCGATGAAGCATAAAAATGCTAAAATAACTATTGTACAAAGGGCTTCACGCTTAATGGAACGTCAATTAGATAAGATTTCAAGTAAACTATTGGCTTTAGATGTGCAAGAGCGTGGTATTCAAATCTATTTTGATAATGAGGTAAGTACCGTGTTTGATGATGAGGATACTAAAGAATTGAATATTACCTTAAAGAGTGGAAAATTAATCACAGCTAACGCCATAGTTTATGCTATTGGGACGATTCCTAACGTTGAAATAGCTAGAGAAAATGGTATATTATGCAGTAGAGGCGTTAAGGTAAATCAGCATCTTCAGTCCTCCGATCCAGATATCTTTGCCATAGGAGAAATTGCAGAGTTTAATAACCAGTTGTTTGGAATAACATCGGCAGCTGAAGAACAAGCTAATATATTAGCAAATTTTATAGCTGGAGATATTAGCTGTTCTTACAGAGGTTCTGTGCTAATGAACATTCTTAAATTCAATGATTTGAACCTTTGTAGTATTGGAGAAATTAATGTTCCGGAAAATGACGATAGTTATGAAGAAATTATCTTTACAGATATTAAAAAACGATATTACAAGAAATGTATTGTAAAAGATGATTTACTCTTAGGAGCAGTTTTAATGGGAGACAAGAACGAGTTTGCCGAGTTTAAAACTATGATAGAGAGTAAAATAGAGATGGCCGATAAGCGAGATAAATTGCTTAGAGGATCTTCAAATGATGTTCCTGTTTTGGGTAAACTAGTATGTTCATGCAGTCAAGTTGGAGTAGGTAATATTGAAGAAGTTATAACAAGCGGGTGTACTGATTTTACAGAGCTTTGTAATAAAACAGGTGCTGGTTTAGGCTGTGGAAGTTGTAAAACAGAAGTTCGAGAGATCCTTCAAAATTCAAAAGTATTAGTATAATGGAAGAACCGTATAGATTAAGAATCAATGGAGGGGTGTTATCTCCTGGTGAACTAAAATATATTTGTGAGGCAGCAGAAGCTCTAGGTTTAGATGCTATATCTTTTGGTTCGCGACAAGATGTTATTTTTCCTGAACAAATAGATGAGACTAAGTTTAATCAATTTGATAAAATTAAGTTTGTAAAGCCAAAAAGAGATGGAGTAGAAAATATTGCATCGTCCTATGTGTCTTCTGAAATATTGCCAAGTACGCCATGGCTTACAAGTGATAAATATTTATACGTTTTAGAGCAATTTAAGCACAACCCAAAGTTGCGTATTAATGTGATTGATCCGAAGCAGCGCCTAGTCCCTTTATATACAGGGAACATTAATTTTATTGCTTCTGTGCACGAAGATTATTGGTATTTATACGTAAGGCTCCCTGGTTGGGAAAAGACAAGAATGTACCCTGCCCTTATTTATAGTTGGGATATGGATAAAATTGAATTGGCTATTGAAAACATATTAATTGAAGAACCTGAAACTATAGAAATGGTTTTTGATTTGGTTAGTGATGCTGTAGACACCAATAATAGAACCGTAGATAAGCCTCTGGAAGTGCCGTTTTATCCATTTCCATATTATGAGGGTATGAATAGAATTGGTCCAGATAGATATTGGTTAGGCCTCTATTGGAGGAATAACCGCTACGATATTCCCTTTTTAAAAGCCATGTGTGAGTTGTGCTCTGAAAACAAGATTGGTAAAATATCAATTACCCCATGGAAATCTTTTATCGTTAAGGGGATTCCATTAAAATCAAAATTACAATGGGAAAAGTTTTTAGGTAAGTTTGGTATTAACGTGCGTCATTCTATGTTGGAGATGAATTGGCATTTACCAGTAAATGATAAAGAAGCTCTGAGTCTCAAAAAGTATTTAGTTACCAACTTTGATCAAAATGATATCAGTACCTACGGTTTAACCTTTGGAATTACGAACTATGAAAGTGATACCTATAATTTCACGTCTATAGTTATTGAGAAAAATAAACAACCAGAATTAAAAGGAGGTTTTACAGTAAGGGATACTTATAACTTACTGTATGCTAAAAACTTTGATCCTAATTCACGAGAATATATTATGCATGTTCAAGATGTAGACAAAGTTGAATTACCTGGTTTGTTGATGGAACTTAGCCAGTTGTATTTTGAGCAATTAGGAGCAGAAAGAGACGAGGAAAGCACGAATAATGTTATTAAGGAATCTTACGAAGAGGAGGTATATCAATGTTCGCATTGCTTAACCGTATATAATGAGGTTTATGGTGATATTACGCAGGATATTGAGCCTAATACACCTTTTGAAGCGTTATCAGAAACTTATGAGTGCTCACTTTGCGAAGCACCAAAAAGTAGTTTCGAGAAGAAGGTTTTAGTAAAATCGTCTTAATCGAATAGAAAAGAAAAGAGGAACTTGCGTTCCGCTTTTCTTAATATTTGAATAATCTAGTTGAGAGTCATGTTATCAAACTCAATATGTTTATTTAGTCCGTCCTTCCTAATAACAATCATATAAACTTTTTTTAGAGTCTTAGTGTGATCGTAAGCTATCTTAAGTGTGCTTTTTTCAAGTGCCCATCCTGGGAATGATTTGGCTATGGAAACACTTATTTCATAAGGTACTTTAATATTATGGTAAATTTCATTTGAGGAAAGTATTTCTCCAGAATTGCTATAGGTTACCAGAGCTCTGGCATTTTTTCTTTTAAATTTCACTTGGTAGGAAGCAGCTTCCGTAGCATTGTAGATTGCCTCATTCTTTATTTTGTAATTTAGAATCTCCTTTTCAAGATTAGCAACATGTTTGGATGTGTTATTGTTAAATATAGTTTTGTAATAATGATTTGTGTTTGTTTTGATTACGTTCTTCTTAATGATTGAAGGCTTATATGTCTCCAATTCATTCGAATTTAAATACGCTAGGTCGTTTTGTTGCGCATAAGCTGTATTTATAATAAATGCGCTTACTATTGTAAATAATAAAGTTTTCATGATTATATATGTCTTAGTTTATAATTAATTTTTTCCTTTTAAAAAAGGGATAAGCATTGAGGTTTGTGTTTGATAGTTTTTATAAGTTTCTCCAAATTCTTTTTTTAAATCATGCTCTTCAAATAAAGTTCCTATTATAAAATATGCTGTTAGACTTAATGCGAATACAAGGTGGGTGGTGGTCATAGTGGGAGTTGCCCAAAGACCGATAATACCACCAAAGTATAGGGGATGTCTAACGTGTTTATAAAAAGATACCACCTTGAATTTTAATTTGGTGTAAGGTTTGTTTTGAAGTTCTAAGAAAGTCTGTCTTAAGCCAAATAAATCAAAATGATTAATTAGAAATGTACTAATGAAAAGAATTATCCAACCCGTAAAAAACAAGACGTATATTAAATAAAACAGGATGTTTTCGTTTTGAATATTCCATATAGTCCCTCCCATAGGTTCCCATTGAAACACGAGTAGAATAAGTAAAAGTCCAGAAACCAAAACAAAAGTGCTGCGTTCAATTGGTTTGGGGAAATATTTTTCAAAGGTATTTTTAAAAAATTGACGTGCCATAATACTATGTTGCAGACCAAATAATAATACCAGACCTAGGTTTTTAATTAAGGCATGAAAGAAAGGCTTTGTAGGGGTTTGATCAATGGATATTTCAGGAATTATATGGCTAACAGAAATTATCCATAGCAGTAACGAGGCGAAGCCAATTAGGTAAGCAATTACAGAATAAGAGAACATTAATACTTTTTTCATGACATGTTGGTTTTAAATTATATGTCAAAAGTATCACTAGAATGTCGTTTAGAACTTTCTTAAAAGTTCAATAAGTTTATTCTAAGGTTCACAGGAAGGAAGACTAATAGTTTTTAGGCTGAATGACGTTTTCTAAACTGGTTTGGGGGTAGATTAAATTTTTGTTTAAAGCTACTGTTAAAATGAGAGGTGTTTTTGAAACCACTCTCATAGCAAACCTCACTTATGTTTAATTCTGAATTCTTAAGTAATGTTTTTGAATACTCTAGTCTTTTGTTTATCAGCCATTTGCCAGGTGTTTCTTTGAAAAAAGCTTTAAAGTCTCTTTTGAAGGTAGACAGACTTCTTCCGCAAAGCCTTGCGAACTCCTCCAGCTGTAAATCGTAATGAAAATTTTTCATCATGATATCGTTGATATTCGTTTTTTCAATTTGTTTAAGCGAATGAAAAAAGGACAACAGGTCATCGTTCTTTTTATTTAAAGCGATATTGAAAAGTAATTCATTGAATTTAATCTCAACCAGTTCTTTGGGAATTTCACCGCTCATATTAAAATAACTAAACACCGATAAGAAAAGCGAGTTTAAAGAATCGGAAACGTCTATGGGGAATATTTGATTGTCCTTTTCGTATTTAGTACTTATTTTGTTAAGTAACGATTCATTTTTACTTATAAAATTTCTAATAAAATCTTCGGTTATAAAAAAAAGAATGGTACAGTAGTCTTCCTCAAAATACTGTTTTGTGTTGTAAATACCTTTTCTTATAAAGAGCGCTTCTCCAGAATGTAAAGGGTAGGTTTTATTAACAGAGGTCCAATCTTTTTTTCCACTAATAACGTAGGTTATAAAAGGAGTGTCCGTCCATAATTTAAACTTTTCAATGTCTATAGGGCATTTGTATTCTACAAATAAATAGTCATCACCAATTAGTTTATTATTCTTTGGGTCGTTTTTAAAATATTCGAAAACATCAAGTGTCATATTCAAATTTAGTAATAATCTTTTGAAAACTACCCACCAATAGTAATCATACTTCTATTATTGTTGTGCAATTTTGGCTCTTGTAGTTTTTGCAAAGTATCCATTCCGCCACGAACTTTAAATTTAGCTTGTACCGCTTTTTGTATTATAGGTTCAATAGATTTTCCAGTACGTAGCGTAGTTAATAAATCAGATTCGGCAGAAGAAAATAAACAGTTTTTTAATTGCCCGTTTGCCGTTAAGCGCAATCTATTACAAGAATCGCAAAATGGATTAGTAACTGAACTAATTATCGCAAAACTTCCTTTGTAACCTTTTATTTTATAGTTTTTGGAGGTGTCGTTTGGGGCATCTTGTAAACGTTTTATTTGATCTTTAGGAAACGATTTATTTACATATTCCATAACTTCATTATAGGATACTAGCTTACTCATATCCCATTTATTACCATCAAAAGGCATAAATTCTATAAACCTAATAGAAATAGGTAAATCTTTAGTGAAATGAATAAAATCTATAATTTCATTATCATTAAAACCTTTCATTAGAACAGCATTTACTTTTACCGTAAAGCCTTCTTTTACAAGAAGTAGAATATTGTCATAAACCTTTTGGAATTCATGACGACGCGTAATATGCTTAAATTTTGAAGCATCTAAAGAATCTAGACTTACATTGATCTTATTGACACCATTTGCTTTTAGAATATCGATAAATCTATCAATAATTACAGCATTTGAGGTGATAGAAAGCTCCACAGGAAGTGTTGCTAATTTTTCTAAAATTATTGGAATATCTTTTCTAACAAGAGGCTCTCCTCCAGTTAATCTTATTTTGGTTACCCCATGATCTACGAAGGTTTTCGCAATATTGAAGATTTCTTCATAAGTCATTAAATGACTTTTGGGAGAAAGTGGTACGCCATCTGCAGGCATGCAATAGGTACACCGTAAATTACAACGTTCTGTTAACGAAATACGTAAATAAGCATGATCTCTGCCATGTAAGTCTTGTAATATGTTTGTAGTGTCGCTCATATCTTCGCTCCGTTTAATTGTTTAATCGGTTTAACGATTTAACGATGCACAAATAAACATTTTAGTCATGTCTAGCACCTTTTAAAATTCTAAAACTGTGTAATACGGCAGGAAAAATAGCATCCATAGATTCTTTTGCACCGTTGGTTGAACCAGGTAATGCTAATACTAGGGTATCTCCTAAAGTCCCTGCTAAACTTCTCGATAGCATCGCAAATGGCATACGCCCTTGTCCATAATTTCTAATCGCTTCTTCAATACCTGGAATTCGTCTGTCTAATAAAGGAAGTAAAGCTTCTGGTGTCACATCTCTTCCTGAGAGTCCAGTGCCGCCTGTGTAAATTACTAAATCTATGCCTTGTTCTTGATACCCTTTTGCTTTTTGCTGAATATCTTCAATTTCATCAGGAATTATAACGTATTCAGAGATTTTTACATCACAACTTTCAAGTTTACTAATAATAGCTTTTCCTGCTTTATCTTCTTTATGACCAGCAGAAATAGTATCGCTACATACTACAACTGCAGCTCTTAAATCTTTTCTGAACTTATCTCTAAAATCAGATTTACCACCTTTTTTCTTAAGCAGCTTTATAGCGTGTATTTCAATACCTTTATCAATAGGTTTTAACATGTCGTACATGTTTAAAGCAACAACACTGGCGCCATGCATAGCTTCAACTTCAACTCCTGTTTTGTAAATAGTTTTTACCGTAAAAATCACAGTAATTTCTAAGCCATCAACTTTATATTCAATACCAGTAAACTCAATAGGTAAGGGGTGACAATCAGGTAATATATCCGGAGTACGTTTAACACCTAATAACCCCGCTGCCTTACTCATAGCAAATACATTGCCTTTTGGAACAGTATCATTTTCAATAGCAGTAATGGTTTCAGATTTGCTAACTTTTACAACCGCTTGGGCTACTGCTGTTCTTAGCGTCGTGCTTTTATGTGTAATGTCTACCATTTTCTAACTATTTACTTTCCATTGATGTGACTCATCTTCAAATATTTCCTTTCCAAAAACCGGAACATCTGCTTTTATAGCTTCAACTATGTATTCTAAAGCTTTAAAAACCACTTTTCTTCTAGGTGAGGATACAAAAACGAATAAGCATATTTCGCCTGCTTTTACAATTCCTAAACTATGGTAAATGTGCATGCATGTTAAATCGAATTTTTCAAAAGCAGCTTCTCGAATCTCATGAAATTTTTGGTTCGCCATGTCTTCGTAAGCTGTATAATCAATTGCCGAAACTGTTTTGCCATCTATTTTATCAGCACGAACTTGACCTAAAAAAATATTATGAGCACCAATGCTTGTTTTGGTTTGATGCTTGTATATGGAGTTACCTATAAAATCGGAAGATATAGGACCTTCTCTAAATACATTTTTTGGTTTTTTATTTGTCATTAGATAGTATTTTATGTTGTTCTTTTAAATAGTTATTTATTTCTGTGGCGCCTTCAATTAAGCTAAAACAATTATTAATATTGCGTTCTTTTAAAATTTCGACTGCCTTTTTACTTCGCATACCAGACTGGCAGAAAAGAACGGTCTTTTTAGAAGTATCAATTTGGTCTAAGTTTTTTTCTAACACACTTAAAGGTATAAGTTTGGTATTGAGATTATTAACTTTAGGTTGTTCATGGGGTTCTCTTACATCTACATATTGAATGTGATCTTCTAAATAGATGTTTTCAAATGAAACATCTTGGTCTTCATTAACGCAATTGAAACTTGTTTTTTGATCCTTAAAACTGACTTTTTCATTCAAAACAGTTTGAATTACCATATCATTTCGTTTTATTTTTAAGGTTGAAGTTTGATTATTTAAAGCATTGTAGCAGAGTAATTTACCTGAAAGTGTATTGCCTATACCAAGAATGATTTTTAATACCTCATTGGCTTGCATACTCCCTATGATTCCTGGGAGCACTCCAATAACACCAATTTCAGAACAATTAGGTACGGTATCTTTTTTTGGAGGAGAAGGAAACAGGCAACGGTAACTAGGGCCATCTTTATAATTGAAAACAGAAACCTGACCTTCAAACTTATAAATAGCGCTAAAAACTAAAGGGGTTTTAGTAATAATACAAGCGTCATTCACTAAGTAACGTGTTTCAAAATTATCTGAGCCATCAACAATAATATCGTATTGATAGAATAATAAAATAGCATTTTGATAGGTTAGTGGTTCAGGATACGCTTGTATTGAAATAGCATCATTTAAATCTTCTAACCGTTCTTTTGCGGCGAGTGCTTTGTTTTTTCCAAGTGAAGATTTACCATACAGCACCTGACGTTGTAAATTCGATAATTCTACAACATCAAAATCGATAATCCCGATAGTGCCAACACCAGCTGCAGTTAGATATTGCAAAACAGGGCAACCTAAACCACCAGCTCCAATCACTAAGACTTTAGCGTTGGATATTTTGTCTTGACCTACTTGACCAATTTCTGATAAAATGATATGTCGGTTGTATCTATTCATTTGATGTTTAATGGTTTGTGTTTATTACCCTCCTGCAAAAGGAGGTAATAAGGCAATTTCATCACCTGTTAGTTTTGTTTCAAAATCAACTAACTCTTGGTTTTGTGCGATTTGAAAATCTTTGTTTTTTAATGAATCATATTTAGAATGTAAAGCATTTACTAAGTCAGAAATGGTAGTCCCAGAAAACTCTAAACTCTCCTCTTCGGTATTTGTTACTTCAGCTATTAGACCAAAATATTTAATCGTTATAAGCATCTTCTATTTGTTTAAATTCTTCTTTTGTATTGACGTTGCTTGTTGAAATTTGATATTTTTCAGCTAAGGCAACATTTTTATAATTACAGGCTTTAATTGCTATACGTAATCTGCGTTCATCATTTTGTAAAAATGTATTGAATATGTCTTTTATCTCTTTGGGATATAGCGCAATTAAAGGCATAGTTTTGCCATTACTTTCAGCTTGAATAATTTCAGATTTATCATCAACAGCATCAATTAGTTTTTGTAATACTTCAGATGTTATCAAAGGGATATCACAACTTAAAATCAAGTTATATTCGGTTTTTGAAGCCTCAAGTCCAGAAGAAATTCCCGCTACTGGTCCAGCATCTTTGGTGATGTCATTAATACGTTTTAATCCCAAAATATCATAATCTGAAATGTCAGAAACAATGATTATTTCAGAGACTAATGGTCTCAATGCATCAATACTATATTGAACAAATGGTTTGTTATTAAGTATTAAAAAACCTTTATCTGTTCCCATCCGTGAACTTTTGCCACCTGCCAAAATAATACCTGTTATGTTTGCTTTTTCTATCATCTATGTGAAAAATAATTTAGCACAGGCTATAATTAATACAAAGGCTAAAATATATCGTAAACGTTGATTGTTAATTCTTTTACTTCCATAATATCCACCTAATACACCTCCAATAAGTGCAATTGCTACAAGTAGGAATGATTCTATTTCTAGTGTAACACCAATACTAAATTGACCAATCAATGCCGAAGCAGAATTAACCCAAATAAATAATGCCGATACAGCTGCTGCCTCTTTCATTTTACCCCAATGAAATAATAAAATAAGAGGAGTTAATATAATGCCCCCTCCAATACCAATAAGTCCAGAGAAAAAGCCAATAAGAGCTCCAACTAAGAGCCCTTGCCATATTTTTACTTGTTTAATAGCATCGCCCTCTTTCCCAAATACATTTAGCATTTTAAGTATGGCAAAGATTAATAATACCGCTAATATTTTTTTGTATAATGTTGCTTCAATATCAAAACGCCCGCCTAATAAAGAGAGAGGTACTGAGGTTACTGCAAATGCAAAAAAGAGTTTCTTGTTAAAATGGCCTGCTTTAAAATAGTAGTAAAAGGAAATACCCGCAACAAAAATATTAAGTAATAGGGCAGTAGGTTTCATGCTTTCTGGTGCAAAAGAAAACAATGCCATAAGCGCCAAATAGCCACTTGCACCACCATGACCTACACTAGAATAAAGGAAGGAGACTATGGGTAGTATAGCTAGGAAAATGTATATGTTTTCGTTTTGTAGCATTTTTTTTTGAGTGCCTAAAGTGAACTAAAGTATTTAAAGTTATAAGTTAGAGTTTGTTTGCTATTGAAGTAAAAAGTGCTAAAAGTTCTTTTACTTCTTTTACAATAGGACTGAGTTTCTCAGCTTCAATCCAATTCATATCTTTTATAATTTCCAGCCAATATTCAGTCTCACTTGCTTCACTTTCAGATATTTTGATCTTATTTTTAAAATCTCTTTTACTTCGAGATCGGTTTGCTTCACGATAATTTGCGCCTATACTAGTACCAGATTTTGTAATTTGATTTTTGATAACCTTTGCTTCAATCGAATTAGGTAAAGCACTTGATAATTTGATAATAGATATTCCAAACTGTCTCGTTCTATATTCTAATTTTCTAGCAAATTCTTTATTATCCATAACCAATTTTTTAACTGTAGGCACTTTAAGTATTTTAAACTTTAGGCATTTATAATTGTTTAATTTTCTCCAATTGTTTATCTAAAAACGACCAACAATTTCTATTAATCTCGTCAAATACTTTTACTAAAGATTTGCCATACTCAGTAAGTTCTGCACCACCGCCACCTTTACCGCCAATACTATTTATTGTCACTGGTTTTTTAGCAGATTTATTTACGGAGTCTAATAATTGCCATGCTTTTTTATAGGATATGTTTAAGGACTTTGCCGCTTTTGATAAGGAACCAGTTTCATCAATGGCTTTTAATAAATGTACGCGACCTTCACCTAAAAGCACGTTGTTTTCGGACTCAATCCATATTCTGCTTTTTATCTTGTAACTCATATGCTTGATAATTGGAAGAGTTTGTTATATTGTTTTTTGGAAATGGAAGTTGGTGTTAATTGTAATATTTTGTTTCTTAATCCGATTAGAATAGGATTAGAAATATGAGCCATTTTTCCAATAGACCAACTCGTTTTTACAACATGGTGCGCTTTAGGTAATCTTATATTTTGAAACTTTTCAAACGCTTCATCTGTTTCGTATGTCTCTAAACATTCTGAAAATACAAAAGCATCTTCAATAGCTTGACAAGCACCTTGCCCCATATTTGGAGTTGTTGCATGCGCAGCATCACCAATAAGACAAACATTATTTCTATACCAAGTAGTTGTAGGTTTCAAATCTGAAATCTCAGCAGTATTTAATTTTTCTTTTGGCGTCGCACTAATGAGGTCTTTAATACACGAATGATAATCATTAAAGTAGTTACCAATATTGGTGTGAGTTAATTCATTTTTATTTTTTTTAAATGATTTTAAGGCATACCAATATACTGTGCTATCTGAAATTTGAACAAAACCAAAGCGTTCGTCTTTTCCCCAGGCTTCATTCAATTCATTTTTAAATTCTTTGGGTAAAGTATAATTTGTAATGCCTCTCCAACAGATTTGATTTGCATGTCGGATTTCACTTTTAGGAAATAAACAGTCTCTAACAACAGAGTTTATGCCATCTGCTCCAAGTACTATTGGCGTATTATAAGTTTTATTATTGTTAAATTTTAATATATAGTCATCGTTATCTTGAACGATATCTTCTAACTTATGGTTTAATAGTATTTCAGATGACATTAATTGATTAATTAATAGTTGTTGTAATTCACCCCTGTGAATAGCAATGTTCTTCGTATTATGCTTTTTTTCAAAAAAACTTAAATCTGCTTTAGATAGCGGTTTGAGGCTAGGCTTTGTAATATTAAGAGATGAAATGGCATTACCATGACTTTCAATGATTTTGTTTAAACCCAATTTAGTGTAAACTTGCATGGCATTATTAGCGAGAATAATACCAGCACCAACCGGTTTTATTTTTTCAGATTGCTCAAAAATTCTTGTTTTAAATCCTTTTTGTTCTAAAGCTATGGCGGTTGTTAAACCTCCAATACCCGCACCAATAATATTTATTGTCTTGTCCATTTTATAGCGGTAATAAAATAGTTTCAACTAAATCATCCTTCTCTATTTTAGAAACTTCCGCAGGCACAAAAATTAAAGCATTAGATAATGCAAAGGTTTGCAACATCGATGAGTTCTGTCCATCTAAAACCTCAACAGTATCATTTTGATAAATACCCTTTAAAAATTGTGGTCTATCACCTCTTTTTTGAAAACTATTAATAGCTTTAGCATTGATTCTAGGTAATTCCAAAATATTACGATTCATGAGTTGTTGTAAAGCGATATACACATAGACATAAAAACAGGATAACGCAGCAGCTGGGTTTCCAGGTAAGGCAAAAATTTGTGTGTATTCTTTTTTACCAAAAAACAAAGGCTTTCCTGGTTTTTGTTTTACTTTATAAAACAGTTCTTTAACCTGTAGTTCTTTTAATGCTTTGCCAACAAAATCATAATCACCAACGGAAATGCCGCCCGTAATCATTACTAACTCATTATCGTTTATGGCGGTTCTTAATGTTTCAACAGTTTTGCTGTAATCGTCTTCTACTTTATAAAGTGTCACATCATAGTATTTCAAATTGTAAAGTGCACTCAACAACATTTTAGAATTGCTTTCATATATCTTTCCGTGAGGTAATTCTTGTCCGGCTTCAATCAATTCATTCCCTGTGGTAACGATGCCAATATTTGGTTTTTTAAATACCGAAACTTTTGTGATTCCTAAAGAAATTAAATAGCCAATGGCTGCTGGGGTGAGTTTTGTACCTTTTTTTAAAGCGACATCACCAGTTTTAACTTGCTCACCTAACGGGCGAATATTATGTTCTAAAGGAATTTGAGTTTCAATAGAAATTGTTGAACCATTAACAACAACTTTTTCCTGCATCATAATGGCATTTGCCGAATCTGGAACAGGAGCACCTGTAAATATTCTAACTGCATCCCCTTTTTTAAGTTGGAGTTCATGACCATCACCAGCTTTTACCTCGCCAATTAAATTATAGCTTAAGTGGTTGTGTAAATGTAATGCATAACCATCCATAGCCGATTGTCTGAATGGTGGCATGTTAATAGGGGAGTAGATGTCTTCAAACAGTATATAACCACCTGCCTTTTCTACGGTTTTAGAGGTAGGTTTTAAAAGCGGTTTGACGTTGTTTTTTACTGTTGTAATAGCGTCTAGAATGGTTGTCATAAAATAATTATCGTTATGTATATGCAAATATAACGATTTCTGTTTTTTATGATATATGACATGTGTCATAATTTACCAAATAACTATTTAGAACAATTGTAAATAACTAAAACCTGATTTTTGTCAGTTTTTTTTCTGCGATAATACAGGATATTTATGTCCGAAATAAAAAACACTAAGCATGCCAATAAAAAGTTACTTAGCCCATCCTCATGATGGTAAGAAACAGCATTTAATAAATGCCTTGTCAGAAATAAAAGAATGTGAGGTTATGCCTGCTACAAATCAAGATGTTTTGGTAGTTGTTACAGATACTTTGGACGATGCTTCCGAAGATCTACTCCAAGTGAAAATAGAAAAAATTGATAGCCTAAAGCTGTTGGCTATGGTTTCAGGTTTTAATAGTCCAAAAATTTAGTAAGCAGATGTACAATTCATTATCAACCAGAAGAAGTTTTATAAAAAAAATGGCGCAGTTATCTGCAATGACGGCTGCGGCATCCATGTTTCCGGGAATATTATTCGCTAGTGAACAAGAAGAAGGCATACCTAATGGCGCAAATTTAGATTGGAAAAAAGGGCCATGTAGATTCTGTGGTGTAGGCTGTGGGATTTTAGTAGGGACCGAACAAGGAAAGGCCGTAGCTGTAAAAGGAGACCCCAATAGTTCTGTAAACAAAGGGTTGCTTTGTGTGAAGGGTTATCATCAGACCATGTGTATCCAATCCAAAGACAGGTTAACACATGCCTTGGTAAAGAAAAACGGAAAATACGTTCAAACACCTATTAATGAAGCCTTAGATATTGTTGCTAATAAAATGAAGGAAACCATTGCAGCGCATGGTAAAGATTCTGTTGCGATGTATACTTCTGGTCAATCCACAATTCCTGAGGGGTATGTAGCTTCTAAATTAATGAAAGGAGCTATAGGGACTAATAATTTAGATTGTAATGCCCGTTTGTGTATGGCAAGTGCGGTTGCTGGGTTTTTGACCACTTTTGGAGCAGATGAGCCCATGGGTTGTTATGAAGATATAGACCATGCGGATTATTTTATTACATGGGGAAATAATATGGCGGAAATGCACCCTGTTTTATTTTCTAGAATGTTAGAGCAAAAAACAAGACGAGGTGCTAAAATTATAGATTTTGCCACACGAACATCGCGTTCTAGTACCGCTTCAAATAAATCTATTTTATTCGAGCCTCAAACCGATCTAGCCGTGGCTAATGCTATTTGCTATGAGATTATAAATAATGGATGGATTAATAAATCTTTTGTTGAAAAACATTGTAATTTCAGTAAAGGACTTACTAATATAGGTTATGGTACTGAAGATAAGTTTAAGTTTAAAGACAAACCTGAAAAAATAGATTTTGCAGCTTATAAAGAATTTCTAGAAGATTATACTCCTGAAAAAGTAGCCCAATATTCAAAAGTATCTGTTAAAGATATTAAGTATTTAGCTTCTATATATGGCGACCCAAATAAAAAAGTGGTTTCCTATTGGTGTATGGGAATGAATCAGCATACTAGAGGAACTTGGATGAATAATTTAGTGTACAATATTCATTTATTAACGGGGAAGATTTCACAACCAGGAAATGGTCCTTTTTCATTAACAGGTCAGCCATCAGCTTGTGGAACAGCTCGTGAGGTAGGAACATTTACGCACAAGCTGCCTAAAGGGGTAGTAATGAATCCGAAGCATAGAGAATTAGCTGCTAAAATATGGAAAGTTCCTGTAGAAAGGATTCCAGCAAAACCAACATATCATGCCACTGAAATGTTTAGAGCTATAGATCGTGGCGATATTAAATTTATATGGACACAAGTTACAAATCCATTAGTATCCTTACCTAAAACCAGTCGTTATCGTCCAGGAATGGAAAAGGAATCTTGTTTTGTGGTAGTTTCTGATGTATTTCCAACACCAACCTCAGATGTGGCAGACGTGATTTTACCTGCCTCATGGCATATTGAAAAAAGTGGCTTGTACGGAAATTCAGAACGAAGAACCCAACACTGGGATAAAATGGTTGAAGGTCCGGGAGAAACCACACCAGATGCGTGGATGACTATTGAAGTTGCTAAGCGTATGGGCTATGGCGATTTGTTTCCGTATAGTGAAGAAAACCATGTTGAAGAAATATATAATGAATACAGGCAGTTTCATGAAGGCGCAAAACATGGTATGGCACCTTTAGAAGTTTTAAAGAAGGAATCGGGAGCTATCTGGCCATATGTAAACGGGAAATCAACACAATGGCGTTTCAATGCTAAATATGATCCCGCATGCGCTGAAGGTAAAGATTTTGATTTTTATGGAAAGCCAGATGGGAAAGCGGTTATTTGGCAAAGACCATATGAACCTGCTGCAGAGTCGCCTGATAACGAATATCCATTCTGGTTAAATACAGGACGAGTAATAGAACACTGGCATACAGGGTCCATGACACGCAGAATTCCAGTATTGCATAAAGCTATGCCTGAAGCATACGTGGAATTTCACCCAGAAGATGCTAAAGCTTTAGGTATAAGAAATGGTGAAAACATTAGAGTAACATCTCGAAGAGGTTCATGTGTATTACCGGCATCAATTAATGAGAGAGGATTGCCTACTAAAGGACAGGTTTTTGTGCCGTTTTTCGATGAAAACATGATGATTAATGATGTGACATTGGATGCTTTCTGCCCAATCTCTAAAGAACCAGATTATAAGAAGTGCGCTGTTAAAGTAGAAAAAGCATAGGTAATATAAGCCCGTAATGGGTGTTTAATATAAAAGATCAATACCAACGTAGGTTCGTTAGATGCCTAAAAACGTGGTGAAAATTTATTTAGATGAAAAAAAGACTCGGAATCATATCACTTTTTGTGTTGTTATTTGCTGCCTTTATTATGGTCTGGAATTTTAGCTATCAAAAAGGAAAAGAAGAAGGCTATGTTCCCATAAAAGAAAATAGTTCGACTCAAACAAGTATTCCTTCGGAGAGTGGTGTTTTTGAACGTTCTGAATTTGCTTTAGAATACGAAAATATGCCTGTTGATGAAAACCACCAGCGTACCTTAGATACATATTATAACAACCGAGCTTATTATGGTGCACCGCCAAGTGTTCCGCACCCTATTAAAGATGAAAAAAGTTTGGGGGGAAATACCTGTTTACAATGTCATCAAAATGGAGGTTTTGTAGAGAAACTTAATGCATATGCTCCAGTGACACCGCATCCTGAAATGATTAGTTGCAGACAATGTCACGTAGCACAAAATAGTCAATCTCTTTTTGTAGCTGCTAATTCAACTAAAGTACATGCTCCAAAAGTGGGGGTGAACAATGCATTAATTGGAACGCCACCAATGATTCCTCATCAATTACAAATGCGAGAAAACTGTTTGTCTTGTCATGCAGGTCCTGCGGCTCCAAAAGAAATTAGAGTGTCGCATCCGGAGCGAATTAATTGCAGACAATGTCACGTACCAACAGATAAAGTGGTTACCGAAATAAAAGTTTTTGAAAGAACTAATAGTATTACAAATGAATAGAAACCTATATAAATATATTCTAGTCGGTTTGTGCCTTGTTGCTTTGTTTTCTTGTAAGCACGGAGAAGGAGAGTATCATGGTGTTACAGAACGTATTGAAGCAGAAAGTAAAAATTATCATGGAACACCTATTTCATCTGAAAAATATTTAGAAGGACTCGAAACTATTGAGATTTCTGAAGACGGACATACCTTTTTAATACCAGATCGTAAAGGACAAATAAAGTCATATGCATGTACCGAGTGTCATTCAAAACCTTTAGCACAAATGCAAAGTAAGGATTTAAAGAAAGCGCACTGGGACATCAAATTAAATCATGCAAATAGTAACACAATGAACTGTGTAACCTGCCATAATCCAGACAATATGGACGAATTAAAAAGCTTGACAGGAAACACCATAGATTTTAATAACAGTTATAATTTGTGTAGTCAGTGCCACACTAAACAGTTTGAAGATTGGAAGGGTGGTGCGCATGGTAAGCGTATTGGTGGGTGGGCACCTCCAAGGGCATCTATGACCTGTGTGAACTGTCATAATCCACATAAACCTCATTTTGAGTCGCGATGGCCAGCACGTTTTAATACAGAGAAAGTAAAAGAAAGAGAATAGGTATGAGTAGCAATGGTAAAAAATGGTTTTCATTAAATCTTGGCGCAAAGCCTAAGACATCTGGTGGTTCTTGTTCTTGTGGCAAAAACTCTGGAGGCTGCGGCGGTAACGGTTCGCATTCGCATGAGTCAAAAGAGCCACAACTAACAGAGGAGGAATTTGCAGCAGCAGCTATAAATGCATCTATTGGAGAAGAACGTACAAAGGACGGTTTTGATCAAGTATTTGATGTTAAAATGGACAGACGTTCTGCATTTAAAAAGTTAACAGCTAGTTTATTGATTGGAGCAGGAGCTGTAAGTACATCATGTAGCGTGATTAGTGGTGAAGACAGTAAAGAAAAAGCTCAGATAGATTGGGAGGAGCAATTTAAGGGTAACTATAAATTGATGAATGATGAGGAGAAGAAGGCTACTGTAGATAGATTGGTCCGCTCGTACCAATTACGAACCGGTAAAAACATTAGTATGTCTTCTAAGAATGCTGAAGAAGATGTGCTGTTTGGTTACGCTTTTAATATTTCTAAATGTCAAGGGTATATGGATTGTGTGAATGCCTGTGTTGAAGAAAACAATCAGGACAGAAATTCGCAAATGCAGTACATCCGTATTCATGAAATGAAGGATGGTAAAGGCTTTAATTTTGATGAAGCTGATGATAATTATTACCACGAAGTTCCTGCCGAAGGTCATTTTTATATGGGGACGCAGTGCTTTCATTGCGATAATCCGCCATGTGTAGAGGTATGCCCTGTACAAGCAACGTGGAGAGAAGATGATGGTTTGGTGGTTGTAGATTACGATTGGTGTGTTGGCTGTAGATATTGTATGGCAGCTTGCCCTTATGATGGTAGACGTTTTAATTGGAGTAAGCCAGAAGTGCCAGAAGCTGAAGTGAATAAAAATCAGCATTACTTAGGAAATAGAATGCGTAAAAAAGGCGTGATGGAGAAGTGTACGTTTTGTGTACAGCGTTCTAGAGCGGGTAAAAATCCTGCTTGTGTTGAGGCTTGCCCAACAGGTGCTAGAATATTTGGAAACTTACTTGACCCAGAAAGTACAATACGATGGGTTTTAGAGAATAAGAAAGTATTTAGACTGAAAGAAGATTTAGGGACCGAGCCTAAGTTCTGGTATTTTATGGACTAGATTTAGATGTTGATTTGTTGAATTGTGTAATCGTTAAATTGTTAAGTCGGTTAAACGAATAAACGTCTCAACGATTAAACAAGGCTGAAAAAGGAAGATAGCAAATAAACCCGCGTTAGGGATTGCAGAGGAAAGCCCACAGCGACGCAGGAGCGAGGACTTGTAACGTAAAGCCCGACCCTTGTGGTAACGCCCAAAAAATAAAAACTAAGAGTGATAATAAAATTTTAGATGAGACGATTAAAAGTTTTTAAAAGTTTAGTTAAAGATAGTTTAGACACCATAACGCATGGTTCTAGAAGATATCATATTTGGATGGCGGTACTAACCTTTGTTATGTTGGTTGGAATGTATTGTTATGCAATACAGTTAGATCAGGGGCTTAGTGTAACAGGGATGACTGACCGTGTAAGTTGGGGGTTGTATATTTCTAATTTTACGTTTTTGGTTGGTGTAGCCGCTGCGGCAGTTATGTTAGTAATGCCAACGTATGTGCTAAAAGATATAGATTTTAAACAGGCGGTTTTAATAGGAGAGGGACTTGCGGTATCGGCATTAATTATGTGTTTGGCTTTTGTGGTTGCAGATATGGGAGGTCCATCGGTTTTATGGCATATGCTCCCTGGTATTGGAGTGTTTAATTTCCCGAATTCTATGTTAACTTGGGATGTTTTGGTACTTAATGGGTACTTGTTTTTAAACATTACCATTCCGTTTTATATTTTGTTTAGACATTATCAAGGCAAGGAATCAAAATCTAGTGTTTATGTTCCGGGGGCTATTTTATCTGTGTTTTGGGCTGTTGCGATTCATTTAGTAACTGCATTTTTATATCAAGGTTTACAGGCACGTCCGTTTTGGAATAATGCTTTGTTAGGACCACGTTTTTTAGCTTCGGCATTTGCAGCGGGTCCTGCTTTAATTATTTTGGTGTTAGCTATTATTAGAAATTGTACCGAATTTAAAATACAAGATAAAACCATTAAAAAAATTGCCATGGTGGTTACTGTGGCTGCTCAGATAAATTTAATAATGCTGGTTTCTGAGTTGTTTAAAGAGTTTTATGCGCCAACACACCATAGTGAAAGTGCTTATTATTTGTTCTTTGGTTTACACGGGAAAGATGCTTTACTGCCTTGGATATGGACGGCTATTCCTTTAAATGTTTTGGCCACCGTATTACTAACCTTTCATAAGCTTAGAAATAATTTTAAAGTACTGTTCTTCTGTTGTTTTATTTTGTTTATTGCCATTTGGATAGAAAAAGGATTCGGATTGATTGTTCCCGGTTTTATCCCAGGGCCTTATGGTAAGATTGCAGAATATTTACCCACTAAAATAGAGGTTGGGGTCACGCTCGGAATTTGGGCTTTAGGGGCTTTTGTGTTTACCATTTTAGCTAAAACTGCCATTGGTATAGAACTAGGGAAACTACGGTATAAGAAAAAATAGTGTTACAAATTTGACATTTTAGATGTACTAAAAACACCAATTGATTAATTTCGGTTGGTGTTTTTTGCTGGTCTCGTAAAAATTATCAATGCGTTTTATAAACTAAGTATTATTACTTAATTTTGAATTGGATTTTTATAATTATGACATCAACTAACGTATATATTAGTTCTAAATCTAAGGCAAATACAGATTTGTCATGTGGGGCGTGTTTAAACAACAACTGTCTTATTAAACGTAATTTGTCCATACTTTCAGATTCCGAATTTGTAAAAAATAAGAATACCTTAAAATGTAAAAAGGGACAACAGTTTATTATGGAAGGCGCTCCGGTTAACGGATTGTTTTTTATATTAAAAGGTACTGTAAAAGTGTTTAGAACAGGCATTAACGGCAGGGAGCAAATTGTACGTTTTGCCAAAGAAGGCGAAATTATTGGGCATCGAGGTTTTGGTACAGAAGAGTATTATTCTATAGGGGCTATAGCGCTGCAAGACTCGGTATTGTGCTATTTTTCAAAAGACCATTTACAAAGTACATTGCTTGAAACACCTAAGTTTGCGTACGATATGATGCTGTTTTATGCCAACGAACTCAACCGAAGTGAAAACAAGGTAAAGTCTATTTCTCAAATGACAGTTCGCGAGCGCGTTATAGATTCCTTATTGTATATCCATAGAAAGTTTGGTGATCTAAGTGGTTTTCTTGATTTACCATTAAGTAGAAGGGAGTATGCGGATTATGCAGGTACTACAGAAGAACAAGTTATTCGAGTGTTTTCTGCGCTTAAAAAAGAAAATTTGATAATTGCCAAAGGGAAAAAAATTGGGATTAACGATGTACGGTTTCTAAAGCAAGAAATAGACGATCATAATTACTTTTTGGATTCGTAAGAATCATTTAGGCCCAAGGCCTATTTTTTATGCTTTTTTTTAGATACCTGCTTTTTCACAGTTTTTTGTATGGCATAAAAGATGCTTCACAACTGCTTATTTTCATAATTGCTTAGAGATTTACATTCTACATTTGTCACATATAAGTATTAATACTTATTTAAGTTAAGTAGACAAATCAAAATATAAAACTATGGAAGCAAAAACAGTCTCTCTTGTACAAGAATCATTCGAAAAAGTAAAACCAATAGCACCAGCAGCCGCTGAAATTTTTTATTCAAAATTATTTGAATTAGACCCAGCACTAAAACCACTCTTTCCAACCAATAAAGAAGGTGCGATGGTAGAACAAGGTAATAAGTTGATGACTATGCTTGGAGCTGCTGTAGCAGGATTAAGCAATATTGAAGCTTTAATTCCTGTGCTAGAAGGTTTAGGGAAACGCCATGTAGATTATAAAGTGGAGCCATCGCATTATGACACTGTAGGTGCTGCATTATTAGGAACACTTGAAGCAGGATTGGGAGATGATTTTACTGTAGAAGTAAAAAATGCCTGGGCAGATGTTTACGGAACTATGGCTGATGTTATGATTAAAGCGTCTTATTAATTAACCCCAAAAACTATTCATTATGAAAACGATATATAAATTCTCATTATTAAGCGCATTCGGTTTACTTCTTTTAAATGCTTGTGGAGGTGTTCCAGAAGAAAAATCAGCGACGGGAGGTGTAGAAAATGCATTTTCAGTTGAAGAAGTATTAGAAATGGTAGCCAAAGAAAACGATATTACCAGAACATTGTATACCAAAGCCATTGTTGGAAAAGGGAAGAAGCAAGGGATGAAGTTTGACGAAGATTGGAGAAAAGACGATGTTGAAGCTGGACCATTACCTGCTTTGTTTTTAAGAGGTGTAGCTACAAGCATTAGAAAAAGTCCTGTACCACTAGGTTTATATTTAGGATCTGATTTCCCTGTAAATGCAGCCAATAAATTTGAAGGTAAGCAAGCAGAATTATTCACAGAGATTAAAAAAGACCAAAAGCCGCAGTTTTTCTATGATGAAGATCAAAAATTACATACTGCCATGTTTGCAGATTTGGCAAGTGCTGGTGCCTGTGTATCTTGTCATAACGATCACCCACAAACTTCAAAAACCGATTGGAAACTAGGTGATGTTATGGGAGCAACGACATGGCAATATCCAAAAGATTCTTTATCGTATAAAGAAACTGTAGCCGTATTAAATTCTTATGCACAAGGTACAGTAGATATCTACTTAGAATACCTTGATGAAATTGAAGCATTTAAGGATAGTGAAAAACCAGAAATAGGTAAAAAATGGCCAGCAGAAGGGAACTACCTGCCAACAGCTGAAGTGTTTTTAGATAGTGTTAAGAAGTTAACATCTTACGAAACTATGAAACACTTAGTCGCGGCAAACGAATAAATAGTTTAGTGTTAAGATGGCAATAGTGCTCATTTATTTTTTATTTGGATGTGGGCATGTACAATTGCTTTTAATTAAATCGTCCTAAAATATGGTTATAAGCAATAACAAATCTACCTTAATTGGGTTGGTATTACTCGTTGCGTTCTTTTTACAATTCTTATTAAAATTAGAATGGAGTTGGTTATTTCAGTTGCAACAAGAAGAAATGTATAAACGCTGGTCTGGTTTAGGACTAGCTGTATTTATTACATTTCAATGGGTGTTAACCTTAACCAGAACCATTGGTAAATGGCGCAAACATGCTATGAGCATGCAGACTATTCATAAGTGGTTAGGTGCTATGAGTCCGTTATTGTTTTATATCCATAGTATGACTTTAGGTTACGGTTATTTATTGCTGTTATCCTATATATTCTTCGCCAATACGCTACTTGGGTATTTCAATTTAGATGTTCTAAAGAATAGTAGTGATGCTTTATTTAAAGGTTGGATGATTGCCCATGTAGCGCTTTCTATAGTGGTTACAATTATAATGGTATTTCATATGACCATGGTGTTTTATTATAAATAGATGATGTATGAAGTTAGTAGTAAAAGATATAATTAAAGAAACCAATGATGCTGTAAGTATCTGTTTTAAAAATGGTAATTTTTTTAAAAAATTAAAATACAAACCAGGGCAATTTTTAACCATACATGTACCCATGGATAGCATGGTACAAAAACGCGCCTATTCCTTCAGTAGTAATCCATACACCGATAAAGACTTAAAAATTACTATCAAGCGCGTAGAAAAAGGATTAGTTTCAAACTACGTACACGATAATTTAAAAGTAGGCGATAAGCTAGAAGTTGATGACCCTGCTGGCTCTTTTTACATAGAACCTTCTAAAAAAGCAGAAAAACAATATGTGTTATTTGCTGGCGGAAGTGGTGTAACACCTATGTTCTCCATAGTGAAATCAGTATTAACAGAAGAACCATATTCTAAAGTATTACTTATTTATGCTAACCAAAATATGGAATCTATCATTTTTCATGATGAGATAAAAGCCATCGAAAAACAATATCCAGAACATTTTATAGTAGAGCATATTGTATCTTCAAACAAAGAAGATAAAGACAATTATAACGCAGGTTTAGCCACAACAGCACTTATTAATGCCATACTTGCAAAGCACCATATAGCCTACGATGACCATAGCTATATGATTTGCGGACCATTTGGTTACATGGAAAAAATTAAAGACATTTTAAAAGAAAACGGTATTGCCAGAAATCAAATAAAACTCGAAGTCTTTAAAAGTCCAGAAGTAAAAGTTACGGGGAAAGATTTGTTGAGCGATGTTACACTAAAGTTAGATGGTAAAGCGCATAATATAAAAGTAAAAGGTAATGTATCCATATTAAAGCAGGCGATGTCAGATAATATCGTTCTACCTTATTCATGCAGGTCAGGTATGTGTTCTACCTGTAAAGCCAAATGTGTAGAGGGCGAAGTAAAAATGACGGACGGCCATTTTTTACCACCATCCGATGTCGATAATGGTGATATTTTAACCTGTATCAGTTATCCAGTAAGCGAAAAAGTGGTTATAGAGATTTAATATTTTAAAATAATTAGCACAATGTTTAAAGTAAGTCCATTACGTAAAAGACAATTTTTAGGCGGTATTATAGGTTTAGTTTTGGGCGCATTTATATGTTATATTCTAACCTTAGAGGCTACCGAAGACTACGTGTCTATTGGCCCCATGAATACAGGTCATCAAGATTTAAACTGTTTTGCGTGTCATGCCGATGCTAAAGGTAATTTACTTCAGCAAGTGCAATCTAATATTGCCCATGCGGTGGGTGCTAGGGACGAAGGTGTCGATTTTGGAACTCAAGATGTAACGGTCGATAACTGTTTACAATGTCACGACCGCCCAAATGACAGGCATCCCACTTATCGTTTTTCCGAACCTCGATTTAAAGAGGCTGTGCAGCATATCGATGCCACAACTTGTGTTACCTGTCATACCGAGCACGAAGGCGAGCGCGTTTCGGTAGCAAATATTAATTACTGTATGAATTGCCACCAAGATTTGGATGTTGAAAACGATCCTTTAGACGTATCTCATAAACGCCTTATAGCCAAAGAGCAGTGGTCAACCTGTATACAATGTCACGATTTCCACGGTAACCACAGGTACGATGTACCAGAAAAGTTAAAGGACACCATACCTATGAAATTGATTCAGCATTATTTCGAGGGAGGCGAAGATCCCTATGGCAGCAATAAAAAATACATGGCCCTATCTCAAGAAGCATGGCTTAAAACCTTAGAAAATTAAATGGGCTAATTTTTGCTTCATACATTCGTGTATGTATTCTTCAGCAACCAGTCTTTAGAGATAAAGGCTGGTTTTTTTGTGAAAGATGTTTTGGGCGTTACCCGCCTTAGGTCGGGTCGGGCTTTTATTCATGGGTTGCTATCTTAAACTATTGAATTCATGAACATAAATGTTTCGCTATATCTTTTGTTTTCTGTGCTTCCCACAAAGATAGGGCTATACCATAAAAGTCACTTTTCCTTAAGATCGGTCATCTTTTCTTGGAAAACAAAAGGATGCCGTTGCAGTCCCTAACGCGGGTGTGTTTGCTAATACCGTTTTAAAAAGCTAACACCTCTGCATTGTTGTGGGAGCAATAACCGTGCAGTATTTTAACTTTTCCTTGCGATTTCAACATGACGGATTTATTGAAAAATAAGTGTAAACATAGTTGATTTTTCTGTCATAAAACACGAACTTAGCTTATCGAACGTTATAGTTCATTAAGAACTTACTATATCTAACCGTTGGCAATATTGTGAATAAACCCAAGAACTATCAATAAATGAAAGTACTTTTAGATACTAACATAATTATTCATAGAGAAGCTAACAGAGTTGTTGAACACGATATTGGACAATTATTTAATTGGATTGATAAGCTACATTATGAAAAATACATTCATCCAATCACAATATCTGAAATCAATTCTTATCAGAATAAACATGTAGTTGAGACTTTTTCAATAAAATTAGATAGCTATAATAGAATTAAGCATCAACTTCCTTTTTCGGAGACTGTACTAAGTGTAAGTGCAGAATTTGATGTAAATGATAATGATATTAATGACACTCATCTGTTAAACGAAATCTATGAAGGCAGAATAGATTTATTAATTACGCAGGACAAAAAAATACACGCTAAAGCGTCAAGGCTTGGACTTTCTGAAAAAGTTTTTAAAATTCAGTCATTTCTCGAAAAAGTCACATCTGAAAACCCAGATTTAGTTCAATACAATGTCCTGGCAGTTAAAAAAGCTGATTTTGCAGAAGTAGATATTAGTGACAATTTTTTTGATAGCTTCCGACAAGATTATAATGAATTTGATAATTGGTTTAAATCAAAATTTGACAAAGTTTGTTATGTATGCTACAGCGATAATAACTTAACGGCATTTCTTTACATAAAAGTTGAAGAAAAAACGGAAAATTACTCTGAAATAAAACCAATATTCGACAAGAAGAAAAGACTGAAAATTGGAACCCTAAAAGTAATTAGTAACGGATATAAAATTGGAGAAAGATTCTTGAAAATTGTATTTGATAATGCTATTCAATATAAAGTTGATGAAATATATGTAACTATATTTGATAAAAGACCAGAGCAAGGACAGCTAATAGATATGCTTAAAGGTTGGGGTTTTGTAGAACACGGAATAAAATCTACAAAAAATGGGGATGAAATTGTTTTAACAAGACCTTTTGGAAAATCACAACCAATTGAAATTAATAAACCAAAACTTTCTTTTCCATTTTTTTCAAGAGATACAAGAAAGTATATAATCAAAATAGAACCTCAATATCATACGGAATTATTTCCCGACAGTATTAATACAAGAGAAGACAAAACAAAATATACAGAAAACGAACCACATCGGAATAGAATTGGAAAAGTATACATTTCACACTCTAAAGACAGGCATCTTAAGCCAGGAGATATTATTATTGTTTACAGAATGGGAGATACAAAGCCAAAAAAATATTCTAGTACAGTAACATCAATTTGTATTGTAGAGGAAGTAATCGACGGATTTGCATCTTTTGATGAATTTTATAAGGCTTGTTTCAGAAGAACAATGATTAAAAAAGAAGATTTACAGAAAGACTGGTGGAAAAAATACCCCAAATACAGACCTTTTGTTATAAAGTTTCTTTACGCTCACTCTTTTCCGACACCAAAGCCAACGCTTAATGACTTGAATATAATTGGCGTAATTCCTGATATTATGAATATGCCACGTGGATTTATAGAATTAAATAACAATCAGTTTAACAAATTAGTTAATTTTGCTTACAACCGAAAATAACCTATGAAAGTCGTTTTATCAATTAAACCAGAATTTGCTTTTAAGATTTTTGATGGCTCTAAAAAATTTGAATTTAGAAAAGCCATTTTTAAGAATAATAATGTAAAATCTATAATAGTTTATGCATCATCACCTGTTCAAAAAGTAATTGGCGAATTTGAAATCGGTAAAATCTTCAATAATGACCTTGAAACACTTTGGAACTTGACAAAAGAACATTCGGGAATTACAGAAGATTTTTTTTATGAATATTTTTCGGAGAGAGAAAAAGGGTTTGCCATTCAAGTTAAGAACAAGAAAAAATACAAAGAACCAAAATGTTTGAAAGCGGATTTTAATTTGCATCCACCTCAATCATTTGCATACGTGAAATAAAACACTATTGCCAACAATGTTTATAATTCATTACTAGTAAAAGCCTATTTACGAAAGTCCTCGCGGATTTTCTATACGGTTTTTATTTGCTAAATTCAGTCCTACGTACGAAAGCTCTACTCTTCTTATACTGGACGGATGTATCTTCATAAAGTTTTATTATTTCTTTAAATCCTATTCTTTCAATTGATGCTATCTGCCAAAAAATCAATTAGTAGTTATATAAATTATTTAAGCTAGTAGTTCGCCACTCCAAACCTTTCACTTTTCTGTTCAATTTTCCCCCTTTCAACTTAAAATTCTTGAAACTTTATCAACAAATTCCTGTTCATACGTAGTAATTTAAGTAAATCTACGTGTGTTTGTTTTGTAGTTAAATTGTTGTTTTTCAAATTGTTAATTTATAAACCTGTTTTAATACAGGTTTTTACATGGATTAAAAAGAGGTTTATACATGATCATCACCATAATCTAAAATTAATACTACTTATATATTTGCCTAAAAATAAGTAATTATACTTAGTTTAATAAAAACATAACTTATGAAATCTCTAATTAAAAAATCAATTTGGATCTTACCATTAGCAGTATTACTTGTTGCTTGTGGAGGTAAAGAAAAAAAGAAAGACGTTGTCGAAGTTGCGGTTGCCGAAACTTCAAAAACAAAAACACTAGATATTGAAAAGCCACAATTAACATTTGGATTTATCAAATTAACAGATATGGCACCATTAGCCATTGCAAAAGAAAAAGGATTCTTTGAAGATGAAGGCTTATTTGTTTCTGTTGAAGCACAATCCAACTGGAAAAATGTATTAGACCGTGTTATTGATGGTCAGTTAGACGGATCTCATATGTTGGCAGGTCAGCCCATTGCTGCAGGCGCAGGTTTTGGTCGTCAAGCAGATTTAGTAACACCATTCTCCATGGACTTAAACGGTAACGGTATCACAGTATCAAACGATGTTTGGTCTAAAATGAAGCCAAATGTACCAAAAGGTGCCGATGGAAAGCCGATTCACCCAATTAAAGCAGAAGCTTTAAAACCAGTAATAGACGAATATAAAACTAACGGTAAAGCGTTTAAAATGGGCATGGTATTTCCCGTATCTACACATAACTACGAAATTAGATATTGGTTAGCGGCAGCTGGAATTCACCCAGGCATGTATACTGCAGATAATGTTCAAGGACAAATTGATGCTGAGGTTTTATTATCTGTTACCCCTCCGCCACAAATGCCAGCAACACTTGAAGCAGGTACAATATATGGGTATTGTGTAGGTGAGCCTTGGAATCAACAAGCCGTTTTTAAAGGTATTGGTGTTCCTGTAACAACAAACTACGATATCTGGAAAAATAATCCAGAGAAAGTATTCGTAATGACAAAGAAATTTGTTGAAGAAAACCCGAATACTGCCATTGCTGTAACAAAAGCATTAATTAGAGCAGGGAAGTGGTTAGATGAGCCTGGAAACAGACAAGAAGCTGTTGAAATCTTATCGATGTCTCAATATGTAGGTGCTCCAGTGGAGGTTTTAGCAAACTCAATGACAGGTACTTTTGAATTTGAAAAAGGTGACAAACGTGAGATGCCAGACTTTAATGTATTCTATAAGTACAATGCAACTTATCCGTTTTACTCTGATGGTATCTGGTTCTTAACTCAAATGAGAAGATGGGGGCAAATTCCTGAAGCTAAGCCAGCCGATTGGTATGCAAGTACGATTAAAGATATCTACAGACCTGATATCTGGACTAAAGCAGCTAAGCTTTTAGTGGAAGAAGGTAATATTCCTGCGTCAGACGTTCCAACTACAGACGGATATAAAGCGCCAACTTCCGATTTTATTGATGGAACTACATATGATGCTAAAGACCCTATTTCTTACATCAATAGTTTTAAAATTGGAAACAAAGATAAAGCAGTACAGTAAAAAATAATTAAGTTTTGTCATTCCGTTCCGGTTTTTTCGGAATGGAATGACAAAACTACTAGAAACTAACTTAAGAAGTCATGAAGCAAAGCATAACATTAGGAAAAGTAACCAAGTTTATGGGATTAGGTTTTTTAGGCACAATAAAAGACTTATTCACTGGGAAACTAGAAAAGGAAGATTTTATAAGCTTTCTTCGTAAAGTAGTCGTACCACTTGCTTCCATTCTATTATTTATAGGACTGTGGCATATGGGTTCTCAGTCATTATATAATATAGAGGCGGAATTTAAAATTGAAAAAGCACTGGAAGATCAAGGACCAGCTGCTGCTGAGGCATTACGTGAGTGTATAGCCTCTGGGGAGTCTGGGTGTCAACCAAATACTTTGCCGTCGCCAAGTCAGGTTTGGGCCTCTTACCAATCCTTATTAAGAGATCACAATATTATTAGTGCAGATAAAGCAGCTTTTATAGAAAAAACAGCAGTGCTAAATGAAAAGCGTATTGCCGAGGGAAAAGAACCTATTACATATACTGGGAGACCATCATTTGTTGATCAAATTTTTAGAAGTCTAAAAACAGTATTTGCTGGGTTTTTATTAGCGCTATTAATTGCTGTTCCTTTAGGAATTTTTATAGGATTAAGTCCAACTTTAAAGAGTGCATTCAACTGGTTTATTCAAATATTTAAGCCTGTATCTCCTGTAGTTTGGTACTTATTAGTGTTCATGATTGTAAAAACGGTATTAATAGATTCCAATGAAGATAGCTCATTTACTATTTCATTTATTAGTGTAGGACTATGTTCTATGTGGGCAACTTTGGTTAATACGGCTATGGGTGTATCATCGGTAGATAAAGATTATATCAATGTGGCTAAAGTATTAAAATTAGGGTCTTTTCAAAAAATATTTAAAGTGGTGTTGCCATCATCTTTACCATTAATATTTACAGGTTTAAAAATTACGTTATCGGTAGCTTGGATGGTATTAATAGCGATTGAATTATTGGCTCAAAGTCCTGGTCTAGGGTTGTTTGTGTGGGAGGAATTCCAAAACGGTGCAAACGATTCCAATGCCAAAATAATCGTAGCCATGTTTGTTATTGGTATCATTGGGTTCTTATTGGATCGATTGATGTTAACGATACAGAACTGGGTGTCTTTCGATAAAACAGACGCGATTTAGAAATATGTTGAATGGTTTATTTGTGGATTTGTGAATTGAAACAAAGATTGAACAGCTGAACGAATAAACGCTTAAACAATACAAAAATGGCATACTTAGAATTAAATAATATTTATAAAACTTACGGACAAGGGGATACCGAAACCGAGGTGCTTTCGAATATAAATTTATCGATTGAGGAAGGGGAGTTTGTTGCAATTGTTGGATTTACGGGAAGTGGAAAAACAACTTTAGTAAATCTTATAAATGGCTTAATAGAACCGTCAAAAGGTGAAGTTTTATTTAAAGGACAACCGGTACAAGGCACTAGCCATGAACGCGGTGTTATTTTCCAGAATTATTCGCTGCTACCATGGTTAACTGTTGGACAGAACGTTTATATGGCTGTTAAAGAAGCTTTTCCTAAGAAGAGTAAAAAAGAGTTAAATGAGATTGTTGCCAATTATGTTGAAATGGTAAGTTTAACACCAGCAATAAATAAACGACCTAAAGAGTTGTCAGGAGGTATGCGCCAGCGTGTAGCTGTGGCTAGAGCCTTAGCCATGAAGCCTGAAATGATAATTATGGATGAGCCATTAGGGGCTTTAGACGCTTTGACTCGTGGAAACCTGCAAGATGAAATTTTAAACATCTGGGAGCAAGATAAACGTACCGCTTTATTGATTACCAATGATGTAGATGAAGGTATTTATATGGCAGATCGAATTATTCCCCTACGTCCGGGGCCAAATGCAACTTTAGGACCTGAATTTAAAATTGATATTGAACGTCCTAGAGATAAAACAGAATTAAATGATGATGCGAATTTTAAGGAAACTAGAAATGCCATTATTGAATATTTGATGGACATAGGGAATGAACGTAAATCTGAAGCACAAGAAGCTTACGTTTTACCAGAGTTAGAACCTAAAAGTTTTATTGGACGCTTTAAATAATATAGAAATATGAGTACTAATGTATTAGAACATAAAACCAGTAATTTAATAAAAGATGCAGGATCATTTCCTTCTTCTGAAGTGATGTTGGATTTAAAGAATTTAAAGAAAGTTTATCCAACACCAAAAGGGGATTATGTGGTTCTAGAAGATTTAAATCTTCAGATAAAAAAAGAAGAATTTGTCACCATTATTGGGCACTCTGGTTGTGGTAAAACGACCATGCTATCTATGATAGCTGGTTTAAATCCCATTTCTGGAGGTTATATTTCCGTATTAGGAAAACATATTAAAGGTCCTGGACCAGATAGAGGTGTTATTTTTCAAGCACCAAGTTTAATGCCTTGGATGACTTCACTTCAGAATGTATTATTAGGAGTAAATCAAGTGTTTCCTCATGCTACAAAAGCCCAACGCCATGATATTGCAAAATATTATCTGCAAAAAGTTGGACTAGAAGATGCCTTTAATAAAAAAGCGAGTGACTTATCACAAGGAATGCAGCAACGTGTAGGTATTGCAAGGGCATTTGCTATTAAACCAAAAGTATTGCTTTTAGATGAGCCTTTTGGGATGTTAGATTCCCTAACACGCGGGGAGCTTCAGGATACCTTAATTGAAATATGGAATAAAGAAAAAATCACGGCAGTTATGATTACTCATGATGTCGATGAGGCCATCTTTTTAGCAGATAGAGTTGTTATGATGACTAGTGGGCCAAAAGCAAAAATTGGTGATGTTTTAGATATTGATTTTGAAAGGCCAAGAACGCGAAAAGCGGTTTTGGAACATGATGACTATTATAAATACAGAAAACACTTAATAGATTTTTTAGAACATTAAAACAAAATTTAGAATAAATGAAGCTACTCAAAATATGAGATATATCATAAATAAGATATTTATATCCTTTTATATTTGCGGTGGTTTAAATTTTAATTAACACAAACAAAAACTCAAAAGAAAATCAAAATTTTAAAACAAGAACGTATGAAAAAACAATATGTAATACTAGGATTATTGCTTGCATGTTTACAATTTGCGCAAGCTCAATTTACTCTAGATGGTGAGTTTAAACCAAGAACAGAATACCGTCATGGATTCGGGTCATTAATTCCAAAAGATGCAGAGCCAGGGTTTGGAATTTCAACAAGAGCACGTTTAAATGCTGGATATGCAACTGAAACATATAAAGTATATATTAGTTTTCAGGATGTTATGGTATGGGGTGAAAACAGACAAATTTTACCTTATGACATGAATAACTCTTTTGCAATTTTCCAAGCATGGGC
Source organism: uncultured Algibacter sp. (assembly GCF_947495925.1). Lineage (GTDB taxonomy): Bacteria > Bacteroidota > Bacteroidia > Flavobacteriales > Flavobacteriaceae > Algibacter_E. The sequence continues at coordinate 431,416 of NZ_CANMAU010000003.1, forward strand.
AGAATTACAATTGGGATCTGGTTGGTCAACAAAAATTGGTCGTCAAGTGTTGTCATATGATGATCAGCGTATACTTGGTGGATTAGATTGGGCACAACAAGCACGTAATCATGATGCTGGACTTATCAAGTATAAAAAGAATAAGTTCGCATTGGACATTGCATTGGCTTTCAATCAAGATTATTCACACCCAACAGGATTTATTTCTCAAGGGAATGCTTATAATACATCTGGATTCTTTTCGTACAAAACGATGCAAATGGTACATGCAACTAATGCTTGGGAGAATTTTTCTGGAAGTCTATTGTTAATGAATAACGGTTTCCAAAATGCAGCTGCCGGCTTAGGAGATATCGCTAATTTACAAACTATAGGAACGCACTTAAAATATGGTAAAAATGCATTTAGCGCAGCTTTTAATGGTTATATACAAACCGGTACAGCCATTTATGGAACATCTTATAAAGATGTAAAAGGAGCTTATTTAGTAGGCTTAGATTTAGGTTATAAGTTATCATCAAAAGTTGGTTTAGGAGCAGGAGTTGAAATTATTAGTGGTAATGATAAAACTAATACAGATGAAACCGGAGCGTTCTTCCCATTATATGGTACAAACCATAAGTTTAATGGTTTTATGGATTATTTTTACGTAGGTAACCATGCCAATAGTGTTGGTTTATTAGATGTGCATGTAGGTGCTAACTTTAAACTGGGCGAAACAACAAGTTTAATGGCAAAAGTATTAAACTTTAGCGCAGAAAAAGAATTGCCAAGTGGAGAGAAGTCATTAGGTACTGAGGTTGATTTAGTGTTTTCAAAGAAGTTTAAAGGGTATGGTTTAAAAATTGGATACTCTCAAATGTTTGCTAGCGATGGTATGTATGAGTTAAAAGGCGTTGCTGAAGCAGATGCTGCCGATTTACAAAACTGGGCTTGGGTACAGTTATTAATTAAGCCTAAGTTTTTAAATACTGCAAAAAAATAATATAATAAAACATATTAAATAATTAAGAATCCCCTTTTTAGGGGATTTTTGTGTTTGTAAATGAAGTTTATAGTTTTTTAAAAGTAAAACTTTGCCTAAGTGCAAAGTAGGTTTCACGAAATGAAATGCGAGGTTCTCTAATTATTGGTAGATATTATTTTAAAGTCTTCATAGTTTAGAGACACTAAAAAAACAATATTATGAATCAACATTTAAATCTTACAATTAGTAAACCGTGCTCAGAAAAATTTAGTCGGTTTGAAACGACACCATCGGGAAGATTCTGTAACTCATGTCAAAAAGAAGTCATCGATTTTAGAAACATGACGGACCAAGAATTAAAGGCGTACTTTATTAAAAATCGAGAGAAGCGTACATGTGGATATTTTAAGGTATCGCAATTAAATACACCATCAAAAAACCATGAAATTAGAAAAACTACAAATAAGTTTTTAAGAATTGCCGCACTAGCCGTTTTCTCTTTAACGTCATTATACCAAATTCAAGCTCAAACCATAGAACCTAAAACAGAAATTGTGCAGAAATCTCAAAATGAAGGCAGCGATAAAACCCAAAAAAATGAATTGCAAGAAAAACTCCTTTCAGGAATAGTTTCTGATGAGACAGGTGTGCTTCCCGGCACAAATATAGTTTTAAAAGATACGTCCATTGGGACAGTAACAAACTTTGATGGGGAGTTTGAATTCCCAAAACCATTAAAAGAAGGAGATGTATTGGTTGTAAGCTTTTTAGGTTATGCCACACAGCATATTCAAATAAAAGATGAGACTAGTCCATTAAATATTATCATGCAAGAAGATATATCATGTGTACTAATGGGAGAAGTAGACGTGAATGAAATATATGAGTCTAAGGTTAGTTTATGGCAAAGAATAAAGAACATATTTTAGATGAAGCAGTTGTTAATCGTCTTCATCATATTTTTAAATCTATTTGTTAATGCGCAAAAATCTGATTTTAAACATATAGATTTTGAAAAGGCAGATAGCATAGCAAAAATATATAAGGGCGCAACTTTAAAGAACATGCCTATACTGGCCTATAATCTTACAAATAGCTTGGAGTCTCAGGTTGAAAAATTTCGAGCTATTTATATTTGGGTGTGTTCAAACATTAAGAGTGATCATAGTTTTGGAGAGTTAACTTTAAGAAAACGAAAGAAATTTAAAAACGATAGCATAGCGTTTTACCAATGGAATAGTGAAGCACGATCAAGAGTATTTAAAACCTTATGGCAAGAACAAAAAACTATTTGTACCGGATATGCCTATTTGATAAAAGAGCTGTCTGCTTTTGTGGATATTAATTGTGAAATAATTGATGGGTATTGCAGAACCTCAAAAAGGAATGTCGAAAAAATAGATGTGCCAAATCACTCCTGGAATGCAGTAAAATTGGACGATAAATGGTATTTAGTTGATGCTACTATGGCAAGTGGCTATTTTGATTTAGACCGTAATAGATTCGTTAAAAATTATAATGACGGCTACTTTTTAGCCGATCCTGATTTGTTTATAATAAAGTACTATCCGTTGGTCGAAAAGTGGAGACTTCGAAGAGATAAAGTTAGCCTAAAAGAGTTTGTAAGTGCTCCGATAACCTACGGTAGTACGTTTAAGTATGGCATTATTCCTATGACACCTAAAAATCTAAAAACAACAGTTTTAGTAGGTGAAGCGTTGATGTTTAAATTCAAAATAACAAGTAATAATGCGAGTGAGGAAATGCGGTTAATAATAAGCAGTGGTTTGAGTCGTAAAACGATTAAGGTTTCTGCTTTAGATTATAGAAATGGGTCTATTGAACTGAAATACCATTTTATAAAAAAAGGTAACTATAATATTCATTTTATGGTAAACAGCGATATTGTCGCATCTTATGCGGTTCATGCAGAAAAATTAAGAAAGCAAAAACATCTAGCTCAAAATTAATTAAAATAGTATACCTGATTAAGGATAATTACTATATGTTTTAAATTACTTTTCTTACATTTATGCTGTAAAGAAAGAGTATGCTTAAAAAAGTTTTCGCTAGTGCCGTATTTGGCGTAGAGGCTTCAACGATTACTGTTGAGGTAAATGTAGATAAAGGAATAGGATATCACCTAGTAGGATTGCCGGATAATGCTATCAAAGAAAGTAATTATAGAATAGCTGCTGCGTTGCAAAACAATGGATATAGAATTCCTGGAAAGAAAATAACAATTAACATGGCACCTGCCGATTTAAGAAAGGAGGGTAGCGCCTACGATTTAACCTTAGCTATTGGTGTTCTTTCTGCTTCCAATCAAATTAAGGCTGATGATTTAGAAAAGTTTTTAATTATGGGTGAACTGTCTCTTGATGGCAGCTTACAGCCTATAAAAGGAGCTCTGCCTATAGCGGTCAAAGCAAGAGAAGAAGGTTTTAAAGGATTTATACTTCCAAAACAGAATGCCAAAGAAGCAGCTATAGTTGATAATCTGGAAGTTTATGGTGTTGAAAATATAAAGGAGGTTATTAATTATTTTGATAAAGGAGAAGTATTAGAACAAACCATAATTGATACTCGAAAAGAGTTTGAAAAAAATCTTGATTTCCCTGAGTTTGATTTTTCAGATGTAAAAGGGCAGGAAGGCATAAAGCGTTGTATGGAAATTGCAGCAGCTGGCGGCCATAATATTATTTTAATAGGTCCGCCAGGAGCCGGTAAAACGATGTTGGCAAAACGGCTTCCGAGTATTTTACCTCCTATGACCTTGCATGAAGCTTTAGAAACCACAAAAATACATTCGGTTGTTGGTAGAGTAAAAGATACAGGGCTTATGGCACAACGGCCTTTTCGAAGTCCCCATCATACTATTTCAAATGTCGCTTTAGTAGGCGGCGGCAGTTATCCACAACCTGGAGAAATATCATTGTCCCATAACGGTGTTTTATTTTTAGATGAATTGCCAGAATTTAAGCGCGAAGTTTTAGAAGTTATGCGTCAACCTTTAGAGGATAGAGAAGTCACCATTTCTAGGGCCAAATTTACGGTAACCTATCCATCATCATTTATGTTGGTGGCGAGTATGAATCCAAGCCCTGGGGGGTATTTTAACGATCCGGATGCTCCAGTAACATCTAGTCCTGCAGAAATGCAGCGGTATTTAGGTAAAATATCTGGCCCGCTATTGGATAGGATTGATATTCATATTGAAGTAACACCAGTACCTTTTGATAAATTAAGTGATGACAGAAAAGGAGAAACTTCTGTAGATATACGTAAACGCGTTACAAGGGCAAGAGGTATTCAAAGTAAGCGTTTTGAAACCTCTGAAAAAGTTCACTACAATGCGCAAATGAATGTGAAGCAAATAAGGAAGTATTGTGTGTTGGATAAGGCTTCAAAAGAACTTTTGAAAACGGCGATGGAACGTTTGAATTTATCGGCTAGGGCGTATGACAGGATCTTGAAAGTTTCTAGAACAATCGCTGATTTAGAAGGTTCGGACAATGTAAATGGCTCTCATATTAGTGAAGCGATTCAGTATAGAAGTTTGGATCGTGAGGGATGGCTGGGGTAGAAATTCCACAAAATAAATATTAAAAACTCTTTTTCAGACACCATTATAAAGTTTATGTTTAATAACCTTCAAGTAAATATTAGTAATAAAATTCTTGATTATTGATTCTTATAAAAAAATAGACTAAGTTTAAAACCTGTTAATTTTAAGATTACTAAAAATGAAAAAGTTTTTTATACTTATTATATCGCTAACCTCTTTACAACTATTTCATTCTTGTAAAGAAGAAAAAAAAGAAATTAGCAGCGCTAGCCTTACCCTACCTGCGCCAGATAAAAATAACGGAGACATTAGTTTGCCTAAAGATTTTGGAGCTCTAGTGGTTCATAATGGACTAGGAAAAATGGCAAGACATATAACGGTAAGAGATAATGGAGACATATATGTAAAAATGCTAAAAAAAGTAGATAATAATGGTATAATTGCTTTTAGAGATACTACTGGGAATGGAAAGTCTGACATTGTAAAAGAGTTTGGTAACTTCTCCGGTAGTGGTATAGATATTAACAATGGTTTTTTATACGCCTCCTCTACAACAGAAGTTTATAGATACGCCCTTAAAAAAGACAGTTTACTACCAAACTTAGAGTCAGAATTAGTAATCTCTGGTTTTCCAAAACAAAATGATCATTCTTCTAAACCTTTTACTTTTGATGATAAAGGTAACATATACGTAACTGTAGGCTCTCCTTCTAACGCATGCCAAAAAGAAGCTCGTAGTCCTGGAAAAAAAGGAATGGACCCATGTCCTCATTTAGATTTACAAGCAGGAATTTGGAGTTTTAAAACTAATAAAACAAACCAGATTCACGGCAAAGATGGTTATAAATATGCTACAGGTATACGTAACGCTATGGGACTTGACTGGAATTTTTCTACGAACAGTTTATATGCCATGCAACACGGCAGAGATCAACTACATCAATTATGGCCGGATTTATATACAAAAGAACAAAATGCGCAATTACCAGCCGAAGAATTTTTACAAGTAAATATGGGCGATGATTTTGGATGGCCCTTCTGTTATTTTGATCAAAATAAAAACAAAAAAATGTTAGCTCCTGAATATGGAGGAGATGGCGAACAACAAGGAAGATGCGAAGGAATAAAAGCCCCTATTATGGCATTCCCTGGACACATGGCTCCAAACGATTTATTATTTTATACGGGAAACCAATTTCCAAAACGATATAGAAATGGTGCTTTTATAGTATTCCATGGTTCTTGGAATAGATCCCCTTTACCTCAAAAAGGTTTCTTTGTAGTTTTTGTTCCTATGAAAGATGGTAAACCGTCCGGTAAATGGGAAATTTTCGCCGATAATTTTGCTGGTATGGAAGAGGTTAAGAACCCTGCAGACGCTATAAATAGGCCAATGGGAATTGCGCAAGGTTCAGATGGATCTTTATATGTTACTTCTTCTGCCACCGGAAAAATATGGCGAATTATGTATTATGGCGAAAATTCTAACATAAAAAAAACTGTTATTACTTATAAGAAATCCGAAGAAACTACGGAAAAAATCACAGATAATCCTAATGGAAAAAAAGTATACGATACCTATTGCTTAGCTTGCCACCAAGCTAATGGAAAAGGGGTAGAAGGCTTAAATCCTCCGTTAACAAATACAGATTGGATTAAAGGCGACAAAAACGCTCTTATTGGGGTATTACTTAATGGTATGGCTGGAGAAAAAGTAAATGGAGAAGTCTATAGTAATGTAATGGCTGCTCATGATTTTCTAACTGACAAACAAATAGCCGATGTACTAACGTATGTACGTTCTAATTTTGGGAATGACTATAATAGTATTACAAAAGATGAAGTAAAAAAATTGAGAAACAATAATTAAATTTATTGAAAAGTATGAAGGCGTAAGGTATAATACAGAAAATGATGCTAACACTAGTGTGGAGGCAACCCTAAAGAATGTATTACCATTATTTGCCATAATAAATACTGATTTATTAGAATGGGACAGTAAAGTTTCCCATCCATGGATTGCAGAATTAAATATAAAGTATGATAGATCGAATTCTAATGGCATGCCTAATTCTGAGGATTATGAATTGTTAAATGTTATTGAAGACGAAATAATGAAGGCTATGAAAGATTCTGAAGGCTATCTAAATAATGGTAGACAAACTGCAGATTCCGGTAGAACTATTTATTTTGCTTGCAAAGATTTTAGAAAACCATTCAAGATTTTCGATAATTTGAAGTCGAAACATAAAAATAGAATAGCTATAGATTTTGATATTTATAAGGATAAATACTGGAGATCTCTTGAGAGGTTTAGACTGTATTAATCTTATGTTATTAATAAATTATAAAAATATCGTAATCTACCACTAGTTTGTAACTAGTGTCGGTAAAATTTTTAGAAAAAAACTAATATGGTATAACTGTACCGTTAAGTATTCCTCACTTTTACGACTCATATTTAAAACCTAGTTTTGATAAAGAAAGTCATAGTAATATTTGTATTTACCTCACTTTTGGTTAATTGTAAAAGGGAACTTCAAGATGCAGATGAGATTGTTCAAAAATCTATTGCGGTATCTGGTGGTAATACAATTAAAAGCACAACAATTAGCTTTGATTTTAGAGATAAACATTATAGAGCAGTTCGTGATAACGGACAGTTTCAACTAGAAAGAATATTCAAGGATTCTGTAAATAGTGTTAGAGATGTTTTGTCGAATGACGGATTTCTGAGGTTTATAAATAATAAACCTTATGAGGTTTCTAAAGAGAAAGAAGAAAGTTATTCTGCTTCTGTTAATTCTGTACATTACTTTTCCGTATTGCCTTATGGTTTAAATAGTAAAGCTGTTAAGAAAAACTATTTAGGAAAAACGAATGTAAAGGGAACCGATTATCATAAAATTAAAATTACTTTTAGTGAAGATGGTGGTGGCGAAGATTTTGAAGATGTGTTTATTTATTGGATAGATACCGTGACTTTTAAAGTTGATTATTTAGCATATTCTTATGCAGAAAAACACGGTATAGGTTTGCGATTTCGCGAGGCATACAATGAACGTTTTATAGAAGGTATTCGATTTGTAGATTATAATAACTATAAACCAAAAGGGGATAATGTAGTTTTAGAACATTTAGATTCTAAATTTGAAAATAACGGTCTAGAATTACTTTCAAAAATTGACTTAGAAAATATATTGGTCAAGGATTAAACGCCATGTTTGACTCCTAGCTCACCAAAGTCTACCAACTTTGGGAACAAATATTCCTAAATCAATTTTCATTCCTGAAAGCTTTCAATTAATAATCTTATTAAAAATCGAAAAAAAAGGTCAAAATTTAAAACTTATAGTTGGCAGATAGCTGCGTTAGGGATTGAACGGCATGTTTGAAATCTCCGACGCAGGGGGAATTGAATAGAGAAATATTTATATTCATGAGTTCAATAGTTTAAAATAGAAACCTAAGAATAAAGTCCGACCTCTTTTCGAGGTAACGCTCAAAAAAACCTTCTGAAAGTATACATAACATTTTCCGACATAAATTTATAACTAATACACCAACGATGTCTTTTTCTAAAATGGCTTTATACCTTGTGCTTTTTTTGAGCATAAGTATATCGGCACAAATTTCTGGGCCTAATTTGATTTTGCATCTTAGGTTTGATGGGAATTCTCTTTCTGATAGTTCTACTTATAATCATACCGTTATTAATCATGAAACGAGTTTTACAACTGGAGTTGGAGATTCGGGGTTGTTCCTTGATGGTACAAATCAGTATTTAGAGGTATCACATTCTATAAATTTGGAAATTTCGGGTAGGTTGACAATGAGTATGTGGTATAAGCATAAAACGCAAAACAACACGAATAGTTTTTACTCTTTGGTGGAGCAAAGTGCAAATGAGGATGGCGGGCATTCTAGATACGGTATGTGGATTATTGGTGATGCTTTATGGATGTGTATTGAGCCTGATAGTTGCCCTGGTGACGGCGGACTTTGCCAGCGTTGTACTTCTGGAAATGTTTCTTTTGTAGAAGACCAATGGTACCATATTGCTGGGACTTATGATGGTCAGGTTCTGAAGATTTATGTGAATGGGCAACTTATTAGCGAGCAAGATTATGGAACGGATACTGGGATTTCGGTGAAGCCATATCCATTAACCATTGGTACAGATGTTTATGACCCAAACCCTGTTTATCTTAAGGGAAGCTTGGATGAAATTCAGTTGTATGATGTTGCTTTGACGGCGGCACAAATTAACCAGCTATACAATGAGTTTAATACGGCTAGTGTTTCGGAAAATAGTGTAAGTGTTTCTATGTATCCAAATCCAGCATCATCTATTATTTCTATTAGATCTTCGCTAAGATTTGATACTGCAAGTGTATTTAATTTAAATGGTCAGTTAATAAAAACTATTTCTATTGAAAACGAAATGGTTGATATTGGGTTTCTTAATTCTGGAATTTATTTGATGCGTTTATCAGAAGATGGCAATTCAAGTTTAGTTAAGCGATTGGTTGTTATTGATTAATTTAATAGCAAGGTGTAAAAGCTACTAATTTTGTAAAAGAATACTAAAGCTTTACTTTAATGGTGTAAGTTCTTTTTATTAAGTTATAACCGTAGGTTGTTTTGTAATATAAAGTCTCTTCTACAATAGTATCTGTAAAAGCATCTCCTTGCTTTATTATTTTTTCTTCTGTTTGCACAAACTTTCCTACTGCGCCGTCAATCCAGACTTTATCATAAATTATATGGCGCCCGTTTTTAACAATAATTACTTGTTTTCGTGTTTTAGGGCCTTCTTTTAAAGCTTTGAAAGTTCTTTTAATATCTTTAGTTAGGCTATCGATGTTTTTAACACTTTCATTTTGTATGGCTGTAACTCCCATAGGGCTAAGTCTTATGAGCGTAGTCGTTCTTTTTTCCTGCTTGGGCTGCGGCTTAGGAACCGGCTTTTTAACTTTATTAGGATTTTCGGTACTAAGAATGTTGACCTTAAAAATTTCTGAAGCTGAGTTACATAATGAATTGAGCAAATTAGTAACTCCTTCTGCAATTAATACTCTATAATAGCTTGTGCTATTTATATTATTTACCGAAACACTATTATTATTTTCTCCTTCAATATTAATCCAATCAAGACCATTACTGCTTTCTTGCCATTGATAGTAATGTTCAGAAAACACCGAGAAATCTGGGGTAGCAGAAAGCTTAGTAGAATAAGGCAGCTCATTTTTATATAATGAGATATTCGTTGTTTTTTTTACTTCATCCTTTATTATAACTGCATCTCCGCAGGTTTTAAATACGATATCGTCTATGGCCAAATCATTACCGCATCCACCTCTACCATTATTGCGCATTTTTAAAATAACAGATGTTTGTCCTGATTTGGTTTTAAATACGAGTCCGTATTCTTGCCAATTTGGCGTATTCGTTCCATATATATCGTCTGTATCTCCACTTTTTAATAAGGTAGTACCGCTACTGTCCCAAATTTCAAAAGTTACATTTATAGGTAGTGCGCTACCATTTTTAAAGAAACCACATGGTGTATTATAAGAAGGAAATATGTTAATTAACCAAGCTGAAAATTCATAAGTTGTGTTTTCACATAAACCAGAAATAGGTGTTTTAAAAAACTCCCCTGGTTTATAACTTGCATTTACTATGAGTGATCTTCCACTAATATCTCCAGATGTATGGTCTCCTTCAGAAAACCAACCAAAATAATCAGAATTAGAAGATACTTTATATGTACCATCTGCCGGCAGACCTTTAGTGAATTTATAGGTTGTAGTGCCTGATGGTATTTTTACATCTCCTTTACCAGCACCAAAGTCTTCAATAAAAATGGGGTCGCCAGAATTACCGGTGCAAAAGCCTAATTGCGCTTGTAAGGTTAAGCCTATAAAAAAGGGGAAGACTAGAAATAATATTTTTAGATTCTTTTTAACTGCTTGTAAGTTTAGTTTTATCAAAAAAATATTTTAAATGAGAGCATCCCTCTAAAAAGTCTGGTCTCATTTATGCTTATCTGTTGGACGTTAAAAACTTACTCTTGTTACAAAAGTGTCTTAAAAACTAATTGATTCTGGTTTTATATTACCACTAAATGGCACTAAGTAAAACGAATAGTTATAGTTGCCCGGTAAATTTCTATATTGCTCGTAAGCCTGAGCGCGGCTAGACCAAGTGTCATCTCCACCAAGTCCTTGTTGTTTTAAATCTACATTCACGGTATAAATATCACGCTCAATGAGTTCGTTGGTAAAATTTGCTTCTTGTAAGTTGTCTATACTGTAAGATACTACACTAAAGCTGAGTGGCTGTTCTCCCTTAACTAAAACACCGGTGTTAGATGAATTTCTGAGTTTAAACCAACTAGTTTCAGTGTGGTTTCCGTATTCTTCTGGATATACATACATGTAATTTAGGTTTTCTGGTTTTCCAGAATACATGCCTATATGAGACCCGTAATTTCTATCGGAATAGTTAGGATGCGGACCTTTACCTAAATATGTAAGATTACTATAGCTTTTAGCAATGTCAAACTGCATTCCAATTCTTGGTGCGTTAGGCGCGTCTTTGTCTATAGTAGCATCATAATCTACTTTTACTTCGCCATTTCCTAATATGGTATAGGTTAGTGCAACAGCTGTTTTTGGACTTTCAATATTACCTTTAACAGAAATCACAACTTTACTTTTTTCATCAGAATTAATTGAAATACTATCGACTTTGAACTTCTCACCAGCATGCATCCAATCTAATTCAGATTGTAAATTTAAGGAGTTTCGGTAAGCTAAATCATTTTCTGTTTCAGCTCTCCAAAAGTTTAATCTTAGAGGTGATTTTAAAACAGTTACGCCTTTTGATTTATATGTTGAAATGTATCCTGTTGTTTTGTCTACTTCTATGGAAACAGATTTATTGGTTATAGATACGATATTATTGTTTTCTGAAACATTTAAAGGTTTATTGTATTTTAGAGTAGCAGATGTTTTTACATTATAATTTAGTTTGAATTGCTCTTCAAAAACGGCATAGCCTTCCTTAGCCCATAAAGTGTTTTTATTTAGTTTTCCTGTAATATTTAAGTGGTATATGCTGCCTGGTCTTAATTTAGGTTTCTTAAAATTAATATTGAATTTGCTAGTTTCGAATGCTTTAGTGTTTAATGTGCCTAAACCTCCTTCTTGAACTATTTTTCCATTTTCTGTGATATTCCAAGATAAATTATACTGAGATAAATCGACTGCATGATGGCGGTTTAAAATTGCGAACTCACCACTTAAAGCATTTGTTGTTGATATCACTACTGGTTGATTTACCTTCTTACATTCGTAAGTAGCAGGTTTTGGTGTTCTATCAGACGCAATAATACCATTTATACAGAAACTCCCGTCGTTTGGTGTATCTCCATAAGAACCTCCATAGGCTAAAAATTCTTTTCCGTTTTGATCTTTCTTTACAAGGCCTTGATCAATCCAATCCCAAATATACCCTCCTAAAGCTCTATCGTTTTTATAGATAACATCCCAATAGGTTTTCATATTTCCTGTAGAATTCCCCATAGAGTGTGCATACTCACACATAATTACAGGTCTGTTATCAACCTTTCCAGTATGATCGATTAAACTTTGGTACTCTTCGGTACTTGGGTACATTTTACTAACCATGTCTACCCATGGTTTATCAGAAGGGTTTCCCTTTCCATGACTAAAGTAATCTTCTTTATAGTCTGGATGAGACGGCATACCTTGAGCACCTTCATAATGAATATAACGTGTTGGGTCGAAATCTTTAATCCATGCAGCCATGGCAGCATGATTAGGTCCGGTACCAGATTCGTTTCCTAAACTCCAGAATACAATGCTTGGGTGGTTTTTATCGCGTTCTACCATTCTTATAGCGCGTTGTAAATACGCATTTCCCCATTCAGGAACATTAGATAATTGTCCGCGAGTACCATGAGTTTCTAGATTAGCTTCATCCATTACATATAACCCATATTTATCGCATAAATCATAAAAATAAGGGTCGTTAGGGTAGTGGGATGTTCTAACAGCGTTAAAGTTAAACTGTTTCAAAAGTTTAACATCTTCTTCAAGGTCTGTTCTCGATAATGCTTTTCCGTTAGTTTGATGGTGATCATGACGATTAACACCAATCATTTTTACAGGATTACCATTAACTAAAAAGCGACCTCTTTCATCAATTTCTAAATCTCTAAAACCAACTTTAGTACTTGAGTATTGAATAGAATTCCCCTTATCGTCTTTAAGTTCAAAAAGTAGAGTGTATAAATATGGATCATCAGAAGACCATTTTCTTGGATTCTCAATCACAGTCTTCATTAAACCAAATTTAACATTATCACGTTGCGGATATCTTTCACCTAAAATCTTACCTAGTTTGATTGTATTTGCTTCACCAACAGATGTTCCGTTAGCATCAATTAACTGCGTAGTTAATGTCCAATCATCAACAGTCGTTTTTAAAGGTGCATTACCAAAATGACCTACTTTTTTTAAGTATTTATTAGGAATATTAGCTACTATTTCTGGTCTTACTTGTAATGATGCATTTTCGTAATTTTTATCTAAATATGTTCTTAGTGCAAAATCAGAAAGCCTCACTTTAGGCAAGGCTTGTAAATATACTTCACGTTCAATACCGCTCAGGCGCCAATGGTCTTGTGCTTCTAAGTAACTGCCATCTGCCCAACGATATACTTTTACAGCTATTTTATTGTCACCTTCTTTAAGATGCGATGTAATATCAAATTCTGAAGGTAATCTAGTGTCTTCACTGTAACCTACAAATTGCCCGTTCACCCAAACGTAATATGCCGAAGATACACCACCAAAGTGTAAAATAACATCTTTATTTTTCCACGAGCCTTCAAATTTGAAAGATTTAATATAATGCCCAACAGGATTATCATTATGGTTTATATATGGAAAATCACTAAAAAATGGATAGGTAGAATTTGTGTAAATTGGTGTGCCATAACCTCTCATTTCCCAATTGGAAGGCACATCAATAACATCCCAATTTGAGCTATCAAAATTTGTGTCTTGGAAGTTGTTTACTGCATCAGCTGGTTTTGCTACCCAATTAAATTTCCAATCTCCATTTAAAGACTTGTAATATTTCGAGTTTTCTCTATGATCTGCTTTTGCTAAATCTATGTTTTCATAAGAATAAAATGTAGCACGTGCAGGCATTTTATTGATATAATTTACATTAGGGTTTTCCCAAGCGCTTTGCTGAGCAAAAACTGAACTAATTACTAAAAAGGCTAAAAGAAAATCCCAAATCTTATATTTCATATTATTTTCTTATTTATGGTTTAATTAAGTGTACTACAAATATATTTATTAAAAAGTGGTTTTATGATGACCAAACACTTTTTGAACATAACATTTAGTTAAAATTAGGGTAACAAATGGTGTTAATTTATAATTATTTGGGAATTCTTTTAAGGTAAACTACATTTAGCAAGTATTTAGTTTAAAATTATGAAACACTATTTAATAATTGCCTTAGCCTCGATATGCTTTAATTGCACTGACTCAAAGAAAAATGGAGGAGACAATCATGATTCAAGCCTGGACGTTAAAATTAATTCTGAAATTAGTCAAGAAACACCTAAATTGGGTATTGAGGAAGCTAAAGAATTAGCTGGTTTACCACTACATTGTATTAATATAGAATACCCTAATAAATTATCTCAAACCTTAGGTGGTGATGATGATTTAAAATCTCCTACAGAATTACATCCTGCGTTTTATGGTTGTTTTGATTGGCATTCATCAGTACATGGACATTGGAGTTTGGTAAGTTTGTTAAAATTGTTTCCGCATATTGAGAATGCTGAAATTATTAAACAAAATTTACTAAATAATATATCAAAAGAAAACATAGAAGCAGAAGTCGCTTATTTCGAAAAAAAATACAATAAGTCTTACGAACGGACCTATGGCTGGGCATGGCTACTTAAATTAGCAGAAGAAATCCATACTTGGGATGACGAAACGGGGCGACAACTGGAAAGAAACTTGCAACCGCTTACCAATTTACTGGTTCAAAAGTATATAGAATTTTTACCAAAATTAAATTACCCACAACGTGTTGGTACCCATGCAAATACGGCATTTGGACTTTCATTTGCATACGATTATGCTGAAACCTTAAATAATGAAGATTTAAAAGAAGCTATTAATGAACGCTCATTTTATTTTTATAAAAATGACAGAGATTGTCCTTTAAATTGGGAGCCTAGTGGTAGTGATTTTTTATCACCATGTTTGGAAGAAGCTGCTTTGATGAAACGATTATTGCCAATTCATGAGTATAAGATTTGGTTGCATGAATTTCTGCCGCAATTAAAAGATAAAAATTTCTCAATTGAAGTTGGAGTGGTATCTGATAGAACTGATGGCTATTTAGTACACTTGGATGGAGTTAATTTTTCTCGCGCTTGGAGTCTGAATAAAATAGCTGAAGGTTTACCTGAATATGCACATCTTAGAGCTTTAGAAAATCAGCATATTAATTATTCCTTACCTAGTATTTTTGGTGATGATTATATGGGAGGTCATTGGTTAGGTAGTTTTGCTATTTATGCACTTAAGTCTAAGGGGAATGATTAAAAAATGGTTTAAAAATATGGGGCCCGGACCTCTTGTGGCTGCCGCCTTTATTGGGCCTGGTACTGTAACGGTGTGCACACTTGCTGGTGTTGGATTTGGGTATGCGCTATTGTGGGCTATGTTACTGTCTATTATAGCAACGATTGGACTTCAAGAAATGGCAGCTCGATTAGGGATTATATCTCAAAAAGGTTTGTCTGAAATTATTCGAGAGGAACTTCGTAACCCTGTTATGAAAGTTTTTGCGATTATCTTAATTCTGTCGGCTATTGTAATTGGAAATGCGGCATATGAGGCCGGAAATATAAGTGGAGGAGTTTTAGGCTTAGAAACTATATTGGGAAACGAAAGCATAGATGTTTTTGGATTTTCACTCAATTTATGGAGTGTGCTAATAGGAGGCTTTGCTTTTATATTATTGTACCTAGGAAATTATAAAGTACTTGAAAAAGTTTTGGTTTTTTTAGTGATATTAATGAGTTTGGCCTTTTTGATTACAGCGATTATGACTAAGCCTAGTATTTCTGGTATTATAAATGGCACCTTTATTCCTAGGCTTTCACAAGATAGTTTGTTAACAGTTATTGCTTTAATAGGTACCACAGTTGTACCGTATAACTTGTTTTTGCATGCTTCGTTGGTTAAAGAAAAGTGGCATAAAAGAACGGACTTGATGTATGCTCGTAAAGACACCATTATTTCGGTAGCATTAGGTGGCTTGGTTTCCATGTGTATTATTATTTCGGCTACTTCAATTGGAAATGCTGATGTAAATAATGTAGCTGATTTAGCAAAAGGTTTAGAACCTCTTTTTGGAAGTTTTGCTAAGTATTTTCTTGGCTTAGGTATGTGTGCTGCAGGCATTACAAGTGCTATTACAGCTCCATTAGCAGCGGCTTATGTTGCAACGGGTTGCCTAGGGTGGGATACCAATATGAAGTCCATTAGATTTAGATTTGTTTGGAGCTTTGTTCTTGTAATTGGAGTTTTGTTTTCAACATTAGGAATAAAGTCCATTGAAATCATCAAATTTGCTCAAATAACCAATGGTATTCTATTACCTGTTATCGCTGGGTTTTTAATTTGGGTCATGAATAAATCTTCAATCTTAGGTTCGTATAAAAATAACATTAAGCAAAATGTTTTTGGTGGTACTATTTTATTATTAAGTATCTTACTCTCATTAGCGACCTTAAATAAGGTATTTGACTTGAATATACTGTAATATGAAATCTTATATTGATCTTAATGCAGATGTAGGGGAGGGAATCGGTAATGAAGTTCAGCTTATGCCATTTATCTCATCTTGTAATATTGCTTGTGGAGGGCATGCTGGTGATTATAAGACCATGAAAGCCGTGGTAGAACTTGCTAAAAATCATAGTGTGAAAATAGGAGCGCATCCATCTTTTCCTGATAAAGAGAGTTTTGGTAGAAAGTCTATTGAAATGTCTTGTGTGGCTTTGTATACGTCTATTAAGAATCAGATAAAAACTTTAGTAAAGGTTTTAGAGGAAACTCATATGCAACTTCATCATGTAAAGCCACATGGCGCATTATACAATTTGGCAACAGTAGATGAAAAAATAGCAAACGTCATTGTTGAAGTTATGAAAGGCATGATGCTTCGAGCCAAATTATATGTTCCTTATAATTCCGTTATTGCTAAATTAGCTATTGAAAATAATGTCCCCATCATGTATGAAGCTTTTGCGGATAGAAATTACAATGATGATTTGACCTTAGTTTCTAGAACAGAAAACAACGCAGTTATTTACGATCATAATGAAATGTTTAATCATGTTTACCAGATGTTGTCTTCTAATACGGTAAAAACGATATCTGGAAATATGAAACCTATTTTAACAGAAACTATTTGTGTTCATGGCGATAACCCCAAGGCTATTGAATTGATTTCTAATTTATCAAGCAAATTAAAAGATAAAGGAATAAAAGTATCTTAATTTGTCAAAATTTAAGCCTACATACAAGCGCTTTAATGAAAAAGCTATTTTAATTGAGTGGCCTTTCGAGATTAGCGAAACTATTCTTTCAGATGTTCTGAATTTGAAGAAAAAAATTGAAAATGCATTAGGTTATCGCATCATTGAAGCGCGTTCAGCATATCAGTCGATACTGGTTTTATACACGGATTATATTTTTGATGAAATACATGCTATTAAGGAATTAGAAGAAATTTATAATTCCATGAGTAATGCTGTTCCCAGTCAGTCTAAACTATGGAAAATACCCGTATGTTACCATGCTGATTTTAGCTTGGATATAGAAGAAATTACTCAATCTAAAAATTTATCAAAAGATGATGTCATTAGGTTGCATTCTGAAGCCATTTACACGGTTTATTTTATTGGGTTTTTGCCTGGGTTCTTATATCTAGGGGGCCTTAATGAACGTTTGTTTACTCCAAGAAAGGAAATACCACGCAGGCAAATTGAAAAGGGAGCAGTAGCCATAGGAGGAAATCAAACGGGAGTTTATCCAAATGAAAGTCCCGGAGGTTGGAATATTATTGGAAATTCACCAATTGACTTTTTTAACCATCAAAAGGAAAAGCCTTGTTTTGCAAAGGCAGGAGATCGTATTCAATTTGTTTCTGTTTCGTTAAAAGAATATGTTACAATAAAGGCTTTAGTAAAGTCTGGGGTTTATAATTTAGAAAGCGAGCAGGTGGTATGATTAAAGTTTTAAAGCCAGGATTGTTTTCAACCATTCAAGATTTAGGTAGGTTTGGATATCAAGAATTTGGTGTCCCTTATTCTGGTGTTATGGATAGGCAAGCGGCAACGGTAGCCAATGCATTACTCGGTAATCATAAAAACGATGCTGTTATAGAAATGACCATGATGGGTGTTTCATTAGAGTTTAAATGTGAAACTTTAATATGTATTTCGGGTGCAGATATGTGTCCAAAGTTGAATGGTATTCCAATCTCAAATAATAAGGTTTTACAAGTAAAACCAAAAGATGTATTAGCTTTTGGAAGATTATTAAGAGGTTTTAGAGCGTATATAGCTGTTCTAGGAGGTTTTAGGACGGAAATTTCTATGAATAGTAGAAGCTTCTACAAAGGTGTTACATTGAAGAATCAATTAATAAAAGGGGATTGTTTGAGAGTTAAAACCTTTGAAGGGATATCAACGAATAAAAACGCCTTGCTGAAAGTGAACTTGGATTATTTAACAATTAATGAAATTGAGGTATATAAAGGAGCTGAATTTGATTTGCTTTCAATGGCGCAGCAGAAAAGGTTGTTTAATTCTAATTTCAGTATTTCAAATATTAATAACAGAATGGCCTATCAATTGAATGAGGCTATGGAAAATGATTTAAGAGCTGTAATTACTTCACCTGTATTGCCTGGAACTGTTCAACTCACACCTTCGGGGAAATTAATTGTATTAATGCGAGATTGTCAAACCACTGGTGGGTACCCTAGAATATTACAACTAAAAGAATCGGCAATAAATTGTTTAGCTCAGAAATACAGGGGGCAAACTATAGCCTTTAAAATAACCTAGGCTAACTCTAAAGCAATTTCAACCATATCTTTAAATGTCGTTTCTCGTTCTTTAGTTGATGTTCGTTCTCCCGTAACTAAAGAGTCAGAAATAGTTAAGATTGAAAGGGCGTTTACACGGTGCTTAGCAGCTATAGTATACAGACCGGCAGACTCCATTTCAACGCAAAGCACTCCAAATTTGGACCATTTTTTGTACGATTCAAAATCATCCGCATAAAATTCATCAGATGTAAATACGTTACCCGCTTTAATGGAGATTTGTTTTACTTTAGCAACATCCAAGGCTTTTTGAAACAATTCAAAGCTTGCTGTTGGTGCATAATCTGCACCATTAAAACGGAGTTCGTTTAACCCGGAATTTGATGAAGCGGCCATTGCAAATATTACATCTCTTAATTTTATATCTTTTTGATAGGAACCAGCACTTCCAACACGTATGAGGTTTTTAACGCCATAATCAACTATAAGCTCGTGTGCATAAATAGAAATAGATGGTATGCCCATTCCCGTTCCCATAACAGAAACACGTTTTCCGTTATAAAAACCTGTGTATCCAAACATATTTCTTACTTTATTAAAGCAAAAAGCATCTTTTAAATAAGTTTCAGCAATCCATTTTGCGCGCAGCGGGTCACCAGGAAGTAAAATAGTTTCTGCAATGTCTTCTTTTTCTGCTTCAATGTGCACACTCATAATCTAAGCTAATAATTAGATGTTGATTCTTTTCCTGTAACTATGGCTATACCTGAAGATGTTCCTAGGCGATCAACCCCTAAGTTAATATATTCTAATGCGGTTTTGGCGTCTCGTATACCACCTGAAGCTTTTATTTTAACACAGCCTTTACAAACGCTTTTCATTAGTTTGATATCGTTTATGCTGGCGCCTCTTGTTCCAAACCCAGTGGATGTTTTTATAAAATCTGCACCACTCTGTACAGCAAGCTCGCTCGCTTTTATAATTTCAATTTCATCTAAATAGCAGGTTTCTAGTATAACCTTTAAGATGTTGTTTGGCATGACGCTTTTTACAGCTTCAATATCTTTCCAAACAGTATCAAAATCTTTACTTTTGAGTAAACCAATATTGATAACCATATCGATCTCATCAGCACCATTTTTTAATGCACTTCTAGCTTCCATTACTTTAGCATCAGTACTCATGGCACCTAATGGAAACCCAATAACAGAGCAGATTTTAATATCATTATCTATAAGTTGTTCTTTGGCCAAAGCCACATAACTACTATTTACACAAACAGAGAAGAATTTATATGTTTTTGCCTCTTCACATAATTGAATAATATCGCTTTTTGTTGCTGTTGCCTTTAAAAGTGTATGGTCTATAAAGTGGCTAAATGGACTCATGTTTTTAATCTTTGATAATGAATCAATAAAAAGCCGTATGATCAAATAAATCGGCTTTTTCAAAGATATTAACAATTATCTATTTATACTATTTCAAAAAGATAAAGCTTTAGTGTTTTAATAAATCTTTACAATGGATTTAAAAAGCTGTTCTGTGTGTGGTTTTGTCTTCTTCTGTAGTATTTTCTTTTTGAGACTTTTCTAAGAATTGCTTGTAGATTTTGCTATTTCTTATTTGACGCGTATTATTAAATGGATTAATAATGGTAAAAGCACCTATTCTATCGGCTCCAACCTCCAGATATTTAATAGCAGTCTGAAAATCAAAAATTTCACCTGTTGCCTTTATTTTGGCTCTGTCTTTAATGGTTTTTTTTATAATTTTCACTGCGGTAAGAGTGGCACCACTTTTAGAAAAACCAGTTGAAGTTTCTATATAATTGGCTCCTCCATCTAGGCATATTTCAGAAGCTTTAATAATTTCATTTTTGTTTAATTCTGAAATTTCAATAATAACTTTTAAAGTTTTACTTCCAATAGCTAATTTAACATCAGTAATGTCCTTTAAAATAGAAACATAATTTTTACTTTTTAAATAACCAATATTTATAACCATACCAATTTCATCAGCACCATCTAAAATAGCTTGTCTTGCCTCAAAAACTTTTGCTTTAGTCGTGGTTGCACCCAATGGAAACCCAATAACTGTAGATATTTTTATATTGGACTCAGGTAACATTTGCTTAGCTAAAGTAACATAGCAGCTGTTTACACAAACACTATGATAATTATTTTCTTGTGCTTGTTCGCAAAGCCCCATAATATCGCGTTGTGTAGCATTTGATTCTAATAAAGTGTAATCTATTTGTTTACAAATGTTCATTGATGAATGTAGGTTTTTAAAAGTATTTTTTAATCTTTCTGATTAATTGTACCATGATTAATTTTTAAGTTTGATGCGTAGTTTGGGGACCACGTTTAAGCTAATTTATCGATTTAAATTCAAAAAAAGATATTAAAACGGCTATTTTAGATTAACTGTATATAATATTATACGATAACCAAATATTTTAAAAAATAGTATGTTGTTTCAATTTATTTTTCTAAAGTAAACAGCCTTAGCCTATTCAGGCGTTCTTCAAATGTATCAGTTTCCTGAGTGTTTACAACAGATTGGAATAATTCCATTAAATCTTTTGCATGATGCTCTCGCTTTTGCTTTAATAGATTGAAATGAACGAATTGACACCAAATAACACTTTTTAAGTGGCTTTTGTCTTTATTAAACATCCTCATTTCTACTTTTAATTCGCTTGTGTTAAAATCTATTAATTCCGACTCTATAATCACAGTTTCCGATAAAAAGGCAGGCTTTAAATATGCAATTTGATTGCTACTGGATACCCAACTTTTTCCTTCTTGTTTTGCTTTTTTGTAAATATTTAGATTATAGTTTTCAATTAGAACATCTTCACGATGATTCATGAAATAGTTTAAGTAAGCGCTATTATTAAGATGGTTAAATGGATCGCAATCTTGAAAACGTACTTTGGCTTTACTTTTAAGAATTTTAGGAAGTTGACTCATGATTTTAGATTTATATACCAATCGGTATATTGTTAAGTAAAAAAATATTAGAATTTAAGTTTGTTTGTAATTATATCATCTATATGGTCCATCGTATCTTGCATATAAAAATCGTCATCTAATGTATATGTCATAAAAATTGCACCTTGAATCATAGTGTCAAAGCGTTTGGCATATTGCATGGCATTAATCTCAGTAGTGATTTCTTCGCGTTCGATCCCCATCTCAATGATACTACATAATTTGTCCTGAATGCTTTGTATGGTTTCTTTAACCTTATTGAGCAACTGCGAATTACTGTGATTTGAATCCACTCCAATATTAAGTACCGGACAACCGCCAAGTTGCTTGCTAAAAGGATAGTAATTTCTATAAAAATCAGTTATTAAGTACAATTTTTGAATGGGAGATTCATTTTTTTTAAGATGAATAGATAAAGGTTTCATTAACGACTTTACCATAAATTTGAATGAGGCATACGCTAATTCTTCCTTGTTTTTAAAATTTCCATAAATGGAACCTTTAGTTAAGCCTGTAGCATCTGTTATATCCTTTATGCTGGTAGCTGCATATCCATTTTTATTAAATATAGGCGCAGAAACCTCTATGATATATTGCGATGTTAATTCAGCTTTTGTCGTCATAGTAAAACAAATATATAAAAATATACCATACGGTATATTTTTATATATTAAAAAAAGCAACAACCATCTTAAAAAAGAATCATGTTGCTTTTCAACTAACCAACCAACTAATAGACTATTTGTAAAGCTTTTTGTTACAAATAATCATTATTTTATTTAATATTCTTCAGCAACCAGATCACCTTGGTTTCTAAAAACTAATTTGTCATCAAAGGCATCTAGTAAAATGATACTATCAGTTGTGACCTTGCCTGCTAAAATTTCTTTGCTTAGCGCATTTAGTACTTCTTTTTGGATAACACGTTTTACAGGTCTTGCTCCATATTCTGGGTTGTACCCTTTATCTGCTAAATAAGAAACAGCCTCCTGAGTAGCATCAAAAGTTATACCTTGCTGAGCTATCATTTTTGTTACACTTTTTAATTGAAGACCAACAATATCAGTTATGTTCTCCTTACTTAGTGGAGTGAACATTACGGTATCATCAATTCGATTCAAGAACTCTGGTCTAACGGTTTGTTTAAGCAAACCTAAAACGTCTATCTTAGCCGCTTCAATAGCCGAATCTATATCTTTTGTAGCTTCAAAACGCTCCTGTATGATGTTACTCCCCATATTGGAAGTCATAATAATGATTGTGTTTTTAAAATCCGCTACACGTCCTTTGTTGTCTGTTAAATGTCCTTCGTCCAATACTTGTAATAAAATATTAAAAGTATCGGGGTGTGCTTTTTCTATTTCATCTAGTAATACAACAGAGTAGGGCTTACGTCTTACGGCTTCTGTTAATTGTCCACCTTCATCATAACCTACATAACCTGGAGGCGCTCCAACCAATCGGCTAACAGCATGTCGTTCTTGATATTCGCTCATGTCTATTCTAGTCATAGCGTTTTCATCATCAAATAAATATTCCGCTAAAGCCTTTGCTAGCTCTGTTTTACCCACCCCTGTTGTTCCTAAGAAAAGAAATGTTCCTATAGGTTTTTGTGGATTTTGAAGACCAGCACGACTTCGTCTTACCGCATCACTAACAGCTTCAATAGCCTCTTCTTGACCAACTACGCGCTTATGTAACTCATGTTCCAATTTTAAAAGTTTTTCGCGCTCACTTTGTATCATTTTGGTAACAGGTATTCCGGTCCATTTAGCAACAATTTCGGCGATATCATCATAGGTAACTTCTTCTTTTATTAAAGAGTTCTCAGATTGTTCTTGTAGTTTCTTTTGAAACCCTTCTAATCGCTCCTGAGCTTCTTTAATTTTACCATAACGCAATTCTGCCACTTTACCATAATCACCTTCGCGCTCCGCCTTTTCCGCTTCTAGTTTGTAGGATTCAATATCTTGCTTAGTATTTTGAATATTATCAACTACTTCTTTCTCGCTTTTCCATTTGG
The DNA here is from genome assembly GCF_947495925.1 of uncultured Algibacter sp. GTDB lineage: Bacteria > Bacteroidota > Bacteroidia > Flavobacteriales > Flavobacteriaceae > Algibacter_E. Next base: position 455,166 of record NZ_CANMAU010000003.1, read on the forward strand.
CATTAATTTCATTTCTAGATTCTTTGATGTTGGCCAAATCTGCCCGAAGTGATTTTAACTTTGTTTCATCTTTTTCACGCTTAATCGCTTCAATTTCAATTTCTAACTGCATGATTTTTCTATCTAGAACATCTAGTTCTTCTGGCTTAGAGTTTATTTCCATGCGTAATTTTGACGCCGCCTCGTCCATTAAATCAATAGCCTTATCTGGTAAAAAGCGATTTGTAATATACCTTGTAGAAAGCTCTACTGCACCAATAATAGCTTCGTCTTTAATACGTACTTTGTGATGCGTTTCATACTTTTCTTTTATACCTCTTAATATTGAAATGGCACTTTCTGTATCGGGTTCATCCACCATTACTTTTTGAAAACGACGCTCTAAAGCTTTGTCTTTTTCAAAATATTTTTGATATTCATCAAGCGTAGTTGCCCCAATAGCACGTAGTTCCCCTCTTGCCAATGCTGGTTTAAGAATGTTTGCAGCATCCATAGCGCCTTGACCGCCACCAGCGCCAACAAGGGTGTGTATTTCATCAATAAACAAGACAATGTCTCCATCGCTGGTCGTTACTTCTTTAATAACAGCTTTTAACCGTTCTTCAAATTCACCTTTATATTTAGCACCTGCAATTAAAGCTCCCATGTCCAAGGCAAAAATTTGTTTGTCTTTAAGGTTTTCAGGTATGTCACCATCTATAATTCTATGAGCTAAACCCTCGGCAATAGCGGTTTTACCTGTTCCAGGTTCACCAACCAATATTGGGTTATTTTTTGTTCTACGGGATAAGATTTGAAGAATTCTACGAATTTCTTCATCGCGACCAATAACGGGGTCAAGCTTACCATCTTTTGCGAGCTGATTTAAATTTTTTGCGTATTTATTTAAGGAGTTATACGTATCTTCTTGACTTTGTGAAGTTACATGTTCTCCTTTGCGTAATTCTTCAATTGCCGCTTTCAATCCTTTTTCAGTCACACCTTGATCTTTTAGCATCTGGGCGATTTTGCTGTTCGATTTAAAAACAGCTAAAATTAAATGTTCAATAGAAACATAATCGTCTTTCATTTTTTTAGCAACGATAGATGCTTCGTTCAAACTTTTTCCAACTTCGCGAGAAAGCATGAGTTCCGATCCTGAAACTTTAGAGAAGCTTTCAATCTGCTTGTCTAAAGCTTGTTCTAAAATAGAAACGTTAACATTTAACTTTTTAAGAATAAAGGGTAGAACGTTTTCATCAACTTCAAAAATGCCTTTAAAAAGGTGTTCGTTTTCTATTTGTTGATGTCCGAAGCCTTGAGCCAGCTGCTGCGCTTGCTGTATGGCTTCCTGTGATTTTATTGTATAATTATTTAGGTTCATATTATATTTTGTTTTAATTCCGCCTAAGCGAAAAATCTTTATTATTTTAAGAATACAAGTGATTTAAGTCAATAATCTTACCAAGATATTTTAGCAGACAAAATGTCTGTAATCAACTTATTTTTTATGACTTTTTGTCGTAATGTAAGCATTGTAATTTCTTTCGACCTACTTAGCGTTACTATTAAATACTTTTTACTTATAATTAAAAAAAATATAAATGGGATTAATAAATAAACTATTTGGAGGTTCTACAGAACCAAAAGAAGAAAAGGTATTACCTTGGATTACTTTAATTAATTTAGAGCAACTAGATACCATTAAAGAAAAATCGAAAACGAAAACTCAAGTTATTTTTAAGCATTCAACGCGTTGTGGTATTAGTACAATGGTTATGAATCAATTTGTGGATGCCTATGACTTGACTGAAAATGATTTGGATTTATATTATTTGGATTTGTTGAATTACCGAGAGGTGTCAAATGAAGTAGGATATGCATTTCAAGTAATGCATGAGTCTCCGCAACTTATAGTTTTAAAAAACGGGGTTGTCGTGGCACATGGTTCTCATGGTGGTATAAATGAGATTGACTTAAATTTATTTATTTAAATTTTGACAAGCTTGAATTCTGATTACCTCTTTGTATACGGTACCTTATTGGAAGATACTGAACATGAGATGTCAAAGTGTTTATCTGCTTATGCCTCGTATGAAGCTAGAGGATATTTTCAGGGGAAACTATATAGGGTTTCATGGTTTCCTGGAGCTATAATTAGTGATAGTAGTTTGGATAAAGTTTATGGCAAACTTTATAAGTTATCAGCTATTAATAGTCTTTTTGAAGTATTAGATGAGTATGAGGGTGTTCGTGAAAACTCACCAAAACCGAATTTATTTAAAAGAGAACAGATTACCATTAGCGTCGAAAATAGTCTTACTGTTATCAAAGCTTGGGTGTATTTATATAATCATTCAGTAGATGGTTTGAAACAAATTCCTTCTGGTAATTTTCTGAAAAATACATAGAAAAAAAAGCCTTCTACAACTAGAAGGCTTTTTATTTATCTGTTAAAACTATAAGAGTTTATAATGCTCTTTAATTGGAGTTTAAGGTCTTCTCCTGTATCATATACCATTTGTTCATTATTCGGAAATGGGACTCTTCGGTTTTCTAGATAACCAATATCATTTTGAAGTAACGCACGTTTATCTCCTCTTGAGGTGGCGTAGATGTATTCAAAAACGAATTGACTGTCAATAGGAAATTTGTTAAGAATTTGATTAGATCGTAAATCTTTAAAAACAACATCACCTATCACTTGTGATGATTTGGTTTGAATTGTTTCAAAATATCTACATTGAATATTAACAAGTTTGTCGACTTTAATATCGTTACCTAAAGTATCTTTAGCTACATTTCCTGCATCATCTAAAACATACTGCCAGCCATCAACTATTTCTTTCTCTCTTACAAATTCACGTTCTTTAATTTGTTCAGGAGAAATATTGATTTGCTTTAAATTTAACTCTAAAGTATAATCATAATTTAGATTAGAGATTTTGTTGACATGATAGGTACTCCAAAACTTATTTAGACCATATGTGTCTACGCTAAGTAAATCGTCTTCTAAACGTTTCGGAATTACCTGTTCTGTTTCATTGTTAATAGAAACTAAAATATAATCCATACCTCGTTGATGGGCTTCATTTAATAATTCATTAGTATTTTCATAATTAGGATTAATATCCTGCAAATACTCTAGGGTATTATACGCTTCACGGATACTTGTTTTATCTTCATTCTCTAAAAGCGCCAAACCTTTTTCGAACAAATAATCAGATGCTTTGTCTCTTGATTTAAGAATATGGTCGCTATAGTTGTTAAGCTTAAACGGAACCTTTTTTCCATTTACATATAAAGGTAAAATGGGTTTTATGGCTTCCTGTCTAGCATCTAAGCCCTTATATAGTTCATATACACTTACAAAAGCTTCAGGGTTGTCGTCTTTGTTAAGATGCGCAATACTGCCAAGGTCTCGTTCAACCACTTTATAATAAGCATCTTGAAGCATAATTACATAATCGTAATTACGTTTTTTGTTTTTATTTGTTCGCAACTTTCTTAGGGCTGTATTAATAGCTTGGTCATAATTACCGATATTTACAGCTTTTTCAACTTGCTTACGGGTGCTACATGCAAATACAATTACAGTTATAGCTGTTAGGAGTAGTAATTTCTTCATAGGTCAAAAGTTTTGGTTATTGGGGTAACCCTTTCAATAGTGATGCCAAAATACGAATACTACAGATAAAACGCTAATAAATACGACGAAATGTAATTAAAAAATATAATTTGTAATTAAATTATTACTTTTCATTGTAAATTGGAAGCAATTTTGTAGATACTTCTCCAAATCCAATTCTAGTGCCATCTTTTTCACAATGACCTCTCATAATCACGGTATCATGATCGTTAATAAATTTGCGTTCAGTACCATTATTCATTTTAAGTGGTTTTTCACCTCTCCAAGTTAATTCTAGCATGGATCCATAACTATCCTCAGAAGGACCTGAAATAGTACCGCTTCCCATCATATCACCAGAATTAACTGGGCAACCATTTATAGTATGGTGTGCCAACTGCTGTACCATATTCCAATACATGTATTTGAAATTAGATTTGCTAACCACCGTTTCTTTAGCGCCTTTGGGCTGTATAGAAACCTCTAATTGAATATCATAGCTTTTTTCTCCTTTGTACTGTAAATACTCTAACTGAGGTTTTATTGGTTTTGGGCTTGCAACGCGGTAAGGTTCTAGCGCATCTAAAGTAACAATCCATGGTGAAATAGATGAGGCAAAGCTTTTAGCTAAAAATGGACCTAAAGGCACATACTCCCATTTTTGAATATCTCTAGCACTCCAATCATTTAAAAGGACTAAACCAAAGATATATTCTTCAGCTTCATCTATAGGAATAGCTTCACCTAAATCATTTGCGTCGGTAGTAATAAATGCCATTTCTAATTCAAAGTCAATGAGCTTACTTGGCCCAAAAACTGGTGTCTTTGCGCCATGTGGCATGGTTTGACCTTGTGGTCTGTGCACGGGTATGCCAGAAGGAATTATGGAAGAACTCCTGCCGTGATATCCCACAGGTATGTGTAGCCAATTTGGTAATAAAGCATTATCGGGATCTCTAAACATAGTACCTACATTAGTGGCATGCTCGATGCTGGAATAAAAATCTGTATAATCACCAATTTGTACAGGTAATTGCATTTCGATTTCATCCAATCTAAATAATATGGTTTCTTTGTGTTTTGTATTGTTTTTGAGTGTATCATTTTCGGCATCAAAAACTTCTGCAATTCGATTTCTTACTGCACGCCAAGTTTTTCTACCATCGGCAATAAAATCGTTTAATGAGTCTTGAAGAAAAATATCATCCGTTAGAGGGATGCCTTCAAAATACCCCAATTGATGTAAAGCCCCTAAATCTATGGCAGTATCACCAATTCTAGTTCCAATGGTGATGATGTCATCACGAGTTAAGAACACCCCAAAAGGGATGTTTTGAATAGGGAAATCTGAATTCTTATCTACGTGTAACCACGAAGTTCTATCTGGATTGTTAGCTGATAATGGCATAACCTTAATTTTTTTATGTTATTGTATTCTTATCAAACCTACACATTTTTTTTATTTTAACGGATAAAATCACTTAAAATATAGATTAACAATAACCGTTAATAAAACCGTTAAAAACTTCATCCTTATTCTCCCTTTTTTAACACTTTTAACTAATCTATTTGCTATTTTTGCCGAATATTTAATCAGAATTTAATTTTATGCAACGCGACGAACAGATTTTTGAACTTATTCAAGCAGAAAAAGAGCGCCAATTACATGGTATTGAGCTAATTGCTTCAGAGAATTTTGTAAGCCCTCAAGTTATGGAAGCTGCAGGCTCTGTGTTAACTAATAAATATGCTGAGGGGTATCCTGGTAAGCGTTATTATGGAGGCTGTGAAGTGGTTGATGAAGTGGAGCAAATAGCCATTGATAGAGCAAAAACATTGTTTGGTGCTGCATATGTGAACGTGCAACCGCACTCTGGTAGTCAGGCTAATACAGCGGTTTACCATGCATGTTTAAAACCAGGAGATAAAATCCTAGGATTTGATTTATCACATGGTGGACATTTAACACATGGGTCTCCAGTAAATTTTTCTGGTAAATTGTACAACCCAGTATTTTATGGGGTAGAGCAGGAGACAGGTGTTTTAAACTATGATAAAATTCAAGAAATAGCAACTTCTGAGAAGCCAAAATTAATAATCGCTGGTGCATCAGCTTACTCTCGTGATATTGATTTTAAGCGTTTTAGAGTTATTGCAGATAGCGTTGGAGCCATTTTAATGGCAGATATCTCTCATCCTGCAGGGTTAATAGCTAAAGGAATTTTAAATGACCCGTTACCGCATTGTCATATTGTTACAACAACAACACATAAAACTTTAAGAGGTCCAAGAGGTGGTATGATAATGATGGGTAAAGATTTTGAAAACCCATTTGGTATCAAGCTTAAAAATGGAAATTTACGCAAGATGTCATCCTTATTAGATTCCGCGGTATTCCCAGGAAATCAAGGTGGACCATTAGAGCATATTATTGCAGCTAAAGCTATTGCTTTTGGAGAAGCATTGAGTGATGAGTTTTTAAGCTACCAATTACAAGTAAAGAAAAATGCTGCAACTATGGCAGAGGCCTTAGTTGCTAAAGGTTATAACATTATCTCGGCAGGAACAGATAATCACTGTATGCTAATTGATTTGCGTAATAAAAACTTATCAGGTAAAGACGCAGAGCAAGCTTTAGTAAAAGCCGATATTACGGTAAATAAGAATATGGTGCCATTTGATGATAAATCACCATTTGTAACTTCTGGTATTCGTTTAGGTGTTGCTGCGGTAACAACTCGTGGTTTAAAAGAAGATGATATGGGGGCAATTGTTGAGTTAATTGATGAAGTTGTTACAAATTTTGAAGATGAGGCTAAATTAGAAGAAGTAAAAACCAAAGTAAATGCCATGATGAAGGATAAGCCTTTATTTGTATAAATACTACAGTTATGCTGAACAAGTTTCAGTATGGAATTAATATAAAAAATCCTGCTTTTGAGTGGGATTTTTTTGTTTTTGGCGTTTAAACATGATTTTCGCTGCATCTTTTTGATATATCAGAATCAGGATGAAGGAACGTGATTTTGGTTCACATAAAAAAAGTATAGAGTCATAATGTTTTAAAGAAACTGCTATTGCAGTCATTAACGTAGCGAGCGACTAGAGGTATGTAAGATAAATTGTTAGTTTAACTCGAAAGATATGCGTCGTTTTTATGACTTAAATTAAACGTTAATTAAGTAAGTTTACATTTTGCACAAAGTTAAATTTAGGATATAAAAAAAGTAGTTATATAATAACGGACTAATTTTCATGATGTAAGTGTTAAATGAGTTTATTCTTCAGGAAAAACAATATTTTGATAGGCACCAATATCAGGAGAAGCTGTCCTGTTTACATTTAAAAGATCAAAGGGTACTTGAGAAGCAAACTCTATATTACCTTGATTTACTCCCGCCGATTCTGAACCAATTATTAAGGAATTAGTGCTTGGGTCTTTAAAATCTGGCTCTTCATTGAAAATAATATTTTCATACAAATCTGTATTTTCAAAATCATAATTTGGGCCTTCAAATTCGTCATTTGTATCTCTGAACTTTACTAAACAATTTGTGAATTTGAAATTAAACGCCACTGCTTCATCATCAATTTCATCTAACAAAAACTCGTTATTTTCGTTTCCGTAAATAATACAGTTATTAAAATTGGCTTCTACTAAATCTGCAATTACCAAAGTTTCATCTTCATCAATTATAAAATTATTGATTAAAAGTGAGGGTATTTGTCTGAAACCATTATTCCAATAGTTAGCAATGGTGCTATGGGTTAAATTGTATTTACCACCCAAAGTGCCTGCGAAAGACGCGAATCCCGAATTATTAATTACTAAGTTTTCACCGTTTATAGAGGTATTTCTGCCAAGAATACCAAAACTGGCCGAATTATATATTTGCGTATTGTTAATGCTAAGCTTGTCATTGGAAACACCAGGATTGAATATGTTATCGGTACCTTCAACATTTCCATCGCATAAAATACCAACGGTAGCATTTTTAATTGTAGCATAACTTATAGTATTATTAATGCTGCCTTCGAATAACCATATAGTACCCCATTGTCCTGGAACATTAGAAAACATAGGCTCTAGTCTATCGCTTTCAAATATAACCTCATTTTCCAACTTTTCTTGATCTGTACTATGGCTTCCATTTACTTTAATGGAAGCATTATCAAAAACAATAATCCCCGAGTCTTCATGAAAATGAAGTCGCGCACCGGGATCAATTGTTAAAGTTCTATTCTCCGGCACTGCGGCGTAACCATAAATTACATAGGGTTTTTCGTTGGTAAAAGTAAGTTCTTCTGGAAGTAATTCCCTTCCTTGTAAGTCCGTTTCAAATTCTTCTCCATCAATGGTTATTTTTAAAGTTTCAATAACCTTTGTAGTTTCATCTCTATCTGGATAAATAAAAACAGCATCTTTCACCAGAGTAACTAATTCTACCTTTTGAAGGTTGTTGCCTGCATCAAATTCTATCTGGTCTGTATATAAATATTCGTTATCTGGATTGGGAAAATTATTAATATCAATTGTTGATTCTACAAAAATGAATAAACTGTCTTTGGCTAATAATTCAATATCTTCAAAAGTTTTTCCTGCAATACCATCAACATTCAATCTGTAATTTGATGTTTCTCCCAAAGCTAATCTTACTGAGGGTATTGATATGTCATTATCACTTCTATTATAAACTTTTAGGTTATAAGTACTGGAACCAATATTAGAAAATATCGTGTCTAAGTAAACAGTGTCTTTTGAAAATTGTAGACTGCCGGAGCTTGGTGAAAACTCAAAGTCTTTTCTGCAAGAACTCCAAAGCATTAAAAAACCTAATGTTATTATAATGTATACGTAACGTTTCATGAATAAGTACTGATAATATGATAACCTAAATATTGGCTAAAATATAACTTTTGTAATTATCATTTAGTATATAATAAGTGTAATTAATTGAAGATTAATTTTTGCTGGCAGATTCTAGTATTTTTTTGTGTTCCTCGCTTAAAAGAACCAATTCTTCTAGCAGTAATAATTTGTTTTCTTTCGCAACTAGTTCTTTATCTAATTTTTGAGATTCGCAATAGTCGAAAAACAATTGCTGTTGAGATTCTGGAATCTTCAAATCACGAACCAATAAGCTTTTGTTAAAGAAGTTATCATTTTTAAATAGAGAATCTAAGCTTTTTGCATTCATTAATTCTATGGATTTCTTTTTAGTCTTGTTTCCTTTTATAAGCTTGCCAACAAGTCCAGCTAGCCTAATAACGTCTAGTCCGTATTCAGAGGAAGTTCCGTATAGGTGCGGGTTTACTTTAGAATCTTCGGTAATTGTTTCAGTAATACTTTGCTCTTGTTTTTTTTCATTAAAATCGGCAGGATCTATATTATTTTGTAATAAAATTTCATTGAGCCGATTTATAGTTTTAACAAGTTCGACAATTAAGGTATTTTCAAAATCGTCTTTGGTAAGCTTTATTATTTTTGGGTTATGGAATGTAGAGTGAAAGGATAGGGTGTCTCCAACAGCCGCTGAAATAGTAAAATTACCATTATCATTTGTGTAAGCTATAGTTTTCTGGCTAATATTATATACGTCTATTCCTTTAACTGTAGTTTCACTATCATAAACCTTACCTGTAATTTCTTGGGAGAAAATAGTAAAAGGTAAAAGAAAGAATATTATATATTTCATTTAGCTTGGTAAGGTTTTTAAAATTAAGGTGTTTTTTGTTTACTGGAGTAGTATTTATGATACTTTAACAATCCATTAAATAAAAAAACCTGATAAGCTTTTATTCTTATCAGGTTATATGAATACTACTATTTTTTATCTATTTTAGGATTATAATAGATCTCTAAGCATTTTTACTGCTGTTTCAGCCGTAATATCGCGTTGAGGAGAGCCGAACATTTCATAGCCTACCATAAACTTTTTAACTGATGCACTTCTTAAAAGAGGTGGGTAGAAGCTCATATGCCAATGCCAGTGTTTGTTTTCTTGACCATCAGTTGGTGCTTGATGTATACCACTTGAATATGGAAATGACGTATTGAATAATTTGTCATAAGCCTTCGTTAAAACGGCAATGGCTTCAGCATATTGCAAAGCTTGCTCGTCATTCATTTCAAGAATATTGGCTTGTTTAGTTTTCGGTACTATCATGGCTTCAAAAGGCCAAACGGCCCAAAATGGTACTAAAACAACAAAACCATCATTTTCAAAAATAATACGTTCTTGTTTTTCTAATTCTTGAGCCAAATAATCACCTAATAGATCACTTTTGTTTTTGTTATAGTAATTTAACTGTTGCGTGTTTTTCTTGTCTACTTCATTTGGAAGTGTTGATTGACTCCAAATCTGACCATGTGGATGTGGGTTGCTACATCCCATAACAGCGCCTTTATTTTCAAATATCTGCACGTAATTTATATTTGGGTTTTCTGCTAGCTCCTTGTATTCTCTTTGCCAAGCAAAAACTACTTTTTGGATTTCTACAGGAGACATGTCTGCTAAACTTTTTGAGTGATCTGGACTAAAACATATAACCTTGCAAATACCTGTTTCGCTTCGTGCAATTAAGAGACCATCATCCACAGAAAACGTTTTTGAATCGCTTTGTAAGGCTGCAAAATCGTTTGTAAAAACAAACACATCTTTATAATCTGGGTTAACTTCCCCATTAATTCTAGTATTTCCAGCGCATAAATAACATGACTCATCGTAAGAAGGGCGTTTTTCGTTGTTTACTGCTTCATTTTGTCCTTGCCATGGTCTTTTTGCTCTATGAGGTGAAACCAATACCCATTCACCAGTAAGAATATTAAAGCGCTTATGAGAGTAGTCTTGTAAATCTGTATTTTTCATTTCTATTATTATTGAGGTTGGTTATTCTACGATATGAGTTCCTTGTGAAAGCTCAATAAAATATACTGAACAATCTTTATTAAACTTGTTTTTATATGCTTTAGCGGCCACATCAGCAAAGGCCTTAGCTTCAGTTTTCGCAACAAGATTTATTGTACAACCACCAAAGCCACCACCCATCATTCTAGCGCCTAAAACGTACTTGTTTTTCTTTGCTTGATCAACAAGAAAATCTAATTCTTCACAACTCACCTTGTATTGATTAGATAAACCATTATGAGACTGGTAGATTAGCTTACCCAATGTATCTAAATCATTATCTTCAATAGCTTTTGCTGCTTTGACCGTTCTTGCATTTTCTTGAATTACGTAAAGTGCTTTTTGATAATTAGCAGGTGTTACTTTATCAATAATGGTCTCCAAATCAGCCTCAGTAGCATCTCTTAAGGCTTTAATACCTAGTAATTCAGAAATACTTTCACAAGCAGACCGCCTATCGTTATATGCACTATCGGATAAACTATGTTTAACGTTGGTGTTGATAAGCATGAGTTCATGATCTTTAAAATTAATTGTATAGGGTTTAGATTTCACAGTTCTACAATCTAAATGCAGTGCGCTATGTTTAATTCCAAACATACTTGCATATTGGTCCATTATACCACAATTTACGCCAACATAATTATGCTCTGCTTTCTGAGAAATTAAAATCATTTCTTGTTTTGATAAACCTAAATCGAAAAGTTCGTTTAAACCAAAAACAACAGAGTTTTCTAGGGCTGCAGACGATGACATGCCAGCACCTCCAGGAATATTACCTTTAAAGATGATGTTAAAATCGCCTACAACTTTATTTCTGTTTTGAATTTCGGCAACCACACCGAAAACATAATTTTCCCAAGAGCCTTCTTTTGAGGGTTTAAGTTTATCCAATTCAAATTTTATAGTACTATCTAAGTCTAAAGCAATAGCTGTGGAGTTTCCGGTGTCACTTTTTTGAACAGCTGCCGCAATTCCTTTATCAACAGCTGCAGGGAAAACGAAACCGTCATTATAGTCGGTGTGTTCTCCAATAATATTTATCCTACCAGGAGAAAATATAAGTAAGGGTTCTGTTTTAAACGTTTCAATGAAAGTTTTTTTTACATCTTGAACTAGTGTCGTGCTCATTTTAATGTTTATTTAGTTGTTTGTTATTTTTAGATCCCAAGTTATTTCGTAGGTGTCGTTCGCATTTAAAACTTGAAGACCGATTTTATTATTAAAACTATCAGAAACCCCAGTCGTAGGCTCTATAGCTATGGTGTTTAGTCTTGGTGGGGTATATACTTGTAAAAAGTTGTTTGTGTCTGAAGATTCAAAGGCCAAGTCATATTGAGGTGTATTAAAAATAACCTTGTTAGAATTTAATATCCAGCAATCATCTAGTTTTTTATCTTCAATATTTATGGACTCAATAGGTGTAATGTTTTCAATACCGGTGGTAATATTTCTATCACCAAGTCTAATTATTTTATTAGAATCAAGTTTTATAACACTTTCATGCAGATTGTCGCTTATAAAATAGGGGTGCCATCCTAAAGTAAAAGGGAAAGCTTTTGTAGATGTGTTCTTTACAAATAGATTTAAGCTTAAACTATCTTTTGTGAAAATATATTTGACTTGAATATCATAGGTGTAAGGGAATCCATTAGACTCATTTTGTTCACGATATTCTAAGACAATGGTTGCAGAGTCTTCTTTAATAATTTGTTCTAAAACATTAAACTCTTTATTATATACTAAGCCATGAAGTGCATTATTTTCTTCTTTTTGGTTGACTTCAAATTGATAATTTTGCCCGTTAAAAGAATAACTTCCATCCTTTATTCGGTTGGCAAAAGGAAATAGAATGGAGGAGGCATATGTGGTATCATAAGTTAGCGGAGATAAATCCTGAATAATTGCCTTGCCATTTAAAGTGAGTTCCTGTAAGCTTGCACCAGAACTAAGGTAGATTTTTCCGTAAACCTTACCGTTTGAGTCTTGAATTTCTAAAGTGTTTAAATTCTTGTTATGATTAATATTATACACGTAAATACATTTTTTTAATTATAAAGAGTTCCTGATTATTAGTTTGTTAGGATTTTCAACTTTGAGTTTTTCTTTATTTAAAATCATTTTAGCCAATCGCTGTCCCATCTTATTAAAATCTGTAGAAATTGTAGTTATTCCACCTTCTACAATTTCCTTAAGCAATGTATCATTATATGATATCACACCTATGTCTTTTGCTAATGTAAACTGTTGATTTTTTAATCGTTTTATAATTCTTAAAAGACTTTTATCATCTGGAGTAATATAAAGTTCTCCTTTTTCAAGGGACTTATCTTTTAATGAAGGTAAAATCTCAAAAGATAAATTATGTTGGTTACAAAAGTTTACAAAGCCTTCTCGCATGGCTCTAGGTTGTTTCTCTTCAGAAAAGACTAGGATAAGTTTATTGTACTTTTTAATAAGGTACAAAACTTTATTTAAGTTATCAAAAATGGCTTTCTCAAAATTTTGATAAATAGCTGGGTAATCCTGCAAATCATGATGTAGTTGATCTAATATGTAAACTTTATCACTCGGAAGAGTTCCTATAACACGACCTGTATTCGTTAAATTGGCAGGCATGATAATGTAACTATTGTAATCACCAGTGTTTTCATGTATCAATTTACCGAAACTGTGTTCATTAAAATGATGAAAATAAATATCTACTTGTATATTGTCTCCTAGGTGTTCTAAAAAGGAGTTATATAAATCTTCTTTAAAGGAATTTAATTCGTCAAATAATAAAAATATTTTCTGCTGAACTTCAATAGCTTCACTTGCAACATAGTAGCCTTTACCAACAACAGATTTTATAATACCGCGGTTTTTGAGCTCATTAAATGCCATAAGCACGGTGTCTCGAGAAAGCTTAAAATTATCTTTTACGTTATTAATTGAAGGTATTTGATCCCCCTTTTTTATAGTACCAGATTTTATAGCTTCTTCGATAGAACTTATTATCTGCTTGTATTTAGGAATTCCTATTTTATTTTTTACTTCAATCATCATTATGAGACTAAACATTCCGGTTTAAAACAAATGTGTTATTATACGCAACAAATGTATCAAATTTTTATCAAAAAACCAACCAGACCCTACTAGTTTGCTTTTTATTCATTAAATCATACATTTTATGGGTTTCAGAGCTACATTTTTAAAATATAAATATCTATATTTGGTTCATTAATACTAACTAAACTAAAAATTTATTATGACAGCAGGATTTGAAATGTGGGACTATATAGTCTTTATTGCTTACGCTATTTTGATTTTGGGCGTGGGATTGTGGGTGTCTAGAGATAAGGAAGGACATCAAAAAAATGCTGAGGATTATTTCTTGGCGAGTAAATCTTTGCCCTGGTGGGCCATTGGTACGTCTTTAATTGCAGCTAATATTTCAGCTGAACAATTTATAGGGATGTCAGGCTCAGGATTTGCATTGGGGATTGCTATTGCTTCTTATGAATGGATGGCGGCCTTAACCTTAATTATTGTCGGTAAATATTTCTTACCTATTTTTATTGAAAAAGGACTATATACCATTCCTGAGTTTGTTGAAAAACGTTTTTCTACAAATCTAAAAACCATATTAGCCGTCTTTTGGTTAGCGCTCTATATTTTTGTTAACCTTGCTTCGGTTTTATATTTGGGAGGTTTAGCGATTGAAACCATCATGGGTGTTGATATGATGTACGCTATTGTTGGTTTAGCTCTTTTTGCTGCTGCTTATTCATTATACGGTGGTTTATCAGCAGTTGCATGGACAGATGTTATTCAAGTTGTGTTTTTGGTTCTAGGTGGTTTAGTGACTACCTATTTGGCTTTAAATACGGTCTCTGGAGGTGAAGGTGTGTTAGCCGGATTTTCAAAAGTCTTAGAAGCTGCCCCTGAGAAATTCCATATGATTCTGGAGGAAACAAATGATAACTATGTTAATTTACCTGGTATTTGGGTATTAGTTGGTGGACTTTGGGTTGCTAATTTGTATTACTGGGGTTTCAATCAATATATTATTCAAAGAACTTTGGCTGCTAAGTCATTAAAAGAATCTCAAAAAGGCATATTATTAGCTGCATTTTTGAAACTAGTCATTCCTTTGATTGTTGTGGTTCCTGGAATAGCTGCTTACGTAATGGTAAACGACCCTTCAATAATGGCAAACCTTGGTGAGGTGGGAATGTTGAATATGCCATCGACGGATCAGGCAGATAAAGCTTATCCGTGGCTGTTACAGTTTTTACCTGTAGGACTTAAAGGTGTTGCTTTTGCGGCTTTGGCTGCCGCTATTGTATCTTCATTAGCATCAATGCTTAATTCTACATCAACCATTTTTACAATGGATATTTATAAGCAGTATATAAATAAAAACGCTACAGATAAGCAAACGGTAAACACAGGTAGAATTTCTGCTTTTGTTGCCTTAGTTATAGCATGTATTATGGCTCCATTGTTAGGAGGTATTGATCAGGCATTTCAGTTTATTCAAGAATATACAGGAATTGTGAGTCCTGGTATCTTGGCTGTTTTCCTTTTAGGTTTATTTTGGAAGAAAACAACAAACAATGCGGCTATTTGGGGTGCAGTTTTATCTATTCCAATTGCGTTGGCATTAAAGTTTTTGCCATTATATGTAGATGCTTTTGCCTTCTTAGAACCATGGATGCATCAAATGGGAATAGCTACTTTATTATCGATGCTTGTAATTATTATTATGAGTAATTTACAAAATAAGGGAGCAGACGATCCAAAAGGTATTGATTTAAGCTCTGATTTGTTTAAAACAACACCATTGTTTAATATTGGTTCGTTTATAGTCTGTATTATACTTGCAGTGCTATATGCTTTATTCTGGTAGAATATAAATTTATAAGACTAAAAAGCGTCATAATTATATGACGTTTTTTTTAGTTTAAAGCTTTTTAGTTTTGGCTAACTTATTATAAGTGTTTGGATTATTAATCATCAAAAAATATTGGCAAAATTTATAAACATTTCTTTTGGTTAGATATATAGTTAATTTTATATTTGCACACCAGAAAACAAAAAATGTTTTCTTTTAGGGCTCTTAGCTCAGCTGGATAGAGCACCTCCCTTCTAAGGAGGCGGTCGAAGGTTCGAATCCTTCAGGGCTCACGAAAAGCTTCACTAGAAATAGTGAGGCTTTTTTGTTTTTGTAGGCGATAGAAATTATCAAAAATTTCGAAATCTTTATTAGTTTTGACTTTATGAATGATAACTTTATTAATGAGTTTTTTGGAATAGGAATTCAAAATGGTAAAACCCCTGAGAATTTGGGAGTACTATGGCGTAGTGCTCAGAATATGGGTGCTAGTTTTATATTTACAATTGGTAACAGATATGCCAAACAGGCTTGTGACACACATAACGCTGTAAAATCACTTCCGTATTTTCATTATGAAACCTTTGAAGATTTTCACAATAACTTACCAAAAGGGGCTCGTATTGTTGGTGTTGAACTTGATGATGAAGCCGAAGATTTAGAAGCGTTTCATCATCCAAGACGATGCGTATATTTGCTAGGAGCCGAAGATCATGGCTTATCTAAACAAGCTATTTCTAAGTCCCATTTTTTAATTAAGTTCAAGTCTGAGTTTAGTTTAAATGTATCCGTAGCGGGTAGTATTATTATGTATGATAGAGGGCGCAATAAACCAAGATCATAGTTCCTTTTTAAGCTGGTTTAGCTAGAATTACAATTTTTTCATTGTTCATATTGGTTGTAAAAAAAAGGTAGTCTGTACCACCGTCTTTAATTTTGAATTTTTTTCGAATATCTTCTACGCGCTCTGGAAAGTTTCGAATCGTTATATTGGCTTTTTTAATGTTTAGTGCACGTACTGTCTTTTTATTATAATTAATAATTTTTTCAATTTTAAATCGCCTTCCGGGAAATTCAACGAGTTTATTATTGGTATATAGATGGGTGTGCTTATGTAACTTATTAAGTTTTAATTGTAAGGCAACATCACTAAAAGCACCAGATTTTAATATAGCAGCATTTGGTTCGTATAAAAAGTCAAGAGGTAACTGATAATTGCAGTCGCTATATAAATTAGATGATTTGACTAAACTTGTTGAAAAAGTTTCTACCTTATCTTTTTTGATATTTAAAGTTTCAACACTTAGTTCTCCGGTATAATTTTTTTCTAAAACCCAAAGCAATTCTTTTACTTCATTATTTAAGGCAACGATATGAACTGTTTTTACTGTAGATAATTCGTTTATTCCAACTGATAAATCTAACAGCGGGGAAGTTTTTATAAGGATGTTTTTTGTGTGCTCAAAGAGCAAATCAAGATGTTTTGGGACATTTGGCAGGCAGTCATTAAGAAAGAACACTTTGCCTTTAGAATCATGACGTCTAGATGGGTCCAGATAAATCCAGTCATAGGTTTTGTTAGATTTTGATAAATAAACTATACCGTCATCGCAAAATGTTTCTATGTTATTGATTATTAGTTGCTTGTAATTGTAATGTACAATGCTTGAAAGAGATTTATTAATTTCACAATGTGTAACAGTTTTAAAGACTTTTGAGAAATAAAAACAATCTACTCCAAAACCACCTGTTAAGTCGATTATGGAGCTTCCATGTATTAAGCTGCTTTTATATTTTGCTGTAGTTTCGGAAGAAGTTTGTTCAATATTTAACTTGTTTGGGTAATAAATGTTTGCCGTATTAAACCAGGTCGGAAGTTTTTTTTCACACCTTTTTTTAGCATCAATCTGCTCAATAATGTCTTTCGTTTCAACAGTATTGAAAGGAGTTCCTTTAAAAAGCAGTTTAGTAAGGTCAGACTTTAGATGGTTGTCAATGAACTCCTGAATATTGGTATTTAATATAGTAGGGTTCAAGGTGTATTAAAGATCCTTTGTGAGTTTTTTTACTATTTTATTATCAGAAAGAAACTCTTTTAAAATAACCTTTATGGCAGTATATGCAGGAACTGCCATGATGAGACCTATAACTCCAAATAAAATGCCTGTTATGAGAATAATAAGAAATATTTCTAAAGGGTGTGATTTTACACTTTTGGAGAATATAATGGGTTGACTTCCAAAGTTATCTACCAATTGACCAATACCAAATACTACTAATACCCATAAGGTTTTAGGTACTATCACTTCGCTAAATGATTCACCAAGGTGACTTGTCATGGTTAGAGTAAGCATTAGTCCGGCACCTATAACTGGGCCTACATAAGGAATTAAGTTAAGCAGAGCGCATAAAAAGGCAATTACAATTGGATTTTCTACACCAACAATAAGTAATCCTATGGTGTATATTATGAATAGAATAAGTATTTGAAATATTAGCCCAACAAAGTACCTTGATAATAAATCTTTTATCTTATTCGATGAGTTTTTCCATCGTGATTCTTTATTATCAGGGACTACCGTTAAAATTATATTTTCGAAAAGCTTACTGTCTTTTAAAAAGAAAAAGGAAATAAAAAGTACAGAAAAAAGACCGATACTAAAACTTCCTAAACCACTAATAAATGAGTTTAAAAACACAGGTATATGTGATAAGTCCAGTTCGGAAAGCCAACTGGAGGTATTCAGAGATTTTTCAATGTTAATATGGTACAAATTAAAATAGGTAACAATCTCTTTATAAAGGTTTTCAACATTTACTTGTAATTCGTTGATATTTAATAGTGAAAGGTTTTTTCCTTGCAATATTATTAATGGGATAAATAAACCAATCAAACCTAAGAATAAGCCTAGTAGTACGAACATAGTTACTACAACAGCAATAGTATTTTTAAATTTTAAGCGTTGTTCTAAAAACTTTACAATGGGTCTCCCAATTAATGAAATTACCGCTGCAATAGCTATATAGCCAATTACAGACTGAATTCTGTATAAGAAGAAAAGAAATATAGAGACACCTAAAATAATTGCTACAGATTTTAGTATGCCGTTGGTTATTGTTTTAGAATCCAATATTTATCGTTTTATAAAGTAAATCTAGTTATTTCAGATGAAAGGGAGAAATTCGAGACTAAAGTAATTGCTTAATGGCTTCATATAAAGTAATATTTGCTGCTTGAACCACATTCATACTACTGTTATGGCCATACATGTCTATATGAATAACATGGTTCGATTCTTTTAATATTGCATCTGATACTCCAAAACTCTCATCACCGATTACAATGACTATTGGTTTTTTAGTGGAAAACATAAAAGTATGCAGCGGCTTACTCGTGCTTGTGATTTCCAAAGATATAATTTGATGCCCTGATGTTTTTAAGGTTTTTATAGTTTCCAATGCCGATTCGCATATGTTATATTCAACTACTTTTTCAGTAGACCTTGCTGTTTTTGCCATTTTCCGACCCAAGGTAATATCAGAACCACAGAGAATAAGTTTTTTAATGCCAAAAGCATCTGCAATTCTAAATAAACTTCCAATGTTAGGGGCGTTCGTAACATGATCGCAAACTAAGGTTATTGGAAATTTACGTCGCTTGAAATTGGTGTTGTAGTGGGTGAGTTGCAATCTTCTATTTGTTTTACGGGTTTATAAAGCTAATTTTCAAAAGCATACTTTACAATATTGGCACCCATTTTCAATGCTTTTTCTCTCATATCAGACGGGTCATTATGTATTTCTTGATCTTCCCAACCATCTCCTAAATCACTTTCATATGTAAATAATAAGATTAGTCGTTCTTCCTGGAAAATACCAAAAGCTTGAGGCCGTTTACCATCATGTTCATGTATTTTGGGTAAGCCTTTTGGGAATTTATAAACGATACTAAATATAGGATGGTTAGTTGGGATTTCTACCAATTCTTTATCAGGAAAGACCTTTTTAAGCTCCTTAGTAATATAGGGTTGCATACCATAATTATCATCGATGTGTAAAAAACCTCCCGAGGTTAAATAGTTAGCTAAGTTTTCAGCATCAGATTCGCTAAAAAAAACATGGCCATGTCCAGTCATGTGTATTAATGGAAACTGAAAAATATCAGGGCTACTAACTTCAACCGTTTTGGGCTTAGAGTCCAATTTAGTGTTAATATTCGTATTGCAAAACTTTATCAGGTTTGGTAATGCTGTAGGGTTGCCATACCAATCCCCACCACCTTTATATTTTAAAATAGCAAGTTCTTGGCTAAAAGAGAAAAGAGTGAAAACACAAAAAACAAATAAAGAAAATATTAACTTCATTGTAAAATTTATTGCCCATTCAGGGTCTCATTTGTAAATGCTACAGAATGGCAGGCTACAATGGCAGCCGTTTCTGTTCGCAATCTAGTTTCTCCCAAAGTTACTGGAATAAAATTGTTTTTAGTTGCCAATTCAATTTCTTTAGGAGAAAAATCTCCTTCCGGACCTATCATTATAGTTATTGGGGTATTGGCTTTAATTTCTCCTTTTAAGGATTTTCTTTGCGTCTCTTCACAGTGAGCTATAAATAAGGAGCTACTAAATTCTTGGTTTATAAAAGACTTAAACGATAGTACATTATTTAATTTTGGCAAATAACAATTTAAAGATTGCTTCATTGCCGATTGCAAAATACGGTCAAAGCGTTCTGGTTTTATAAATTTCCGTTCGCTATGGTCGCAAATAATAGGGGTGATGCTGTCAATACCTATTTCTGTAGCCTTTTCTAAAAACCATTCATATCGATCATTCATTTTTGTAGGAGCGACAGCCAGGTGTAAATTGTAGCTGCGTTTTGGTTGTATTTCCTTTGAAATAATTTGAGCCGTACATTTATTAATCTTTGCTAAGATGATTTCTGCAGAGAACAACCACCCTTTCCCATTAGTGATTATTAGGGTATCACCAGATACTTTTCTCAATACTTTTACAATATGTTTACTTTCTTCTTTCGGAAAAGTGAATTGTGCTGTGTTTTCTGTGATATCAGGATTATAAAAAAGTTGCATGAAGCTAATATATAAATGAAAATTATATTTTTAATCTGGCGGAAGCCACAATATCTTGTTTAGAAAAATCATTGTTTAAGTATTTTAGGTAACCTACAATTGCAATCATAGCAGCATTATCTGTTGTAAACTCAAACTTTGGTATATAGGTTTTCCAACCAAACTTTTCCTCTCCATCTTTTAGAGCTTTTCTAATTCCAGAATTTGCTGAAACACCACCACCAATTGCAATTTGATTAACACCTGTTTTTTTTGTTGCTAATTTTAATTTATCAATTAAAATGCCAATGATAGTATACTGGATAGAAGCGCAAATATCATTTAGGTTTTCGGATATAAAATTAGGGTTTGCTTTTACTTCTCGTTGTATAAAATATAAAATGGCTGTTTTTAAACCAGAGAAACTAAAATTTAAACCATCAACTCTTGGCTTTGTAAATGTATAAGCTTTTGGATTTCCCAATTGTGCTCTTCGGTCTATTTCTGGGCCAGCAGGATAGCCTAATCCTAAAATTTTTCCACTTTTATCATATGCCTCACCAACGGCGTCATCAATGGTTTCGCCAATAACAGCCATATCAAAATAATCAGCGACTTTTACAATTTGTGTGTGTCCGCCAGAAATAGTCATTGCCAAAAATGGAAAACTAGGCTTTTCAAAACCTTCTTCGTCAATAAAGTGTGCCAAAATATGGGCTTGCATATGGTTTACATCAATTAAAGGGATGTTTAACCCAAAGGCTAATGATTTAGCGAACGATGTGCCTACTAACAAACTGCCCATAAGCCCTGGACCTCTGGTAAAGGCAACAGCACTTAACTCTGATTTATCAACACCAGCTTGTTTTAGAGCTTGAGAGACTACGGGAACAATATTTTGTTGATGCGCTCTTGAAGCTAATTCAGGTACCACACCTCCATATTCTTCATGTATTTTTTGGCTGGCCACAACATTGCTTAAAATACGACCGTTATGTATTACCGATGCTGCTGTATCATCGCACGAAGACTCAATTCCTAGAATATAAATATTTTGTGAAGACATTAATGAAATTTAGGCACAATAATTGTTAATTTTGAAAACGAATAAACGTCTTAATTTGGAGCTTTTATTTGTAAATGCAAATGTAGTTTATTCTTAATATAAAGTTATAACTTTAAGTCCTATCAAGAAGTTTTTTAAAATACTACTCAAAATAATAGGAATATTCCTGTTGTTATTCGTCATATTGGTGTTAGTACTGTCTATTCCTTTTGTGCAAACTGGACTTGGAAATTATGCAACTAAAAAGCTTAATGAAGAGTTTAAAACCAATATTAATATTGATAAAATAAGCATGCAGTTCAATGGAGATATTGAATTGAAAAAAATTTTAGTTAAAGATTATCAGAATGATACACTTATTGATATTGTTGAGTTAAATACTTCTATTCTTAATTTTAGTAATTTATCAAAAGGAGATTTAGTATTTGGCGATATTGATATCGAGGGGCTTATTTTTAATATTAAGACATACAAGGGTGAGAGAGACACTAATCTTGATTTTTTTGTAAACAAATTTGAGAGTGATAACCCTAGTGAAGAGAAAAGCACCTTTTTATTGTCATCAAGCGATGTGTCTATTTACGATGGAAAGTTTACGATGTCTGATGAAAATCTGCAGACTATTGAGTTGTTTAATTTTAGTGATTTAAATATAAATGCTACCAATTTTTTGATTTATGGAAGTGATGTAAGCATGCGCGTTAATACATTAAATTTTATGGACAGCAGGGGTCTGAAAATGAAAAATTTAATGACCGACTTTTCATATACTTTAAGTGATATGACGTTTGCTAATCTTCAATTGCATACGCCTTCATCAGTTTTAAAAGGAGATTTACAGTTTTCATATAAGCGAGAAGATTTACAGTTTTTTACAGATAAGGTCGCAGTAAAGGCGAATTTTAAAGATTCTAATGTTAAGTTAGATGAGCTTAATGTCTTTTACAACGAGTTTGGGGTTAATCAATCTGCAAAATTTAGTGTCGATATATCAGGTACTTTAAATGATTTGAAAACCAAAAATCTTAGATTAACGTCGAGTAGAAACACCAAAGTTTATGGTGATATACATTTTAAAAACCTATTTAACAAGGAGCCAGATAATTTTTATATGAACGGTAATTTTAGAAATTTATCGTCAACATATAAAGATTTAAAAGCCTTATTACCCAATGTTTTAGGTGCATCTATACCAAAGGCGTTTGATAGCCTTGGCGAGTTTGGTATTGTTGGTACAGCCCAAATTACATCGTCAACGGTTGTTGCAGATATGAATATTAAAACTGAGTTAGGTTTTATTGATTCTAATTTAGAGATTAATAAAATTAATGATATCAACAATGCGTCTTACAAAGGAAAAGTAGTTTTAGAAGAATTTGATTTTGGTACGTTTTTAAACGACCCAAAAGTAGGATTTGGTTCTCTTAATTTAGATGTTAATGGAAAGGGGTTTACCGCTGAAAATTTGGACACGAAGGTTATCGGTGATGTTTTTCAATTAGAATATAATGACTATAACTATAGTGGAGTTAAAGTTTCAGGGAACGTCATGGATAGAATTTTTGATGGAAATTTAATTGTTAACGATAAAAACCTAAGTCTAAATTTTACGGGATTTGTTGATTTTTCAGAATATGTGAAAAAGTATGACTTTGAGGCTGTGGTAGATTATGCGAATTTGAATGCTTTAAATTTTGTAAAAAAAGATAGCATATCTATTTTTAAAAGTAGTGTTAGAATGAATATGAATGCCGGAAGTTATGATGATGCCTCGGGTAAAATAATTTTTAAAAATACCGTTTACAAAAACGAAAATGACACATACAAATTCAATTCCTTTTATGCTGCCTCTAGGTTTGATGGCGATACACGATACGTCTCAATAAATTCTCCCGATATTATTGAAGGCGAACTAAAAGGTAAGTTTAGATTAAGAGATGTAAAAAAGCTTTTTGAGAACTCATTAGGTTACGTGTATTCAAATTATATTCCTAATAAAGTAGATTCGGATCAGAATATAGATTTTAATTTCAAAATTTATAATAAGATTGTTGAAGTTATTTATCCTGATATTGAGTTGGGTAAAAATACATTTATTAGAGGCCGTGTTGAAAGTGATGAAAAACAGTTTAAGTTAACTTTCAAGTCTCCCAAAATTAAAGTGAACGAATATTTTGCTAATAATATTGAGCTTCAAGTAGATAACAGCAATCCCGTATTTGATACTTATGTCGAGGTAGATAGTTTAAATACAAAATATTATAACGTTTCTAATTTTAATTTGATCAATGTTACTGTAAATGATACGTTATTTATGCGTTCTGAGTTTAGTGGGGGTAAAAGAAATAAAGATGAATACAATTTGAACTTTTATCACACGATAAATCAGAAAAACGAATCGGTTATTGGGTTTAGAAAATCAGATGTGACAATAAAAAATAATAAGTGGTTGATTAATGAAGATAATGACAGCCTACATAAACTCTCATTTGATAAAAAACTAACAAAACTTGACATCCAAAGATTTAGAATTAATCACGGAAATGAAGAAATAACAATAAAAGGTTTCCTTAAGGATTCAACTCAAAAAGACCTTAAATTGAATTTCACAGATGTTGATTTGCAAAAAATAACACCAGATATTGACAGTTTGAGGTTAGATGGAAATGTAAATGGAAAATTGGATGTTTTACAGCAAAATGGAAGTTATTTGCCTAACTCAAATATTGTTGTAGACAATTTTAAAGTGAATAAGTTCTTACTGGGGTCTTTTGATGCTAGCATTCAAGGAAATGAGTCTTTAAGCAATTATAAAGTTGATGCGACTATTAAAAATGATAATACAAATTCATTTAGTGCTACAGGAGATATTAATGTATTTGAAAACGAGTCTAATATAAATGTTACTTTGGCTTTTGATAAGTTTAACCTATTTCCTTTAAACCCTTTGCTAGATGGAGTGTTGTCAAATATACGAGGTACTGCATCTGGAGATGTTAAGGTGGAAGGTAACTTAAAAAAACCTGATATTAACGGTGAGCTGATTCTGAGTAAGGCCGGTTTAGGTGTGCCTTACCTTAATGTTGATTATGATTTTAATGATAAGGCATCTGTAAGCTTATATAATCAAACCTTTCAATTTAATGATATTCAAATTACCGATGTGAAGCATAAGTCTAAAGGTCGACTAAACGGCACTATAAGTCACATGAATTTTTCAAATTGGAGCTTAGGTTTGAATATTAATACATCAAGACTGTTGGTTTTAGATACTGAAGAATCGGAAGAATCCTTATATTATGGAACAGGATTTATAGGAGGTAGAGCAAGTATTAGTGGACCAACAGAACAGTTGGTTATTAGCGTAATAGGGGTTACTGAACGCGGTACAGTTTTTAAAATACCGCTAAACGATGCTACATCGTTTGGAGATAACACCTATATTCATTTTTTGACTAAGGAAGAAAAAAGAGCAAAGGAGGAAGGTATTGAGATTGTGGTTAATGAAATAGAAGGATTAGAACTTGCTTTTGATTTAGATCTAACTGAAGATGCAGAAGTTGAATTAATTATAGATAAAAGTACAGGGCATTCGTTAAGAGGAAAAGGAAGAGGGGGTATTCTTGTTGAAATTAATACCAATGGGAAATTCAATATGTGGGGAGATTTTGCAGTATTTGAAGGTGTTTATAATTTTGCTTATGGTGGTATTATACGCAAACAGTTTATTGTGCAACCTGGAGGTACTATTGCTTGGGAAGGAGACCCTTTAAAGGCGCAAATAGATATGTTAGCTATTTATAAAACACAAGCAAATCCATCTCCTTTATTAGATAGTCCCATTAATAGAAGTATTCCTGTTGAGCTTCAAATAGCCTTGGTTGGAGATTTAGAGCAACCAGAACCTGAATTTGATTTTGAATTTCCAAATGTGAATTCAACGATTAAATCTGAGTTGAATTATAGGTTGCAGACTCAAGAGGAAAAACAAAATCAAGCCTTGTATTTAATCTCAACCAATTCATTTTCAGGAGCAGGAACTAATTTGAATATATCTGGTACTATTGCAGATCGACTTAACGGCATTGTAAATAATATTTTTTCCAATGGTGATGGTAAGCTAAATATAGGTCTTAATTATGAAGCTGGTCAAAACAACCCAGATTATCAAACCGATGATAGATTTGGATTTACACTTCAAACCCAAATAAGTGATCGAGTTTCTATTAACGGAAAAGTAGGTGTGCCTATTTCTGGACGAGGGCAAAGTCAGACCCAAACTGTAATAGCGGGAGATGTTGAAATTTCATTTTTACTAAATGATGAAGGTACTTTAAGAGCTCAAGTTTTTAATAAAGAAAATAGCATTAGAAATTTTGGCGAAGATATTGGTTATACTCAAGGTATTGGAATTTCATATAGTGTGGATTTTGATACTTTTAAAGAGCTGCTTCAAAAGCTTTTTCAGAAACCTGATGACGATGATGAGATTGAAGAAGAAAAAACTGATAAGACGAATGAAAGTGACCTTCCTGATTACATCACAATGAAGTCTTCCACAAAGAAATAAAGCTTGTTTTTCGGTCATTTTGAGTTAATTAAGGTTTTATTTATCAACTAAAACGTTATAGTTTTTAAAGTCCTCTTAAAATATGATTTAAGTTATAGAAAAGTGGTTTTAGTTTAGTAATTTTACCCTAATAAATAAAGAAATTAATGCCAAAAACAATAAAAAAATTAGCAGTTCTAACCTCTGGAGGCGACTCTCCAGGAATGAATGCAGCAGTTCGATCGGTTGTAAGGACTTGTGCTTTTCATAATGTAGAATGTTATGGTGTTTATCAGGGCTATGAAGGATTGATTACTGGCGATTTTAAAATAATGGACGCCAGAAGTGTTAAAGGAATTATTAATAAAGGCGGAACAATTCTTAAATCTGCACGTTCTAAAGAGTTTAGAACTAAAGAAGGAAGGAAAAAAGCACATCAGCAGTTGTTAGATGCAGGGATAGAAGGATTAGTAGTTATTGGTGGAGATGGTTCTTTTACTGGTGCACTTATTTTTAATCAAGAATTTGGTTTCCCAGTAATGGGTATTCCAGGTACGATTGATAATGATATTTTTGGCACATCACATACATTAGGTTTTGATACAGCATTAAATACCGTAGTTGATGCCATTGATAAAATTAGAGATACAGCGAGTTCACATAACAGACTCTTTTTTATTGAAGTTATGGGACGAGATGTTGGGCACATTGCACTTAATACTGGAATTGCAGGTGGAGCGGAAGAAATATTGATTCCTGAAGAGGACTTAGGTTTAGATCGATTAGTAGAGTCTCTTAACAAAAGTAGAAAATCTGGAAAGTCATCTAGTATTGTAATTGTAGCTGAAGGGGATAAAATAGGTAAAAATATTTTTGAGCTTAAAGATTATGTAGATCAGAATATGGAGGGTTATGATGTTAGAGTTTCGGTTCTAGGTCATATGCAACGAGGCGGAGCTCCTTCGTGTTTTGATAGAGTATTAGCAAGTAGAATGGGAGTTAAAGCTGTTGAAGCTATATTGAATGGGCAAAGTAACTATATGGTTGGATTGTTAAATGGTAAAATGGAATTAACACCATTAGACAATGCCATAAAAGGAAAAACTAAAATAAACTTAGAATTATTGCGTGTCTCAGATATCATGAGCACTTAACATTTATAAACACGATTATGTCAAAATTAAAAATTGGAATTAACGGATTTGGTAGAATAGGTAGAATTGCTTTTAGAGTAGCAGCTTCAAGACCAGATATTGAAGTGGTAGGAATTAATGATTTATTAGATGTAGAGCACTTAGCTTATTTATTAAAGTATGATTCTGTTCACGGACAGTTTGATGGAAGTATTTCAACAAACAATGGAAACTTGGTTGTTAATGGAAATGAAATTAGAATTACTGCTGAGCGTAACCCAGAAGATTTGAAATGGGATGCTGTTGGAGCAGAAGTCGTTTTAGATTGTACAGGCATTTTTACCACTTTAGATAAAGCACAAGCTCATATTACCGCTGGAGCTAAGAAAGTTGCTATTTCTGCACCATCTGCAGATGCACCAATGTTTGTAATGGGAGTTAACCATAACGAGGTAACAGCTGCTGATACTATTGTGTCTAATGCATCATGTACTACAAACTGTTTAGCACCTTTAGCAAAAGTTATCAATGATAAATTTGGTATTGCTGAAGGATTAATGACAACAGTTCACGCTGCTACGGCAACTCAATTTACTGTTGATGGACCATCTAGAAAAGATTATAGATTAGGTCGTGCATCTTTAAATAATATTGTACCAGCTTCAACTGGAGCTGCAAAAGCTGTTGGTAAAGTAATTCCTGAATTGAACGGAAAATTAACAGGTATGGCTTTTAGAGTACCAACTGTTGATGTTTCTGTAGTAGATTTAACTTGTCGTCTTGAAAAACCAGCATCATGGGATGAAATTAAAGGCGCTTTAAAAGATGCTTCTGAAAATGAATTAAATGGTGTTTTAGGTTATACGGAAGAAGGTGTAGTATCTCAAGATTTTGTATCTGAACCGAAAACAAGTACATTCGATGTAAACGCAAGTATGGCTTTAAATGATGGATTCATCAAATTAGTATCTTGGTATGATAATGAGTTTGGTTACTCAACTAAATTAGTTGATTTAGCACAACACATTGCATCTGTAAAATAATATTAAATTATTAATACTTACTCCACAGAACTATTGTGTTTATAACACAGTTTTCTGTGGAGTTTTTTTATCTTTAAACTTATGATTTTAATTGTTGATAGTGGTTCTACAAAGTCAGATTGGTTGGCTGTAGATAATAACGGAAATAAATTAATGGAAAAGGTTAGGACAAAAGGACTTAACCCAGCCATTTTGAGTGACAAAAAGCTAGGTAAAATAATTAGAAAAAGTAAAGATTTAAAGAAAAACAGGGAGATAGTAACGCATGTGTTTTTTTATGGAGCTGGTTGTGGTACAGACAACGCTAGAGAGTTATTACATGGCGTGTTAAAAGAAATGTTTACGAATGCCCATATTGAAGTAAATGAGGATACTTTAGCTGCTGTTTATGCAACAATTAATAACCCAAAAGAAGCCGCCGTTGTTTGTATTTTAGGTACAGGCTCTAACTGCAGTTACTATGATGGTGAAAAATTACATCAACGTGTTAAATCATTAGGGTATACACTAATGGACGATGCATCTGGTAACTATTATGGTAAACAATTAATTAGAGATTACTATTTTAATCATATGCCAGAGAATGTAAAAATTGCATTCGGAGCAAAATTTAATATGGATGCCGACTTTATAAAATACAATTTATATAAGCAACCTAGTCCAAATGCTTATTTGGCAAACTTCGCAGAATTTATGTTCCTACATAAAGATTCAGAATATACTATAAACCTTATTAAAAACGGTATTAGAGTATTTGCGAAAAACATGATATTACAATATAAGGAAGAATTGAAAACAGTACCTGTTCATTTTGCGGGGTCTATTGCTTTTTTCGCCCAAAAAGAGATTAAGGAAGTTGGAGAGGAAATGGGATTTAAGATTGGCAATTTTGAGCGTAGACCAATTGATGGTCTCGTACCTTTTCATACCAGAGATTTGTAATTTTTAGATATTTAATTTTAATTTTTTGTGCAGAAGCATATAGCTGTTTATATTTCGAATAATGAAAATAAAAAGCTACTCCTACGTAAAATTAATTCTGGGGTATTAATTCCTGAACTGAAAACTTTGAAAGGAGCTGTTTTTTCCGAAATAACGTTAAATCGTTTTATTGAAGAAGAGGAGCGGCATGGACATTTTGATGTACAAACTAAAACTAATAATAGTTTAAAGAATTCGTCTGAAGGTGAACGTAAAAGAGCTCTGTTAAACCATATTTTATCAAAGAAACTTCCAGATTATATTATACTTGATAACGTCTTTGATTGTTTAGATGTATCTGCCCAATCTAAGATGACTACTAGGTTGGAAAATTTGAGACATAAGACAAAAATCATTCAAATTTCAACAAGAAAAAGAGATATTTTACCCTTTATAAGAGATGTTTATACGATTAAAGAAGGGGAACTTCAATTATTAGATACTTTAGAAAACACCAAAACTTTTCGCACCCATTTTGTTAAGGATTTACCACAGCCATTAGCGGTAAGTTCAACAAGGTATAATTGCTTAATTCATTTGAACAATGTTTCCGTGAGTTATGGTACGAGAGCCATTTTAAATCATATTAATTGGACTATCAGACCTGGAGAATTTTGGCAACTTATTGGTCCTAACGGCTCTGGTAAAAGTACTATTTTGTCTTTAATTTCAGGAGATAACCCAAAAGGATATATGGCAGATATGACTTTGTTTGGGATAAAAAAGGGTAGTGGGGAGTCGGTTTGGGATATCAAAAAAAATATGGGTTTCTATTCTTCGGAGATGTTAAGAGGGTTTAAGAGAAGGGATTCTATAGAGAGTATGATTGTTTCAGGTTTTTTAGATTCCATAGGTTTGTATACCTTTCCATCTGATAGTCAACTTAAAATTGCGAATGAATGGTTAGCACTTTTAAACATGACAAGTATCAAGAATAAAAGTTTTTCTTTTTTATCAAGTGGCTATAAAAGACTTGTTTTAATTGCAAGAGCTATGGTAAAACATCCACCTTTGCTTATTTTGGACGAACCTACAAATGGTCTTGATGATACCGATGCCCAAATGTTTGCTCAATTAGTTAACAAAATAGCAGCAGAAAGCGAAACTGCAATTATTTATGTATCACATAGAAAAGAAGAGCATATTAATCCCGATAAGATTTATGAACTTATACCAGGAATAAGCGGTTCGACAGGTAAAATCGTTTAAGCATGGTAGGAGGCGTTATAAATTATAAACTCTATTTTCTTGCTCATTCACTCTTATAAAAGTTGTTCGTTTGGTTAATTCTTTAAGCCTAGAGGCACCAACATAAGTACATGTGCTGCGTAATCCGCCTAATATGTCTTGAATAGTATGCTCAACGTTACCTTTATAAGGCACATCTACAGTTTTACCTTCACTGGCTCGGTAATCAGCAACGCCACCTACATGTTTTTCCATCGCTGTTGAAGAACTCATGCCATAGAATCTTTTAAAGGATTCATTATTCTTTTTTATAATTTCTCCACCACTTTCATCGTGACCTGCAAGCATACCACCTAGCATAACAAAATCAGCTCCAGCCCCAAAAGCTTTAGCAATATCCCCTGGTGTAGTGCATCCCCCATCGCTAATTATTTGACCTCCTAAGCCATGAGCGGCATCAGCACATTCTATTATCGCCGAAAGTTGCGGGTACCCAACACCAGTTTTTACCCGTGTTGTACAGACAGAACCAGGACCAATACCAACTTTAACAATATCTGCACCAGAAAGGAGTAATTCTTCAACCATTTCTCCAGTAACAACGTTTCCTGCCATAATGACTTTTTCAGGATATGCTGTACGCGTTCGCTTTACAAATTCTGTAAAATGCTCAGAGTAACCGTTTGCGACATCTATGCATACAAATTTTAAATTAGGATTAATACTCAGAACATGTTTTAACTTTTCAGAGTCATTAGCACTTATACCAGTGCTAATAGCAATATTGGATTTCATATTATCGGGTGAATAGTCTAAAAATTTTTGCCATTCGCTTATCGAGTAATGTTTGTGTATTGCCGTAAAAAGGTTTTTTTCTGATAAAGCTGTGGCCATATCAAAAGTACCTACTGTATCCATATTTGCGGCCATAATAGGAACACCTGACCAAAGCATTGGGCTATGCAAAAATTTAAATTCACGCTCTAAGCTTACTTCAGATCTGCTTTTAAGTGTTGATCGTT
The DNA here is from genome assembly GCF_947495925.1 of uncultured Algibacter sp. GTDB lineage: Bacteria > Bacteroidota > Bacteroidia > Flavobacteriales > Flavobacteriaceae > Algibacter_E. The sequence continues at coordinate 486,613 of NZ_CANMAU010000003.1, forward strand.
TAGGACGAATCATAACGTCTTTAAAGCCTAATTTAACATCATACTCTATTCTCATAAATAATGGTTTCGGGTTGTTTTTGATTTTAAAATTAATAAAATTTAAATCAATTATGGCCAAGGTTTAAGTATTATAGTTTCTTTAAATTAGTATATTTATAAATAAGTTAATTTAGGCGATATAAAATGAATTTAGTCCCAAAGTTTATTAGAGCCATAAAAATGAAAAAGAAATTATCTTTTTTTATTTTTATGTGCATAGCAGCTATTCTTATTATAGGTTACTTTTTTCTGGAGAAGAAAATCTATACCGAAAGTGCTGCTATATTTTTATTTGTTTTAGCCATAATTCAGGTATTTGGTTTACAGTATTTCTTAAAGAATCAACTTAAAAACGACGTTATAAAGAATAGTTTAAGACTCCGAATTGATGGGCTGAAAGATAGTCTGGAGTCAGCTGAAAAACTTGCTGATCATAAATCTATTTATTTATCAAATATGAGTTATGAAATTCGTATTCCTCTAAATACTGTTCTGGGGATGCTAAATATGTTGAATCAGACAGATTTAAATTCTGATCAAAGAGCTCAGGTTGAAATAGCTGAATATTCATCAAAGCATTTATTACAGCTAGTGAATATGGTAACAAATAATGCTGAGGTAGAACAAGGAGGCGTTAAGCTTAATCTTGAAACGGTCGATTTAAAAGCAGATTTATCAAAATTGTTTAAGATTTTTGAGTATCAAATGTTAGATAAAGGTCTGGACTTTGAGTATAAATTTTTATCAGAAGCGAATGATAAATTTTTGGTGCTTGCTGATATATCTCGGATTCAACAAGTTTTAATTAACTTAATTAATAATGCCATTAAGTTCACTAATTCAGGAAAAATTTCTGTCATTATTGATCAAACTGTAGGGATTGATGATGCTCAAATTATTACGTTTTATGTTAAAGATACAGGAGTTGGTATGAGGCAAGAAGAAGTAAAACGTGTACTGGCATCTTCACAATTAAACTATGATACTTCTATGATGAAAGATTATAGAGGAGGGGGGATTGGTCTTTCCATTTCTAATCAGCTGGTTAAGCTTATGGGGGGTGATTTAAAATTAGAGACTAAAGAAAATGAAGGTTCTGCCTTTTATTTTAGTCTTCAGCTTAAAAAAACACTTAGTCTTAAGGCAGATGTCGCAGAAACGAAGCCTGTTTTTAAAAATAGGTTTAGAGTTTTAGTTGCTGAAGATAATGTAACTAATCAAAAAGTAATTAAGTTTTTATTGGAGCGGCAAGGAGCAGACTGTACTTTTGCAAAAAATGGTGTTGAGGCCTTGGATTTATATAAAATTCTTGATTTTGATATGATTTTCATGGATATTTATATGCCTGATATGGATGGGTATCAAGCAACTAAGTATATTAAACAGACTAAAAAATTCGATTCTCGTAAAACACCAATAATTGCGGTTTCCGCAAGTGCTTTTGAAGAGGATATAGAAAAGGCCAAACGTGCTGGTATAGATGAATTTCTTGCAAAGCCAATTGAAGTAGCAAAATTAAAAGCCTTACTTATTAAGTATTCCAATACAAAAGTAAAGGCTTAGTTTTTATTTTACAGCAATAACGCTAATTTCTACATTTACATTTTTTGGTAATCTAGCTACCTGAACAGTCTCACGAGCTGGTGCACTAGCATCTTCAAAATAGCTTCCGTAAACTTCATTAATCATACTGAAATCATCCATATTGCTTATAAAAATTGACGATTTTATAACATGATCAAAATTCATATGAGCAGCATCAAGTACAGCCTCCAAATTATTCATAACTTGAGTGGTTTCCTTTTTGATATCATCTACAACAAGTTTACCTGACTCTGGGTTAATTGCAATTTGTCCAGATGTGTACAAAGTGTTTCCAGTTAAAATGGCTTGATTATAAGGTCCAATAGGAGAAGGGGCATTTTTAGTCGTTATTATAGTTTTCATATCTCGTTATATTTGATTTACTGTTTTCGGATGTATTCCAGCATTTTCTTCCAATGTTATTTACAATTGAATGTCTTGCTGTCTACGTTTTTCGTATTTTAAATCCTGAAGCATACTTGCCTTAATACCAATAAAGAAGTTCCATGACTTATATGTACCAAAAGGGGTCCAACTAAAATTCATTCTCCAACTTTGTAAATCACGAGCAAATCTAAGCTGAGTAGGTGTAAACCCCGCATTTTTAAAATCATAACCTGAAGAACCACCAATAGACCATTTTTCAGTAAGCTGAATATCTCCAGAAAACATAAGGGAATGTGATGATATTTCATTCTGCCTTCTGGTATTGGAATAATTTACGGCATAAGCTAACCTTAAACTCCATGGTATTTTATGGTTATAAAAAGCCTCAGGTTTCTTTTCATCATCATCATCTTCTTCAACATTAGTTTTTTGAGCCCTAGAAAAATCTTCAGATACACCAAATAAATCATCATCTCGTCCACCTCCCGCTTCGTTTTCTTGCATGTTTTGACGCTTACCTTTTTTGTCGCCTCCTTTATTAGAAAAAGCCCAACTTGCTGTTAAGTTACCACTAGTTAATCTAAAAAGACTTCCGCCATTATCAATATTGAAAACATCTATCTTTTTGTTGTTATTATCTAAAGCATAAGGATCTAGAGTTGCACCAAAATTAAGGCTTAATTGATTGTTGAATAGTTGAGTTCCACCAGTCATTCTTAAAGGGCTCCAATTCAAAGAATCTCCTGCAACATTATATGCTGTTGAAAAATTCAAGTTATTCAATAGTATAACTTTTTTGGCTTCGGTTGCTGTACTATCCTTATCCCTCACTTTTGCTTCAAAATTATTTGATAACGACATGCCTACAGAACTAGAAAAAGTCTTGTTTGGTGTACCAAAAATACTTTCTTCAAAACGCGTGTATTCTACTTCCCCAGAAGTATTACCATCGGCATCAATAACTTCATAGGTGTCATAATACTTCTGAAAAGAAGGATTGATATTATAACTTATTGAAGGACGCATGACATGGCGTATTGCCTTTATTTTGGTGTCTTTGCCTTCTTTTTCAAAATTAAACATACCATAAATGGTCGTTCCAACACTTGTACTGAAACCATATGTTCTAAACGAATCGAAACCGTTTACAGTTTCGGTAACCTCTTCTTCTTCGATGGGGTCATAATATTTGTTTACCGTTTTAAAGGTCCAAACTTCATTGTAGTTTGTACTGGCACTTACACTAAAATGTTTAAAAACTTTAAAGTTGGTAGTTAAAGGTACGGAATGCTGAAACCCCGCTTTAGCATCATCAAACATCCCCGGTTTAAAGAACAAAGAATCTGTGGTTTGAATTCTATTCTCTCCACGGAGGTTATATTGAAAATTCACATTTTGAATAATCCCCTTTTTCGATCCCGATTTAGAAGCAAATGGATACATTCTTCCTATGCTACCTTGAAATGTAGGGAGGGTCATGTTAATTTGCTGTGTTTGAGTGTTTTGCGAATGTGAAGCCGTAAGACTAAAGTTTACCTGCGGCTCGCCTTGAAATGTTTTAGAGTAAGAAACAGAAGAAGCTAATGTATTATTAAGTCGGTTAGGAACATTTACCTGATTATTTGATTGTCGATAGTAGTTGCTACTACCAAGATTTACGGATGCAGAAAACCTTGAGTTCGGATTGGCTTTAGAATCCTGACTATGGCTCCAACGTACATTATATATGGTGCTTTTGGCGTAATCTGGGAAACCGCGCTCACTTTGTATAAAACTTTCATATCTCAAACTAAAATTCCCTCTAAACTTATAGCGTTTTGCATAGATGTTTTCCAAACGAAGCGCCCAACTGCCGTTGGTATAATAATCTCCTAAAACGGTTAAATCTACATAATCATTTATAGCAAAATAGTAGCCTCCATTTTGTAAAAAATAACCACGATCATTTTGTTCTCCAAAAGTAGGTATGATTATACCTGATGTTTGTTTTTCAGTTTGTGGGAAAAATCCAAAAGGTAAACCAACAGGAGTAGGGACATCATATATAAAAATATTAGCTAAACCTGTTACAATTTTTTTCCCTGGTACTACTTTTGCCTTTCTTAGTTTTATATAATAATCTGGATCTTCTAAATCTTCAGCAGTGGTATATTTTGCATTTCTAACAAAATAAACCGAATCATTTTCCTTTTTTGTTATTTGAGAAATGACCGTGCCTTCTCCTTGTTCTGTTTTAGAATTATAGATTAATGCCTTTTGACTTTCCGTATTAAAAATAATAGAATCGGGCTCAACAACATTGCCGCTTTGTGTAAATACGGGTTTTTGAGTGTATGCGTCAAGCGTATCAACAATACCTTTGGCATATACGGTATTTGTGCTATAATCAATGGTAATTCTTCCAGCCTCAATTTTCATATCGCCATATTCAATCCGTGCTTGATTATACAAGTATAATTGATGTAATTTATTATTGAATAACGTATAATCTTCAGCATGATATACAACAATGTCTTCCAAAAGCTCTTTTTTAGGCTTTATGGAATCCGTAATAACTGAATCTTGTCTCTTTTCTGGGAGTTCTGGGATCTCTAAACTATCCGAACTTATAAGTATGGTTTCAGTATGAATATCAATAGGCTCTATAACCTCTCGTTCTATTATTTGTCCCCTGTTAGGGATGTCTTGGGCGTAGCTAAACGTGTTGATAAACACTGTAAAACTTAATGCAAAAAGTATTTTAAAGTTGTTTGTACGCAACGCTTTTAAATGTATTTTTGTAAAAGTATGGCTCGGTTTTTGAAAAGCCAAAATTACATATATTTTTCTGTGATTGATTTAATTATCAATTAAAAATTTAAATTAAAAATTAAGCTCATTTTAATTGAGTAACAAACCGAGTTTTTTAGTCGTTTAAACATATAATAAACAGCTCTTAAATGGAGTGGGATAACAAATGCTAAGGTTTAAAATGAACGATTAAAAAAATAATAAATTACTACATGAAAACGAACAATATATTATATTTAGTATCAATTATAATAGTATTAACATGTTCATCTTTTATTGAGTTAGGAGAAATGAACACAGGTAAAAAATTTGTTGTTGTATTAGATGCTGGACATGGAGGAAAAGACCCAGGTAATCTGGGTAATGGCTATAAAGAAAAGGATATAGCTCTTAAAATTGTTTTGGCGGTAGGTAAGGAGTTAGAAAAGAATAAAGATATAAAGGTGATTTATACAAGACAAAAAGATGAATTTATTGATCTTTTTGTTCGTGGTAAAATAGCTAATAAAGCTAAGGCAGACTTGTTTGTTTCTGTTCATTGCGATTCGCATCATACGCAGGCTTATGGGGCAGGTACATTTGTACTGGGAACACACAGAAATAAAACGAATTTTGAAGTGGCGAAAAAGGAAAACTCTGTAATATTCCTTGAGGAGGATTACGAGAAAAATTATGCTGGTTTTGATCCGAATTCACCCGAATCTGTAATGAGTATATTATTAAGTCAAGAGGAGTATTTAGATCAAAGCATCAAGCTAGCAGGGTTAATCCAAAATAATTTTGCAAATAAGCTTAAACGTAAAAACCGTAAGGTAAAGCAGGCTGGTTTTATTGTTTTGCATCAAACAGTTATGCCAAGTGTTTTAGTAGAGTTAGGTTTTTTAACCAATAAAAGGGAAGGGGCTTATTTAAGCTCTAAAAAGGGGCAGGTAGAAATGTCAACTGCTATAAAAGATGCGATTATAGAATACAAGTTAGGATTAGATAAAAATATTACCGATTATACTATTTTAAATACAACAGAAGAAACTATAGCCAATGGACAGAAAGAAATAAGAGGCGTAACGTTTAGGGTACAAATTTCAGCAAGTTCGAAATCTTTAGAGACTAAACCATATAATTTTAAAGGTTTATCTGAAATTTCAAAAATTCAGGAAGGTAGCTTATACAAATATTTTTATGGGAACTGTTCAAATTATGAAGCGGCAAACCGTTTAGTACAAGAAGCTAAAAGCAAAGGTTATGCATCCAGTTATATAGTGGCTTTTAAAGCAGGAAAGAAAATCCCTTTGTCTGAAGCTTTAAAATCAACTTCTAATTAGTCTAGTTCTTTTTAAAATTATATTAAATTTGTTTTTCAAACATAGCTATTTTGAAAATAACCAGAGAAGTTAAAACAGGTATACTCGCAATATTAGGAATCATTCTTTTTATTTTTGGGTTTAATTATTTAAAGGGTGAAAATTTACTAAATTCTTCCCGTGTTTTTTTTACAGAATATGAGAATGTTGAAGGTTTGGTAGTTTCAACGCCTGTAACAATAAGTGGTTTGCCTGTAGGTAAAGTACTTGATATTTATTTTAAAGAAGATGGTTCAGGAAAAATAGTGGTTAAGCTCTTAGTTGATAGTGATTTTGAGTTTTCTAAAAACAGTAGTGCCGAACTTTATGAAACTGGTCTTATTGGAGGGAAAGCTATTGCTATTATGCCAGCTTTTGATAACGCCGCAATTGCTAAATATGGAGATTATCTAAAAGGCGGTAAAAAAGCAGGCTTAACCGATTTGGTTAATCAAAGGTTAACGCCACTACAGGAAAAAATTGAAACCATGATGGCAAGTGCCGATGAGCTACTCCATAACTTGAATGACGTTTTTGATGAACAAACAAAAGATAATTTAAAGAAGAGTATTGCAGAACTTAGTTCAACAATGGCTTCGTTTAAAAATACATCGACATCTCTTAATAAGATGATTCAAGATAATCAAGAGCATATTGATAGTGTTTTAACAAATGCAAGTAGGATTACAAGTAATATGGCCGATATCACTAAAACGATATCCGATTCTAATATAGATGAAACTATTAAAAGTTTGGAGGAGACTTTAAATAGCTTTAATAAGACACTTACAGCCATGGATAATGGAGAGGGAACTATGGGTAAACTCTTAAAAGATGAAGAGTTATACAATAATCTTGCTGGTGCTACTAGTGAGCTTGAAGCTTTATTAAAAGATATAAAGTTGCATCCAAAACGCTATACTAGAGTATTATCTAAAAAAGAAATACCTTACGAAGAAGAGGTTGAAGACACTAAATAATCATGCAGTATCTACCAAATATTTTGTTTGCAATAATTCTAATAGTAGCTATTGGCTATTTTGCTAAAAATGTAAAAAGCCTTATTCGAAATATTAAGCTTGGAAAAGATACTGATGTTAGTGATAATAAACCACAACGTTGGAAGAATATGATAATGATTGCCTTAGGGCAAAGTAAAATGGTACGTCGACCAGTTTCGGGAATTTTACATGTTATCGTATACGTTGGATTTATAATAATCAATATGGAAGTTCTAGAAATCATTTTAGATGGTTTATTTGGAACACATAGAGTTGGATTAAGAGTTTTACCTATATCGGTTTATGGGTTTTTAATAGGCACTTTTGAAATTTTAGCATGTTTAGTTTTTGTATCCGTAATTATATTCTGGATTAGAAGAAACATTATAAAATTGGCACGCTTTTGGAAAAGCGAAATGACCAGCTGGCCTAAGAATGATGGAAATTTCATTTTGTATTTTGAAATGGTATTGATGTCTCTGTTTTTAATTATGAATGCCGCAGATTTACAATTTCAAGCCTTAGATTCTGGAAATATTATAAGCAAGCATATAGCGCTCTGGTTTAGTGGGTTTTCTGATAGTGCATTACATACAATTGAAAGAGGGGCGTGGTGGTTGCATATTATTGGTATTCTTACTTTCTTGAATTACCTGTATTTTTCAAAACACCTACATATACTACTAGCATTTCCAAATACGTTTTACGGCAACCTGAAGCCAAAAGGTCAAATGACAAATGTTGAAGCAGTAACCAAAGAGGTTATGATGATGATGGACCCAAATGCAGATCCATTTGCAGCACCAGAAGAAGGCGCAGAAGAAGATGTTCCTGAAAAATTTGGAGCTAGTGACGTGCAAGATTTAAATTGGGTACAATTGCTTAATGCATATACTTGCACAGAATGTGGGCGTTGTACAAGCGAATGTCCTGCAAACCAAACCGGCAAGAAGTTATCACCGCGTAAAATCATGATGGATACTCGCGACCGCCTAGAGGAAGTGGGGAAAAATATAGATGCCAATAAAGGTGAATTTAAAGAAGACGGTAAGCAATTACTTAATGATTATATATCTACAGAAGAGTTATGGGCTTGCACCTCGTGTAATGCCTGTGTAGAAGCCTGCCCTGTAAGTATCGATCCCTTATCTATTATCTTAGAGATGCGTCGTTATTTAGTGATGGAACAGTCAGCAGCTCCAACAGAATTAAATAACATGATGACTAATATCGAGAATAATGGAGCACCATGGCCGTATAATCAAATGGACAGACTAAACTGGAAAAACGAATAATAAGTTAATTTGGGCGTTACCCAAAGGGGGCGGGCTTTCGCAAGTCGCTTTCAAAGAAGAGCTCCAACAATTGCTCAATCCCTAACGCAAATACGAACTACAATATATCAAGCATATGAGCGAGACACTTAAAGTACCAACAATGGCCGAATATATGGCTCAAGGAAAACAACCGGAGGTGTTATTTTGGGTAGGTTGTGCTGGAAGTTTTGATGATAGAGCAAAGAAAATAACAAAAGCTTTCGTAAAACTTCTAAACAATGCCAATGTAGATTTCGCAGTTTTAGGTACAGAAGAAAGTTGCACAGGAGACCCAGCCAAACGCGCAGGAAATGAATTTTTGTTTCAAATGCAGGCTGTAACCAATATAGAAGTATTAAACGCTTACGAGGTAAAAAAAATAGTAACCGCATGTCCGCATTGTTTTAATACAATTAAAAATGAGTATCCTGGTTTAGGAGGAACATATGAGGTTATGCATCATACACAGTTTTTAAAAACATTACTGGATGAAGGTCGTTTAACTATTCAAGGAGGTAAGTTTAAAGGTAAGCGCATTACATTTCACGATCCCTGCTATTTAGGACGTGCAAATAACGTTTATCAAGCACCAAGAGATTTAATTCAGAAATTAGAGGCTGAATTAGTAGAAATGAAAAACTGCCGTAAAAATGGATTATGCTGTGGTGCAGGAGGGGCTCAAATGTTTAAAGATGCCGAAAAAGGAGATAAAGAAGTAAATGTTGAACGTACCGAACAGGCGCTAAATATTAAACCAGAAATTATTGCAGCAGGATGCCCGTTTTGTAATACCATGATGACTGATGGTGTAAAAGCCAAAGAAAAAGAAAGTGATGTTGATGTTATGGACATTGCAGAACTTATAGCAAACGCACAAGATTTATAATTCATAAAATCATAAATAGTAACCTATTAATTTAAAAATGCTAGTAGATTTTAATACATTACCAGAAGAATCAAGAGTTTGGATTTACCAGGCTAACCGTTCATTTTCAGAACAAGAACTTGAAGAGATTCAAGTCAAATTAAATACGTTTATTGAAAACTGGACAGCGCATGGTGGAGATTTGCAAGCGGGGTATACTATTAAATATAAGCGATTTATAATATTAGGTTTAAACCAAAGTATGAATGCTGCTACGGGGTGTTCTATTGACGCCTCAGTTCATTTTATTCAACAATTAGAGAAAGAGTACAACGTCGATTTAATGGATAAAATGAATGTGTCTTACAAGCAGGGGGAGTATGTAGCCTATAAGTCCTTATCCGACTTCAGAAAGATGGCTAAAGATAAAGCCATCTCAAAAAATACCATAGTTTTTAATAATTTGGTGACCAATATTTCAGAATTTAATGAAAACTGGGAAGTTCCGGCAAGCGAGAGTTGGCATAGTCGATTTATAAAATAATACGGAACCGTTTGATAAATATTAAATTTCAAACGGTTTTTTTACGATTTTTATTATAATTAAGAATTATTCTAAATAAGGTTGGTGTTTTCTTTTAAGAGAATCTAATTTAATTTCAGACAAAATAAATGAGGCGTTTAAGAAAGTATACGCTGATATTGATGCGATTGAAACAAGCTTATATGTTGCAATTGCAGATGATAAAACGAAAGTAGAATCATTGCATAATGATTTGTTTGATTTGGTAAAATACTTTTCTGTAGATGCTGCAAGTATCTTATCTGTTTCGGTATTACCTACGGATAATGATGGAGATTAATAAAGGAAACAATTCATCTTTAATGTAGTTATCTTTAGTTATATGGTTTTAAAAACTTTATAAATCTGTCTTAAAGTCTTTTTATCTTCTTTTAAAAGTGTTAATTTGGCACGGTTATTAGTATTTGTAATACTATATAATTGTCTTAACGAATTCCTTATATGCGCCAAATTTACTTATTACTATTTGTTTTAACCTCAGCGGTTTATAGCTTTAGTCAAAATATAAAAAATCCTTTATTATCTGAAGATATATCGGCTCAACAAAAATGGGTAGATAGTGTTTATGCTTCCATGACTTTGTCTGAGAAAGTAGGACAGTTATATATGGTTCAGGTCATGTCTAATCAGAGCGATGAGGATAAGAAGAAAATTAAGCAAATTATCCAAGACTATTGTATTGGTGGAATTATTTACTCGAAAGGTGGTCCTTATAGACAAGCCAAATTAAATAATGAGCTTCAAGAATTATCAAAAGTGCCTATGTTAATAGGAATGGATGCTGAATGGGGGTTAAGTATGCGTTTGGACTCAACCTATGCTTTTCCTTGGAATATGACTTTAGGTGCCATAAAAGATAATAAATTGGTTGAGCAAACCGGAAGACAAATAGGAGAGCATTGTAAGCGTTTAGGAATGCACTTCAATTTTGCTCCTGTTGTAGATATAAATACGAATCCTAAGAATCCCATAATAGGTAATCGTTCGTTTGGAGAAGATAGGGATGATGTGACAAAAAAGGCTTTAGCGTTTATGAAGGGTATGCAAAGTGCGGGTGTTTTGGCGAATGCGAAACATTTCCCCGGTCATGGAGACACAGATCAAGATTCTCATGAAACCTTACCAACTATTAGTTTTACCGAAAAACGTATTGATTCTATCGAATTATATCCGTACAAAAAACTAATCAGCGAGGGGCTTTCAAGCGTTATGGTAGCACATTTAAATGTACCAAGTTTAGAAATTAAACAGGGTTACCCTTCATCATTATCAAAGCATATTGTTACCGATATTCTAAAGGAAAAATTAGGTTTTAAGGGTCTTATATTTACCGATGCACTCACCATGAAAGGTGCGGCCGACTTTGATGAAACTGGAGCAATTGATTTAGTAGCTTTTAAAGCAGGAAATGATGTTATGCTGATGTCTGAGGATGTTGGTTTAGGTGTAGCCAAAATTATGGAAGCTTTTGAGAATGGGGAAATTAGTGAAGCACGTTTAGAGCATTCTGTTAAAAAAATTCTTCAAGCAAAATATAAGGTAGGTCTTAATAATTATGAGCCAACCTCTATAGAGGATCTATCTCATGATTTAAATAGGTTAAAAGACGATATACTTAATGAAGAGTTATTTGAGAATGCCATTACTATTGTCAAGAATGAAAACGATTTATTACCAATAAAAGATCTTGAGACTAAAAGTATTGCTTATGTAAAGTTGGGTGACGATTCAGGATCTGCATTTTTTAAAGAATTAAAAAAATATGCCAAAGTACATGCTATACAAGCGGATAACTTAGACAATTTAGAAGGAAAATTACAGCGATATAATTTGGTTATAGTGGGGTTTCATCGATCAAATGCTAATCCATGGAAATCATATGAATTTACTAAGGAAGAGTTGAGTTGGTTGGAAAAAATTTCAAAAAAGCACACGATTATTTTAGACGCTTTTGTAAAACCCTATGCACTTTCAGATTTAAAAAGCATAGATCACATTGAAAGCATTGTTGTTAGTTATCAAAATAGCCAAATAGCTCAAGAAAAATCGGCACAAATAATTTTTGGAGCGCTTTCATCTAAAGGCAGGTTACCCGTATCCATAGGAAATCATTTTCCACTGTACTCTGGAATATATAATAATGAGCTTAAGAGGTTGAGTTATACTGAGCCAGAACGTGTTGGTATGAGTTCTGAAAAATTGAAGAAAATAGATTCCGTGGCCAACTATGCTGTCAAAAAAAAAATGACTCCCGGGATTCAACTTCTAATCGCAAGAAAAGGTAAGGTTATTTATAACAAAAACTTTGGGAAACATACCTATGATGGAAAAGAAAAGGTTGGGTTTGATGATATCTATGATGTAGCATCTTTAACCAAAATATTGGCTACCCTGCCATTAACAATGGAGTTAGAAGAGCAAGGGGTAATATCTCTAGATTCAAAATTACCAGAATTACTTTCAGAGTATACGGACTCGAATAAGTCTAACATTACCGTAAAGGAAATGTTATCGCATTATGCAAGGTTAAGACCATGGGAACCTTTCTATTACCATACGTTAGATTCGGTAACCAAAATGCTTAATGAAAAGTATTATAGATTTAAAAGTTCAGATTCCTTTAATATTGAAGTCGCTAGAAATATATTTTTAAGAACTGATTATCAAGACTCTATTTCAAAGATTATAAAAGATTCTGAGTTGTTAGATAGATTGAAATATCGTTACAGTGATTTTCCTTATTATATTTTAAAGAAATTTATTGAAGAACATTACGACAGAACATTGGATCAAGTGGTGCAATCTCACTTTTATGAATCTTTAGGAGCAAATTATACGATGTATAATCCGTATCATAATATTAGCAGTAAAAAAATAGTCCCTACAGAGGTTGATGATTATTATCGACGTCAAAAAATACATGGTTACGTTCATGACATGGGTGCGGCAATGCAAAACGGCATAGGTGGACATGCAGGTGTTTTTAGTAATGCAAATGATGTTGCCAAAATTATGCAAATGTATTTACAGAAAGGATTTTATGGAGGAAAACGTTATTTAAAACCTGAAACTGTGGATAAGTTTAATACCTGTTATTTTTGTGATAACGATAATAGAAGAGGAATTGGTTTTGATAAACCGCAGTTGGGAGATGCAGGCCCTACATGTGGTTGTATTTCTATGACTAGTTTTGGTCATTCCGGATTTACGGGTACTTATGCATGGGCTGATCCCGAAGAGGAAATTGTTTATGTATTTCTGGCGAACAGAACGTATCCTAATGCTGGGAAGAATTTACTTTTGAAAGAAAATATTAGAACAGAAATACAACGTTTTATTTACGAAGCGATTGTAGACTAAAATACGTAAAGTTTCAAATTATAAGTATTTAAAGTTAAATTTTGGCCATATATAATTTAAGGCACTTAAAAAGAAATAAATGAAAATAGCTATTGTTTGTTATCCAACATTTGGAGGTAGTGGTGTTGTAGCAACAGAGTTGGGTTTAGAGCTTTCTAAACGCGGTCATGAGATACATTTTATAACCTATAATCAGCCGGTAAGGTTAGAATTGATCAGCCATAATGTACATTATCATGAGGTAAACGTTCCAGAATATCCATTATTTCATTATCAACCTTATGAGCTAGCATTGTCCAGTAAATTGGTCGATATGGTTAAGCTTCATGGCATTGAAATTTTACATGTCCATTATGCGATTCCCCATGCGTATGCCGCTTATATGGCTAAAAAGATGTTGCAAGAAGAAGATATTTATCTACCTATTGTAACAACTTTACATGGAACAGATATTACCTTAGTTGGTAGTCATCCATTTTATAAACCAGCGGTAACATTTAGTATAAATAAATCAGATGCGGTTACAGCTGTATCTCAAAGCTTAAAAGACGATACATTACGTTTATTTGATATTAAAAATGATATACATGTTGTTCCTAATTTTATAGATTTAGAGAAACATAACCTTCATGGATTTAAAGATTGCCAAAGAGGTATGATGGCACAGGATGATGAAAAAATAATTACGCATATTAGTAATTTAAGGCCTGTTAAGCGAGTACAAGATGTAATAAGTGTATTTTATAATATTCAAAAGGAAATGCCTGCAAAACTCATGTTTATTGGTGAAGGCCCTGAAAAGGAAAAGGTAGAGTTACGCTGTCAAGAGTTAGGAATACTGGATAAGGTAGTATTCTTTGGAAAAAGTAATGAAATTGATAAAATATTATGTTTTAGTGACTTGTTTTTATTGCCATCACTAACAGAAAGTTTTGGTTTAGCGGCTTTAGAAGCTATGGCATCGGGAGTTCCTGTAATTTCAAGCAACACAGGTGGGATTCCGGAAGTTAATATTCATGGAGAGTCTGGGTTTTTGAGTCCAGTAGGTGATATTGAAGACATGACTAAAAATGCTCTGTATATCCTTAAAGATGAAAAGCGATTAAAAACTTTTAAAAACAATGCAAGAAAGCAATCTTTGAATTTTGATTTGCATGCTATCGTTCCAAAATATGAAGCTATTTATGAAGATACTTTAGCTAAATGTTTAGTCTTGTAATATCGTTTAAGTAGTTACAATTCGTTGATATTCTTTTTCAGAAATGATATCTTTATTGCTATCCAATCTATCCAAAAAGACTGTGCCGTTTAAATGATCATATTCATGCTGAAAGATTCTTGCTATAAAACCTTCCAGAGTTTTTGTTACCGTTTCTCCTTGCTGAGTTGTATAAGTGACCTCTATTGATTTACTGCGGTTTACATGACCGCGAATACCCGGAATACTAAGGCAACCTTCCCAATCTTTTTCTTTGTCCTTGCTGTAATTTAATATGGTTGGATTAATTATAGCAAGAGGTTCTGTTTTGGGTGCATTCGGGTAACGCTTACTAGGTTTCGACGCCATTATAAATACGCCTAGGGAACTGTAAACTTGCGGACCAGCTATACCTAATCCATTGGCATCTTTTACAGTAGTCATCATGTCCCTTATCAGGTTTAAAAAATCTACGTCAGTAATATTTTCAACCTCAGTTGTTCTCTCTCTTAAAATGGGAGCGCCTAAATGAGCTATAGGTAATATATTAGCCATAATATTACTAAACTAGACGTGCTGGTCAATTAAAATGGTATTTCCGTCAGGATCAGTAAAAACAATACTAGCAGGACCGCTGGTGCTTGTATCTGCTTCTTGAATTAATGAAATATCTTTGTTCTTTAAATGACTTTGAATGTCTCTAACATCATCAAAATCTGTTAAAGTATTTGCACTTTCATCCCAACCAGGGTTGAATGTTAAAATGTTATTTTCAAACATACCTTGGAATAAACCTATAAGCGAATTTCCATTTTTCATTATGAGGTAGTTGTTCTCAATATCTCCAGCAAAAACAGAAAACCCTAAATTTTCATAAAATGTTTTTGATACTTTGATATCTTTTACACTAAGGCTAACAGAAAATGCTCCTAATTTCATGATTTAGTTAATTGTGATTATAATAATAAAGATATTAATAATTACCTGCCTGAAGCTCTATTGTTAGAAAAATGATTTATTCACCTTCAAGAATTTGAGTATACAAACCATAGCGTTCAAAAATGTCTTTAACATAAGACACGGGTTCAATACCGTGCACGTAACCATACTTTATTTCAGGTTTAGTATAATACTTTCTATAGGTTAATTTTAGCATGGCTTGTTCTACATGTTCGGTCCAAATATTTGGATTTCCATTTTCCAACTTAGTTAAAGTTACAGCATCTTTAACATGGCTTAGCCCTGCATTATAACTGGCCAATGTAAACTTGATGCGTTCATTATCATCTGTTATCATATCCCATTCATTCCATAATTGCTTTAAGTATCTCGTTCCAGCCTTAATACTTTCTTCAGGGTTAGATGTGTTTAGTACACCCAAATCTTTAGCCGTAGAAGGCATTATTTGCATTAAGCCGTGTGCATTTGCCCAACTTGAAGCATTGGGATCGAATCTGGACTCTTGAAAAATTTGACTGGCTAATAGTACCCAATCCCATGGTAAATTTCGCGCATATTTTTTAATTAACTCATCATAGGGGCTTAGTTTTCCTGTTTCATTTAGGAAATAATCACTGTCAATATGCTTAGTAATGCTTCTTCGGTTTTTGAAATAACGATTATAGATTACATGAAAGTCTGTAGTTTTTTTCATGCCGTCAATCCATATGTTTAATTCATTTTTTAAGTTAGACGTATTTTGTCTTAATACCCAAGATGCTTTCTGAGATAAGCTTACAGGTGTAGAAATATCTAGGTTTTTAAAATGATAGGTGTGCATTTTAGCCAGAGTGTTATCGGCTATTGTATATTTTATTTCTCCTTTGCTTACCATTCCAATTAACTCGTCGGTAGTAATGTTAGAGTCAACTTCATCAATATAAATTTCACCTCCAATTTCATCCATAAGGTTTTCAAGTCTCATTTTATATGAAGAGTAACGACGTACACTTACCGTATCGTTTATTAGTTCTATAGCGTCTTTTTTAAGCTGCTTATTTATCTCATGAAGTTTAAGCTTTCTCCAATTTTTTGGTTTTTTTTGAACCAGCACTTGTTTGGTAAGATAGAGGTAATTAGTAAAATCGAATCTTTTTTTTCTGCTTATAGTTGGTGTAAAACCGTGTGCAACAATATCGCCTTTACCAGTATTAAGCCAATCGGCTAAAACATCAAAGTCTTTAGCCACAATTATTTCTAATTTTACTCCAAGGTTTTCAGTAAAACGCTTTAAAAGTTCATATTCAAAACCCATAGTTTCTCCCCTATAAATAAAAAAACTTGTGGGGCCTCCAACTACTATAGCTTTTAGAACACCTCTTTTTTTAATGGCATCTAAGTCAAAATTAATGGGTTCGGAAATGCTTTCCTTATTAAAAGCTAAATCATCTTCAGTAATGTTTTTATCAGAATTACAAGATAATAAAAGAACAAGTATCAACGGAAATACATACTTTTTCAGGATCATATTGGCATGGTTTAATGCTTTAATATACGAAGCTTAGCATAGAAATGAAAATGAGTAGATATGTAAACGGATTAAAAACAATATTATAAAGTATAATTGTTCGTTGTATTTGTAATGAATATTATTCATAAAAAAAGCACCTTAATAGGTGCTTTATAAATTATGTTAAGTGAGTTTGTTAATTAAATCGATATCTAATATTCAAACCAAACCCTCCCCATTCAAAATCTGTATTTTCAACAATCCAGAAGGTAGGACGGTAATCAATACCTATTGAAATAGGTGAATCAAAAGTATATTCCAAGCCTATTTCTCCACTAGCTCCCAGCAAAAACTTATCGCCAAAATAAGCTGAAGGACCTACGCCTACGTACCAATTAAGGTTATCTTCACCCAATGGTTTATAAATAAGGTCCCAAAGTGCATCTAATCCAACACCGTCACCAAATGATACATTTGCATGAATTCTACCAGAGCCTGTTTCAAAAACACCATCAACGGCTACATTATTTTTACCTGAAACTTGACCAAATCGAATACCTAATTCTTGGGCATTCATAGCTATAGAGGACAGAATAAAAACACTTAAAATTAATTTTTTCATAAGTTTGATATTATCTGTGTTAGTAATGAAATATCCTTTTTTTAAAGTATATTTCAAAAATAGTTTTCTATTACAAAAATAGTACGAATTTAGCTCACAAAACAGCAGATACAGAACAAATTTTAACTTATGTTATTAAGTGCTTTACGATCGGAATTTTCCGGTGAATTGTTTTTTGATGATTTAACAAAATCCATTTACGCTACAGATGCTTCTGTGTATAGGAAGTTGCCTTATGGCGTTGCTTACCCAAAGACTGAAAACGATATTAAGCTACTTATTGAGTTTGCCCAACATAATAATACATCATTAATTCCAAGAACGGCAGGAACATCATTGGCGGGACAATGTGTAGGTGAAGGTCTTGTTGTTGACGTGTCGAAGTATTTTACTAACATTATTAAAGTAGATGAAAAAAATCAAACAGTTACTGTTCAGCCGGGGGTTGTTAGAGACGCTTTAAATAATTACCTAAAACCTTTTAATTTATTTTTTGGGCCTAACACTTCCACTTCTAATAGGTGTATGCTTGGTGGTATGGTTGGTAATAATTCTTCTGGCACAACGTCCATACAGTATGGTGTTACGCGTGATAAAGTGTTAGAGATTCAAGCGATTTTAAGTGATGGAAGTCATGCTATTTTTGGTAGTTTATCTAAAGAAGCATTTCAAGATAAATTAAAGAATGAAGACCTAGAAGGGCGTATATATAAATCTATTTTTAATGAGTTAAAACCTGATATGGTTCAGAAACGAATCAATGAGCAATTTCCAAAACCAGAAATTCATCGTAGAAATACGGGATATGCTATTGATGAGCTTATAAAGACGAATGTTTTTAGTGAATCAAAAGAGTCATTTAATATGTGCAAGTTACTTTCGGGAAGTGAAGGGACCTTGGCTTTCACTACACAAATGACTTTAAAGTTAGATAAGCTTCCACCTTCAGAAAGTATTATGGTTGCGGCCCATTTTGATAGTATTGAAGGTTGTTTAAAAGCAGTTGAGCCTGTAATGAAACATAATTTGTACACCTGTGAAATGATGGATAAAACCATATTGGATTGTACAAAGCATAATAAAACTCAGCAAGAAAACCGATATTTTATTGAGGGAAACCCTATTGCTATTTTAATGTGTGAAGTTAAAGCTGACACAAAAAGGGAGGTTGATGTACTAGCAAATCAGCTTTTAAAAGAGATTCAAGATACTAAATTGAGTTATGCCTATCCAGTTTTAAAAGGCACTGATATTAACAAAGCTGTTAATTTAAGAAGTGCAGGTTTAGGTTTATTAGGAAATATTGTTGGTGACAAAAAAGGAGTGGCCTGTATTGAGGATACTGCTGTAGCTCTGCCAGATTTAGCTGAATTTATTTCTGAGTTTACGGAGTTGATGAAAGGCTATAAACAAGATGCTATTTATTATGCGCATGCAGGTGCAGGAGAGATTCATTTAAGACCCATTTTAGATTTAAAACAAACGAAGGATGTAAATCTTTTTAGAAAAACAACTACCGATGTAGCTCATTTGGTAAAGAAGTATAGGGGATCAATGAGTGGTGAACATGGCGATGGTATTGTTAGAGCTGAGTTTATCCCATTAATGATTGGCGAGGCAAACTATGAAATTTTAAAGCGCATTAAAAATGCATTTGACCCAAAGCATATTTTAAACCCAGGGAAGATTGTTAATGCCTTTCCAATGGATGAATCTTTAAGGTATGAACCAGGTAGAGAAGAACCTGAAATAGAAACGCTTTTAGATTTTTCGAAATCACAAGGTATTTTGCGTGAGGCTGAAAAGTGTAATGGTTCAGGTGATTGCAGAAAATTGCCTGAATTTGGAGGTACCATGTGCCCGAGCTATAGAGCCACAAGAAATGAAAAAGATACCACAAGAGCGCGGGCAAATGCCTTGCGTGAATTTTTAACTAATTCTGATAAAAAAAACAGATTTAATCATACTGAACTCAAAGATGTTTTTGATTTATGTTTGAGCTGTAAAGCATGTTCCACGGAGTGCCCTAGTAGTGTTAATGTAGCTGCATTAAAGGCGGAATTTCAATATCAGTATCAGAAAAGTAATGGAGTTTCTTTAAGAACAAAGTTATTTGCTTATAACACGCAACTTAATAAATGGGGGAGTGCTGTCCCTAGTTTAACAAACTTTGTATTTTCAAATAAGGTAACCTCTAGTTTGTTAAAAAAAGGTTTTGGAATTGCTAAAGCCAGAAGTTTACCTTTAATTTCTAAAACGAATTTGAAGAGGTTCTATCGAACTTTTAGTCATGAACCTAAGAATGAGATATATATTAAGACTGTATATTTATTTAATGACGAATTTCTAAACTACCTCGATACCGAAATAGGGGTTGATGCTCTTAAGCTTTTAGAAGCTTTGAATTATGAGGTGAAAATCATAGAAAGTGAGGAATCGGGTAGAACGTTTTTATCTAAAGGCTTATTAGATCAGGCAAAGAATTGTGCGGATAAAAATATAGCTATATTTAAAGATGTTATTACTAACGATACACCACTTATTGGTATTGAGCCTTCAGCTATTTTAACGTTCAAGGATGAATATTTAAAATTAGCAGATGATAAAACTTCCGCGGAAGCGATCGCAAAAAACACGTTTTTAATAGAGGAGTTTATTCAAAAAGAAATAGAATTAGGTCATATTAAGCCAGAACAATTTACTTCAGAATCAAAAACGATTAAATTTCACGGGCATTGCCACCAAAAAGCCATGAGTAATCAGCTCTCCAGTTTTACTGTTTTAAACTTACCAATTAATTATAAGGTGACTATTATCCCAAGTGGGTGCTGTGGTATGGCAGGAAGTTTTGGCTACGAAAAAGAACATTACGAGGTAAGTATGAATATTGGCGAACAAACTTTATTTCCCGCTGTTAGAAAAGCTCCAGAACACACTATTATAGCAGCTAATGGTACAAGTTGTAGGCATCAACTAAAAGATGGAACGCAACGGGAGGCTAAACATCCTATAAGTGTTTTAAGGGAGGCATTAATTTAATTGGAACTATATATATTATTTAAATTTAATCACTTTTCCTTGAGTAAGCAATTCTTTGGCTTCATTCCAACTAGGCAATTCCTCAGCATCAATAGTGATTGTTCTAATTTCCTTAGCAATTTTTTTACTGGATTTCATGACTTCTAAATGCGCTCCTGAAAATGCAAAATCTTTTAATTCTTCCTCGTTATTCCAAAGAGTCATGGTGTAGTGCTTGGTCCAGACCCCTGTGTTTTTAAAGGCTTTACAATCTGTGACTTTTAATTGCCTTACAATTTTTAAGGCAAGCCTTGATAATAAGAAAAATTTAAAAGGGCCTTTTAATTCTATCAAAGTGATTGTTGCTTTCATAACCTAATAAGTTTTAAAGCAAATATATTCATTCTTTATTCTCTTGAAATGCGATTTGTTTTAAAACCTATTAACAATCAACTACCTATGTTTCTTATCTGGCTGATCAATAATAGTTATAGCTGCTATTAAATCTTTAGCTTCTAAATTTTCAATATTATCTTGGTCATCATCAATAATAAAAGGGGCTAATTTATCTTTACTGAAATTATAGATTTTCCAACGTTTAAACTGATATTCCAAAGCTGTGAAATTTTCTACCCAATCACCAGAATTTAAATAGGTAGTTTTGCCGTATTTATTTTCAAAAACTTTCATTTTGGGTTGATGTATATGCCCGCAGATTACATGATCATAACCATTTTCAATGGCGAGTTCTGCAGCTATTTTTTCAAAATCATTAATATATTTTAGTGCACTTTTAACTCCGTTTTTTACTTTTTTAGATATGGAATAGCGCTCTTTGCCACGTTTCTCCAAATACCAATTAAACAGCCTGTTTATTAAGGTTAATGCATTATAGCCGTAGCTTCCTAATTTGGCAAGCCATTTAGCATGTTGTATAGACATATCAAAAACATCGCCATGAAAAAACCAGGCCTTTTTTCCATGTAACTCTAGTACGGCTTTATCAACAATGGATATGTTTCCAATCGTTGTATTACTAAACTTCCTCAGCATTTCGTCATGGTTTCCAGTAATATAAATCACTTCAACACCATTGGAAGCCATGGTCATTATTTTTTTTATCACTTTTAAATGTGATTTTGGAAAGTAACGTTTGCTAAATTGCCAAATATCAATAATGTCGCCATTTAGTATTAACTTCTTTGGCTCTATACTGTTCAAATAAGTTAATAAATGCTTGGCATGACAACCATAGGTACCTAGGTGAACATCTGAGATGACTGAAATTTCTAGTTTTCTTTTTATATTCAATGTGGTTAACTTTATACTTTACAAATAACAGATCTGATTATTAATTTATCATTACGCGATAATTATATAATTATCAGGGATTTGTTAAAAAAGGGTTACCAATTCTTATTAGAATAAATAAGTAACAAGAGTCTATTTCATTTCCTTATTTCTAGGAATAGCTTTATTTTAGCCAAAAATTGAAATTATGGCTGGAAATTCTTTTGGAAAACTATTTAATCTAACCACTTATGGGGAATCTCACGGACCTGCTTTGGGGGGTGTTATTGATGGGTGTCCTTCAGGTATTGAGTTAGACTTGGATGAAATTCAAAACGAGTTAAACCGAAGAAAACCAGGACAATCTGCTATTGTAACACAACGTAAAGAACCAGATACGGTAAAGTTTCATTCAGGGATTTTTGAAGGCGTAACAACAGGAACTTCAATTGGTTTTGTGATTGAAAACACAAATCAAAAATCGCATGATTACTCGCATATCAAGGATAGTTACAGACCAAGTCATGCCGACTATACCTATGATAAAAAATATGGTATTAGAGATTACCGTGGTGGTGGACGCAGTTCTGCTCGCGAAACGGCTTGTAGAGTTGTTGCCGGAGCCATAGCTAAACAAATACTTAAGGGTATCGAGATTCAAGCCTATGTTTCTGGAGTGGGAACCATGCAACTTAATAAGCCATATACAGATTTAGATTTGACTCAAATAGAATCTAATATTGTGCGTTGTCCAGATCAAGACATGGCCGCAAAAATGGAAACTTATATAAAAGAAGTGCGTGGTAAAGGCGACACTGTCGGTGGAATTGTAAGCTGCGTTATTAAAAATGTGCCCGTAGGCCTTGGTGAGCCCGTTTTTGATAAGTTACATGCCGAATTAGGTAAAGCTATGTTGTCTATAAACGCTGTAAAAGGTTTTGAATATGGTAGCGGATTCCGTGGAAGTACCATGTATGGTTCCGACCATAACGATGCTTTTAATAATGATGGGTCTACAAAAACCAATTATTCTGGCGGTATTCAAGGTGGAATAAGTAACGGTATGGATATTTACTTTAGCGTTGCATTTAAACCTGTGGCTACACTTATTCAGAAATATGAAACCATCGATAAAGATGGAAATACGGTTGAAATGCAGGGTAAAGGTCGTCATGATCCTTGTGTTGTGCCACGTGCAGTACCTATAGTAGAAGCTATGGCTGCATTGGTTTTAGCTGACTTTCATCTTATAAATAAGCTTTATAATTAGGAGCTATTTCCCGCTTTTCACTATATCTTTTTTGTGTTGAACTTGTTTAAGTATCTCATCATAAGAGTTAAGTACATTTTAATATAGTTTACAAACTAATATTTTTGATTGGGCACAAAAAAGGATGCCGTTTCAATCGGGGCTAATTCATCTGCCATGTCTTTTTAGGCTGAATGACCTCTTTCTTTTAATCATGTCATTACAAGGATTTAGGATGTGGTAATTGAATAGGTTTTGCTTAACTTTAAACTGAAAAATATACTTATCTTGTTCTCAACTTTTATGGCATCAAAAAGCATATGAAAAAACTAGCATTGCATTGGAAGATTATAATAGGAATGATTCTAGGAATCATTTTTGGTTTTATAATGAATAACGTAGATGGAGGTAAAGGTTTTGTGGCAGATTGGATAGCTCCTTTCGGGACCATTTTTATAAACCTACTTAAGTTAATTGCGGTACCTTTAATATTAGCTTCTTTGATAAAAGGGATATCAGATTTAAAAGATATTTCTAAAATAAAAACTATGGGTTTAAGAACCATAGGTATTTATATAGGAACAACTTTAGTCGCTATTATTATTGGGTTAAGTATAGTAAATACAATAAATCCAGGCAATGGCATGCCTCAAGAGACCATAGAAAAAATCAAATTAAAGTATGAAAATGATGCCGGGGTTACAGATAAATTAGCAAAAGCATCTGCCCAGAAAGAAGCAGGACCACTTCAAGCTTTAGTCGATATTTTCCCAAGTAATATATTTAAATCGTTTACCGAGGCTTCTATGCTTCAGATTATTTTCTTTGCTTTATTTGTTGGGATTTGTTTGTTGCTAATAGGAGAAAAAAAGGCAAAACCTTTGGTAGACTTTTTTGATTCTTTAAATGAAGTCGTCATGAAAATGGTTGACCTCATTATGCTTTTTGCGCCATATGCCGTTTTTGCTCTTTTAGCCAATGTGATTATTGCTTTTGATGATACCGAAATTCTTATCAAACTATTATGGTACGCACTCTGTGTTGTTGGCGGACTCATTTTAATGATTGGTTTTTATCTTTTACTTGTAAGCTTATATGTAAAAAAATCACCATTATGGTTTTTACAGCAAATTAGTCCAGCACAATTATTAGCCTTTTCTACGAGTAGTAGCGCAGCAACACTTCCTGTAACTATGGAACGTGTGGAGGAACATTTGGGTGTTGATAAAGAAGTTTCTGGGTTTGTTTTACCAGTAGGGGCCACAGTAAATATGGATGGAACTAGTTTGTATCAAGGTATTGCTGCTGTTTTTATTATGCAAGTTATTTGGCCTGAGGGCTTAGTGTTTTCTAATCAACTCGTTATTATAGTTACGGCATTATTGGCGTCCATAGGGAGTGCTGCCGTACCAAGTGCTGGACTTGTTATGTTGGTTATTGTTCTTGAATCCATTGGTTTTCCGGCAGAGTTATTACCCATAGGAATTGCGCTTATTTTTGCCGTAGATAGACCGTTAGATATGTGCAGAACCGTTGTTAACGTTACAGGAGATGCCACCGTTTCTATGATAGTGGCAAAGTCTTTAGGGAAATTACATGAACCAAAGCCTAAAGAATGGGATGATAATTATGATGAAGTGAAATAAAATTTTTAACTTTAAACATAAGTAAATAACCTAAAACAATTTCAATATGAATGTGTGTTTTATCATGTACCCTTGGGAAGATATTGATCCTGAGAATGACACAACTTTGGCTTTAATTAAAGAATGTGTTAAAAGAAGTCATGGTGTAGCTATGTGTACACCAGCAAGTTTAACTATTAGAAATAGTGTAACAACGGCTAATTGTACTGTAGTTGGCAGGTTCGAGAAAACACCTAGTTCATTAAAATCGTTTTATAACAAGGCTAAACTAAGAGAAGAGATGCTACCTCTAGCTGGTTTTGATGTAATTTTCTTCAGAGCAAACCCACCATTAGATCCTTTAATGTTAAACTTTTTAGATTCTGTTAAGGACGATGTGTTTATTATGAATTCCTTACAAGGTATGCGTGAGGCTAACAATAAGTTGTATACGGCTGCTTTTGGTGATAATCATAGTAACATTATTCCAGCAACACACGTGTCAAAGAGTAAGCGATACTTAATAAGACAGATTAAGGAATCTACTGCAGACAAAATGATATTAAAGCCTTTAAACGGCTTTGGAGGTTCTGGTGTAATACTAATTGAAAAGTCTGCAATGAGCAATATTAACTCGCTATTAGACTTTTATATTAATAGTAGTGATGGCAAGTCTAACTACGTGATTTTACAAGATTATATTGAAGGTGCAGATCAAGGAGATATTCGAATACTTATGCTTAACGGAGAACCTGTGGGAGCAATGAAGCGTGTTCCTGGGAATGATGATCATCGTTCAAATGTATCTGCTGGCGGAAGTGTGCAAAGACATAGTCTTACTAAAGAAGAAAAGGCATTATGCAAGCAAATAGGACCTAAGCTAGTTAATGATGGACTGTTTTTTGTTGGTATTGATGTTATTGGAGGTAAACTGGTTGAGGTCAATGTTATGTCTCCAGGAGGTATCACTTATATCAATAAAGTTTATAAACTAAAAACTAAAATTGAAGAAAAAGTAATTGATTTTCTTGAAATGAAAGTACTTGATAAATTAGAGGCTTTTGATAGGCGTACTAGATTGCGCAAAGCCGTAGAAGATGCATAGTTATTTAGTTGTTTTTTATTAATTGAGTGTCGACTTTAGTTTTCAAAATGAATTTAATGATAAAATTATCTACTCCAATTGTTTCTGCAGAATGGCTTCATCAAAATAGGTATGCTGAAAACCTTATCATTTTAGATGGAACCATTAATAAAGTATTTAACAGTACTCAATTTCAAATTCCAAATGCGCGATTATTTGATATAAAGAAGAAATTTAGTGATAGCTCTAACCCTTTTCCAAGTGCCTTTCCTTCTAAAGATCAATTTCAAAGTGAAGCCAGAGCATTAGGTATAAATAATAATAGTGCTATTGTGGTATATGATGATAAGGGCATTTATTCTAGTGCGCGTGTCTGGTGGATGTTTTTAGCTTTTGGATTTAGTAATGTAGCTGTTTTAAATGGTGGTTTTCCAGCTTGGAATAAAGAAGGCTTTGCAACTGAAAGCATGACTAATTATCAAAGTAAAAAAGGGAACTTTGATGCAGTTTTACACTCTAATTATATGCAGTTTTTTGATGCTGTTAAGCAAGCTTCAGAAGATAATACACATACTATCATTGACGCCAGATCTTCGAGCAGATTTCAATGTCAAGAGCCTGAACCTAGACAAGGGCTGCGTATGGGAACAATACCAAATTCAGTGAGTTTGCCGTTTACCGACTTAATGGAAGACGGTATGCTAAAACCCAAAGGAGCATTAGAAAAAGCGTTCTATATGCTAGCACAAAAAGATGATGCTATTATCTTTTCTTGTGGATCGGGTATAACGGCTTGTGTTCTGGCTTTAGGAGCCACAATTGCCGGTTATAATAATATTTCTGTTTATGATGGCTCATGGACAGAATGGGGAAGTTTAGTAAAGGCATAGGTTGTGGAAAGACTTTCTGTAGATCATATCATTGAAAAAATAAAAAATCAAGAGGTTTTTGAAGCAGTATCTTTCGATTATGCGTTTACTATAAAAATTGAAAGCTATGTGTCGTATGCCTGTGCCGCTATTCATGACGGACATCAATTTAGAAAAGAACTCTGGGAAAACTGTATGCATACCGAATATGAACGTTGGTATGAAGAAGATCCTGAGACTAAAAACATGGTGCAGTCGCATCCCATTGTTATGGCAGGTTGCGACACCAGATTTGAATATGATTTGAATAGAGCGCCTGCAGATGCTGTTTTTGAAACAGCTTGGGGGAAACAACTTTGGCATGAGCCGCTTTCCGCAGAAATGAAAACTAAGAGTTTACATAAGCATGAAAACTTTTATAAGGTTGTTCGTGCACTTATCTCTACTTTAGAATCAAAGTTTGGCTTTTGTACGGTTTATGACATGCATAGCTATAATTGGAAACGTTGGGATAGGGAAGTACCAACATGGAATCTGGGAACGCGCAATTTAGATAATGAACGTTTTGGAGATGTTATTGAAGCATGGAGAGAAAGTTTAGGTGAAATAATATTTCCAAAGGGTATAAAATCGAGCTCTAAAATTAACGACACGTTTCAAGGCAACGGATATTTCTTAAAATTTATAACTAAAGAATTTAAAAATACTTTAGTTTTGGCAACCGAAATAGCCAAGGTGTACTGCGATGAGTATGAACAAATTATCTATCCTGAAGTGGTTAGTTTGGTTCAAGAAGAATTGAAGGAACGTATTCCTAATCATGCTCAAGAGGTTTACACGAGGTTTAAAAAGTAAGGTTTATGAAGGTTGAAAATAATGTGGCTACAACAGCACTTTTAGACATAGATAAGAGTATCGATGCTTTAGTTAAGCAAATAGAACTTTTAAGCTATGTAAATCCCATTAATATTGAAGAAGAAAAAGAACGTTTCTTTTCATCTAAATATTTAAAAGCTCCAATTTTTAAATATCCAAATATCAATTTTGATAAATTTAAGCTACATAGAAAACTGTTTACGCAACCTATAGAGCTTATTGAGGACTCAGAAATTAAAAACTTGTATGAGGATATTATTTATGCCTACTCAGGTCTTATTCAATGTATTGAAACCATAGGTGATGGCAAAAAGTTTTATTACAATTGTTTACATTGTTTTGGAACACCTACAGAAAAAGATGTAGAGAACGCTAAGTTTATTTTACATTTTGATGATGAAGATAAAAATGCATCCAAATTTCAGCCTAAATATTCAGCGTTAGAGTCCGAAGAATTTTTTAAACAATTCTCTAAAAATTACGAATTCAACTATGCTATAAAGCATTCTGATAAAATTTCGGCTATAGCTATGGTTTTGAATAGTATTAAAACTTTAGTTTTAAATTCAAACCATACTTTTTCAGATAATGAAATAGCAGTGCTTACCAATCATGAAATAGGGGTGCATATGGTTACGACTATGAATGGGATGTTGCATCCTTTAAAAATTTTTTCTCATGGTTTTCCAAATAATGAAGAAACACAAGAAGGTTTAGCCGTTTTTGCGGAGTATATGAGTAATAACTTAACCGTAAATCGTTTAAAAGAATTGGCATATCGTGTTATGGCTGTAGATAGTTTAGCTAAAGGCTATTCTTTTTCTAGAACCTTTAGGATGTTGCATAACCAATATGATTTAGATAGGGAGGAAGCTTTTTATATTACGGTTAGAGCACATAGAGGCGGCGGGTTTACCAAAGATTATTTATACCTCACTGGTCTCAAAAAAGTGTATGACTATTATCAAGAAGGTAAAGATTTGAGTTTGCTCCTTACTGGAAAAGTGACCTTAGAATATGCAGGTGAGATACATGCTTTAATTAAAAAAGGTTTGGCCGTTCCTGCTAAACATATTACAGATGCTTATGCCGAAAATAAAAATACCAATAGAAAAGTGGATTTTATTTTGAGAAGTTTGAAGTAGTCCTTGAATAGGTTCGTTTAATGGTCTCGGCTCTTGTAGTTTCGTGGGTTAGCACTTAACTTTGCAAATACATACCAAACTGAAAATCCGCAAGGATTTTTATAAGTACTCCAGAACTAGCAATTACTTAGAGCCGTTGTGAGCGACTGTTTTTATTTTTATAGAATTTACCATTAAATACTACGGAATGGACTTTAATGTCTTTAATTGATAATGGATCAACTTTTAATGGATTTTTGTCCAAAATTGTAAAATCGGCTTTTTTACCAACCTCTATAGATCCAATATTTGCCTCTTGTTTAATTGCGTAAGCAGCATCTATTGTAACTGCTTTGAGAGCTTGGTAAGGAGTTATTTTTTCTTCTGGCCCTAAAGTTTGCCCACTAACTCCAAGTCTGTTTACAGCACACCACATCAAGAAGAGTGGAGATGGTGGTGCCATAGGAAAATCAGAATGTAAACTGAACCTCACATTGTTTTTGGCAAGTGTTCCAGACCTTGAAAAATAATGAGATCTACTTTCGGGTCCAACACCATTTATTGTAAAATTTTCTCCTAATGCATGATTGTAGTATGGATTAACAGAAGCAATTATTCCTAGTTTAGCCATTTTTTCAGATTGCTCAATTCTGGAAACACCAAAGTGTTCAAATACGGTTCTATGATTTTCTCTAGGGAATTCAATTTGAAGTTTTTCCATAATTATAATAAGATCATCTATCCCCTGATCTCCATTCACATGGATATGTACGTCTATATTTTTTTTCCAAAAAGGTTCCCAAAGTTCATATAAAGCCTTTGGTTCAGTTATGTACTCACCTATATGGCCATCAGTATAAGGTTCAGTAACCATCATTTGTTGTCCAAACATGCCTCCATCAATAAAGAGTTTAATTTGGTCATTTTGATAAATGATATGTTCATTATTTCTAGAAGCATTTTGATCTATGTAGTTCAATGTAGCTTCAAATCCTTTCTCATAAAATGTAGGGCGCACGTCATAACTAAAATAACTTCGTGCCGATGCTTCACTGAATAATTCATAGGTCGCGTCGATTTGTTCTTTAGTTGCACCTAAGAATGCGCCAGGACCATGAATTGTAGTAATTCCATTTTTAAGTAACAATTGATTGACCTGTTTAATCCCAGATTTCCATTCGTCTATAGAAAATGTAGGCAACCATCTCTGGTATAAAAAATCCAATTGTTGAAAATTTTCAAGTACAATTCCTTTGTCAAAGTCGGCTTGCGGGTCGTTCATATTTTCCCTAGTGTACCCATAAAAGTCGAGTGCTGCAGAATTGAAAATATTCTCATGAAATGATCGGTGGAAAATATTTATAGGAATAGTAGTAGATATTTTATCTAAATCTTCTTTGTAAATAATTCCATGAAAATATTGACTGTATCCAAATATTTGAAGCACTTGGTCACTTTTTTTGAATTGATCTACAAGTGATTGAACTTCTTCAAGAAACTTCTCTTTTCCCACAGTAGCAGATATTGTGCGACCATTTGGCAAACCCCAATTCTCAGGTGTAACCCAATAAAGTGGTAATAAAATTGCACCCAAACCTAAATGTAAATGATTGTCTACAAATCCAGGAATCATAACATTATTATCTAAATCTACTGATTTTGCATATGGATACAATTTATTTGCCTCAGATTTAGTTCCTACAAAAACAATAATATCATCTTTCGTAACTACTGCCTCCGCAGCACTTTGCATTGTTATATCGATTGTAATTATTTCTCCACCATAATACTTTATGTAAGTGGACTCATCCTTGATGTTTTTTTCATTTCGGTTTGTACAACTAATTAATATACAAAGTCCAAAAATTAGAGTTAAAGTATTCTTCATAGTTTATTCAATTGTCACTAACTTTAATGATATGCGTCGTTTTAATGGCTTATATAAAACGTTAAAACGAAGTTAGTTTGTTTTTCTGACAAAGTCAAGAGTAAATACCTAATCCAAAAACTTACTCTTCAATTCAGGAGTAGGAATCATACAAGCATCTTTTTTGCCATACCACTTGTATCTGTTTTTGGCAATAAAATCGTAAACCCAATTTCTAATAAAAGCCGGGATAATTAAAAAAATACTTAAAGTATTTGTTGGAAAGCCTAATTGAGAGGCTACTTTTAAGGCGGCTGTACTTTTATAGTCTATAGTGTTTTTCTCTGGATTATAGAGAAGAATGGAATCTGTTTTAAACGTATCAATATTAAAATTTTTAATAATTGCTTGTCCAGTTTCACTTTGCAGAGGTGCAAACATAAAACGGTTCTTTTTATCATGTTTTATAACATATTGCACAGAGTTATTGCAGAGGTTACAAACACCATCAAAAAGAATGAGTTTTTTGTCTTTTTTAATTTTTATATACACAATACAAAGATACCACTTTATAGAGTATTTAGAAACTGATTTAAATCGGTTTCCCGGTCTAATTTAAGCTTCTTTTTAAGTCTGTATTTTGATTTTAAAACACTATCTGGCAATACATTAAGCATGGAAGCTATTTCTTTGGTAGATAGGTTCATCCGTAAAAAGGAGGCTAAGCGAATTTCTTTTTCGGTAATATCTGCATATATAGTTTTAAGTTTATTGTCAAAGTTATTGTGGACTTCAGAGAAGTAAGATTTAAAGGTTTCCCAGTCTTTATCTTCGGCCTTTTCTTTTTTAAGGAGCATGACCAGTCTCCTGAATTCTACTTTAAATAATTCGGGCGATTTCTTTATTTTTTCTAAGTTTTCTTTAAGTTCTTGAATAAAGGTGCTTTTCTGAACCAAATGAAGTGTTTGAGAAGCCAATTCCTTTTTCTTGAAAGCAATCTCTTGTTTATAAATAGCTTCCTGCTTCTCGCGTTCAATTTTGTTTTTCTTGAGGCGTTGTTTAAATCCAAAATAAAGTAAACCAGAAATGGTTAGAAACGACAGCATGCCAACACCATAAAGTGTTTTGGTAAGCTTATCATTCTTGGCTTGTATGTTTAGTGTTTTTATTTCTTCTTCTTGTAGCGCTATGGCTACTTCTTTTTTTTCGGTTTGGTATTTGATTTCTAATTCGTTAATCTGTTCAATTTTCTCTTTTTTGAAAACAGAATCATATTTTTGAAAATGAAGATCACTGTATTTGTAGGCCTTGTTGTAATCACCAAGGGCAGCATAAGTTTTTGCAATCTGCTGATAGTTGTTTAGTCCTCTTGTAAGTGTACCCGTTTCTATAGAAATAGCTGACGCTTCTTTAAAATGTTTTAATGCTTTATTGAAATCCCCTTCCTTAAAGTAGACATTCCCAAGGTTTTTAGTAGTGAGACCAACCATTTGTTTTTCACCATAATGTTTACTTAATTCTAAAGATTCCTTCAAGTATTTTTTAGCCTTGTTTAGACTGTCTTGTTTTAAATATACACCTCCAATCGAATTTAGATTTTTTGCTATTTCGAGATGGTTTTTTTCTTTTCTAAAATGCTCTAATGATTTAAAATAATATTCAAGTGCTTTATCATAGTTTTTTAATTCATCTTGATTAACTCCAATATTGTGAAGAATTTGACTACTGTAGTTTTCTATGCCAGCTTCTTTTAATATTGAATTTGCCCTTAAGTAATATTCATCGGATGCCTCGAAATTATCTAATTCGGCAAGTAAATTCCCAATATTAACGTAACTAGCTGCTAGTCCAAAACCTGTAACACCAAGCTCTTCTTTTAGGGCTAAGGACTCCATATGCGATTCCATAGACTCTTCTAATTTACCTAAATATTTTTGTACAATTCCAAGTACATTCAATGCCTTATATAGCGGCTGTTTGAGGTTCAATTCTCTATGTAGTTTAATGGCTTTAATATTATATGCCTCTGCTTTGTGGTAGTCTGAAATATAATAGTAATAGTATCCTAATCTGCTAAACGCTAGAGAATTAAACTTTTTTACATCTAGTTGTTTGGCAATTAAAACTAGACTGTCTAAATAGATTTTAGAAAGATTAGTATCGGTTTTTAGCAAAAGCCTGTTTAGAGCGCCGTATGATTTTAGTTTAACTGTATCTTTTTGAATTGGAAGCAATCGTTCGATGCTGTCAATTTTTTTTTCGTTTTGACTATGAAGGCATAGCGAAATGCAAAGAAAACTGTAGAGATAAATTGTTTTCATGGAAAATATTATAGACTATTTAAGAATGTATTAAGGTCGTCCGCTTTAGTAAGATTAAGCTTCTTTTTTAACCGGTATTTACTCTTTAACACACTTTCCGGCAATACATTTAGCATGGAAGAGATTTCCTTGGTAGAAAGATTCATTCTCAAAAAAGAAGCCAGCCTGATTTCTTTTTCGGTAATGTCGGCATAAATAGTCTTAAGCTTATTGTCAAAATTATTGTGGACTTCAGAGAAGTATGATTTAAAGATTTCCCAGTCTTTATCTTCGGCCTTTTCTTTTTTAAGGAGCATGACCAGTCTCCTGAATTCTACTTTAAATAATTCGGGCGATTTCTTTATTTTTTCTAAGTTTTCTTTAAGTTCTTGAATAAAGGTGCTCTTATGTACCAAATGCAAAGTCTGACTGGCTAGTTCTTTCTTTTTAAACTCAATTTCCTGTTTATAAATGACCTCCTGTTTTTCGCGTGCTATTTGGTTTTTCTTAATGCGTTGCTTAAAACCAAAAAACAATAACCCTGCAATGGCAATGAATGAAATCATACCTGTGCCATAAAGGGTTTTGGTTAACTTGTCGTTTTTTGCTTGAACGTTTAATGTTTTTATTTCTTCATTCTGCAGATCAATTTGAGCTTCTTTTTTTTCGGTTTCATAAATGGTTTTTAATTCTTCCACAGCATTGATTTTATCTATATTATAAATAGAATCAGTAATTTTTTTACTCTGTTTAAAATTCATTAGTGCTTTATTATATCGGTTGATTTTTTCAAGTGCAATAGATTTTTCCAAATATGCTGTTCTTAATATATTAGGATAACCATTTGTTTTAGAAATAGATATACTTTTGTTTAAGTATTCAATAGATTTCATATAATTTCCTTTTTTAAAATATGTTTTACCCAAATGTGATAATGTTGTGGCCTCGTTAGACAAAGAGCCTATAGATTTCCATAATTCATAGCTGTCATTTAAGTACTTGATAGATTGATTTAAGTTGTCTTTTTCATACGCAATATTTCCTAAATTCTTATAAATTCTGGCAATATTTGGCTTATATTTTAATCGTTTAGATAGCGTCAAAGATTCCAGAAGATTTTTTTCAGCATCTTCAAATTTTTTAAGATTTATTTGCGAATATGCCATGAAATTAAGTGCTTGAGCCTTATTTTTTAGGTTATCCACTTTATTATAATAGTCTATACTTTCTTTATAGGTTTCAATTGCTTTTTTGTGATCTTCAGTAAGATTATATATCCTTGCAATTTGCAATAAATCATCCGCTATTCTGAAGTCATCCTTTATTTGTTTATGGCCCTCTAAAGCCTTAAAACTTTCTTTTAGACCAATCTTAAAAAAACCTGCGGTCATTGAAATTTTACCACTAATAAGGTATGCATTACATAGGTGGAGGGTATCTTTATACTTTTTAAAAATGGGAATGTTTTTATCCATTATTTCTTTGGCAATCTTGGAGTTACCTTGATAATGTTCTGTTATACCTATATTGTGTCTAATCACAGCCGCACGAAGTGTATCTTTAATTTGAAGATATTTCTTTACAGAATTCCCCAAATAATATAAAGCAGAATCTATTTTCCCCATTCCATAAAAATTGTTTGCTTTTTTAGCAAAAAGTTTAGCTATTCCTCTTTCGTTTTTAGAATTTGAGTATAAATCTTCAGCTTTTTTAAGGTATTCACTTGTCTTTATTTGATCGTTGTACATGGTGAGATTAGAAAGTTCTAAATAATAGTTTGCCTTAATTGTATCTATTTTAGTGTTATTAATAATTTTAATTAAGCTATCTATTTTTTTCTGGTTTTGACCTTGTAGATTATTAAAGATAACGAGCGTTAAAAAAAGCAATGTGAATTTTGACTTCATGAAAATGATTTTTAATTACCTCTAAGATAGCCATTATATCTATTCGTAATTTAAACTTGTCTAAAGTCAAAAAAGTACTTGTCCATATAATATATATGTTTTGATTTTTTTTACTCAAAATAATATATTTTATTGTATTGATAATCAGTATGTTAAAAAAAAACACCTTCGTTTGGTTTTGTATGACGTCCATGCGGTGTTTGGGTCATTTTAGTTTAAGATGTCCATACTTTGTCCATAGTAAAAATTAGTTTTCAGGGAAGTTCGTACCTAGTTTTGAAGCGTTGAATCACAAAAAAATAGAAATTATGAAAACACAACTATTAACAAAAACCCCTTTAGTATATCTATTGGTTGTAGTGAGCATTTTACTTTCTTGTAACAGCTGTAGTTCGGAAAGTGTCGATAACGATCCCGGTGAGCAAGTTTCTGGAGATGTTTTAGCAGATGTCAATGACATGTTGGCAAAACTTAGTAATTTCACACAGCCGGAAGCATCAGGCGAAGTGCTTCAAAAAGAAGAAGAACCTGAAAGAGAAGGAAATAATAATGAATGTGTGGTTAAAACATATAAAGCAGCACCTGGTTTTAGCGAAATGATTTTATTAGATCCAACCAGTGATGTAATATATCCTGGGGCTATGCTTAAAGGGGAATCTATCCCTACAGGCGAATATATTGGTATTACAGGTGGAAGAGCTCCAATAACCTTATCGGTTTCATTAGAGAGTTTGAACGGAAAGCCTTCTACGGTAATTGAAAACCCAAATTTAAATACCGTTAGAGAAGGTGTTAAGGATATGTTACAGCAAGGTGTAACCGGTTCCGCTTCTGCAGAATTAGTTTTTACTACAGAAGAAGTACATTCGGAAGAACATTTGAGCGTAGCTTTAGGAGCAAGTTATACCAAAGGTAAAAACAGTGTGTCGGGGTCTTTCAATTTTAGCAATTCAGAAAAGAAATATAAATATGTTATTAAGTACCTTCAAGTATATTATACAATAAATTTAACCATTGAAGATAGTGAGAACCCAGGTAAATTATTTTCTGCTGTTCCAAACTTGAACTCTACAAGCCCAGTTATAGTTTCTTCTGTTAAATATGGCCGTATGCTACTTTATACGGTAGAAACGAACTCGGAATTTACTGACACCCAAGGCGCTTTTAATGCTGCCTTTAATGGTGGAAGTACTGGAATCAATGGTGAGTATCAAAGTTTTTGGAATAGTTCAACGGTTAAAGCTTTGATAGTGGGAGGTTCTTCTGGAGATGCGGCACAAGTTGTTAGCGGTCCCGAAGGCGTGTATAATTATATTAAAGAAGGTGGGGAGTATTCTGCTGATTCTCCGGGAGCTCCACTTGGATATACTTTGAGATATATTAAAGAAGGTTTTCCAGTTGCCAATGTGGTGTTATCAAGCCAGTATAACATAAGAACTTGCTATGAAGCTTATCAAAGATTTCATATTGAACTTCATGGTATTAAGCCTAAGAAGCATGAAGGTGAAAACAATCTGGAAATTTATGGCACAACGCGTATGCGCGTGGTTCAAGACGGCAAGGTTGAGTCAGAACTCAAAAAAAGTTATAACGCAGATCCCGCCTTAAACGTTGATGAAGATGACTTTGTTGGTATTGGTCAATCGGCCGAAGTGGAGTTATATATGCCAAATGTTAATGATGATTATGTAGAACTTTACGCTAATTTTTACGAAAGCAATGGATCATTTGATCCAGAACACTTTGGTAGTAAAAGTGTTAAAATGTATTTAGGAAATTTACATCAAATAACCGATGCCAATGGAGATGGGCTTTTAAATAAGGCTGACTTACCTGATAATCCACTTATTAAGGGAAAAAAATATGAGCGTGTAGATTTAACATCATTACCAGGAAGTGAATTTAGAGCCTATTATTATGTTTGGAGGATTTATTAAGGAACGGGTACTTATATAACTTAAGCAGCCGGCACCTAAAGTTGTAGATTCAACAACTTGGTGTTGGTTGTTATTTTTTTACAGCCTCCACTAGTTCCAACTGCTCTAAACTAACATTGGTAGTAAACATACCATAATTTACAACAGCTTTGTTTTTTTCTATTTTATCTACGGTACCAATGGCGCGACCATCTTCCATACGTACACGGTCGCCAAGTCGAATTATAGCTTTAGGTTTTGGAGCTTCGATGGCTTTTTGTTTAGCTATTTTTTTCTTTTTTCTAATAACCTCTACTTTTTTTTCAACTTCCTTTTTAACTTGAGTTTCCTTAGCTTTTTCCTTCTTTTTTTGTTTAGCGGTTACTTTTTTTCGTTTCGAATTTTCTATTTGCACAAGTTTAAATAGTTCATCCATTAAAGCACGTTTTTGCTTATTGTTAAAGTATTTTTCGGCAATATCATTTACCTTTTGCCCCAAGTAAATGAGACGTTGATTACTGTCATAAAGTTCCTGATAGCTTTCTAATTTCTTTTGAATCTTATTATTAATTACTTCTAACTTATCTGCTTCTTCAATTTTCTTCCTTTCGTTTTGTTTTAGAGACTGTCCGGTTTTCTCTAAACGAGAGCGTTCTTTTTGAAGTTTGGCAATGGTGGCATCAAAACGGACTTTACTGCGTTCAATTTTCTTTTTAGCACGATTTATAAGGCTATATGGTATGCCATTTTTCTGAGCAACTTCAAAGGTAAAACTACTTCCGGCTTGACCGATAACAAGTTTAAATAAAGGCTCTAGTGTTCGTTCATCAAATAACATGTTGGCATTTAACATGTTTGGCAACTCGTTAGCCAGTATTTTTAAATTAGAATAATGCGTAGTTATAATACCAAAAGCTTCACGATGGTAAAACTCTTCTAAAAAAGTTTCAGCCAAGGCGCCACCTAATTCTGGGTCTGAACCCGTTCCAAATTCATCTATTAAAAAGAGTGTGTTTTTATTGCACTTCTTTAAAAAGTAATTCATTTGTTTTAACCGGTAGCTATAGGTACTTAAATGGTTTTCAATAGATTGATTATCGCCAATATCACTTAAAATTCTATCAAATAAACAGACTTTACTACGCTCATGCACAGGGATTAAAAGCCCGCTTTGCATCATGACCTGCAATAAACCAACAGTTTTTAAAGTTATACTTTTTCCGCCTGCGTTAGGACCAGAGATAACAATAATTCTGCTATCTTGTTTAAGTGTAATGGTCTGAGGAAAAGTTGTTTCTTTATTTTCTAAATTATTTAAAAAGAGTAACGGGTGGTAAGCATCTCTTAAGAACATACTTCGATCTTCCGAAAATTCAGGAAGAATGGCGTTCATCGATTTGGCGTACTTAGCTTTCGCAGAAATTACATCTATATCTATTAAAAAGCTTTGATACTTTTCTAATAATGGTAAAAACGGTCGTATAAAATTTGTGACCTCCTTTAAAATTCGATTAATTTCTTCACTTTCTTCAAACTCCAGATTATTTAATTCTCTTGAATGTTGTAAAGTTGTTTCCGGTTCAATATAAACAATGCTTCCTGTTTTACTACTTCCCATAATAGAACCTCTAACTTTACGTCTGTACATGGCTTTAACAGCGAGTACGCGCTTGTTTTCTACAACAGACTCCCGGATATCATCTAAATATTCTAAATTATGATAGGTATTTAAAGCTGATGAAAAACTCGCATTGATTTTACCTTTTATTTTGTTTATGGATTGTCTTAATTCATAAAGTAGGTCTGAAGCAGTATCTTTTATATCACCAAAACGGTCAACAATACTGTCTACCTTTTCAATAACTATTTTTGTGACTTCAATATGGAAAGCGTGGTCATTAAGACTAGGATAATATTCTTTGAATTTTTTTAAATAGCTAACAACTTCATTAGCGGTTATAGAAATAGATATTATTTTTTTTAAACTATGTACTTCTAAATACGTGTTTTCAATCTTTAAAAGTTTAATTTCTTTGGTTATGGTGTCAAATCCATGATTAGGAATACGGTTATCATTATAAAAAGATGATAAGTATTCGTTAGTGAGGTTGAGCGCATAAATAAGCTCTTCTTTTGATTTATAAGGTGTTATGTTTAAAGCTTCGTGGTTTCCTAAAGGTGTAATACAAAGCTCGCTTACCTGTTGTAAAACGGTTTGAAACTCTAAATCTTGTAATGTTTTTTCGTGAATGTGTATCATTCTTTTTTATAGACCTTATAATTAAAGAATGGCAAAGTTAAACAATCTGTTTGAGATGTTTTGAGCTGTTTTTATCTTCTTAAAAAAGCGTTAATTAACAGTTTTAAGCTTGTGTTTAACAAAATCATAACATCTATGGGGATGAATTCTATATACCTTGAAAATTCAATCAACAAACCAAAGAAATATGAAAACTAAAATTACACCTTTTTTGATGTGTTTAATTCTGGCTTTAAGTTTAAACACACATGCACAATTAAAAACACCTCAGGGCAGTCAAAAAGCTAAAGTGTCTCAAGTTGTTGGGATTTCACATGTTACTATTAAATATTCACGACCAAGTGTTAAGGAACGAGAAATATGGGGAAAGCTTGTGCCGTATGGTATGAATAATTTAGGGTTTGGTACCGCAAAAGAATCGCCATGGCGGGCTGGGGCTAATGAAAATACAACTATTCAATTTTCTGATGATGCCCAAGTAGAGGGAAAGGCTATTAAGGCCGGTAAATACGGATTTCATATTATTGTGAACAATGATGATACGGCGACTTTAATTTTTTCGAATAATAATTCGTCATGGGGGAGTTACTTTTATAACCCAGCAGAAGACGCTTTACGGGTAGATATTAAAACTAAAGAAGTTGCGCATACCGAGTTATTAACATTTGATTTTATTGAAGTTGGAGCAAATGCAGCAGTTGTTGCTTTAAATTGGGAAAAGAAACAGTTTCCATTTAAAGTTGAATTTGCAGTTTCTGATATCGTCTTGGCTAGTTTTAGAGAAGAATTAAGAGGACAACAAGGTTTTCAAAGACAAAATTGGGAAACAGCAGCTAATTATGCCCTTAATAACGGTGGCGATTTAAATGAAGCTCTTGGCTGGATTGATGGCACAATTGCTGGACAGTTTTATAGTCAGAAAAACTTTAATAATCTTCAAATTAAATCACAGATTCTTGCTAAACAGGGTAAAAAGGCGGAAGCTGGTGCGCTTATGGATGAAGCTATGGAGTATGCCACAATTTTTCAGATACACCAATACGGAAGAACATTAATTGCTAATGGTGAAAAAGATAAAGCCATGGAAGTTTTTAAAATGAATGCAAAAAATAATAAAGATACTTGGCCTGTTCATTATGGTTTAGCCCGAGGATATTCGGCACTAGGAGATTATAAAAAAGCAAAGTCACACCTTGAAATAGCTTTAAATAACGCCCCTAATGATGCGTCTAAAGGCAGGGTGCAAGATAATATTGCAAAACTTGAAAAAGGAGAAGATATAAATTAGAAAAGTCAACATCAATCAAACTACAATCAGTTGTAAAAACTCAGTCTTAAAATTAAAGGCTGAGTTTTTTTATCCATGTATAGTTTCGCTTTTACCGTAATTCTTAATGACTTCTGCTTCAAACTCTATGAGTTCGTTCCAACGCCTTTCAACATCAACTTCTTTACCATATTTTCGAGCAAAACCTAAAAATGTTG
Organism: uncultured Algibacter sp.; assembly: GCF_947495925.1. GTDB lineage: Bacteria > Bacteroidota > Bacteroidia > Flavobacteriales > Flavobacteriaceae > Algibacter_E. The sequence goes on from NZ_CANMAU010000003.1 coordinate 527,017, forward strand.
TGTAATGACCAGCTTCGCTAATCATGAGTTCGTGATAAAACTTAGAAAGTTCAGGATCTTTAATTCTTTTTGAAAGTAATTTGAAGCGTTCACAACTTCGTGCTTCAATCATGGCTGAAAAAAGTAACCTGTCAACCATACATTGTACTCGATTTCCACCTTTATTCATGAACTTATAAAGTTCGTTAACATAGCTGTCTTTACGCTCACGTCCTAATTTATAACCTCTTTTTTTAATGATGTTATGAACCATTTGAAAGTGCTCAATTTCTTCTTTGGCAAGGGCTAATAAATCTGTAACCAGATCGGTGTGCTCAGAATTTAGTGTAATAATAGTTATGGCATTGGTCGCAGCTTTTTGTTCGCACCATGCATGATCGGTTAAAATTTCTTCGATATTAGTTTCTACGATGTCTACCCACCTTGGGTCTGTTGCTAATTTTAAACCGAGCATGTTCTTTTTTTGTAAAAGTAGTTATAAGATCTCAGTCAAAAAAAACTAGCTAATATAATTCCAGATATTCTTGTATTTGCTTAGTTGCTTATAGGTGTTTAAAATAATATTGTTCTCTGATAGTGTAAGCGTGGGGTCAATTTTTAGTACGCTTTTCGTGTGGTACCGAGCATGTTGAAGAATATCATTGTCTTTTATAATATCGGCGATCTTTAAGTTTAAAACCCCGCTTTGTTGCGTACCCATTATATCACCTGGTCCGCGTAATCGCAAATCGACTTCGGCAATTTCAAAGCCATCATTAGTACGCACCATGGTTTCAAGTCGCGTTTTGCTATCGTTGCTTAATTTGTGGCTGGTCATTAATATGCAATAGCTTTGTTCGGCTCCACGACCAACACGTCCGCGTAGCTGATGTAATTGCGACAATCCAAAGCGTTCTGCACTTTCAATAATCATAACAGAAGCATTGGGTACATTAACACCAACTTCAATTACAGTAGTTGCTACCATGATTTGTGTTTCCCCTTTTATAAAGCGCTGCATTTCATAATCTTTATCTTCAGGTTTCATTTTACCATGAACAATAGATATTTGATACTCTGGCATAGGGAAGTCTCTTGAAATGCTTTCATATCCATCCATTAAATCTTTATAATCCATTTTTTCACTTTCCTGAATCAATGGGTACACTACATAAATTTGTCGGCCTTTAGAAATTTCATCTCGAATAAATTTGAAAACATTTAGTCTGTTTTTGTCATATCTATGAACTGTTTTTATCGACTTTCTTCCGGGTGGTAACTCATCAATTATCGAGATATCTAGGTCTCCGTAAACAGACATGGCTAAGGTTCTTGGAATTGGTGTTGCGGTCATAACCAAAACGTGAGGAGGGGATGTGTTTTTATGCCATAATTTACTTCTTTGGGCAACACCAAAACGATGTTGTTCATCTATTATGGCGAGCCCTAAATTTTTAAATTTCACTTTATCTTCTAGTAGAGCATGAGTGCCAATTAGAATTTGTGATTCACCATTTTCTAAAGATTCATGAATCTCTCTTCTTTTTGAAGTTTTAGTTGATCCTGTTAGTAATTCTATTCTGATATTCAGTATTTTACACCACTCTTGTAATCCGTTAAAGTGTTGGACTGACAAAATTTCAGTAGGTGCCATTAAACAAGCCTGAAATCCGTTGTCAAGTCCTATGAGCATTGACATAAAGGCGACAATAGTTTTTCCAGAGCCTACATCACCTTGCAAAAGTCGATTCATTTGGGCATTGCTACCCAAATCAGCACGAATTTCTTTTAAAACACGCTTTTGCGCTTGAGTTAAATCAAAGGGCAAATGGTCTTTAAAAAACGAATTAAAATAGTTACCTACGTGATCAAATGGAAACCCTTTTATTTTCGATTTATGAATTAAATTTTTAATAATTAGTTGCAGCTGAATATAAAATAATTCCTCAAATTTTAATCTGAATTGCGCTCGTGAAAGTAGCTCTTGGCTTTTTGGAAAATGTACATTAAAGAGTGCCGATTGTTTGCTTATTAATTTTAACTCAGAACGCAAATAATCTGGTAATGTTTCAGTAAATTTTCCATTGGTTTCCAAAAATAGTTGCTGCATGATTTTACCAATCATACGATTTGTAACCCCTTTATTTGATAATTTTTCAGTAGAAGGGTAAACGGGTTGCATGGCAGAACGCAAGTTTTTTTCATGTTCGCTCCGTAATTCTAATTCAGGATGGGGCATATTAAATCTTCCACTAAACCAATTAGTTTTACCAAAAGCCACATAGGTTTTATTAAGTTTTAAATTTTCTTTAATCCATTTCTGTCCTCTAAACCAAACCAATTCCATAGTGCCAGTGTCATCTTGGAAGATTCCTACTAAACGTTTGCCGCGTTTTTGAGTGACTTCTTTAAAACTCGTTAACTTTCCAACTATTTGCACGTCTGCGTTGTTGCGCTGCAGTTGGTTAATTTTATAGTAGTGTGTTCTGTCGATGTATCTATTTGGGAATAAATTGATTAAATCCTGGTATGTATGGATACCAAGCTCTTTACGAAGCAAATCTGCTCGACTTGGGCCTACGCCCTTCAAATAATCAATAGGTGTTTGTAGGTTAACTGACATAAAGCGAATTTAAACAAATCCGTTAAAAATTTATAGACTTATTTAATTCGTAATAATTACTTTGATTAGGGATGCTATCATTCGATTTTCGGGTTTCTTCTTAGAAAATCTTTAAAACCATTAAAATTTAGTGAATAATTCTATTTCAATAGTTAAATTTGACATTCTTAATTGGATAATAAACGCATATTGATTGATGAAAAAGCTTAACGAATTTATTTGGGAAACACATGGCATTCACGCTGGTACAGAGCAAGATCATGTAAAACATGGAATAGATAAATTAGAAGATATTATTGATAAGGCTATTGAGGCTAATAACCCCAGTATTACGTTTATTATTCACTCACCACGATTAACTAATTTTCGTTACACTGCAGAGCGTGAGACTAACGTAAAATTCATTAGAGGTAATAAATCGTATTTAAATTACCCGAAGCGTATCGCTAGCCTTCGTAAAAAATACGAGGGGCAAATAAATATTAAGTATGGTGTTGAGTTAGAATGGATGGGGCCTGAGCTTGGTTTGCAATGGAGTAGATCTAAAATATTTCAAGCCGAAGATGCCGATTATGTTATTGGTTCAGTACATTTTGCTCCTGAAGGCTTGCCTTACGACGGTTCAAAAGAAGAAGCTCAGGAATTATTAAAGTTACGCGGTAGTCTGGAAGCATACTGGGATGGTTATTTCAATGAAATGATCCAGATGATTGAGTGTTTTGGAGATATGATTCAGATTATTGGGCATATTGATTTGCCTAAGCTTAATGTCGATATGCCAGAAGCTTTGGTGAATTTTGAAACGAGTTCGCATCCTTTAGCAAATAAATTCAGAACGCTCTTAGAGCTTATTGCAGATAGAAATTTATCTCTAGATGTTAATATGGCAGGGAAATTTAAGGGTGTTGGTGTATACCCTGTTCAAAGTATTTTAAGACGTGCTAATGAACTTCAAATACCTGTTTGTGTAGGCACCGATACACATCATGTTCGTTATTATGGTTTGAACTATAAAGAGAGTCTAGAGTATATTCAAGAGGCAGGTTATGAAAGCTATGTGAGCTATTCTAAGTTGATTCCTGAAAATAGAACTATTTATGACGACCACGAACTAAAGGTTAAATATACCGTTTTAAATAAAGGTATTGAGTTGTTAAATCAAAGGTTGAACGAATCGGAAAGACGAATTATTCCTGATTTTTCTTTTGGCGGATCTTTTTTAGAGTTTGTTGATTTATATAAGAACTCAACTGGAATGGGAGATTATAATGCCATTCGAATACGAAAATGGGGGAAATCTATTACGGTAACAGACGAAGTTCCGAAAATGTCTAAAAACATTGTGAATGGTTTGTTTTCAGAACATTTAGATAAACCTGGTGTGGTATCTTCGCTTTTTAATACCCTAGCTTCAGAAGGAATTAATGTGGAAACAGCACGGTTAAAATCTAATAAAGATGGTACGGCCGTGGCATTTTTATCCATTGATAATGATAACGGTAACGTTAAAAGTGCTATTGATTTTATAAATGGAACAGATGCAGGACTTTTTTCAAAATTAACTTACCAAGAAAATGATGTTCTTCCCAACTACTATAGAGAAGGGGTGTATTTATTAGAAGTGGACGGTGTACGATTAAATTTAGCATTGAGTGAAAAAGTAATCCTTACCAAGCATCAAAATGCACCGGGGGTTTTGCTGATTTTATTATCAGCCTTAGCGTCAAAGAATATAAATATTATTGATTTACGACTTGGTAAACTGAATAATATGGGGTATTCTGCCATTGCTGTTAATGGCGATTCTAACGTTATTAAAAGTTTGTTAGATAAACTTGGAGATCAGTATTATGAAGCGAATTTAATCGAGTTTCATAGTTTTTAATTCCAGAGTTTGTTTTTTTGGATTAATCTTTGCTACATTTAAAAGCATGAATCGTTTCTTGTTTATAATTTGTTTTGGGTTTAATTTTTTATTAGCCCAACAGGTGGATATTGTTGATTTTAAATCTGCAAAAGTTAATATTTTCTTTAATGATTTAGTCAAAAAACAAGTTATAGGAACTGTTGTTTATGAGTTTGAAATATTGAAGGATGCAGACTCTATATACCTTGATGCTAAAAATTTTCAGACCATAAACTATGTGCTTAACGGTAAGTATAAAGGTGAACTTTACAATGGGAAACAGTTAATTGTAAAGCATGAATTTAAGGCTAATACTAAATATGCACTACAGGTAACTTGGGAAACTCAACCAAAGAAAGCGCTTTACTTTATTGATTGGGAGTATGAAGAGGGTGGTAATAAACAGGTATGGACCCAAGGCCAAGGGAAATACACTAGTAATTGGTTACCAAGTATTGATGACATGAACGAGAAGATTGAATTTGATTTGTCAGTTACTTTTGATTCTAATTATCAGGTTATTGCCAATGGAAATTTGGTTGATAAAGAAGTTAAAGGCTCAACAACCACATGGCATTACGATATGCAACACCCCATGTCAAGCTACTTAGTGGGTTTAGCAATTGGTAATTATGATAAAAAGGTAGAATATTCTAATAGTGGTATTCCTTTAGAAATGTATTATTATCCTAAGGATTCATTGAAATTTGAACCTACTTATCGTTATACCAAGCGTTTGTTCGATTTTTTGGAAGATGAAATTGGCGTGCCCTACCCATGGCAAAATTACAAGCAGGTTCCTGTTAAAGATTTTCTGTATGCAGGTATGGAAAACACGAGCACCACAATTTTTTCAGATGCTTTTGTAATTGATTCGATAGCATTTGTTGATAAAAATTATGTAAATGTAAATGCTCATGAATTAGCACATCAATGGTTCGGCGATTTAGTTACCGAAACCTCAGGGAGGCATCATTGGCTGCAAGAAGGTTTCGCAACGTATTATGCTTTATTAGCAGAAAGAGAAGTGTTTGGGGATTCTTACTACTTCTACAAACTTTTTGAATACGCTCAAGAATTGAAGATGCAGGATGAGGCCGGAGCAGGTACAGCACTTCTTAACCCGAAATCGAGTAGCACTACGTTTTATAAGAAAGGCGCTTGGGTATTGGTTTTGCTTCGAGATAAAGTAGGAGATAAGGCCTTTGAAAAAGGGGTAAAGACTTACTTAAAGGCATATAGATTTAAAAATGTAAGCACAGTTGATTTTATAAAAACAATTGAAAAGACGAGCCACATGGATTTGTCTGAATTTGTAGATATTTGGTTAAAATCTGATGATTTTCATTATAACGATCTCAAAACATTTTTATCAAATAAATCTAATAACTATCGGCAGTTTTTTGAATTAGATTGTAAAAACTCAAAAGAAAGTTGTTTAAGCTACTTAGAAACAAGTGATAATAATTATTTAAGGTCGGAAGTTGTAAATATTATGCAAGGCGAGTTTCCAAAAATTTTGTATAATTCAAAAGATATTAAATTACGTCAGGCCTTAGCTCAGTCGGTTTATGATATTCCGTTTGAACAAAAATCAAGTTATGAATCTTTTTTAAAGGATGAATCTTATATGACCTTGGAAACTGCTTTATTTAATTTATGGCGTAATTTTCCGCTAGAGCGAAAAAAATATTTACATCAAACTAAGGAAGTTCAGGGTTTTAGTGATAAGAATGTTAGAATTTTATGGCTAACATTGGCGTTTATTACTAACGATTATAACTCAATCAACAAAAGAGTTTATTTTAATGAACTTACTAGTTATACAAGCCCTAAATACGGTTTTGAAATACGCCAAAACGCATTTTCTTATTTGAATCAAATTCAGGCTTGTAAAGAAGTTTGTAAAGAAAACTTGAAAGAAGCCACTAATCATCATAATTGGCGCTTTAAAAAGTTTGCAAAAGAGCTATTGAAAGCTGAGTAAATACATTTTAAGTTTCTATATTTACTTTTAAAATTATCAATTTGAAAGCATTAGTGATTTCTGGAGGAGGTAGTAAAGGCGCATATGCAGGAGGTGTAGCTCAGTATTTAATTGAAGAAGAAAGAAGGAATTATGATCTGTTTTTAGGCACTTCTACAGGAAGTCTTTTAATACCTCATTTAGCTGCCGGAAAAATAAATAAAATACACAAAGTTTTTACTAATGTAAATCAGAGGAATATATTTAGTGTTAGTCCTTTTGTAGTGCATAAAAAGGATAACAGGGAGTACGTCTCAATTGACTTTTTAAATTCCTTGTGGCAGTTTATTAAAATGAAACGCACCTTTGGCGAAAGCAAAGCGTTAAAGCGCTATTTAAAAAAGAACTTTACTTACGAAGAATATAGTTTAATCAAAGAGAGTAGGGAAGATGTAGTGGTAACCGTTTCCAATTTATCTAAAAATATTGTAGAATATAAATCTATTAAGGATTTTAGCTATGACGAATTTTGTGATTGGATCTGGATTTCTTGTAATTATGTTCCTTTTATGTCTTTGGTGAAGAAAAACGGTTTTGAGTACGCTGATGGTGCTTTTGGATGTGTGGTTCCTATTCGGGAAGCCATTTTAAGAGGTGCCACGGAAATTGACGCTATTATTTTGGAATCAGAGAGTATGGCATATAACAAGGTGTTAGGAAAAAACCCATTTTCTTTAATGATTAATTTGTTTGGTCATTTATTAGATCAGGTTGAGCGTAGCGACATACTTATAGGAAAGTTGGCCGCTAAAAATAAAAATGTAAAGCTTAATTTGTATTATACACCGTCAAAACTTACCGAAAACTCTTTGGTTTTTAATAAAAAACTAATGAGTTCGTGGTGGCAACAAGGTTACTTTTATGCAAAAAAGAAATGTCAAGAAGCCCGCTCGAATGAGCTTCGTATGGATAAATAAATTACCAAATTTCTGCGACTTCTTCTTTTATAAAGGATAAGGCAGCGTCACTAGGTGATCTGCGTTCCATCATTTCAGATAAAACAACTTCTCTTAATTTATTTGCTGTATCTGTTTTTTCAGACATACCAGCTTTTCTTATGAGTTGAATCGTTGCATTTTTAGCAGTGGTAACAATATTCCAACATTTATCACTAATATAAATTTGTTGCGATAGGTTATGTTCAAACTCCTGTTCGATACTCTGAATTAATAAGGATTCATAATCAGCTTTGTTAGCAGAAACAGGAGGGATTCTAATCAATAACTTAGATGGCGAAACACGTTCTAAAAAAAGGGCCATTCTTTCATAAGCTTGCAAGCGTAAAGGCATCGCATTAACTTGTAAATCTTTTTTTAATAAAAACCGACGCCTGCCATCTTCATTTTCAGTGTGTGCTTTAAAAAAGTAATAAGCAATAATTCCTGTTATTAATGAAGGTATAGCAAATAAAAAAAGGTCAATTATTCTTGATGTATCCATATAGGTTAATTGGTTTTAGTTGGGTTTTTATCTGGATGATTGCCCAAATATAAACAATCTTTTAAATTCTGCATACCCCTGAATGGAACGGGTGTTTTTTCATAATTATATGTTCTACGTAATTCTTTTGAAAGATTATGATCACCTACATTCATTTCAATATCACTCATTTTAAATTGGCATGGGTGCTCGTGTCCAGCTGCATGTGTAATCTCTATAAATTCTTTTCTAAATGTTTTAAAATATTGAGCTAAACGTTCAGATTTTAAGGTTGGATCAATGCCATTTTGAAGCCATTTGCTTTGCGTAGCTACACCTGCAGGGCATCGATTTGTATGGCATACCTGCGCTTGAATACATCCAATACTCATCATAGCTTCTCTGGCTACATTTATACAATCTACTCCCATAGCAAAGGCCATGGCGGCTTTAGCTGGGAACCCGAGTTTCCCACTTCCAATGAATACGATATGTTCTGATAAATTTTTCCGTTTAAACAGCCTGTAAACATCACTGAACCCATAAACCCAAGGTAATGATACATGATCAGCAAAACTAGGAGGTGCTGCCCCGGTACCTCCTTCTCCACCATCAATAGTTATAAAATCTGGGCCATGCCCAGTTTCAACCATAATTTCTGCAAGTTCTTCCCATTGTTCTAGCTTTCCAATAGCTGCTTTTATCCCGACAGGGAGCCCTGTAGCTTTTGCTATTTTTTCAATAAAATCGACCAGTTCAGGAACATTAGAAAAGGCTTTATGGTTAGGAGGAGAAAGAACATCTTTACCAATTTCTACACCTCTTATGTCTGCAATTTCTTTAGTGATTTTTGATCCGGGTAAAACCCCGCCTTTACCGGGTTTGGCACCTTGAGATAATTTTACTTCAATAGCTCGAATAAAAGGGTTTTGTTCTACAAGTTTTATGAGTTTTTCTAAAGAAAAGCCTCCATCCTCATTACGAACCCCAAAATACCCCGTTCCAAAGTGAAAAACAACATCACCACCATAGCTGTGATATGGAGATAAACCACCTTCGCCAGTATTATGATAAGCCCCTGCAATTTTCACACCTTTGTTTAAAGATTCAATAGCTTTTGCAGAGAGCGAACCAAAACTCATGGCAGATACGTTAATTATCGATGCGGGCCTAAAAGGTCTTTTCCTGTTATGGAATTCGCCAATTATTTTCGCACAAGGCAAAAAGGTCTTATCAATTTTGTTAGGATGATTTTTCGCTACTTTATAAGGCATCATGGCGTTATTAATAAATATATGTTGATGTGTATAAATATCTCTATCTGTGCCGAATCCTTCGTAATTGTTCTCTTTTTTAGCTGAAGCATAAATCCAACTGCGCTCTATTCTATTAAAAGGTAGTTCTTCTCGGTTATTCGCAACAAAATACTGTCTCATTTCTGGACCTATACTTTCCAACCAATATCGTAAATGGCCAATTATTGGAAAATTGTGGCTAATGGTATGAGCTCTTTGAATAAAAATATCTCGAATGGCAACAAGAGTCAAGAAAATTAAAATCCAACTCCACCATGGGATGTTTGATAAAAAATTGAGTATAGAATTCATATTAATTATTTAAAAAATCAAAGGTTATTTGTGTGAGTATCTTCACGCCAAGAAGCAACCCACTTTCATCAATCATAAAATCTGGAGTATGGTGTGGAAACGCTTTTGTGTTTCCCGGAGTCATAGCTCCAAGAAAAAAATAAAATCCAGGAACAACTTCTTGGAAATATGAAAAATCCTCCCCTCCAGTTGTGGCTTTTCGTAAAAGTACATTTTTAGTACCAGCAACTTTCTGTAAGGTGGGTAGTGTTTTATCAACTAAATCAAAATCATTATAAGTAATTGCTGTATTTTCTTGAAACTCGATAATGGCTTCACCTCCATAGGCTTTAGCTATAGTTTTTGTCATTTCTGTCATACGCTTAATAATTTGATCACGCATGTCGGGATCCAAAGTTCTTAAAGTGCCAATAAGTTCAGCTGACTCTGGTATAATATTGAATCGCGTGCCAGCTGTAATTTTACCTACAGTAATAACGGCAGCCTCGTCAACTAGTTTCGTTTCTCTACTGATAATAGTTTGTAAACCATCAATAATTTTGGCAGAAATTAAAATGGGGTCCACACCTTGCCATGGCCTGCCACCATGTGTTTGCTTGCCTTTTACATTAATTACAAAACGTTCTACCGCCGCCATAGTACCTCCTTTTTTGTAATGTATGGTGCCCACTTCATAGTTCGATCTAATATGCAAACCAAAAATAGCATCTACCTTTGGGTTTTCTAAAACCCCTTCTTTAATCATTAGTTTAGCACCACCTTCTTCTCCCGGGAGGGGGCCTTCCTCAGCAGGCTGAAATATAAATTTAACCGTGCCTTTAATTTTATCTTTGTTTTTGGTAAGAATTTCGGCAACTCCCATTAAAATAGCAATATGAGCGTCATGACCACAAGCATGCATAACTCCAGTCTCTGTATTAAGAAAAGTTGTTTTAACTTCAGATTTAAAGGAGAGATCATTACGTTCAGTTACTGGTAAGCCATCAATATCGGCGCGAAGTGCAATAACTTTACCAGGAAGATTGCCTTTTAAAAGTCCAACAACTCCTGTATGTGCAACACCTGTTTGAACATCTAAACCCAAGTTTTTAAGGTGGGCTGCTATTTTTTCTGCAGTTTTAAATTCTCTATTTGAAAGTTCTGGATTCTGATGAAAATCACGTCTCCATTCAATAACTTTAGATTCTATTTCGCTAAACTGTTGATTTAAATTATCCTGTCCAGACGATTTTAAAATTCCGAAGAAAACGAACGCATATAGCAGATGTTTCATAAGTAAACCTATTTTTCAAGCTTAAAGATATTTAAAATATATCAAAGCATAGCTGCTAGTTGAATTGTTTATAATTATTAATAATTACAGCTAAATAAACCCCTAACAATGGTTATTTTCACGCTATTAAAATGATGACGATTTGGAAAAGTATTTAAGCCAATTAAATGATGCTCAATTAGAGCCTACCATACAAATTGATGGCCCTATGATTGTTATTGCAGGCGCTGGATCTGGGAAGACCCGTGTGCTTACATATCGCATAGCTTATATGATGAGTAAGGGTATTGATCCCTTTAATATACTGTCTTTAACCTTTACGAATAAGGCAGCCCGAGAAATGAAAGAGCGAATAGCGACTATAGTTGGTGCAAGCGAAGCCAAAAATTTATGGATGGGTACGTTTCACTCGGTATTTGCAAAAATTCTGCGTATAGAAGCAGATAAAATTGGGTATCCTAGTAATTTTACTATTTACGATACCCAAGATTCTGACCGCTTAATAGCTTCAATAATTAAGGAGTTGAATCTTGATAAAGATATTTATAAATACAAGCAAGTACGTTCTAGAATATCGTCTTATAAAAACAGCTTAATTACGGTAAGAGCCTATTTTCAAAACCCAGAACTTAAAGAGGCGGATACTATGGCAAGACGACCAAGGATGGGAGATATCTATAAGGAATATGTAGATCGTTGTTTTAAAGCTGGGGCAATGGATTTTGATGATTTATTATTGAAAACTAATGAGCTTTTAACCAGATTCCCTGATGTTTTAGCTAAGTATCAAAATAGGTTTAGATATATTTTAGTAGATGAGTATCAGGATACAAACCATTCCCAATATTTAATCGTTAGAGCTTTATCAGATAAGTTTCAGAATATTTGTGTAGTTGGTGATGATGCGCAGAGTATCTATGCTTTCCGTGGAGCTAACATTAATAATATTTTGAATTTTCAAAAGGATTATGATGATGTGAAAGAGTTTAGGTTAGAGCAAAATTATAGGTCTACCAAAAACATAGTAAATGCTGCTAATTCAATCATTGATAAAAATCAAACGAAACTTGAGAAAGTAGTTTGGACATCTAATGATGATGGAGGTAAAGTAAAAGTACATCGTTCTTTAACAGATGGAGACGAAGGGCGTTATGTGGCTAGTACCATTTGGGAAAACAAGATGCAGGATCAATTAAATAATAGTGATTTTGCCATTTTGTATAGGACTAATGCACAATCGAGATCTATTGAAGATGCTTTGAGAAAGCGTGATATTCCTTATAGAATTTACGGCGGTTTATCATTTTATCAGCGTAAGGAAATTAAAGATGTTTTATCGTATTTACGATTAATTATAAATCCGGCAGATGAAGAAGCCTTAAAGCGTGTTATTAACTTTCCACCAAGAGGTATTGGTCAAACCACAATGGATAAGCTTGTTGTTTCGGCCAATGGTTATAAGCGTACCATTTTTGAGGTGATGAAAAACATTGATAAAACAGACGTTAAGGTAAATTCTGGTACAAAAACGAAGCTCCAAAACTTTGTGACTTTAATCGAAAGTTTTCAAGTTATGAATCAAACGGCAGATGTTTTTGAATTGGCAGAACATGTTACAAGAACTACAGGTTTAATAAAAGAATTTAATAAAGATGGTACCCCAGAAGGTGTTGCCAAAATGGAGAATATTGAAGAGTTGTTAAATGGTATGAAGGACTTTGTTGAGGGGCAAAAAGAAATTGCCGATACAACAGGATCTTTAGCCGAGTTTTTAGAAGATGTTGCCTTGGCAACCGATTTGGATGCGGACAAAGGTGATACCGATCATGTAGCGTTAATGACCATACATTTGGCAAAAGGATTAGAATTTCCAACGGTGTTTATTGTTGGCCTAGAAGAAGATTTATTTCCAAGCGCTATGAGTATGAATACACGTAGTGAGCTAGAGGAGGAGCGCCGATTATTTTATGTGGCACTCACACGAGCTGAGAAACAAGCATATTTAACTTATGCCCTTTCACGATATCGATGGGGTAAATTAGTAGATTCTGAGCCTAGTCGTTTTATAGAAGAAATAGATGAACAGTATTTAGATATTATAACGCCAATTGAAGAAAGACGAATTAACCCAATGCTTTCTGCCGATATTTTTGGTGATGTAGAGCCTAATAAAATTAGATATAAGCCTGCAAAACAGGCCGTGTTACGGAAAGGAAAAACGTCTAAAATAGAACCGGAAAAATATCAAGCGCCAACACCTAAGAATTTAAAACCTGTATCGAAAGCTAATGGGAACACTAATTTGTTTGATACGAAATTAACTGTTGGTAATTTAGTAAAACATATAAGGTTTGGAACAGGTGAGGTTCTTAAAATTGAAGGTTCTGGAGCAGATATAAAAGCTGAAATTAAGTTTCAGCATGGAGGAACGAAAAAATTATTGCTGCGTTTTGCTAAGTTGGAAGTGATAGGTTAATTATTTGACCATACAAACGGAATTAATATGACCCTTTCCGTCATACTCTTTTACGGTATTATTAGGGTCAACTATCCATTCACCATCTACAATGAATTTGTAATGGTGTTTGCCGCCTGATAAGGGCAAAACGTATTTCCACCCATAATCCATTTTATGCATTATTAGGTCCTGTTCATTCCAATCATTGAATGAGCCAGCAAGTATAACCCTTTGAGCTTCTAAATAGCCTCTTAGCTTAAATGTGGTATATACTTTTATATTTATAACCGAATTGTACTCACCATATTCGTTTTCTATTCTATCGGGATTCGTAGGATCCGCCATCCACTTTCCATCCACAATAAAACGATATTGATATTTATCCGGTTTCATTTTTAGGGTAAGTTCCCAACCAGACTCTGTTTTATTCATCTTAAAAAGATCCTCATCCCATTTGTTAAATGACCCCGCTAAAATGACTTGTTTGGCATTTTTAAAGTCTTTTAATGTAAAAAAGGCATTACCATTTTTATCAGGATGCGCCGTATACATTTTTAAATTATAAATACCATGTAATCTTCTTCCATCTTTGCGGGCTTTGGATACATTAGGATCATGCTTTGATGGTTCTGCCCAATAGCTATTGTTAATTACATATTTGAACTCCCAAGAAAATTCATCATTAAAATCGTAAATACTCTTTCTAAGTTCATAATTATAGTCATCAATTTTTTTCATTTGCCACTGATCTCTAGACCAAAGATTAAATTCTCCTGAGACCGCTACATTTTCAATATCAAAGTCGGCGAAGTCTAAAGTCTGACCTGAATACTCCTGAGTGAATTTTGAATAATCTTTAACCTTAAAAGAAAAAACAACAGTATCTCCTTCAATTCTGTAGCCTTTTTGAGTCTTACTTTGTGCAAAAACAATAAAATTTAATAAGGTAAGAATGATGAGTAAAGTATGAGAAATACCAAATTTCACAAGTGTGCTATGGGATGGTTTATAAAGTATAATTGTTCTTTTTGATAATTAATGATTGTCCTTTTTTGAGTAAAAAACTCATAGCCTAAAATGCCATCTAATGATATGCCAAAAGCCTCATTCATTTTACTTAAGTTTGTCAAAACTGTTGACATTGGTCCAAAATAGGTGCTTTCGCTCAGTTTAACACGATGCAGTTTTCCTGCCAAAACTTCAATTTTTTTATTCCCAATACCAGATAAGCGCATTCTCCTTTTTGGTATAAAATACTTTAGGGCTTTTTTATTAATGCGTTTGTTTATTTGATTGAATTCTGCGGCTGTATCAATGCCTAGCTTTACTTTCTGATTATTAATTGTGCCGTCCACCACAATTGTGTGGTTTTTTAAACTGAAACTTACAGAATCAACTATTTTCTCTAAATATACGTTTTTATTCAATTTAACTCCAAAGGCATTCACTTTGGTTAAAGTAATTTGATTTAAATACATATCAATAAAAACTTCGTAGTCTTTTAAAATGTTGTAGCCTATAATACCTAGTAATTTAATTTTTTTGCTTTTTTCAATATGCGATAAATCAATTACATCTGACGTTTTATTTTCTAAAGTAAAGTTTTTTAAAATGAAGGTTTTTATGCGTTTCTGATAATTGTTTTCTACCGTATGTAGTACTCCAGAGGTATTCTGTTTTTTAGTTTGGTGATTGTATAGATTTGAAAAATGTACTTTATTTAAAATCAAGGACTCCGAGCCCGTATCAATTATAAAATTTCCTTTTTCGTTATATAATTCAGCTTCAATAATAATCAAGTGGTCTGCCAGTTTAAAAGGTATTCTTGTTGTGTATTGATTGATAATTTCTGCATTAGAAAAAATAATAGGAGGAGAGGAGGCGTTGTTTTTAGACACCGAAAAGCCCAGTTGCGAAACAAGTAATATTATCAAAAAAGCATTTCTCATACTAAAGAGACTGGTTTAATTCATAAATGTTACAAGTTTAGAGGTTGTTTTTTATATAAACTCTAAGCTTACCCCAAAGATCAAGTATTTCTGAAACACCAAGCCCATGACCAACATCTGGGTACAATGTGAATTCATGTGGTATTTGCAATTCTATTAATTTATCTCGCATGGCAATACCTTGCGAAATAGGAACTAATTCATCTTGCTCTGCGTAAAATAGTATGGTTGGAGGGGCGCTCGATTTTACTTGGTGATAGGGGCTAACTTCTTCTAGAAATTCGATTTCAGGAGTTTTACCAAATAAATCAATTAATGGTTCAATAATTGGCGATGTATTATTTAGGTATGCAGGATCTGTGAAATTTGTAGGACCAACAATGCTACATACCATATTTACACGATTACTCACATCAAAAGCATAAGACCATAACATGGATAAATGCGCGCCAGCACTAATCCCAATAAAACCAATATTTTGGGATAAAGAATACTTTTCTTTGTTGTCTTTTAAAAACGCAATTACCGCTGTTATATCATTAATTTGCATGGGGTAAGGGGGGGTATTAGAGCCTGCCAAGCGGTAATTTATATTTGCTATGGCAACATCGGGAAAATCTTGCTTAATTAATTCTTTCACAAAATTCATATCATTTTTGTCTCCTGATGTCCATCCACCACCATGAATCAAAATAAGTATTTTAGTAGCCTGTGTTCTTTTGGCAGGTAAAAATAAATCGAAGGTTTGCTCTATATCTGTTCCGTAAGGAATGTCTAAACCTTCATAATTTATTGAGGAATCGAATTCATTAATAGTTTCAATTTCATTTTCTGATTTTGAGCAACCAATTAAAAGAAAAACTAGTGTAACATGAATTAAAAGGAATCTGATATGTGTCATTTAAAAATAATATTTAATTTGTGAACGTAAAAGGAATATAATTATTATGGCAGAATTTATAAGAATTTATGAAGAAAACCCTAATCCAAAGGAAATAGAAAAGGCTGTGAAGATTTTGAAACGTGGCGGACTTATTATTTATCCAACTGACACGGTTTATGGTTTGGGCTGTGATATTACTAATATAAAAGCTTTAGAAAAAGTTGCGAGAATTAAAGGCGTGAAATTGGAGAAATCTAATTTCTCATTTGTATGTCATGACTTAAGTAATTTAAGTGATTATGTGAAACAAATAGACACTTCTGTATTTAAAATATTAAAACGAGCACTTCCTGGGGCATATACTTTTATTCTTCCTGGCTCTAAATCGTTACCTCATCCTTTTAAGAAACGAAAAACAGTGGGTATTAGGGTGCCAGACAATAATATCGCATTAGAGATTGTAAAGCAATTGGGGAACCCAATAATATCAACATCTATACATGATGAGGATGATATACTGGAATATACTACAGATCCTGAATTAATTTTAGAGAAATGGGATAGTTTGGTCGATTTAGTAATTGATGGTGGCTATGGTGATAATGAACCTTCTACTATTGTTGATTTGTCTGAAGACAACCCCATTGTTATACGAGAGGGTAAAGGTGATTTAGAAATATTTTAAAAGGCCATTCTAAAGTTTTATTTAGGTCTGAGACGTCAAATGCTAAAGTTTCTTGAAAAATCTTAAAGCTAGAAGCCTTTTGGGTAGCACTTTAATTGATTTAAATAAGTTTATAAAAAAAGCCCAACTTAAAAAGTTGAGCTTTTAATTATTTATAAAACCTATTTTCTAGTTTGCACCAGATTCAAGGTTTTTCATTTCTTTTTCAATCATATCGTAAAACTGATCAATCTTAGGCATAACAACAACACGTGTACGTCTGTTTTTTGCTCTGTTTTCAGCAGTATCATTATCTACTAATGGAACATAAGAGCTACGTCCAGCAGCTATTAGTTGAGCTGGATTAACATCTAAATCCTGTAAAACTCTAATAATTGATGTAGAACGTTTAACACTCAAATCCCAGTTGTCTAATAATACACCTTTTTGGTATGATTGGCTATCCGTATGACCTTCAATCATGCACTCAAAGTCCGGTTTACTATTCACTACTTTTGCAACTTTAGCTAAAACCTCTTTTGCTCTAGTTGTTACATTATAGCTACCACTTTTAAACAACAATTTATCCGCAATAGAAATAAAAACAACTCCTTTTTCAACATTTACCTCAATATCAGGATCGTTAATTCCAACTTCTCTTTTCAAACTTGTAACTAAAGCTAAGGTAACACTATCCTTTTGGGTAAGTGCATCTTGTAATCTTGAAATTTTAAGCTCTTTTTCCTTAATGCTTTCTAAAGTTTTCTCAATACTGCTCGCACCTTTTGCAGATAAAACAGTTAAATTATCATTGTTTTTACGTAAATCTGCTACTTGTTCTTCTAAAGCTGTGGCTCTGGCGGTTGCTGAAGCTCTGTCTTCTAAACAAGAGTTTAATTTTACTGTGGCAGAATTAAGTAAATCTTGAGTTTCTTTTTGTTTTGCTTCAAGATCTGTAAATTGTTTTTTTGATACACATGAACTTAGTAGTACCATTGCAGATGCACCAAGTAATAAGATTTTCTTCATAATTAATTAGGATTAACTTTTCTAAAATTGTTTCACAAAAATATATAAAAAACGATGGTTTACACTATTTTAACAAAACTTTTACTAATGAGTTATAAACTATTGTAATTTGTTTTTTTATTTACGAAATAATCAAATACTACAGATGTTTTTTGATAATATTTAATCTTATCTCTTGTTTGTTTTCGTTGAACTAGTAAATGTTTTAAATGACTATAAAAACCAAAATGTGCTTTTATTATTGAAAACGTATGTTGAGGTTTAAATTCTAATAAAAATTTTAATCCGGCTATACCATCTAATACTAAACGTATGAAAATAAGACCTAATAAAAATCCTTTTGCATTTTTAGTAAGTGTAAACAGGCTATTTCTAAAGTTTAGAAACGTTTTTTTTGGGTTTTGCTCATTCAAGGTGGCTCCGCCTAAATGATAGACTTTCGATGCACCAACATATTTAATCCTGAAACCCAAGTTTTTTGCTCGCCAGCATAAATCTATTTCTTCCATATGCGCAAAAAAGGATTCGTCTAAACCATTAAGTTTATTATACACCACACTCCTTATAAATAAGCAAGCTCCCGATGCCCAAAATATTTCTGTTACATCATTGTATTGCCCCTTATCTTCTTCAATACTATTAAAAATACGTCCTCGACAATATGGATAGCCGTATTTATCTATAAAACCACCAGCAGCACCGGCATATTCAAAGTGTGTTCTGTTATTGTAATCTAATAATTTAGGTTGTATGATAGCTGTTTTTGGTTCTTTAGCGAATGTTTCGAGTACAGGACTTAGCCAGTGTTTAGTAACTTCAACATCATTATTTAAAAGACAAAATATATCAGCCTTTATTTTTTTTAAGGCGTCATTGTATCCTTTTGCGTATCCACCGTTTTCTTTGTTTTGAATAATTTTAACAGTTGGAAATGCTTTATTTATGAATTGAACAGAGTCATCTGTAGAAGCGTTATCTGCAACATAGACCGTAACTTCAGGTGAGTTTTCAACAACCGATGGTAAAAACTGTTCTAATAATTTTTTGCCATTCCAATTTAATATGACTACAGCTATTTTCATGGATTATAGTCGGGAATTTCTTTTAAAAACAGATAACGTTCATTTTTTAAATCCGTTTGGCAATAATAATGATTTAATCCATTAGTTACCATTAAATAGGACGCATTTAGCTTTAGATTGTATCGAGCAATTTGATCAAAAGTTTCTTGATTAATAATGATTTTAGGTGATTTACATTCAACAATTAAGTGAATATTACCATCAGACTTGAAAATGACAATATCATATCTTTTTTTTAATGAATTGATTGTGAGTTCTTTTTCAACATTTATTAAAGATTTTGGATAACCTTTAACATTAACGAGATATTGAACACAATGCTGGCGCACCCATTCTTCAGGTTGCAAAACCACAAATTTTTTACGAATGGGATCAAAAATAGAAACTTTATTTTCTTTATTTTTGAAGCGAAAGGTATATTTTGGAAAATTAAGTGCTTGCAAATGCGTTTATTTATTTTTCAAAGTTAAACTACAATAATCAATAACCCAAAATCCGCTTATAATTGTTGCGTTTTAGGTGTTGTTTCATTCTTTTTTTGATTTGGACGAAGTCAAACAGTTAGTAACAGATATAAAAAACAAAAACTTAAAACCTATTTATTTTTTAATGGGTGAAGAGGCTTATTATATAGATAAGATTTCAGATTTTATCGAGTCGAGTGTTTTAGCGGAAGAAGAACGCGGATTTAATCAAATGATCCTTTATGGGAGGGATATTTCTATTGAAGATATTGTTAGCAACGCTAAGCGTTATCCTATGATGGCAGAATATCAGGTGGTTATTGTAAAGGAAGCACAAGATTTGTCAAGAACTATCGAGAAATTATCAAAATATGCTGAAAACCCTCAGCCCACAACAATTTTGGTAATAAACTATAAGTACAAAAAAATTGATAAGCGTAAAGCCTTGTATAAAACTTTAAAGAAAACTGGGTTAATTTACGAAAGTAAAAAGCTTTATGAAAATCAAGTAGCTGATTGGATAAGACGAGTTCTCTCTCCAAAAAAGTATGGTATTACACCTAAAGCAGCTCAAATGCTGGTTGAGTTTTTAGGCACCAATTTAAGTAAAATAAATAATGAACTAGAAAAGCTGCAAATTATATTGCCTCAAGGTACTCAGATTTCACCTGAGCATATTGAAGAACATATTGGGATAAGTAAAGACTATAATAATTTTGAGCTTAGAAAAGCTATTGGAGAAAGAAATAGTGTTAAGGCTTATAAAATAGTAAACTACTTTTCTGAAAACCCAAAAGACAATCCCATGGTAGTTACTGTATCTTTATTGTTTAATTTTTTTTCGCAGTTGCTTCATTTTCATGGATTAAAGGATAAGTCTCCTCGTAACGTCGCATCAGCTTTAAAAATCAATCCATATTTTGTAAATGAATACATTGCTGCCGCTAGAAATTATCCAATGAGGAAAGTTAGTGGAGTAGTATCTACTTTAAGAGAGTTTGATGTTAAAAGTAAAGGGGTTGGATCAAATGCTGTTCCTCAGGGAGACTTACTTAAAGAGTTATTAGTTCGAATTTTAAATTGATTTATTCCAATGAAATTTCTTATTCATGAAAGCTGGAAACCTTATTTAAAAAAGGAGTTTTCCGAGCCTTATTTCAAGTGTTTGATTAACTTTTTGGCTTTAGAGTATAAAAACCACACTTGTTTCCCTCCTAAGGATCAAATATTTAATGCTTTTAATCATTGCCTTTTTGATGATTTAAAGGTGGTTATCCTAGGGCAAGATCCTTACCACGATTATGGACAAGCTAATGGTTTGTGCTTTTCGGTTAACGATGGTGTTAAGTATCCGCCTTCTTTAGTAAACATTTTTAAAGAGATTAAAAACGATTTGGATATTTCATATCCCGTTAGTGGTAATTTAGTGAGGTGGGCAAATCAAGGTGTATTGCTTTTAAATGCTACGTTAACAGTTAGAGCATATGAGGCTGGAAGTCATCAAAAAAAAGGTTGGGAAGTTTTTTCTGATGCCGTTATAAAAACTATTAATGATAATAAGGAAGATGTTGTCTTTCTATTATGGGGTGGTTATGCTAAAAAAAAAAATAAGTTGATCGATAAGAATAAGCACACAGTGTTAACTTCTGGTCATCCATCTCCGTTGAGTGCTAATAGGGGATATTGGTTTGGTAATAGGCACTTTAGCGAAGTGAATAATAGACTTGAAAATTGCGGTAAATCACCAATTAAATGGTAATGTATTTATAGAGGAAATATAAATAAAGTCGTTTTTAGCTGCCCGTTGGTGCTAATCGATTAGAAATAGGTTTAATAGAAATCTCTGGCTTTAACACTACAGGCTTCTTATTCTTACTTGTTGTTCTAACAACCTTGTTCGAACTAAACTTTAGAAGTAAAAAATTAATAAATACAAGAACAGAGATAATTATAGCAGTTGTTAATATCATCTTATTTATATTCTGATTTTTCGCCAAAATACACATAATTTCGATTACGTGCAATATTTGACAGATTTATTATAAATTTAAATTTATAATTTGAGCCAAAATTAATAAATAAAAGACTACAAATGAATAAGTAGTTATACTTATTTTATATTTTTTAGAGATATATAAATTCTTATAAATATTATTGAAGAATCTTTAAATTTTTAATAATATTTTTAGGTATTGCGTTCTTATGAATGGTAATTGAAATAGTTTTTAATCTGAAATAATTTTCACTCATATAGATGTAGCCTCCATGATTAACATGCTTAGAGTCAGAGCCCCAAGAGTTTTTTACTTTATAATACGTATGACCTTTTTGATCTTTTAGCAAACCAGTAATATGCATTAAATGATCATCAGTCGTATTTTGGTTTTCGAATTCCTTTTGCCTAAACTCTTGAGATATTTTTTTTTCTGACTTAATTGTTTCCAAAATAACTAATTGGTCTTCTGGTTTCTCAGGAATGACGGCAATTCCATGTTTCGCCGAAAATGTTTTTTCACTAACATCACAATCCAATTCAATAGAGTAGCCTTTTTCTAAAGCATTATTGGTAATACTCACTAAGTCATCTAGTGAAACATTGTAAAAACTGCCGTTTGAAAAATTATCTGGAATGTTTAAAATGAATTTTGAATTAAAAGGTTCATGTGTGAAAGAGGTAATACTCACGTAGTTATTAGGTGCAATTTCAGTATATTTTAAAAACGATTTAGGAGTATAAATGACACCTTCGAAACTAAACGAGTCTATTTTTTTTCCAAGATAAACATCCAATATTTTTTCTGTGACGTCTTTCCATTTAGATGAAATTTCACCTCCAGGCTTGGTCAAATAAGCGTCTATTGTACTTTTCAAAATGGCCACCACTTCCGAATGATCATGAAAGGAAGTATCTTCATGCAATCCAGAATAAGCACTATTGGGAACTAAACCATGTTTCTCAATACTATTTAGTACATCATGGGCTAAACCACCTTCGCCAAATTGAGCTTTTCCTTGTCTCATGATATAGTTCCATGATTTGTCGACATAGGCATTCCGAACATTATACATTTCAGAAAGATTGATGTTTTTACCAGTTAATCTAATAATTTCACTTTCTAAAAAAGAAGATGTAGAAAAACTCCAACAGGTACCCGTATTACCTTGGCTAATAACATTCGTAGTTTCTAAATCAATTACAGTTTTAAATTCATACGATTGACTTTGACTGTTAAACGTCAAAATAAATAGAACTAGGATTAAAATGTTATTTTTCATAATTCATCTAAGGGTTTTAATGAAATAAAATTTACTTTTGGCTAAAATTAAGAAAATGGAACAAGCTAATTGGGTTACCGTTAAAGAATATCAGGATATTACCTATAAAAAGTGTCATGGTGTTGCTAGGATAGCTTTTAATAGACCTAATGTAAGGAATGCATTTCGTCCAAAAACGACTAGCGAATTATACGATGCTTTTTATGACGCTAATGAAGATGTAAGTATTGGAGTCGTTTTATTATCTGCCGAGGGGCCTTCAACTAAAGATGGCGTATATTCATTTTGTAGTGGAGGTGATCAAAAGGCAAGAGGTCATCAAGGATATGTTGGAGAAGACGGTTATCATAGATTAAATATATTAGAAGTGCAACGTTTAATTCGTTTTATGCCAAAAGCTGTTATTGCTGTTGTTCCGGGTTGGGCAGTTGGTGGAGGACATAGTTTACATGTGGTATGCGATTTAACGCTGGCAAGTAAAGAACATGCTATATTTAAGCAAACAGATGCAGATGTAACGAGTTTCGATGGTGGCTATGGATCTGCCTATTTAGCAAAAATGGTTGGTCAGAAAAAAGCACGTGAAATATTTTTCTTGGGAAGAAATTACTCCGCTCAAGAAGCTTATGATATGGGGATGGTTAATGCCGTAATTCCACATGACGATTTAGAAAACATAGCTTATGAGTGGGCACAAGAAATATTAGCAAAATCTCCAACATCTATTAAAATGTTGAAGTTTGCAATGAATTTAACAGATGATGGTATGGTAGGGCAGCAAGTTTTTGCTGGTGAAGCTACACGATTAGCCTATATGACTGATGAAGCAAAAGAAGGTAGAAATGCTTTTTTAGAAAAGCGTAAGCCTAATTTTGATAAAAAATGGATTCCATAAATGGAAAAAATATCTACATGGATTTCTGCCATGCGCTTAAGGACACTACCTCTGTCTATTTCAGGAATTATTTTAGCATCTTGTTTAGCGCATTACAATGGTTTTTTTCAGTGGCATATTTTTGTTTTGGCTATTTTAACGACGTTAAGTTTTCAAGTACTTTCAAATTTAGCTAATGATTATGGTGATGGCGTTAAGGGCACTGATAATGATGATAGAATTGGACCAGAGCGCGCGATTCAATCTGGAAAAATATCTCCAGAAGAATTATTTCATGCCATAAAGATTAATGTTCTAATTTCAATAGGTTTAGCTCTTGCATTAATTTTTCAGGCTTTTGGATCAAAACATTTTTTATTAACGGTTACTTTTTTTGCATTAGGCATGGGTTCGATTGTTGCAGCTATTCGCTACACTGTAGGTGGTAAAGCTTATGGTTACAAGGGCTTGGGGGATGTGTTTGTTTTTTTGTTTTTTGGCCTCGTAAGTGTTATTGGATGCTATGTACTCTATGCAAGAACTATAGATCATGTTGTTTTTTTACCCGCAATTACTATTGGGTTATTAAGTACTGGTGTTTTGAATTTGAATAACATGAGGGACAGGAATTCAGATGCGAAAGCTGATAAAATAACTTTGGCCGTAAAGCTTGGAGAAACTAGAGTTAAACAATATCATTATTTTTTAATTATTTCGGCCATTACATTATCTGGATTATTCGGAATATTATATTATACCTCACCTTTTAATTTAATCTTTATAATAGCTTATATTCCGCTTTTTATTCACTTAAAAAAAGTAAAAACTAATACAGATCTTAAACTGTTAGATCCGGAACTAAAAAAACTTGCTCTAACGACTGTTTTATTGGCTGTATTGATGGGAATAGGTCATTTAATGTAGAATTTTTTCGTATTTTCATTTTTTAAATTTTTCAGGATGAAAATTACATTTTATGGTCATGCAAGTCTAGGGATTCAAGTGAATGATATTCATATATTAGTAGATCCTTTTATTTCTGCTAACCCAAAAGCTTCATGTATTGATATCAATAGTTTGAAGGCTGATTATATTTTGGTTACACATGCTCATCAAGATCATATTGTTGATGTTGAGGCCATTGCTAAAAGAACTGGATCTCTTGTTATTTCAAACTTTGAAATTGTTTCTTATTACGAAAAACTAGGTATAGAAGGACACCCAATGAATCATGGAGGAAAATGGAATTTTGAATTTGGGTCAGTTAAATATGTAAATGCGATTCATACGTCTTCATTTCCTGATGGTACTTATGGAGGGCAACCAGGTGGATTCGTTATTGAAGGTGAGCATAAGAATATTTACATTGCAGGAGATACAGCGTTAACTTATGATATGAAGCTAATTCCGCTTCAAACAAAACTTGATTTAGTTGTTTTACCGGTTGGAGATAACTTTACTATGGGTATTGATGATGCTATTTTAGCAAGCGATTTTGTTGACTGTGATAAAATATTGGGTTATCATTTTGATACCTTTGGTTATATTGAAATTGATCATGAAGCCGCAAAGCAAAAATTCTTTGAAAAAGATAAAGATTTAATGCTTCTTGAAATTGGAGAATTTATAGAATTGTAAATGGTAAAAGCTTCCTACAAAAGGTATGTTTTAGAATTTAAGCAGGCTAGTGGCACTTCTCGAGGAGTATTAAAAACTAAAGAAACTTGGTTTCTTATACTAGACTCTAATGATAAGCAAGGTATAGGAGAATGTGCTTTGTTTAGAGGGCTTTCTGCTGATGATAAACCGGATTACGAGGCTAAATTAAAATGGTTGTGTACAAACATTAATCTTGAGCAGAAGACATTACTCCAAGAATTATCAGAATACCCGAGTATACAATTTGGTTTAGAAATGGCTTTAAAATCCTTAGAAAGTCAAAATAAATTCGAACTGTTTCCGTCAAGTTTTACAAATGGGGAAGACTCTATTTCAATTAATGGATTGATTTGGATGGGAGCAGAGGCCTTTATGAAACGGCAGATCAAAGAGAAAATTGAATTGGGCTTTCGTTGTATAAAAATGAAAATAGGAGCGATAGGTTTTGAAACTGAAATTGATTTGATTAAATCGATTAGAAAAGAATTCAGTTCAAATGAAATGGAACTGCGAGTGGATGCAAATGGAGCTTATATGCCTTCTGAAGCTTTAGAGAAATTGAAACGTTTGTCAGAATTGGATTTACATTCGATTGAACAACCCATTAAGCAAGGGCAAGTAGAACAAATGGCTGAATTATGTAATAAAACCCCTTTACCTATTGCCTTAGATGAAGAGCTTATAGGTATATTTGATTTTGAAAAAAAAGAAAAGCTAATTGAAACTATAAAACCACAATATATTATATTGAAACCTAGTTTAATTGGAGGTTTTCAAGGAAGCGATACATGGATAGATATTGCAGAAAACAAAAACACGGGCTGGTGGATTACGAGTGCTTTAGAAAGTAATATTGGGTTAAATGCTATAGCACAATATACATATTCTAAGCAAAGCGCGTTACCCCAAGGATTGGGTACTGGAAGTCTGTTTATAAATAATTTTGAAAGTCCATTAGCAGTAGTAAAAGGACATTTAAAATATAAGAAAGATTTAAAATGGAATTTTAATTTATAGATATGTACATAGAACAAGCATATAAAGGGTTGCATGAGTGGTGGAGATATATAATAGGCGTGCTTATTATATTTATTGCGTGGCAAATTGTTGGTATGATTCCACTGGCAGGAACTGTAATAGCTAAATCTTTTGATGGAGAGTCAGGCATGCCTACAGATATATCTGAAATGATGGACACGTTAGGTAGCAATTTGTTTCTGTTTTTAATGTTAATTTCTTTCGCGGTAGGGCTATTAGGGGTGTTTTTAACCTCTACAAGTTTGCATAAACTTTCAATAAAAAAATTAACAACAACAAGAAAAAAGATCGATTGGAAGCGGTTCTGGTTCATCTTTATTTTATGGGGAATTGTTTCGAGTAGTTTTGTTTTGGTAGATTATTATTTAACACCAGAAGATTATGAGTTAAATTTTAATTTACAACCCTTCTTAATACTCTTGGCTATAGCTGTAGTATTAATTCCGCTACAAACAAGTTTTGAGGAGTACTTTTTTAGGGGGTATTTAATGCAGGGCTTCGGCGTAGTTTTAAGGAATAAATGGGCACCACTTTTATTAACATCAATAGGTTTTGGTTTAATGCATATTGCTAATCCTGAAGTAGAAAAGTTGGGGTACATAATTATGATTTATTATATAGGCACAGGTTTGTTTTTAGGTATTATAACCTTGATGGATGATGGTTTAGAGCTCGCTTTGGGGTTTCATGCAGCTAATAATCTTTTTACGGCGCTATTAGTGTCGGCCGATTGGACAGCACTTCAAACGCATTCTATATTAAAAGATTTGTCAGATCCTAGTGAAATGGCATTAGTTGAAATTTTTGTGCCCGTATTCGTAGTATTCCCCATATTACTTTTTATACTGTCAAAAAAATACAGTTGGACAAATTGGAGAGAGAAGCTTTTGGGAGATGTGGTTGAACAAAATGATCTAGAGGAAATTGGTAATGACGATGCTATCAGTTTTTAAAGAATAGAGAAAAAAAATTAAAACAAAGAAAAAGAAATTCATTATGGTACCAAATTATACTAAAGTACATATAAAATTTAAGTTGGATAACGTAAGCTACAATCATGAAGATTTGATGGAAGTAGCTTATAGTTATGTTAAAGAGGGGTTTAGTTATCAGCAAGAACTAGGAAACTTTTTACTGGACTGGTTGGATGATAAAGATTATATCATGGTTAAAACTTCTGGTTCAACTGGAAAGCCAAAAAACTTAAGAATTAAAAAACAGGCTATGGTAAATTCTGCTATAGCAACAGGTGATTTTTTTAAACTCAAGCCTGGAAGTAAGGTTTTGCATTGTCTGCCTTCAAATTTTATTGCAGGTAAAATGATGATGGTAAGGGCCATCGTTTTAGGGTTGGAATTAGATATGGTAGAACCTTCTAGTTTTCCTTTAATTGATTATGAAAAGGACTATGATTTTTGTGCCTTTACACCTATGCAGTTAAAGAATTTTGCTAAGTATTTAAACAAGATAAAAACAGTTATTGTAGGAGGAGGGCAAGTTTCTAACCCCATTAAAGAATCCATAAAAAATAAGAAACCACATGTATATGAAACGTATGGCATGACAGAAACGGTGTCACACATTGCCATTAAAAGGTTGAACAATTTTGAAGGCTTAGAAAACGAAGCTTATTTTAATACATTGCCTGATATTAATGTATCTAAAGATGATAGAGGGTGTTTAGTTATTGACGCCCCACTTTTGTCTGATGATAAAATTATTACCAATGATATCGTTGAAATACATTCAGACACTTGTTTTGAGTGGTTGGGCAGATTTGATAATGTTATAAATTCTGGTGGAATTAAATTATTTCCGGAAATCATTGAAAAGAAACTTCAAAGTAAAATAAATGAAGAGTTTTTTATAGCTGGAAAGCCTGATGATACTTTTGGTGAAAAATTAGTACTCGTGTTGGAAAGTGATACCAATAATTTAGATGCTTCAATTTTTGATGAGTTAGATAAGTATGAAAAGCCCAAGGAGGTGATTACAATATCTAAATTTAAAGAAACAACATCAGGAAAAATCCATAGAAAAAGAACTTTAGAACAAATTAAGTTTTAGTCGTAACAAGACTTTATTTTTATCTACCAATAGCAAATTATAGTTATGAGTTTTTTTAAACGTGTTTTATCAACCGTAACCGGTATTATTTTATTCTGCTTACTGTGTTTCTGTGGATTAATCTTTTTAGTTTTCGTTTTCGGTTCAAGTTCGGAAGAAGTTGTAACAGTAAAACCTAATTCTGTTTTGGAATTAAAATTAGATTTCCCAATAAAAGATTATGCAGGCAAAACAGAATTTAAACAGTATGCTTTTTTAAATGAAAGCAAAAAGAATGGTCTTTTTAATATCATAGACGCCATAAATTATGCTGCAACTGATGATAAAATTAAAGGGGTATCTATTCCAAATAACTTTATTAATGCAGGAATTTCTCAAACTAAAGCATTGAGAGATGCTCTAAAGAAATTTAAAACTTCAGGTAAGTTTGTGGTTGCTTACGCCGATGTTTATACTCAGAAAGATTATTATTTAAGTTCTGTTGCAGATACTATTTATCTTAATCCAGCTGGAATGATGGAATTTAAAGGTTTATATACTGAACGTTTGTATTTTAAAGACTTTCAAGAAAAGTCAGGACTTAAAATGGAAGTGGTTAGACTAGGTAAATATAAAAGTGCAGTTGAACCATTTTTGAATAATGAAATGAGCGATAATAATAGAGAACAAATCTCGGTATATCTTAATTCGCTATGGAGTTCAATTAAGCATGATATTTCTGAGTCTCGAAAAATTCCAGTTGATCGATTAAATATTATTGCAGATAGCTTACTTGCTAGAAATTCAAATTTGGCTAAAACGTCCAACCTTATTGATAAAGTGGCATTCGAAGATCAATATGTTGATGGGATGAAATCTGCAGTGGGTTTAAAAGCTAGTGACAATTTAAGGAGAGTTACTATTAAAGACTATTCTAAGTATGTTGCTAACAGACTAAAAAGCAACATAAGCACAAATAAAATAGCCGTAGTATATGCCCAAGGCAATATAATTTATGGAGAAGGCGATGAAAGTAATGTGGGGCAAATTTCTATGAATAAGTCGTTAAGACGAGCCAGAAATGATAAGAGGGTTAAGGCTGTAGTGCTAAGAATTAATTCTCCGGGAGGAAGTGCACTTGCTAGTGAGCTTATCTGGAGAGAGATTGAATTAACTAAAAAAGTAAAGCCGGTTATAGTATCCATGGGAGATTTAGCTGCTTCAGGAGGGTATTATATAGCGTGTAATGCAGATAAAATAATTGCAGAACCAACAACGATTACGGGAAGTATTGGTGTTTTTGGTATGCTACCAAATGGAAAAGAATTGGCAGCAAATATGGGTATTAATGCTGAACAAGTTGTTACAAATACTAACGCAGTAACCTATAGTTTCTTCGAACCATTAAATGAAACACAGCGTACATTTATTCAAGAAGGTATTTTAAATATATATAACTTGTTTTCAACTAGAGTGTCAGACGGACGCGGTTTAACAAGAGCTCAGGTCGAAGATATCGCTCAAGGACGAGTTTGGACGGGTACAGATGCCATTAATAATGGTTTGGTAGATGAATTAGGAGGCTTAGATTTAGCGTTGCAAAGAGCTGCTGAAGCCGCTGAAATTAAAGATTATAAAATAAAAGAGTTTCCAATTTTCGAAAAAGACCTTGATAAGGTTTTAGAACAATTTGGGCTAGCAAAAGCTAGAGAGACTATTATAAAAGAAGAACTTGGGGAAGAAAACTATAAAATCTTAAAAGAAATAAAATCAATGACCAATACTAAAGGTATTCAGTTATTGTTTCCTTTTAGCATGGAGATTAAATAGATTAGATTTAAACTGAGATTTATTTTAAAGGCTAAACTTCAAGTTTAGCCTTTAGTTTTACTGTTGCATCTTAAAATAGTAATCTGCTGAATGCTTTCCAGAACCATAAAGCAAGAAGAATGCACAAACCAATAGTGTTATTATAGCGAGGACTAAACTATTCGTATGCATTTCCCCAACAAAATTAATAACTACAGCTCCAATTAAAATAGGTAATTGCGCAATAATTGCCCAACGAGTTAATAAACCAAAAGCAATTAGGATACCACCTATAAAATGAGCAGGAGCCACATAGTGAACTGCTAACATACCTCCAGCCATACTTTGAATAGGTTCAAATAGTTGGGTAAGTATTTCAGTATTTGCCATAAAATTTATGCCTTTAATAAATAGGAAAACACCAAGTGCAACTCTAAGCAAGTCCAATGGAATATATGTGTGTGTATTAGCCCATTTGTTCAATGTTTTTATTGTTCCCATGATTGAAGTTGTTGATTTTCAGTCAATAAGATACGAAAAAATGATGAAATTCTAAAATTAGACCTGCAGTATTCCTAGATTGAAAGGTTTTTTAATAGGTGAATGGTCGGCTGCTTCTATACCCATACTAATCCAAGTTCTGGTATCTAAAGGATCAATTATAGCATCGGTCCAAATACGGGCCGCGGCATAATAAGGAGAGACTTGATTGTCATATCTTGCCTTAATTTTGTTATAAAGTGCGTCTTCTTTTTCTTTGGTGAATTTTTCACCTTGTTTTTCAAGAGATGCTTTTTCTATTTGAAGTAAAACCTTAGCGGCAGAATTTCCACTCATAACAGCTAATTCTGCACTTGGCCATGCAAAAATGAGGTTAGGGTCATAAGCTTTTCCACACATTGCATAGTTTCCAGCGCCATAGCTATTTCCTATAACAACTGTGAATTTTGGAACCACAGAGTTACTCACTGCATTTACCATTTTAGCACCATCTTTAATAATACCGGAATGCTCACTCTTGCTTCCTACCATAAAGCCAGTAACATCTTGCAGAAAAACTATAGGTATTTTCTTTTGATTACAATTGGCAATAAAACGTGTGGCCTTATCTGCAGAATCGTTATATATAACACCCCCAAACTGCATTTCCTTGGGTTTAGTTTTAGAACCTTTAGTTTTAACCAATTTCCTTTGGTTAGCAACAACACCAACAGCCCAACCATCAATTCTTGCGTAACAGGTAATTATAGTTTGACCATATCCAGCTTTATATTCGTCAAACTCAGAATCATCAACCAAACGCTTAATAATTTCATACATATCGTATTGGTCTGCCCTTGATTTTGGGATGATCCCATAAATATCTTGTGGATTATCTTTTGGTTTTTTAGAATGAGATCTATTAAAACCAGCTTTATCGTAATCACCAATTTTATCAATAATGTTTTTAATAGTATCTAACGCATCTTTATCGTCTTTTGCCTTGTAGTCTGTGACGCCAGAAACCTCGCAATGTGTAGTTGCTCCTCCTAAAGTTTCGTTATCAATACTTTCTCCAATGGCAGCCTTAACTAAATAGCTCCCAGCGAGAAAAATACTTCCTGTTTTATCAACAATTAGGGCCTCATCACTCATTATAGGAAGATAGGCTCCACCTGCAACGCAGCTCCCCATAACGGCAGCTATTTGGGTTATTCCCATACTACTCATTATGGCATTATTTCTAAATATGCGTCCAAAGTGCTCCTTGTCAGGAAAAATTTCGTCTTGTAATGGCAGGTAAACGCCTGCAGAATCGACCAAATATATGATAGGTAATTTGTTTTCAATAGCTATTTCTTGAGCACGCAAGTTCTTTTTTCCGGTTATGGGAAACCAAGCACCAGCCTTAACTGTGGCATCATTGGCAACCACAATACATTGTTTCCCTTTTACATAACCTATTTTAACAACAACGCCTCCGGAAGGGCAACCTCCATGTTCAGAATACATATCCTCTCCTGCAAAAGCTCCAATTTCAATAGATTTTGATTTGCTATCTAATAAATAGTTAATACGTTCTCTAGCGGTTAATTTACCTTTTGAATGTAGCTTTTCAATACGTGCTTTTCCACCACCCATCTTAACTTTAGCAAGCCTTTTATTAAGCTCAGAGAGCAGTAGTTTATTATGATCTTCATTTTTATTGAAGTTAATGTCCATGTGTTGTTAGTTTGATGCTAATGTACAAAAGTTTCAAATTTAAAAATTCGAAATCGTTAATGAAATCATAAAATATATTACACGGAATTATATTCCTTGGAAAATAAATTTATTTTGTATACATTTGTACCAGAATTAAAACTTATTACAATGAAAAGAGATAAAATTATTTATTACGTAGCAACAGGATTGTTATCATTATTAATGTTGTTTTCGGTAAGTATGTATTTTTTTAAGCATGAGGATGTTGCTGTAATGTTTACCGGGTTTGGGTATCCAACATATATTATTTATCCTTATGCTATGGCTAAAATTTTAGGAATATTTGCAATTTGGAATCCCAAATTTAAGGTTATAAAGGAATGGGCTTATGCCGGGTTCTTTTTCGCATTTATTTTAGCATTTTTTGCACATTACATGATAGGAGATGGAGAGCAAATGGCTTCAGTAATAGCTATTATATTGCTAATTACTTCTTATATTTTTAACAAAAGAATAAATAATTAATTATGAAAAAAATAATTGCGTTTGCCGGAACTAATAGTAAAGCATCTATAAATAAACAACTCGCTGTTTATGCGTCTAGCTTAGTAGAGCATGTTGATGTTAATGTTCTAGATTTAAATGATTTTGAGTTGCCAATCTATGGTATAGATTTTGAAATTGAACACGGTATTCCAGACAATGCCAGTAAATTTTTAAATCTTATAAAAAATTCAGACGGTATAGTATTATCTTTAGCAGAGCATAACGGTGCTTATGCAACAGTATTTAAAAATATATTTGACTGGATGTCTCGAATAGACGGAAAATTATGGAGTGATAAACCCATGTTACTAATGGCTACTTCACCAGGAGGTAGAGGAGGGGCGTCTGTCTTAGAAGTGGCTCGGGGAAGATTTCCTTACATGGGAGGTAATATTGTTTCAGAATTTAGTCTACCGGAATTTGGATCAAATTTTTCTGAAGGTAAATTAACTAATGATGAACTTAATTCGGAGCTAGTTAAAAGTGTTAAGACATTTCAAGAAGCACTATAGGGTTATATAAAATATGGGTGATATTTCAAAAGACATAAATTCGAAGTTTGCAAATGAAAAAGTGAAAGCTTTAATTAATATTATTTATACTGCAAATTGGATTAATAGTATACAAAATGAGTTTTTTAAACCTTTTGGGATTTCGCCACAACAGTATAATATATTAAGAATTTTAAGAGGAGCAGGCGAACCTTTAAAAGTACAAGTAATTAAAGAACGCATGCTAGAACGGGCTCCTAATGCTACGCGCTTAATGGATAAACTTTGCGCTAAGCAGTTAATTAATCGTTTAGATTGCCCTGATGATAGGCGTGTTGTGCATATAGATATTACTAAAGAAGGCCTTAAGTTACTAGGTGTAATAGAAAAGGATTTTAAAGAAGATTTATTAGAAAACCTAACATTTGAAGAAGCTAAAACCCTGAGTGACCTTTTAGATAAAATTCGATAAAAAAAATTTAAATATATATTTTCCATGGAAAGTAAAAATGTACAATTATGAAATTAAATACAATTAAAACAGTAGGGCGAAGTGATTTTGTAAATATGGGCCCCATACAATTAAGGCAACCCATTCCAACCCAGTATATAGATAATATAGATCCGTTTATACTATTGCATCATTATGGGCCGTACGACATATCGGAACAAAACAATCCGTTTGATTTAGGACCACATCCGCACAGAGGTTTTGAACCTATTACCTTTTTAATTCAAGGTGAACAATTACATCGCGATTCTTTAGGCAATGAGAGTATTGTAAAATCGGGTGATGTACAATGGACCACCGCGGGAAGAGGTATTATTCATGCCGAAGCGCCTACTAAAGAGTTTGTTAAACAAGGAGGTGTTTTAGAAGGTATTCAGCTGTGGTTGAATTTACCGGCAGAAAAGAAAATGATAGATGCCAATTATCAACATGTAAAACATGAAGATTTTAAAGTTGTGGTTTCGGATGATGGGAAAGTCAATGTTTTAATCATTGCAGGGGAACTTGACGGTGTTTATGGGCCCATACAAACCCAAACTCCTGTAAATGCTTTTATGATAGATATTGAATCCGGTGGTGAATATGATATTAAAGTACCCAGCCTACATCAATCTACAATATATTTAATAAAAGGTGATGTATTAATTAATGGTACTGAGAACTTGAAGTTGAATCAGAATCAACTCATTGAGTTTAATAAATACGGGGAAGGTTTTTCTATTAAAGGTAAAGAAAAAAGTAAACTGTTATTTTTATCTGGAACAGCTTTTAATGAGCAAGTGACTACTTATGGACCTTATGTAATGAATACGCAAACCGAAATCATGGAAGCTATGCGTGATTATCAGATGGGAAAAATGGGTTTTCTTCCAGCTAGTTAATGCGTTAGGGATTGAAAAGGAAAGCCCAGAGCGAGGAACGAGCGCGGACTTGTATTGAAAAGCCCTACCTTTTTAGGGTAGCGCCCAAAGCATCTTAAAAAATTTCCTGTTAAAAAAAAAGAATATTATGAAAACAATAGTGCATAAAGCAGATAGCCGTGGTTTTGCAAATCATGGTTGGTTAAAATCTTATCATACGTTTAGCTTTGCAAGTTATCAAAATAAAGAGTGCATGAATTTTGGAGCTCTTAGAGTCCTAAATGATGATATCGTACAATCAAAAATGGGGTTTGGAACGCATCCACACCAAAATATGGAAATTATCTCAATACCTTTGAAGGGAGCTTTATCTCACAAGGATAGCATGGAGAATAAGCGTTCTATTGAAGTAGGAGAAGTGCAGGTGATGAGTGCAGGTACAGGTTTGACGCATTCGGAATTTAATGATAGCAAAACGGAGGATGTGAATTTTTTGCAGCTCTGGATAATTCCTGAGCAGATGGGGGTTGAACCAAATTATGAACAGCGCAAATTTCATGCTGAACATCAAAGGAATAAGCTGCAAACTATTGTTGCCCCTAAGGATAAGCTAGATGGTGATGCCCTTCCAATAAATCAGCAAGCCTACATTTATAGAGCTGACTTAGAAAGTGGTAGGTCAATTTCATTACAAGTTAAAAATAACAACAACGGGCTTTACATTTTTGTGGTGGACGGTAAGGTAGAAGTGAATGGAAATGTATTACTTTCTAGAGATGCCATTGGTGTTTGGGAGAAAGAGCGTATTGATGTTTCTGGAAAGGAAGATTCTAAGATAATTATAATTGAAGTTCCTATGAACTAGTTTAATTATAAGGTTAATAGCTAAAAGCACCCAACTATGGGTGCTTTTTTGTTTAAAAATGCGATATTTGCTTTTACACTAACAACCAAAAATAGGATATAGATTATGGCGATGAATAAAAATACAGTATTAGCTTGGGCTACATGGATAATGATCTTTGTGGGCTTGGGACTTATAGCTATGGGGGCTTTTAAGTATGAAGAAGTAGCAGGATGGGGTTTTGCTGCAGTTGGCATTGGTTTTTTTGCAGTAGCATGGGTTTTTAATGCTTTAAAAGGAAGAGTATAATGAGTGATGATAAAAAAATAATTTTTTCAATGTCTGGGTTAACCAAGACATTTCAGAGTGCAAATACACCTGTTTTAAAAAACATACACCTAAGTTTCTTTTATGGAGCTAAAATTGGCATACTAGGGCTAAATGGTTCTGGTAAATCTACTTTATTGAAGATTATAGCTGGTGTTGATAAAAATTATCAAGGCGATGTTGTGTTTTCGCAAGATTACTCCGTTGGGTATTTAGAGCAAGAGCCTAAGCTCGATAATGATAAAACCGTTATGGAAGTAGTTCGTGAGGGTGCGGCTGAAACAGTAGCTATTCTTGATGAATACAATAATATCAATGATCAGTTTGGTTTAGAAGAAGTGTATTCTGATCCTGATAAGATGGAGAAGTTAATGAACCGACAGGCAGAGCTTCAAGATCAAATTGATGCAGCAGGCGCGTGGGAACTTGATACAAAACTAGAAATAGCCATGGATGCTTTACGTACTCCGGATGGCGATAAGAAAATAGGCGTTTTATCAGGAGGAGAAAAACGTAGAGTAGCCTTATGTCGTTTACTTTTAAAAGAACCCGATGTTTTGTTATTAGATGAGCCTACCAACCATTTAGATGCAGAATCTGTACATTGGTTGGAGCATCATTTGGCGCAATATAAAGGAACAGTTATTGCGGTAACTCACGATAGATACTTTTTAGATAATGTGGCTGGTTGGATTTTAGAGCTGGATAGAGGGGAAGGGATTCCTTGGAAAGGGAATTATTCATCTTGGTTAGATCAAAAGTCTAAGCGCATGGCTCAGGAAGGTAAGGCTGCCTCTAAGCGACAAAAGACATTAGAACGTGAGTTGGAATGGGTTCGTCAAGGAGCTAAGGGACGTCAAACCAAGCAAAAGGCACGTTTAAAGAATTATGATAAATTAATGAGTCAAGATCAAAAGCAGCTTGATGAAAAACTAGAAATATATATTCCAAATGGACCTCGTTTAGGAACAAACGTTATCGAAGCAAAAGGGGTTGCAAAAGGTTATGACGATAAATTATTATATGATGATTTAAGTTTTAACTTACCACAAGCTGGAATTGTTGGTATTATAGGACCCAATGGTGCTGGTAAAACGACCATTTTTAGAATGATAATGGGAGAAGAGACGCCTGACAAAGGTGAATTTGTTGTAGGTGAAACGGCTAAACTAGCTTATGTAGATCAGAAGCATTCTAATATAGATTCTGAAAAAACCATTTGGCAAAACTTTAGTGATGAGCAAGAGTTGATTATGATGGGGGGTAAGCAAGTAAATTCGCGAGCTTATTTAAGTCGTTTTAATTTCTCGGGAAGTGAGCAAAATAAAAAGGTAAACTTGCTCTCTGGAGGGGAGCGTAACCGTTTGCATTTAGCTATGACTTTGAAAGAAGAAGGTAATGTGTTACTTTTAGATGAGCCTACTAACGACCTTGATGTAAATACATTACGAGCATTAGAAGAAGGTTTGGAAAACTTTGCTGGTTGTGCTGTGGTGATTAGTCATGACCGTTGGTTTTTAGATAGAATTTGCACACATATTTTGGCATTTGAAGGGGACTCTCAAGTTTATTTCTTTGAAGGTAGCTTTTCTGATTATGAAGAAAATAAAAAGAAGCGCCTTGGAGGTGATTTGATGCCTAAACGAATTAAATATAGAAAATTAGTAAGATAAAAAGTAGAAGACGCTCACTTAAAAGTGGGCGTTTTTTACTTTATAGATGTGGGCTTAACCTAGTTTGAAATTTGACTCCTCATGAATCATTTCAATGCTTTAAGGTGTTTGTTAATCAAATTCAGTTAAATTATTCGCATATTGTTCTTCTGACGTGATATTGTAAAGAAGTGAGTCATTATTCTTTTTTAAGAATATAATTAATAAAATGATAATATCGAAAATAGCAATAAAAATTATCGAACTTATATAAGCAAATTTTTCCTATTTATTATCGTACATGTGGCCGTCAGTGAAATCTTTATAGTCATTCTCGTCAGGCATTTTAGTATCCATACTATTTAAACGCTCATTTTCTTTTTTAAGTTTATATGATTTTCTAACCCCAAGAATTAACAGAATAGCAAAGAAAACCACCACAATAACCAAAACGTTCACAACGTAAGACTGATCAATAAGAGCAAATGTTAAAAAAATAGTAATTAGTTGGTTGAGAAACATGAAACGTGCACATTTGGGTTAATAGCTTACCAAATATAGTGCATTTTATTCATTAGTATGTGTTAAAAATCGTATAGTTTTTTACATTAAAATGTTAATAACATGAACTAAATCAAAGTAATACATATTAGTTATATTTAAATATAAAAACGATAAGAATTATTAAATTATGAATAATGATAGAGTAAAAGAAATAAAAAGCACCTTGCTTTCTGATAACTACTATGTTTTAAAGAAATTAAATTTTAATTATTTAATGAAAAACGGTACTTGGGTGAACCAAATGCGAGAAGTTTATGATAGAGGAGACGGTGCTGGCATATTACTATATAATAAAACAAAGAAAACGGTCATTCTTACAAAACAATTTAGAATGCCAACTTATATGAACGACAATGATGACGGTTTTTTAATTGAGATTTGTGCAGGAATGCTAGATAAAGATAATCCAGAAGCTTGTATTATACGTGAAACAGAAGAGGAAGTGGGGTATAGAATAAAAGAGGTTAAAAAAGTATATGAAGCCTACTCTTCTCCAGGAGTAATGACTGAAAAAATGCATTTCTTTGTTGGTGAGTATACAGATGACATGAAGGTTAGTGATGGAGGTGGTTTAGATATAGAACATGAAGATATAGAAGTTTTGGAATGGAAATTTGAAGAAGTAATTAAAATGCTTAACACCGGGAAAATATATGATACTAGAACAATTGTTTTACTTCAATATGCCCAAATCCATCGTCTAATGGAGTAGAATATCGAGTATTTATTTTCAATTGAATTATATGCCGCAAAAATCCAAGTTTATGAAAATAGTTGTAAAGGGCTAATATTCGATCATGCCCATTGTCAAAAACCATTTGTTTTCTGAATAAAGCCTTAAATGCTTATCATGTTTATGGATTCTAATTATTTTTGAAAAAATAATAATAAAATATGATTTTAAAGAAAAAATTATTTGGACGAGGTTTTTTGTTTCTTTTGTCTTTCAGCATGATTTTTATGAATTTAGAAAGTTGCAGCAGTGATGATTCTAAGGAGGGGCCAGGACAAGAGATTAAAGATGATAAACCTGTTGCTGCAGATGATACTTTAACTGTAGAAGAAAATAGTGCAGCAGGAACTGTTAATCAAGTTACCGTTTCAGAGAATGACGATTTGGGAGATGACGGAGGCAGTACAGATAATTATGAATTACTAACTGATCCTTCAAATGGTACAGTAACGGAAATTAGTGATGGCGTTTTTGAATATATACCTAATACAAATTTTTTTGGAGATGATTCTTTTACTTATGAGCTATCTGATAAAGATGGTGATACGGACTCTGCTACAGTAAAAATCACTGTAACTGAGTATGAACCACCTGCATCTGCATTTAACAATTTAAATCCTGATTTTCCGTCATTTGTTTCTGTTGAAAACACGACACCTGCAGATAAGAAATGGGTAAAACAAGAAGCAATGTCTGACGAGTTTGATGCCTGGGATGGGTCAAAATGGTTTAAATCTACTTGGCATTATAATGTTCCAGTTTTTATGACAACAGACAATTCTAATTCGGGTGTTAATGATGGAAAGTTATGGATAAAGGCAACATTAAATGAGAGTAATGCAAATGGGAGATGGTTTCAAACGGCAAGAATTCATTCCAGAACAAAAATAAAATATCCAATGTATACAGAAGCAAGGATAAAAACGGCTCATATTTCAGCCTTCAATACTTACTGGCTAAATAATGGTAATAGTGCTAATAGAGATGAAATTGATATTATCGAAAATAATTCTAAGCCTACTTGTACAAATTGTGCGGCAGATGATTATCCTAATAAAATGAAATCTCATTATCATCAAACAGATGAAAATGAAGTTCCAAATTGGATTAGACATGGAGGTGATTTTTATAGAGAAGATTTATCATCTACAAACCCGTTAAGAGATAAAGGCTGGAACGAAGAGTATCACATTTATGGTGCTTGGTGGAAAGACTCTAAAAATGTTCAATTTTATTTAGATGGGGAGCCTGCGGGAAGTATAGTTGTTGGCGAACATTGGGATGACAACACCTATGATAGAGAGTTTACAAGAGATTTAGAAATTATCTTTGATTTGTGGACAAACGAAGCAGATTGGTTAGGAGGCTTACCTCCAAAATCTGATTTAGATGATGATTCTATCAATACAATGAGAATAGATTGGGTTAGAACCTGGGAATTAGAGGATGAATAGTTTATTATGAGTTTTTAATTTATCTAAGGGGAGTTTAAGAACTCCCTTTTTTTCTTCAAATCCAGCAAAGGTTTAAAATATGTAGGGTAATTATAGCTCCTCAATTTCAATATAGAAATTACTTTTCGTACGTGGTTATGACATATTTACGTAAATGATTTAACTAGACATAAACTAAACAGGGGAGCACTTTAACTAAAGATTAAAAGTTTTTTTGTATTTTTTTAAAATTTGCGCAAACTAAAATAATAAAGACAAAAAGCTATGTTAAAAAGAAAATTATTGTATTTGTTTGTATTCGTAATGTTTGCTAGTTGTAGCAGTGACAATAATTCTACAGATAACCCTCCAAACATCGATGATACTCCAGTTGCTGTAGACGATACTTTAACTGTTGAAGAAGATAGTGTTTCGGGAACGGCAAACCAAGTAACGGTGTCTGCAAATGATGATTTAGGTGATGACGGTGGCGACGACGATAACTATGCCTTAGTTTCTGCTCCAACAGAAGGAACAGTAACAGAAGTTAGTGATGGTGTATTTGAATATATTCCTAATGCTGATTTTTTGGGTGCTGATAGTTTCACTTATACTCTTACAGATGCAGATGGGGATACTGAT
The DNA here is from genome assembly GCF_947495925.1 of uncultured Algibacter sp. GTDB lineage: Bacteria > Bacteroidota > Bacteroidia > Flavobacteriales > Flavobacteriaceae > Algibacter_E. The sequence goes on from NZ_CANMAU010000003.1 coordinate 567,868, forward strand.
ACAGCTACAGTTACTATTAATGTAAACGAACGTGAGCTTACTGCAGAAGACTTTAGTAATATTAATCCTGATTTCCCTTCTTTTGTTTCAATAGATGACACAACACCTAATGATAAGAAATGGGTTAAACTAGAATCAATGTCTGATGAATTTGACGCATGGGATTCTAATAAGTGGTTTAAATCAACTTGGAATTATGGTTTTCCTGTAAACGTGGTTAATTCTAACGAAAATTCTGGTGTTGCTGACGGTAAATTATGGATTAAAGCAACATTAAGTGAATCTGATCCTGATGGCAGATGGTTTCATACTTCTAGAATTCATTCAAAAGCAGAATCAAGTTATCCAATGTATGCAGAGGCCAGTATTAAAACCGCTCATATTTCAGCTTACAATACATTTTGGATGAATAAAGGAACCGCTGGAGGGACTTATAGAGATGAAATTGATATTATAGAAAATAATTCAAATCCATCATGTACTAATTGTCAAGCAGATTTGTATCCACAACAAATGAACTCGCAATATTTTCATGCTGATGCTGACTTGGAGCCAAATGAAATAAGAAACAAAGACAACTTTTTAAGGTCAGATTTGTCTGTAGCAAATCCGTTACGAAATGTTGGTTGGAATGAGGACTACCATACCTATGGTGTGTGGTGGAAAGATGAAAGAAATATTCAATTTTATCTTGATGGTGAACCTGCTGGAAGTGTTGTTGTTGGAGAACATAATGATGGAACATCTCACCCAGATAGATTTTTTACAAGAGAACTTGAAATTATCTTTGATTTGTGGACGAATGAAGCAGGTTGGTTAGGAGGTTTACCGCCAAAATCTGATTTGGGAGATGACAGTATTAATACAATGCGGGTGGATTGGGTAAGAACTTGGAAATTAGAGGATGAATAGTTTATTATGAGTTTTTAATTTATCTAAGGGGAGTTTAAGAACTCCCTTTTTTTCTTCAAACCCAACAAAGGTTTAAAATATGTAGGGTAGTTATAGCTCCTCAATTTCAATATAGAAATTACTTTTCGTACGTGGTTATGACATATTTCCGTAAATGATTTAACTAGACATAAACTAAACAGGGGAGCACTTTAACTAAAGATTAAAAGTTTTTTGTATTTTTTTTTTAAAATTTGCGCAAACTAAAATAATAAAGACAAAAAGCTATGTTAAAAAGAAAATTATTGTATTTGTTTGTATTCGTAATGTTTGCTAGTTGTAGCAGTGACGATAATTCTACAGATAACCCTCCAAACATCGATGATACTCCAGTTGCTGTAGACGATACTTTAACTGTTGAAGAAGATAGTGTTTCGGGAACGGCAAACCAAGTAACGGTGTCTGCAAATGATGATTTAGGTGATGATGGAGGCGGTAGCGATAACTACTCATTATTATCAAATGCTTCCAATGGTACCGTAACAGAAGTTAGTGATGGTGTTTTTGAATATATCCCTAATGCTGATTTTAATGGTACAGATAGTTTTACCTACGAAATTTCGGACAAGGATGGAGATAAAGATAGTGCTACAGTGAGTATTACTGTTAATGATGTTCCTGATGGTCCTACAGCTGAAGATTTCAATAATATAGACCCAAATTTTCCGTCGTTTGTATCAATTGATGATACCACCCCTGATGGTAAAAAATGGATAAAATATGAAAGCATGTCAGATGAATTTGACGCATGGGATGGCTCAAAATGGTTTAAATCGACATGGCATTATGGTGTTCCAGTTTGGATGTCAACTTCTAATGCTAATTCAGGTGTTGCCGATGGAAAGTTATGGATTAAGCCAACAGTTAACGAATCAAACCCAGAGGGCAGATGGTTTCAAACATCAAGAATACATAGTAGAGCCAAAACAAAATATCCTATGTACACAGAAGCTAGTATAAAAACTTGCCATATATCTGCATACAATACTTACTGGCTAAATAATGGAGATAGTAAAAATAGGGATGAAATAGATATCATTGAAAACAATTCAAATCCCTCTTGTACTAATTGTGATGCTACGGCTTTTCCAACTCAAATGAATTCACAATATTTTCAAGCTGATGAGAATGAAGAACCTCAAACTATTAGAAATTATGGTAGATTTCCAAGGTCCGGTTTATCTGATACTAATCCTCTTAAAAATATAGGTTGGAATGAAGATTATCATGTGTATGGATGTTTGTGGATAGACTCTAAGAATGTTCAGTTTTATCTTGACGGAGAGCCTGCAGGTAGTGTAGTTGTAGGAGAACATTTAGATAATAATAGTTATGATAGAGAATTTACAAGAGAATTGGAAATAATTTTTGATGTATGGACTAATTCAGCTGGTTGGTTAGGAGGATTACCTAATAAATCAGATTTAGAAGATGATAGTAACAATACCATGAGAATTGATTGGGTAAGAACATGGAAGTTAGAAGATGAATAGCAATCAAGGCTAACATTATATTATTTAAAGTGATATATACGAAAAAAGGGGGGAAGCCCTTAACTCCCCCTTTTTGTATTCAATGGATGGGCTGGGGCGAATCAAATTACAGTTGTATTTTTATAACTTTAACTATATAGTGTGGATTTTACTGGACAATAATTGAATTGTTTAGGTTTTGTTGAGGTGTTTTATAAAAAAAATAAAACATTAAATTTTAATTTCGTAACAAATTGTTAAACTAAAAAAATTAAGATGTTAAAAAGAATTTCTTTAAGCTTATTAATAGCATTTACCGTTTTTATTGCTGGATGTAGCAGTGATAATGGCACTCCTCAAGAACTAAATAGCAAACCTGTTGCTGGAAATGATACTTTAACCGTTATTGAAAACAGTGTTTCTGGAACTGGAAATCAAGTAACAGTTTCGGCCAATGATAATTTGGGTGATGATGGAGGAACTAGCGATAATTATTCATTATTGTCAAACCCTTCTAATGGAACTGTAACAGAGGTTAGTGATGGGGTTTTTGAATATATACCTAATACCGATTTTGTTGGAACAGATAGCTTTACATATGAAATTTCAGATATTGACGGAGATAAGTCAACAGGAACTGTAAATGTTACTGTTAATGAGTATATACCAACTGCCGAGGATTTTAATAACATAGATCCTAACTTCCCATCTTTCGTTTCAATAGATAATACAACTCCTGATGGAAAAAAATGGACTAAAGTAGAAGCGCTTTCAGACGAATTTGATACATGGGATGATTCTAAATGGTACAATTCCTTTTGGAATTATGGTGGTACCCCTGTCTGGATGAGAAGTGAAAATTCTGGTGTTGAGGATGGTAAGTTTTACATAAAGGCTACATTACGTAATCACCCAACACAGTGGTTTCAAACCGCCAGAGTTCATTCAAAAATGAAAATAAGCTACCCGATGTATACGGAGTGTAGTATGAAAACAGCTCATATATCGGCTTTTAATACGTTTTGGATGAATAATGGCGATATTGATAATCGTGATGAAATAGATATTGTAGAGAATAATTCTAACCCTACTGCAGAATGCAGAGACCAATCAACAAAGCCAAGTAATTTTCCTTGGACACCTTGGGATTTCCCAACGCAAATGAATTCTCAATATTTTATTGCCGAAAATGGAAATACGATAAGGCATGAAGATAATTATGATACAAGATTATTACTAGATACTAACCCGAAAAAGGATAAAACATGGAATGAAGTGTATCACACTGTGGGAGTATGGTGGATAGATGATAGAAATATTCAATTTTATTTAGATGGTGAGCCAGCTGGTAAGTTAACTACTGGTAAAGCTTTTACTAGAGAATTAGAATTAATTTGGGATTTATGGACCTTTGAAGATTGTAATATAGGAGGCTTACCAGAAAAAGAAGATTTGAATGATGATTCCATTAACACCATGCGAGTGGATTGGGTGAGAACATGGAAGTTAGAGGACGAATAAGAATAAGATCAAATTATAATTTCATTTTAAAAACGGAGCACATATAGCTCCGTTTTTTTATTAATAATAGTTTGACTTAATAAATTAAAATAGCAACTCCATTTTTATGTCACTTCTCTTATAAGGGGAATTGGTTTCTAACGGTACTTCTATAAATCCATATTTCCGATATAGATAAATAGCATTTTCTAATTCTCTATTTGAATAAAGGATTAATTTGGGTAATCCTAACTCTTTCGCAAAATCAATACAGTATTGAAGTAACTGTTGGCCAATTTTTTTCCCTCTTTTTTCTGGAGATACTGCCATTTTGGTTAATTCAAACAGGCCGTTTTTACCTATGGGCATTAAGGCAACCGTACCTATAACTTGATCATTTATAAGGGCAAAAAAGATATGTCCGCCTTTATTAATAATATATTGTTTGGGCTTACTGAGTACTTCATTATCATAAGATTCAACATAAAAATAAGTTTTTAACCATTCCACGTTTAATTCGTAAAATTTTTTTGCGTACGAATTGCTAAATGGAACAATCTGAATACCATTTTTCGATTCAAGGTTTATTTTATCAATTATATTTTGGCTAAAATTTTTGCGACTAAGTTTATTTTCTAGACTATTTAAATGCTCAATTAAAGAAGAGGAACTTTCAAGTGTATATTCTTTAATGACTTCTTCAATGCCCTTCCATATAGGCTTTAAAATTTTTAGCGTGTCATGGCCTTTGGTTGAAAGTTGAATGATTTTTTTGCGCTTGTCAAGTTTATCTGCTTTATAAACAATAAGATTTTTATTTATTAATTTGTTTAAAGCTTGTGTGATTGCTGGCTGAGAGAATTGAAGTGAATTTTGGATTTCTGAATTTGTAATACCATTTTTATTGGCAATAATCTTAAATATAGGGAACAGGTAAGGATCAAAATCTACATTAAAATGATTATATACGATTTGGGTTTCTTTCATAAGATATTCACTTACTCGTTTTAATCTAGAGCCTAATCCTAATTCTCCATAACCTGTTAAAGCATCCATTGTATTTGTGTTTATATAAGTACTTATGCAAATATAGAATTATTTATTCAAGTTATGAAAATATCTAAGCTTTTATAAAATCTAGAATGAAATAGGTGATTAGTTTTCCTATCTGATCGGGCCTCTTTTTAGAAAGCTTTGCCTCACAAACATGCAAATATATTGCATTATTATGTTTTGCAAAGTGATTAATAAATTGCCTTGTCTTATTAATACTAAACCCACTTGGAGTCATTGCACTACTAGGGATGTTCTCTATAGCATCACAATCTATTTCAATACCAAAACTATTGGTTTCAATAAACTTCAAAGCATTCTCTAGTTCCTTTTTAAATTTAAGTTCATGCCTTACTTCCATACTTTCGAAAGTATTATATGCAATATATTCTTTACTGTTTAATGCTTTCAAAATTTTATCAGATGCATAATTTTCATGTAATCCAAAAATAAAATATTTGTTTAAGAACCCTTCCGCAGAAGCGTAACTAAAACCATTACCACTATGCCGACCTTCTAACGGTCTAAAATCAGAGTGTGCATCAAGATTCACAACATTGATAGGTCGGCTAAGGGCTAAACTAGACCCTTTAATATTGCCATAGGCGTTATTATGCCCACCGCCTATAATTATTGGTTTTTTCCCAGATCGAATAATTTGATAAATAAGAATAGACACTTCGTTATCAATTTGTTCTACCAATTTTCTAGACTTCAAAACATCTTTTTTCCTTTTAGAGTTTAACTTGGAAACTTGAGCCATTTCTTTAGAGAAATCCAGATGCCCCAAAATTAAAACCTGTTCAGCTTTCGTATAGGTATTACTTTGGATGTTTAATAAAATATTAAGCGTGATATCCCATGTTTTTGAAGCTCCCTTTTTTCCGTGGTTAGCAAAAACACCTAGATCTTCTGGTAAACCTAAAATCACATAGGTAACATCCAAATTTTGAAGTTGTTCGTATATATTGGAAATGCTGGTTAATGTTTGCACATGTTGACCAAATTTGGATTCACCGGAGCGTTTGTTTAATAGCTTATTTTTAATAGTATTGTTAAATAAAACTAGTTTATCCATAAGAGTAAATAATATATGATATTTAAAAATACATCATTAAATTTATTTATGGCATAATAAAACCGATAATTAAAATTAGTGCAGATTTATATTAAAACTTAAAAAGATTAAAACAATTTATTATGGAAAACAGTAAAAATAGTACAGGTCTTAAAGTGGCTTTAGGGATTGCAATAGTTTTGTTTTTAGGAACAGGATTTTATACAATGAATTTATATAGTACTAGTAAAAAGGTTCAGAGTGATTTGACTGAGCAAAAGGAATTAGTTATGAATGATTTGAATTCTATGGCTAAACAATATGATGAAGCTATAAGTGAAAATGAAGTTGCGAATAATGATTTGATTGAGGCAAGAGGCCGTATTCAAGGTTTAATTGATTCTTTGAAAATTTCAGAAACAAATGTAAAAAGTTTATGGAGGTATAAGCAAAAGTATGCATCATTACAAAAAGAGATGGATGCATTACTTGCACAAAATGATTCATTAAGAGTTGAGAACTCTTATTTAGCAACATCTTTAGATAGCACTCGTGTGCGTTTAGAGGAGCGTACTGTATTTACAGATTCTTTATTGGTACAAAATAATGCATTGGCTGAAGTTGTTGAAAATGCTTCTATTTTAAATACTGTAGATTTAAAGGGATCAGGAGTTATTGAAAGAACATCTGGCAAAGTAATACCAACAGAAAGAGCTGGTAGAGCTGATAAAATTAGAGTATGCTTTACTGTTGCTAAAAACACTTTAGTTCAGGCTGGAGATCAAGAGTTATATGTACAAGTAATAGACCCTAAAAACAATACACTAGGTTTAAACGAACAAGTTTCATTTGAAGAAAAAACTTTAAATTATAGTATAATAAGCAAGTTTAATTATGAAAACGCTAATTTGAATATATGTGAGTTTGTATCAACTGGAGCAAAGAAATTTGAGAAAGGGCGTTATATCGTAAACGTATTTAATCATAAAGACTTAGTTTCTTCATCAGAATTTACTATGAAGTAATTATTTAATAACACTTAAGGTTAAAGCCTCAAACATAACTGTTTGAGGCTTTTTTATGTTTTTTATTGACATTTGGTTGACAAATAATACAATTAAATTGATAACTTACTTGCTTAAAATATATTATGATGCATACAATTGGTTTGATTGGTGGAATAACGCCACAGTCTACTATAATGTACTATGAAGTTCTAAATAACTTGGCGACAAGGTATTTTGGAGAGAATAACTCCTGTAAGGTGATTATAAATTCAGTGAATTTTGCCGAAATTTCGGCTCTTCAAAAAGAAGATAGATGGGATAAGTTAGATGAGTTAATGGTAAACGCAGCTCTTAGCTTAGAATTAGCCGGAGCAAAGTGCATTTTAATTTGTGCAAATACCATGCATTTAACTATAGCGGCTGTACAAAAAGCAGTTAAAATACCTGTATTACACATTGCAGAAGCCACTGCCGAAAAAGTGATAAACCATAAAATTAAGAGGGTGGCTCTTTTGGGAACTAAGTATACCATGGAGAAGGATTTTTATACAAAAGTTTTAAATTCTTTTGGGATAAGCGCAGTTATTCCTTGTCTTGAAGACAGAAATACAATTCATGATATCATATATAGTGAGTTATCAAAAGGTGTTTTAAAAGATGCATCTAAACAAATATATTTGCAAATTATAGATGAATTAATAAAAGATGGGGCTGAAGGCGTTATTTTAGGATGTACTGAAATACCTTTATTGATTAAGCAAGAAGATGTTACTGTTCCTGTTTTTGATACAACCACAATTCACGCTACTAAAGCGTTTATGGATATGAAGTTAACATAAGCTATATGAATCCGAACTTAGTTTTTTTAAATTCTTTTTTAGATATTTCTGAAGAAACCTTTGCAAAGCTTTCTGATATTGCTGTATTTCGAAAACTTGAAAGAGGTGAGCTTATTGGAAAGTCGGACGAAATTCCAACAAAAATTTATATGTTAATTTCGGGAGTTATGCGAGCTTATTTAGATTCTGAATCTGGTAAGGAGTATAATAAAAGTTTTTTTATGCCTTTTAGTTTTGTTGGGGCTTTCACCGGTTTAATTAAAAAGCAGCCTTCGAAATTAGTCTATGAGGCTTTAACCTATTGTAAAGTTTACGAAGTGGAATTTACAACCTTTATGGATTTATGTAAAAAAGATATTAATGTAAGTCATTTGTATAACCGTATTTTGGAGCATGTTTTTATAAAATATGAAGAGCGTCAAATAGAGTTAATTTCTATGAATGCAACAGAACGTTATCTGAAATTAATAAGGAAAATTCCTGAAATAGAAAACCTGATTCCACAATATCAAATAGCCTCTTATTTAAGTATTACACCTGTTCAATTAAGTAGAATTAGAAAAAAATTAAAATCGAATAAAGAAAACGCACTCTAAGACGATTAATTATGATTTTCTAATGTTGCGTTAACAAATGTTAACATAAAAATGCTTGCATAGTTATATATTTGACTTGATTTCCTTTTTAAATTGAAGGATTGATAGCTAACCAACCAAAAAAACAGGTAATTAATTACCTGTTTTTTCATTTTATAGTAGTGGTTTTATTCGCTATTTTAAACTTCCAACCATGTCTTCTGGTTTAACCCAGGCATCATAATCTTCGGCAGATACGTAGCCTAATCTTACAGCTTCCTCTTTTAAGGTCGTACCGTTTTTATGAGCCGTATTTGCTATTTCTGCGGCTTTATAATAACCTATTTTAGTATTTAAAGCAGTAACAAGCATTAGAGAGTTATTTAGAAGTTTTGTAATAACATCATAATTTGGTTCTATACCTACAGCACAGTTAGCATCAAAACTTACACATGCATCACCTATTAATTGTGCAGATTGTAAAACGTTGGCAGCCATTACAGGTTTAAAAACATTTAGTTCATAATGCCCTTGTAATCCTCCAACAGATACCGCAACATCATTACCCATTACTTGAGCACAAACCATAGTTAAAGCTTCACATTGAGTAGGATTAACTTTACCAGGCATAATAGAACTTCCTGGTTCATTTGCAGGGATTATGATTTCGCCAATACCAGAACGCGGACCAGAAGCCATCATTCTAACATCATTAGCAATTTTATTTAATGAAACAGCTAGTTGTTTTAGCGCTCCGTGTGTTTCAACTAGTGCATCGTGGGCTGCAAGTGCTTCGAATTTATTTGGTGCCGTTACAAAAGGTAATTCTGTAAACTCGGCAATATATTCAGCAACACGTTGGCTATATCCCTTTGGTGTGTTTAACCCAGTTCCTACTGCTGTTCCTCCTAAAGCCAATTCGCTTAAATGCGATAATGTGTTTTCTAACGCCTTAATACCATGGTCTAATTGAGCAACATAACCAGATAATTCTTGGCCTAGAGTTAAAGGTGTAGCATCCATTAAATGGGTACGTCCAATTTTAACGACATTTTTAAAAGCTTCTGATTTTTCATTCAAAGTGTTACGCAATTGCTTAACTCCAGGAATAGTAGTTTCTACCACTTTTTTGTAAGCGGCAATATGCATCCCAGTAGGGAAGGTGTCATTTGATGATTGTGATTTATTCACGTCATCATTGGGTTGAATAGTTTTTTCTCCTTCACCAATAACTTGTCCTGCTAATTGATGCGCTCTATTAGCAATAACTTCATTTACATTCATATTGCTTTGCGTACCCGAACCCGTTTGCCAAATAACCAAAGGAAACTGATCATCGTGTTTACCTTCCAAAATTTCGTCACAAACTTGACTAATTAAGTCACGCTTTTCAACAGGTAGAACGCCTAGTTCACAATTTGTATGGGCAGCAGCTTTTTTTAAGTAAGCAAATCCATAAACAATTTCTAAAGGCATGGACGCTGGAGCTCCAATTTTAAAATTATTTCTTGAACGTTCTGTTTGTGCTCCCCATAGTTTATCAGCAGGTACTTTTACCTCACCCATGGTGTCTTTCTCTATTCTGTAACTCATGTTAGTTGTGATTAAATTTTAAGTGGCTAAGTTAAGATTTTTAGAGGCTTTTTAATTATGATTTTTGTTAGTTTTTGGAACATCTTTTTAACATTTATATAACTATTAGAATAGCTTATAAAATGTAAAATCTATTAATTTAGTGGGATATAAGAATATAGTATATAACTAAATACATAAAAATATTATGGCAACAATTAGATTAGGAGATATAGCTCCGAATTTTATAGCAGACACAACTGAAGGAACCATTGAGTTTCATGATTGGCTAGGAAATGGCTGGGGAATTTTATTTTCTCACCCTGCTGATTATACCCCTGTTTGTACTACCGAACTAGGAACTGTAGCGAAATATAAAGCCGAATTTGACAATCGAAACGTTAAAGTTGTGGCACTAAGTGTTGATGGTTTGGAGTCTCATAAGGGGTGGATTAATGATATTAATGAAACGCAGAACACATCAGTTAATTTCCCTATTATTGCTGATGAAGATAGAAAAGTATCCGAATTGTATGATATGATACACCCTAATGCAGATAGTAAATTAACGGTACGCTCCGTTTTTGTTATTGGGAATGATAAAAAAGTAAAGTTGATTATTACTTATCCAGCATCAACAGGGCGAAATTTTGATGAGCTATTGCGTGTAATTGATTCGTTACAACTCACAGCATATCATAAAGTAGCAACACCTGCAAATTGGAATAATGGAGAAGACGTTGTAGTGGTTCCGGCTATTGCCACGGAAGATATTCCGGGAATATTTCCAAAAGGTTTTACAGAAGTAAAGCCCTACTTGAGAATGACGCCTCAACCCAATTTGGACTAGTTTATAATTCTGTTAATAAAATTTAATTTGATATTGTATAAGAAATGCCTTTACATTATCTTTGTGGCAGTTTTATAACCGACACTTATTATTATGTTTGATTTTGATCAATATTTAGGCTTTTTAGCATTCTTAACCATTTTAACAATTGGATTTTGGTTAATGATTTTCTTATTAACTTTTGTAATTCCTTATTGGATTGGAGGATCTTTAATCGAAAGATTAAAAGAAATGAGAGAAGAAAAGAAGGCTAAGCGTTAAGCTAGACAATATATATTAAAAAGGGAAGCTCATGAGCTTCCCTTTTTTGTTTTATATAATATCAAGAATGCTTTCTGGCGGCCTGCCGATTACAGCTTTACTTCCGTTAATTACTATAGGGCGTTCAATTAATTTAGGGTTTTCCACCATAGCTTTGATAAGGTCAGCATCAGATAAATCTTTACCTTTAAAATTGCTTTTCCAAATGGCTTCATTTTTTCTTACTAAATCAATTGGTTTTATTCCTAGTTGATTAATAATGGTTTTCAGTTCGTTGGCTGTTGGTACGTTTTCTAAATACTTTACAACTTCAAATTCTTTACCAGAATCTTCAAGAATCTTTAATCCACAGCGTGATTTACTGCAGCGATTATTATGGTATATTTTTATCATTACAATTTAATATTATAGTTTTTCAATTGCTCTTGTAAATCTTTTGGAGATTTAAATTGAATCCCATGTATTCCTAAGTTATTGGCGGCTTCAATATTTCTTAAGTTGTCATCAATAAAAATGGCGTTTTCAGCTTTTATATTGAAACGCTTAAGGGTTAGGTTATAAATCTCGTCAAAAGGTTTTCTTGTTTTTTCTTCACCCGAAACAATAATACCTTCAAACCAATGTAAAAAATCAAACTTATCAAGAGCAATAGGAAAGGTTTCAGCACTCCAGTTGGTAAGAGCAACTACCTTATAGTTTTCTGAATCAACAAAGGCTTTAAGGATGTCTACAGTACCGTCAATAGCTTCTCCAAGCATTTCAACCCACCTTCCATAAAACATCTCAATCTCTTTTTTATATTCAGGGAATAGTGCAACGCGTTCTTCTGTAGCTTTGGCCATAGGGTAACCAGCATCTTGGTTTTCATTCCAGTCGTGGGTACATATATTGTCGAAAAACCATTGCATTTTTTTACGATCCCCGTCAAATACATCCAGAAAAACATATTCAGGATTCCAATCTATTAGTACACCACCTAGGTCAAAAATTATCGTATCTATTTTATTCATAATTGATTATCGTCTTCAACTTTTTGTCCCATCATCATTAAGTAAGATTTTAGGAACTCATTTATATTACCATCCATAACGGCGTCAACATTTCCAGTTTCATGATTAGTTCTAACGTCTTTTACCAACTTATATGGGTGCATCACATAATTTCTGATTTGACTTCCCCATTCAATTTTCATTTTACTGGCTTCAATATCTTCGCGCTGTGCTAGTTGCTTTTGAAGCTCAATTTCGTATAATTGAGATTTAAGCATTTGCATGGCTCGAGACCTGTTATCATGCTGTGAGCGTGTTTCTGAACATTGAATTTGTATTCCTGAAGGTTTGTGTAATAGTTGAACTTTAGTTTCTACCTTGTTTACATTTTGCCCACCAGCACCGCTTGAACGTGCTGTAGTAATTTCAATATCGGCAGGGTTTATATCTATTTCAATAGTATCGTCAACTAGAGGATAAACATAAACTGAAGCAAAACTAGTATGTCGTTTAGCATTACTATCAAACGGAGAGATACGTACCAATCTATGTACACCATTTTCACCTTTTAACCAACCAAAGGCAAAATCTCCTTCAATTTCAAGGGTTACTGTCTTTATTCCAGCTACGTCACCTTCTTGAAAGTTAAGCTCTTTAACTTTAAAATCACTTTTTTCGGCGTGCATTAAATACATGCGCATTAACATACTGGCCCAATCACAACTTTCGGTTCCTCCGGCACCAGCAGTAATTTGAAGAACCGCACTTAAGCTGTCTCCTTCTTCAGAAAGCATATTTCTAAATTCAATATCTTCTAACAAGTTTGCAGCTTGATCAAAACGTTTTTCCACATCTTCTAAAGAGGCTTCTTCTTCCTTGAAAAATTCATAAATAACTTCGAGGTCTTCAACTAGTGTTTTCGCTTCTTTGAAATCTTGAATCCACTTTTTCTTAACACGAAGCGATTTCATTATGATCTCTGCTGCTTTCGAGTCATTCCAAAAATTGGGGTCGAAAGTTTGTTCTTCTTCGTTTTGTATTTCTATGAGTTTGGCATCTATGTCAAAGATAGTGCCTAAGTTTATCGAGGCGGGTATTAAGATCTTTAATTTGATCGGATGTTATCATATTAGTTTTAGGTTTTAAACAAAAATAGGGTATATTCCTTAGGCTGAAAATAAAAAAGAAAATATTTAACGGAGGTAATTAAGCTGTTTAACGATTAAATTAATTAACCTTAAGAGATTACCTCTATTTTCAGCACTAATAGTATAACACTCCCACTTTTAAATGAAGTTAAGCATATGGATTCCTATGTATAATGCCAGTAAATTAATTTATAATTGTTTAGGGTTCTCACTGTCAATAGGTTTAAGTTACGATTTATATACACTATAAAAGAGGCTATTTTAGATTTTATAACGGTGTTCAACATCTATTAAAGAATAAGTCTTTCAATGTAACGGTTTGGGGGTATTTATAGAAAGAAAATATGTAAATAAAATTAGGATTTTCCTTCAATGAAGGGAATACATTTGAAGACAGGCCGTTTACGCTTCGAGCACTATATTATACTAAAAAGATTTTGAATGCTTCTATTGATGTTCACAGATATGTACAAATGCCTTCTTTAATTATGAATAATAGCCAACCAAAACATTTATATAAGGTGATTAAAGGGTATTTGGGTGTATCATATAGTTTTAATGACCTTCTGGAGGGAATAACTTAAATAAACGAGGAAAAATCTTTAAGTTGTTCGGAATAGAATTATTTTTTCTAGAGGTGTTAATGTATATTATATGTTTTTTTAGGATTTTTAAAGCGAAAATATCTGTAAGTGAAATAAATAATTTATTTTAAATAAATTAAAACATATCGAATATCTTATTTTATTGATAGTAAATTGTATAGGTTGTTAGTATTTATTTTTAATCACAAATCTTTGTTTTTAGTGTTCGTTTATTGTTGTAGACTTATTTATAGGTTTAAAATTGTGAGGTAATTTAAGATATTTATGAAATTAAGCATCATAGTACCCGTTTATAATGTCGAGAAATATATTGCTCGGTGTATTGATAGTTTACTAAGTCAAAATATAAATTTTAATGACTATGAAATACTTATTATTAATGATGGATCTGTTGATAATAGTGTGAAAATTGTGCAGGATTACTGTGAAACGTATCCAAATATCTTTATTCATTCTCAAATTAATTCAGGTGTAGGAGCTGCTAGAAATAGAGGTGTTGATTTAGCAAAAGGAGAATATGTTTATTTTATTGATTCAGATGATTATTTAGCAAATAACACTTTAAGTCATTTGATAAATTATTCAGATGTTAATAAGTTAGATATTGTTACTTTTAACTCATTAGTAACAACACGATCCGATTTAAAATTTTCGAACACAGAAAATCTTCATGATTTAGAAGTAAAAATTAAAACGGGAATTGAATATATTGGATATAAACATTACAAAAATGAAATATGGTGGTTTATAATTAAACGAGATTTTTTGACAGCTACTGGTGTTAGATTTATTAAAGGAAGGTGGATGGAAGATGCTATATTTACAACTCAATTATTTTTAAAGTCTTCAAGAATAGGTCATGTCAATATCGATGTACATAGGCATGTAGTTACACCAAATTCAGCTATGACAAGTAAAGAGCCTGTTCAATATTTAAGAGTAATAAGAGATAATGCTAACGCAGCTATTGTTTTTAACTCTATTATTGAAGAAATAAATGGTCAATTTTTAGAAAACCAATTGTGCATTAATAGATTAAAAACAAGGCAACAGTCTTTTGTTTTTTTTATGATGGTAAGAATATTACAATCTTCAATTAAACTGGCTGAAATAAGATCAATTTTAAGTCAAATGGAGTCACATGAAGCTTATCCACTAAAGGTTTTTATTGGTAAGGATTATAATAGATTAATTTATAAAATTCTAGTCAAAATATTCAACAATAAAAATCTGTTTTATTTACTTTTTATAATAGTTAATCCTGCTTATAGATTTAAACGTAAAATTGCAATTTAATGAGTAACATATTAATTACTTCTGCGGGTAGAAGAGTTTCTCTAGTTAGAGCATTTAAAAAGGAATTAATTAAATGTATACCAAAAGGAAAAGTTTATATCACAGACTTAGCCCCTAATTTATCAGCAGCTGCACAAGTAGCAGATCATGCATTCGCTACTCCTTTGGTAAATTCGAAGGATTATATAGACATACTACTTGATATATGTTTAAAGCATAACATTAATTTAATAGTGCCAACCATAGATGATGATCTGCTCATACTATCCAAGTATAAAAGTTTATTTTCTGAAAAAAGAATTAATGTGATTGTATCTGATGAGGAATTTGTTAACGTTTGTAGTCATAAGGTTAAAACTCATCAATTATTCAAGTCTTTGAATATTGATGTTGCCAAATTATATAAGAAGGATAATTACAAAATACCTTTATATATAAAACCTATTAATGGTAGTAGTAGTGTCAATAATTTTACAATAACCACTAATGATCAAATCTCCAAACACCATTTAGAAACGGATTCTCTTCAGTTTTTTGAGTATTTAGATCATGATATATATGATGAATATACATGTGATTTATATTACGACAGAAAAGGACATTTAAAATGTGGTGTTCCTCGACTTCGAATTGAGATTAGAGCAGGAGAGGTTTCCAAAAGTGTTACAAAAAATCAAGCTGTAAAGAATTTTATAGATAACCATTTATCTAAACTTGAAGGAGCCAGTGGTTGTATTACTGTTCAACTTTTTTATGATAGTCATAATAACATATTTAAAGGTATTGAGATTAACCCCCGTTTTGGAGGCGGTTTTCCTTTATCCTACTTGGCAGGTGCTAATTATCCCAAATGGATTATTCAAGAATATATCTTCAATAAAGAAATGAAATATTACGACGGATGGAAGAGTAATTTATTAATGCTTAGATATGATGATGAAATTTTAGTGCATGAGTTTGATGAATAAAAAGGTTGTAGTTTTTGATTTAGATGATACATTATATAATGAAATAAGTTATTTAAAATCTGCATTTCATGAAATAGCGCTAATAGTAAGTGATAAATTGGGGTTTGAAAAAGCTACAATTTTTAAACAGATGATGAATTCTTATTACTCTAAAGAGAATGTGTTTGAAAATTTAATTAGGACTTTTAATCTCAATTATGACAAACAATTTTTCATAGAAATATACAGAACACATAAACCTAAACTAGAAATAGCTCCTGATAGGATTAATTTAATTAAGTATTTAAAAAAACAAAACATACCTATGTGTATATTGACCGATGGAAGAAGTATTCAGCAAAGAAATAAACTAGAAGCTTTAGGTATTATGCAGTATCTTTCAGAAATTATTATTTCGGAGGAAATAGGCAGTGAAAAACCCCATAAAAAGAATTATAAATATTTTGAAAAAGTTTTAGGAAAAGCCCAGTTTTTTTATATTGGAGATAACCCCAAAAAAGATTTTATAACGCCCAATAAAATGGGTTGGATTACTATATGCATTAAGGATATCGGATTTAATATACATAGTCAGAATGTTTTATTAGAGAACGCGTGGTATTATCCCAAATATTCAGCCTCCAATTTTACTGAGATAGGAGATATAATTAAAAGCATATAGTAAAAACAGTTTTTAATTTTGTTGATTACAAAAATTAATTTAATAAGAAAATTTTAGTGAGATATGGAGATTTACTATTAAAATCTTTCAGATGTATGATATGAATCAATTCAACTTCTGCCGTAATAGTCGAATCTTGGTAATAAGTTAATTTAACGGTTATCAGTTAATTATATCAAAAAAAAGCATCTATTAAAACAATGACATAATTTGCAGAGTGAGAAGACTCGTCAAACACGACGTGATTTTTTCAAGCCTTCAATTGCTCGCAGATTTTATGTTTTTCGAATTTAGTTATTGTGATGTGGTCTCCTTACTGATCGAGGTTAACACCTCGTGGCTTTGCTCCACGGTCGTCTATTGGGTTTTATCTGAAACGTGCATGTTGTCTGTTTTTTTCTTCTTTTAGTCTTGTTTATGAACTGTTTTTAGTACGATATTTTACCTTTATTTTTTATGAGTAAAAGTTTAAAATGGATAGGTCGCTTTTTAGTTTTAGTATGCTTAATATTGGGGTGTGCTTACCTGTATGCTCATAGAGAAAGACAGGTTGTTGTTGTTGATAATCAAATGGTATTTATCAAAGGGAAAGATTCTTCAATATCCCTTTATCGAAATAATGCGCCCTTCAAGATAAGAGGAGCTAGCGGCAATGCTTCATTTGAATTATTATCAAAAGTTGGAGCTAACACGGTTAGAGTTTATGATACTATAAACCTGCTTGGAGTGCTCAATATTGCACTGAAGAATAATCTTTCCGTAATAGTTGATTTAAACTTACCAAAGTATAATGAAGCGTACAACTATTATGATGATAAGGACGAAACAGATAAATTAAAACTCAAATTAAAAAAACTTGTTAGTAAGCACAAAAATCATCCTGCACTGTTATTTTGGAATTTGGGTAATGAGTTAAATTATCCATTAGTGTTAATAAAAAACAATTTCATTAACACTTATAACGAGTTGATTGATATGATACATGAGACGGATCCTAATCATTTAGTAAGTACAACCCTTATTCCGTCTCAATCACAGACTTTAGCGATACACTGTCATTCGCCTAATATCGATGTGATAGGCTTTAATGTATTTGGTAATATTAAGAGAATACAAATGGTTTTAGATAGAGTGAAAATTTTCACCAATACTCTGCCTTATTATATTAGTGAATATGGATATAATGGGCCTTGGGAACAGCAAATGACACTGTGGAAAGCGCCGCTCGAGCCAACCAGTTCTAAAAAAGCAGAACAATACATTCAAAGGTACAACAGGTATTTAAAAAATGACAAGGAATCCCTAGGAGATTTAGTGTTTTACTGGGGGCAAAAACAAGAGAGAACACAAACATGGTTTAGTATATTGGATCAAGAAGGACGTAAATCTGAACTCTTATACGAATTAAATACACTGTGGGGCGGGCAAATGAATGATGAAAAGAGACCAGCTAAAATAAATTATATGATCATTGATGGAAAAGGGGCGCAAGACAATCTTGTTTATGATTCTAATATGGAAAAGACAGCACATTTATTTTTAACTGATTCTTTAGATGAGACATATGAATTCGTTTGGGAAATATATGCAGAAGGCTGGGATTATAACCAATCTGAAATCGAGAAAGCCCCTGTAAGAATAGCTTCAGACTCTATTGTTGGCAGATGTACATATACGTTTAGAACACCATCAAAATCTGGTGCTTACAGAATTTTTGTATTTGTATATGACCATTTTGGAAACTATGCGACCACGAATACCCCTTTTTATGTCTTAAACTAATATGATAGATCAAAATAAGATAAAACGACCAACCAAAAAAGAACTTGTTACACTTAGAGTCTTTATTATTATTGGGGTATTAAGTATTGTAAATTTCTTTTATTGGTTTTTAAAACCAGAACTTATTCAGGGCGGAATACTTTTTTGTGGCCTAGCTTCATTGATGATTTTTGATAATTTAAGACTCTTATATATATGGTATCATTATTGGGGTATTAAAATCCCTGTTAAGCCAAAATCGTTTAAGGCATTATCTGTAGATGTGTTGACTACCTATTTTCCGGGGGAGCCTTATGACATGATTATTCAAACGCTATTAGCAATTAAAAAAATAAGTTATCCACATACTACCTATTTATGTGATGAGGCCAACGATACATTCTTAAAGAACTTTTGCAATGATCATGGTATTATTCACGTTACACGAAATAATAGGATAGATGCCAAAGCAGGAAATATAAATAACGCCTTAAAACAAGCAAGTGGAGAAATATGTCTTATTCTTGATCCGGATCATGTTCCTATCTCAAACCTGTTAGATGAGGTTATACCTTACTTTTCAGATGATCAAATTGGCTTTGTTCAAACAGTACAAGGGTATTATAATGTGTCAGAATCATACGTTGCTCAAGGAGCCGCTGAACAAACATTTCTTTTTTATGGACCAGTAATGATGGGCATGAATGCCTACGGAACCGTTAATGCTATTGGTGCTAATTGTGTTTTTAGAAGAGCAGCACTAGACTCTATTGGTGGTCATGCAGCAGGTCTTTCTGAAGATATGCATACCGCCATGCGCTTATATGCCAAGGGATGGAAATCGGTTTATGTACCTGCCGTTTTAACCAAAGGTTTGATTCCTGCAACGCTCACGTCTTATTATAAGCAGCAACTTAAATGGTCTAGAGGAACTTTAGAGTTGTTGGTAACTACTTTTCTTCAGCTTTTTAGAAAATTTTCTTGGAGACAAAAGCTTCATTATGGCATTTTACCTCTGGGGTATTTATCTGGTTTGTTTTTACTCATTGGGTTTCTAATACCAATTTTGTCATTATTTAACGCCACATTACCTTGGAAAGGAAATATTATAAATTTCGGACTCATATATCTACCAGTTGTTATAAGCGTTTTAAGTATTCGGATGTATTCACAAAAATGGGTTTTAAATAAAAGTGAACGAGGCATACATAGTATTGGGGGGTTATTATTAATTTCTACATGGTGGGTGTTTTTATTAGGTTTTGTTTATACTATTTTCAGAAAAAAAATTCCTTATTTACCAACTCCGAAAGAAGATCACGAATTAACCAAATTTAAAATTTTAATTCCAAATATTCTTGTCGCAGTCATCTCATTGGTTGCTGTAGTATATGGGCTATCTATTGATTTTACACCGTTTACTATTTTTATGGCTGGCTTTGCATGTTTGAATGCTTTTTTTATGTTTTTTACATTAGTATTTGCCTATCAAAAACCAAAAACTATAAAGTTAAATTTAGAAGATACTAAGATTATATACTCCAAAAAAATTAATGATGCTGTTTTTAGATTTTTTAATAAAATTTCACTTCCGTTAGTTGTAATAGTTTCTTTTCTTTCGGTGGCAATGCTATATTACGGTGAGCATGTGAAATGGAGAGGTGTCATGCCTTCACCTCAAAACAAAACCTCTATAAACTATGTTGGTGTTTTTTATCCGAAATATGACAATGGTTTAACTCATTTAAATGAATTAGATCAAGCCGGAAACTCGCTAAATTCTAAGTTCGATTTAATCTCTTTATACCTCGCATGGGATAAGGATATTGAAAAAAGTTTTCCTAAAGGTTTAGTTGATTCTATATATTATAGACAAGCATTACCCGTTATTACATGGGAACCTTGGTTAAATACATTTAGAGAAGATTTAACAAAAGAAGATGGGCATGTTTATGATTATATTTACGAAGGCTTTTTTGATAATTATCTTAAAGATTTTGCCAATACATTAAAGGCTCTAGAGAAACCTGTGTTTTTACGTTTTGCTCATGAATTTGATAATCCATTTTATCCGTGGCATGTAAAAGGTAAGACGGGAGAAACTAAATTTAAACAGGCATGGATACATGTTTATGAAATTTTTAAAAACCAAAATGCCGATAATGTAATATGGATTTGGAATCCTTGGAAAGCCGAAAATATTAAATCGTTCTACCCAGGAAAAGCATATGTAGACTGGATAGGTGTTAATGTTTTAAATTACGGCGCGTTAAACCGAAGTGGTAAAAATCAAAGTTTTAAATCCATATACAAACCTTTTCATGATGTTTTAGTGAAGTTACCCGCTACACCCGTAATGATACCAGAACTAGGTTCATTATCTAACGATGCTACTCAAAATTGGGTGGATGAGGCTATTGAACGTATTGAGTTTGATTTTAAAGAGGTTAAGTCGATTGTCTATTTTTATAGTAAAGTTGATAATAATTGGCCAAATGAAGAAAAACCTAATCAGTACTTGGATTGGATAGCAGCATCAGAACAGTCTACTAGAAGTTTATTTGAGCAGAAAAAAGTCCCAGAATATGTTTTTAATAGTTTAAATACCCATGAAGAAAAAGAGAGTCTAAATAAGCAAAAAAAACTCCATTTAAAAAAAGTTACAGGTGTTAACCTAAATAAAGGCTACGACTGGAAAAATGATTATCATATTTTAAACAGGAAGAATCTTATTTCTGATTTTGAAAAAATGAAAGCGTTAGGTGTAAATACCATAAAATATCAGGGGAATGCTGTATACGATTATAATGTAATGCATATTGGTAAAAATTATAATTATAAAATAGCATATAGTTTTTGGATAAATGAAGATATTAAGTTTATTGAAGACACCCTGAGAACACAAGAAATATCTGATAATATTTTAGAAACCATTAGAAAATATAAATACGAGAATCAAATACTATCATGGCACATTGAAAATGATATATTATATAATCAAAAAGATTATTTTAATAAACCTGAAATTCTTTATCAAAGCGCCGCCTATATAAACTGGTTAAAAGCACTGATAATCAATATCAAATTAATTGATTCTGAGCGGCCTGTAGTTGTTGATATTGAAGTAAATAAGGAGACAATTCATAATCTTAACAAACTAAGAAATCAAATAAATACTATTGATGTTTTTGGTTTAGTTGTTAAAAACGATGGTTATTTTGATATGGTTTCAAAGTACTTAGACGACAATAAAATTAATTATATTATAAGCTCATTATCAAACGATAATCTTGAAAAGTTTAAAACTTTAGAGAAAAATTACCCAGTATTTATAGCGTCTTGGCAAGACAAGCATGAAATTAATAAATTAAGTTTTGACGGATTGATAGACCGCAAGGGACGCCTTAAATCTGCTTACTATGCTGTTTATAATCAACATGTTAATCAAGAGTTAGCGTTTAATATTCCAAAAATAAATATCTTAAAACCTGCACAATTAATTTATGATGATCAATATTACACCTATACTGCTATGGTTTTTGATAATGAAACAGGATGGAAGCCTGCTTCACTGTCAGATAAATTTCATTTTGAATGGACGCTTTTAAAATGCGATGAATACGGTAATGAAATAGCATTAAAGGAACTGACTAAAACATCAAAACTCAGGTTAAAAGTGCCTAAAAATCACGATAGCTATAAATTGCAATTATCTGTAATTAGCGGCGATAAGGTTAGACAAATGCGAACTGAATTGCATACACCTTTAATTAACATGGAGTTAGCAGAACATCACTAACTCATTTTGCCATAAAAAGTAAATGATTTTAAAGGAACATTTTTAAATGCTATACCAAGTTTTAAAGCTATTAATAAAAAGAGCTTTTTGTTTTTAATTGATAAAATACGTCTTTGTTTTAATTGTAACTGTTTTTAGAATTCTAATGAAATGAATGTTTTGAATAAATATTATTGTTTATTATGTTTTTTATGCTTCCATGCCACCTCTTTTAGCTGTGTCATTACGAGTGCTTATAATCTAAACAAGACCGTATTTGAAAATGAGATTCAAGATGTTTTAAAAGATATTGTGTCTAGTGAAGAATTAATAACTAAAGAGATTGTTTATAATGCGCCTAAATCTGGCGAGATTAATTTTTGTTGGTATTCAGAGGGGTACACTAATGCTGATATAATAAGCTGGAATAAAGGTGCAAAGGTGTTTAAAAATTTGCTTTACATGCCTATGTCGAAAAACATAAAAGGGGAATTTATGACGTCGATTACCATGCCCAAAAATTCTAATATTTCATATGGTTTCTGGATACTGAAAGATGCGTCTGGAGTGTATCAGGACTTATGGGATTGGCACAAAAACAGGATCAATTTTGATAACAACCAGCAAACAAGGTTTCAAGCGGTTTATACTCAAAATAAATCGAGTAAAACATCATTGTTGGTACCAATTGGTTGGCTTATTTTCTTAACCTTATTATTTCTTCTTTTAATACTTAATTTTTCAAAAAGATTATTTTTTAAAACTTTTGAAAACCCCTCGATAATAAGAAAAGTGATTTTGTTAGGAATAGCTTTGTTTTTATTTCATATTATAGCACGTAGCGAAATTATAAAGCTCCACCCAAAAACGTTATTTTATGACTTGTCAAAGGTTACTATTCTTTTTAAGGCTAGTTTTAGTGATTTTGTATATGTTTTATTTGTGGTTCTTATTGGTGTGATACCATTGTTTTTTATTCAAAATAAGACCTATCAAAATGTTATTTTTAAAGTATTTCAGGTTATCATATTTTTGTCAGCTTTTTTTGCTTTCACCAATATCTCGACGGTGATTTTATTGGGACAACCGTTTAACTATGAATGGTTTTATTATGCTGATTTCTTAGGGAGTGAAGATGCTCTAAACGCTTTAAAAGAAAACGTAACACTTATTGTTTTTTTTAACTTATTGGCTATTTCAATAAGTGTTTTTTTATTGGCAAAAATATTAGATTATGCTGTTCGTTTTATAGCAGGCAATAATTATTTAAAATATTCTATTGGCATCCTTGTTTTTGTAGCGCTCGTGTTTTTAGTGATTTCTTCATTGAAAATTGATAGAAAGTATGCCAACGGAAAAGTTGAAAATGCTGTTTTGGCTATGGTCACTTCTATTATAGCTAATAAAAAGACGAACTCGCTTCTTTATCAAAATTCAGGGACAAATGAAATATTTAAGCCAAACGAAGGAACACCTTTAAACCCTATTAAACATTACAGAACCAAGGTGGTTAAGAATGTTATTTATATCATATTAGAATCATCAGGAGCAAAATATTTTGATGCTTATGGAGCGAATTATAATATTACGCCTAATTTGAATGCTTATGCAGAAAAAGCTTTGCTTTTTAAAAATGCTTATGCACATGCTCCAGCCACAATGAAATCTATGGTAGCACTTCTGGGATCAATATATCCGCATGTGTCCTATAAGTGCTTAACTTATGAAAAACCAGATTTTAGCCACCCTACAATATCTTCATTATTAAAGGAACAGGGTTATAATACATCATTCTTTACATCTGCTGATTTGAGTTATTTAAAAGGTAAACAATTTTTAGACCACAGGAACTTTGATACGATTGAAGATTTTTCTAAGATTAGTTGCAATCGTAATTTTAAACAAGAAATATATAAAGAAGGAGATGCTATTGATGATTTATGTTTGACCAATCGTTTTGAAACCTGGCTTGAAAATAACAATGATGCCCCTTTCTTCTCTACAATATGGACCGTTCAGGGACATTATCCATATTTCTTTTCTTCAGAGGAAGAAGATTTTCATGTCGATAATTTGTATTTAAATCGTTATTTAAATACTATAAAGCAATGTGATAGAATGATAGGTGATATCATAGCGATTTTAAAGGAAAAACAATTATTTGAATCGACATTAATCGTAGTTACTGGTGATCACGGCGAAGCATTTAATCAACATAATAATCACGGACATGCCTCCACGATATATGAAGAGAATGTTAAGATTCCTTTGTATTTCATAAATCCATTATTTTTTAATGGAGAACAACGGGAGGATATGGTGTCTATGAAAGATATCGCATCAACTACTTTATCATTATTAGATATTGTAACACCGCCAACATGGCAAGGTAGAGATGTTGTCTCTACAACTCAGGACGAAGCTTTTTTCTTTACGACTCTCTCAGATTATTTATTTGGCTATAGAAAAGGAAATAAAAAATTTATATTTAATGAAACATCACAAACGGTTGAGGTATTTGATCTTTTGAATGATCCAGATGAAAAAGTAAATATTAGTGATAGAATTCCAGAGCCTGAAATATCTCAGGCTAAAAGGCGTGTTGCGTCTTGGATTCAGTATCAGGTTAAATTTGTGAATAAAGATTTACTAAACTAAAACAGATGTTAAAAAAGATAGTTAAACATGGGAAGAAATTATTCATTGTATTTTTCTTACTGCTTCTTTGTAGCACGTCTATTTTATATAAATATAGGTATCATTTAAAGCATTTACTTGTTATTAGATTATACAATACCATTGAGAAGGACGATGAAGATCTACTCGCTATTTTTTCGTTTAATGATATTGAGGATTCGCGCTTGGTTCAAAAATCAGTTCATTATAAAATCAAGCTCGTTTCGTCATCAGGTATTCCAATAGATAGAGCAGATATAGAAGGTATTGATAATCCCGAAATCCCCTTAATATTTACTATAGAGACATGGGGTATAAATGGCTATCTTTCTTTTAAGAATGATGAAATGGAGTCTTTATATACAGGGGAGTACGATGCATTTTTTAAGGAGTTTTGTACCTTGATTATAGGGCATAGACCCAATGTCTATTTTCGATTAAATCCTGAAATGGAGGTGTCTAGTATTACTTTTCCATGGCAAGGTCACCTTATTTCCTATCAGAAAGCGTTTGAGTATCTGTCAAGCTTAACGAATACCCACGCGCCTCAGGTTAAGCACATATTTGGCGGAGCTGGATATCCAGGGGTTCTAGAGTTTTATCCTGATTGTGATCAAGTTGATGTAGCATCGGTCGTGTTATCTCCTGAATCTGAAAAACCTATAAATTATTACCCAAAATATACCTCGACATATTACAACCTATTTAGAAGACTTCATCGGTTGCGGTTTATAGATAAGCCTATTTTTGTATTTGGCTCGTCTGATAAAGATCAAGCAACTATAAGTCCGGATATTCTCGATTCTATTAAAAATCAAGTGTATTCAGAAAGAGAAGTTGTTTATTCTAAGGCAAATTTTATAACAAGTAAAAAAACCTACAGAGCAGATCATATTAATGCCTTTGGTTTTGGTCTCTATGATCCCAATAATTTGCTTAATTCTGAAACAGCTGTTTCTGTAGAGCATCTTTTTGTCGATTTTTCTAGTTTGGAAAATGGCAATTTTGAGAAACGTTTTAAAGCGGTTTTGTCTAGAAATCATGATATTATTGTCACGTTCGAACCTTTTAGAAACCCCTTTGGTATTGAAGATATGGATGTGCTCAATAATGTATTGAAGCATAATTACGATAAAGACATTGAAAAACTATATGCAATACTTTTAAAAACATCTAATAAGGTTTATTTGCGTTATGCTCATGAAATGGAAATCCCTATTATAAGATACCCATGGCAAAGTCAAGACCCTGTAACATATATTAAATCATTTAGGTATTTTATGTCTTTTAAAGCAGAGTTGCCGCGAAATATAAAAAGAGTTTGGGGGCCAGCAGGAGATAGAGGTTCCATTGAATTTTGGCCTGGTTCTGATGTGGTAGATGTTATTAGTTTTGCGATATATGGCCTACCCGATAAAAATATAACAAACCCGAATAAACAATTGTCCTTTGAGAAAATTTTTAAAATGAAAAAAAGAAGAATGAGGTTTATAGATAAACCCATTTTTATAACCGAATTTGGAGTTAAAGGTCCAGAAGACTATCAGACGAAGTGGTTAGAAAATGCAGCAAAAATTTTAAAAAATGAAACACAGGTTATTGGAGCTAATTATTTCAACATGTCAGACACTCCAAAAGCTTGGGGAGATATTAAACCTCCAGATTGGAGTATTTCCAAAGCAACTTTAAATCTTTTTATAAATACGCTAAACGAAGAATAATATTTAAAAAGACTGCCACGATTTAAATAGTTAATAAATCAATCAATTTTCTAGCCCCAACCGTAGCCGTTTCAGGAACAAAAGTTAAGTTCATATTAGGTTTTGGATTGATAAAATAGGTGGGTGTGTTTTCGGGGGCATAGTCCATTAAGCTCGCGGCAGGATACATCTGCGGATGTACCTATAACCATCAGAATATCAGCGGTTTGGCAAATGCCTACAGCCGTTTAAATATAAGGTGTGTCTTCGCCAAACCAAACAATATGAGGTCTTAACTGATATCCTTTTTTATACACATCGTTTAAAAGGATGTCGGTTTTACAACTGAAAACATCCATTTCATTAATGCTACTTTTTGCTTTCAGCAGTTCGCCGTGTAAATGAATTACATGTGAGCTGCCTGTACGTTCATGTAAATTATCTATATTTTGATCAAGTACATAAGGAAAATTGTAACATGATATTATATTAATGAATATAAGCAGTTCAAGACTAATTGGTATTCCAAATCTATCAAGTTTTAAAAATCTGACAGGTCTCAACTTCAGAGGGATTAAGGATAAAAAGAGATTAATAACACAAAAATAAGCGCATTTGACTAAAGATGATTAAAACGAGATACAGATTACCAAAAAAGAACCAAAAATAATAAGTTTAGAAGAAGAGCTGATATTAAACCTATCATAGGTCATTTGAAGACAGATTTTGGACTGAACCGGAATTATTTTTGGGTTGAAGAATCACCACAAATAAATGCGTTTTTAACAGTAACCAGTTGGAACTTAAAGAAAATGATAAAACGGTTGAAAGAAAACTATGTAAATTTATTATCCCTGATTTTAATGCTATTTTTAAGCCAAATTATCTTTTTAAAAATTATATTCGTTAGGTTTGACTAAGTAGTCAAAGTAAATAGAAATATTAATTAGACATAGCCAGATATATGAAAATAGACCTTAGAAGTGATACCGTAACAAAACCAACAAAAGCCATGTTGGAAGCCATGATGCAAGCTAAAGTTGGTGATGACGTTTTTAGAGAGGACCCCACTGTAAATGAATTGGAATCACGAATTGCTAAAATGTTTAACAAAGAGTCTGCATTATTTTTTCCTAGCGGTACCATGGCAAACCAAACAGCTTTGAAACTTCTTACCAATCCGGGCGATCAAGTTATTTGTGATAAGTATGCGCATATCTGTAATTACGAATCTGGAGGCGCATCTTTTAATAGTGGGATCTCATGTCAATTAATTGACGGACATAGAGGCATGTTTAATGCCGATCAGGTTTTGAATGCGATAAATCCAGATGCTTACTATTACAGTAAAACAAGTTTAGTGGAAATTGAAAACACCACGAACAAAGGTGGCGGTGCCTGCTGGGATTTTGAGACCATATTAGACATCAAAAATGTTTGTAAGCAAAACCGATTAGGCTTTCATTTGGATGGTGCAAGAATATGGCACGCGCTTGTGGCAAAAAATGAAACTACAGAACAATATGGCGATGCGTTTGATACTATATCTGTTTGTTTAAGTAAAGGCCTAGGGTGTCCTGTTGGTTCTCTACTTGTTGGAGATTCGGAAATAATGAAACAGGCAATAAGAATAAGAAAAACTTTTGGAGGTAATATGAGGCAAGCAGGCTATTTGGCTGCGGCAGGTTTATATGCCCTTGATCATAATATTGCGAGACTTAGTCAAGATCACTTAAGGGCCAAAGAAATAGGGGCTGCTTTGAATAACATGGGAATTATTAAATCTGTAGAACCCATTGAAACCAATATTGTTATTTTTGAATTACATGATGTTGTTGATGAAAATGAATTCACTCAAAAGCTAGCTCATAAAAATATTCACATTATTAGTATGGGTAGTGGTAAGTTGCGTATGGTAACGCATAGGGATTACACAAATAATATGCATGAGTATTTAATGACCGAACTAAAAAAGATGGTTTAAACAGTTACTATTTAAACATATCCATCCCTGGGATATTTGGCATCCCTTCTTTAGCCACAGCGGCTAGTTCAGCATCGTTAATGCTTGTAGCTTTTTCTATAGCTTTATTTAGGGTAAGAATTAGGTAATCCTCAAGTTGTTCCTTATCATCTAGTAAATCATCAGCAATTGTAATAGATTTTATTGTTCTATTTGCTGTTAATGTAATTTTAAGTTTTTCATCATTACTAGTTTCATCAACTAAAACAGTATCTAAACGTTTTTTAGTATCCTCAACTTTCTTTTGGGTTTCTTTAAGTTTCCCCATCATATTCATCATATCTCCGAACATAATATCTAAAGGTTTGTTTTATGACAAAATTATTAAATATTGATCTAAATTTGGTAGGTTATCGTTTATTAAAATGGGAAAATATCTAATTATTTTGTTTGTAAACTTTATTTTTGACAACTCTTGTAAAGAAATTGATGAAATGACACAAAAGGTAGCAAGTATTCAGGCACCAGTAGCAAAGAAAGAAGTTAAAGAATTAAGTATCCATAATGATACTCGAATTGATAATTACTATTGGTTGAATGATAGAGATAACACTGAAGTTATTGATCATTTAAATGCCGAAAACCTATTCACAAAGCACAGTTTAAAGCACACAGAAACCTTTCAAAAAGATTTGTTTGATGAGATGAAAGGCAGAATAAAGAAAGATGATTCTTCGGTACCATATAAACTTAATGGCTACTGGTACATTACCAAATACGAATCGGGCAAAGATTACCCCATATATTTAAGAAGAAAGGAGTTTATAGATGCTAAAGATGAAGTTTTGTTTGACTGTAATGAAATGGCTAAGGAATATGCTTATTTTAATCTTGGTGGTATTTCTATAAGTCCCGATAATTCTTTAGCTGCATTTTCTACTGATACTGTTAGCAGAAGGCAGTATACCATACAAATTAAAAACTTAATAACAGGAGAAGTTTATTCTGATAAAATAGTAAATACAACAGGAAGTTCAACATGGGCAAACGACAATAAAACATTGTTTTATGCTATGAAAGATGAAGTTACGCTTAGATCTCATAAAATTTTTAAACATAAATTGCATACTACAAGCGAAGCAGACTTGGAGGTATATCATGAGACCGATGAAACCTTTAATACTTTTGTTTATAAAACAAAATCTAAAAAGTATATTGTTATAGGAGCTTCAAGCACCTTGACTTCAGAATATCGCATTCTAAATGCAGATACTCCCGATGAGGCATTTGCTGTTTTTCAAAAAAGAGTAAATGGTTTAGAATATAATATAGCACATTATGGGAATAAATTTTATATTATTTCTAATTCTAATAAAGCAACAAACTTTAAAGTTTCTAAAACAGACGTAAATAAAACAGAAAAAGCATATTGGGAGGACGTTATTCCGCACAGAGCATCTGTTTTGATTGAGGACATTGAGATTTTTAAAGATTATTTGGTTGTTAATGAAAGAGAAAATGGACTTAATAAATTACGTATAATTAGTTGGGATGGGGAAGAAGATTATTACTTGCCATTCAATTCAGAAACATATACAGCCTATATTGGTAATAATCCGGACTTTAATAGTAACGATTTGAGATATGGGTTTAATAGTCTCATATCGCCTAGTTCAATTAAAGAGTATAATTTTAAAACCAAAGTAACAGAAATTAAGAAAGAACAGGAGGTTTTAGGAGGGGCTTTTAAAAAGGAGAATTATAATTCAAAACGAGTTTGGGCCACAGCAAGAGATGGAGTTAAAGTACCTATTTCGTTAGTTTATAGAAAAGGGGTTCAATTTAATGGTACAAGCCCTTTATTGCAGTATGCGTATGGCTCTTACGGTTCTACTATAGATCCTTCATTTTCAAGTATAAGATTGAGTTTGTTAGACAGAGGATTTATATATGCTATAGCGCATGTTAGAGGCGGCGAATATCTAGGAAGAGATTGGTACGAAAACGGAAAGCTACTTACAAAAAAAAATACGTTTACAGATTTTATTGATTGTTCTAAATATTTAATAGAGCAGAAGTATACTTCCAAAGAACACTTACATGCTTATGGAGGTTCTGCGGGAGGCTTGCTTATGGGAGCTATTATTAATATGAATCCAGAGTTGTATCGTGGAGTTTTGGCTGCTGTACCTTTTGTTGATGTTGTAACAACTATGCTGGATGATACAATTCCTTTAACTACTGGGGAGTATGATGAATGGGGAAACCCCAATGAACTAGACTATTATAATTATATGAAATCATATTCTCCTTATGATAATGTTAAACAACAAGAATATCCTAATATGTTAGTAACTACAGGACTTCATGATTCGCAAGTTCAGTATTGGGAACCAGCTAAGTGGGTAGCTAAACTTAGAGAATTAAAGACTGATTCGAACACCCTGTTGTTACATATCGACATGGATTCTGGGCATGGAGGAGCTTCAGGACGTTTTGAGAGTTTGAAAGAAGTAGCCATGGAGTATGCGTTTTTATTAGATTTAGAGGGAATTCATGGTTAATAAAAAAAAATGTTTTATTTTTGTCCGGTTTTAAGCATCACTGTGTTTTGTTAAAAAACGGTGGTTTAAAAAAGCTTTTATGAAACAAAAAAATCAAGTATTTGATAGTTTGTTAGATTTAGTAGGCAACACTCCGCTTGTTAAACTTAATAAAATAGCTTCTAAGTTTAAAGGTACTTTTTACGCAAAAGTAGAATCTTTTAACCCAGGGCATTCCTCAAAAGATAGAATTGCACTTCATATTATAGAACAAGCCGAAGAGAAAGGTATTCTTTCTCCAGGTGATACTATAATAGAAACTACTTCTGGTAATACTGGTTTTAGTTTAGCTATGGTAAGTATTATAAAAGGTTATGATTGTGTTTTGGCTGTGAGTTCTAAATCGTCGCCAGACAAGATTGACATGCTAAAAACAATGGGTGCAAAGGTTTATGTATGTCCTGCACATGTGAGCGCAGACGATCCTAGATCTTACTATGAAGTAGCAAAACGATTACATTCAGAAATAAAAGGTTCAGTCTATATTAATCAATATTTTAATCAATTAAATATTGATGCTCATTATAAATCGACAGGTCCAGAAATTTGGAAACAAACAGAAGGTAAAATAACACACCTTGTTGCTTGCAGTGGAACTGGAGGAACTATTTCTGGTACTGCGAAATATTTAAAAGAGCAAAACCCTAACATTAATATTATTGGAGTTGATGCTTTTGGGTCTGTGATAAAAAAGTATCATGAAACTAGAGAGTTTGATGAAAAAGAAATTTATCCTTACAGAATAGAAGGTTTAGGTAAAAACTTAATTCCTGGCGCTACAGATTTTGATTTGATAGATGAGTTTGTTAAGGTAACAGATGAGGATAGTGCGCATACTGCAAGAGAAATAGCAAAGTCAGAAGGTATGTTTGTAGGGTATACTTCAGGTGCAGTAACACAAGCTTTGTTGCAATTGGGAGATGAAGATCGTTTTAAGAAAGATGATTTTGTAGTTGTGATTTATCCTGATCATGGGGCGAGATATATGAGTAAAGTATACAGCGATAAATGGATGGAAGATCAAGGATTTTTCGATAGCGTAAATGAAGCTGCGGCAGAGAGTATTCAGTACATAAAATAGAAAAAACGAATTGTATGGAAAGAGATTAGATTTTGCTAATACAGTAAAATTTAGTCTCTTTTTTATTTTATCGATAATTGAGGGTTAAAAATTATGCTCAATACAGATAAATAATTAATTTTGCACGAATTAACGATGGACTTCTTGAATTGTTTTTTGAACATGTTTTATGTAATTAAATTGTTCTAATTATTACCAGATTGACGTCTTAAAATTAATAGCAATAAGATTTTTAATAAATGAAAGATTTATTTGATAAAATTTACAAAGATAAAGGACCTTTAGGTAAATGGGCTTCTCAGGCTGAAGGATATTTTGTGTTTCCTAAATTGGAAGGAGAAATTTCTAATCGTATGAAGTTTCAGGGTAAGGACGTTATTACTTGGAGTATTAATGATTATTTAGGTTTAGCAAACCATCCTGAAGTTCGTAAGGTTGATGCAGAAGCAGCAGCTAAATATGGGTCTGCGTATCCAATGGGAGCAAGAATGATGTCTGGTCATACACATTTACATGAGAAGCTTCAAGATGAGTTAGCTTCTTTTGTAAGTAAAGAGGCAGCCTACCTTTTAAATTTTGGTTATCAAGGTATGGTATCTACCATTGATGCTTTAGTTGCTAAAGATGATATTATTGTTTACGATGTTGATGCTCATGCATGTATTATAGATGGTGTACGTTTACATATGGGAAAACGTTTTACTTATAAACATAACGATGTTGTTAGTTTAGAGAAAAACTTAGAGCGTGCTACTAAAATGGCAGAACAAACTGGAGGAGGTATACTTGTTATTTCTGAAGGTGTTTTTGGTATGCGAGGAGAGCAAGGGCGTTTAAAAGAGATTGTAGAATTAAAGAAGAAATTTAATTTTAGACTTTTTGTTGATGATGCGCATGGTTTTGGAACTTTAGGAGCAACAGGAGCAGGAGCTGGTGAGGAGCAAGGTGTGCAAGATGATATTGATGTGTATTTTGCAACATTTGCCAAATCTTTAGCAAGTACGGGAGCTTTCATTGCTGGAGATCAGGAGATTATTGATTACTTGAAGTATAATTTACGATCTCAAATGTTTGCAAAATCTTTGCAAATGCAATTAGTAGAAGGCGCGCTTAAGCGTTTAAATATGCTCAAAACAATGCCCGAACTTAAAAATAAGTTATGGGAGAATGTTAATGCTTTGCAATCAGGTTTAAAAGATCGTGGTTTCGATATTGGAACAACACAAAGTTGTGTGACCCCAGTATATTTAAAAGGTAGTATTCCTGAAGCTATGGCATTAGTAAAAGACTTGCGTGAGAATTACGGGATTTTTTGTTCGATAGTTGTATATCCTGTGATACCAAGAGGGATGATTTTATTAAGACTTATCCCAACGGCAACACATACATTAGAGGATGTAACGGAAACGCTTAATGCATTTGATGCGATTAGAGAAAGACTACAGAATGGAACATATAAGCGTTTGTCTGCAGCTGTGATGGCTGCCATGGGCGAATAATTTTTAGTATTGTAATAAAAAAAATCCGATTCATGATTGAATCGGATTTTTTTATACGATATCTTTTTTAAATGTTTTTCGTTTTCTATAAGTTTCAGAAGCGAAATGCCTCCAAATTTTACGCGCTGCCTCGTTGTTTTCAAGCTCAGGTGTTCTATAGCACATTTTTATACCTTTTTCAATAAATAAATCATGATACTCATTAAAAATTATGGCGTGGACTCCTTTATTCTGAAAATCAGGACGAACACCAATTAAGTAAAAAACAGCATCCTTACTGCTTTTCTTTGCACGCAATATATGCGTAAAACCAAATGGAAATAATTTTCCTTTTGATTTTTGCAAAGCTTTTGCAAAAGAAGGCATAACAATAGCAAATCCAATTAATTCATTATTACTGTCAACCACAAATTTGATGTATTCAGGATTAATGAAACTGATGAATTTTTTCTTGAAATATTCAATTTGCTCATTGCTTATTGGAACAAAGGAGGGAAGTGATGAATAGCTTTGATTAAAAAGCTCGAACATTTCATTTACATAAGGCATAACCTCACTTGTTTTTGTGAAGTTAAGTGCTCTTAGTTTATATCTTCTTTTTATGAGGTCCTGAGTTTTATAGAAAACATCTTTGTTTATATTAGTGAATGGGATTTTTGTTTCCACATATTCCTTTTCAACTTTATAACCAGCAGCTTCATAGTGTTTTGCATAATATGGATGATTGTACCAGGTAACCATAAGGGCAATGGTATCAAATCCTTCTGTAACAACTCCTACTTTATCTAAATTAGAAAACCCAACAGGACCTTCAAGGAATTCTAAATTATGGCTTTTTCCTATTTTTTCAACTTCGTTAAAAAGTGCTTGAGAAACTTCTAGATCATCTATAAAATCACACCACCCAAAGCGCATTTTCTTAACTTTTTGTTCTTTTACCTCAACCCAATTGACAATGGCAACAATTCTACCAACAATTTCATTGTTTTTGTAAGCAAGGAATATATTAGTTTCAGCATATTTAAAAACAGGGTTTTGTTCTTTATTGAAGCTGTTAATTTCCTCCGAAATTATAGGTGGTGTCCATTGCTTAGAATCTTTGTAAAGTTTAAAAGGAAACTTTACAAAACTTTTTAAATCTTTTTTAGATTCTACTTTTTTTAATGTTATCATAAATTATTTAATAGAATTTGATTAGTTCAATTTAATCATCATCAAAATCTATTTCTCGTTTTTTTCTTTTTTCAACAGGCTCATCGGTATCACCTTTGAGATCATCTTTTAGTTTTCTTTTTCTTCCTTTTTTGTTTTTTTGTCGCTCACCTTCCTCTTTAGCAGTAATACCATTGTCTATTTCCTTGTCTTTATGGAAATCAAGTCTGTAAGATGCGCCTACACCAAAATTAAAAACAGAGGGTGTATCTTTGGTATTAAATGTTAAAGCGGCGTCCAGTTGAAAATCTTTGCCAAACAAGTAGGCGCTTCCAAATCGAAAAAGATTGTCTGCATAAAAATCGCTTTTGATACCTTGTGCTTCGCCAAAGATAACCCATTTTGGACTGAAAGAATGGGTTAAAGTTAATATGTATTGAAAATCTGATTGATCGGTTCCTATTCTATCCTTTATTAAATTCATTACAAATACCCAGCCTCCTGCAAAATTATTTTGGGTCGCAATCATAAATTTAGGACTAAACCCTTCAATACCAGGAGCGGTATACGGGTTTGTATCTGAATCATAATTACCGCCTAGATAAACAGAAACAGCTGGAATTAACGATTTCCATTTAAACTGTCTGTTAGCTTTCCAGCTATACAAATTTGGCTTTTCTTCTTCTGATTTTTTTAATGGATCGTAAACTAAATATTTAGCGCCGAAAGCTAAAAATTTAAAATTAGCACGATTTATTTCTGTAGATTGATTTAAAGGAAACGATTTATTGTCGTTCTGATATGTTCCTTCAATATTTAATTCTAATTCCTCTAATAGTAATCCATAACGAGCAGTAAAATCTACACCAAACCCTGAAACTTCATATGGCGTGGCTGGGGTTCTTTTTTCTTTTACAGAATAAGGACCTATTTCTATCTGAGCCACATTGGTCCCTACTGAAAAGGCACTTCTTGAAACCCCTGGTCTATTTGAGTTTATAACATCGGTGTATTGGCTAAACCCTTGAAAACTAAATAAAAATAAAAGACAAAAGATTTTAGGTTTTAAGGAGCTCATAATTAATTGATTAAAACACCTCTTCAATTTGATTAGTTAAGGCTCTTCAAATATAGATATTTTATACTTTTTTTATAAGTTTAGAACGTTTTTTAAACATTGAGAATTGTATTTTTGTTTTAAAATTATAGTTATGTTACAATATGCATCTGCAACAGGTCTTGTTAGGATGATACTTATTATACTTTTGGTTTATTTTGGAGTTAAAATTTTAGCTCGGTTATTTATGCCATTTCTTTTAAAGTTTGTTGCTAAAAAAGCTGAACAAAAGTTTGGAGATCAGTTTGGGCAATTTCAAAAAGCACCTAGGCAAGATCATTCAAAAAAAGAAGGTGAAGTAACCATTGATAAAATACCTAAAACTAAATCTTCAAATAAAGACGTAGGAGACTATGTGGATTTCGAAGAAATTGACTAATTTCCAGCATCATTTTTTTTAAAACTTTTTCATGTCATTTCCAATAAAAAGATTACTACCTCATATTCTTGTTTTGCTGGGCTTTGTAATTATTTCATTAGTATATTTTAACCCAGTTTTAAAAGGGAAGGCTATATTTCAAAACGATATAGTTCAATATATAGGGATGAGTAAGCAACAAAAGGATTTTAAAGCTGAAACAGGTGAAGAAACTTACTGGACGAATAGTGCTTTTGGAGGCATGCCAACATATCAATTAGGAGCTAGATATCCTCATAATTATATCAAAAAATTGGATTTAGCACTTAGGTTTTTACCTAGGCCAGCAGATTATTTATTTCTATATCTATTAAGTTTTTATGTGTTTTTGTTAGTTTTAAAAGTAGATTTTAAACTAGCAGCTTTAGGGGCTTTAGCCTTTGGTTTTTCCACGTATTTGATTATTATTCTTGGGGTTGGTCATAATAGTAAAGCACATGCTATAGCCTATATACCATTGGTTTTAAGTGGTATGATTTTAGTTTTTCAAAAAAAGTATATCGGAGGTTTTTTTTTAACAACAATAGCTATGGGCTTGGAGTTGGTATCCAATCATTTTCAAATGACTTATTATCTACTGCTATTAGTTATTGTGCTAGGAGTTGCTTATTTGGTAGACGCCTACAAAAAGAAGGAGTTGCCTCATTTTTTTAGATCTATAGGAGTTCTTTTTGGCGCGGTGGTTTTGTCCATAGCTTTAAATGCGACTAACATTTTAGCTACGAATGAGTATGTTAAAGAAAGTAAACGTGGTAAGAGTGAACTGACCATAAATCCAGATGGTTCTCCAAAGGAAGCAACTTCGGGATTAGATAAGGAATACATTACACAATTTAGTTATGGTATTGTTGAAACATTTAATTTGTTTATTCCTCGATTTATGGGAGGTGGAAGCTATGAAGATGTTGGGAAAGATTCTGCTACTTATGAAGCTTTTAGAAAATTAGGAGCAACAACTACACAAGCGGCTCAAGAAGTTAAGCGCACACCAACGTATTGGGGCGATCAGCCTATAGTAGAAGCTCCAGCTTATGTGGGTGCCGTAGTTTTGTTTTTGTTTGTTTATGCATTGTTTTTGGTGAAAGGCAGATTAAAATGGTGGTTAGTAGGGGGTGCTCTGTTGTCATTATTACTTTCCTATGGGAAAAATCAGCCATTTACTTTTTTAACAGATTTTTTTATTGATTACGTACCGCTATATAACAAGTTTAGGGCGGTAAGTTCTATCCAGATTATTCTAGAATTATGTGTTCCTGCCTTAGCAATTTTTGGATTAGTAAGATTGTTTAATGATTTTGAGAAAAAAGAAGATAAACTGAAAGCTTTAAAATATACAGTGTCTATAACCGGAGGTTTGGCTTTAGTGTTTTTATTGTTTAAGTCTTCATTATTTGAATTTGTTGGTGTGAATGATGGATTTTATCGTCAAAACTATGGGCAAGGTTATGTTGACGCTATAAAAGCAGATAGAAAAACAATTTTCACCGAAGATACGATACGTACTTTAGTTTTAGTATTACTATCTGCAGGTACCATTTTTATGTTTTTGCGTGATAAGCTAAAGGAAAAGTGGGTCATAGTTGGATTTTGTGTTTTAATTCTTTTCGATTTGGTTGGTGTTGATAGGCGATATGTAAATAATGATGATTTTGTATCGGGAGTAAAAATGAGCAAGCCTTTTCAAGCAAGCGAAGTTGATAAGTATATCTTAAAAGATAAATCACATTATAAAGTTTATGACTTGGTTTCGGGGCCTTCAAAACCATCATACTTTCATAATTCACTAAATGGTTACAATGCTGCCGAATTAAGGCGTTACAGGGAAGTCTTTGATTTCTATTTGGCTAAAAATAATATTAACGTGCTTAGTATGTTAAATACGAAGTATATTGTAGCACAAGACGAAGAAGGAAACGCCTTTCCGTATGAAAACGATCAAGTTAATGGGAACGCGTGGTTTGTAAAAAAGTTGGAGAAAGTTGGTTCTGCCAACCAAGAAATATTGGCCTTGGATAGTTTAGATACCAAGCAAAAGGCTGTGTATTTTCCTCATAATAAAACTAAAAACTTCAATACTATTAAAAATAGTTATAGTGTAGATTCGTTGGCGGTAATTGATTTAGTTGAAGTTAAACCAAACTATTTGAAGTATAACACGAGGAACTCAAATGAAGGATTTGCAGTGTTTTCGGAAGTATATTATGGTCATGGCTGGAAAACTTTTATCGATGGAAAAGAAGTTTATCATATGAGAGTTAATTATATATTACGAGGCATGCCAATCCCTGCCGGTAATCATAGTATTGAATTTAAATTTGAACCTGATGTCGTGAAAACGGGAAGTAATATTGCTCTTGCTAGTTCAATTTTATTTGGAATGTTGTTTTTTTCTGCGCTTTTTTATGAATTTAAGAAAAGGAAATAGATTAGGGGTAATATTAAATGTATGCCCGATTGTTTAAAATTCAACTTTCATCGATTTAATTTTAATGAAAAAAAAAGTACTCATCATTACTTATTATTGGCCTCCAGCGGGAGGTCCGGGAGTTCAACGTTGGTTGAAGTTTGTTAAATATTTGCCCGAATTTGATGTAGAACCTATAGTTTTTATTCCTGAGAACCCTAATTATCCTTTAATTGACGAAAGTCTTGTTTTAGAAGTTTCAAATGAATTGAATGTTATTAAACATCCTATAAAAGAGCCTTATAAGTGGGCGTCAATTTTATCCAAAAAGTCATCAAACACGATCTCTAAAGGTGTTATTTCTGATCTTAAAAAGCAATCTCTAATTGAACGGCTTATGTTGTATGTTAGAGGTAATTTTTTTATACCAGATGCTCGAATTGGTTGGATTAAGCCTTCCATTAGTTATTTGTCGGGATTTA
The DNA here is from genome assembly GCF_947495925.1 of uncultured Algibacter sp. Lineage (GTDB taxonomy): Bacteria > Bacteroidota > Bacteroidia > Flavobacteriales > Flavobacteriaceae > Algibacter_E. The sequence goes on from NZ_CANMAU010000003.1 coordinate 607,306, forward strand.
TTAAGAAAGAAGGTGTTCAGGCTATTATTACAACTGGACCACCGCATAGCGTACATCTTATAGGTTTAGGTCTTAAGGAAAAATTCAACCTGCGTTGGTTGGCAGATTTTAGAGATCCTTGGACAACTATTGGTTATCATAAACAATTAAAGTTATCTAAAAGTTCAGTAAAAAAGCATAAAGCCTTTGAAGAGCAGGTTTTAAATTTTGCAGATCAAATAATTGTAACTAGTTCTAATACGAAGAAGGGGTTTCAAGAAAGAACTAACAAACCCATAGAGGTTATAACAAATGGTTATGATAATGAGTCGGTTACGGATTTCGCCATAGACTCAAAGTTTACAATTTCTCATATTGGGTCACTACTCTCAAAACGAAACCCAAAGAATTTATGGAAAGCTATAAGTGAATTGATAGTTGAGGATCCTCAGTTTGAGAAGGATTTTCTTTTGAGATTTGTTGGTGTAGTAGGCGAAAGTGTTCTTGATTCTTTGCGAGATTTCAATTTGAGTGATTGTGTTGATAATGTTGGTTATGTATCACACAAAGAGTCAATTGCGTATCAAAAAAAATCACAATTGCTTCTGTTGATTGAGATAGATTCAAATGATACTAAAAGTATTATTCCGGGTAAATTATTTGAATATATGGTTTCTGGTAGACCAATAATAGGAATTGGTCCAAAAGACACTGATGTGGAGAACATATTAATAGAAACAAACACGGGAAACTACTTCAATTACGATGATTACGAATCCCTAAAAAGTACTATCTTAGAGCATTATAAGGCTTTTAAGTCTGGTAACTTGCAGGCTTATCCAATAGGATTGCAAAAGTACCATAGAAAGGCGTTGACAAAATCACTATCAAAATTATTATAAATGGGTATAGTTGCTTCCCAATCCTTTAAAAATGTTATTTCCACGTACTTGGGTTTTTTTATTGGAGCAATTAATACGCTCTTTCTGTATACTGAATTTTTAAGTGATGAATATTATGGGATGGTAGGGTATATGCTGTCTTTGGCGTTTGTTATTATGCCTCTAATGGCATTTGGAGTTCACAATACTTTAGTGAAGTTTTATTCCTCTTTTAAAACCAGGTTGTCGCTTAATAGTTTTTTGACTTTAATGCTATTGTTACCTATGTTAATTATAGTTCCTCTAATTTTAATAACATATGTGAGTTACGATGCAATAGTTGGTTTTCTTTCCCAAAAGAATGAAATTATTAAAAATTATTTATGGCATACCATATGTGTGGCCGTAGCACTTGCCTATTTTGAAGTGTTTTTTGCATGGGCAAAAGTTCAAATGCAAACTGTTTTTGGGAATTTTTTGAAAGAAGTTTTTCATAGAGTGGGAGCAATGGTTTTACTTTTCTTGTTACATTTTAAATTAATTGATGTCGAGCGGTTTATGACTGGATTGGTGGTTGTGTACATTTTGAGAATGTTGGTAATGATGTTTTATGCATTTAGTGTCAAATTTCCAAAATTGACCTTTAAGAAAATTAATAATATGGGAGAGGTGCTAAAGTATTCCTTTCTTATAATTATTGCGGGTTCTGTAGCTACTGTTCTTTTAGATGTGGACAAGGTGATGCTCGGCTATTATATAAATATTGAGCAAATAGCTTATTATAATGTGGCTGTTTTTATTGCTACGGTTATAGCTGTGCCACAGCGGTCTATGCATCAAATTTTAATGCCTCTATCAGCAAAGTACTTAAATGATAAGGATTATAGTGCTTTAGAAGATCTGTACAAACGAAGTTCGATAAACCTTTTTATTGTTGGCGGTTTTATATTTTTATTGATAATACTTAATATTAATCAATTATATTTTATAATCCCAGATGAGTTTAGCGGTGGTTTGTTTGTGGTGTTTCTAGTAAGTGTTACGAAGCTATATGATACTGTATTGGGAAGTAATAATGCGATTTTATTTAATAGCGATTATTATAGAATAGTATTGATTTTAGGGGTTGTTTTGGTTGTTTTAATGGTTCTTCTGAATATAATCTTTATACCATGGTTAGGGATTAATGGAGCAGCATTAGCTACGTTTTTAGCAATTTTTGTTTACAATAGCATTAAGCTGTATTTTGTTTATAGGAAGTTTAAGGTATTTCCGTTTACCAGTTGTACTTTAAAAACTGGGGGGTTAATTCTTGCGAGTGTTATTGTATTTTATTTCTGGGACTTCCCATTTCATCCTATTGTAAATATTGTTTTAAAATCTTTACTAATTACTAGTGTATATGTATTTGCGATATATCAGTTTAATTTTTCAGAAGATATAAATATTGAAATAAAAAAATATCTAAGATTAAAGTAAGACATTTAAAAACGAAAAACCCCGCAATGTTGCTTTGAGGCAGACATATTGCAGGGCTTTCCAAACTAACCAACCAAAATTGTTACAATCGTCTTCTAGGAGTCGATTTTGTATTGTTTTTAGAATTACTTCTATTTTGCGAAACGCTTCTGCTGTTACTATGTATTGTTCTGGAAACTTTACCTTTTTGTATAGTTCTAGGCTTATTTACAGTGTGTTTTGCTACTTGAGTACTTCTAGTTTTATTATCATTTCTATTATATGTACGAGATTTTAAACTATTTGGTTTTTGAAACGATCGGGTTTTCTGAGTGCTTGTGTTCTGATTAGAATTTCTAAACACTTTATTTCCGTTATTAACGTTTTGTCTTTCTTTTTTAGTGTGTCTTACTTGAGTATTATTTGGAACTCTTTTTTTTATGTTGTTTTTAAACGTGTTGTTTGATGAAATAGCTCTAGAGTTTCTTTTAAAAACCTTATTACTTTGCTTTTTCAAAGAAGTAGATTCATTTGCTAGGGTTCTATTTATTGCGGTATTTACTCGTCTACCGCTTTTATTGTTGAGAGTAGGGTTGTTGTTTCTGCTCATACTAGTGTAACGTCTCTTAGTTTGAGTATTGCTTATAGTGGCATCATGCCTATTTATAGCATTGCCCTGCGTAACAGATCTTCTAGGGCTGGTATTTCTATTTATAGTAGTTGCATTTCGTTTATTTCTATTAACTGTTGCATAGTTTCTATTTCTGTAAACCGTATTCCCGCGTCTAACGCCTATTGAGGTTCTTGGTTTATAGTTATTATAGAAAGGTCTGCAGTAAGTGTATCTTACTGGGTAATAATATCTTCTATAAGGTCTGTTGTATACTACTGCATATTGATATGAGGGCGCACAATAGTAATTATGCCAAGGTCTGTAAACATATAATCTGTTATAGCTATTTATGTATCCGGTACAGTAGGTGTATCTGTTATAGCGATTATAATTCACATATAGCCCTCCAATTTGGGAAACATAGCCGTAGTTGTTATAATATAAGTTTACGCTTCCCGCTTGAATAATACGGCCATAATCATCGTAATATACAGGAATGTTTTGTATTTGAACGATGGCGCCGTACTCATCATACTGTACATAACTGTTATAATTGTATCCGGTATTAAAGCTAAAGTTTGCGTTTCGAGTGTTTAACGAAATATTTAGGTTTGCATTATTGTCGAGGATGTTAAAATCAAACTGTCCATCTCTAAATACAGAAAATTCAATACCATTTTCAATAAAAATGAAAGAATTGCCGTTTTTGTTATAATAAGAAGTATTTAAATAATTCTCTTCATAGTTGAAAGCATTAGCCTGTGTATTTAAAAAAACGTATACAAGACTTACTAGTAAATAGAATAAGTTTTTTGATATTCTATTTGTGGTAAATAGCTGTGCATGGTAGATTTGTGATGTATTCATAATAATAGATTTTATGGTGACGATTTTGTAGATACAAACAGCGTGCCATAAAATTTTGAGAATGATTTGCGTGAGTTTTTTAAGAATAAGTATAATAACATCAAAAAGAACTTGAGGAATTTAAATTATTATTTATATATGAGATAAAAGCACTTGTCTAGGTATAGTCAAGTTATTTTTTTTGTGAATTTTATAGATGATTAGTTAATGTCTAGTAGGTTTTTTGAAAACATTCCAGAAAAAAAACTTACATTTGGATAATTAATAACTAAATTTATAATAAGATTATGAAAAAAATTACTTCTTTACTTTTTACTTTAGGACTAATGGTTAGTACCTTAAGTGTAACTGCTCAGTACAGTGTTTCAATGAATAGCGGAGATGTTTATCAGGCCTCTTCTTTATCTGATAGGTTTGCTGGTTACCCATGGGGAGGTGTAGCTAACTATTCATTCGATAATTCTACCAAAACAATAAACCTTGATATTACAGATTATGATGAAACTGACCCTAATGTGGGTGATCCTTTAGAGGTGAGCTTCGCTAGAGTTGGATTTGGTAATGCTCCTCTTGACTGGGGGTCTGACAACAAGACGGTTCTTGCTACTTTAACAGCAGGTGATTTTACAGATGGAGCTGTTAATATTGATGTAACTATTCCAGCAGGATACGGACCTGTAGAAAATACGGCTGATTATGTAGCTGGTTACCTTTACATTCTTCAAATTGTAGGAACTAATGCTGATGGAGAAACATATTTAAATTATGTAGTGGAGCTTACAGAAGATATTTTAAGCTCAAATGATTTCAACAAAACAAAATTATCTGCGTTTTACAATGCTACTAGAGATGTTGTTGTTGTAAACAACCAAGTAGAAGGAGATTACTCAGTATATGATTTAACTGGTAGAAGAGTTTTAAAAGGAGCTGTTTCTAATGAAATTAGCTTATCTTCTTTAAAATCTGGTTTATATATTTTAACAACTGAGAACGGATTCTTAAAATTTGTTAAATAATAATCCAATTATACTTTATAGAAATATAAAAGATAATTATAGTTTAAGGGTACTCTGAAAAGAGTGCCCTTTTTTATTTGTCTTCTCTCATTTTATTTCATGAAAAATTTTAAGTAAGCTCAAATATTATACATATCGGTTAATGAGGATACTAGAAATATATTATTTTTAATAACTACTTTGCTTAAATAAAATATTTTATGAAAGAAAAAAAACAAACATGTAAAAACTGTGAAAAGCTTTTTAAAAAAACTTTTAAGTTTTGTCCACACTGTGGGCAACAAGCTAAAGATGAATTGACAGTAAAGGTTTTGTTTTACAATACAATTAGTAATTATTTTTCGTTTGATGCTCGTTTTTTTAAAAGTTTTTTGCCTTTATTGTTTAAACCTGGTTATTTGGCTTCTAAATTTATAGAAGGTAAACGTTTGTTATATCTGCATCCAGCTCAAATGTATTTGTTTATTGCTGTAGTGTTTTTCTTTTTGTTTTCTTTTATTCAGCGAGAACAGGTTCGTAGTGTAGATGCGCAACTGGGAAAAGTCATGAATGATGATAATTGGGTGGATAAGAATTTAGGTTTGAACAGTCAAGATTCTGTTACCAAGTTTAAGCTTAATGAAGCGTTAAATAAGGATTCTTTAGAGCAGATTAAAATAGAGCATATTATTAGTAAGTATGGTTTTGGTGATGATATTTCAGAAAAGGAATTGGATTCTTTATTGAATACTGAAAATTTTAAAAATAAAAGTTTATTCGATTTTGACTTTAGTAAAAGTACTGACTCGCTTATCAAGATTGGAGCGCCAAATAAAGTTATTTATGAAAATTTTGGAATGAGTAAGGATGCTGGTTTTTTTGAAAGACGGTTTTATGCTCAAGCTTTAAAACTTTATAAAACAAGAGGAGGAGGGAGTATTCTTCAAGCATTTTATGATGCTATTCCTATAGCGATGTTCTTTTTGCTTCCAATTTTTGCATTAATTTTAAAACTTCTTTTTTTAAAAAGAGGTTTGTACGCTCATCATTTGGTGTTTAGTTTTTATTTCTTTTCATTTCTTTTTACGGTTTTTAGTATAATTTTAGGAATGAATTTTATTTTGGATGTTCCCAATGCTCTAGATGTTTTAATTATATTTTCTACTTTCTTTTATCTATTCATTTCTATAAAGTATTTTTATAAGCAAGGTTGGTTAAGAAGCTTGTTAAAAACATCAATTACTACGTTTCTTTTTTTGCTTTTAGTAGCACCTCTAACAGTAATAATATTGGGAGTGTTTGCCTTTTTGTTTTATTAAATAATCAGTTTTGTTTTGATACTGTGAAAATGTGTCATCTACATGAGTACTAACTCGTTTATCATTATTTTTATCATATTTAGCTATAGTGATGTTCCGGCTAAATATGTGGATTACTTTAGAATTTGATTTAATTTCAACGCCAGAAATAGATGAAGGTGGTACTAGGATTATAACAGAATATAATAGATTGGATATCTGACAAAATCTAGGGACACAACTGAATACTGGCGCCATACATTGGATTGACCATATTCTATAATCATCAACTTCAATTTATTTAGAGGGCGTTATAATTTGTCTTTTAAAAAATCACCTGTTATAGAGGTTTTAATCTTAATAATATCTTCAGGAGTGCCAGATGCTACAAGATTACCTCCGTTTTCTCCTCCGGTAGGACCTAAATCAATTATATAATCTGCACATTTAATAAGTTCTAAGTTGTGTTCTACCACGATAATAGAATGGCCTTTTTCAATGAGTGCATTAAATGATTTTAAAAGTTTTTTGATATCATGAAAATGAAGACCTGTAGTGGGTTCATCAAAAATAAAAAGGGCTTTTTCTTTATTGTTTCCTTTGCCTAAAAAAGAGGCTAGTTTAATACGTTGAGCTTCACCACCAGAAAGGGTAGAGGAACTTTGACCTAAAGTGACATAGCCTAAGCCAACATCTTGAAGTGGCTGAAGTTTATTCTTGATTTTTGTCTGTTCATTAGCCTCGAAAAAAGAAATGGCGTCATCAATGGTAAAGCTTAAAATGTCATCTATATTTTTTCCAGCAAAATTGACTTCCAATACTTCTTTTTTAAATCTTTTACCTTTGCAGGTTTCACATTCTAAGTGTACATCCGCCATGAACTGCATTTCAATGGTTACTTCACCTTCACCTTTGCAAGTCTCACAACGACCACTATCTACATTAAAAGAAAAATGTTTTGCTTGATAATATCTAATAGTGCTTAGCTTTTGTTTTGAGTATAGCGCACGTATGTCATCATAAGCCTTAATATATGTTACTGGGTTTGAACGCGAAGATCTGCCAATTGGGTTTTGATCAACAAATTCTATGTGACTTACATTGTTAAAGTCGCCTTCTAATGCAGTAAATTGACCAGGCTTGTCTCCAAAATCTGTTATTTTTTTTTGGAGTGCAGGATACAAGATTTTTCTAACAAGTGTACTTTTGCCGCTACCAGAGACCCCAGTCACAACAGTTAGCATGCCTAGAGGGAATCTAACATTAATGTTTTTTAAGTTGTTTTCACGAGCTCTAATAATATCAATATAATGTTTTGATGTTCTTCGTGTTTTTGGAACTTCAATCTTTAAATTTTCGTTTAAATATTGAGCAGTCAATGATTCCGATGATAAAATATCATGATATGTACCCTTGGCAACCACGTGCCCTCCAAAAGTGCCAGCTTCAGGTCCAATATCAATAATGTTATCTGCCGCTTTCATGATATCTTCATCGTGCTCAACAACTATTACGGTATTTCCTAAATCTCGTAAAGATTTTAAAACAGAAATGAGGCGTTCGGTATCTTTAGGGTGAAGACCAATACTAGGTTCATCGAGGATGTACATAGAGCCTACTAAGCTGCTGCCTAGTGAGGTAGCAAGATTAATACGTTGGCTTTCACCTCCAGATAGGCTATTTGATTTTCTATTTAGCGTTAAGTAGTCCAAGCCAACATTTGCTAAAAAAGCGAGTCTATTATTTATTTCTTTTAATAGTCGTTTGGCAATTGTAGTATCACTAATGCTTAATTCTAGTTTTTTAAAAAAATCTGCTAGCTTATTTAAAGGCATTTCTACCAAATCTGTAATTGTAGCATTAGCAATTTTCACATAATTAGCTTCAACTCTTAAGCGTTTACCTTCACAAGTTTGGCATTTAGTTTTTCCGCGATAACGTGATAACATAACGCGATTTTGAATCTTATAAGCTTTGGATTCTAATTCAGCAAAAAATGCATCTAGTCCTTCAAAATATTGATTTCCCGTCCAGATTAACTTTTTTTGGTCTTTGCTTAGTTCAAAATATGGTTTGTGAATTGGAAAATCGAATCTATGAGAATTATTTATTAATTGATCTTTGTACCAACTCATGCTCTCACCGCGCCAAGGAAAAATGGCGCTTTCATATATTGAAAGCCCTGTGTTTGGTATAACTAAGTCTTCGTCAATTCCAATAATATCACCATATCCCTCACATTTTGGACAGGCGCCATAAGGATTATTAAAACTAAATAAGTGAACGTTGGGTTCTAAAAAATGAATACCGTCTAACTCAAATTTATTACTAAATGATTGCTGATTATTATCTTTTACAGTTTCAATGATACAATTGCCTTTACCTTCGAAAAATGCAGTTTGTACAGCATCAGCTAATCGGTTATAAAAGTCTTCTTCGTCTTTTGTGATAATTCTGTCAACAACTAACAGAATAGGCTCTTTTTTTGAAGTAAGTTCGAATTCGTCAATTCTTATAACCTTGTTTTTACTTTTTATTCTAGAGTACCCCTGTTGTTGTAAAGCTTTAAGTTTATCTTTAATAGATCTGCCTTCTTCAAGGTGAATAGGAGCAAGAAGAAGTAATTTTTCTCTATCGGGAAAGGTTTTAATATGATTTATAACATCTGAAACCGTGTTTTTTTTAACTTCTAAACCAGAAACGGGAGAATATGTTTTTCCAATTCGAGCAAACAGTAACTTTAGGTAGTCGTAAATCTCAGTGGTTGTACCGACTGTAGATCTTGGATTGGTGGAGTTTACTTTTTGCTCTATGGCAATTGCAGGGGCAATACCTTTTATATAATCTACTTTTGGCTTATTAAGTCTGCCTAAAAACTGCCTTGCATAACTAGAAAGACTTTCAACGTATCGTCTTTGTCCTTCAGCATATAAGGTGTCAAAGGCTAAACTTGATTTTCCCGAACCAGATAAACCTGTAATCACAACTAGTTTGTTTCTTGGAATAATAACATCAATATTTTTCAGGTTATGCAATTTTGCCCCTTTTATAATGATGTTTTCTTTTGGGTTAATTTCTGAAATACTAGTATTCATAGGCTTTTATGGCAGATAATTTTGCAAAGATACTATAAGTATTTGAGCCGATAAAATTGATTATAATTCAATAAATAATTAAAAAAAGCTTTAAATTCTTTCTTTTTAGGAATGATTGTTGCTATATTTGAGCATATATAAACAATAAAATAAACTTCGCCTATAGTATAATATTACTTTTAAACATGTAACCCCAAGCAAAGAAGCCCTTTTCTTCTATGCGCTAAAAGTAATTATTATGCAACACGAACTTAATACAGACTCTGTACTGGTAAGTAACTACATCAACGGTGATGAAAGTGCTTTAGAAACGCTTGTTGTAAGGCACAAGCAAAAAATTTATAGTTTTATTTATTCTAAAGTTTATGATAGGGATGTCGCTGAAGATATTTTTCAAGACACTTTTATAAAAGTTATTCGTACATTAAAAAGAGGTGCGTATAATGAAGAAGGCAAGTTCCTGCCTTGGGTAATGCGTATTTCACATAATCTTGTTATAGATTTTTTTAGAAAGAATAACAGAATGCCTAAGTTTGATAATACAGGTGAGTTTAGTATATTTTCAGTACTGAGTGATACGAGTTTGAATGCTGAAAAAACGATTATTAAAGAGCAGGTTGAAAATGACGTGAGACGCTTGGTTGACGAGCTTCCTGAAGATCAAAAAGAGGTGCTTTTAATGCGCATTTATAACGACATGAGCTTTAAGGAGATATCTGATAGAACTGGCGTTAGTATTAATACTGCTTTGGGTAGAATGCGGTATGCTTTAATAAATCTTCGTAAGATTATTGATAAGCATAATATTGTTTTAACCAACTAATGCAATAAACTAAGTTTTGCCACGTTATTCGTTTAAGTAATCCTTAAATTGAAAAAATGGCAAAAATTTACTCTGAAAATTCTATTCGTGAAATAGATGATTTATCACCGAAAGAAGAAACGGTTAAATTTCTTCTAAATTATTCTAAGGCTTTAAGTGTTATAAGTAGTAATAAATTGAAGTTTGAAGCACTTCTAAATTGAGTTTTAAAAGTCCTAATATAGCTATATTAGGACTTTTTTAGTTTAATATAGTTACTTAATACAGATTGCCTTCCTACGGTTTTAGTTATAATATCTTTTTCTAAATCCCAGCCTCTTGCGGGGGAATATTGTCTGCCATACCAAATAATTTGAAGGTGCAATTCATTCCAAAGTTCTTTTGGAAACAATCGTTTGGCGTCCTTTTCTGTTTGCGTTACGTTTTTGCCGCTGCTTAAATTCCATCTATACATTAATCTATGAATGTGAGTGTCTACGGGAAATGCGGGAACACCAAAAGCTTGAGACATAACTACACTTGCAGTTTTGTGTCCAACAGCTGGAAGTTCTTCCAGATGCTCAAAGCTTTGTGGTACTTTGCCATTGTGTTTTTCTATTAGAATTTTTGACAAACCATGTATACCTTTGCTTTTCATCGGTGACAGACCTACAGGTTTTATTATCTCTCTTATATCATCAACAGTAAGCTTTATCATATCATATGGATTATCTGCTTGCTCAAATAGTAATGGTGTAATTTGATTTACTCTTACATCTGTACTTTGAGCAGACATTAAAACGGCAATTAATAAGGTATAAGGGTCTTTATGGTCAAGAGGTATGGGGATTTCTGGGTATAATTTATTTAAGGTAGTTATAATGAACTGTACCTTCTCTTTCTTAGTCATAAATTGTATTTTTGTAAAGAAATCAAAGTTAATACTATGAAATGAGCATAGCTAATAATTTTTTATAGTGCTGAAAATTATTGTTAAGCGAATTACATTTGAACAGCTTATAAAATTACAATTCTAAATGAATACGTTAAAACAAGGTGATGTTGTGCCTAATTTTACAGCAAAAGATGATCAAGGAAATATAATTTCATTGAGTGATTATAAAGGTAAAAAGCTAATAGTTTTTTTCTATCCAAAAGCAAGCACACCCGGTTGTACAGTTGAAGCTTGTAATTTAAGAGATAATTACAAAGAGCTGCAAGCTCAAGGTTACGAGCTATTAGGGGTAAGTGCTGATTCTGAAAAAAGACAAACAAATTTTAAAAATAAATATGAATTCCCATTTCCTTTGTTGGCTGATGAAGATAAATCAGTTATTAATACATTTGGTGTTTGGGGGCCGAAGAAGTTTATGGGTAGAGAATATGATGGGATACACCGTATGACGTTTTTAATTAATGAAAAAGGTGTTATTGATCGTGTTATAGAGAAGGTGAAAACTAAAGATCATGCGAATCAAATATTGGCATAAATAAAAAAAAGTGATCATTCCTAAATGATCACTTTTTTTTTAATTAGAAAAGAATGATTGTTACTTTTTTCTTTTTCTGCTGAGTGTTAACGGTTTTCTGCTATAACCAAATAAACGATAGTCTTTTATTAATTCTGCAGTTCCTTCCGGAATCATTTCTTCCCAACCTCTTTCTCCATCAGTAATCATTCTTAATATTTCTCGCGAGAATATATTCATTATGCTTTCATCATAATCATCTATATCAATAACCTTTCCGTTGTATTTAAAAAACTTGTATAATTCTTTCATTCTTGGATAAACCTTAAGGTTTTCACTAGTTATCAATTCTCCGGTTTCAGGATCTTTCATAGGGTATAGGTAGACCTTTAAATCTTTAAAGAAAAGCTTGCCGAATGCTTCAAGTATGCCTCCGCTGATATGACGATAGTATTTTTCATCAAAAATATCAACTAGGTTGCTAACTCCCATGGCTAATCCCATTCTAGCCTTAGTGTAATTAGAAAAGTATTCTACGACTTTAAAATACTCTTGAAAATTTGAAATCATAACAGATTGCCCTAATGCGCAAAGTAAATCTGCTCTATCAATAAAGTCTTGTTCGTCAATCTTACCTTCGGCTCTTAAGTTTGAAAGTGTTATTTCAAAGACAACAACAGTTTTTTCTTCATCAACTTTATTTTCTTTAATAAACATATTGTATGATTTCTCATACATTTCCATATTTACTTTTGTTACCGGTCTAAAACTACCTCGAAGGGCAAGTATGTTTTTTTTATAGAACACTTTGGCTGGCAGGACATTGGTGCCGTCAGGACCAAACATGACGGCATCTGTCATCCCATTTTTAACAAGTTGCAAACTCATCAATCTATTGTCGATGTTTTTGAATACGGGACCTGAAAAATTTATTGTATCAATTTCAACTTGATCTTTGTCTAAATGGTCATATAGATAACGAAGTAATTTTTTGGGTTCGTTGTACTTGTAAAATGCACCATAAATTAAGTTTGTACCAAGAATACCTAAGGTTTCTTGTTGAAGTCTTGCATCTGTTTCTTTAAAACGCAAATGTAAAATAATCTCATTGTAATCACTTTTAGCGTCTATTTGATATTTAATACCAACCCAGCCATGACCTTTAAATTGCTTAGCAAAATCTATGGTCGCCACAGTATTGGCATATGTAAAAAATATTTTGTTCGGGTTTTTTTCACGAGTCAATCGATTTTCCATTAAATCCATCTCATGAGTCAGCATTTTCCTCAAACGAGCTTCTGTAACATATCTACCGTCGTCTTCAGCTCCATAAATTGCATCACTAAAATCTTTGTCATATGCAGACATAGCTTTTGCGATTGTTCCTGATGCTCCTCCGGCTCTAAAAAAGTGTCTACAAGTTTCCTGACCTGCTCCGATTTCGGCAAATGTTCCGTAAATATTCTCGTTTAAATTTATCCGAAGTGCTTTTGATTTTAAAGATGGAATATCATTAAAATCCTTATCTCCCTTTATAGTAATTTCCATACGTGTCAGGTTAAATTCAATAAAAAGTAAAGATATTAAATAACTATATCAAACGAAAAAATAAGCTTACTTTTGAACGAAAATTACGGAATTGTGAAAATAACCTTTCTTGGTACAGGTACGTCGCAAGGAATCCCTATTATTGGGAGTGATCATCCTGTTTGTCTTAGCAACAATGTTAAAGATAAGAGGTTGCGTGTTTCGGTATTGGTGGAATGGGATGGTTATACCTATGTAATTGATTGTGGGCCAGACTTTAGATATCAAATGCTTCGGGCAAATTGTAAGCGAATTGATGGCATTATTTTTACACATGAGCATTCAGATCATGTTTTAGGTTTAGATGATATTAGACCTTTTTATTTTAGACAAGGAGATATTTCAATTTATGCTCATAAACGTGTACTTAAGTCGTTAAAAAAACGATTTGACTATATATTTGCTTTAGAAAATAAATATCCGGGTGCTCCTACTGTAAATATTAATAGGGTTAGGAATAAGTCCTTTAAGCTAAAAAATCTAGATGTTTTTCCTATAAACGGAAAACATGATAAATTGCAAGTTTTTGGGTATAGATTTAAAGACTTTGCTTATTTAACCGATATGAAGACCTTGAAAACCAGAGAAATAAATAAGTTGTCAGGAGTAAGGGTTTTAGTTGTTAATGCGCTAAGGATTGAACCGCATAGGTCACACTTTAATTTAAAAGAAGCTCTTGAATTTATTGAGCTAATAAAGCCCGAAAAAGCATATTTAACACATATTAGCCATTTACTTGGGTTTCATGATGATGTTGAAAAGACACTTCCTGAAAATGTGTTTTTGGCTTATGATAATCTTCGAATAACAATTTAAAACAAAATTATGAAACAAAGAATTTTCATGTATTTATTCGTCTTTTCAATATTACTGGTGCTGTTTCAATATGTAAATGCGAAACGAGTATTTGAAGATATGGATAACAAGTTAGGGGTTTGTAAATCTCAACTTGAGACGTATAAAGATTCAGTCAAAGTATTACAAAATGATTTCTTAGAAGTTTCACATTTTAATTTGGATAGAAACGAAGATGCGATTAGTTATTTCGAAGATGAAGGCTATAAGGTAGATGAGTTAATTCCCTATATAAAAGATGAACTTTATAAACTAAATGAGGTAAAAGGAGAGCATCCTATAATTCCTTATGGGGCTAGTGAAGGAAGAAAAATGATGATTAACACCGTAAAACTGCTAAATCATAAATGGATTATTGCTGATTTTTCAGATGGTGAATATTGGGGAGAGATTTTTTTAACTTATGAAATAACTAAAGGCAGTGAATTGAAATTTAATTTGGTAGAATATTTTTTGTATCCTTTTGATTAGTTTCAATGGCTTCTATAGGCGAGTCCTTTTTGTTTTTTTGTTTCTCCTACATATGAGTATTCGTATATGTATGACGAATCTGTAGTGGCTAATATTTTTAAATGAATATCTTTTTCTTCTGCCATATTTTTTGGATTTATGGTTTTGAAGATAACTTCACAATCATTAATCCATCTTAATTTAGAAGAGTCTATTTTGTTGTTGTAGCTTTCAATTTGAAGTGTTTCGCTTCTTTCGAATGTTGATTTAACAACTTCTCCATTGATCGTAGTTTCGCTGTAAAATTTGCCAGTCCTGAAATTTTTGCACTCTCTTGAAGGTTCGTAGCAATTAAGTAATAAAAGGCATAATAAACATTGTAAAAAACGCATAATTTAAGTATTAGTTTGCAAAAGTAATGAAATAGGGTTTTAGTTCTTGAAATTTTTAAAAGTCCCATCAGTGTAGAAAACTACAATGCGCTCAATTTCTTTATCATTCTTTGGATGAATGTTTACTTTTTCTTCAATTATTTTTTGAGTGGATGTGAAAGATTCGTTATAAGTTTTGCTGTCGTCTTTTTTTTGCGAAGAAGGGAATTCTCCTTTCCCATTAAAAAGCCAATACAAATCAACTTCAGGGAAAGCAGCAAGAACTTTCAAAATAAAGTCTAAACTTGGTTTGTTTCTTCCAGATAATATATGTGAAATACTTGAACGCTGAACCCCAATTTTTTCAGCAAAAGAAGAGGCTGATTCTCCGTAATAGTCAATAACCTTTTGTAGTCTTTTTATAAAATCATCTGTGTTTATCATTGTTCTAGGGGTGAAGATCTTTTGGTGTTACAAATGTAACAATAATGTGAATAGAATTAAAATGATTTACTTACAATTAATAGTTTTATTTAAACTTAAAGTTGACATAATTAAACTTTATTAATTGATATATAGTGTTTTAATTGATACTATTGATATTTTATAATTTTAATAAAGTTCAATAAGGAAGTGTAAGCTTAGCTTGAATACAATTGTAAACAAACCTATCCATTTTCTTGTTTACAATTGTAAATTAGTAAATGTTTACATTTGTCACATAAATAAATAAAATGCAAATAGAAGATATTAAAGGCTTGTTTTTAGAACATAAAGAAAAGAGCCTATTTGGTAGATATATAACCCATAAAGATATACTGCCTTTATTGGAAAGTTTGAAAAAAAAAAATCATGTTGATGTTATAGGCAAGTCGGTTTTAGGTCATCCTATTTATGGCCTGAAAATAGGTAGCGGAAGAAAGAAGGTGTTAATGTGGTCTCAGATGCATGGAAACGAATCGACCACAACAAAGGCATTATTTGACTTATTAAATACCTTAATAAGTGCTGAATCTAATAATAAACACATTTTAGAAGCTTGTACATTATATATCATTCCTATTTTGAATCCGGATGGGGCTTTGGCTTATACTCGTGTAAATGCTAATGAAGTTGATTTAAATAGGGATGCGCAGAATTTAAGTCAACCTGAAAGTAGAGTGCTAAAATCTGTTTTTGAATCTTTCAAGCCAGATTTTTGTTATAACCTACATGGACAGCGTACCATTTTTAGCGCGGGAAAAGTTAATAAATCAGCCACGGTATCGTTTTTAGCACCCGCGCAAGACGATTCTTGTACAATTACAGATAACCGAAAAGTAGCTATGGAAGTTATTGCTGTTATGAATGAAACCTTACAAAGTGTTATACCTAATCAGGTTGGGGTATATGATGATGCTTTTAACATAAATTGTGTTGGTGATACGTTTCAAAGTAAAAATGTACCAACAATTCTTTTTGAAGCTGGGCATTATCATAATGACTATGATCGGGAAAATACACGTGAATTAATATACATATCTTATTTGACTTCGTTGAATTATATCGCTAATACTGATGTTTCTGGAAGTTTTTATAAACCTTATTTGGATATTCCAGAAAATGAAAAATGTTTTCTTGATGTTATTATTAGAAACGCGAAAATTAAAGATCGCATTGTAGATATAGGTATCCAATATCAAGAAACGTTAATTAAAAATAAACTAGAGTTTATTCCAAAAGTTCTTAAAACAGAAACTCTTAAAGGATTTTATGGGCATAAAGAAATTGATGCAAATGGGAGTGAGGTATTTGGAGAGGATGGTGGTTTATTGAAAGTTAATAACGAAAACGTTTTCGTAATATTAAATAATGATAAGATCTTGTTATAATCGAAATAAAGCATATGGATTATGAGGTTTTTTTAGTGAAAATGTATTAATTTTGCTTAATACTTAAGAATAGTTAATTATGGGGAAAATTAAATTAGACGAAATCGATCATCAAATTTTAGATATGTTAATCGATAACACAAGAATACCATTTACGGACATTGCCAAAAAATTGTTGATATCGGCAGGTACTGTGCATGTACGTGTTAAAAAAATGGAGGAATCGGGAATTATAAGAGGATCTTCACTGATGCTAGATTATAAGAAATTGGGGTATTCGTTTATTGCATATGTTGGTGTCTATTTGAATAATACCTCTCAGACTAAATTTGTTCTTGAGCGCATAAACGAGATAGCTTATGTTACAGTTGCTCATATAACTACAGGGAAGTTTAATATTTTCTGTAAAATTAGAGCTAGAAGTACAGAGCATGCAAAAGAGGTTATCTTTTTACTAGATGATATTGAGGGGGTTTACAGAACAGAAACCATGATTTCGCTGGAAGAGAGTATCAACGATAAAAAACGGTTGATGCACTCCATTTTTAATGAGATGTAGAAATCGTAAAAGTTTTAATAAAAAACCTTAACAAATATGGGTTAAGGTTTTTTTTATGATTATTTTGTATATAAATTCTTTTTTAAGCAGACTTGTAAAATATAGACTGAATAAAAGCGTTAAAAAAAAGTTAAGAATCGAACACTATTTATATGGACAGTTTTTCTTATCAATATTTTTGCATTGAATACATATTTTTTTGATACCAGTATTGCCTATTACCAAATAATTGGTTTCTGCTTTATTTTTGTAAATTTTCAATTTAGCGAGTTTCTCTTTTGAAGTGTATAAAAAATTTAGTATTTCTTCTTTAATACATGTGTATTTTTCGTTTCTAAACTCTGTTAGTTTAAATTCATTGGTTAATAAGAATTGGGGTTCTAAACTTGTAATGTAATTGTTGCACTTTACATATGGGTTTTTGTTTTTTTTATAACGTTTGTCAAAATAATAATCTAAGTTAAATGCTTTTAAATTGTTTTTAATTGTTAAAATGCCTTGTTCGATTTTTGCTTTGAGCAGAGATTTAATGTTGTTTTTTTGATATAAAATGTGGTGCTCAAAATTATAAATGCAATTACTCCAAGCTTTTTTATAGGGTAGTTCTCCGTAAGCCATATCAAGTAAATCGTATTCATTTTTTAGACACCATTCAAGAGTTTTATAGATCGATATATTACCAAGACTGAATTTTGAATATTTTATGTCAAATGAAGTGATTGTTACGAATAATTTTTTTTTAAAATGGTGATTAAGTGTAATTTGAACCGGGTCTTTGTTAACATAAATTACAAACAGCGAAGCGCGTTTCGATTTTATAAGGTCGTAAGATCTTTTTAAGTAATATTCCCAGCTTTGTATGTTTTGTGAGACCACACCTCTTTGACTAAAGCGTGTTTCTATCATTTTTTTGAGCTTACTCATTAAATAATTATACTCATCATGTCTAATCTCACCAAAATACAATTTATAAACGGGAGATAAGCAGTTTTGAAATCTATTTAAATACCTAGTCGTATTTTGAATGAATTTCTTTTTGTAATTAAGTTTTAAAAAATCAACAATTTCAATGTTTTTTTTTAGCATTATTGCAAAACCATGAATTTTTTTTTGAGGCACCTTTATGATGGTTGTGTTTTTTTTAGATGTAAAATCAGGACTTAGGTAAGACGGAAATAGTGAAACTGAAACAGTTTGTTTGTTTTTGTTGTCTTGGCTTTCTAATTGACTGTAAAACAGGCTGTTGTTTCTTTTAAAGGTTAATTTGGTATAGCAGGATAGAATACGTTGTTCTTCTTCTAATGTTTTATAGAAATTTTCTTTTTTAATGATGCTCATATTTGATTGTTAACTTTTTAAGTTGCAATTTCTACTAAACACGGTTAGATTGAATAGAATTTTACTTAATTGAATCATATACAATTAATTAACTAATGTTGACTAATGTGATTAAATAGATTTTAATAATTGTGTTTTTTGTTGATTATGTCCTATGACGTAAAATTATTAATAAAGGAAAATTAGTAAAATGATAATTGTCATTTAATTAGATTCAGCTATTAAAAGTTACGGGGTATTGAGTCATTAAAGCAGGTTTTCTTAGTCTTAGCTTTTTAAAATTAAAACATATAGGGCTTTCATTTATTATGTTTTTCGCTGAGTCTTAGAATCTACTAAGTTAGGATAGCTGCAATTGAATGATTTTTATCTATTGTAATACATTTAAGAGGAATTTGGCATTTGAAACAAATTTTTAGTGTTTGTTGATATCTTATTTTTTTAAGTGATTTAAGTCTTCTTAATATATAAATAGCTGTTTAGAGCTTCAAATAACTTCAAAAACACAATCAAAATAAGTGTTTGAACGACTTAAATCAGGTCTACGACGATTTATAAAAATTGTTTAGTTTTCTTTTTTTACATTTGGAGTTAAATATTGATTGATTAATAGCCCTAAGTTCATTTAGTATTTTTTATGGTATCTTTTATGATAATATTCTTTTATCCCTCCAAGTTAAAGTTCTTGTGGAAAGAGTATTAGATTGTATAATTTCGAATTATTTAATTCTTAATTGTAAAGGGAAATAAAAAGTTTTTTTGTCAAAATTTTAAGCAATAAATTTTTATTGCTTGGCTTAGTATTTAAAAATAATAACCGATTATCCAATTCTATGTATAGAATTAAAATTATATTGCTGATCTTGATTGTTTCCTGTGCTAATGTGGATGCTCAGAGTATTAGGAAAAATTATAATGAAATGACGCAAACCGAAAAAGATGCCCTGGTTGATGCCTTCGTTTCCCTAAAAGATGGTATTGTTGCAGATTTAGCATCTTTTCATGGGAATAATTTTACAGAAATACATTTTAACCTTCCTTATCCCCAACCTGGTAATCATTTAGACGTTTTTTTTTCATGGCACAGATATCAAATGTGGACCATGGAGCATGCCATGCAAGCTCTTAATCCAAAAATATCTTTGCCTTTTTGGAATTGGACTTTATCGGTAGACAGATCTAAATCAGGACCTTTATGGGAAGATGGAAGTGGTAACCCACAGTTCATGGGGCGCTTTGATGATCCAACAGATTTAAATTGGGGTCTAGGTAGAAGTTCAAATGCCAGCACTAGTTTATTACCGACTACTGCTCAAGTCAATTCGGTTCAAAATATTGTTTATACAGATCGAGCATCGTTTCAAAATTACTCAAACTCAGTAGAAAGAGGTCGTGTACACACAGGTGGCCATATCTGGACTGGAGGTATAATGGCGTCAGGTACTTCGCCAGCTGATCCTATATTTTATTTGCATCATACTATGGTAGACAAGTTATGGCAAGATTGGATAGTGGCAAATAATGTAACCTCTGCAGATCTTTTGTATGAAAGACCGGATTTAATTAATTGGAATGTAGATCCCAACTCTATTGTGGATTCAAAGGTGTTAGGTGTTTTTTATGCTGACGAAGACAATGATTTAGCTGTTTTACATGATTATTCAGTTACTAACAACGATCTCCCTGAGGAAGTGTTTTATTACCAATTTACAATTGAAGCCGAAAATAATTTTATCGTCCCAAATGGTAAAGTCGCTAAGATTGAATCTGTTAATGAAGTCATTCTTAAACCTGGATTCCATGCAGAAAGTGGTTCTCAGTTTATTGCAAAAATAGATTTAGACAATAATATTAATACGGCAAGAAGTACGAGTAGAAAAAAGCAATCTCGATTTGTTGCGCAGGAGTATTTATGGAATTTCAGGATTGTTGAGAATGTTTATTTAGACCAAGATATTAACGAAGATGTAAAATTAATTTTAGACCCTGATAAAAAAGATGCATTAGGTTTAGAATTTAAAGAGCCATGCATTAGTTGCCGAATTGATGTAGTTGATGTCAAAGGGAATACGGTTCAGAGTATTCAACAAAATATAAATAGTATCACTAATCTTGACTTAAAGTCATTATTACCTGGGACATACTTTTTAAACATTCGAAATTCGAATGACTTAATATTAAGTAAGGAAATTCTAAAATTGAAATAATTATTGCATTCGAAATTTATGATAAATAACGATATATCAAACATGAAAAAATTTACTAATAAATTTAGGCATATAGGATTAATAGTCATTTTAGCTTTTCTTTTCACGAATTCAAGTTTTGGGCAAGCACCTGAAAAAATGAGTTATCAGGCTGTTGTTCGTAACATTGATGGTGATTTAGTACCAAATCAGCTTGTAGGAGTTAGAATAAGTATACTTAAAGGCGGTTTAAATGGGACAGAGGTTTATGTTGAAACACAGAGTAGAGCGACAAATAAAAATGGTTTGTTGGTGTTAGAAGTTGGAGATGGAGCATCGTCTGATGATTTTTCAAGTATTGATTGGGGTGATGATACTTATTTTATAAGATCTGAGATAGATCTAAACGGAGGCAGTAGCTATAGCATTGTAGGAAGAAGTCAATTATTAAGTGTACCATATGCTTTATATGCTAAAAACAGTGGTAATTCAACAGGATTGGAAGGTCCCCCAGGTCCAGAAGGTCCTCAAGGTCCAGCCGGATTAGATGGGGCTGACGGAGCAGATTCAACAGTACC
The DNA here is from genome assembly GCF_947495925.1 of uncultured Algibacter sp. Lineage (GTDB taxonomy): Bacteria > Bacteroidota > Bacteroidia > Flavobacteriales > Flavobacteriaceae > Algibacter_E. Next base: position 628,558 of record NZ_CANMAU010000003.1, read on the forward strand.
CGGTCCACAAGGTCCAATAGGATTAACAGGCCCACAAGGTCCTCAAGGCCCACA